>NZ_JOEE01000003.1 GCF_000720925.1 Phycicoccus jejuensis | reverse complement strand
CGCACGGCCTCCAGCACGACCACGACCCGGGCAGCAGAGGCCCGCGCGGCGACCTCGTCGAGCAGCTCCATCAGCTCACCCAACCCGTCCCCGCACGCTCCGGTCAGGACCTCGTCGAGCCCGGTCAGGGCGTCCCGGGCAGCCTCAAGCCGGGAGCGGCGCTCCTCGAGTTCGGCTGTCCCCGTTGACATGTGACCATCCTGGCACCGCCCACCGACAGGGCATCAGGTCGGGACGGGCACCTGTGGACGACGGCTGCCGTCCTACCCCGCTGTGGAAAACCGCTCTCCGACAAGCGTGGACACGGACGGGTGAGCGGACCGGCTCCTCAGAGCAGACCCTCGCGCTTGAGCGCGAGGTAGTGGTCGGCGAGGCGCACCGGTAGGTCGTCCGGCGTCGCGTCGAGGACGTCGACCCCGAGCCGGCCGAGGGCATCCGAGGCCTGCCGCCGCAACGACACCGTGCGCTCGGCGGCGACCGCGCCCCACACCTCCTCGGACCCGTCGCGCGCAACGCGCATCGCGTCGAGGGCGGGGTCCGCCACGGACGCGACGACGACCCGGTGGTGCGCGACGAGCGCCGGCAGCACGGGGATGAGCCCCTCCTCGATCGCCGCCGGCTCGAGCGGCGTCAGGAGGACGACGAGCGACCGGTGCGTCGAGCGCGTGACCTCGGCCGCGAGGACGCCCCAGTCGGTCTCGACGACCTCGGGGTCGATGGGGGTCATCGCGGAGATGACGTCGTGCAGCAGGCCGGCACGGTCCGCGCCGCTGACCCGGGTCCGGATGCGACGGTCGCCGGCGACGACCTGCACCCGGTCGCGCGCGTGCCCCGCGAGCGCGGTGAGCAGCAGGGCGGCATCCATCGCGGCGTCGAGGCGCGGTGCCTCGCCGACCCGCCCGGCGCTCGTGCGGCCGGTGTCGACGACGATGACGATGCGGCGATGCTGCTCCGGCTGCCAGGTCCGCACGACGAGGTGCTGGCGGCGCGCGGTGGCCCGCCAGTCGATGGAGCGGACGTCGTCGCCGTCGACGTACTCGCGCAGGCTGTCGAACTCGGTGCCCTGCCCCCGGGTGCGCACAGCCGCCCGCCCGTCGAGCTCGCGCAGCACCGCGAGCCGGCTCGGCAGGTGCTTGCGGGACGGGAACGCGTGCAGCGCGCGCAGCCGGGCCCGGGCCTCGACCGACCGCTGCCGCCCGGCGAGCCCCAGCGGCCCGAGGAGCCGCACCGTCACGCAGTCGGCCCGCCGGTCACCGCGCCGTGTCGGGGTCAGCCGCGTCGAGACGCGCCGCACCTCGCCGGTCGGGACATCCAGCGGATGACGGGACGGGGACGAGCCGGCCGAGGGCGGCCACCCGTCACGGAGCAACCCGCGCGCCCGCCGTCGTCCGGTGTTCTCGACGAGCACCCCGGTGGTCGTCGACTCGCCGAGCCGGACCTGGAGGGCGGGGTCCTCGCGGGTCAGTCGCAGGGCGCTCGGGGTGGCCGCGAGGGCGAGGTCGAGGCCGACGAGCACGAGCCACACGAGCGTCCACAGCGCGACCGTCGACCCCTCGGGCCGCAGCCCGACGGGGACGAGGCCGAGGAGGAGCAGCGCGGCGGCGCGCGTCGTCAGGGCCATCAGCGCGGCACGGGCACCGACGCGAGGACGCCGTGCAGGACCGACGTCACCGACGTGCCCTCGAGCTCGGCCTCGGGGCGCAGCATGAGGCGGTGCGCGAGCGTCGCGACCGCGAGGGCCTTGACGTCATCGGGGGTGACGTAGCCACGACCGCTCAGCCACGCCCAGGCCCGGCTCGTCGCGAGCAGGGCCGTCGCGCCACGCGGCGAGACACCCAGCGCCAGCGAGGGGGAGGTGCGGGTGGCCCGCGCGATGTCGACGACGTAGCCGAGCACCTCGTCCGACACCTCGACCTCGCGGACGGCGGCCGCCCCGGCCTCGACGTCGGCGGCCGTGGCGACCGGGCGAAGGCCGGCGCCGGCGAGGTCGCGCGGGTCGAAGCCCGACGCGTGCCGGCGCAGCACCGACACCTCGTCGTCGCGCTCCGGCACGGGGAGGACGACCTTGAGGAGGAAGCGGTCGAGCTGGGCCTCGGGCAGCGGGTAGGTGCCCTCGTACTCGACGGGGTTCTGGGTGGCGGCGACGAGGAAGGGGGAGGGCAGCGGGTGCGGCGTGCCGTCGACCGTGACCTGCCGCTCCTCCATCGCCTCGAGCAGGGCCGACTGCGTCTTGGGCGGCGTCCGGTTGATCTCGTCGGCGAGCATGAGGTTCGTGAAGACCGGGCCGGGACGGAACTCGAAGTCGCTCGCGCGGCTGTCGTAGACGAGCGAGCCGGTGAGGTCGCCCGGCATGAGGTCCGGCGTGAACTGGACGCGCTTGGTCCCGACGTCGAGCGACGCGGCGAGGCTGCGCACGAGCAGCGTCTTCGCGACGCCGGGGACGCCCTCGAGGAGGATGTGCCCGCGGCAGAGCAGCGCGACGAGCATCCCGGCGACGGCGGCGTCCTGCCCGACGACGGCCTTGGCGACCTCCTCGCGGACCCGGACGAGGGCCGCGCGCGCGTCGGCGGCCTGCGGGGCGGGCGTGCTGGGGGTGTCTGTCATGACGTGCGGACCTTCTCCTCGAGATGGGCGAGCTGCTGGGCGAGGGCGACGAGGCCGGCCTCGTCGAGCGGGGCGGGGGAGCGCAGGAGCGCGTCGACCTCGGTGGCGGGCACCCCGGCGGCCGCTGCGACGGCGGGGACGAGCTCGTCCGCCGGTGTGCGGGCGGGCAGCCCGAGGCGGACGGCGAGCCGGGCACCCGTGGCCTGACGGAGCACCCGGGCGGCGCGCACCCGGTCGCCCGAGGCGCGGTAGAGCTCGGCGCGGCTCTCGGTCGTCTCGGCGGCGCGCACGACGACGGGCAGCGGCTCGGGCACGAGGCGGCCGAGCCGGCGTCCACGGGCCACGGCGAAGGCGACGAACGCCAGGCCGGCGAGGAGCAGGCCCGGGCCGACCCACTCCGGCCACACCGACGAGTCGTCGGTCGACGGGTTGGCCGTCGCGTCCTCGGCGCCCGGGTGGTACCAGACGAGGCGCGGGGACGCGCCGAGCAGCCGGAGCATCAGCCCGGCGTCGTCGTCCTCGGTGACGAAGCGGTTCGTGGCGGCGTCGGGGAAGCCGACGACGGTGACCGGCGCGTGCGTGTCGGTGGCGGGGACGTCGACCGCCGCGTACGCCGTGGGGCCGTCGCCGCCGTCGTCCGGCGTGGGCCAGCAGCCGACGACACCGGGGGGCAGCTCGCGGCCGTCGACCGGGACGAGCGCCCACGAGGTCCGGCTCACGCGGTCCTCGCGCCCGACCCACGGGAGCGTGCACTGCGGGTCGGTCGCCGGGCCGTCGGCCGGGCGCGCCGTGACCCCGAGCCCGAGCGCGTCGAGGACGCCCGGTGCGGTGTCGAGGAGGACGACGCGGTCGGCGGCCCGGGTGCCCTCGAGCAGCCGGCGGGCCGCGGTGTCGGTCAGGAGGTCGGAGTTGCCGACCACGACGGTGCTGCCGTCGTCGGTGGCCTCGACGGCCTCCTGCGACGAGGTGACGACCTCGACGTCGATGCCCTGGTCGCGCAGCACCTCGACGAGCGCCCGGGTCCCGCCCTGCCCGGTGCCGTCGGGGTGCAGGCGGTCCTCGGGCGGGGGGCCGCCTGCCGCGACGGCCAGGAGAGCGCCGCCGACGACGACCGCGAGCACCCAGAGGACGACGTCGCGGGTGCGGCGGACGACGCGGCCGGCGTCGACGCCGGCCGGGGCGACGCTCATCGCACCGGCTCCGGGGCGGGAGCCGCTGCGGGCGGGTCGGTCGGGACCGTCGGACGCTCCGGGCGGGCGGCGGCCAGGCGCGCGTCGAGGTCGAGCACGCCGCGGGCCTGCTCGGCGGTCGCGCGGCGGTCGCCGTACCGGACGGCGTCGAAGGCGTCGGCGGCGTCGGCGAGGGCCGTGTGCTCGCCGGGAAAGGGCACGCCGAGCAGCTGCGCGACCTCGTGCGCCGTCCGGCCGGGCGCGTCGTCGAGCAGCACCCGCTCGACCCCGGCTCGCGCGATCGCCCGCACGCCGTCGAGGACCGCTGCGTCGAGGTCGCCGCGCTCGAGGGCCGCCCGGGCGGACGCCCGCAGCGTCGCCGCCGGGACGTCGGGGACGTCGAGGGCGCGCGAGGACCCGCCGCCGGCGCTGCGCCCGACGTCGCGCCGCAGCACCCGCCAGAGGACGAGGGCCAGCACCGCGACGACGAGCCCGACGGCGATGGGCACGGCGACGCCCGGCAGGCCGCCCTCGGGGCGGGCGTTGAGCAGCCGGTCGAGGAGCTCGTTGAGGCGCTCGAGGATGCTCGGCTGCGCGTGGTACCGGGAGGCGGTCAGCTCCTCCTCGAGCCAGCGGCGCGCCTGCTCGTTGCTCGGGTCGAGCGGGGCGTCGGCCGGGGTCACGGCGAGGTGGCGGGCCACGGCGGGGCGGCGGCACCCTGGGCGCTCTGGATGAGCTGGATGTCGAGCCCCTCCCGGCGCATCCGCCCGTCGACGTACAGCAGCGCGTCGACCCCGGCGCTGAACGGCGTCGTCAGCGCCCCGGTCAGCAGGGCCGTCAGCCCGCTCACGAGGGTCTGCGCCACGAGCAGCGTGCCGCCGTCGGAGGAGCCCGAGCCGATGGTCGTCGCCGCGACGACGCCGAGCAGGAGGAGGGAGATGGGGAAGGTGATGACGGTGGAGGCGACGCCGGTGATGACGGCGGTGAGCAGGCGGATGCCGAAGACGCGCCAGAACGGGCCCTTCGACGGACCGCCGACGAGTCCCCACGAGCGCCGGAGCGAGGCCATGACCCCGATCCGCTCGAGGACGACCGCCGGTGCGGCGTAGGCCCATCGGGTCGCGAGCAGCGCGAGCAGGGCGACGGTCAGGAGCCCGACGAGCAGGACGATGCCGATCGCCGCGAGGATGCCCCCGGTGCCGCTCGGGTCGAGCGCGACGACGAGCGCCACGGCCCCCGCGACGCCGACGACGAGGACGACGAGGAGCAGGATGCCCGTGAGGAGGACGACCCCGACCAGCGGCAGGACGCGCCCGCGCGTAGAGCGCCAGATCTCGCCCATCCCGACCTTGCGGCCGAGGACGGCCTGGCCGACGACCTGGGCGAGGAACCCGGCGAGCAGGACCGCGGAGAGCAGCTGGCCGATGGTCGGCAGGTACTGGCCGACGAGCGAGATCCCGGCGTTGTCCGGGACCGTGTCGGTGGCCGCGAAGGAGCCGAAGGGGTCGCTGGACGCCTGGCCGGCGAGGAACGCGCCGAGAGCGGTCGTCGGCAGGAGCAGCGCGAAGCAGGTGAGGGCGGCGAGGCCGATCGTGGCGGCGGGGTTGCCGCGCACGGCCTTGAGCACGCCGCCGTAGACGTCGCCGAGGCCGAGCGGGCGCAGCGGCACGATGCCCGGCCGCACGTCGACCGTGCGGTAGGCCGGCGGCTGCCATCCCGGCGGGGGAGCGGACCCCACGGGCGGCGGCGGGTAGGCCGCGCCGGGAGGCGGGGGATGGGCCGCGCCGGGAGGCGGGGGGACGGCCGGCGGCGTCCATCCGCCCGGGGCCGGCGGGGCCGTCGGGTCGGGTCGTTCGGGCCCGGACCCGGGCGCCACCCAGGGCTGGTCGGTCATCCTCGGACCCCCTCGACGCTCACGGCGCCACCCTAGCCGAGGAGCGTGCGCTCCACGGCGGCTGCGCGAGAGCCCACGGCCCCGAGTGCGGTCTGCCGCTGGACGATCCCCGGCTCCTCCCGCATCAGCCGCCAGCCGCGGCGCACGAGGACGGTGGGCGGCTTGCGGCGCTCGCCGAGGTCGCGCAGCAGGCGGCGGACGAACGTGACCGACGGTCGGTGGTGGACGCACCAGGCGCTGTGGAGCATCCCCTCGTCCTCGAGGCGTGCGACGACCTCGGCGGCGAAGATGCCCTCGGCGAGGACGAGGTCGGTCGGGCCGGCGGTCACCTCGTGCGACCCGGTGGCCCGGCTCGTCGAGATGTCGTAGACCGGCAGCAGTGTGCGCCCGGTGTCGACGAGCTCGCGCAGGGCGGCGACGGCGCGGTCGGCGTCCCAGCTGTCGGGGTGGTCCCAGTCGACGATGCCGAGGGTGGGATGGCGCGGCGCGGCGGGATCGTCGCCGTCGCGGTAGAAGTCGTCGAGGCGGAAGACCGGCCAGCCGCGGCGGGCGTGGAGCCGCTCGGCGAGACGGGACTTGCCGGCTCCGCTGGGGCCGGCGAGGACGACGACGCGGCGCCGGTCGCAGGGAGGGTCGGTCGTCGTGTCCTGCGCGTCCGTGTCCTGCTCACCCACGGGCCACCATCCTACGGCGCGCGGCGGGGTCGCCCGGACCGCCCGCCCTTCAGGCGCCGGTGGGCGGAGCCGGCCGTCGGTCGCGGCGCAGGAGGCCGAGGACCCACGTGTCAGACACCTCGCCGTCGACGACGCAGTCCTCGCGCAGCGTGCCCTCGTGGACGAAGCCGAGCCTCTCGAGGACGCGCCGGGAGGCCGGGTTGCGCGTGTCGGCCTCGCCCTGGACGCGGTTGAGGTCGAGGGTCGCGAAGGCCCAGTCGAGCAGCGCGCTCCCGGCCTCGGTGGCCAGGCCCTGCCCCCAGGCGTCCTGCCGCAGGACGTAGGTGATGACGGCGCTGCGGTACCCCGCGTCGTACTGCGCCAGGGCGCACCAGCCGACGAAGGAGCCGTCGGAGCGACGCTCGACGACGAGCCGTGCGCCGGAGCCGTTCTCCGCGACCCGCTCGCACGCCCGGACGAACGCTGGCGCCCGCTCGCGGTCCCGCCACGGCGGGGCGTCCCAGTACCGCAGCACGACGTGGTCGCTCATCAGGGTGAAGAGCGCGTCGGCATCCTCCGGGCGGAAGGGACGCAGCCGCAGCCTGGCGGTCTCCAGGGTCGGGGTCGGCAGCGGTGTCGGCATCCCGGCAGGCTAGGAGCGGTCGACGCGTCGGGGCGACCGGGTTTCCGGCGCGGAGCAGCGAGGGACGCATCTGACGCTCCGAGACCCCGGAACGTCCACGAGACCCCGGAACGGATCCGGGGTCTCGTGGACATTTCGGGGTGACCCCGAAAAGGTGGGGCGGGGGAGGAGACGAGGGTCAGCGGCCCTTCGGGTGCCAGACCGTCTTGGTCTCGAGGAACGCCGTGAGGCGCGAGAGGTCGGGCACCGCGTCGAAGTCGGGCTCGACCGCCTCGGGGCCGGAGCCGCCGGGGCGCAACACCCGCTTGAGGTTCTCGGCGGCGGCCAGCTCGAGGTCGCCCCACTCCACGCCGGCCGCGTCCGCCGCGCCGGTGAGGTCGATGGCGTTGACGTCGCGGTGCGAGGCGAGCCACGGCGCGACCTCGGCGGTCCGCCCGGTGACGACGTTGACGACACCGCCCGGCACGTCGGACGTCGCGAGGCACTCGGCGAGGTCGATGGCCGGCAGCGGCCGGTCCTCGGAGGCGAGGACGACGCAGGTGTTGCCGGACACGACGACCGGCGCCACGACCGACACGAGGCCGAGCAGCGACGACGCCTGGGGCGCGAGCACCGCGACGACCCCGGTGGGTTCCGGCGCGGAGATGTCGAAGTACGGCCCGGCGACCGGGTTGAGCCCGCCGAGGACCTGCGCGTACTTGTCGGCCCAGCCGGCGTACCAGACCCACCGGTCGATCGCGGCGGAGACGACGGCCTCGGCGCGCGCGGGCGTCAGGCCCTCGGAGTCGCGGACGTCCTGGACGAGCTGCGCGCGGCGGCCCTCCATCACCTCGGCGACGCGGTAGAGCACCTGGCCGCGGTTGTACGCGGTGGCGCCGGCCCATCCGGGCTGCGCCTTGCGAGCGGCGACGACGGCGTCGCGGGCGTCCTTGCGCGAGCCCATCGCCGCGTTGGCGAGGAAGCGCGGGGTGGCGCGCCGGCCGGTCGGCGCGGCGAGCACCTCGTAGGAGCGGCCGCTCTCGGAGCGGGGGAACTTCCCGCCGATGTAGAGCTTGTACGTCTTGCGGACGTCCACGCGCGCGCTCACTGGTCACTCCCGGTCTTGACGTAGGCCTCGAGGCCGTGGCGGCCGCCCTCGCGGCCGTAGCCCGACTCCTTGTAGCCGCCGAAGGGCGAGGTCGGGTCGAACTTGTTGAACGTGTTGGCCCAGACCACGCCGGCGCGCAGCTGGTCGGCCATCCAGAGGATGCGGCTGCCCTTCTCGGTCCAGATGCCGGCCGAGAGGCCGTACGGCGTGTTGTTCGCCTTGGCGACCGCCTCGCCGGGGGTGCGGAAGGTCAGCACCGAGACGACCGGCCCGAAGATCTCCTCCTGGGCGACCCGGTGCGACTGCGACACGTCGGTGAACACGGTCGGGCGGAACCAGTAGCCGGTGCTCGGCAGCTCGCAGCCGGAGTCCCAGCGCTCGGCGCCCTCCTGCGACCCGGCGGCCGTCAGCTCCTCGATGCGCTGCAGCTGCGCGCGGCTGTTGATGGCGCCCACGTCGGTGTTCTTGTCCATCGGGTCGCCGATGCGCAGCGTCGTGAGGCGGCGCTTGAGGCGACGCACGACCTCGTCGGCGACGTTCTCCTGCACCAGGATCCGGCTACCCGCGCAGCAGACGTGGCCCTGGTTGAAGAAGATGCCGTTGACGATGCCCTCGACCGCCTGGTCGACCGGGGCGTCGTCGAAGATGATGTTCGCGCCCTTGCCGCCGAGCTCGAGGGTCGCCTTCTTGCGGGTGCCGGAGATGGAGCGGGCGATCATCTTGCCCACGCCCGTCGAGCCGGTGAACGCGAGCTTGTCGATGCCCGGGTGGTCGACGATGGCCTGCCCGGTGGCGCCCGCGCCCGTGACGATGTTGACGACACCGGCGGGCAGCTCGGCCTGCTGGCAGATCTCGGCGAAGAGCAGCGCGGTGAGCGGGGTGGTCTCGGCCGGCTTGAGCACGACCGTGTTGCCGCACGCGAGCGCCGGCGCGACCTTCCACGCGAGCATGAGCAGCGGGAAGTTCCACGGGATGACCTGGCCGACGACGCCGACCGGCCGGGGGTTCTCGCCGAGCGCGGCGTACGACAGCTTGTCGGCCCAGCCCGCGTGGTAGAAGAAGTGCGCGGCGACGAGGGGGATGTCGACGTCGCGGCTCTCCTTGATGGGCTTGCCGTTGTCGAGCGTCTCGAGGACGGCGAGCTCGCGGGCGCGCTCCTGGATGATCCGGGCGATCCGGTAGAGGTACTTGCCGCGGTCGGCGCCGCTCATCCGCGACCAGACACGGGTGTAGGCGCTGCGGGCCGCGCGGACGGCGGCGTCGACGTCGTCCGCGGTCGCCTCGGAGACCTCCGAGAGGACCTCCTCGGTGGCGGGGTTGAGCGTCTTGAACGGCTTGCCGCCGGTGGCCTCGACGAACTCGCCGCCGATGAACAGACCGTGGCTGCTGGCGATGTCGACGACGGCCCGGGACTCCGGGGCCGGCGCGTACTCGAAGGTGGGCATTCGCTGCTGTCCTTGGGTCGGTCGGGGTGGCGGGTCAGTAGCCGCTGGGGGCGTCGTCGGCGACGTAGTCGGCGCCGGAGTAGGCGCCCGTCGTCATCTTCTGGCGCTGGAGGAGGAGGTCGTTGAGCAGGCTCGAGGCGCCGAAGCGGAACCACTCGTTGCTCAGCCAGTCCTCGCCGGCGACCTCGTTGACGGTGACGAGGAACTTGATGGCGTCCTTGCTCGTGCGGATGCCGCCGGCCGGCTTGACGCCGACCTGCTCACCGGTGGCGTCGCGCCAGTCACGGACGGCCTCGAGCATGACGAGCGTGACCGGCAGCGTCGCGGCCGGCGAGATCTTGCCGGTCGAGGTCTTGATGAAGTCGCCGCCGGCGAGCATCGAGAGCCACGAGGCGCGGCGGACGTTGTCGTAGGTGACGAGCTCGCCGGTCTCCATGATGACCTTGAGGCGCGCGTCGCCGCAGGCCTCCTTGGTCTCGGCGATCTCGCGGAAGACCGACAGGTAGTCGCCGGCGAGGAAGGCCCCGCGGTCGATGACCATGTCGATCTCGTCGGCGCCGTTCTGCACGGCGTCGCGGGTGTCGGCGAGCTTGACGGCGCGGCTCGCGCGGCCGCTCGGGAACGCGGTGGCCACGGCGGCGATGCGCACGTCGCGCTCGCCGATGACCTCCCGGGCGAAGGGGACCATGTCACCGTAGACGCAGACCGCGGCCGGGCTCGGCGTGCTGGGGTCGCTGGGGTCCGGGACGAGCGCGCGCGTCGCGAGCCCGCGGACCTTGCCCGGGGTGTCGGCGCCCTCGAGCGTCGTCAGGTCGATCATCGAGATGGCGGTGTCGATGGCCCACGCCTTGCTCGAGGTCTTGACCGAGCGGGTCGACAGCGCCGCCGCGCGGGCCTCGCAGCCGACCTGGTCGACGCCCGGCAGGCCGTGCAGCCAGCCGGTCAGGGCGGAGTTGGTCAGGCGGGAGACCCCGAGGATGTCGCGGGCTCGCGTCGTCGGGTCGACCTCGGTGCTCGTGCTCACCCCGGGAGTGTACGGGGGTCGGTGGGGCCGGGTCACCGTCGGACGGGGGCACCACCGCACGACCCGGGGCCCGCCGGGATGGCACATCTCGCCACCCGCGGGCGCTGACCTCGGACGATGCCGAGGGGCCGGCGCCTGCGCCCCCTCGATGCACCCAGCCGGGCCGGCCGGGGCATCCTCCTCGACGCGTCCGGCGGATGGCCGAGGCGTCGCCGGCACCGGCTCGAGGTGCGGCCGGTGGCGCGGGAACGGGGGTGATCACCCCCGTTCCCGCGCCACGGGCCCCACCGTCGGGTGCGCCACGGACGGCCGCCGATGGAGCGCGGGGTGCTGCAGCCATCAGGGTGCTGCGGCCGCCGGGGTCAGAGGGCGGTCGCGGCCTCGAGGTCGGCGCGGACGGCCGCGAGCCGGTCGGCCGCGCGCTGGCGGGCGCCGCGCAGGTCGTCGCCGGTGACCGGCTCGACGACCTCGAGGTACACCTTGAGCTTCGGCTCGGTGCCGGAGGGCCGCACGATGATGCGCGAGTCGTCCGCCAGGTGGTAGCGCAGGCCCTCGGTCGGCGGGAGGCCGCCGTCCCCGCGCGCGAGGTCGTCGGCGCGGGCGACGTCGACACCGGCCACCGTCGTCGGCGGCTGGGCGCGCAGCCGCTCCATGATCCGGCCGATGAGCGAGAGGTCCTCGACGCGCACGGAGAACGAGTCGGTGGCGTGCACGCCATGGGCGCGCGCGAGGTCGTCGAGGCGGTCGACGAGGGTGCGGCCCTGCTGCTTGAGCGTCGCCGCGAGCTCGGCGACGAGCAACGCGGCCGAGACGCCGTCCTTGTCGCGGACGTGGCCGGGGTCGACGCAGTAGCCGAGCGCCTCCTCGTAGCCGTAGCGCAGCCCGGGCACGCGACCGATCCACTTGAAGCCGGTCAGGGTCTCCTCGTGGCGCACGCCGGCGGCCCGGCACATCGCCGCGAGCAGGCGCGAGGAGACGATCGAGTTGGCGAACACGGCGTCGGGGGAGTCCTGGGCGACGCCCCGCTCGAGCACGTACGAGCCGAGCAGCGCGCCGACCTCGTCGCCGCGCAGCATCCGCCAGCCACCCGGGCCGGGCACCGCGACGGCGCAGCGGTCCGCGTCGGGGTCGTTGGCCACGACGAGGTCGGGGCCGGTCTGCTCGGCGAGCTCGAGGGCGGCGTCCATCGCCCCCGGCTCCTCCGGGTTGGGGAAGGAGACCGTCGGGAACATCGGGTCCGGCTCGGCCTGCGAGGGGACGGGCAGCGGCTCGGCGAAGCCCGCGGCGAGGAAGGCTCGGCGCACGGTCTCGGAGCCGACGCCGTGCAGCGCGGTGTGGACGACGGTCAGCTCGCGCGGGGCCTCGGGCGAGACAACCGTGACGACGTCGTCGAGGTAGGCCTCGAGCACGTCGTCGCCGAGCGTGTCCCAGCCGTCGTCGGCCCGCGGCACGGACGCGACCGACGCGATGCGGTCGATCTCGGCGGCGATGAGCCCGTCGACCGGCGGGACGATCTGCGAGCCGTCGCCGACGTAGACCTTGTAGCCGTTGTCCTGCGGCGGGTTGTGCGAGGCGGTGACCATCACGCCGGCGTCGGCGCCGAGGTGGCGGATCGCGTACGCCAGCACCGGGGTCGGCAGCGGCCGGGGGAGGACGACGGCCCGGCCGCCCATCCCGGTGACGACGGCGCAGGTGTCGTGGGCGAAGACGTCGGAGTTGGTGCGCGCGTCGTAGCCGACGACGACGAACGGCTCGTCGGTGACGGTGCGCAGGTACGCGGTGAGCCCGGCCGCGGCCCGGATGACGACGGCGCGGTTCATCCGGTTCGGGCCGCCGCCGAGCTTGCCGCGCAGGCCGGCGGTGCCGAACTCGAGCATCCCCGACATCGCGTCGGCGAGCTCCTCGCGGGCGGCGTCGTCGGTGCCGGCGCGGTCGGCCAGGCCCTCGAGCTCGGCGCGCGTCGCGGGGTCGGGGTCGTCGGCCGCCCAGGCGCGGGCGGCGGCGATCAGGGCGTCGAGGTCGGTGGGGGCGCTCACGGGGGCGGTCCTCAGATGCGGCCGACGACGTCGGCGAGGAGTCGTCCGCAGCGCTCGGCCGCGGCCTGGCCGGCCTCGAGGACCTCCTCGTGGCTCAGCGGGTTCGGCGAGATGCCGGCCGCCGCGTTCGTCACGAGCGAGACGCCGAGCACCTCGAGGCCGCTCTGCCGGGCGGCGATCGCCTCGAGCGAGGTGGACATCCCGACGAGGTCACCGCCGAGGAGCTTGGCCATCCGCACCTCGGCCGGGGTCTCGTAGTGCGGGCCGCGGAACTGGACGTAGACGCCCTCGTCGAGGGTCGGGTCCACCTCCTGCGCGACCGCACGCAGCCGGGGGCTGTAGAGGTCGGTGAGGTCGACGAAGTTCGCGCCCTCGATGGGGGAGTGCGCGGTGAGGTTGATGTGGTCGCTGATGAGTACGGGGGTGCCGGGCGCCCACTCGGGGCGCAGGCCGCCGCAGCCGTTCGTGATGACGATCGTCGTGCAGCCGGCGGCCGCCGCGGTGCGCACGCCGTGGACGACGGCACGCACGCCGCGGCCCTCGTAGAAGTGGGTGCGGGTGCCGTAGACGAGCGCGCGCCGGCCGGTGTCGCCGATGGCCACCGAGCGCATCGAGCCGCTGTGCCCGGCGACCGCGGCCTTGCCGAACCCGGGGACGTCGGTGTTCTCGATCGTCGTCACGGTCTCGCCGACGAGGTCGCCCGCCTGGCCCCAGCCGCTGCCGAGGACGAGGGCGACGTCGTGGCGCTCGACCCCCGTGCGCTCGCGGATGACCGCGGCGGCGGCCTCGGCGACCGCGAACGGGTCGGTCGAGGGGTCGGACAGGTCGTGGGCGGCGGCGGTGTCGGTCACGGCGGCAGCCTAGCGACGCCGCGCGGACCGCCCCAGTGCCGGGCTACACCGCAGTAACGGTCGCTGGGGCAGCACGTACTGCGGTGTAGCGCGCACCGGGCGCGTTAGGACTTGCGGATGCAAGTTGCATGTGCAAGTCTGCCTGCATGGCCTCCCTCGCCCACGAGCTCCACGTCCTCGTCGCCCTGATGGACCGCCGCGCCGAGACCCTCCTCGCGCGCTCGGGCAGCGGCCTGACCTACCGGCGCTACCTCGTCCTGCTCCACGCCTCTCGGCTCGACCGGCCCACCCAGCGCGAGCTCGCCGACGGACTCGGCGCGAGCGAGGCCGCGACGAGCCGGATGGTCGCCGGCCTCGCGGCGGACGGCCTGCTCGACGTCGGTCGCGGCCACGGCAACCGGCGCGAGCTGGCGGTGACCGCCGAGGGCGTCACCCGCCTCGCGGCCGCCACCGAGGTGCTCGGTGACCGCTTCGACGACGCCGTCCGCGCGGTGGGCGCCGACCCGGTCGACCTCCTGCACACCGTCACCACCCTCGTCACCGCCCTCCGGAAGGACTGACCGTGCACGCCTGGACCCTCCTCATCACCTCCCACGTCGCCGCCGCGCTCCTCTCGGTGTCGCTCGGTGTCGTGCAGCTCGCCCGCCGCAAGGGCGACGCCCGCCACCGTCACCTCGGGCGGGTCTGGGTCGTCCTCATGCTCTGGACGGCGGTGTCCTCGTTCTGGATCCGTCACCTGCGCGACGGCGCGTTCAGCTGGCTGCACGTCCTCAGCCTCGTGACGCTCGTGACCGTGTCGCTCGGCGTCGTCGGCATCCGCCGCGGCGACCTGCGGGCGCATCGGGCGAACATGGTCGGCAGCTGGCTCGGCTCGGCGATCGCGATGGTCTTCGCGCTCGCGCTGCCGACCCGGATGATCCCGACGTTCGCCGTCGACGAGCCGCTCGGCGCGGCCGCCGCGCTCGTCGTCCTCGCGGTCACGGTCGTGGCGGTCGTCGCCGCCGGGGACCGCCTCGCCCGTCGCAGCTCCGCGGTCGTCGTCCCCGGCTGATCCGTGGCCACCGGCGGCTCGGGCTACACCGCAGTAATGGTCGCTGGGGCGGCAGTTACTGCGGTGTAGCCCGCGCTCGCACGGGGCTGGGGGCGTCAGTCGGCGGCGACGGCCAGCGCGGCGTCACCGCGCGGGGCGAGGACGACGTGGTCGCCCGGCCGGTAGCGCGTGACGTCGGTGTTGGGCACCTGGACCGTCACGAGCTCGCCGGCCGGCGTGCGGACGATGACCCGCCCGTGGCCGCCGAGGAAGCTGGCGCTGACGACACTCGCCCCGCCCTCGCCGGAACCGTCGCCCCCGGGGGAGACCGTGACGCCCTCGGGGCGCACGAGCACGACGGCGTCGCCCTCGGCCGAGCCCGGCAGGACCGGGATGCTGCCGCCGAGCACGTGCGCCCGACCGCCCTCGACGCGCGCCCGCAGCCGGTTGGTCAGCCCGACGAAGTCGGCGACGAACGGCGTGCGCGGGGCGGAGTAGAGCTCCGCCGGCGGCGCGAGCTGCTCGAGCCGGCCGGTGGACATGACGCCGACCCGGTCGGCGACGGCGAGCGCCTCCTCCTGGTCGTGCGTGACGAAGAGCGTCGTCGTGCCGACCTCGAGCTGGATGCGCCGGATCTCGTCGCGCAGCTGCGTGCGCACCTTGGCGTCGAGGGCCGACAGCGGCTCGTCGAGCAGCAGCACCTGCGGCTCGATGGCCAGCGCCCGGGCCAGCGCGACACGCTGCTGCTGCCCGCCGGACATCTGGTGGGCGTACTTGTCGGCGTGCTGCTGGAGCCCGACGAGGTCGAGCATCTCGCCCGCGCGGGCCCGCCGCGAGGCCTTGTCCCGGCCGCGCAGCTCGAGGCCGAACTCGACGTTCTGCCGCGCCGTCATGTGCGGGAAGAGGCTGTAGGCCTGGAAGACCATCCCCATGTCGCGCTTGTTCGTCGGGATGCGCGTGACGTCGCGGCCGCCGACCTCGATGGTGCCGCTGTCGGGGTCCTCGAGGCCCGCGAGGCAGCGCAGCGCCGTCGTCTTGCCGCAGCCGGACGGGCCGAGCAGGCACACCAGCTCGCCGGGCTCGAGGTGGAGGGTCAGCCCGTCGAGGGCCGAGACCCCGCCGTAGACGCGGCGCAGGTCGGTCAGCTGGACGGCGGTGCCGCGGGTCGTCGCGGTGTCGGGGGCGGCGGTCACGGGGTCTCCTTGGCGGGACGGGGACGACGCAGGCGGGCGATGCGCCCGGCGCCGGCCGGGCGGGTGCCGACGAAGGACATGGCGAAGAGCACGACGAAGCCGAAGACGAGGGCGGCGAGACCGACGGCGACGGAGATCTTCGCGTCGGACTTGCCGAGCTCGTACATCGCGACCTGGAGGTTCTTCTTGCTGAACAGGCTGGCGATGGTGAACTCGCCGAGGACGAGCGCGACCGAGAGGAACGAGGCCGACAGCACGGCGGTGCGCAGGTTCGGCAGGACGACCCGCCACATGACGGTGAACCACGACGCCCCGAGCGAGCGCGCGGCCTCCGACAGCGTGCGGACGTCGATGGCGCGCAGCCCCGCGTCGAGCGAGCGGTACGCGTAGGGGAGGACGAGCACGACGTAGGCGAGCGCGAGCCACATCGTCGAGGAGCCGACGAGGTAGTACACCCACGCGTACACCGGGGTGAGGCCGACGACGAGGACGATGGCGGGCACCGTGAGCGGCAGGAGACAGACGAACTCGACGGTGCGCGACAGGCCGGGCAGGCGCAGCCGCACCCACGTCATCGTCGGGACGAGGAGCACGAGCATGATGAGCGGCGTGACGACCGCCAGCCCGACGGACGCGAGGAAGCCCTCCTTGAGCGCCGGGTACTCGAGCGAGATCTGCGAGACGTCGGCCAGGGTGCGCCAGGTGTCGAGCGTCCGGCCGTTCCCGCCGGGGCCCTGGAGCGTGAACTCGAGCATGCCGAGCAGCGGCAGGCCGAAGAACGCGAGCAGCAAGGTGAGGGTCACCCAGCGGAAGACCCGCTGGCGGCGACGGAACGTCGACCGCCCGCTCATCGCGTCATCCAGCGGCCGGCGCGCTTGTCGAGCCACGCGTACAGGGCCATGACGACGGCGACGACGACGACCATCTCGAGGGCCATCGCCTTGCCGATGTTCTCCTGGCCGAGGATGACCTCGGACGACAGCGAGCTGCCGATCTGCAGCGGGAGCAGCGGGTTCGCCTGCGGGACGAGCGCCTTCGCCGTCGAGTACGCCGAGAACGCGTTCGTGAACAGCAGCAGCGTGGCGCCGACGAACGACGGCAGGAGGATCGGCCCGGCGACGCGGCGCCAGTACGTCCACGTGGTGCCGCCGAGGGTCTCGGTCGCCTCGCGCCACTGCGGCCGCAGCCCCTCGACCGCGGGCAGGAAGACGATGAGCATGAGCGGGATCTGGAAGTAGAGGTAGACGAGCATCAGCCCGCGGTCCCACTCGTAGAGCCACAGGCCGCCGCCGGTCGACATCCCGACCTTCGAGAGCAGGACGCTGAGCAGGCCCTGCGCGCTGAACGACGCGATGAAGGCGAACGCCAGTGCGACACCGCCGAACTGGGCGAGCACGCCGCACAGCGAGGTGAAGAAGCGCTGCGTGACCGACCCCGGCCGCGCGGTGCTCACGGCGTACGCGAGAACACCCCCGATGACCGCGCCCCCGAGCGCGGTGACGGCCGAGAGGACGACCGACTGCACGAGCCCCCGGACGACCGCCGGCTGCGTGAGCGCCGAGACGTTGCCGAGCGTCGGCCGGTTGTCGGCGTCGAGGAAGGCGCCGATGACGACGACGAGCGTCGGGATCAGCAGGAAGACGGTCGTGTAGGCGAAGAACGGCACGACCCCCGCGAGGGCGCCGGACGGCCGCAGCCGTCGCAGCGCCCCCGCGGGGCGGGCGATCGCCGTGTCAGCCAACCGCGTTGGCCCAGTTGTCGGCGAGGTACTTCTTGCCGCTGTCGGAGTCGGCCTGGGTCGGGACGACCGGGGTGCCCTCGACGGCGGGCAGCAGGGCGGCCGCGTCGGCGTCGAGCGTGCCGGCGGTCTTCATCGCGTCGAAGCGGACCGGTCGGGCGCCGCCCTTGAGCCAGAGGTTCTGGCCCTCGTCGCTGTAGAGGAACTCCTGCCACAGGCGCGCGGCGGCCGGGTGCGGCGCGTCGACGTTGATCGCCTGGTAGTAGTAGCCGGCGACGACGGCCTCCTTGGGCACGAACACCTTCCACGTCGGGACCTTGGCGCTCAGCGAGGCGTTGAGGTAGTCCCAGTCGATGACGACCGGCGTCTGGCCGGACTCGACGGTGGCGGGCGTGGGGTCGACCGGCAGGAAGTTGCCGGCGGCCTTGAGCTGCTTGAAGAAGTCGACGCCCTTGGTGAGGTCACCGGCGCTGCCGCCCTCGGCGATCGAGACCATCTGGACGCCCGCGAACGCGGCGCCGGCCTCGGTCGGGTTGCCGTTGAGCGCGACCTTGCCCTTGAAGTCCGCACCGAGGAGGTCCTGGACGCTCGTCGGGGCGGGGACCTTGGCCGAGTCGTAGCCGATGCTCATGTACCCGCCGTAGTCGTTGACCCACGTGCCGTCGGCGTCCTTGAAGTCGGCCGGGATGTCGTCGAACGTCGAGACCTTGTACTTGGCGTACATGTCGGTGTTCGCGAGGGCGACGGCCGCGCCGAGGTCGAAGACGTCGGGGGCGCCGGACTGGCCCTTGAGGCGCTTCGCCGTCGCGATCTCGTCGGCGCTGCTCGCGTCGGGTTGGTCGCTCGTGATCTTGATGTCCGGGTACTTCGCCTGGAACGCCTTGATGACCTCGCCGTAGTTCGCCCAGTCCGGCGGCAGCGCGATGACGTTGAGCGCGCCCTCCTTCTTGGCGGCGGCGACGAGGGCGTCCATCCCCCCGAGGTCGGCGGCCGAGGTGGCCGTGGCGGCGGAGGAGCCGCCCGAGGACGCGCTGTCGCCCGAGCCGCCCTCCGAGGGCGGGGAGCAGGCGGCCAGGGCGAGGGCGGTGAGTCCGGCGGCGGCGAGAGCACCCGCGCGGCGGCCGAGGGGACGGGACATGGGAGACCTCCAACAACGGGGGACGGCGGGGGCCGGGGACCGGCGGGGGTCCCGCTCGCACCCTAGGGGCAGAGGTAGTGGTTCGGAAAGGGACCTTTGCCACTTCGTCATCCGGGTGCCCGGATCGTGACCTGCCCCGGAGTGGTTGGATGGTGGCCGTGAACGCGCGGTCGAGCAGAGTCGTCATCCTCGGCGGGGGACCGGGTGGCTACGAGGCCGCCCTCGTCGCCGCCCACGTCGGCGCCGACGTCACCGTCGTCGAGCGCACCGGCATCGGGGGCGCCGCGGTGCTCACCGACTGCGTGCCGTCCAAGGCCCTCATCTCGACCGCCGACTACATGAGCGACTTCGAGACCGCGGCCGACCTCGGCGTCCACCTCGAGGACCAGGAGGGCGACGAGGTCTCCGACGCGATCGCCGACCTGCCCGAGGTCAACCGCCGGGTCCTGCGCCTGGCCCGCGCGCAGAGCGACGACATCCGCGCGCGCCTGCGCGAGGTCGGCGTCCGCGTCGTCGAGGGCACCGGCTCGCTCGTCTCGTCGAGCACCGTCCGCGTCGACGACGAGCAGCTCGACGCCGACGTCGTCCTCGTCGCCACCGGCGCCTCGCCCCGCGTGATGGACACCGCCGTGCCCGACGGCGAGCGCATCCTCACCTGGCAGCAGATCTACGACCTGCCCGAGCTGCCGCGGCGGCTCGTCGTCGTCGGGTCCGGCGTCACCGGCGCCGAGCTCGCGCAGGCCTACCTCGGCCTCGGGTCCGAGGTCGTCCTCGTCTCCTCCCGCGACCGGGTCCTGCCGGGCGAGGACCCCGACGCCGCCTCGGTCATCGAGAAGGTGTTCCGCAAGCGCGGGATGGAGGTGCTCGGTCGCTCGCGGATGGCCGCCGTCGAGCGCACCGACGACGGCGTGCTGGTGCGCCTCGAGGACGGCCGGGAGGTCACCGGGACTCACGCGCTGCTGGCGGTCGGGTCGGTGCCGTCGACGCGGGGCATCGGCCTCGAGGAGGTCGGGGTCGAGCTCGCGCCCTCGGGCCACGTCGTCGTCGACCGCGTCTCGCGCACGTCCGTCCGCGGCGTCTACGCAGCCGGGGACTGCACCGGCGTGCTGCCGCTGGCGTCCGTCGCGGCGATGCAGGGGCGCATCGCGATCGCGCACGCCCTCGGGGACGCCGTCGCACCGCTCAACCTCGGTGTGGTGTCGGCGAACATCTTCACCGACCCCGAGATCGCCACGGTCGGCATCTCGCAGAAGGATGTCGACGAGGAGCGTGTCGACGCCGAGGTCCTCATGCTGCCGCTGTCGCGCAACCCGCGCGCGAAGATGCTCGGCATCACCGACGGCTTCGTCAAGCTGTTCGCGCAGAAGGGCTCGGGGGCGGTCGTCGGCGGCGTCGTCGTCGCGCCGCGCGCCTCCGAGCTGATCTTCCCGGTGACCCTCGCCGTGCAGCACCGCCTCAACGTCGACCAGGTCGCGTCGACCTTCACGGTGTACCCGTCGCTGTCCGGCTCGCTCGCCGAAGCCGCGCGCCGGCTGCACCCCATCGCCTGACCTGCGGCGACGCCGTCGCTGCTGCGTCGCGCCCGGCCCGCCGGGAACCTTGCTCGGGCAGGATGGGTTGTCCCTTCAGACACCCCATCCCCGAGGAGGACGACATGGCCAAGGGTCGCGCCGCGGCGCTCATCGCCGCCGTCACGAAGGTCAAGGACTACGCCCGCAACAACCCGCAGAAGGCCGACGAGGCCATCGGCAAGGTCGAGGGGTTCGTGCGGTCCAAGGCCGGGCCGACGCACTCGGCGAAGGTCGACAAGGGCAGCGACGCGCTGCGCAAGGGGCTCGGGCTGCCGCCGCACGGCGGGTCCGGTGGGCCGACCTCCGGTGGGGGCCAGGTGCCCCCGCCCCCGCCGCCCTCCGGTGGCGGTCAGGTGCCCCCGCCGCCCCCGCCGTCGTCCGGTCCGACCCACTGAGGCGGGCGGGATGAGCGCCGAGCCCGGCCCCGACGTCCCCGACCTGCCCGACGAGGACCTGCCCGCGGCACCCGAGGCCCCGGACCCGGTCGACCCCGACGCGCCGGACACCCTCGACCCCGACCCCGTCGAGCCGTGGCACCCTCACGACCCCGCGGACCCGGCGCCGGTCGCGCCCAACCCCTCGCCGGGGACCGGTGACGACCCCCAGCCCCGCCGTGACCTGGGGTAGCAGCTCCACCACACCCGTCGAGTGAACAGAA
Source organism: Phycicoccus jejuensis (assembly GCF_000720925.1). Taxonomy (GTDB): domain Bacteria; phylum Actinomycetota; class Actinomycetes; order Actinomycetales; family Dermatophilaceae; genus Phycicoccus; species Phycicoccus jejuensis. The sequence continues at coordinate 438,745 of NZ_JOEE01000003.1, read as the reverse complement.
CACGCCGTCCGAGCGCTGGCTCGGACGGCGTGTTCTGTTCACTCGACGGGGTCGACCGGTTGGAGTCGTCCCGCTGGGAGGCGGTCAGGCGTCGGCGGGCGCCTCGGCGTCCTTGATGTCGCAGATGACCGCGCCGTTGGTGACCGTCCCACCGACCTCGGCCTTGAGGCCGGTGACGACACCGGCCTTGTGCGCGGTGATCGGCTGCTCCATCTTCATCGCCTCGAGGACGACGACCTGGTCGCCGGCGGCGACGGTCGCGCCCTCCTCGACGGAGACCTTGACGATGGTGCCCTGCATCGGGGCGGTGAGGGAGTCGCCGGACGCCGCGGCGCCGCCGGACCCGCCGCCGGAGCGCCGGGGGGCCTTCTTCTTCGCGCCGTGCGCGGCGCCGCCGCCGCCGCCGAAGGACAGGCCTCCGGTGACCGAGACCTCGAGCCGCTTGCCGCCGACCTCGACGACGACCGTCTGGCGCTCCTGCGCCTCGGGGGCGTCACCGACCGGGCCCGAGTACGGCTCGATGTCGTTGTCGAACTCGGTCTCGATCCAGCGCGTGTGGACGGTGAACTTCTCGTCGGGGTCGGCCGGGGCGAAGGCCGGGTCGGCGACGACCTTGCGGTGGAAGGGGACGACGGTCGGCATCCCCTCGACGACGAGCTCGGCGAGCGCGCGGCGGGAGCGCTCGAGCGCCTGCTGCCGGGTGCGGCCGGTGACGACGAGCTTGGCGATCATCGAGTCGAACGCGCCGGCGACGGTGTCGCCCTCGACGATGCCGGCGTCCCAGCGCACGCCCGGCCCCTGCGGCACGACCATCCGCGACACGGTGCCGGGGGCGGGGAGGAAGTTCCGGCCGGCGTCCTCGCCGTTGATGCGGAACTCGATGGAGTGCGCGTGCGGCTCGGGGTCGGGGTAGTCGAGGGACTCGCCGTTCGCGATGCGCAGCTGCTCACGGACGAGGTCGATGCCGGTGACCTCCTCGGACACGGGGTGCTCGACCTGGAGGCGGGTGTTGACCTCGAGGAAGCTGATGTCGCCCTGCGGCCCGACGAGGAACTCGCAGGTGCCGGCGCCGACGTAGCCGGCCCTGCGGAGGATCTCCTTGCTCGCGCGGAGGAGCTCGGTGTGCTGCTCCTCGGTGAGGAACGGGGCCGGTGCCTCCTCGACGAGCTTCTGGTTGCGGCGCTGGAGGGAGCAGTCACGCGTCGAGACGATGACGACGTTGCCGTGCTGGTCGGCGAGGCACTGGGTCTCGACGTGGCGCGGGTGGTCGAGGAAGCGCTCGACGAAGCACTCGCCGCGGCCGAAGGCGGTGACCGCCTCGCGCACCGCGGAGTCGAACAGCTCGGGGATCTCCTCGATGGTGCGGGCGACCTTGAGGCCGCGGCCGCCACCGCCGTACGCCGCCTTGATGGCGACGGGGAGGCCGTGCTCCTGCGCGAAGGCGACGACCTCGTCGGGGCCCTCGACCGGGTCCTTGGTGCCGGGGACGAGCGGGGCATCGGCGGCGAGGGCGATGTGCCGCGCCTTGACCTTGTCGCCGAGCGAGTCGATGGCCTCGGGGCCGGGGCCGATCCAGGTCAGGCCGGCGTCGATGACCTTCTGCGCGAAGTCGGCGTTCTCGGCGAGGAAGCCGTAGCCGGGGTGGACGGCGTCGGCGCCGGCCTGCTGCGCGACCTCGATGAGCTTGTCCTGCAGGAGGTAGGAGTCGCCGGGGGTGGAGCCGCCGAGGGCGTGGGCCTCGTCGGCGACCTTGACGTGGAGGGCGTCCCGGTCGGGCTCGGCGTAGACCGCGACGGACGCGACCCCGGAGTCCTTGCAGGCACGGGCGATGCGCACCGCGATCTCGCCCCGGTTCGCGATGAGGACCTTGCTGATCGGCATGTCTCGGACTCTATCGGTCCCGTGCGCCGCCCACCCGGGGGCGCGGCGAGGTCTCCCTCACACGTGGTCGGGGTGCTCGGCGCGGGCTCCGCTCAGGCGCCGAGCGACTCCGCGAGGCGCGCCAGCAGGCGGGCGAGGGTGTCGCGGTCGCGGGCGCCGAGGGCCTCGAGCAGCCGGGCCTCGTTGGCCACGTGGGCGGCCATCGCGTCGTCGATGAGGGTGCGGCCCGCCGGTGTGAGGACGACGGTGCGGGCGCGGCCGTCGGTGGCGTCGGCCCGTCGCTCGACGAGGCCGCGTGCCTGCAGCCGGTCGAGGCGCTTGCTCACGGCGCCGGAGGTGACCATCGTCCGCTCGGCGAGCTCGCCGGGGGAGAGGGTGAAGGGCTCGCCCTGGCGGCGGAGCGTGGCGAGGACGTCGAACTCGCCCTCGCCGAGGCCGAACTCGGCGTAGACGGCGGTCAGTTCGGGGGTCAGGGCGGCCGCGATGCGGTGGATGCGTCCGATGACGAGGAGCGGGGTGGTGTCGAGGTCGGGGCGCTCGGTGCGCCATTGCGCGTGGACGGTGGCGACGTGGTCCATCCCTCGACAATATCTTCCGTGGAAGGTAATGTCTCTTCCATGGAAGGTACAGCGGGGATGCGGACGGTGCTCGTGACGGCGGTCGCTCCGGTGGTGTGGGGGTCGACGTACGCGGTGACGCAGCTCTGGCTGCCGCCGGGTCGCCCGCTCTTCGCCGCGGTCATGCGCATCCTCCCGGCGGGGGTGCTGCTGCTGCTCTGGGTGCGGCGGCGGCCGCGCGGTGCGTGGTGGGGTCGTGCGGCGGTGCTGGGGACGCTCAACCACGCGGTCTTCTTCGGGCTCGTGTACGTCGCGGCCTACCGGCTGCCGAGCGGGTTGGCGTCGACGCTGACCGCGCTCTCCCCGTTGGTGGTCATGGGTGTGGCGTGGCTGCTGCTCGGGGAGCGCCAGCCGTGGGTCGCGGTGCTCGCGGCCGTGGCCGGCATCGGGGGAGTGGTCGTGCTGGTCTCCGCGGGGGGCGGGGCGTCGGGGTCCGTCGACCCGGTCGGGGTGGCGGCGTCGGTCGGGGCCGTCGTGTCGGCGTCGGTGGGGTTCGTGCTCGTGCGGCGCTGGACGCCGCGCGACGCGGTGCTCGCGACGACGGCGTGGCAGCTGGTGGCCGGTGGGCTGGTGCTCGTGCCGGTGGCGCTGGTGGTCGAGGGGGCGCCGCCGGCGCTGGACGGGGCGGCGGTGCTGGCGCTGCTGTGGCTCGGGCTCGTCGGGTCGGTGGTCGGGTACGTCGTGTGGTTCCGCGGGCTGACCCGGATGGACGCCGGCGCCGTCGCGGTGGTGGGGCTGCTCAACCCGGTCGTCGGGACGGTGCTCGGGGTGGTCCTGCTGGGCGAGGGCTTCGGGTGGGTGCAGCTCGGGGCGATGCTCGTCGTCCTCGGTGGGGTGCTGGTGGCCCAGGCGCCGGTGCGTGCCGCGGCCGCGAGGTGGGCGCAGCGTGTGCGGGGCCACCGGGTCGGGGTGGGCGGGCCGCGCGGCTCGCGCTCCGACGGCCGGACGCCGGAGCGCGAAGGGGCGGCCGACGCGGTCCGCGAGCCGTCCGAGCCCGCGGCCTGCCGCTCGTAGGGGCGTGCAGGGGGAATCACCTCGGCTCGAGGTGCGATGGCCCCCGGGTGCGCGGGCCCGCCGACCTGAGAACCGGCCCGGGACAGGTGTTCTCCCAGCCTCCATGCGCCGCGGAAGGTTTCCCTTCCACCGGCAACCACCTCGCGGCGTCGCCGCCCCGATGCTTGCGCCCGGCAACGTTTCCCTTCCGCTCCGCAAGGTTTCCCTTCCGCTCCGCAAGGTTTCCCTTCCGGTGCGCATGGAGATCGGGGCACGGGGTTGTCCGTCGGCCGGCGGCACGAGTGACACCTGGGACCCGTGGGGCGGGTATCGGGTCCCGGGTGCGGTCGGCCCCCGCGCGGCCCGTGGCCACCCGGTCCGGTCGGCGTGGCCGACGAGACACCGTCTGAGCACGAGTGCCCATGGCCCCGCCGGGAGGGGCGCGGGACACTGGCGGTGAACCCGGACCCGGGCCCGCTCTCCTCGAGGAGCACCGCGATGACCTCGCCCCCCAGCACCGCAGCGGCGACCCATCCGGACCCGGACGGCGCCCACACCCTCCGCCACCCGGCCACGCCGGGCCAGCTGGCGTGGCTCGACACCCAGCTCACCGCCTGGCAGTCCGAGGGCCTCGTCGACGCACCCACCGCCGACCGCCTGCGCGCCCGCTACGTCGCCCACCGCCGCCTCACCCTCGCGCGGATCGTGCTCACCCTCGGGGCGGCCTTCGTCGGCATCGGCCTCGTGTGGACCGTCGCGGCCAACCTCGACGCGGTCTCGCCGCTCGTCCGCATCCTCCTCGTGGCGCTCGTGTGGCTCGGGCTCGTCGTCGCAGCGGAGGTCCTCCAGCGACGACGTGAGCACCTCGGCGACGTCGCCTCCCCGGTCGTCGGCGCCGTCCGGCTGCTCGCCGCGGCCGCCTTCGGGGCGGTCGTCTTCCAGGCCGCCCAGAGCCTCCAGGTCCCCGCCGACCGGCCGGGCCTCGTCGGGCTGTGGGCCGCCGGGGTGCTGCTCTACGGCTACGCCGTCGTCGGCGTCGGGCCGGTCGTCCTCGGCGTCGTGCTCGGCAGCATCTGGACGGTGTGGAGCGCCGCCGACGCGGGCCGCACCGTCCTCGGGGTGACCCTCACCGTCGCGGCCGCCGCGCTGGCCGCGGTCGCCGTCGGGGTCCTCCACCTGCGCCTCGACGGCCCGCTGCGCGACTGGCGGGCGCTGGGCGTCCCGTGGCGCGAGCTCGGAGCCGCGCTCGCCCTGGGCAGCCTCTTCGTCGCCGCGCTCCCGGTCGACGACGGCGGTGAGCGGACCGGCGCCGTCTTCGTCATCGCGCTCGGCGTCGCCGCGGCCGTCGCCCTCGCCGCGACCCTGCGGGCCGACCGCCTCGGCCGCACCGAGATCGCGCTCGCGGCGGTCACCCTCGTCGGCGTCGTCGTCCTCGGGCTGTGGCGGGCGTCGGCCGGACTCGGTGGAGTGGCGGACCCGACACCGTCCGACTGGGCTCGGGCGGTCGTCGCGGTCCTCGTCTACCTCGCCGTGACGAGCGGCTACGCCGTCCTCGGCGGGATGCGCGACTCCGAGCGGCTCACCTGGGTGGCCACCGTCGCGCTCGTCCTCTTCACGACCGTCCAGGCCTTCGCGGTGTTCGCGCCGGTGCTCTCCGGGGCCGTGCTCTTCCTCGCCGTCGGCGTCGTCCTCCTCGGCACCGGCATCGTCGCCGACCGGGGGCGCCGACGCCTCGTCGCCGAGGGCCGGGAGGCGCGCTCGTGACCGGCCGTACGGGACGCCTCGTCGCCGCCACCCTCGCCCAGCTCCTGCTCGCCGGCGTCGCGGTCTGGGCTCCGCTGTCCGCCCGGCTCACCGGTGACGAGGTGCGCCTGCGGGTCGCGCCCGTCGACCCCTACGACCCCTTCCGTGGCGCCTACGTCGACCTCACCTACCCCGACCTCCCGGACAGTGCCGCGACCGGCGACCGGCCCGACGCCGAGCCGCCCGAGACCCGGGGCACGGCCTTCGTCCCCCTGACCCGCTCGGGCCGGGTGTGGGTCGGCGGGCCGGTCCGCCGCTCGGCCCCCGAGGACGGGCCCTTCCTCCGGTGCGACGACGCAGGATGGCGCCTGCGGTGCGGCATCGAGAGCTGGTTCCTGCCGCAGGACCGCGCCGCGGCGCTCGCGGAGGCGGTCCGCGCGGGGCGCGCCGTCGCGACGGTGCGCGTCGACGCACGAGGCCACGCGGCGCTCGTCGACGTCTCCATCGATCCCTGACACCCGAGCCGCGGCACCGCCCTACGACGGCAGCGCCCCCTAGTGCGCGAACCAGTCCGCCGGCGGCCGCGGGTCCGGGTCGCCCGACGCGCCGCCGGTCGCGGCCCAGGCCCCGAACCGCGCGGCGCCCCAGGTGCCCGGTTGCTCGACGTCACCGATCTCGACGAGCGGCGCGAGGTCGCCCCGCGCCGCGACGACGGACCGCATCCGGGCCCACCCGCCGGCGACGACGATGCGCTCGACGGGCACGCCGGCCCGCTCGAGGGTCGCGAGGACGGCCCGCCCGCGCGCCGTGCCGCCGTCGAGGGCGGCCCGCCAGACGTGGGCCGGGCGGTGGTGGTCGGACCCGAGGTGCACGACGACCTCCCGGTCCTCCATCCCGAAGCCCGTGACGCGGACGTCCGCCGAGTCACCCGGTGCCAGCAGGAGCGCGGCGGCGTCGAGCTCCGAACGCGAGGGGTCCTCGGTGGCTCCGAGGATGCGCTGGACCCGTTTGAGCACGAGCCCGGTCCGGGTCCCGCCGATGAGGGCCGTGCTGCCGCGCACGACGTGCGGGTACACGGAGATGCCCTCGTGCGACAGACGGCCGACGACCGCCGGCTCGGGGACGTGGTCGGACGCCGCGAGCCAGGCCTCGGCCGTGCCGAAGCTGTCGAGGGCCGATCCCGGTGTGCCGCAACCCGTCGCGGCCGCTGCCACCGCGTGGTCGTGGCCGGCCATCGTGAGGACCGCGCCGCGCAGGGGGACGACCGGATGGTCCGCGCGCACGGTGCCGACCGGCTCGCCGGCCGCGACCGCGTCGGGCACGAGCGAGCCGTCGACCCCGAGCAGGTCGAGGCCCGGGCCCCACCATCCGCCGGTGTGGACATCGAGGAGCCCGGTCCGCCCGAGCAGCGAGCGCTCGGCGACGCGTCGGCCCCCGAGCCGGTGCACGACGAGCTCGGGTGCGCCGAGCCACTGCAGGCCGCGCAGGTCCAGGCCCTCGTCGCGCAGCCAGAGCAGCTTGAAGAGCGTCGCGACGTGGCCGACGGGCAGCCCCGTGCGCTCCGGGAAGGCCCGGGCGAGGTCCGCAGGCAGGACCGCTGCCTGCTCGTCGCCGCGCGGGTCGTGCCAGGCCATGACGGGGGAGCGCGCGGCCCCGTCGGCGTCGAGCAGCGTCCCTGCTTCCGCCATCGAGGTGATGCCGACGGAGCGGACGCCCGTGCCGGCGGGCAGGGCGGCCACGACCTCGTCGAGCAGGTGCTCGACCGCCTCGACGACCGACTCCGGCGTGCGCTCGGACCGGCCGTCGCCGGGCTCGCTCCAGGCGGTGGCGACAGCGGCGTCGCCGACGACCACGCCGGCCTCGTCGACGGCGGCCACCTTGGTCATCGTCGTGCCGAGGTCGATGCCGAGGTCGACGGTGCTCATGCCGCACCCCGCGGTCGCAGCTCGCCCGAGCCGCGGGGCACGAGCCGGGTCGGCAGCACGGTGTCGAGCGGCTCGGCGGACGGCTCGCGCAGCCGTCGCTGGAGGAGGTCGAACGCGGTCTCCGCCAACGCGGTCGGCTGCTGGTCGACGACGGTCGTGGGTGGTGTCATCAGCTCTGCTCCCGGGAGGTCGCCGAAGACGACGAGCGCGACGTCCCGGCGGTTGAGGCGCTGCTGCGCCGTGAGGACGGCGAGCCCGGTCATCGGGGTCGCGGCGAGGAGGGCGGACGGGGCGTCGGGGCGGGTGAGCAGCTGCGCCATGAGCGGCAGGGCCTCCTCGGTCGTCCACGCCCGTGTCTCGACGAGGGTGGGGTCGACCTCGAGACCGGCTTCCCGCAGCGCCCGCTCGTAACCGCGGTAGCGGTCGGCGAGGGTGACGAACTGGCCTGTGCGACCGACGAACCCGATGCGCCGGTGCCCGTGGTCGACGAGGTGCCGGACGGCCTCGTACGCGCCCGCTTCGTCCGTGACCCGGACGGCGTCGGTGCCGACCGTGCCGCAGGGACGGTCGACGACGACCACCGGTACGTCGGACGGCAGGGCCGCGGCGACGGCCGCCGGGTCACCGAAGGGGGCGACGACGAACCCCGCCACACCGCGCCGCGAGAGCCGCTCGACCTGCGAGCGCAGCCGCTCCTCGTCGAGGCCGGTCGAGGCGATGAGCACGTCCATCCCGACGGCCGCGGCGCGTGACTCGACGACCGCCGCGAGCTGGGCGAAGAAGGGGTCGGCGATGGAGTCGACGACGACGCCGACCGTGGGCAGGCGCCCGCCGCCGAGCCGCTGCGCGGCCGGGTCGGGCTGGTAGCCGAGGAGGTCGATCGCGGTGCGCACCCGGGCGAGCGTGGCCGGGCGGACGTTGGGGGCGTCGTTGATGACGCGCGAGACGGTCTTGATGGAGACCCCCGACTCGCGGGCGACGTCGTAGATCGTGGGCCGGCTCACGCGGGCACCGCCTCGGGCAGCGCGGCCAGCGCCGGGGCGACGAGGGCCGCGTCGAGCATCCCGCCGGACGGGTGCTGCACGGCGGCGGCCGCCACGGCCATCCCGCGGCGGACGGCCTCGGCGTCGGGGGCGCCGGACAGGAGCGCGTCGGCCGTCCCGGCGAGGAAGGAGTCGCCGGCGCCGATGGGGTTGGCGACCGGCACGCGGGCCGCTCCGAGCCACCACGCTCCGGCCGACGTGGCGAGGGCGGCGCCGTGCGAGCCCGCGGTGACGACCGCCCGTCGCGCGCCCCGCCCGTGCAGGTCGCGGGCCGCGGTGACACACCGGTCGACGAGGTCGTCGCCCGTCTCCTCGACCGCCTCGTCGGCGCGACCGTCCAGGAGGGCCTCTGCCTCACCGAGGTTGGGGCTCACGAGGTCCGGCTCGAATGCGAGCGCGGCGCCGAGGACGGCGGGGGAGCCGTCGACGAAGGCCTCGAGCCCGCGGGCGTGGGCCAGCTCGACGACCCGGCCGTAGGTGTCGTCGGGCAGTCCCGGTGGGAGGGACCCGGAGCAGGCGACGGCGGGTGCGTCGTCGAGCGCCGCCTCGACGGCGGGCAGCAGCGCGTCGCGGTCCCACGCGGCGGGGTCGGGGCCGAGGCCGTTGACGACGGTGGCGCGTCCGTCGTCCTCGAGGAAGATCAGCGAGAGCCGCCCCTGCCCGTCGTGGGGGACCGGGACGAAGGCGCAGCCCTCGGCGGCGAGGAGGGTCGGCAGCCGGTCGTCGTCGCGCGGGGCGAGGCCGAGGAGGCGGTGCTCGCGGCCGAGGACGCGCAGGGTGCGGCAGACGTTGACCCCCTTGCCGCCGGCCACCGTGACGGTGCGCGAGGCCCGCGAGACCATGCCCGGGGTCAGCGCGCCGAGCCACGTGGTGACGTCGAGGCACGTGTTGGGGGTGACGACGAGCACGGAGGTCCTTCCGGGGCGACGGCGGTGTCGGGGCGCGCGGGGTCTTGTCGGACCGCCTCGCTCCGCGTACCGTAGGGCGGCATGACAGCGCTGTCAACGCCTCGCGTCCCGACCCCCTCGACCATCGGCCTGCACCGCCGCCTCGCGCGCATCTGCGACGCCGCCGGGCACATCCGCACGATGGCCATCGACCACCCCGAGAACTACCTGCGTCTCTTCGACGCCGACCTCGACGCCGTCTCGTTCGAGGAGGTCGTGGAGTCCAAGCTCGACATGCTGCGCGTGCTCTCGCGGCACGCGACCTCGGTGCTCGTCGACCCGGTCTGGAGCTTCGGCCAGTCCGTCGCCGCCGGCGTCGTGCCCGGTGACGTCGGCGTCATCAGCGGCATCGAGGACCTCTACTACCGGCCGGACAGCGCGGTCGGCTTCGACACCGGGCTGCACCTCAAAGAGGGGTGGGGGCCGCAGGTGCTCGCGACGCTCGGGGCCGACGCGGCGAAGCTCGTCGTCTTCCACCGCGAGGACCAGCCCGCCGAGGTCGTCGAGCAGCAGCACGCCGTCGTCGCCGACGCCGCGGCGCAGTGCCGGGCCCTGCAGATGCCGCTCGTCGTCGAGCCGCTGTGGTTCCCGACGGGCGACGAGGACACCGCCGACCCCGCGGTGCAGCGCGTGCGCCGCAGCAGCGTCCTGGCCTCGGCCCGCTCCTTCCGGGAGGCCGGCGCGGACATCATGAAGGTCGAGTTCCCCGTCCTCGACCTCGACGACCTCGACGCCGCGCACGAGGCCTGTGCCGCGCTCGACGAGGCGGTCTCCGGGCCGTGGGTCCTGCTCTCGGCGGGCGTGACGTACGAGGGGTTCCGCACCCAGCTCGACGTCGCCGCCGACCACGGCTGCAGCGGCTTCATGGCCGGGCGCGCGATCTGGGGCGACGCGGTCGGCCGGATGGACGCGACGGCGCGCGCCGCGGGAGCCGACCTCGCCGCCCGGCGCCTCGACGAGCTCGCCGAGGTGCTGGAGGGTCGGGGTGCGCCGGCGTTCACGCCGGTCGACCCGGCCGAGGTCGCGGCGCTCGTCGGGCCGGAGTGGTACCGCGGCGCCGTCACGGGCTGAGCACCCGGGGCGACATCCCCGCACGTGCGGGCTTTTCGTGGTCCGGCACGGAACTCGGGCGCGACAACCCCGCACGTGCGGGGTTTTCGTGGTCCGGGAGGCGTGGGGGCATCGACAACCCCGCATGTGCGGGCTTTCCGCGGTCCGCCACGGAACTCGGGCGCGACAACCCCGCACGTGCGGGCTTTTCGTGGTCCGGGAGGCGTGGGGGCATCGACAACCCCGCACGTGCGGGCTTTTCGTGGTCCGGTTCGGGAGGGTCGGGGCTGCGGCGGGACGGCGGCGCGCGGTGGCACGATGGCGGCCATGAGCGACGACGCGGTCGACCGGGCCCAGCGAGCACTCGAGGAGGGCATCTCGCGGGACTTCGGCACCGCGATGTCGTACGGCGCCTACCTCGACCTCGACACGCTGCTGTCGGCGCAGCACCCCCGCAGCGAGCCGCCCCAGCACGACGAGCTTCTCTTCATCGTGCAGCACCAGGTCTCGGAGCTGTGGCTCAAGCTCCTGCTGCACGAGCTGCGTTCCGCGCGAACGCTGCTCGCCGCCGACGAGCTCGCCCCGGCGCTCAAGCGGCTCGCGCGGGTCAAGCACGTGCAGCGCCAGCTCGTGGAGATGTGGGACGTGCTCGCGACCCTCACGCCGAGCGAGTACGCGCAGATCCGCCCGTTCCTCGCGACGAGCTCGGGGTTCCAGAGCGACCAGTACCGGGCGGTGGAGTTCCTCCTCGGCAACAAGAACGCCGACATGCTCCGCGTCTTCGAGCACGACGCCCGGGCGAGCGTCCTGCTCGGGGAGCTCCTCGCCGAGCCGACGCTCTACGACGAGTTCCTGCGCCTCCTCGCGCGCCGGGGGTACGCCGTCCCGGAGGCGGTCCTGCACCGTGACGTCCGCGCGCCCTACCGGCTCGACCCGGACCTCGTCGCCGTCGTCGCGGAGGTCTATGCCGCCCCGGACGAGCACTGGGGCGTCTACGAGACCTGCGAGGAGCTCGTCGACATCGAGGACCTGTTCCAGCAGTGGCGCTTCCGCCACCTCCAGGTCGTCACGCGCACCATCGGCCACAAGGTGGGCACGGGCGGGTCGAGCGGCGTCGACTTCCTGCGCCGCGCGCTCGACCTCACGTTCTTTCCCGAGCTCTACGAGGTGCGCACACAGGTCGGCTGACCCGCGAGCGTCTCACTAGGGTCGAGGCATGCCGCCCCGGGTCATCCACACCGCGCAGGCCCTCGTCGACGCCGTGATGGAGGTGCCGTCCCTCCCGCGGGGCGGCGGCAACGTCATGGCCAGCTCCTACCGGCGCTACGCCGGGGGCGCCGTGACCATCCTGCTCGCGGCGGCCCGCTCGGGGGCGCGCGCCGTCCACGCCGGCGCGATCGGGACCGGCCCGAACGGCGACCTCGTGCGGGCCTCGCTCGCCGCGGACGGCGTGGAGGCGGCGGCCCCGCCGGTCGAGGGTTCGGACACGGGGGTCTGCATCGTCCTCGTCGAGCCGAGCGCGGAGCGCAGCTTCGTGACGACCCAGGGCGCCGAGCGCGAGATCACGGTCGCCTCCCTGGCGACGAGCGCCCCCGTCGCGGGCGACTTCGTGTGCGTCAGCGGCTACTCGCTCGTCGGGCGCACGCGCGACCCGCTGATGGAGTGGCTGGGCACGCTCGACGGCGGGGTGCAGGTCGTCCTCGACCCGGGCGCCGCCTTCGCCGAGGTGCCCCCCGCCGTCCGCGACGCGCTGCTGGCGCGCACGACCGTGTGGACGGGCAACGCCGAGGAGTCGGAGGCGCTCGCGGGGCTGCGCGGCCTGCAGGAGGCGGCGCAGGTCGTGGCCGGCATCCTGCGGCCGGACGCCGTCACCGTCGTCCGTGACGGCCCGCGCGGATGCCTCGTGCGGGCGGACGGGCGCGTCGACGTGCTGCCGGGCCACCCGCAGCGACCGGTCGACACCAACGGCGCCGGCGACACCCACACCGGGGTGCTGCTCGCCGAGCGCGCGGCCGGGCTCCCGTGGGTCGACGCGGCCGTGCGTGCCAACGCGGCGGCCGCCCTCAAGGTCACGAGGCGCGGCCCGGACACCGCCCCGACGCGCGCCGAGGTCGACGCCTTCCTGGCGGGCTGAGCCGGAGCACCGGCGGGTAATCGGGGTGCGCGGGCTCAGCGCATCCGGCCGAGGTCCTCGCGGCAGCGGCGCTCGAAGCCGTCGAGCTCGGCGAGCGCGGCCTCGAGGTCGCGGCGGCGCTGCTCGAGGTCGGCCCGGCGCTCGTCGATCTGGGCGAGGACGTACTCGAGCTGGCTGCGCCGGCCGCGCGGTGCGTCGTAGAGGTCGATGATCGTGCGGATCTCCTCGAGCGGGAACCCGAGGCGCTTGCCGCGCAGGACGAGCCCGAGGCGGGTGCGGTCGCGCCGGTGGTAGACGCGCGTGGTGCCGCGGCGCTCCGGTGAGATGAGGCCGAGGTCCTCGTAGTGGCGCACCGTGCGGTGGGTCACGCCGAACTCGTCGGCGACCTCGGCGATCGTCCACGTCATGGCGTCGGACGCCGGGTCGACCTCGTCGGGCAGGACGTCCGTCGTGCCGGGGGAGGTGCGCTGGCTTGTCACGGGGGTGAGTATTGCTTTACGTTGACGTCAACGTCAAGAACGTGACCACCGCCGGCCGCCGTGACCCGGGGCCGCGCACCTCGAGCGCGAAGGGGCGCCCATGTACGAGCTCAGCAAGGACCACGAGGACTTCCGGGCGGTCGTCCGCGAGTTCGCGACCGACGCCGTCGAGCCGCACGTCGCGCAGTGGGACCGCGACCACCACTTCCCGGCCGACCTCGTGCCGCGCATGGGGGAGCTCGGGCTCTTCGGGCTCGTCGTCCCCGAGGCGTTCGGCGGGTCGCTCGAGGACGCCGACGGCGGGGCGTTCACGAGCCTGTGCATCGCCATCGAGGAGCTCGGCCGGGTCGACCAGTCGATCGGCATCACGCTCTCGGCCGGGGTCGGCCTCGGCATCAACCCGATCCTCACGTACGGCAGCGAGGAGCAGAAGGAGCGCTTCCTGCCCGACCTCGTCGCCGGCCGCGCGCTCGCCGGCTTCGGCCTCACCGAGCCGGACGCCGGGTCGGACGCCGGCGCCACCCGCACCAAGGCGGTGCTCGACGGCGGCGAGTGGGTCGTCGACGGGGCGAAGGCGTTCATCACGAACTCCGGCACCGACATCACCTCGGTCGTCACGGTCACGGCGCGCACCGGCACGCTCGAGAACGGCCGCCCCGAGATCAGCGCCATCATGATCCCCTCCGGCACAACCGGGTTCACCGTCGAGCCGGCCTACCAGAAGATGGGCTGGAACATCTCCGACACCCACGGCCTCTCGTTCGCCGGGTGCCGCGTCCCGGAGGCGAACCTCCTCGGCGAGCGCGGACGTGGTTTCCACCAGTTCCTCAAGACCCTCGACGACGGGCGCATCGCGATCAGCGCGCTCGCGCTCGGCCTCATCACGCGGATGCGGGAGGAGGCCGCGGCGTACGCGAAGTCCCGCACCGCCTTCGGTCGCCCGATCGGCGTCAACCAGGGCGTGGCCTTCCCCGTCGCCGACCTCGCCGTCATGGAGGACGCCGCCCGCCTGCTCACCTACCGCGCCGCCTGGCTCAAGGACGAGCACGAGGCCGGCCGCCGCTCGGTCGAGGAGGTCAAGCAGGCCGCCGCGAAGGCGAAGCTCTACACCTCCGAGGCCGCGGTCACCGCGACCCGCATCGCGACCCAGGTCTTCGGCGGCAACGGCTTCATGGAGGAGTACCCGGTGGCGCGCTTCTACCGCGACGCGAAGATCCTCGAGATCGGCGAGGGCACCTCCGAGGTCCAGCGGATGGTCCTCGCGAAGGGCCTCGGCCTCCCGGCATGAGCACCGACCCCGTGACCACCGACGCCCGCGTCGCCGACGTCCGCGCCCGGCTGCAGGCCGCCCACGCGGCCTCGGCCGCGCCGACGGAGAAGGCGGCGGCCAAGCTCGCCGCCCAGGGCAAGCTCTACGTCCGCGACCGCATCGCGCTGCTGCTCGACGAGGGCTCGTTCGTCGAGGACGGCCGCTACGCCAACTCGCGCGCGGCCGGGCTGCCCGCCGACGGCGTGGTCACCGGGCGCGGCACGGTCGAGGACCGGCCCGTCGTCGTCATCGCCAACGACCCGACCGTCAAGGCGGGGTCGTGGGGTGCCCGCACGGTCGAGAAGATCGTGCGCGCCACCGAGACCGCCCTGCGCGAGGAGCTGCCGGTCTTCTGGCTCGTCGACTCCGCGGGCGCCCGGATCACCGACCAGGTCGAGATGTTCCCCGGCCGGCGCGGGGCGGGGCGGATCTTCCACCACCAGGTCGCGCTCTCGGGCAAGGTCCCGCAGATCTGCTGCCTCTTCGGCCCGTCGGCCGCCGGCGGCGCGTACATCCCGAGCTTCTGCGACGTCATCATCATGGTCGAGGGCAACGCCTCGATGTACCTCGGCAGCCCGCGGATGGCCGAGATGGTCGTCGGCGAGAAGGTGTCGCTCGAGGAGATGGGCGGCGCCCGGATGCACTGCACCGTCTCGGGCGTCGGCGACCTGCTCGCCGCCGACGACACCGAGGCCATCGAGCTCGCACGCCTGTACTTCTCGTACGTGCCCGACTCGTGGCGCGTCCCCACGCCGAGCTACCACGCGGAGGAGCCGACCGCGCCGCTGACGCAGGCCAGCGTGCCCGAGCGCGAGAGCCAGCCGTTCGACGTCCACGAGCTGATCGACGGCCTCGTCGACGACGACAGCTTCTTCGAGATCAAGCCGCTCTTCGCCCCCGAGCTCGTCGTCGGCTTCGGCCGGATGGCGGGGGAGTCGGTCGGCATCGTCGCCAACAACTCGGCCGTCAAGGGCGGCGTGCTGTTCACCGACTCCGCCGACAAGGCTGCCCGGTTCATCTGGCTGTGTGACGCGTTCTCGATCCCGCTCGTCTACCTCGCCGACGTCCCCGGCTTCATGATCGGCTCCGAGGTCGAGCGCGGCGGCATCATCCGGCACGGCGCGAAGATGGTCTCGGCCGTCGCCTCCGCGACCGTGCCGCAGTTCTGCGTCGTCGTCCGCAAGGCTTACGGCGCAGGGCTCTACGCGATGGGCGGGCCGGGCTTCGGCCCCGACGCGACGATCGCGTTGCCGACGGCGCGCATCGCCGTCATGGGGCCCGAAGCCGCCGTCAACGCGGTGTACGCCAACAAGATCGCCGAGATCGAGGCCGCCGAGGGGGCCGAGGCGCGCGACGCGTTCGTCGAGGCGCGGCGGGCCGAGTACCTCGAGGACGTCGACCTCGAGCGGCTCGCGGCCGACCTCGTCGTCGACCAGGTGGTGGAGGCCGACGAGCTGCGGGCCGAGCTGCTGCACCGGCTGCGCTACGCCGCCCGCCGCGACCGGCACTTCTCGACCAAGCGCCGCGACGTCCCCCCGGTCTGACCTCGTCCGGTCCTCGGCGCCCACCCGTCGAGTGAACAGAACACGCCGCGTGCGCGGTCGCTCGCACGGCGTGTTCTGTTCACTCGACGGGTTCTCGCGTCGGGGTCGGGCGGCGTGCTCAGGCGCCGGCGATGTCGCGCAGCGCCGCGAGGTGGGCCTGCCACGCGTCGCGGCCGGCCCGCGTGAGCGACAGCCAGGTCCGCGGCCGCTTGCCGACGTAGCCCTTGCGGACCTTGACGTAGCCGGCCTGCTCGAGCGCCGAGACCTGCTTGGAGAGCACCGAGTCCGACACCTCCACCTCGTCGCGCACGAGGGCGAACTCGGCCTCGTCGACACCGGCGAGCGTGGCGGCGATGCTGAAGCGCACCGGGGCGTGCAGGACGTCGTCGAGGCGGTGCCGCGCGTGCGGGGGCCGGGTGGTGCCGTCGGCGCTCACCGCGGGTCACCGCGGCGGATGCGCACCGCCGCGAGGAGCATCGGGGCCGCGACGACGACCCCGGCGAGCGCGAGCAGCCACGGGTTCTCCGACGGTGCCAGGCCGTCCATCTTCTGCTCCGCCTCGCGGATGTTGAGACCGATGACGGCGACGAGGAACAGCCCGAAGGTGACGCCGAGGCCGACGTACCCGGCCCGTCGGGCGTGCCGGGGCCAGGCCCGCGAGGCGCGGGTCTGCCACGTGGCCAGGCCGACGATCGCCAGCGTGTAGGCGACGAGCACGGGCTGCTCGAAGGGCGTGTCGTCGGTGGCCCGCGAGAGCGACAGGTAGGCGCCCATCGCGGCGCCGAAGCCGGCGGTGGCCCAGGCGTGGACGCGGCGCTCGGCGTCGCGACGGCCGGTGGCGGCCTCGGCGTGGGCGAGCCGCTCGCGGGCCTGCTGGGGCGTCAGGTCGTTCATCGTGGATCCCTCCCGTGTCGTGTGCATGAGCATCACACTACGAAAGTACTTTCCAATACGTCAAGTACTTTCTGGCAAGCACTCGTAGCCCGCGAGCGTGCGGGGGGAGAGGTGGGTCAGCGGGTGCGCAGGTCGTGCCAGGCGAGGCCCAGCTCGCCGACGAGCTCGCGCAGCAGCGGCAGGGAGACGCCGACGACGGTGCCGGGATCGCCCTCGATGCCGGCGACGTACGGCCCGCCGAGGCCGTCGAGGGTGAAGGCACCCGCGACCCGCAGCGGCTCGCCGGTCGCGACGTAGTCGTCGATCTCGGCGTCGGAGAGGTCGGCGAAGTACACGGTCGTGCTCGCCGTGCCGCCGAGCTGGCCGCCGGTGCCTCCGTCACCCGTGTCGCGCAGGTCGACGAGCCAGTGGCCGGTGTGCAGGACCCCGGAGCGCCCGCGCATCCGGCGCCAGCGCTCGATGGCCTCGGCGGCGTCGGCCGGCTTGCCGTGCACCTCTCCGTCGAGCTCGAGCATCGAGTCGCAACCGAGGACGAGCTCGACCTGGAGGTCCTCGCCGGACTCCTCGAGGCTCGCGACGACGTCCTCGGCCTTGGCGCGGGCGAGGAGCAGGGTGACGTCCTCGGCCGCGAGGGTGCCGTGCTCCTGCTCGGCCGCGGCGACCGCACCGGGCTCGTCGACGTCGGAGACCCGGACGACGGGCTCGACGCCGGCCGACCGCAGGGTCGCGAGGCGGGCAGGGCTGGCGGAGGCGAGGACGAGGGTGACGTCGGGCATGGCGCACACGGTAGACGGCGGCGCCGGGCCTCAGCCCAGCACCTCGTCGACGAAGCACCAGCGCCACGCCTCGCCGGGCTCGATCGAGCGCATCACCGGGTGGCCCGAGGTGTGGAAGTGGCGGCTCGCGTGCTGCCCGACGGAGGAGTCGCAGCAGCCGACGTGCCCGCACTCGGTGCACGAGCGCAGGTGCACCCAGGTGAGGCCCTCGGCCCGGCACTCGGGGCACCCCTCGGTGTCGGACGGGGGGTGCGGGGCGCTGTCGTCGGCGAGGTGGTCGCACGCGCCGGCCACGCGGTCGGGGGGTCGCAGCTCGGACTCGCGCACGCCCGCGGTCCGGGTGGCGCTCCACACCAGGGCGGTCTCCTCGGCGTCGAGCTGGGCGAGCACGCTCGTGAGGACGGCGTGGTCGACCTCGCCGTTGCCGCGGATGCGCAGCAGCTCCTCGCGCTCGGCACGGATCATCTCGGCGCGCAGCCGGGCGCGGGCCTCGGCGGGGCTCTCGCGGTCGGTCCGGCCGAGCGTGCCGAGCCGTTCCCAGCTGCGGTTGACCCGGTCGGCGGCCTGCTGGCGGATGACCTCGAGCACGTCCTGGTCGACGTCGGGGTCGGCCTCGAGGTGGCGCAGCCCGGCCCCGGTCGTCGCGCCGAGCACGGTCGCCTCCTGGAGCGCGTCCTCGCGTGGGTCGGGGCCGCGCACGTCGAGGCCGCGGGCGAGCGCCGGCAGGGTCGTGCCCTGGAGGACGAGCGTGCCGACGGTGACGACGAGGGCGATGAGCACGAGCTCGGGGCGCATCGGGGTGTCCTCGGGCAGCGTGAGGGCCGCCGCGAGGGTGACCACACCGCGCATCCCGGCCCAGCCGGTGACGAGGGACCAGCCGAGCATCTGTCGGCGGTCGGCCCGTCCCCGCAGCACCTGGACGACCGACTGCCCGAACAGCCACAGCGGCCGCAGGACGAGGACGGTCAGCAGGACGGCGCCGGCGACGGCCAGCGTGCGGCCGGCGCCGAGCTCGCCGGTGCGGGTGTCCTCGAAGAGCGTCCACACCTGCAGGCCGATGAGCAGGAAGACCGCGTTCTCGAGGACGAAGGTGACGCTGCCCCAGTTGATCCGCTCGGCCAGGCGCGACGGCGCGGACTGCAGCATCGGAGCCCGGTAGGCGAGCAGCAGGCCCGCCGTGACGACGGCGAGGACGCCCGACGCGCCGACGGCCTCCGCCGGGGCGTACGCGACGTACGGCGCGATGAACGACAGCGCTGTGTCGGCGGCGACCTCGGTGAGCCGGCGGCGCATCCAGCCGATGACGACGAACGCGACGACCCCGACGGCCACGCCGCCGACCGCCGCGACGAGCAGCTCGAGGGTGACCGACGTGAAGGTGACCTGCGTGATCTCGGCGCCGTGCGCCGCGAGGCCGGCCGCCGCGAGGGCGGTGCGGAGGGTGACGAGCGCGGTCGCGTCGTTGAGCAGCGACTCGCCCTCGAGGATCGTCGTGATCTTGCGCGGCAGGCCGATGCGGCGCGCCACGGCGGTGGCAGCCACGGCGTCCGGGGGCGCCACGACCGCCCCGAGGGCCAGTGCCAGGGCGAACGAGACGCCCGGCATGAGCGCCCAGACGACGAGCGCGACCCCGAACGCGGTGAAGAGGACGAGGCCGACCGACAGGCTGAGGATCTTCGAGCGGAAGGTGCGGATGTCGACGAGCGAGCTCGACAGCGCGGCCGAGTACAGCAGCGGCGGCAGCAGCCCGAAGAGCGCGACCTCGGGGGAGAGGCGGATCTCGGGGACCTGGGGGATGGCCGACAGCACGGCGCCGACGACGAGCAGCGCGATCGGCGCCGGGACCCGGAGGGGTGCGGCGAGACGGCTGACGACGATGACGACGAGGATGATGGCGACGACGAGCGCGGCGGGCTCCACGGCGTGCATTCTCGCCTGTTGCGGCGCCGGAGGGGAGCCCGGGGCCGGGCGGACCCCGCGGTGCCCGGTCCGTGGACGGTCGGCGAACGGTCGGTGCGTTGCCGGCGCGCGGCCGGTCGTCAGCGGGGAACGACGTCCTCGAGGGCCCCGGTGAGGTAGTGCTGCAGGACCGGACCGACCGCGGCCGCGAGGCGGTCCGGGTCCTCCTCGGGGATGCCCGGGAGGGCCAGCACGTAGCGCGAGAAGATGTAGCCGACGAGCTGGCTGCCGATGAGCGAGGCCCGCAGCTCCGGCTCGTCCTCGCCGAGCAGGCGCGCGAGCGGGGTGAGCATCCGGTCGGACAGGACGTCGCGGACGAGCAGCGCGGCGTCGTCCTCCGAGGCCGCGGCGCGCACGAGGCCGGTCATCGACTGCCGGGTGCCGGGGTCGTCGAACATCCGGACGACCACCTGCGCGAGGCGGTACCCGGCCCGCTCCGGGCCCTCGGACATCACCGCGCCCGCGAGCTGGTCGGGGTCGAAGGGGAAGTCGACGACCGCGACGAAGAGGTTCTGCTTGGTGCCGAAGTAGTGCGTGACGAGCCGGGTGTCGACGTCGGCCTCACGGGCGATGGCCCGCAGCGTCGTGCCGGGGTACCCGTGCTCACCGAACTGGTGCGTGGCGGCGGCGAGGATGTCCTCGCGGGTGTTGCTGCCCGCCGGGCGTCGCCCTCGTGATCTCGGCATGGGTGCTCCTCCGGGTCCGGGTCCCACGGTCGCAGGACGGGGAGGCGTCGACCCGGCCGTCGGCCCCACCCCCCGGTGATCCACCAGCGTAGGGGACGCGGGTCCACCGGTGTCCACCCCCTCGGGCCCTCGAGTTTTCCCGGCCGGTGCGTCCGGGTGCCTCAGCCCCCGACGACGGCGGTGCGCAGCACGTCGAGCCCGACCGAGCCGACGTCGAGCGCCCGGCGGTGGAAGTCCTTGAGCGAGAACGCGTCCCCCTCGCGGGCGGCCACCTCGTCGCGCATCTGGAGCCAGAGCCGCTCGCCGATCTTGTAGCTCGGGGCCTGCCCGGGCCAGCCCAGGTAGCGGTCGAGCTCGAAGCGCAGCGAGGCCTCGTCGTTGCGGGCGTGGCGGCTGAGCAGCGTCCAGGCCTTCTCGTAGGTCCACGCGCCACCGCCGACCTCGGCCGGGGCCTCGAACCCGCAGTGGACGCCGATGTCGATGACGACGCGCACCGCGCGCAGCGACTGGGCGTCGAGCATCCCGAGGTACATGCCGGGGTCCTCGAGGTACCCGAGCTCGGCCATGAGCCGCTCGGCGTACAGGGCCCAGCCCTCGCCGTGACCGCTGACCCAGCACATCATCCGGCGCCACTTGTTGAGCAGCTCGCGGCGGTACACCGTCTGCGCGACCTGGAGGTGGTGCCCCGGGACACCCTCGTGGTAGACGGTCGTCAGCTCCTTCCAGGTGCCGAACTCCGTGACGCCCTTGGGCACCGACCACCACATCCGGCCGGGGCGCGCGAAGTCGTCGCTCGGGCCGGTGTAGTAGATCCCGCCGGTCTGCGTCGGGGCGATGCGGCACTCGATGGTGCGCACCGGCTCCGGGATGTCGAAGTGGGTGCCGGCGAGCGCCTCGATGGCCTCGTCGGCGCGCACCTGCATCCACCGCTGGAGCGCGTCCGTGCCGTGGAGGCGGTAGGCCTCGTCGCGGTCGAGGTGCGCGACGGCGTCGTCGACCGAGCCGCCGGGGACGATGCGGGCGGCGGTGCGCTCCATGTCGGCGGTGATGCGGGCGAGCTCCTCCTGACCCCACGCGTAGGTCTCCTCGAGGTCGACGGCCGCGCCGAGGAAGGAGCGCGAGGCGAGGGCGTAGCGGTCGCGGCCGGCGGCGTCGGACTCCGGCGCCCGGTCGAGCAGGTGCGTCGCGAGGTCCTCGCCGGCGCGGCGGTAGGCGGCGGCCGCGCCCTCCACGGCCCGGCGCAGGTCGGCGGCGACGGCGTCGTCGAGCGGCGCGTCGCCCGCCCGGGCTCCCGCGAGGAGGCCCGCGAAGTAGCCGTCGGGGGCGACGAGGTCCTCGCACTGGCGGATGCAGGCCTCCACCTGCCGCCGTGGCGTGACGAGCCCGCGGTCGGCCGACTCGCGCAGGGTCCCGGTGTACTGCTCGAGCGCCCGCGGGATCTGCCCGACGCGGGCGGCCATCGTCGCCCAGTCGTCCTGGGTGTCGGTCGCCATGAGGTCGAGGACGTCGCGGACGCCCTGCAGCGGGGAGGCGATGACGTCGAGCTGCATCCGGTCCAGGCCGGCGTCGTGGGTCTCGAGCGCGAGGCCGAGCCGCTCGCGCATCGCGGCGACGGTGACGCGGTCGACGTCGTCGACCGGCTCCGCGGCGTCGAGGCGGACGAGGGTGGCGCGGGCGAGGTCCGCGTGGGCCGCGTAGCCCTCGGGGGAGAGGTCGTCGAGCTCGTGCTCGTGGCCGGGGACGCCGAGGTAGGTGGCCTCCATCGGGCTGAGGGCGACGGCGGCGTCGAAGTGGGCGTCGGCGACGGCGTCGACGGCGGTGGGGGTGCGGACGGTGGTGGGCTCGCTCACCCGGCGGACGCTACCCGAGGAGGGCGTCGGCGGCGCCCCGGTTTCCCGGCCTAGGCTCGGGTCCGTGACAGCACGCATCCGGTCGGTCAACGTCGGTGGCCCGCGCGAGGGCGTCGGGGCGCGCGGCCGGGCCAGCGCCATCGACAAGCAGCCGGTCGCGGCGGTCGAGGTGCGCGACCCCGGGCCGAAGCGGGGCGGGCTCGGCAGCGGGGTCGTCGGGGACGACGTCGTCTCGCGCAGGCACCACGGCGGGTCCTCGCAGGCGGTCTACGCCGTGGCCCGGGAGGAGCTCGACCACTGGGGCGTCGAGCTCGGGCGCGGGCTGCGCGACGGGCTCTTCGGCGAGAACCTCACGACGGAGGGCCTCGACGTCGACGCGGCCCTCGTCGGCGAGCGCTGGCGGGTCGGGACGGCGCTGCTCGAGGTGACCGGACCGCGCATCCCGTGCGCGACGTTCAGGGCGTGGATGGGCGAGCGCGGCTGGGTGCGGCGCTTCACCGAGCGCGGGCGGACCGGGGCCTACCTCGCGGTGCTCGAGCCGGGGACGGTGTCGGCCGGGGACGTCGTCGAGGTGGTGGAGCGGCCGGAGCACGGCATCGTCGTCCCGCGGGTGTTCCGGGCGCTCTGCGGCGACCTGGAGGCGGCGGCCGAGGTGCTCGGGGCGCGGGTGCTCGACCCCCAGCACCACGCCGAGCTCGAGCGGTCGGTCGCCCGCCGCACCCCCTGACCCCCCGCCGATGTGCAGCAATCGTCGAATGTGTCGATTGATGCACGCCTGGACGACACGGGGTGTGCAGGAATCGTCGAATGTGTCGATTGATGCACGCCTGGACGGACCGGGTGTGCACGAATCGTCGAAGGTGTCGATTGATGCACGGTGGTCCAGTGGCGGCCGTCAGGCGGCCACTCGCACGACACGGAAATGTCGGCGCCACGCGTCGTGCGGTCGAGGCGGTACCGGCACACCCAGAGTCCTCAGCTCGTCGTGCAGCCGACTGACGAGGTTCTCCGTGGCGTTGAAGAGCTGGTCCGGAGTGACGACGAGGAACGTCCATCCGTCCTCCTCGGACAGGCGTGATCGGCGCGAGGAGTCGTGCAGACGTTGGGCGGGTTCCTCGTGCCAGCGACCGTCGTACTCGATGGCGACCCGGTGCTCCTCGAAGGCGAGCTCGATGCGGTAGCGGATCGAACCGTCCTCGTGGTGGGCGGTGACATTGATCTGCGGTTCGGGGAGGCCGGACAGCACGATGAGCAGTCGCAGCGACGTCTCGGGTGACGAGTCGACGCCGTCCCGGACGAGGCGCGCGGCGTCGGTGGCCTCGGCGCGGCACTGGCCTTCCCAGCCCTCTGCCGACGCACGGAGGTCGAGCACCGTGATGTGTCCGCGCCGCACGAGGCTGTCCCCGAGGGCGACAAGGTCGACCAGCCCGAGGAACCTCGCGAGGTGACAGAACGTGACAGCAGGG
This sequence comes from Phycicoccus jejuensis, assembly GCF_000720925.1. Taxonomy (GTDB): domain Bacteria; phylum Actinomycetota; class Actinomycetes; order Actinomycetales; family Dermatophilaceae; genus Phycicoccus; species Phycicoccus jejuensis. Next base: position 415,449 of record NZ_JOEE01000003.1, on the reverse strand, counting down.
GTGGTGACCGGGAGACCGTGCCGGCGCGTGGTGCCGAGTCGGTAGGTGAAGCAGTGCGGCTTGACCCCACGCAGCCGCCATCTCACGCGGCGGGAGAACGCGACGTGAACACAGTCGTTGTCCGGGACACGCCCACCCCAGAGGCGAGCCGCCGTCCAGTGGCTGAGGACTGCACCGTCGGGGGCGACGAGGAGCGCCGCTCGCGAGCGGACGACGACGGTGTCGGGCACCCGGACGTCGACGAGTACGCCACGCAGGACCGTCCGGTAGCGAGATCCGCGGAGCGCGCGCGCCGAGATGCCGAGGGCAACTGCGTCAGCCGCGAGGAAAGGGCTCAGCGGGTCGTCGGTCTGCATCCTTCGAGCGTGGCACCCGATGCAGCATCAGATCGCGTTGTCCACAGGCCAGGGGTGGCAGCAGGCTTGGCAGGGCACGCCGTCAGCCGTCGGGGCGTACGGCAATCGACACATTCGTCGGAATGTGTACATCGGGCGAGTCCGGGGGTGTGCACGAATCGACACATTCGTCGGTTTGTGCACGGGCGTCAGCGGGAGGCCGGTGGGGGCGGGGAGGGACGGGGCGGGGAGGGACGGGGCGGGGAGGGACGGGGCGGGGCGGTCAGCGGCGGTAGGTGGTGTGCCAGGCGCCGGGGCCGTGGCCGACGGGCCGGCGGACGGCGGCGTCGTGGGCCGCCCACCTCGAGGTGCGCTGCGGCGGCGCCGGGTCCTCGCCGCCGCCGGCGGCCAGGAGCACGGCGACGACCGCCGCGACCTCCTCGGGGGTCGCGGGGCCGTGGACGACGATCGCCGGCGGCTCGTTCTGCTGCACGTCGTCAGCCATCACAGGGCCGGGTCCCCCTGAGCTCTGAGCCTGCGAAGAGGTCATAGGGCGGGTCCCGTGGGAGGGCTGAGCCTGCGAAGCCATCACAGGGGAATGTTCCCGTGCTTCTTCGGCGGGAGGGACTCGCGCTTGGTGCGCAGCGCCCGCAGCGCCTTCGTGACGTTCATCCGCGTGTTCGACGGGGTGATGACGGTGTCGACGTACCCGCGCTCGGCGGCGACGTAGGGGTTGGCCAGCGCGTCCTCGTACTGCTTGATGAACGCCGCGCGCGCCTCCTCGACCGACTCGCCCTTCTCGGCGGCCTTCGCCAGCTCCTTGCGGTAGAGGATGTTCACCGCGCCCTGCGCGCCCATGACGGCGATCTGCGCGGTCGGCCACGCGAGGTTGATGTCGGCGCCGAGGTGCTTGGAGCCCATGACGTCGTAGGCACCGCCGTACGCCTTGCGGGTGATGACCGTGACGAGCGGGACGGTGGCCTCGGCGTACGCGTAGATGAGCTTGGCGCCGCGCCGGATGATGCCGTCCCACTCCTGGTCGGTGCCGGGGAGGAAGCCGGGCACGTCGACGAAGGTCAGCACGGGGACGTTGAAGGCGTCGCAGGTGCGCACGAAGCGCGCGGCCTTCTCGGAGGCGTCGATGTCGAGCGTGCCGGCGAACTGCATCGGGTTGTTCGCCACGACGCCGACCGAGCGACCCTCGACGCGACCGAAGCCGGTGATGATGTTCGGCGCGAACAGCGGCGAGACCTCGAGGAACTCGCCGTCGTCGACGACCTTCTCGATGACCTGGTGCATGTCGTAGGGGACGTTCGGGCTGTCCGGGACGATCGTGTCGAGGAAGCGGTCGTCGTCGGTGACCTCGAGGTCGAGCTCCTCGCCGAAGACCGGCGGGTCCTCCATGTTGTTGCTGGGCAGGTACGACAGCAGCGCCTTGACGTACTCGACGGCGTCGTCCTCGTCGGTGCCCATGTAGTGCGCCACACCGGACTTCGTGTTGTGCGTCCGCGCGCCGCCGAGCTCCTCGAAGCCGACGTCCTCGCCGGTGACGGTCTTGATGACGTCCGGGCCGGTGATGAACATGTGCGACGTCTGGTCGACCATCACGGTGAAGTCGGTGACGGCCGGCGAGTACACGGCGCCGCCGGCGCACGGGCCCATGATGAGCGAGATCTGCGGGACCACCCCGGACGCGTGGACGTTGCGCCGGAAGATCTCGCCGTACAGGCCGAGCGACACGACACCCTCCTGGATGCGCGCGCCGCCGGAGTCGTTGAGCCCGACCACGGGGCAGCCGACCTTCATCGCGAAGTCCATGACCTTGCAGATCTTCTCGCCGAAGACCTCGCCGAGCGAGCCGCCGAAGACCGTGAAGTCCTGCGCGAACACCGCGACCGTGCGGCCGTCGACCGTGCCGTACCCGGTGACGACGCCGTCGCCGTAGGGGCGGTTCTTGTCCTGCCCGAAGGAGACCGACCGGTGCCGGGCGTACTTGTCCATCTCGACGAACGAGCCCTCGTCGAGGAGCATCTCGAGGCGCTCGCGGGCGGTCTTCTTGCCCCGCGCGTGCTGCTTCTCGACCGCGCGCTCCGACCCCGCGTTGGCGACCTCCGCGACGCGCCGCTTGAGGTCGGCCAGCTTCCCCGCGGTGGTCGTGGTGTCGATGTCGGTCGGTACGTCGGTCCCGCCCATGGAGTGGTGGTCGCTCTTCGACATGACCCGAGCCTAGCCTTGGCGCCGTGAGCGAGAACCCCCTGAACGCGGCGCTGGACGCGGCGTCCGTCACACCCGGCGACCCGTGGCTCCCGGTCGAGGTGCGGGAGCGGGTCGGGTCGACGAACGACGAGGTGCGCGCCGACCCGCGGCCGTGGCGCGTCCTCGTCGCGGAGGTGCAGGAGACCGGCCGTGGCCGGCTGGGGCGCGCCTGGACGACGACGCCCGGCACGGCGCTCGCCGTCTCGGTCTGCGTGCCGGTGCCGGCGTCCGGCGCCGGGTGGGTGCCGCTGCTCGCCGGGCTCGCGCTGCACCGGGCGGTCTCGGAGGTGGCCGGCGTCGCGACGAGCCTCAAGTGGCCCAACGACGTCCTCGTCCCCGGGGACGGCGACCGCAAGCTCGCCGGCCTGCTCTGCGAGTGGGTCCCGCCCGCCGGGGTCGTCGTCGGCTGCGGGGTCAACGTCGACACGCCGCGCGCGGAGCTGCCGCTCGACACCGCCACGTCGCTGCGGGCCGCGGGCGCACCGGGCGTCGACCGCGCCGCGCTGCTCACGTCCTACCTGCGCCACCTCGCCGCGGTCCTGCGGGAGGACACCGGCCCGGCGGGCCCGTCGGTCGCCGCCTACCGCGACGCGTGCGGCACGGTCGGGCGCGACGTCGAGGTCCACCAGCCGGACGGCAGCGTCCGGCGGGGCAGGGCGACAGGCGTGGACGCGGAGGGCAGACTGGCCGTGCGCACCGAGGGCGGGACGACGAGCGTCTCCGCCGGCGACGTCGTCCACGTCCGGTCGCGCTGAGCGAGGGAGGTGGGATGACGCAGGAGCCACCGGGGGAGGAGACCGTCCTCCCCGTCCCGCCGCCGGAGCCGGCCGCCGACGACCTCGCCGAGCGGGTCGAGCGCTCGCTGCTCGGTCGCTCGGCGTCGATGGCCCGCGCCGAGGTGAGCGCGGCCGCGGGCGTCGACCCCACCGAGGCGCGCCGCTTCTGGCACGCGATGGGCTTCCAGCTCGTCGAGGACGACGAGGCGATGTTCACCGAGGCCGACCGGGCCGCCCTGCGCCGCGTCACCGACCTCGTCCAGCGCGGTGCGGTGAGCGAGGAGCTCGCGCTCGGGATGACCCGGGCCTTCGCCCGGACCGCCGACCGGCTCGCGGTCTGGCAGACCCAGCTCGTCGCCGAGTCGCTGACGCCGGAGGTCTCGGACCAGCTCGAGGGCAAGGACACCCGCTCGGTGCCCGAGCCCCGCATCGCCGCCGACGCGGCGAACCTGCTCTCGCGCACCATCGACGACATCGAGCCGCTGCTCGTCTACGTGTGGCGCCGGCACCTGACGAACGCGATCCAGCGTATGCTCGCGGACGCCGACCCCGCCGTCCGCTCCGACCCGTCGGCGCCCGTGCGCGCCGTGGGGTTCGCCGACCTCGTGTCGTTCACGTCCTTCGTGCGCCGGATGAGCGAGCGCCAGCTCGCCCGGCTCGTCCAGCACTTCGAGCTGCTCGCCAGCGACGTCGTCGCCGAGCACGGCGGCCGCGTCATCAAGACGGTGGGTGACGAGGTCCTCTTCGTCCACACCGACATCGCCGCGGCGTCCGCGATCGCCCTCGACCTCGTCGACGCAATGGCCGGGGACGAGCTGCTGCCCCCGGTGCGCGTCGGGATGGCGCACGGCCGGGTCGTCTCGCGGCTCGGGGACGTCTTCGGGGTGACGGTCAACAAGGCCAGCCGGATCACCGCCGTCACGCCGTCGGGCACCGTCTTCGTCGACGAGGACATGGCCCGCGCGCTGGGCTCGGTGTCCGGCTTCACGGCGGTCGAACGCCGCCGCCGGATGCTGCGCGGCATCGGTGTCGTGACCCTCCACGAGCTCCAGCGCTCGCCCGGAGGTCGCCGCCCTGCCGTGCCGAACGGCTCTGCGTGACTACGATCGCCCCCATGACGAAGGTGTTGCTCGCCGAGGACGACCCGGCCATCTCCGACCCGCTCGCCCGCGCCCTGCGGCGCGAGGGCTACGACGTCGAGGTGTGCTCCGACGGTGAGTCCGCCCTCGCGGCGGCCCTGCGCCAGCCCGACCTCGTCGTGCTCGACCTCGGCCTGCCGAAGATGGACGGCCTCGAGGTCTGCCGCCGGCTGCGGCAGGAGGGCAGCGGCGTCCCCGTCCTCATCCTCACCGCCCGCGCCGACGAGGTCGACACCGTCGTCGGGCTCGACGCCGGCGCCGACGACTACGTGACCAAGCCCTTCCGGCTCGCCGAGCTGCTCGCGCGGGCCCGGGCGCTGCTGCGCCGCGGCGTCGTCGAGGCCGCCGAGGACGAGGGCGAGCAGCTGATCGACATCGACCCCGACGGCCGCCGGGTGTTCCTGCGCGGCGAGGAGGTGCAGCTGACCGGCAAGGAGTTCGAGCTGCTGCGCGTGCTCGTCGCGAACGAGGGCAAGGTCGTCTCCCGCGAGAAGCTCATGCGCGACGTCTGGGACAGCGCCTGGTACGGGTCGACGAAGACGCTCGACATGCACATCTCCGTGCTGCGCCGGAAGCTCGGCGACGATGCCGCGAGCCCGCGCTACATCACGACGATCCGCGGCCTCGGCTTCCGGTTCGACTCCCCGGAGGACTGACGCCGCGTGCGCCGCATCGCGCTGACCGTCGTCCTCCAGGCGTTCGGGCTCACGACCGTGGCCGCCGTCGCCGCCGTCGCGGGGGTCGCCGCCGAGGGCGTGCCGACGACCGACGACCCCGCGTCCTGGGTCGCGCCCGGGATCACCGTGCTCGCCGCGCTCGCCGTGGCGGTCCTCGGGGCGATGTGGCTCGCCGAGCGCAGCGCCGCGCGCGTCTCGACGCTGCTCGAGACGCTCCGACAACGGGTCGACCGGCTCAACGCCGGTGACCGGCCGGTGCCGCTGCACTCGGGCATCGTCGAGGTCGACCGGCTCGACGCGGCCCTCATCCGCGGCGCGGCCCAGGGCGCTCGGCGCCTGGCGTCGGAGCGCGACTTCGCGGCCGACGCCTCGCACCAGCTGCGCACGCCGCTCACCGCGCTCCTCATGCGCCTCGAGGAGATCAACCTCACCGACGACCTCTCCGTCGTCGCCGAGGAGTCGACGATCGCCATCGGGCAGGTCGAGCGGCTGAGCAAGGTCGTCGACGACCTGATGACGCGCACGCGGCACGGCGCCGAGGTCAACCCGTCGGTCTCGCTCGACTCGGTCCTCGCCTCGCTCCAGCGCGAGTGGCAGCCGGCCTTCGCGCAGGCACGGCGCAGCATCAAGGTGAGCGGCGAGCGCGGCCTCCTCGTGCGCGCGACCCCGGTGGCGCTCGGCCAGATCCTCACGACGCTGCTCGAGAACTCCCTCGCCTACGGGCGCGGGACGGTCGAGGTCAACGCGCGACGCGTGGGGCCGTCGGTCGTCATCGAGGTGAGCGACCAGGGCGACGGGGTGCCGGCGTCGATGGCGCCGCACATCTTCGAGCGCTCGGTGTCGTCGTCCGGCTCCGGGCTGGGGCTCTCGCTCGCGCGCGACCTCGCCGAGGGCGCCGGGGGCCGGCTGGAGCTGGCCCGCGCCGCGCCGCCGGTCTTCGCGCTCTTCCTGTCGGTCAGCACCGACTGAGTGGCAGGTCTCAGAGGGGCTCGTGCGAGAAGACGAGCCGCCGGTAGGCCCAGAAGCGGAAGAGCGTCCCGAGGCCGATGCCGACGACCGTCGCGACGTTGTCGGCCAGGCGGCTCTCGAACCCGAGCCCGTAGTGCGAGAGGGCCAGCACGAGCGCCGAGATGCCGAGCGCGACGAGGTTGACCCCGAAGAAGAGCATCACCTCGTGGTGGACCGGGCGGCTGCGGCGGTGCCGGAAGGTCCACTGCCGGTTGCCGATCCACGCGACGAGCGTGGCCACCGCCCCGGAGATGATCTTGGCGGTCGTGATCTTGTCGGCGAGCACCGTGTGCCAGAGGAGGTTCGCGCCGCCCAGGTCGATGACGAAGGCGACGGCGCCGACGACCCCGAACTTGATCATCTCGCGGTACAGCACGTCGACCGCGCCCCGCGCCGAGGCGAGGACGCGGGAGACGGGGCCTCGCGAGGGGGCGTCCTGGGCGGTCACCCGTGCAGCCTACTGAGTGCAGGTCGGTATCCTCGGCCGGGTGACCACCCCACGTCGTGCGCCCGGAGGGTTCCCCGTCGTCGGCATCGTCGGGGGAGGGCAGCTGGCGCGGATGTGCGCCGGCCCCGCCGCGGAGCTCGGCGTCACGCTGAGCGTCCTCGCGGAGGCCGAGGACGCCAGCGCCGCCCTCGTCGTCCCGAGCTCGCCGGTCGGCCACCACACCGACGCCGAGGCCGTCCTCGCCTTCGCGCAGGCCTGCGACGTCGTCACCTTCGACCACGAGCACGTCCCGGCCGAGGTCCTCGCGCAGCTCGTCGCGACCGGGGTGCCGGTGCACCCGACGCCCGACGCCCTGCGCTTCGCCCAGGACAAGCTCGCGATGCGCAAGCGGCTCACCGCGCTCGGGGTGCCCTGCCCCCGCTGGGTGCGCGCCGACACCGCGGCCGACGTCGAGGCCTTCGCCGACGAGGTCGGCCGGCCGTTCGTCGCCAAGACCCCGCGGGGCGGGTACGACGGCAAGGGCGTGGCCGTCGTGTCGTCCGCCGCCGAGCTCGAGGACTGGCTCGCCCGGGCCCAGGAGGCCGGCACCGGGCTGCTCCTCGAGGAGAAGGTGCCCTTCCGCCGCGAGCTCGCCGTGCTCCTGGCACGCAGCCCCTCGGGGCAGGCGGCCGCGTGGCCCGTCGTCGAGACCGTCCAGACCGACGGCATCTGCACCGAGGTGCTCGCCCCGGCGCCCGCGCTCGACGCGGACCTGTCGGCGCGGGCCGTCGAGGCGGGGCTGCGCGTGGCCGGCGCGCTCGGCGTCACCGGTGTCCTCGCGGTCGAGCTCTTCGAGCTGGAGGGGGCGGACGGCGAGCCAGGGTTCGTCGTCAACGAGCTCGCGATGCGCCCGCACAACTCCGGCCACTGGTCGATGGACGGCGCGGTGACGGGGCAGTTCGAGCAGCACCTGCGAGCGGTGCTCGACCTGCCGCTCGGCTCGCCGCGGCCGCGCGCGCCCTGGACCGTCATGGCCAACGTCCTCGGCGGTGACTACCCCGAGCTCTACCCGGCCTACCGGCACGTCATGGCCCGCGACCCCGAGGCCAAGGTCCACCTCTACGGCAAGGGCGTGCGCCCGGGCCGCAAGATCGGGCACGTCAACGTCTCCGGCGACGACCTCGCCGACCTGCGCGAGCGGGCCGGGCACGCCGCCGACTACCTCCAGGGAGTGGTCACCGAATGAGCACGCAGCCGGTCGTCGGCGTCGTCATGGGCTCGGACTCCGACTGGCCCGTCATGGGGGCCGCCGTCGCCGCGCTCGAGGAGCTCGGCGTCGAGTGCGAGGTCGACGTCGTCTCCGCGCACCGGATGCCCGAGGAGATGCTCGAGTACGGCCGCTCCGCCGAGAAGCGCGGGCTGCGCGTGGTCATCGCCGGGGCCGGGGGCGCCGCGCACCTGCCCGGCATGCTCGCGTCGGTCACCTCGCTGCCGGTCATCGGCGTGCCGGTGCCCCTGAAGTACCTCGACGGGATGGACTCGTTGCTCTCGATCGTCCAGATGCCCGCCGGCGTGCCGGTGGCCACGGTGTCGGTCGGCGGGGCGCGCAACGCCGGCCTGCTCGCGGCCCGCATCCTCGGGTCCGGCGAGGGAGCCGAGGCGCAGCGGCTGCGCGCGGCGATGGGGGAGTTCCGCACCGCGCTGCGCGACCAGGCGCACGCCAAGGGCGCGGCCCTGCGGGAGCGCCGCCGCTCCTGAGCCCTCGGCTCCGGCCGGCTCGGCTCCGGCAAGGTCGGCCCCGGCCGGTCGGCTCAGGCGGGGTCGGCCGGGAGGATGCCGCGCCGCTGCAGGTCGTCGACGACGCGCCGCGCGGCGCCGCCGTCGTCGAGGGGCGCGAACCGCTCGCGGAAGTCGCGGACCGCCGGGGAGTACCCGGCCAGGCGCGCGTCGTCGAGCAGCACCTCGGCGAGCTCGGCGGTAGTGCGCACGAGCGGCCCGGGCGCCTCCTGCTCGAAGTCGAGGTAGAAGCCCCGCAGCGAGTCGCGGTAGTGGTCGAGGTCCGGGACGAAGAAGACCATCGGCCGGCCGAGCACGGAGTAGTCGAACATCACCGAGGAGTAGTCGGTGACGAGGACGTCCGCGGCGGCGAGGAGGTCGTCCATCTCGAAGCCGGCGCCGGTCTCGTGGACACCCCACGGCAGCCGCACCTTGCCGCGGACCACCGGGTGCAGGCGCACGAGCACCTCGTACTCCTCGCCGACGAGGCGCACCAGCGCGTCGAGGTCGACCGGCACGGTGAAGGTGAAGCGGTTGCCCGAGCGCTGGTCGTCGCGGAAGGTCGGCGCGTAGACGAGGACCTTCTTGGACCGGGCGAGGCCGAGGCGGCGGCGCACCGCGGCGGCGCGCTCCTGCGGCGCGGTGACGAGCACGTCGTTGCGCGGGTAGCCCTGCTCGATGACCGGCCCGTCGTACCGAAAGGCGGAGCGGAAGCGCTCGGTGGCCCACGGCCCGGGCGAGAGCAGCACGCTCCAGTCGCCGATCATCCGGTCGACGCGCCCGACGTAACCGGCGTCGCGGCCGACGACGGCGTCGAGGTCGTGGAGCATCCGCTTGAGCGGCGTGCCGTGCCAGGTCTGCACCCATGACGTCGCCCGCGGCCGGGGGACGAGGGCAGGCATGTTCTGGTTGCTGACCCAGACGCGGGCGCGACCCATGACCCACTGGTGGCGCAGCGACTGCCGGCGCAGCACCGGCACGTCGGCCGGCACCGGCACGCCGGGCTCGAGGCTCCACGCGGTCCGCACCGGCAGGCGGCGGCGCAGCACCTCGCGGTGGATGGCGCCGGGGCTGTCGCCGAGGTCGTTGCCGATGTTGCTCTCGAAGACGACGAGGGAGGAGCGCGGCAGCCGGCTCGCGAGGGTGAAGGCGACCCGGCCGGCAGGACGCACGACCCGGCGACGGACGGCGGCGACCTTGCCGCGGCGGCTCGAGCGCTGCCACAGCCGCTCGGCGGACCCGACGAGGTCGCGCAGGCCCGGCGGGTCCAGGCGTCGACGGGGGGCCGAGCGGGCCGCCTCGACGATGCGCTCGCGGGCGCCGGCGTCGCGGTGGGCGATGAGGTTGTCGGACTTGCGCCGGGCCGCCGGGCTGATGGCGAACCCGCGTGCGGCGGCGGCGTCGAGCTCCTCGAGCACCTCCGCCCGGGTCGCGACGATCTCGCCGGGCAGCTCCTCGTCGAGGTCGAAGTGCGAGGGGCGCTTGCCGATGAACCGGGTGCGGTCGAACTGGTAGTAGACGACCGGGCGGTCGAGGAACGAGAAGTCGATCGCCGCGCTCGTGTAGTCGGTGAGCATCGCGGTCGAGCGCAGCAGCAGGTCCTGGATGCTCACCTCGCCGTGGCGGACGACGTCGACGTGCGAGAGGTCGAAGAGGTGCGCGAACGGCTGCATGTTCGCGTGGAGGTAGAGGTCCGCGCGCAGGTCGTTGCGGCGCAGGAAGTCGACGAACGCGGGGTCGTGGAGCAGGTCGTTCCACCGCGCGAAGAACTCGCTCGTCGCGACGTCGTCGGAGGTGCGCAGCCAGTCCCGCCACGTCGGCATGACGAGGAGGCGGCGCTCGGGCGGCGGGTGCTCCTCGAAGAGCCGGTCGTGCCGCGACAGGCCCGTGACGACGACCCGGTGCTCGGGCCAGCCGAAGTCGTCGACGATCATCCGGCGCTCGCGCTCGGAGCTGACGACGAACGCGTCGGCGCTGAAGCCGGGCGCCTTCCAGCCGTAGTTGGCGACCATGTTCTTGGTTCCCATGACGCCGTGCTGGAGGAAGACCCGGCGGGCCCGCACGTTGCGCTGGAAGGCGGGGCTGCGGGTGGCGAGCAGGTAGTCGCCGTGGTGCGAGGAGAGGATGCGCCGCGCCGCCAGGGTGGCCTCGACGTGCTCGCGGCTGCCGAACTCCAGCACTCCCGGGTCGTCGCCGAGGGCCTCGCGGTCGGGGGACCCGGGGGCGATGACGTAGCGCGCGTCGATCTCGGGGTGGTGCTCGCGCAGGTGGCGGTACAGCGCGATCCCGGTGTCCTGGGCGGTGTCCGGACGCTCGCCAACCACCCAGACCGGGCGGTGCCGGGTCTGCCAGCGCAGGCGGACCCCGTTGCGCGCCGGTGAGCGGGCGAGGTCGACGGCCGCGGCGTCGAGCGGACGGAACTCGAGGGCGAGGGCGCCGGACTTGAAGGTGCGGTAGGCGCGGACCTCGCCGGCGCCGTCGCCGGACCGCAGGACGGACGCGGGCATCGAGAGCCGCATCCGCCGGGCCACCTGGCGGACGGGGACCTCGGCACGGTGGTGGTGGTGCGCGACGTCGGCCGACAGCACGACGTCGAGGAACTCCGGCCGGTCCAGGCGCCCGACGACGTCCGCGGCCGTCAGGTGCGCGACGAAGCGGGTGCGCCGGGCCGCGGCCGGCCGCTCCACCGGCGAGAGGGGCCTCAGCTCGGTGCGCAGCGGGATGCGCTCGCCCGTCCGCCGCGCCACGAGCGTCAGCTCACCGGAGGTGAGGGCGAAGCTGCGGGTGTCGACGACACCGTGGACCTCCCATCCCTCGTGCGAGGCCCGCACCCGGACGACCCGGCCGGACCCCGACACCGGGGGCTCCTGGCGGGCGTAGGCGAGGCTGAGGTTGCCCCCGCGGCGCTGGTACGGGGCGATGACGCCGCCGGGGACCTCCACCGCCCGGGAGGCGGCGAAGGAGGAGTCCCGGACGGGCAGGGTGCGGTAGGTGCCCCGGCCCGGGCGGACGACGTCGTCGCCCTCGTCGGCCTCGAGGGTGAGCTCGAGGTCGAGGATGGCCATCGGGTCGGTGCCGGGGCGAGGAGCCCGGACGATCGTCTCGAAGCGGGGGTCGGCGGACGCGCCCACCTCCGCGAGGGGCACACGGGCGCGCTCGGTGCTGCTGCCGCCGAGGGGCGCCGACCACAGCGTGGCGACCTCGCCCGCCCGGGCGACCACCGCGACCTCGAGCAGCCGCACCCCGGGGCGGGCGACGACGAGGACCTCGAGCCTGTCGTCGGTCTGGGTGACCTCGAGCCGCTCGAGGGTGGCGGGACGCAGGATCCGCACGGCGGTGGAGGCCTCTCGGGGTCGGAGCAGAGGGGAGCGCCGGTGAGCACGCGCGCTGGGTCAACGATATCGGGGCCCGAGGGGTGCCCGGGAGCGGGGCTCAGCGCTGCATGCCGTCGCGGCGGACCTTCGGCCACTCGATCTTCGGGCAGGTGTCCATGACCACGCCGAGGCCCGCGCGCCGGGCGCGCTCGGCCGCCGCGACGTCGACCACCCCGACCTGCATCCACACGGCGTCGAGCTGGAGGCGGTCCTTGTGCTCGATCGCCTGGTCGACGACCGCGCCGACCCGCGAGGAGTTGACGAAGCAGTCGACGACCTTGAGGTCCTGGTCGGGGATGTCGGCGAGGCTCGCGTACCCCTGTGCGCCGTGGACCGTCTGGGCCTTGGGGTGCACCGGGATGATCGGCGTCCCGAGCTCGACGCTCATCCAGCGCGACACCGACCACGCGGGACGGGACCGGTTGTCCGACAGGCCGACGACCACCCAGATGCCGGGGTCCATGAGCAGCTCGCGGATCAGGTCGGGGTCGTTCTGGTGCCTCAGTGCGCCCATCCGTCCATCATGCTCCGCCGCCGGTGTCGGTGGGGGGCGCCGCGCGGACGGGCTCCCGACGGCGGGACGGTCGGGGCCCGTCAGTCGTTGCCGAAGAGGTCGCGCGTGTAGACGCGGTCCGCGACGTCGGCGAGCTCGTCGACGAGGCGGTTGGCGACGATGACGTCGGCACGCTCCTTGAGCTCCTCGAGCGAGACGAGCGGCGAGCCGAAGAAGTGGTCCTCGTGCAGCTCGGGCTCGAAGACGACGACCTCGACGCCCTTGGCCTTGAGGCGCTTCATGACGCCCTGGACGCTGCTGCTGCGGAAGTTGTCGGACCCGGACTTCATGATGAGCCGGTGGATGCCGACGACCTTCGGGCGGCGGGCGAGGATGTCGGTCGCCACGAAGTCCTTGCGGGTCGTGTTGGCGTCGACGATCGCCTGGATGAGCGTCTGCGGCACGTCCGCGTAGTTCGCGAGCAGCTGCTTGGTGTCCTTGGGCAGGCAGTAGCCGCCGTAGCCGAAGCTCGGGTTGTTGTAGTGCGTCCCGATGCGCGGGTCGAGGCCGACGCCGTCGATGATCTGGCGCGTGTCGAGCCCGTGGGTCGCCGCGTAGGTGTCGAGCTCGTTGAAGTACGCGACCCGCATCGCGAGGTAGGTGTTGGCGAAGAGCTTGATCGCCTCGGCCTCGGTGGGGTCGGTGAGCAGGACGGGCACGTCGGGGTCGAGGGCCGCCTCGGCGAGGAGGCGGGCGAAGAGCTCGCCGCGCTCGCTGCGGTCGCCGACGACGATGCGCGAGGGGTGGAGGTTGTCGTGCAGCGCGCGGCCCTCGCGGAGGAACTCGGGGCTGAAGACGACGCGGTCGGTGCCCAGGCGCTCGCGCAGGCCGCGGGTGAACCCGACGGGGACGGTCGACTTGACGACGGCGGTGGCGTCGGGCGCGATGCGGCGGACGTCGCCGACGACCTGCTCGACGCTGCTCGTGTCGAAGTAGTTCGTCCGCTCGTCGTAGTTCGTCGGGGTGGCGACGACGACGAACTCTGCGCCGCGGTACGCCTCCTCTTTGTCGGTCGTCACCGTGAGGTTCAGCCCGCCGGCGGCGAGGTGGCTCTCGATGTCGGGGTCCGAGATGGGGCTGCGACCCTCGCGCAGGGTCGCGACGCGGGACTCGTCGATGTCGAAGGCGACGACGTCGTGCCGGCGCGCCAGCAGGACCGCGAGCGAGAGCCCGACGTACGAGGTGCCGACGACGCAGATCCTGTGGGTCACGGCCGACAGCCTACGGTTCGGCGCGCTGGGGCATGATCGAGGTCCACGACCACGAGGAGAGCTCACGATGAAGTTCGGACTGTTCGTCCCGCAGGGCTGGCGCCACGACCTCGTCGGCATCGACCCGGCCCAGCACTGGGGGGTGATGGCCGGGCTCGCGCGCCGCGCCGACGGCATCGAGGACTGGACCTCGATCTGGGTCTACGACCACTTCCACCCGGTCCCGCGGCCGACCGAGGCCGGCGTGCACGAGGCGTGGACCCTCATGGCGGCGTTCGCGGGCGTCACCGGCCGGGTCCGCCTCGGCCAGATGTGCACCTGCCTGGGCTACCGCGAGCCGACCTACCTCGCCAAGGTCGCCGCCACCGTCGACGCCGTCTCGGAGGGACGCGTCGAGATGGGCATCGGCGCCGGCTGGTACGAGCACGAGTGGCGGGCCTACGGCTACGGCTTCCCGGGCGCCGGCGAGCGGCTGGCCCGCCTGCGCGAGGGCGTCGAGGTCATGCGGCAGATGTGGACCACCGGGCGCGCGACGCTCGACGGCGACCACTACCAGGTCGACGGCGCGATGTGCTTCCCGCAGCCGCTGCAGGGCACGTCGATGCCGGGCTCGCGCGCGAACGGCATCCCGATGTGGGTCGCCGGCGGCGGCGAGAAGAAGACGCTGCGCATCGCGGCCGAGTACGCCGACTACACGAACTTCGACGGCTCGCCCGAGGGCTTCAGCGCCAAGAGCGCGATCCTCGAGCAGCACTGCCGCGACATCGGCCGGGACTTCGGCGAGATCGTCCGCAGCGCCAACTACAACGTCGTCATCGGGCGCGACGAGCGCGAGGTGCAGGAGCGGCTCGCGTGGATCCGCGACCACTACGCGTCCGCCGGGCTGCCGGACGACGTCGTCGACGACACCGTGCGCTCCTTCGAGACCGGGCCCCTCGTCGGCACGCCCGAGCAGGTCGTCGAGAAGCTGAAGGACCTCCAGGCGCGCGGGATGACGTACGCCATCACCTACTTCGTCGAGCAGGCCTACGACCTCTCGGGCGTCGAGCTGTTCGAGCGCGAGGTGATGCCGGAGCTCGTCGACCGCGAGCGCCACGGCCACCTGTGGCACCTGCTGCGCGGCGAGTGACCGCCCCGGGCCGGCTCCGGTGATCCTCCCGCCCGAGCGGGACCCGCGGCTGACGACCGTCCGCCGCGGGGGCACCCTGACCGACGCCGACCACCGCCTGCTGGCCCTGTGGGCGGTGGCCTGCGCCGAGCACGTCCTGCCGCTCGTCGAGGCCGAGCGGCCCGACGACCCCCGCCCCCGGGCCGCCCTCGAGGCGGTCCGGGGCTGGGTGCGCGGCGAGGTCGGGATGATGGCCTCGCGTGCGGCCGGCGGGCACGCGATGGGGGCGGCCCGCGACCTGCGAGGGGCCTCGCGCTTCGCGGCCTACGCCTGCGGGCAGGCGGCGTGCGTCGCGCACGTCGCGGCGCACGACCTCGGGGCGGCCGCGTACGCCCTCAAGGCCGTGCGGGCGGCGGCAGCGCCCGGCGAGGCGGAGGCGGCGGGGAGGGCCGAGTGCGCGTGGCAGCGCGCGCAGCTGCCCGAGGCCGTGCGCGGGCTCGTCCTTGAGGACCAGGAGCGCCGCAACCCCCTGTGCTGGGACCTCTTCCACACCTGACCGCGCGCGACGTCCAGCCCCGGCTTTCCCCAGGGTGGGGGTGGGGTCGGTCAGAGGAAGAGGGTGGGGTCGAACTCGTCGATGGGGATGATCCGGACGCGCGGGAGGGGCTCCTTGAACGCGCGGACGTCGTGCTCGAGGTCGAGCGCCTCGAGCCCACGGCCCACGAGCGCGTTGAAGGCCTGGTTGCGGAACTCGTCGAAGCCCGCGACCGCGACCTTGCGGCCGTCGAGGAGGCCCTCGACCTGCGGCAGGAAGTCGCCGTCGTTGCTCACGAGGATGACGTCGGCGGAGCGCTCCTGCAGCGCCTCGAGGGTGCGCTGGATCGCGACGTCGACGACCTTGACGCCCGGGTCGCCGGACAGCGGCACCGGCCGGTAGCCGATGGCGAGCAGCGCCTGGACGAACGACATCGGCAGCTCGGAGTTGGCTGCGAGGAAGAACAGCCCGCGGGTCGGCTGCTGCCAGTGCTCCTCGGCGAACTTGAGGACCCGCTCCCACCGCGGGCGCTCCTCGGGCCGGGGCCGCCGGGCCAGGATCGCGTTGCCCAGGGTGGCGTCGATGTTCTCGCCGTCCACCAGCACGTAGGTCAGCCGGCCGCTCTCGTCCATGAGGGCAGGCTAGGGGGCCCGGCGGTCCACGTCGCCCCCGGGGGCCGGTGCGGTCCGGCCCGGGCCGTCAGGTCGTCGGCTCGCCGGCGGCCGCGCGCAGGGCGGGGAGGAGCTCCTCCACGGGGCGGGAGGAGCGCACGACGACGATCTCGGTCTCGGGCGGCGGCGGGGCGGGAGAGCCCGACGGCGCCGCCCAGCGGGCGACCTCGGCCATCGCCCGGCCGAGCTCGGCGCGGGCGTCGGCGGCGTCGGTGTGGCCACGCAGCCACCGGCGCAGGACGTGGTTGTGGGCGGTGACGACGGCGCCCGCGAGGAGCTCGGCGCGCAAGTCGGAGGCCTCGCTCTCGTCGGTCAGCCGGCGCAGGAAGACCCGGAAGGTGCGGTGGTAGGGCAGCTGGCTCGCGGCCTCGCGGTCGCGCAGGGCGGCGACCTGCCGGGTGATCCGGTAGCGCAGCCGCGCCCGGTCGCCCTCGGCCAGGTAGTGCTCGAGCACGAGCCCCGCGGCGTCGGCCGCCGCCTGCAGCGCGGGGGC
This sequence comes from Phycicoccus jejuensis, assembly GCF_000720925.1. Lineage (GTDB taxonomy): Bacteria > Actinomycetota > Actinomycetes > Actinomycetales > Dermatophilaceae > Phycicoccus > Phycicoccus jejuensis. The sequence continues at coordinate 399,110 of NZ_JOEE01000003.1, read as the reverse complement.
CTCGGACGCGGCCAGGCGCTCCTCGACGCGTGCGACGAGCGCCTCGTGGTCCGGGAAGACCGCGTCCTCCTTGCCGCTGAAGACGCGGAAGAAGGTCGTGCGGCCGACGCCCGCCCGGGCGACGACGTCGTCGACCGTCGTCTCGTGGAAGCCGCGCTCGGCGAAGAGGGCGAAGGCGGCGTCGGTGAGCCGCTCGCGGGGGGTGGACGTCACACGGCCCACGATAGACGCTGACGGTGGTACTGAGTATCGTGAGACGGGACTGAGTACCACGCGCGGCCTTGGCCGCCGGACGGAAGAGGCACCCATGAGCGGCAACCCCGACTTCGACACCTACCGGCTCTCGGAGGACCACGAGGCCATCCGCGAGGCCGTCCGCGCCGTCGCCGAGGACAAGATCGCGCCGTTCGCCGCTGTGGTCGACGAGGAGTCGCGCTACCCGCAGGAGGCGCACGACGCGCTCGTCGCCTCGGACTTCTTCGCCCCGCACGTGCCCGAGGAGTTCGGCGGCGTGGGGGCCGACGCGCTCGCCACCTGCCTCGTCATCGAGGAGGTCGCCCGGGTCTGCGCGTCGTCCTCGCTCATCCCGGCGGTCAACAAGCTCGGCTCGATGCCGCTGCTCCTCGCGGCGAACGACGACGTCAAGAAGCGCTACCTCACGCCGCTCGCGGCGGGGGAGTCGACCTTCTCCTACGGCCTCTCGGAGCGCGAGGCCGGCTCGGACACGGCGGCGATGAAGTGCAAGGCCGTGCGCGACGGCGACGACTGGGTGCTGACCGGCCAGAAGTCCTGGATCACCAACGCCGGTGTCTCCGAGTACTACACGGTCCTCGCGGTGACCGACCCCGACGGCCCGCGCGGCAACAACATCACCGCCTTCGTGGTCGAGAAGTCGGACGAGGGGTTCTCGTTCGGCGAGAAGGAGCGCAAGCTCGGCATCAAGGGCAGCCCGACGCGCGAGCTGCACTTCGACCGCTGCCGCATCCCCGGCGACCGCGTCGTCGGCGAGGTCGGCGCCGGCCTGAAGATCGCCCTCGCGACCCTCGACCACACCCGCGTGACCATCGGCGCCCAGGCCGTCGGCATCGCCCAGGGCGCGCTCGACCAGGCCGTGGCCTACGTCAAGGAGCGGCAGCAGTTCGGGAAGAAGGTCGCCGAGTTCCAGGGCGTGCAGTTCATGCTCGCCGACATGGCGATGCAGCTCGAGGCCGCCCGCCAGCTCGTCTACGTCGCCGCCGCGAAGTCCGAGCGCTCCGACGCCGACCTGCCGTTCTTCGGCGCCGCGGCCAAGGCTTACGCGTCCGACGTCGCGATGCAGGTGACGACCGACGCCGTCCAGCTGCTCGGCGGCGCCGGGTACACGCGTGACTTCCCGCTCGAGCGGATGATGCGCGACGCGAAGATCACCCAGATCTACGAGGGCACCAACCAGGTCCAGCGGATCGTCATGGCTCGTCAGCTCCTCAAGGGCTGACCCGCCGACCCGGCCGAGCCGCCGCCGCGCTCGTCAGGCCAGGGCGAGGCGGGCGAGCGCGACGACGAGTCCGACGCCCGCGCAGGCCGCCAGGGTCCGCAGCACGGACCACCCGCGCCACAGGAGCAGGACGGCGGCCAGCGCGAGGTGGCCGAACGCGACGGGGTCGAGGGCGCGCGGGTCCGGGAGCTCGACCGAGACCGGCCCGCGGGCCGCGACGACGGTGCGGTCGGCGAGGGTGTGGACCGCGAGGTAGACGCCGAGGTGGGCGATGACGCCGACGACGGCGGCGGTGACCCCGCCCAGCGCGGCGGCGAGCGTGCGGTTGCCGCGCAGCCGCTCGATGAACGGGGCGCCGAGGAAGACGAGGACGAACGAGGGGACGAACACGACCCACGTCGTCAGGAGCGACGCGAGGACCCCGGCGGCCCAGGGGGAGAGGGCGCCGGGGTCGCGGTACGCGCCGAGGAAGGCGACGAACTGCACGACCATGATGAGCGGCCCGGGCGTCGACTCGGCGAGCGCGAGCCCCCGGGCCATCTCGCCGGGGGCCAGCCACCCGTACACCTCGACCGCCCGCTGCGCGACGAAGGCGAGCACCGCGTAGGCGCCGCCGAAGGTGACGAGGGCGGTGCCGGTGAAGAACAGCCCCTGCTGCGTGAAGACGCTGCCCCGCCCGGTGAGGAGCACGACGGCGGTCATCGGCACGGCCCACGCGAGCAGGCCGACACCGAGCACGCGGGCGACGTACCCCCGGGTCGGGCGGACGTGGTGGAGGGTGTCATCCCGGACGACCGGGGCGACGTCGCCGGGGCGGGAGGGCACGGCCGCCGTCGGAGGTCGGCCGCGAGCGGCGACCAGCCCGACCAGGCCGGCCGCGAGCACGACGAGGGGGAACGGCACGTGCACGAGGCCGAGGGCCAGGAACGCCGTCACCGCGATGCCCACGGAGAGGCGGGTGGTCAGCGCCTTGCGACCCACTCGCAGGACGGCCTGCGCGACGACGACGAGGACGGCCGGCGCGACGGCGGCGAACACCCCCGAGACGACGGCGGTCTCTCCCCACGCGACGTAGACGGCCGAGAGCCCGAGGAGGGCGACGAGCCCGGGGAGGACGAAGAGGGTCCCCGCGACGAGGCCCCCTCGGACACCGTTGAGGAGCCACCCGACGTACACGGCGAGCTGCTGGGCCTCGGGCCCCGGCAGCAGGGTGCAGAAGGAGAGGGCGTGGAGGAAGCGCTCGTGGCCGATCCAGCGACGCCGCTCGACGAGCTCGCGCTCCATGACCGCGATCTGGCCCGCCGGCCCGCCGAAGGTCTGCAGCGAGATCGAGAACCACGCACGGACGGCCACCGCGAACGGCACCAGGTCGGTGCGCCGGTCGGCGGCAGGCTGGGCGTCGGCCACGGTGGTCCTCCTCGGTCGCGGACCAAGGTAGGGGACGGCGGGGGCGTGGGACGAGCCACCGCCCGTGGCGACGTCGCGTGCATTCGGACGCACCGGCGGTCATGGGTGCTCGGGGGCCGTGGCCCGCAGCTGGTCACGAGCGGCTGAGCGGGGCGCGTCGAGAGCTGCCGAGAGGTGGTGCACGGGAGGGAAGTCCGGCCGATCGCACGGTCCGGTCGGACGATCGGCTGATTCGTCCACCGTCGAGCGGCCGCCCGGTCCCACCTCTGCGCACAATCACGGGGTCGACACAACTGGAGGACGGACCGTGCTTGTAGGGGAGCCCGCGACGTCCACGGCCACCCCCGCGGTGGCCGTGGGACGCCAACCGATCGTCGACCGCACCGGCGCGGTCATGGGCTACGAGCTCCTGTACCGCGCCGCGCGGTCGGACACCCCGCTGCCCTCCGGGGAGCAGATGACCGCCGACGTGGTGCTGGGTGCCCTGACCATCGGGGTCGGCCAGCTCGTCGGCGACAAGGTGATCTTCTGCAACGCCGAGCGGGGCGTGCTCACCGGCAGGACCCCCGTGACCCTCCCGCCCGCGCGCACCGTCATCGAGGTGCTCGAGACCGTGACCGTCGACGACGAGTCCGTGCAGGGATGCCGCGACCTCGTCGCGCGCGGGTACCAGCTCGCCCTCGACGACTTCGTGTGGATCGACGGCGCCGAGCGGCTGCTGGAGCTCGCCACGATCGTCAAGATCGACGTGCAGGCCCTCGGCCGGGAGGGTTCGCTCGCGCTCGCGGACCGGTGCCGGCCCTACGGCGTGCGGCTGCTGGCCGAGAAGCTCGAGACGCTCGACGACCTCGACTGGGCGATGCGCTCCGGCTTCGAGCTGTTCCAGGGCTACGCCATCGAGAAGCCGCGCGTGGTGCGCGGCCAGACCATCCCCACCGCCGCGCTGGCCCACGTCAACCTCGCGACGACCCTGCTCACCGAGGACGTCGACCTCGACGCGCTGGAGGCGATCCTGCGTCGCGAGCCCGGGCTCGTGCTCCAGGTGCTGCAGCTGGCGTCGGTCGGCGCCGACCACGGGCTCCGGCGCGAGGTCCGCGGCATCCGCGAGGCCCTCGTCATGCTCGGCACGGTCCGGATCCGGCAGTGGGTGGCGCTCACCCTGCTCTCGGGGCGGCCGGGGGCCGGAGCCGACGGGCTGGCGACCGCGCTGGTCCGGGCCCGCACCTGCGAGCTGCTCGCGGCCGAGCGCTCGGTCTGCGAGCCGGACTTCGCCTTCACCGCCGGGCTGCTGTCCGCCCTCGACCTGCTGCTCGGCGTCCCGATCGAGGACGTGGCGGGGATGCTCGACGTGCCCGCAGCGGTCGCCGACGCCGCCTTCCGCAGGGCGAGCGCCGCCGGCGAGCTGGTCGCCGAGGTGGCGGCGTTCCAGCACGGCGTGCTCGACGCGTCGCCCACCGCCGTCGCCGCTGACCTCGACGCCGCCGCGGCCCGCGCGTTCGCGTGGGCGATGCCCTACGTCAACGGGATGCCCGGCCCCTCGGCGTGAACGACGTCCGCAGCCGCACGGTGTGGAACGGTCCGCGTGCCCCTCACGCGCGGACGCGGCAGTAGAGCAGCAGGTCAGCGGCGAGGGCCTCCCGCGCGAGGCGCGCCAGCCGGTACACGTCCGGGCGGTCCCGCAACCCGGCCGCCGGACCGTCGGCGGAGGCGGCGACCGCGTCGCGCAGGTCGGCCGGGCCGGCGGTGGCGAGGGCCTGCTGCAGCCCGCGGGTCACGGTGACCACCAGCGGGGTGGGCCCGCGGGGTGCGCCCAGGGCGCGGCCGCTGCGCGGGTCGGCGACGACCTCGGCGTGCGGACGCGCGGTCAGGAGCTCCTCGTCCTCGCCGGGTGCGGCACGGCCGTCCTCGCCGCCACCGCGACGGCGCAGGCCGACGGTCGACCCGTGCTCGTCGGGGTCGGCTACCTCGGCGTCGCCCTGGCCTTCGGCCTCGCCGTGACCACCGCCGCCTACGGCGTGGGCCACCTCTCGGGTGGGCACTTCAACCCGGCCGTCAGCGTCGGGCTCGCCGTGGCCGGCCGGTTCTCGTGGCGGGACGTGCCCGCCTACGTCGCGGCGCAGCTCGTCGGGGCGGTCCTCGGCGCCGGTGTCCTCCTCGCCGTCGCCTCCGGGCGTCCCGGTTTCACGACGGCCGACGGGTTCGCGACCAACGGCTTCGGCGACCGCTCGCCCCAGCAGTACGGGCTGCTCGCGGCCCTCGTCGTCGAGGTCGTGCTGACGGCCGTGTTCGTCCTCGTCATCGTCGGTGCCACCGGCGAGCGCGCCCCGAAGGGGTTCGCGCCCTTGGCGATCGGCCTGACGCTCACGCTGATCCACCTCGTGTCCATCCCGGTGACGAACACCTCCGTCAACCCGGCCCGCTCGATCGCCCCGGCGCTGTTCGCCGGCGGCGCTGCGCTCGGCCAGGTGTGGCTGTTCGTCCTCGCGCCGCTCGCCGTCGGTCGTCGGACCGGGTGCGTCCTCAGGCCCCGCAGATGTCGGCGTCGGCGGGGCGGGCCTCGATGGTGGGCGTCGGCGTCGGGGCGGGCTTCGGTGCGCTGACCGGCTGGTCCGGCAGGGCCTTCGTCCCCGTGCGGTTCTCGACCTCGACGACGTTCTCGGACCCGGCGCCGAGCGTGACCCGGACGGTCCTCCCGAGCCCGGACGCCTCCTCGAGCGTCGCCCCGGGGAAGGCGGCGGCGACGGTGCGTGCGGCCTCCTCCTGCCCGGCGCCGTACTCGACGAGCGTGCCGGTCCGGCGCTCCCCGTTGCCGGTCGCGGTGACGGTGAAGCCCTGCACCGCGAGGGCGGCGCCCGCCTGGGAGGCCAGGCCCGAGGCGCCCGAGCCGTTGCGCACCTCGACCCGCACCTCGTCGGGGGAGACGGTGAGCGGCGACGCGGTCGGGGACGGCGACGCGGTGGCCTCCGGCTCCTGCCCGAGCCGGCGGTCCTCGCGGAACGCCGTCCAGATGACCTGCGCCGACTCCTGCCACTGGACGCGGTTGGGGTCGGGCTCGTAGGCCTCGTGGGGGACGGTGACGAACTCGATGTTGTCCAGGCCGATGCCGCGCACGCTCTCGGCGAGGTCCTTCATCGTGCCGAGGCCGAACTCCGGGTCGGTGGTCAGCGAGCGCGTCGCGGCGTCGAGGAACCCGTAGAGCCGCGTGGGCTGGAAGAGCAGCTGGCTCGAGGTGGCCTTCTGGGCGATCGAGGAGAGGAAGGCCTGCTGGCGCTGGATGCGGCCCAGGTCGGAGCCGTCACCGACCGACTTGCGGGTGCGGACGTACGCGAGCGCCTGCTTGCCCTGGAGGGTGTGGGTGCCCGCGCTCAGGCGCAGGCCCGACTCCTTGTCGTCGATGGCCTCGCGGGTGCAGACCGGGACGCCGCCGAGGGCGTCGACCATCGACTGGAAGCCGCGGAAGTCGACGACGCCGTAGTGGTCGACGCGCACGCCGGTGTTGCCCTCGAGGGTGCGGATGAGGCAGCCGATGCCGCCGATCTTGTAGTTGTGGTTCCACTGCCGCGTGACCCACTGGTCCTTCGGGGCGGTGGGGGAGCACTCCGGGGGTGCCTTGGTCATCGAGTCCCGCGGGATGGAGACGACCGTGGCCCACGAGCGGTCCTTGGAGAGGTGGACCAGCAGGTTGGTGTCGGAGTGCTGGCCCGGGTCCTCGACGACCTTGCCGATGGCGTCGTTGCCGTCGCCCTCCCGCGTGTCGGAGCCGACGAGCAGGATGTTGACGGCGCCGCGCGCCTGCGGGGCGGACGTGGGCCGGTCGGTACCGAGCGCGCCCGAGACGTCGACCTTGGTGATGTTCGAGTTCAGCCGCCACGCCGCGACGGCGCCGCCGGCGCCCCCGACGACGACGAGGGCCACGAGGCCGATCGCGAGGCGGCGACGCCACCGCGGTCGGCCGCCGTGCACCTCGCGGCGACGGGAGCGTGACGCGTCGGCCGCGGGTGTCTCGTGCGCATCCGGCTCGACGCCGTCCACCGGGTCCTCCCCACGGGTGCTGGTCAGGGCCCCGCGGTGCGGGACGTCGGGGAGTGTAACGAGCCGGGCTGGGGAGCGCGTCCAGGGTCGGGCCCGTCCGGGTGTCGCCCTCGTCAGCGACCCGAGGGGGTGCCGTCCGTCCCCGGCGGCGGCGCGTCGAGCGGGGTGCCGTCGCGCAGCATGCCGAACAGCTCCTTCGCGCGCTGCTCGTCCCAGAGGACCGAGGAGCCCGCCCGCGTCGTCGCGTTGAGGTCCGACACGGGCACGACGAGGCTCAGCGCCTCGTCGGAGGAGACCTTCCGCATCGTCGAGAGGATGCGGTACGCGTCGAGCAGCGAGGTGTCCTCGCCGACGAAGACGCTCGAGGCCGCCGCGTGGGTGAAGGACCACCAGCGCCACGGCACGAGCACGGTCCCCGGGGTCGCGGCCTCCTTCATCACGGCGCCGAGGAACTGGCGCTGGCGCTCGGCCCGGCCGAGGTCGCCCTTGGGGTCGGAGTACCGGGCCCGCACGTACCCGAGCGCCGTCGGCCCGTCGAGGGTCTGGCAGCCCTTCTTCACGTCGAGGTGCGCCTTCGCGTCCTTGATGTCGCGCGGCACGCAGATGTCGACGCCCCCGAGGCTGTCGACGACGTTGGCGAAGCCCCCGAACCCGATCTCGACGTAGCCGTCGATGCGCAGCCCGGTGGCCTGCTCGAGCGTCTGGACGAGCAGCTTCGGACCGCCGAAGGCGAAGGCGGCGTTGACCTTGTTGCTGCCGCGGCCGGGGATCGGGAGGTAGCTGTCGCGGGGGACGGAGACGAGGGCGGGCTTGCCGGAGCCCGACGGCACGTGGACGAGGATGATCGAGTCGGTCCGGCGGCCCTCGGCGGAGCCGGTGCCGAGCGCCTTCTTCTGCTCGGCGCTCAGCCCCTCGCGGCTGTCCGACCCGACGAGCAGGTAGGTGTGGCCGTCGCCGGCGGCGGGGCGCTCGCCGGCGGGCTCGGTGTCCTCGCGGCTGACCGTCGTCCACGCGTGCCACGGCGCCGCGGCCGTGACGGCCACCCAGCCGACGAGGAGCAGGACGAGGAGGAGCGCGACCCGGCGGGCGGGACGGCGACGGCGCGGGGGCCGCGGCTCGCGCACCGGGCGCGCCGAGCGGCCGCCGCGACCTCCGTCCCCGCCGCGCGCGGGGAGCGGACGGCCGTACTCGTCGTACCCGCCGGCGGGCTCGGCGGCCGCCGGCGCCGGCCGGCGCGGGGTCCGGGGGAGGGCACCCGTGGGTGCGGAGCGGGAGCCGGTGGGCGCGGACCGGGGCGCGGACGCCCGGGGGCGCCGCCGCGTGTCGACGACGTAGACGTCGTCGTCGGACCCCTGGGGGATCGGTCGGGCGCGGTCGTCGTCGCGCATCGTGGGTCCACCTCCGGGTCGGTCGCGGCGATCCAGTATGACGGGACCGGCCGGGAGGGCGGCGACGGCGGGGCCGGCCGAGCGCGCCGCGGCGCCGGTCGCGCGCTCGGCCGGCCCCCGGCGCGCCTCGGCCGCGCCCGCGCCGGGCGTGCCGATACTGGCTGACCATGGAGGAGCGACGGGGTACCGACCTGCTCGAGCGCGACGCGGTCGGGGACACGCTGCGGGTCGACACGCGGGGACGATGCGCCGGCAGCCGCGAGCGGCGCCGCGCCGTCACCCTCCTCGTGCTCACCCTCGTGCTGCCCGGCAGCGCGCAGGTCGCCGCCGGCAGCAAGCGGCTGGGTCGCCTCGCCTTGCGGGTGTGGGCCGGGGTGCTCTGCCTGGCCCTCGTGGCCGTGCTCGTCGGGCTGGTCAGCCGCACCACGCTGCTCTCGGTGCTCACCTCGGGCGTCGTGCTGGTCCTCCTCCAGGGACTGCTCCTGTGCCTCGCGGTCCTCTGGGTCGTCCTGCTCGTCGACGCCTGGCGGCTCGGGCGCCCGGACCGGCTCCCGGCCGGCGACCGCCGCCGGCTGCTCGTGCTGCTCCTGGTGCTCCTGCTCGTCCCGGGCCTCGTCGGCTGGCTGGGCACGACCGTCGGCACCGCCCGGGCCGCGATGACCTCGGTCTTCGGGACCGGGGAGGCCGCGGGCGCGGTCGACGGCCGGTACAACGTCCTGCTCCTCGGCGGCGACAGCGGCGCGGGCCGCACGGGCCTGCGCCCGGACTCCATCCAGCTCGCGAGCGTCGACGCGCAGAGCGGTCGTGCCGTGCTCTTCGGGTTCTCGCGCGAGACCGAGAACATCCGGTTCCGCCCCGGGTCGGTCATGGCCGGCCTCATGCCCGAGGGCTGGACCTGCGGCGACGAGTGCCTCCTCAACGCGCTCTACACCTGGGGCCACGACCACGCCGACCGGTTCCCCGCCGGCACCCCCGACCCGGGCCTGCTCGCGACCCGGGAGGCGGTCGAGTCGCTGACCGGCCTCGACATCCAGTACTACGTCATGGTCGACCTCAAGGGCTTCAGCAGCCTCGTCGACGCCGTCGGCGGCCTCGACATCGCCGTGCAGCGCCGCACGCCGATGGGCGGCGGGTCGCGCGAGATCTTCGAGTGGATCGAGCCCGGTCGCCAGCACCTCGACGGCTTCCACGCCCTCTGGTACGCCCGCAGCCGCACGCAGTCGACGAACTACGAGCGGATGGCCCGGCAGCGCTGCGTCGTCACCGCCCTCGTCAAGCAGCTCGACCCGCAGACCGTGCTCCTCAACTTCGGTGACCTCGCGGCGGCCTCCAAGGGCGTGTTCAGCACCGACATCCCGCAGGACGCGCTCGCCGGGCTCGCCGACGTCGCGGTGAAGACCAAGCAGGAGAAGATCACGTCGGTCAACTTCGTCCCGCCGCTCATCAAGCCCTGGGACTACGACCCGGCCGTCGTCCGCTCGACCGTGGCGAAGGCCATCGCCGCCTCCGAGAAGGCGCCGGCGCCGCGTGCCGCGGCCGCGTCGCCCGCCGCGAAGAGCGGCGCCGCGACCACGAGCAGCCCGGTGAAGGCCACCCCGACGCCCAAGGCCTCGACACCTGCCGTGATGGAGCGCCCGGGCAGCGACCCCGACGCCAACACCGAGGACCTCGCCGGCGTCTGCTCGGCCGGCTGACGTCCGCCGCGCGCTCCGTCGGGGGCGTCACCCGATGGGCAATACTGACCGCCGTGCCCGACACCGCCTTCGCCCGACGCAACGCCGAGAAGGTCCTCTGGCTCCCGCAGTACGTGCTCGGGGACCTCGTGACGCGGGTCGTGCCCCGGCGTCCCGGGACCTGGGTGGTCGGCAGCGCCTACGGCGTCCACGACGGTGCCCGCGCCCTCGTCGAGGAGCTCGTGGAGCGTGGCCGGGCCGCCGAGGTGACGTGGCTCGCCCGCACCCCGCAGGAGGCCGCGGACGCCCGGGCCCTCGGGGTCCGCGCCCTGCGCCACGGCTCCCTCGCGGCCTTCCGTGCCGCCACCCGGGCCGCCGTCGTCGTGCTCACCCACGGCTACGGCGACGCCAGCCGCTTCGGCACCGGGGGAGCCCTCGTCGTGCAGCTGTGGCACGGCAGCCCGCTCAAGCGGATGCACCTGGACAGCCCGGCCGCGATGCGCCTGCCGCTGCTCGGTGACGCGCCGCCCGTCCCGGCCCTGCTCGGGGCGATGTACCGGCGCGGGGGTGCCCGGATCGGCCTCCTGCCCGTGTCGTCGCCGACGGTGGCGCCGCTCATGGCCTCCGCGCTCGGGGCCGACCCCGAGCGGGTCGAGGTCCTCGGCGAGCCGCGCGCCGACGTGCTGTTCCGCGGCACCGAGCAGGAGCGGCGCGACGCCGCGCGGGCCCGGCTGGAGGCCTCGGTCGGCGACCTCGGCGGGCGGCGCGTTGTCCTCCTCGCCCCCACCTGGCGCGACGGCGCCGCCGACCCCGTCGTGCCGACGCCGGCGGAGTGGGCCGCCGTCGAGTCCTGGCTCGCCGCCCACGACGCGGTGCTCGTCGTGCGCCCGCACCCGCTCGCGGTCGGCGACTGGTCGCACCGGTCCGACGCCGTCCGGCTGCTCGACTCCGCGCTCGAGCCCGAGGTGATGCGCGTCCTGTGGGCCACCGACGCCGTCGTCAGCGACTACTCGTCGGTCGTCCTCGACGCGGCGGTCACCGGGGTCCCGCTCGTGTTCCTCGCGCCCGACCTCGAGGACTACACGCGGCGGCACGGCCTCTACGAGCCCTACGCGGCGACGACCGGCGGACGGGTCGAGCGCACCTGGGCGCAGGCGCTGGACCGGCTCTCCGACACCTGGGTCGGGGCGCCCGGGCGTGACGAGGCGCTGCGGCACACCCGCGCCCTGGCCGACCGCTACCACCAGCGACGAGACGGGCGCGCGGCCGCGCGCGTCGTGGACCGGGTCGACGCCCTGCTCGGACGGCCCGCCACCTCGCCGGTGGGACCCGTCCGCGGCACCGCCTTCTTCGAGAGCTTCCACGGGCGCAACGTCTCGTGCAACCCCGCGGCCATCGACCGCGAGCTGGCCCGGGTCGCGCCGGCCGTGCAGCGGTACTGGTCGGTGTCCCGCGACGACGTCGAGGTGCCTGCCGGCGCGACGGCCGTGCGCGTCGGGTCGCCCGAGTGGCTGGCCGCCCGCGACCGCGCCGATCTGCTCGTCCTCAACGACTGGATCGAGGACGGCTGGCGCCCGCGCCGCGAGCAGTTCGTCCTCCAGACGTGGCACGGCACGCCGCTCAAGCGGATCGCGCTCGGCCGGCGCGACCGCACGCCGCGCCTGTTCGCGGCGGTCGTCAAGCAGTCGACCCGCTGGTCGGCGATGCTCGCGCAGAACCCCTTCGCGGCCCGAGCGCTGCGCCGCAGCTACGCCGTCGCCCGCCCGATGTGGACGCTCGGCTACCCGCGCAACGACGTCGTCGTCACCTCCTCCGGCGAGGACGTGCGGGCGCGCCTGGGCGTCACGACGCCGCGGGTCGTCCTCTACGCACCGACCTGGCGCGACGACGCCCTCGACGGCCCCGACCCCCTCGACGCCGTCGCCCTCGCCGACCGGCTCGGCCCGGGGTGGACGGTGCTGGCCCGCGGACACGCGCGCACGCTGGGGCTGCGGGCCGAGGTGGGCGCCGACCGGGTCCTCGACGTCACCGGCTACCCCGACGTCAGCGACCTGCTCGCCCTCGCCGACGTCCTCGTGACCGACTACTCGTCGGTGATGTTCGACTTCAGCGCCACCGGGCGGCCGATGGTCTTCCACGTCGCCGACGCCGAGCACTACGAGCGCGAGGTGCGCGGCTTCGCGTGGGACCTCGGCGAGCGGGCCCCCGGGCCGCTCGTGCGCTCGGTCGAGGAGGTCGCCGACGCCGTGGACCGCGCCGACGACCCGGACGAGCGGGCCCGCTGGGCCGAGCGCTACGCGCGCTGGCGGGCGGACTTCAACGCGCTCGACGACGGCCACGCCGCCGAGCGCGTCGTGCGGCGCCTGCTCGACGTCGGGGCGCTGCCCCGCCGGTGAGCCTCAGGGGCGGGGGACCGCCCGGTGCCGCCGCAGTCGCGAGCGGTCGACCGTGGTCCCGGCCCCCGCGAGGAGCCCCTTGAGGAAGCCCGCGCCCCACGTCGTCTGGATCGTCGCGACCACCGCGGCGTCCCGCAGCCGGTCGGCCGGCTCCGTCGCGCCGGCGCGGGCCGCGACGTAGCCGAGGAAGCCGGCGTAGGCGACCGGCGCGGCGTGCGCGAGGGCGAACGGCACCGGATGCCGGCGGTCGGCGCCGGTCAGGGCGACGGCCGCGCTCGCGGCGAGCCCGGTGACGACCGCCGGCGCCGCGAGGTAGCGCAGCCGCGAGCGGCCACGGCGACGGACCATCTCGCCGCGCCACACACCGGTGGCCCACATCTGCCGGACGAGCGGGCGCCAGGCCTCGCGAGGCCAGTACGTCACCTCGACGTCCGGGACGAACCACACCTCGAGCCCCGCCGCGCGCAGCCGCTCGTTGAGGTCGTAGTCCTCGCCGCGGCGCAGGGTCTCGTCGTAGCCCCCGACGGCCTCCAGCGCCGAGCGGCGGAACACCCCGAGGTAGGCAGTCTCCGCAGGCCCCGCGGCGAGGCCGCCGTGGTGCACCCCGCCCCCGAGCCCGAGGCCGCTGTTGTACGCCCGCGCGACGGAGGCCTGCAGCGGGGTGCGGCCGACCGCGCGCATCACGCCGCCCGCGTTGGCGGCGCCGGTCTCGAGCAGCACGCCGACCATCCGGCGGGTGTAGCCGGCGGGCAGCTCCGAGTGCGCGTCGACCCGGACGACGAACTCGCCGGTCGAGGCCTCGAGGGCGCGGTTGAGCCCCGCGGGGATGTCGGTGGCGTCGTTCTCGACGACCCGCACCCGGGCGTCCTCGCGGGCGAGGCGGGCCGCGACCTCCTCGGTGCCGTCGCTCGACGGGGCGAGGGCCACGACGACCTCCTGGGGCCCGTCGTGGTCCTGCGCGAGCGCGGCACGCACCGCGTCGGGCAGGCGCAGCGCCTCGTTGAGGACGGGCACGAGATAGGACACGGACGGGCCGGACACGGGGTCACCTGGGGGTCGTCGGGTGGGGCGCGGGTCAGGCTATCGGGCGGTGCACGCGCACCGGGTACTCTCGACCCTCGGGCCCGCGACCGCGGGCCCGACCCGAGCGACGAGGATTCGATGGAACTGGTACGCACGACGCAGCGGCTCTGGGGCCGTCGCAGCGTGCTCGCGACGCTCGTGGTGCGTGATCTGCGGATCCGCTACGCGCAGAGCGTCCTCGGGTACGTGTGGACGGTGCTCGACCCGCTGCTCATGTCGCTCATCTACTTCGTGGTGTTCGTCTACATCTTCAAGCGGGGCGACCTCGGCCACCAGCCGTACTTCCTCTTCCTCATCGTCGGCCTGCTCGCCTGGCAGTGGTTCTCGACGGTGCTCACCGACACCTCGCGCGCCCTGACCGGCGAGGCCAAGCTGGTGCGCTCGACGAACCTCCCGCGCGAGATCTGGGTCGTGCGCGTCGTCCTCAGCAAGGGGGTCGAGTACCTGCTCTCGCTCCCGGTGCTCCTGGCCTTCCTGCTCTTCTACCTCGTCCGGGGGGAGGCCCAGCTCAACGCGTGGCTGCTGCTCTTCCCGGTGGCCGTCGCCCTCCAGGCCGTCGCGCTGCTCGGCTTCGGGCTGGTGCTCGCGCCGCTGACCGTCCTCGTCACGGACATGCAGCGCGTCGTGCGCATCGTCCTGCGGATGCTCTTCTACGCGACCCCGGTCATCTACGCGACGCACCTGGTCCCCGCGCCGTACGACAAGATCACCTGGCTCAACCCGATGACGGGCATCCTCGAGATGATGCGGGCCGGCTTCTTCGAGCACGACCGGCTGCCGATCGTCTGGGGGTCGGTCGTCACGGCCGTCGTCGTGTCCTTCGTCATGCTGCTCGTCGGGGTGGCGGTCTTCCGCCGCCTCGAGCGCGCCGTGCTCAAGGAGATCTGATGACCGAGCCCGTCATCTCCGTCGAGGGTCTCGGCGTCGAGTTCTACCGCTCGCGCCGGCGCCGGCTCTCGGTGCGCGAGATGCTCTTCCGCGGCTCGTCCGGCACGTCCAAGGAGACGTTCTGGGCGCTGCGGGACGTCTCCTTCGACATCCACCCCGGCGAGGCCGTCGGGGTCGTGGGCGGCAACGGCGGCGGCAAGTCGACGCTGCTCAAGATGATCGCCGGGGTGCTCCTGCCCGACGAGGGCACGGTCACCGTCAACGGCGGCGTGGCCCCCCTCATCGAGCTGACCGGCGGGTTCGTCGGCGACCTCACGGCGCGCGACAACGTCTACCTCCTGGCCGGGCTGCACGGCGTCTCCAAGGAAGCCGTCGACGAGCGCTTCGACGAGATCGTCGCCTTCGCCGGTCCGCAGGTGAAGGCCGGCCTCGACACCCCGTACCGTCACTTCTCCTCCGGCATGAAGGTGCGTCTCGGCTTCGCGGTCGTCACGACGCTCGACGAGCCGATCGTCCTCGTCGACGAGGTGCTCGCCGTGGGCGACAAGGCCTTCCGCGAGAAGTGCTACAAGCGGATGGAGGACCTGCTCTCCGACGGGCGCACGCTCTTCCTCGTCAGCCACAGCGAGCGCGACCTGCGCCGCTTCGGCGACCGCGCCCTCTACCTGCGCCACGGCCGGCTCGCCGTCGACGGCTCGATGGACGAGGTCCTCGACCAGTACAACGCCGACCTCGAGCGCAACGCCTGAGGAGGCCCGGCCCGATGACCGAGCCCGCGACGCACGACCCGACCCCTGCCGCGGGGTCGTCCACCGCCGACGCGGACCCCGCCGGCCTGGTGACCGGGCGGCGGACCACCCGCCTCGACGTCGGCGTCGGCGTCCTCGTCGGGCTGGTCGTCGCGGCGGTCGTCCTCGTGTGGCGCTCGCCGCTCGTGCCGACCGACCCGTGGCACTACGTCATGGCGACCCTCGACTTCCCGAGCGACCAGTGGATCGCCCTCGGGCTGACGCGGTACGGGATCATGCTGGCCACCATCCCGCCGGCCCTGCTGTGGAAGAACGCGGAGGCGACGTACTACGTCTGGCCCCTGCTCTCCTGCGCGGTCCTCGCGGCCTCGGTCTACCTGCTCGGCCGCCGCTTCTGGGGCGTGATCGCCGGCCTCGTCGCCGTCGTCGTGCTCTTCGCGAACACCGTCCTGTTCTACAACGCCTCCCGCTTCTACCCCGACGTCATGGCGATGGCGCTCGTCGTGCTGGCGCTGCTCACCGCGGTCCTCGCGCGCGACCGCGGCCTGCGCGGCCGCGGCGCGGTGCTCTGGGTGCTCGCCACCGGCTTCCTCCTCGGGTGGAGCTTCGAGGTCCGTGAGACGGCGTTCTTCTCGTGGCCGGTCGTCCTCGCCGTCCTCACCCGCCGGGGGTCGGCGCTGCGCACCTGGGCGCTCGTGGCGCTCCCGGTGCTCGGGTGGGCCGCGGTCGACGTCGCCATCAGCACGCTCGCGTACGGGACGCCGCTCGCCAAGGTGCAGGCGCTGCTCGGGATGAACCCCGAGGGCGTCGGGTACCCGCCGCCGACGAGCGGCGGCCCGCCGGCCGACCTCTCGGAGCGCACCCGCGGCTACTACCTCCTGGCCGTCCCCCTGCGGGCGCTCGAGACGCGGCCCGACGGGCTGTGGATGGTCGCCACGGGCGTGCTCGCGATCCTCGCCCTCGTGGCGGGCAACCGGGCGCTGCGGCTCATGGCCTTCGGCTTCGTCAGCGTCTACGCGCTCAACCTCCTCGCCGGCGGCGTGGCCGTCCCGACCCGGCCGCTCGGGAGCATCGACAACCCGCGGTACTGGATCCAGTACTTCCCGCCGATCGCGCTCGTCGTCGGCGGGGTGACCGCGCTCCTCGCGGCCCGGCTGGCCCGGGCGCTGCCCCGCGGGCGGCGGCTCCTGCGTGCCGCCGCCGTCGGGGGCGTCGCCGTGCTCGTCTGCGCGGTGCCCGCCTACCACGCCCAGCGCTTCATGACGACGACCAGCGCCTTCGCCCCGAACGGCGGGGACGCGATGGAGCGGCTGCGCTCGGCCCTCGAGGGCCGCGACTTCCGGGTGCCGGCCGTGTGGACCGACAGCCGCACGATGCGCGTGCTGCCCGCCTACCAGCGGCCGGTGTTCAACGGCCCGCAGGTCTGGAGCGGCCCGGGGGAGCGCCTGCGCCCCGACTCGCAGCCCCGGCCCGGCGACGCGGTGCTCTACTACAGCGCCTACGACGACGGCGTGTGCGTGCACTGCTACGAGTCGATCCGCCCCTGGATGGAGGCGCACCCGACGCCCCCGGCGAGCTGGGAGCTGGTCTACGCCACCCCGGACCGCGTCGTCGAGCTCTACCTCGTGCGCTGACGCCCCGTCGGGGACGCGGCCGGGCTCAGTGCTCGGGGCCGCCCTCGAGGCGTCCGCGGACCTCGGCCTCGTCGAGGGCGATCCGGCGGGCGAGGCGGGTGTAGCGCGTCTCGAGGTCGCGGAAGCGCAGGTAGGTCGTCACCGTGAAGCTGAGGAAGGCGACGACGAGCCCGTAGAGGACGAGGTCGGTGCCACGACCGACGCCGAACACGTGCGCCAGGCGCGTCCACACGTCCGGGAAGATGATCGACACGACGGCGAAAGCCGCGAACGCAAGGACCCCGAGGCGGCGGATGGCCTGCGCCCGGGCCCCGCGCGAGCGGAACAGGCGGGCCGCGACGACGGCCACGACGACGATGAGCAGGACCTGGACGACGACGAGCTTCATCGGAGGATCAGCTCCACGAGGATGTTGACGGAGTTCCACAGCGACTGGCCCTTGGAGCGCGAGTAGTCGGTGTAGAGGATGTGCACCGGGCTCTCGGCGTAGCGCACGTCCATCGCGCCGATCTGCTCGACGAGCTCGGAGGCGTGGGCCATCCGGTTCTGGGTGATGTCGATCCGCTCCACGACGTCGCGGCGGAGCAGCCGCAGCCCGTTGTGGGCGTCGGTCAGGCGCGTGTGCGTCGTGAGGTTGGTGTACCCGACGGCCGCCCGCAGCACGAGCCGCTTGGCCAGGCTCGGGGTCGTGCGGTCGTCGAGGAAGCGGGAGCCGAAGACGACCTGGAGGTCCTCGGCGCGCGCCTTCTCGAGCATGGCGAGCACGTCGTCGGTCTGGTGCTGGCCGTCGGCGTCGAAGGTGACGGCCCACTCCATGTCAGGGCGGGAGCGGACGTACTCGAAGCCCGTCTGCAGCGCCGCGCCCTGGCCGAGGTTGACCGGGTGGCGCACGACGACGGCCCCGGCCTCGCGGGCGACCTCGGCCCCGTCGTCGGCGGACCCGTCGTCGACGACGACGACCTGGGGGAAGACGCTGCGGGCCCGGGTGACGACGTCCCCGATGACCGCGGCCTCGTTGTAGAGCGGGATCACCAGCCAGACACCCGAGGTGTCGACCTGCCGTGAGGTGTTCATCGCCGACCAGCGTACGGGGCCGGGCGGGAGGCCCTCACCATCCGGCCTGCGCCGCCCGGCGGGCCCACCAGCGCAGGCCCTCGTACTTGACGCGGGCGACGTGGCCGCGGCGCCGCCGGCCGGTCGCGACGTGCTCGGCGTGCCGCAGGACGGCGCTCGGGAGGTACCGCACGGTGAGGCCGAGGCGCTCGCACTCGCTCGCGAACCACAGCTCCTCGCCGAAGAGCGCGAAGGGGTAGTCGGTGCGGCCGCCCGCCGCGAGGTAGCGGGGGGTGAGGACGACGCACGAGCCGTGGCCGGCGAACACGGCCGCGCCCGGCTCGACCCCGCTCACCGTGCGCGAGCTGTGCCCTCCGCGGCGCAGGAGGAAGAGGTCCGCGACCGCCGGGAAGCGGTGGGCCGCCGCGAGCAGGCGCAGGCGGCGGGCGCTCGGCGGGTGCAGCAGGTTGGGGTTCTGGTCCTGCCCGAGGGCGCCGAGCACCGACGGCGCGAGCCACCCGGCGTCGGGGTGCTGCGCCACCCCGTCGAGGAGCGCCGCGACGCACCCCGGGTCGGCGACGAGGTCGCAGTTGGAGAGCACGAGGGGGAGGGCGGGGTCGACCTCGGGCAGCGCCCGGTGCAGGGCGGGGAGGTAGCCGGGGTTGTCCTCGAAGTCGAGGACGCGCACCCGCGGGTCGTCCCCGAAGGCGGCGCGGGCGGCCGCGGTGTCGCCGGGCTTGTTGGCGCACAGGACGAGGTCGACCGGGGCGTCCGGGCCGAGCGAGGCGACGAGGCCGCGGGCGTCGTCGACGCCCCCGTAGGAGACGACGACCCAGGTGAGGGCGGGGGCCGGGCTCATGCCGCCGCCTCGCGTGCGCCGCGGCGGAAGAGGGCGGCGTACACCGGCCCGAGGAGGCGCCCGGGGACGAGGCGGAAGGCCCCGCGCACGACGAGGTTGACGGCCATCCGCGGGACGCCGACGACGCCGGCGGCCCGCAGCCGGCGCTGGAGGTCCCACTCGTAGCGCAGCATCCGCCAGCCGCCGCGCCGCGAGATCATCTCGTCGCCGGCGTTGAAGAGCACGAGCGGCTCCTCGAGGTTCTCGGCCCGCGCCCCGGCCGCGAGCATCCGCGCGAAGAGGTCGTAGTCCTGCATGTAGCGCAGGTCGGCGTACCCCCCGACCCGCAGGGCGAGCTCGCGGCGGAAGAGGGAGGTGGGGTTGTTGACCGGGTTGTTGAGGGGCAGACGGCGCATGATCGCCGCGTGCGAGGCGGGGTTGGTCCGGACGCCGAGCACGTGCCCGGGGTCGCCGCGGAACTCGAGCATCGCGGAGCCGACGAGGTCCAGGCCGTGCTCCTCGAGGTGGCGCACCTGGCGCTCGAGGCGGGTGGGGAGCGACACGTCGTCGCTGTCGTGCCGGGCGACGAGGTCGCCGGTCGCGAGCTCGAGGCCGCGCGCGGAGGCCAGGCCGCTGCCGACGTTGCGGGGGAGGCGCTCGACGCGGACGGACGGGTGCTCCGCGGCGGCCGCCGCGAGCGCCGCGTCGAGGGCGTCCGGCACGGGGCCGTCGACGACGACGAGGAACTCCTCCGGCGGCCGCGTCTGGCCGGTCACCGAGGCGACCGAGCGCTCGAGGTCGGCGACCGTGGTCCCGTGGTAGGTCGTCATGAGGACGGTGACGGTGGGGGGCACGGCCAGCAGTCTAGGAGGCGGCCGGGTCGCCGCCCGCGCCGCGCAGGGTGGCCCAGAGGCTCGCCACCTCGCGCCGGTTCAGCCACCCCCAGAGCGCGGCGAAGCCGAGCGCCCCACCCACCTGGGCCAGCACGCCGGCGGGGCCCGCGAGGTCGCGGGTCAGCAGGGCGACGGCGGCGACGACCGCGACACCGGCCACGAGGCGCAGCGCGAGGTCGAGCCAGGACTGCCTCTCGAGCCACCAGACGGCGCCGAGCGTCGCGAGGGACGCGCTGCCCGCCCCGACGAGGTAGCCGAGCGCGACGCCGTCGACACCCATCGACGGGGCGAGGACGAACCACGTGGCGACGCCGAGCACGAGCCCGCCGAGGTTGACCGCCGCGACGACCTGCGGGCCGCGTCGCCGGGTGGACTGGAGGGCGGTCGCCCCGCCGAGGGCGACGGAGGTGAGCATCACCGCGCCGAGCAGCACCGGCAGGACCGCCTCGGAGCGGGCGAACGAGGCGCCGTAGACGACCCGGATGCCGAGCGGGCTGAGGATGACGAGCACGCCGATGACCCCGACGAAGATCGCGACGAGCCGGCGCGCGATGGCGTCGCTGTGCCGGCGCACGGCCGCGCGGTCGGCGCGCCCCGCGGCGGCGACGAGCGGCGGGACGAGGGCGGTGCTCAGGGCGATGGCGAACATCGACATCGGGGTGGCGAGGGAGAGCGCGGCCGCGAAGTCGCCGGCGCCGCTCTCGCCGCTCCAGTGGTGGGCCGCGAGCTGCGAGGCCTGGAGCAGCCCACCGCCCGCGAGGACGCCGACCGCCGAGAACGCGACCCACTGGTCGATCTCGCGCCGGGCGGCGCGGTCGAGGCGACCCCGGACGCGGGCCGGCCACGTGGCCACCGCGAAGAGGCCGTACCCGACGGCGAGGGGGAGCAGGGTGAGCAGGTCGAGGTCGAGGACCAGCACGAGCGCGAGCACGGAGAGGGAGGTGACGGCGGCGAGCGTGTCCCAGAGGGCCACCTGCCGGAACCCGAGGAGCCCGAACCGGACGCCGCGGGTCGTCACGTAGACGGAGTAGGTCCAGCAGAGCACGACGCTCGCGACGACCTGCACCGGCTGCAGCCCGAGCCACCACGCCCCGAGCAGCCCGGTGGCCGTCGGCAGGACGGTGGCCACGAGGAGGGAGCGCTGGGCGATGTGGCGGGCCACGCGCAGGGCGCCCTCCTCGTCGCCGAGCGAGCGGCGCAGGGCCACGAAGCGGGTGCCCGCGCTCGCCGCGGGGGAGGCCCAGGCGAGGCTCGTGAGGACCGAGATCGACAGCGCGCTGTTGGCCTGGCCGAGCAGCTCGCGGGAGCCGAGGCGGCCGATGATGACGCTGTAGACGAGGCGGGCGGCCCCCTGGACCGCCGTCGCGTAGGTGCTCAGCGCTGCGTTGTCCCGCAACGCCGCTGCGGGCGTGGAGCCTGGGGGGCGCTCCGGCGGCGGGGGCGCGGAGGGCATCGGCGAAGCATACCGGCGGGCCGTCCTCGGGTTGCGCCGAAACCCCGGTACGCGAGTGACGGCTGTGACAGACTCGAAGGACCCTGCCGTCCCCGAGGTGCCACGCCGTGCCGTCGGGGAAAATCCCCTCACTCCGTGGACTTCGCCATGCGCTCATTCCGCCTGCTCACCGCCACCACCCTGCTCGGTGGCCTCGCCGTCGTCGCCCCCGTGACCGGTCCGGTCACGGCCCGGGCCGTCACTCCCGTCGTGGAGGACGTCCCGATGCCCGCCGTGACACCCGTACCGACCGGCACGCCGACCCCCTCACCGGACGCGACGGGAGCCGGCGCCCTGCGCGCGGCGACCCCGAGCCCGAGCGCGTCCTCGCGCCCGTCGCCCTCGCCCTCGGCGACGCCGACGGTCGGCACCCGGCCGACCACCCCCGCCGGGGAGCAGCAGAGCCTGCTCGAGCGGGACGGCGAGAGCCTCGACGTCGTCGGCGTCAGCTTCCCGGACGAGGCCTCTGCCGCCCGCTCCACCGTCGAGGTCCGCACGAAGACCGACGGCCGGTGGAACGCCTGGGTGGAGGCCGCGGTCGACCCCGACGGCCCCGACGGTGACACCGAGGAGGCCCGCCGGGCCCGCGTCGGCACCGAGCCCGTGGCGGTCGCCGGGTCCGAGGCGGTGCAGATCCGCGTCCGCGCCGCCCGCGGGGTGGACCTCACGAAGGCCCACGCGGCCCTCGTCGACGCCGGCGACAGCGCGGCGGACGCCTCCGTCGGTCGGCCGGCCCTCGGGGCGGCCCACGCGGCCGGCCTCGCGCCGGCGATGGTGACCCGCGCCCAGTGGGGCGCGGACGAGAGCCTGCGCGGCTGCTCCCCGAGCTACAACGACAAGATCTCCGGCGCCATCGTCCACCACACGGTCAACGCGAACGACTACTCCGCGTCCGAGGCGGCCGGGCTCGTGCGCGGCATCTACGCGTACCACACGCGCTCCAACGGCTGGTGCGACATCGGCTACAACTTCCTCGTCGACCGCTTCGGCCGGCTCTACGAGGGCCGCTACGGCGGCGTCGAGCGCAACGTCCAGGGCGCCCAGGCCGGTGGCTTCAACGCCCAGACCGTCGGCATCGCGTCGATCGGCACCCACGACTCCTCGCAGGCCGGCGCCACGACGCCGTCGAGCTCGGTGCTCGCGACCGTCGCGAAGGTCATCGCGTGGAAGGCCGTGCTCAACGGCTGGGACCCGAGCACGAGCGCGACGTTCACCGCCGCCTCGGGGGCCGACAAGTACACCCCCGGCACGAAGATCACCCGCCCGCGCGTCTCGGGGCATCGCGACTTCAGCCTCACCTCGTGCCCGGGCAACCTCTACTACACCCAGCTCCCGGCCCTGCGGACCGCCGTCCAGGCGCGCTACCAGGAGGACCTGGCGAGCAGCGTCGGCGCGATGACCGGTGCCTCCGGTGACGAGGCCTACGGCCGCCCGGCCGGGTCGTCCTTCGACCTCTCGGGCCGGGGCTTCGGCCACGGCCGCGGGATGAGCCAGTACGGGGCCTACGGCGCCGCGCTCAAGGGCCTGACGACCGAGCAGACGCTCGCCTTCTACTACCCGAAGACCTCCCTCGTGTCGACGATCGGCAACCCCACGCTGCGGGTCTGGCTCTCGGCCGTCGGCAGCGGTGGCACCTCGGTGCGCTCGACGCCCGACCTCGTGATGTCGACCGGCGGTCGCACCGCGACGATCTACGGCCGCAACGCCGACGGCAGCGTCCGGGACCGCTGGCGCCTCGTCCCGGACTCCAAGGGCCTCACCCTCCAGTGGCTCGAGAAGGGCGTCTGGCGCAGCACGTCGAGCTGGCGCGCGATGACCGGCGGCGTCCGCCTCGTCGACACCCGGGCCGGCAAGGTCCGCGTCGTCCTCCCGAGCGGTGAGGAGCGCGCCTACCGGCGTACGGTCGAGACGACGAAGTCCGGCTCCGGCGCGCTGACGACGAACGTGCTCTCGCTCGACTACTACCTGCAGAGCGTCGTGCCCTCGGAGATGCCGGCCTCGTGGTCGAGCGCCGCCCTGCGCACGCAGGCCGTCGCCGCCCGCACCTACGCGCTCTACCAGCGTGCGCACCGGCCCTCGGGCTCGCTGTACGACGTCTGCGACAGCACGTCGTGCCAGGTCTTCAAGGGCCTCAACGGCTACACCTCGAGCGGCGGGGTCATCCCCTTCGAGAACGCCGCCACGACCGCGGCGGTCAAGGCGACGACGGGACGCGCGCTGTACTACGGCGGCGCGCCGGCCCTCACCGAGTTCTCGTCGTCGAACGGCGGCTACACGGTGGCGTCGTCGCTGCCCTACCAGCGCGCGGTGGCCGACCCCTACGACGCCGTGCCCTCGGGCAGCCCCAGCCGGTGGACGAGCACCCTCTCGGTCGCCGCGGTCGAGCGGGCCTTCCCCTCGGTCGGCCGGCTCACCGCGCTGCGCGTCGACTCCCGCGACGGGAACTCCACGTGGGGCGGCCGCATCGCGTCCGTGACGGTCCAGGGCCTCGACGGGGAGAGCACCGTCTCGGGTGACTCCTTCCGGGGCAGGCTCGGGCTGCGCAGCACGTGGTGGACCGTGACCTCGGCGCCGGCGCAGTCGGCGGCCTCGTTCCCGAAGGACCTCTCCGGCGACGGCAAGGGCGACCTGCTCGCCGTCGACTCCTCGCGGCGGCTCACCGTCGTGGCCGGTAACGGCGCCGGCGGGTTCTCGAGCAGGCCGATGGTCGGCACCGACTGGTCGTCGGTCTCGCTCGTCGCCAACGTCGGGACGTGGGACAACGACAGCCGCCACGACGTCGTCGAGCGCGACAAGGGGACGCTGTACTACCACCCGGGCGACGGCAACGGCCGGCTGAACCCGCGGCAGAAGATCAGCTCGGGCTGGGACGGCGTCGACTGGGTCGCCGGCACCGGCGACATGGATCAGGACGGGCGCACCGACTTCCTCGCGCGCCAGGTCAACGGCCAGCTGAAGATCTACCGCGGCGACGGCCGCGGTGGCGTCCTCGGCACGAAGCTCATCGGCTCCGGCTTCGGGGCCTTCCGCGTCCTCGTGGCGCCGGGCGACGTGACCGGCGACGGTCTGCCCGACGTCCTCGGCATCCGGGCGAGCGACGACGCGATGCTGCTCTATGCCGCGGCCCCGTCGCGCGACGGCCGCCTCTCGGCGCCGGTCGTGGTCACCGGCTCCTGGTCCGGCTACAGCACCGTCGTCGGCGCCGGTGACGTCACCGGCGACGGGCGCGCCGACCTCGTCGCGCGCAAGTCCTCCACGGGGGCGCTCGTCGTCCTGCGCGGCGACGGGGCCGGCGGCTTCACCGCCGGGTCCGACGTGGCCGGGACCTCGACGTGGCGCACCTGGACCCGCTGGTCCTCCTGACGGCACCCGACGACCGAGGGCCGCGCGAGCATCGCGCGGCCCTCTGTCGTGTCGTGGCGTGTGGCGGGGGAGCCCGTCAGGCGAGGTCGACGGTCAGCGGGGCGCCGGTGGCCTCGCGGACCTGCTCCTCGGTGACGTCCGGCGCGAGCTCGCGCAGGACGAGGCCGTCCTCGGTGACGTCGATGACGGCGAGATCGGTGATGATCCGCTGGACGACGGCCTTGCCGGTGAGCGGCAGCGAGCACTCGGCGACGATCTTGTGCGAGCCGTCCTTGGCGACGTGCTCCATGAGGACGACGACCTTCTTCGCGCCGTGGACGAGGTCCATGGCGCCGCCCATGCCCTTGACCATCTTGCCGGGGATCATCCAGTTGGCGATGTCGCCGGTCGCCGAGACCTGCATCGCGCCGAGGATCGCGGCGTCGACCTTGCCGCCGCGGATCATCCCGAAGGAGAGGGCGGAGTCGAAGTAGGAGGCACCGCGGCGGACCGTGACGGTCTCCTTGCCGGCGTTGATGAGGTCGGGGTCGACCGCGTCCTCGGCCGGGTAGGCACCGACACCGAGGATGCCGTTCTCGGACTGCAGGACGATCTCGACGTCGTCGGGGACGTAGTTCGGCACGAGGGTCGGCAGGCCGATGCCGAGGTTGACGTACGCGCCGTCCTCGAGCTCGGCGGCGGCGCGGGCGGCCATCTGCTCACGGGTCAGCGGCATGGCTCAGGCCTCCTGGGGCGCACGGACGGTGCGCTTCTCGATGTGCTTGTCGGCGGCCTGCTCGGGCGTCAGCGGCAGGACGCGCTGGACGTAGATGCCGGGCAGGTGGACCTCGTCGGGGTCGAGCTCGCCGGGCTCGACGAGCTCCTCGACCTCGGCGACCGTGATGCGTCCGGCCATCGCCGCGAGCGGGTTGAAGTTGCGGGAGGACTTGTTGAACACGAGGTTGCCGTGCCGGTCGCCCTTCCAGGCGCGCACGAGACCGAAGTCGGCGACGATCGCGTGCTCGAGGACGTACTCGCGCTCCTCGCCGTCGCGCTCGAAGACCCGCACCTCCTTGGCGGGGGAGGCCTTCTCGACCCCGCCGTGGCCGTCGTACTTCCACGGCAGCCCGCCGTCGGCGACCTGGCTGCCGACGCCGGTCGGGGTGAAGAACGCCGGGATGCCGGCGCCGCCGGCGCGCAGCCGCTCCGCGAGCGTGCCCTGCGGCGTGAGCTCGACCTCGAGCTCGCCCTCGAGGTACTGCCGGGCGAACTCCTTGTTCTCGCCGACGTACGAGGAGACCATCCGGCGGATCTGCTTGCTCTGCAGGAGGATGCCGAGCCCCCACTCGTCGACCCCGCAGTTGTTGGAGACGACCTCGAGGTCCTTGGTGCCGGCCCGGTGGAGCTCGGCGATGAGGACCGAGGGGATGCCGCAGAGCCCGAACCCACCGACGGCGAGGGTCGCCCCGTCGGAGATCCCGGCCACGGCCTCGGCTGGTGTGGCGACGACCTTGTCCATGGTCGGCACCCTAGCGCGGGCCGACCGGGGCCCCACGACGGGTGCCGACCACACAGGTCCGGCCGGCGAGCGGGGTCGGCCGCCATGCGCGGGGACCGGCCGGTCGGCGCCGACGACGTCGGCCGGACGGTCCGGGCCGACAAGTACAGCGGTGTAATTCGACGGAACCGGTTGCGCGCCCGTCGTGCCCAGTGAGAGAACAGGTGTGCCCGGTGATCCGACGGTGGCGGATGTGACATCTGAGACGACGGATTCCGGGCCACGTCCGGTCCCCTGCCCCGGGCGTACCCCCTGCCGAGGAGCCCTGCGTGTCCCTGCCCCATGTCGACGCCCCGACGAACCGACGCCTGCCCGTGCGGACCCTCGGAGCCCTGTCGGCCTCCGTCATCGCGTTCCCGCTCGCGGCCGGGACGGCCGAGGCCGCGACCCTGCCGCTGCCCAAGCCGAGCCGGACCCTGCCCTCGGCGCTCGACGTCGCCCCGCCCTACCAGCCGGGCACGCTGTGCCTGACCGAGAACCAGGTCGGGCCGGTCGCCTTCGCGAAGCTCCTCGACGCGACCTACGGCAAGCACGTGTGGGGCGTCCTGCGCAAGTGCGACCAGGAGCACGGCGAGGGACGCGCCCTCGACTGGATGCTCAATGCCGCCAAGAGCTCCGACCTCGCGATGGGCAACGCGATCACCCGCTGGCTCGCCGCCCCCGACGCCCAGGGCCGCCAGGGCGCGATGGCCCGCCGGGTGGGCATCAACTACATCATCTGGAACCGGCAGATCTGGAAGGCCTGGGCGCCCGAGCGCGGCTGGCAGGCCTACACCGGCTCCTCGCCCCACACCGACCACATCCACCTCTCCTTCACCTGGGACGGCGCGGTCAAGCGCACGTCGTGGTGGACCGGCACGGCGGTCACCAACTACCTCACCGGCCCTCCCGGTACGGAGATGCCCACCTCCAACGACCCGCGCGACTACGTCAAGGTGACGCTGCGCCGCGGCTCGCGCGGCAAGCCCGTCGAGGTGCTCCAGCGCTCCATCGGCGGCATCGGCGTCGACGGCTCCTTCGGCCCGGCCACCGAGAGCCGCGTCCTCGGCTACCAGAAGGAGAAGGGCCTCACGCAGAACGGCATCGTCGACAGCCGTGTCTGGAACGCCATCATCGGCGCCCCGAGCACCGGCGGCACGACCGGCTCCGGCTCGACCACGCCCACGACGAGCGCGCTCGCGAAGTACGCCGGGACCGTCCTGCGCAAGGGCTCGCGCGGGGAGGCCGTCACGGCGATGCAGAAGGCCGTCGGCGGCCTCGTCGCCGACGGGTCGTTCGGCCCGGCGACCGAGGCCCGCGTCAAGGCGTACCAGAAGTCGAAGGGCCTGCCGCAGAACGGTGTCGTCGACGCCACGGTGTGGGCCGCACTCATGGGCACCACGACCGCGGCCACCGGCTCGACCGGCTCGTCGCTCGCGAAGTACTCCAAGGTCGTCCTGCGCCTCTGGTCGCGCGGCGAGGCCGTCAAGGCGATGCAGAAGGCCGTCGGCGGCATCGCGGTCGACGGGTCGTTCGGCCCGGCGACCGAGGCCCGCGTCAAGGCCTGGCAGCGCTCGAAGGGGCTCACGGCCGACGGCGTCGTCGACGCCAAGGACTGGAAGGTGCTGGCCGGCGGCTCGTCCGGGGTCGCCGCGTCGACGCCGGCCACCTCCAAGCCCTCGACGTCCACCCCCGCGACGACGAGCACCGAGCTCACCGCCCACAAGGGGAGCACCCTGCGGTCCGGCTCGGCCGGCGCGGCGGTCAAGGCGCTCCAGCGCGCCCTCGGCGGCCTGTCCGCCGACGGCCGCTACGGGCCGGCCACCCAGGCGCGGGTCGTCTCCTTCCAGCGCGCCGCCGGGCTCACGGCGACCGGCGTCGTCGACCGGGCGACGTGGGACGCGGTGGAGCGCTCCGTGCACCCGCTGCTCGCGCACTGGAACACCGTGCTCAAGCGGGGCTCGCACGGCGCCGCGGTCGTCGCGCTCCAGCGGGCCCTCGGGATCACCGCCGACGGGTCCTTCGGGCCGGCGACGGAGACCGCCGTCAAGGCCGCGCAGAAGGCCGCCCACCTGGCGCAGACGGGCGTCGTCGCCACCGTGACGTGGAAGGCCGTCGAGGCCCGCGCCCGCTGAGCGGGGCTCAGGCCTCCCGCGTGACGCCCTCGCTCGCGAGGCGTGCCGCGCGGGTGCCCGGCCCGGGGGTGCCCCGGGTCAGCACGAGCGAGCCGTCACCGGCCCACGCCGCGAGCGCGAGCCGCAGCAGCTCACCGGTGTCGGTGGTCTGCGTGTGCACCCGGCCGCCCGCCCCGTCGCCGGCGGCGGGGACGACCTCGGCGTAGGCGAGGACGTCGGCGCCGTCCCGCAGGGCCGGGTCCGCGGGGTCGGGCTCGTCCAGGGCGACGAGGACGTCGCCGTGCGTGGCGAGGTCGCGCGCCTCGTCGACGGCGCCGCCCGGCACCTCGACCGCGGCGGCCCGGGCCAGGGCCGCGAGGGTGACGACGACGAGGTGCTCGGCGCCGCCGCCGCGGGCGGGGTCGTCGGTGACGACGACGTCGGCGCCGTGCCCGTCGTCGCCCGGACGCGCCACCTCGACGCAGGCCCCGACCGACCAGGCGGCCAGCGCCCAGTACAGCGTGCGCCAGTGCGGCGGGAGGGCGAGGCGGACGACGCTGCCCGGCCCGGCGTCGAGCTCGTCCTGGAGCAGGTTGCCGGCCTTGGCGACCCAGTTGGCGAGGACGCGTGCCGAGAGCTCGACGCGCTCACCCGCGGTCGGGCCGTCCGTGTCGTCGTAGACGGTGACCCGGGGCCGTCCCGGGTCGGCCGCCACGAGGCCGGCGAGGAGGGCTGCGGGGGTGCGCGCGGGGGCCATCCCCCGGACGGTAGCAAGGGCCTCACCGACTAGGCTCGGCGACCATGAGTGGGCGCACCGTCATCACGTTCGGGACCTTCGACGTCTTCCACGTCGGCCACGTCCGGGTGCTCGAGCGCGCCGCCGCCCTCGGCGACCGGCTCGTCGTCGGGGTCTCCGCCGACGCGCTCAACGTCGCCAAGAAGGGTCGGCCCCCGGTCTACACGCAGGACGAGCGGATGGAGATCGTGCGCTCGCTGCGCGTCGTCGACGCGGTGTTCGTCGAGGAGTCGCTCGAGGCCAAGCGCGACTACGTCGTCGAGCACGGCGCCGACGTGCTCGTCATGGGCGACGACTGGGCGGGCAAGTTCGACTGGGTGTCGGACGTGTGCGAGGTCGTCTACCTGCCGCGCACCCCCTCGGTGTCGACGACGGGCATCATCGAGCACATCTCCGGCCTCGGGTCGTGACCGGCCGCGGCCTCACCGCCACCGGCCTGGGCGCGGGCCTCTGGGTCGTCGTCGTCACGACGGTGGGCGGCGTGGCCGCCGCGGTGGGCGTCTGGTCGCCCTGGCTGGGCTGGCCGGTCGCGGTGCTCGCCGCGGTCGGGGCGTGGTGGGCCGTCCGCGGCCTCCCGGCCGTCCGGACCGCGGCCGCACCGGGCCTCGCGCTCGTCGCGCTCGTGCTCGGCTTCGCGGTCTACGCCGGCGTCACCCACTCCGAGCACGTCCTGCCGCGCCGTGACGCCGCGAGCAACCTCCAGGCGGCGGTCAGCCTGGCGGCGACGGGGGAGCGGGTCGTCCCCGTCGACCCATCGGTCATCGGCGGGCCGCGGCCCCTCGAGGACGGTGACGTCACGGTCGCCAGCGCCGCGTTCTACCAGGTGGGGTCCGCCGACGACCCCGCCGTCCAGCCGCAGTTCCTCATGGCCCCGGCCGTCGTCTACGGCTACGGCGTGTGGGCCGGCGGGCCCCCGCTCGCCCAGCTGCTCCCGGCGGTCGTCATGGCGCTGGTCCTCCTCGTCCTCGGGCTGTTCGCGGGGCACCTGGCCGGACCGTGGTGGGGCGTCGCCGCCGCCGGCCTCACGGCCGTGCTCTTCCCGGTCCTCAACGTCGCCCGCGGCACGTACTCCGAGCAGCTGGCCCTGCTGACCCTCGTCGGCGGGCTGATCGCCCTGACCCTCGCGGTCGGTCGCGACGTGCCGGGCACCCGGCGGCTCGCGCTCGTCGCCGGGGTCCTCGTCGGCGGGACGGCCCTGGCGCGGGTCGACGCGCTGCGCGAGGTCCTCCTGCTCCTGCCCTTCCTCGCGGTCGGCGCCGCCCTCGGCCACCGCTGGGTGCGTCCGTTCGTCACGGGGCTCGCGGCCTCGAGCGTCGTCGCCTGGGGCCTCGCGGTGCTGCTGTCCTACCGCTACCTCGGTGACATCCACGCGAGCCTGCTGCCGCTCGTCGCGATGGCCGCCCTCGTCCTCGTCGCCTCCGTCGGGGGCCTGGTGCTGTGGCGGCGCGGGCGCCGGCTGCCGGGCGGGGTCGTCCGCCGGCTGCCGGACGTCGTCGGCGCGCTCACCGTCGTCGTCGGGGTCGGCCTGTGGACCCGCCCGTGGTGGATGACCGTGCGCCAGGACCCGAACGACCCCGGGGCCCGCTACGTCGCCGGGATGCAGCGCCGCCAGGGCCTGCCCGTCGACGGCGGCCGCACCTACGCCGAGCACACCGTGGACTGGCTCTCCTGGTACGTCGGCTGGGTCGCGCTCGTCGTCGCGCTCGTCGCGCTGGCCGTGCTGCTGCGCCGCGCGCTGCGCTCGCTCGGCGAGGGGCGGCTCGAGCCGTGGGCGCCCGTCCTCGTCATGGCCGCGGGCTCGACCGTCCTCACGCTGCTGCGCCCGGGCATCACCCCGGACCACCCGTGGGCCGACCGGCGGCTGCTCATCATGCTGCCGTTCGTCGTCGTGCTCGTCGTCGTGGCGGCCGCGTGGGCGGCGCGGCGGCTGGTGTCGTCCGGGCGCCCTTGGGGGACACCGGTGGTGGCGGTGGCGACCGTGCTCGCGCTCGGGGTGCCGGCCGTGCTCGCGACGTGGCCGTTCCGCGGGGTCGGGGTCGAGCGCGGGTCGCTCGAGGCGGCCGACCGCGTCTGCGCGGCGCTGGGCCCCGACGACGTCGTGCTCGGCATCGACGGCCGGGCCTCCTCGGAGTGGCCGCAGACCGTGCGCGGGATGTGCGGCCGCCCGTTCTTCGTCGCGGCGACCCCGGTGCGCCAGGACCCGCAGCGCCTCGCGGTGCTCGTCCAGGAGCTCGCGCGCGGGGCGTCCTCGAGCGGGCACCGGCTCGTGCTGCTCGCCGCCGACGGCCCCGAGGCCATCGAGGAGCTCGGCCTCACGCCGCGCTCGGTGGCGGACCTGCGCTTTCCGGAGGAGGAGCACGCGCTCGACCGCCCGCCGCGACGCACCGACCTCGGTGGGGTCCGGGTCTCGGTGGCCGAGGTGCCGCTGCGCTGAGCGCCCTTCGCCACCGGCCGCGGCCGGCGGCGGTGGGTCAGCGGGTGAAGTGCTCCGCCGCGCGGCGCCGCACCGCGCCGCAGGTGTGCGGGTCGACGGCGACGACGAGCCCGGGGAGGAGGGAGCGCGGGCCGTACGGGGTGCCGTCGGGGTGGACGACCGAGCCGCCGGCCTCGGTGACGAGCAGGGTGCCCGGGGCGTGGTCCCAGGGGTTGGAGCGCGAGTAGACGATGTAGTCGGTCGCGCCCTCGACGAGCCGGGTGTAGTCGACGCCGCAGCACACCCACGACAGCCGCATCTTCGGCAGGCCGTCGAACGCGTGGTCGCGCAGGCTCCACATCGAGGTGACCCCCTGCGGGGCGCGGTCCTCGGGGACGGGCGTGCAGGTCATCCGCTCGCCGTCGCGGAAGGTGCCGGCACCCTTCTCGGCGACCCAGGTCCGGCCGTGCTCGGGCTGGTGGATCCACGCCCGGACGGTCTCGCCGCCGATCGTCTCGGCGACCATGACGGCGTGGTCCGGGGAGCCGTGGACGAAGTTCTTCGTGCCGTCGACCGGGTCGACGGTGAAGGCGTGCTCGGCCCCGAGGTAGCGGTCCATCAGGGCGTGGTCGGCGGCGAAGGCCTCCTCGCCGAGCACGACGGCGTCGGGGTAGGCCTCGCGCAGGCGGGCGGAGATGACCACCTCGGCCTCGCGGTCGGCGACGGTGACGAGGTCGCCGGGGTTCTTCTCCATCACCTCGCCCTCGCCGAGCGAGCGGAACCGGGGCGTGATGACCTCCGCGGCGACCTCGCGCAGGAGGTCGGCGACGGCGTCGGTCGAGAGGCCGGACATGGGGGCCACGGTTCCACACGGGACCGACGCCGGCCAAAACGACCCCACCCCCCTCAACTTTTGGGGGTCACCCCGAAATGTCCGCGAGACCCCGGTTCGGAGCCGGGGTCTCGCGGACGAACCGGGGTCTCGGACCCGCCCGGCCGGCCATCCACCAGATCGTCGGTCGAGGTAGGTAGACAGGCCACCTAGGTAGTGTCACGATGTAGCCATGACGACGGAGGAGTGGCCCACCGAGTGGCTACGGGCGGTGCTCGGGCTCGCCGTCCTCGGGGTGCTCGACGACGCGCCCGCCCACGGCTACGCGGTCGCGCAGCGGCTGGCCGAGCGCGGGCTGGGCGACGTGCGCGGGGGGACGCTCTACCCGCTGCTCGGGCGGCTGCAGGACGCCGGATGGGTCGAGGGCGAGTGGGAGCCGGGTAGTGCCGGCCCCGGGCGCAAGGTCTTCCGCCTCACGCCCGCAGGCCGCCGCCACCTGGCCGAGCAGGGCGAGCGGTGGGCCGCCTTCTGCCGCACCACCGGCGTCGTGCTGTCCCCGTCCGCCGCCTCCGAGAGGACCCCGCGATGAGCGAGAACCCGTCCACGCGCCACCCCCGCGAGCTCGCCACGGCGGCGGACCCGGCCTGGGTCGACGCCTTCGTCGTCGAGCTGCGGCTGCTCGGCGTCCCCGGTGACGAGATCGGCGAGCACCTCGTCGTCCTCGACACGCACCTGCGGGAGTCGGGCGAGGCGGTCGACGAGGCCTTCGGCGACCCCCGCGAGTACGCCCGCTCGCTCGCGCCGGGGGGTGGCCCGGCCGCCGCGGTCGACCGCTCGACGGTCGCGATGGCCGTGCTCGCCCTGGTCGGGGTCGTGCTGGTACCGGCGGCGCTCGGGGCCGTGCTCGACGGCACCCGCGTCACCGTGACGCTCGGCGGGGTGCTCGCCGCCGTGCTGCTGGGCGGGGCGGTCGCGGGCCTCGTGCTGCCGGGTGCGCCGCTGCTCGCGCTGCTCGTCCGCCGCCGGTGGGTGTCCCTCCTGCTCGCGCCGGCCCTCGTGGCCCTCGGAGCCGGGCTCGTGCTGCTGCTCCCGCAGGTCCTCGTGCGGGTGCCCGCGCCCCTCGTCCTCGGGGCCGGGGCGGCCGCAGTGCTCGCCGGGTCGGTGCTGCTCGCCCGCGCCCCCGCCGACCTCGTCACCGCGCCCGGCGAGCGGGCGAGCGGTGGTGGCGGGCGGCTCCTCGGGCTCCTCGTGCTGCCGGTGTTCGCGCTCGTCGCGTGCGTGCCGGTGCTGCTGGTGCGCCTCCTCGGCTGAGCGGCGCGTCCGCGCAGGTCACGCGCGTGGGGCGGGCCTCGCGTGGGTAGGGTCGCGCCATGGCGAGGTTGCGGCGGGTGTCCCCGCGGTCGGCGGGGTGGACGCGCAAGCGGGCGGGCAAGGGCTTCTCCTACCGCGACGCCGCGGGGGAGCCGCTGCCCAAGGAGTCGGTCGAGCGCATCCGGGCCCTCGCCATCCCGCCGGCGTGGCAGGACGTGTGGATCTGCCCCCGCGAGAACGGCCACATCCAGGCGGTCGGCACGGATGCCGCGGGCCGGCGCCAGTACCTCTACCACCCGGACTGGCGCACCGCCCGCGACGAGCTGAAGTTCGACCGCGTCAAGGTCGCCGGCACCCGGCTGGCCAAGGCGCGCGAGTCGATCGTCGGTGACCTCGCCGCCGAGGGGATGCCCCTGGCGCGCGCCGCGGCGACGGCCACGCGGCTGCTCGACCTCGGCTACTTCCGGATCGGCTCCGACGCCTACACCGACGCCAACGGCTCCTTCGGGCTGACCACGCTCGAGCGCCGGCACGTGCGCCGCCGCGGCTCGGACCTCGTCTTCAGCTTCGTCGGGAAGTCGGGCATCGAGCACTCGATCTCGGTGAGCGACCCCCAGGTCATCGAGTCGCTCAACTACATGCGCAAGCGGCGCGGCGGCTCCAAGCGGCTGCTCGCCTACCGCGGCGAGGCGAAGTGGGCCGACCTGCAGGCGTCGGCGGTCAACGAGTACATCTCGACGATGGTCGCCGAGGACCTGACCGCCAAGGACTTCCGCACCTGGCACGCGACCGTGCTCGCCGCCGTCGCGCTCGCCGAGTCGCCGGAGAAGGGCGACACCGCCGCCTCCCGCCGGCGCGCGGTCAAGGCCGCCGTCGAGGAGGTGTCGGCCTACCTCGGCAACACCCCGACGATCGCCCGCAAGTCCTACATCGACCCGCGCGTCATCGACCAGTACGAGGACGGCGTGACGATCGCGGGGACGCTGCGACGCTCCTACCCGGACGACGCCAAGCGGCAGGCGGCGATCGAGAAGGCCGTCGCTCGCCTCATCGACGGCGCCTGACCCGCCCCGCGGCGCACCCCCGGGAGCGGCGGGACGAACGCAGCCGCGCCGCGCCGGTAGGCTCGCGGGCGATGAACGAGCACCCCGCGGCGCCCGAGGGCGACCCCACCCACGACGTCCTCCACGCGGCCCCCACCGAGCAGATCGACGTCCGCACCGGTGAGATGGCCGGCCGCGGCAACGACCCCGCGGCCGGCGGCCGGGCCACCCGGACCAGCGGCGGCTACGTCATCGAGGACGGGCCCGAAGGCCCCGGCCCGGCGCCGTACGTCACGGTCGTCCTGCCCTGCTACAACGAGGGCGCGCACGTCCTGAAGGAGATCGACCGCATCTCCGCCGTGCTCGAGGACTCCGAGCACACCTACGAGATCCTCTGCATCGACGACGCGAGCACCGACGACACCCTCGAGGTGCTGCGCGGGGCCCAGCGGCGCTACCCCCACATCCGCGTCCTGCCCTTCCGGCGCAACGGCGGCTCCGGCACCGCGCGGCGCATCGGCACCCAGCAGGCCCGTGGCGAGATCGTCGTGTGGACCGACGCCGACATGACCTACGAGAACGAGCGCATCCCCGAGCTGGTGCGGATCCTGCGCGACGACCCGACCTACGACCAGGTCGTCGGCGCGCGCACGACCGAGGAGGGGACGCACAAGTGGGCCCGCGTGCCCGCGAAGTGGCTCATCCGCAAGATCGCGGAGTGGCTGACCAAGACCCGCATCCCCGACCTCAACTCGGGCCTGCGCGCGTTCCGCCGCGAGGTCTCGCTGCCCTACCTGCGCCTGCTGCCGGCCGGCTTCTCGTGCGTCACGACGATCACCATCGCGTTCCTCTCGAACCAGCACGACATCAAGTACGTCGAGACGAGCTACGCCAAGCGCGCCGGCGTCAGCAAGTTCCACTTCGTCGGCGACGCCTACCGCTACATCCTCCAGGTGCTGCGGATGGTCATGTACTTCGACCCGCTCAAGGTCCTCATGCCGCCGGCCCTGTGGATGGTGGCGCTCGGTCTCGTCAAGGCCGTCGTCGACATGGTGCGCCACCCGTTCTACTTCCCGGCGAGCACGGTGCTGCTCGTCGTCAGCGGCATCATGATCGCCTCCCTGGCCCTGCTCTCCGACCTCGTCGTGCGCTCGCGCGACGGTGTCTGAGGTGTCGGACAGCGCGCTGCGGGTCGCCCTCGTCGGGCCGACGCACCCGTTCAAGGGCGGTGTCGCGGCGCACACGACGAGCCTCGCCCACGAGCTCGCGGACGCCGGGCACGAGGTCACCCTCGTGTCGTGGAGCCACCTCTACCCGGCGTTCCTCTACCCGGGCGAGCAGGCCGTCCCCGGCGGCGCCCCGGACGTCGAGCCCTTCCCGCGGACGCTGCGCGTCCTGTCGTGGGCCCGCCCCGACACCTGGCTGCGCGCCGGGCGCCGGCTGCGCGACGTCGACGTCGTCGTCGTCGTCCACGTCGTGCCGGCGGTCGTGCCGGCCCACCTCGCCCTCCTGCGCGCCGCGGGCGTCGGGAGCGGTCGCGGCCCACGCGTCGTGGTCGTCGCGCACAACGTCCTGCCGCACGAGCCGGGGCCGGGGGACCGGCCGCTCGTCGGCTCCCTCCTGCGCCGTGCCGACGCGGTGCTCGTGCACTCCGACGAGCAGGCGGCCCTCGCGGCCGAGCTCGGCGCGCCCCGCGTCCGCGAGGTCGACCTGCCGCCGCACCTGCCCGGCGGCCCGCCCGAGCCCCGCCCGGAGCACGACGGACCCGTGCGCCTGCTCTCGCTCGGCATCGTCCGCGACTACAAGGGCATCGACCTGCTCCTCGAGGCGCTGCGCGAGGTCGACGGCCCGACGCTGACCGTCGCCGGCGAGCTCTGGGGGGATGCCGGCCGCCGCGTGCGCGAGCTCGCGGCGGACCCCCGGCTGCGCGGCCGCGTCGAGGTCCACGGCGGCTACGTGCCGGCCGACCGCATCGCCGGCCTGATGGCCCGCCACGACGTCGTCGTCCTGCCCTACCGGTCGGCGACGGCCTCGCAGAACGTCCTCCTGGCCCGCCGCCACGGCCGGCCGGTGCTCGCGACGAGCGTCGGCACCTTCCCGGCGCAGGTGCGCGACGGGGTCGACGGCCTCCTCGTGCCGCCGGCGGACCGCGAGGCGCTCGTGGCGGCGCTGCGCACGCTCGCCGAGCCGGGCACCGCCGACCGGCTCGCCGACGCCGTCCGCGAGCCCGACCTGTCCGGCCCCTGGGCGCACTACGTCGGCGCCCTCGAGGCGCTCGCCGCGCCGCCGGCCGTCCCCGTCGACGAGCCCGAGCCGTCCGTCGTCCCCGTCGGTCCGGTCGCCCGGGCGAAGGCCGCCGTCGCCGGCCTGCGCGCCCGTCGGCAGCCGGTCCTGACGATCGGGCCGCTCGACCTCCCCGAGGAGGTCCGCGCCACCGACCTCCTCGCCGTCGACGCCGACGCCGTCCGGGCCGCGGAGGTGGCCCGCGAGCTCGGGCTGCCGCGCGCCAAGGACCCCGTCGCCGCGTGGGCCGCCCTCGGCGCCGTCGCCTCGCTCGTGCGGGTCCTCGACGACCGCTCGCGCACGGCCGTCATCGTCGACGAGTCCGGCTCGTCGAGCCCGTTCTCGCGCTGGGCGCGGGCGCTCGGCTTCGCCCCGGTCGAGCTGGAGCTCACCGGGCGGCGCGCGGCCGTCGAGGCGCTCGACGTCGACACCGCGAGCCTCGACGTCGTGGCCCGCCTGCACCCCGGGGGCTGCACCGCCGACGACGTCCAGCACGTCGTCGGGCAGGCGTCGTGGTCGCTGCGCTCCGGCGGGCTCCTGCTGCTCACGCTGCCCATCGGGGACGACGACCCCGACTTCGCGGTGCGCGCGGCCGACGTGCGCGGCATCGTCGCGCGCGCCGACGACCTCGGCCTGGCCCTCGTCGGCGACGCCGACGGCGAGGTGCTCTCGCAGATGCGCGACGCACGGGTCGCGTTCGGCGACAACGGGGCTCCCGCCTACGCGGTGCTGCGCCTGACCTTCCGGCGGAAGTGACCCCGTGAACCGCGCTCGCGTCCTCGTCGTCGTCCGCTACGGCCTGCTCGTCCTCGTCCTCGCCGCCGTCGTCTGGGCGCTGGCCGGCAGCTGGGACGAGGTCTCCCGCGAGCTCGGCCGGATGAGCGCACCCGCCATCGTGCTCGCGCTCGTCCTCACGCTCGGGGCGCCGCTGTTCACGCTCGTCGGCTGGCGCATCCTCCTCGCCGACCTCGGTACGCGGCTGCCGCTCGCCCCGGCGGCGAGCGTCTTCTTCGTCGGCCAGCTCGGCAAGTACGTGCCGGGGTCGGTGTGGACCGTCCTCGCGCAGGCCGAGATGGGGGCCAGGCTCGGGGTGCCGCGCCGCCGGATGGCCGTCACCGGCCTGCTCTCCATCGGCCTGGCCATCCTCTGCGGCAGCCTCCTCGGGGTGGTCGCCCTGCCGCGCCTGCTCGCGCGCGGCAGCTCGCCCGTCACGGCCTGGGTCGTCGTCGCGGCGGTGGTCGTCGGCGCCGTGCTGTTCTGGCCGCGCCTGCTCAACGCGATGGTCGCGCTCGGCCTGCGGGTGCTGCGCCGCGAGCCGCTCGAGCACGGGCTCGGGGGCCGCGCCGTCCTCGCCACGGCCGCGTGGTTCACGGGCGCGTGGGTCTCGGCCGGCGTCGGGGTCGCGGTGCTCGTCCGCTCCCTCCAGCCCGCGGCCTCGCTCACCGACCTCGCCGTCGCCGGCGTGTGCGGCTTCGCCCTCGCGTCGGCCGCCGGCCAGCTGTCCGTGCTCGTCCCGGCGGGGGTCGGGGTGCGCGACGGCGTGCTGGCCCTCCTCCTCGTCACCTTCATGCCCCTGTCGGCCGCGACGGCGGTCGTCGTCGTGGCTCGCTTCCTCGCCATCGTGGCCGACCTCCTCGTCGCGGGCGGCGGCTGGGCGTGGGGACGTCGGCAGCACCTCCTAGGATCTGCGGGATGAGCGAGCGACCGGAGCGCGAGGAGCAGCTCGCCTACTCGGAGTCCATGGCGAAGATGCTCGACGAGCAGGCGCGCCGCCAGAAGGCGGCCAAGCTGATCGCCGTCGTCCGGCACGCCCTCGGGGTGGACACGCTCGAGGGCCTGAGCGCCGTCGACGTCGGCTGCTCGGCCGGCTTCATCGCCGACGAGCTCGCGCTGGCCGGCGCCACGACGAGCGGCGTCGACATCGACGAGCCCGGCCTCGAGAAGGCGCGCGCCCGCTTCGGCGAGCGCGTCGACTTCCGCCTCGCGCGCGGCGAGGACCTGCCGTTCGACGACGGCTCGGTCGACGTCGTGGTCCTCAACCACATCTACGAGCACGTCGTCGACCCCGAGGCGGTCGTCGCCGACATCCACCGCGTGCTGCGTCCCGGCGGGCTGCTCTACCTCGGCATCGGGCACCGCTGGCAGGTCGTCGAGCCGCACCACCGGCTGCCGTTCCTCTCGTGGCTGCCGCAGCGGGCCGCCGACCGCTACATGCGCCTCACCGGCAAGGGCGAGACGTACTACGAGCACTACTACTCGCCGGCCGGGCTGCGCCGCCTCTTCGCGGCCTACGACGTCTGGGACTACACGCTGCCGGTCCTCGCCGACCCCGCTGCCTTCTCCGCCGGCGACAACGTGCCCGGATGGGCCGCTCGTGTGCCCGAGCCAGCCCTCGCCGCCGCCCTGCCGCTGGTCCCCACGTACGTCTGGGCGGCCTTCAAGGGCGCCGCGCGGCCGGCCGGACCCCCGCTGCGCGTGGCGCCGCGCCACGTGGGCTGATGTCCGCCGAGGGCGCGCTCCGGGTCGTGCGCACCGCACGGCCGGTGCCGCTCGGTGCGGTCGTCGGCATCTTCCGGCGCGGTGGGGGCGACCCCACGAGCCGTCCCGACGACGGTGGCTGGTGGTTCGCCTGGCGCACCCCCGACGGCCCGGTCACGCTGCGGCTCACCGCTCCCGGCGGCGCGTCCGACGAGGTGACCGCGCGGGCGTGGGGGAGCGGCGCGGGCTGGATGCTCGAGCAGGTGCCGGCGCTGCTCGGCGAGGACGACGACGTGGCGGGCTTCGACGCCTCGCTCCACCCGCTCGTCGCGCAGGAGTGGCGTCGCCGCCCCGGGTGGCGCGTGCCCCGCTCGGGCCTGGTCGTGCAGAACCTCGTGCCGTCGGTCATCGAGCAGAAGGTCACCGGCAAGGAGGCCTTCGCGGGGTACCGCCGGCTGGTCCGCCGCTTCGGTGAGCCCGCGCCCGGCCCGGGTGAGGAGCTGGGCCTGGCCGTCGCCCCCACGCCGGCCGGCTGGGCGTCGGTGCCGTCGTGGGAGTGGCTGGCCGCCGGCGTCGACCCCCAGCGCTCGCGGACGGTCTCGGCGGCCGTCCGCTACGCCGGCCGGCTCGAGGAGTGCGTCGGGATGCCGGTCGAGGCGGCGCGCGCCCGCATCACGGCGCTCCCGGGCATCGGCCGGTGGACGTGGGCCGAGGTCGCGCAGCGGGCGCTCGGCCTGCCGGACGAGGTGAGCTTCGGCGACTACCACGTCGCCAAGGACATGACCTGGGCGCTGACCGGCACCCCGCAGGACGACGACGCCCTCGCCGAGCTGCTCGAGCCGTGGCGCGGGCACCGCTACCGGGTCCAGCGCCTCCTCGAGCTCGGCGGCCACCACCGGCCGCGCCGTGGGCCGCGGATGACGCTGCCGACCCACCTGCCCACCAGGGGCCGCTGAGCGGGGCAGGCGTCGTCAGGCGAGGCGCAGGGTGGTCGAGGACGGGCCGCGGGCGACGACCTCGGCGTGCAGGTCCTCGCTCGCCGCGGCGACCTGCGCGCGGGTGACCAGCCGGCCGAGGTCGTAGGGGTCGGGCGCGGCGAGGACGATCTCTGCGGCCTCGCCGGTGACGTCGACGTCGGCCGAGCCGTCCACGACGTCGTGCAGCGCGAGCGCCACGACGCGACCGACCCGGTCGGCGAGCGGCTCCGGTGCGACGGAGCGCAGCCCGACGTCCGTGGAGTCGCGCGACCCGGGTGCGACCCCCAGCGCGGCCCGCACGGACTCGACGTGGCCGAGGGCGAACCAGTCGCCCGGGCCGGTGCGGACGAGTGCCGCAGCGCCGTCGCCGGCCGCCGTGAACCACCAGGCCGGGAGCCCGCGCACGAGCGCCGCGGGCACGCCGTCGGCCTTGCCCTTGACGAGGTCCGCGGCCGCGGCGACCTCGTCGGCCACCGCGCGAGCCGTGACGGCGAGCGGGCGGCCGTCGTGGTCGACCCCGCCGCGCAGGTCGTCGAGGACGGCGAGGCCGGCCGCGCCGAGCGCGAAGTCCGTCTGGCCGGCGCGCCACGGGCGACCGGCGGTGTCGGACAGGACGATCCCCAGCGCGCGCCGGGGGAGGGTGTCACCGGCCGCCGCGAGCAGTGCGTCGCGGACCCGGGTCGCCTCGGCGTCCGGCTGCTCCGGGAGCAGCAGCACCGCACCGGTCGGCCCGGTGTTGGAGGCGTCCACCCCGGCCGCCGCCATGACCGGCCCGGCCGCGGACTCGACGACCCGGGTGACCCCGGTGGCCCCGGCCCGCTCGGCGACGACCCGCCGGGTGTGCGCGGCGACCGCGTCGGCCCGCTCACCGGGCCACGTCATCCCACTGGCCTTGGAGACGACCTTGCTCGAGACGACGAGGCAGTCACCGTCCGACAGCACCAGCCCGGACGCCTCGAGCGCCGCGAGGAGCAGCGCCGCGAGGTCGTCACCCGCCCGGACCTCGGGCAGTCCGGCGAGCGGGTGGACCTCGACGGCCCCCTCGCTCACGCCGTGACCGAGGACGCGAGCCGCAGCGCGTGCGCCGCGATGCGCGCCGTCGCGTCGACGTCGGACATGAGGAGCGGCCCGTCGAAGACCTCGACCCGCGCACGGGCCAGCGTGGTGCCGGCGTCGGCGGGGTCGACGAGCCAGGCGTCGAGGAAGTCCTCGTAGAGGCCGCCGACGGCCGCGGCGGTGGCCGGCACGCCGATGGCCTCGAGGCACGCGTCGGCGTGACCCCGCACGGGGCGGCCGGAGATGAGCGGCGAGACGCCGACGACGGGGGCGGTGGTGCCGCGCAGGGCGTCCCGCACACCGGGCACGCCGAGGACGATGCCGATCGAGACCACGGGGTTGCTCGGCGGCAGGAGCACGACGTCGGCCTGCCGGATGGCGTCGAGGACCCCCGGCGCGGCCGCGGCGCGGTCCAGCCCCGCGACGACGAAGCGGCGCGCCGGCACCGACGCCTGGTGGCGGACCCACCACTCCTGGAAGTGGATCGCGCGCTCGCCGTCTCCCTCGTCGACGACGACGTGCGTCTCGACGGGGGTGTCGGTCATCGGCAGGAGCGTGATGCGCTGCTCGGGCAGCCCCCAGCGCGCGGCGAGCCGCGCGGTGACCTCGGACAGGCTCAGGCCCTGGCCCAGCCACTGCGAGCGGACGACGTGCGTCCCGAAGTCGCGGTCGCCGAGCGCGAACCACTGCGGCTGCGCACCGTAGGCGGCGAGCTCGGACTGCACGCGGTGGCTCTCGTCGGCGCGTCCCCACCCCTGCGCCTCGTCGATGCCGCCGCCGAGCGTGTAGAGCAGGGTGTCGACGTCGGGGGAGACCCGCAGCCCGAAGAGGGTGATGTCGTCCCCGGTGTTGGCGACGACGGTGACCTCGGTGTCCTCGAGGCCGGGGGTGGTGTCGAGGTGGTGCCGCAGGCCC
The DNA here is from genome assembly GCF_000720925.1 of Phycicoccus jejuensis. GTDB lineage: Bacteria > Actinomycetota > Actinomycetes > Actinomycetales > Dermatophilaceae > Phycicoccus > Phycicoccus jejuensis. Next base: position 357,013 of record NZ_JOEE01000003.1, on the reverse strand, counting down.
CGGACGAACCGGGCCCCGCCGACGCCACCGGCGAGAGCCGTGATGCGCATGGGCGCCAGTCTCTCAGCCCGTCGCCGCCGGACCGGCGGCGGACCACGACCGGTCGTGCGCGGGGCGGTCGCGGACGTCACGCGCCCGTCACCGCGTCACTCCCGTACCACAGGCACCGGATCACGGGAAATCCACTCGATAACACCGTTTGGCTTGACGTGCGTGGCATGACACGCGTGTAATTCCATGCATGTACTCCGGGGTGACCGGCCGGGGTGCACGGGTCGAGGTCGAGGAGGAAGCATGATGCACGAGCTCTTTCTGGTCGAGGGGATGCTCGGCTCACCGGAGCCGGACGAGGGGGCCCTGTCGTGGCAGGAGCGGTCGCTCTGCGCCCAGACCGACCCCGAGGCGTTCTTCCCCGAGAAGGGCGGCTCCACCCGCGAGGCCAAGAAGGTCTGCGTCTCGTGCGAGGTGCGCTCCGAGTGCCTCGAGTACGCGCTCGGCAACGACGAGCGCTTCGGCATCTGGGGCGGCCTGTCCGAGCGCGAACGCCGCAAGCTGAAGAAGCGCGCCGTCTGACGAGGGGTCTCCCCTCGTCGCAGGCCCCGCTCGGATGACGCTCGCCCCACCCCGTCCCGTGGACACCGCCCCGCCCGCCGGCGCCGGTGCGGTGCGCCCCGTCGTCACGGCGGTCGTCGTGACCCACCGCGACCCCTCGGGTCTCGGCCGCCTCCTCGACGCCCTCCTCGCGCAGACCCAGCGCCCGGACGACGTCCTCCTCGTCGACCGCACGGGCGGTGCCGCGGTCCCCGACCCCGACGGCGTCGGCGACGTGACGGTCACCTCCCTCGTCGACCGGCTGCGCTCGCGCCACGACGTCGCGGTCCGGGTCGTCGCCGCCGACGGCCGGGCGCCCGTGCGCCGGGTCGTGCACCGCGCCGTCCTCGACACCCTCGGCGACCGCTCGCACCTGCTCTGGCTGCTGCCGGTGGGGACCACCCCCGAGCCCGCGGCCCTCGTCCGCCTCGTCGACGCCTGGCGCCGCTCGCCCTCGACCGGCATCGTCGGTCCCAAGCACGTCGACGCCGAGGCGCCCCACCGCCTGCGCGCGCTGTCCATCCGCACGACCCGCGGCGGGCGCCTGCTCGCGCGCCCGCTGCCCGGCGAGCCCGACCAGGGACAGTACGACACGACGAGCGACGTCCTCGCCGTCCCGTTCGCCGGATCCCTCGTCGAGCGCGAGCTCCTCGTCGACCTGCGCGGCTGGGAGACCTCGTTCGGTGACGTCGGGGCCGACCTCGACCTCGGCTGGCGCGCCCAGCTGAGCGGCCGCCGGGTCGTCGTCGTCCCCTCCTCCCGGATGCGCTCGGCCCCCGGCGTCGCGGTCGCCACCGCCTCCACCGCCGCCCGGCGCCGCGCCGCCCGCCGCGTCGCGCTGGCCCGCGCGCCCTGGTGGTGGTCGCCGGTCCTCGTCGTCTGGGTGGCCCTGACCTCCGTCGTCGCCGCCGTCGGGCTGCTGCTCCTCAAGCGGCCGCGCAGCGCGTGGGCCGAGCTCGGGGCCCTCACCTCGCTCGACCCGGTGCGTGGCCTGCGCTCGAAGTGGCGCACCCGCCACCGCGCCGCGGTCCGGCGCCGCGACCTCGCCGCGGTCTTCGAGCCGCGGCGGGCCGTCCTCACCTCGTGGGGCGACAGCGTCCACCACGCGCTGCTCCCGCCACAGGCCCCCATCGGGGACGCCGCCGCCGACCTCAACCCCCGCTCGTGGCTGGTCCGCGTCCTGCGCCACCCGGCCGTCGTCGCCGTCCTCGCCGCACTGGCCGTCACCGTGGCGGCCGGGCGCACCCTCGGTCTCGGCGTCGTCACCGGCCTGGGCTCCGGGCTGTCCGGTGGCGAGCTCGTCGGCGCCCGGGCGACCGCCGCCGGCCTGTGGCACTCCTGGCGCGACGGCTGGAGCGGCAGCGGCCTCGGCGGCCCCGAGCAGGCCGGCCCGGCCGCGGCGCTGCTCGCCGGGCCCGCGTGGCTCGTCGCGCACCTGCCGATGGTCCCCGTGCCCGCCTCGCCGGCCGGGCTCGTCGTCGGCCTCGTCCTGCTCCTCGCGATGCCGCTCGGCGCCCTCTCCGCCTACCTGATGCTGCGCCCGGTCACCTCCCGGCGCTGGCTGCGGACCCTCGGCGCGCTGGCCTGGGCCACCTCCGGCCCGGCCGCGGCGGGCGTCGCCCAGGGCCGGCTCGGCGCCGCCGTCGCCCTCGTCCTCCTCCCGGCGGTCGCCGGTGGGCTGGCCCTGCTCGCCGCCCGCCGCGCCACCGCCACCAGCGCCTTCGCCACGGCGCTCGCGCTCGTCGTGCTCGGCGCGTTCGCGCCGGTGCTCGCCGCGCTCGGGGTGCTCGCCGCGCTCGTCCTCGCGCTCGTGCGCCGGGGCTCGCGCACCGCGGCGCTCGTCACGGCACTCGTCCCGGCGGCGGTGCTCGCGCCGTGGGTGGCCGCGGCCGGCGCCGTCTCGTGGCCGGCCGTCGTCGCCGGCTCCGGGCTCGCCGCGTGGGGCGGGGAGCCGCTCCCCGCGTGGCGCACCGCCCTGCTCGACGCCGGCGGCGCCGGCGCCCCCCTGTGGTGGACGGCCGCCCCCTTCGTCGCCGTCGCGGTGCTCGCCCTCGGGGCCGGGCGGCGCCGCCGCGGTGGCGCCGCCACGCTCGCGGTGCTCGTCCCGCTGCTGCTCGCGGTGGCCCTCGCCGCGCCCCGGGTGCGGCTGGGCACGGTCCCCGCCGGGCTGCCGGCCGCGGGGCAGCCCATCACCCCGTGGGCCGGGACGCTGCTGCTGCCGCTCGTGCTCGTGCTGGTCCTCGCGCTCGTCCGCGGCCTCGACGGCCTGCCGCTGCGCGGCCTGCAGGGTGCGCGCCGGGCCGGGGCCTGGACGGTCCTCGGGGCCGGCGTCGCGACGGTCGCGCTCCTGGCCGGTGGGATCGTCGCCGGCGGGCTGGGGCGCCTCCTCGGCCCGTGGAGCGACCCCCGCCCCGCCGTGGCCGTCGACCAGTCCGAGGGAGCCTTCGCGACCCGCTCGCTCTTCGTCGTGCCGGGCAACCGCGGGGCCGGCTACCGCTTCGTCGGCCGTGAGGACGCCACGCTCGTGCGCGGCCTGCCCGTCGCCTCCTCCGCCGACGCCGCCGTCTCCGGCGACGTCACCGCCCTCCTCGGGGCCGTCCCCGGCAGCGAGGCCCTCGTCCGCGACACCGCGGCCGACCTCCTCGCGGTCCGGGGCGAGCAGGTCCCGGAGGTCGTGCGCCGCCTCGACGCCACCGACGGCCTCCAGCGGATCTCGCCGCGGGCGGGCTGGGAGCTGTGGCGGCTCAGCCCCTCCGGCACCGACTCGGAGGCGCTCGTCGCGCCGCCGCGGCTGCGGATGGAGACCCCCGACGACGTCCGCCTCGTCGTCGCCACCGGCGCCCACGGCGCGACCGTGACGACGCTCGACGCCCCGAAGGGCAGCCGCCTCGTCGTCGCCGAGCCGGCCGGCTGGGCCGAGCACGCGGTCGTCGAGGTCGACGGCCGCGTCCTCACCGCGGTCGACGGCGAGCCGACCCCCACCTACGAGCTGCCGGCCGGCCGCGGGGAGCTGACCATCACCCTCACCGACCCGCAGCGCTGGTGGCACCTCGGGCAGCTGCTCGCGGTCGCCGTGCTCGCCTTCCTCGCCGTGCCCTTCGGCCGGCGCGAGAGCCGGGTGGGGGAGCGATGAGCCGCCTCTCGGCGCTGCGCCCCGCCGTCCCCGGCACCGTGCGCGTCCTGCTCGCGGCCGGCGCCGCGGCCGGCCTCGTGTGGGGCGCCACGGCGCGTCCGGACACCCTCGACCTCGCGCAGGCCAGCGGGGTCGCCGAGGCCCCCGTCGCCCCGACCAGCCTCGCGACGAGCGTCGACGCGATGTGCCCCGGGCCCGAGCTGACCGGCGTCGCCGGCGTCGCCGACGTCCGCCCCGCGGGCCGCGTGAGCGCCGTCGCGGGACCGGCCGAGCTGCTGCCCGTGCCCGCGACCGGGGCCGGTAGCGCCCGCGCGACCGGCGGGTCGGTCCCGATCGCGACCCTCTCGGGACGCTCCTCGCGCAGCACCGGCGCCCTGCCCCGCAGCGGTCCCGTGGCCCTGCGGGCCCAGGGCTCGCTCGCGCCGGCGGTCACCGCGACGCAGGAGTGGTCGAGCAGCAGCGCCAACCTGCGCGGCCTGGTGACCACGCCGTGCCGCACCGCCGCCACGGACCTCTGGCTGCTCGGCGGCGGCGCCGGACCCGGGCGCCTCGAGCGGCTCGTCCTCGCCAACCCCGGCGGCAACCCCGTGACCGCCGACGTCACCGTCCACGGCGCCGACGGGCCGGTCGGCCCGGCACGCACCGAGACGGTGCCCCCGGGCGGTCGCACGACCCTCCTCCTCGACGCCGTCGCCGCGGACGAGAAGACCCCCGCCGTGCACGTCGTCGCCGACGGTGGCGGGCTCACGGCCTTCCTGTCCGACACGTGGATCGAGGGGACGACCGCGCTCGGCGCCGAGACCACCGTGCCGACGGCCGACCCCTCGACCGTGCAGGTCGTGCCCGCCGCGCTGCTCGGGGGCCGGGCCACGCTGCGCGTCGCCACCCCCGGCGGGGACGAGGCAGTGGCCAGCGTCACCCTCCTCGGCCGTGACGGGCCCGTGACGACGAGCGCCGACACCGTCCTCACCGTCGGCGCCGAGGGCGTGGCCGAGCTGCCCCTGCCGGCGGTGCCGGCGGGCACGTACGCGGTGGTCGTCCGCTCCGACGTGCCGGTCGTCGCCGGGGTGCTCACCCGGGTCGGGGACCCGGAGGGCGCCGGCGACATCGGCTGGGCGGTCTCGGGGCCGGTCGTCGACGAGGTCGCGGGCCTGGCCCTGCCGCCGACGCCCGGGGTGTCCCGCACCCTGCACCTCGTGAGCACCGGCGGCGCGAGCACCGCCGACGTCACCGTCGTCGTCGACGGCGAGTCGCGCACCCGGACCGTCTCGCTCCTCGCCGACCGGTCCGCCGACGTCGACCTCGGCGGCGCCGCGTCGGTCTGGGTCGAGCGGACGGACGGGTCGGGGGCGCTGCGCGGCGGCGTGGTGTCGACCTCCGGCTCCGGCGCCCAGCAGCTGCTCTCGGAGGTGCCGCTGGCGCCGACCGACGTCACCTCACCCGTCAGCCGCGCCTTCCCGCTGCCCTGACCGGTCAGGCGTCGGGGTCGACCTCCGGGTCGAGCTCGTGCGCCGGCACCCCGAGGAGCGCCGCCACCTGCTCGGTGACGACCTCGCGCACGATGTCGGCGAGGTCGAGGTCGTCGTGGGCCCGGGCCTCGACGGGGCGGCGGTAGACGACGACCCGGTCGGTGCGCGCGGCCGTGGCCCGCAGGAGCCGACCGAGCGGCGCCACCTGCTCGTCCCACGGCGCGGGGTCGGTCGGGGGGACCTCCTGCACCGCGAACTCCGTTCCCGCGTAGCGGTTCCCCAGGTGGGGGCGCAGGCGGTCCGCGGCGTCGAGGACGAGGTCGTCGAAGCGCTCGCGGCGACTGGCCATGACGGGGACGGTCGGCCAGGCGAGGGGGCCCCGGGGGCCCCGCCCGTGGCGGTCGCGGCGGCGTGGGCTCACCCGGTCGATGCTACGGCGTGCCTCCGCGGGCGGGTGGCAGGCACGGTTAGAGTCTCGGTGTGAACCTGTCGCGGAAGTGCACGAAGACCGGCTGCCGCCAGCCGGCGGTCGCGACGCTCACCTACGCCTACTCCGACCGCGCCGCCGTCCTCGGCCCGCTCGCCACCTACGCCGAGCCGCACACCTACGACCTGTGCGCCGAGCACGCGACCCGCCTCACCGCCCCCCGGGGCTGGGAGGTCCTGCGCCTGGCCACGGAGTACCCCGACCCCGAGCCGTCGTCGGACGACCTCCTCGCCCTGGCCGACGCGGTCCGCGAGGCCGGTCGTCCGCGGCCCGCGGCCGCCCCGGTGACCCCCGAGGCGCCCGTCACCGGTGAGGTCGCGCGGCGCGGCCACCTGCGGATGCTGCGGGGCAGCGCCGAGGCCTGAGCCGCTCGGGGACGCCGGCGCGCGCCGCGTCCTCACCCGGCCGGTCCGACCTCCTCGGCCGTTCGGCCCCTCCCGTCCCCGGAGCCGTTCCGGTCGCGGCCGAGCGCGCCTAGCGTCGGCAGCGCCCACACCGCTCGCAGGGAAAGGGGCCCTCTGTGGCACGCCCGCGCCTCCGCCTCGCTCGAGGCTGCCCCGGACCGGGCCCCGACGCCCGGGACGAGCGCGGTGCGGTCGCCCTCGAGGCCGCCATCGTCTTCCTCTTCCTCTTCGCCATCCTCGCCGGCGTCATCGACCTGTCGATGTACTTCAAGGACGCCTACTCGGTCTCGACGGGCGCGCGGGCCGGGGCCCGGATGGCCTCCGCCGACCCCCTCAACGCGACGTTCACGCGCTCCGCGGCCACGCAGGCCGCCTCGGCGCTCACCGACCTGCGCTGGCAGGACGTCACGGAGATCTGGGTCTACAAGGCCAACGTCGGCACGACCTCGGTCCTCGCGACGCCGGCGGTGTGCGCCGTCACCTGCGTGAAGTTCACCCTCACCGGTCCCGGCACGCCGAGCGCCGGCACCGGGACCTGGCCCACCCGCAACGCCTGCTCGGGCACGCTCGCCGCCGTCGACAGCGTCGGGGTGCGGGTCGTCTACCGGCACAAGGCGTCGGTGATGTTCGCCAACAACGCGCTCATCACCGAGGACGTCGTCATGCGCCTGGAGCAGATCCCCTCGACGCAGCCGTGCATCGGGACGGGGCCGTGATGCGCCGACGGCCGCGTGGCGAGCGCGGTGCGGTGGCGGTCGAGGCGGCGCTCGTCACGCCGATGTTCATCCTCCTCGTCGTCGGCATCATCGAGTTCGGGATGTTCTTCAAGGACTACCTCTCCGTCGCGGACGCCGTGCGGGCCGGTGTGCGCACCGCGTCGGCCGAGCCGCGGATCAGCACCTACGCCCAGGACGCCGCCGACAGCGTCGCGGCCGAGGGCACGGCCTTCAACCGCGGCCAGGTGCAGGAGCTCTGGGTCTACAAGGCGAACACCGCCAACCAGTACCCGGCCGGCACGAGCAGCTTCGCCGGCGGGTGCACGACCTGCGTCAAGTTCCGCTGGAACGGCACCCGCTTCGCACCGACCTACTCCAACTGGGCGGCCATCAACCAGAAGGCGTGCTCCTACAACCCACCCGACCGCATCGGGGTCTACCTCAAGACGCGGCACAACGCGTTCACGAAGTTCGTCTTCAGCTCCATCACCATCGAGGAGTCAGCCGTGCTGCGCTTCGAGCCCATGCCCCAGACGCAGGGGTGCGAGTGATGTCCCGGCCGCTGCGCCGACGTCAGCGCGACGAGCGCGGCTACGTCGCCGTCGTCTCGGGGCTCATGCTCATCGTCCTGCTCGGGTTCTCGGCCTTCGCGGTCGACGTCGGCCACTGGTACCTCGAGGGCCAGCGCGCCCAGCGGGCCGCCGACGCCGCCGCGCTCGCCGGCGTCACCAAGCTCCCCGACGACCGGTACGGCGCCTACGCGGAGGCGCAGCGCTACGCCGCCACCAACGGGTTCACCAACGGGGTCAACCGGGCCGTGGTCTCCCCGTCGCTGGCCGGTGGCTCGACCCGCCTGCGCGTCGACGTCGACTCGACCGTCACCAACTTCTTCGGTGGCTTCCTCGGGCTGGGGGCGACGAAGGTGTCGCGCCACGCGACGGCGGAGTTCGCCGGGCCGGTGCCGCTCGGCAGCCCCTGCAACCACTTCGGGGACGACCCCGAGGTCGGCTCGACCGCCAGCAGCAACTGCGACAACACCGGCGCCTTCTGGGCCAACGTCGGCAGCATCCCGGCCAACAAGCAGAGCGGCGACGCCTTCCAGAACGACTACTGCACCAGCTCCACCTCGGACGGCTGCACCAACGGCGACAACGCCGACTACGAGCCCAACGGGCACGTCTTCACCGTCACCGTCCGCCAGCCGGTGACCAACCTGACGATCCAGGCCTTCGACCCGGCCTTCGTCGCCGTCGGCGACCTCTGTGACCTCTCGACGGCGAAGCTGCCGCAGGCCGCGGCGCTGGCCGCGGCCGACACCTACGTCAGCAACCCCGCGCAGCGGTACGCGAAGGGCAACACGTCCCCCTGGTGCACGGGCGACCAGCCGTTCACGACCGGCGCGAAGCCCAAGACCGAGTTCGTCATCAAGGGACCGGCCGGCAACCCCTGGGAGCCGACGGCGTGGCCGACCCTCAACACCGCGAGCTGCAAGCCGCGCACCTTCGGCGGCTACAACGAGGACCTCTCCCTCGCCCTCAAGAAGAACTCGGCGCAGAACCTCGCCAACCCGGAGATCGCCGAGACCTTCCGTCGCTGGGTCACGCTGTGCACCATCCCGGGCACGGTCCAGCCGGGGACCTACTCCATCCAGGTCCACACGAACGGGCTCGGCACCGACACCCAGAGCGGCCACAACCGGTTCTCGCTGCGGGCCTACGGCGCGGGCGGCTCCGACAAGGACAACATCGCCGTCGCGGGCTACTCGCAGATGGTCCTGTACGCCAACATCCCGAGCACCACCTCGAAGTTCTTCCTCGCCCGCGTGCCGAGCAACTCGAGCGGCCAGTTCTTCAACGTCAACCTCTTCGACATCGGTGACGGCGCCGTGGCCGGGAGCACCGTCAAGGTGGTGCCGCCGAGCGAGACCGGCGGCAGCTTCAGCGGCTGCAAGGGCAAGGGCATCACCAACGGCAACCTCGTCGACTGCACCATCGCGGTGAGCAGCATCTACAACGGTCGCTGGCAGACGATCACGGTCCCGATCCCGTCGACGTACTCGTGCACCGACTCCTCGTCGAGCGGGTGCTGGGTGCGCCTGGAGTTCAACTACGGCGCGGGCTCGCAGCCCGCCGACACGACGTCGTGGAGCGCCACGCTCGACGGCGACCCCATCCGCCTGGTGGAGTGACCTCGCCCGCGGCCTTCCCGCGGGGCGTGCTCACGTAGGCTCGGGCGCCGTGACCACGCGATCCCTCAGCGACCTCGTCAAGGCCTACGACGTGCGCGGAACCGTCCCCGACCAGCTCGACCCGGAGGTCGCGCGCGCCCTCGGGGCCGCCTTCGCCGAGGTCGTCCTCGCCGCGGACGACGCGCCGGCGTGCGTCGTGGGCCACGACATGCGCGACAGCGGGCCGGCGCTCGTCACGGCCTTCGCCGAGGGCGTCCGCAGCCGGGGGCGCGACGTCGCCCTCATCGGGCTGTGCAGCACCGACGGCCTCTACTACGCGAGCGGGGCGCTCGACCGGCCGGGCGCGATGTTCACCGCGAGCCACAACCCGGCGCAGTACAACGGGATCAAGCTGTGCCGCAGCGGCGCCCGGCCCGTCGGGCAGGACTCCGGCCTCGCCGACGTCCGCGTGCTGGCCGAGCGCATCCTCGCCGGCGAGGTCGCGGACCCCGACGGGCCGCAGGGGACGCTCACCGAGCGCGACGTCCTCGCCGACTACGCCGGCTTCCTGCGGGGGCTCGTCGACCTCTCCGGCATCCGGCCGCTGCGCGTCGTCGTCGACGCGGGCAACGGGATGGGCGGGTTCACCGTGCCCGCCGTGCTGGGCACGCAGGCAGGCCTGCCGGCGCTGCCGGTCGAGGTCGAGCCGCTGTACTTCGAGCTCGACGGCACCTTCCCGAACCACGAGGCGAACCCCCTCGAGCCCGAGAACCTGCGCGACCTCCAGGCCGCCGTCGTCGCGCACGGCGCCGACCTCGGGCTCGCGTTCGACGGTGACGCCGACCGCTGCTTCGTCGTCGACGAGCGCGGGGAGCCGGTGAGCCCCAGCGCGATCACCGCCCTCATCGCCCGCCGCGAGGTGGCCCGCGCCGTCGCCGAGGGGGCCGACGCGGCCGACGTCGCGGTCGTGCACAACGTCATCACCTCGGCGCAGGTGCCCGAGGTCATCGCGGCCACCGGGGCCCGGGCCGTCCGCACCCGCGTCGGCCACTCGTTCATCAAGGCCGAGATGGCGCGGCACGGTGCGGTCTTCGGCGGCGAGCACAGCGCCCACTACTACTTCCGCGACTTCTGGTTCGCCGACACCGGGATGCTCGCCGCGCTGCACACGCTCGCGGCCCTCGGGGAGCAGGACCAGCCGCTCAGCGTGCTCATGGCCGACCTGTCGCGCTACTCCGCCTCGGGGGAGGTCAACTCGACCGTCGACGACGCGGCCGCGGCCACGGAGCGGGTGCTCGCGTGGGGCGAGGCCGAGGGCGTGGAGGTCGACCGGCTCGACGGGCTGACGCTGACCCACCGGGGTGGTGACGGCGACCCGATGTGGTGGCTCAACCTGCGGGCCTCGAACACCGAGCCGCTGCTGCGCCTCAACGTCGAGGCCGCCGACGTCCCGACGATGGCGCGGGTGCGCGACGCCGTGCTCGCGGTGGTCCGCGCCGGCTGACGGTCGGGGCCGGCGCGACCGGCTCAGGCGGGGCCGGGGCTGCTGCGGCGCGGCGCCACGACCCGGGCCTGCGTGGCCCGTCGGACCGCCTGCTCCTCGAGCCGGAGCGCCTCGCCGGCCCCGACCCGGTCGCCGGTGGCGTCGAGCACGTCGGCGAGGACCTGGTAGGCGAAGGCCACGCTGAGCGGTCTCTCGAGCGCCGTGAACTCCTCGATGACGGTGCGCAGGTCGGACTCCGCGCCGGCGAGGTCGCCGAGGGCGAGCCGCGCGCGGGCCAGGGTCCGGCGCGACCGGGCCGCGAGGAAGGCGTCGTGCGAGGTGAGCGCCCGGTCGAGCGCCGTCTGCGCGTCGTCGAGGGCCTCCTGCGGACGGCCGTTCGCGAGCGCCACCTCGGCGCGGGCGTCGAGGGCGTACGAGTACATGTGGACGGCCTCGATGCTCGCGAGCAGCTCGAGCGCCTCGTCGATGAGCAGCACGGCGGGGCCGAGCTCCCCGGTGCGGCGGTGCACCCGCGAGAGCTCGAGCGTCGCGAGCGCGTAGGCGACGGTGCGGGGCGAGTCCTCGAGGAGCCGGCGGGCCCGGGTGAACTCCCGGGCAGCGGGGCCGAGCTCGTCGTAGTCGTTGTGCAGGGTCCCGCGGACGACGGCCGCCCAGCCCGCGAGCGTCGCGTCACCGCCGCGACCGATCGACGTCTCCGCGGCGTGGACCGCCCGTTCCGCGTCGGCCCGGTGCCCCAGCGACACCGAGGCCAGCGCGGCGACGATCGAGGCGGCAGCGGCGGCGTCGTGCGCCCCGAGCAGGTGGAGACGCCGCCGGGCGGCCTCCGCGAGCTCCCGCGCCTGCGCTGACGCCGAGCGCCGGTCCTGGAGGAGCCAGGCGCGGCACAGCAGCAGGTGGGCGACCCCGAGACGGCTGTCGTCGTCGGCCCCGACCAGGGCGCCCCGGACCTCGCGGTCGGCCTCGAACCACGCGTGGAGGTCGCTGGAGGCATCCGTCCCCAGGGCGGTCTGGGCGAGGAGGCGCCACGCGAGGTCCGACCGGACCGGCGTGAGACGTCGCGAGAGCGCGACGAACAGGGGTGTCTCGGTGCGGAAGAAGCGGCGCGAGCGTCGGCGGACCACGGGGGCGGGGGCGGGAGGCGCGACCGCAGCGGGGAGCTGCGGGACCGGGACCAGGCGGTAGGGCCGGTCGACGAGGAAGGCGTCCGCGCGGGCCACCGCCGCCGAGCCCAGCAGCTCGACCTCGGACGGGCTCGGCCCGGCGCCCCCGGGGCGGTCGCCCCGGGTCGTGTGGCGCACGTGCGCGCGGACGAGGTCGTGCAGGCGGTACTGCGTGTCGTGCCCCTCGCGGACGACGGGCTCGACGAGGCCGGCCTCCAGCAGCGCGTCGAGGGCGGCCTCGCCCGCGGTCGGGTCGCCGAGCACCCCGCCGACGACCCAGCCGCTGAAGGCGTCGACCGGCAGGTGGGCCAGCGCCTCGAGCGCCGACCGCGACGGCGGGAGCAGACCGGAGACGAGCCCCTCGAGGCTCTCGTGGACCACCGCGAGGTCGTGGCCCGAGGAGGTGCTGCCGCGCAGCCGGGCGGCGAGGTCGTCGAAGCCGAGGTCGGGGCGCTGCGCCAGCCGGCCGGCGGCGAGCCGGAGCGCGAGGGGCAGGCCCCCGGTCAGCCGGACCACCTCGTCGGTGGCCTCGGGCGCCTCGTCGGTGCGCAGGGTGCCGACGAGCTCCTCGAGCAGGCGGCGGGAGGACGCGGGGTCGAGGCTGCCGAGGCGGACGTGGTGCCCGGCCGCGAGCCCCGGGAGCGGACGGCGCGAGGTGATGAGGGCCATCGAGCCGGCGCCCGCGGGCAGCAGGTCCGCCAGGCGCGCCACGTCCTCGTCCCCGGCGACGTTGTCGAGCACGAGCAGGACGCGCCGGGCGTCGAGCAGCGAGCGCAGCAGCCCCACCCGGGCCCGCGTCGACGCCGGGACGCCCTCGGGGTGGACCCCGAGGAGGGGCAGGAACGTGGTCACGAGGGTCTCGACGGGGGTGCCGCCCGGGAGGTTGCCGCCGTCGTGGTGGAGCGTCCCGCCGGGGAAGCGGTCGCGCAGCGCGTGGCCGGCCTCGAGGGCCAGGGTCGACTTCCCGGTGCCCGGCAGCCCGGTGACGGACACGACGACGGCGGCGTGCTCGAGGCCGGCGGCGGCGCGCAGCACCCGGTCGACCTCGGCCGCGCGGCCCACGACGACGTCGGGCCGCCGCGGGAGCGTGCGGGGGACCGGCAGCGCCGCGGGGGGCGCGGGCGCGTCGTCGGCGGGGAGCGACCCCGGCCGGGACGCCGGGCGGCGCGAGCCGGTGAGCACGGCCTGGAGCGCGCCGGCCAGGGCGTCGGAGGGCCGCACCCCGAGCTCGCGGTCGAGCCGCTCGCGGGCCGCGTGGAAGACCTGCAGGGCGCGGCGCTGCTGGCCGGTGGCCGCGAGCGCCTGGACGAGCAGCGCGGTGAACCCCTCGTGGAAGGGGTGGCGCGCGGAGAGCGCGTCGAGCTCCGCGACGAGGCCCTGGAGCACCCCCGCGCGCAGGGCGGTCTCGTGGCGCTCCTCGAGCACCGAGAGCCGCTCCTGGACGAGCCGGTTGCGCTCGACCTCGACGGCCGCGGTGGCGGGGGGACCGAGGAGGGGCTCGTGCACGAAGGTCGCCAGGGCCCGGTCGTAGAGCTCGAGGGCCGTCACGGGGTCGGTGGCCCGCGCCCGCCGGGCCGCCGCCAGTCGGTCGGCCCACACGGCGACGTCGCGCTCGACGCGGTCGGCCAGCCGGTAGCCGCGACCGTCGGTCACGAGGACCTGGATGCCCTCGGCCTTGCGGCGGATGCCCGACACGAGGGCCTGCACCCGGTTGCGGGCCGACGCGGGCGGCTCGCCGTCCCAGAGCCAGGTGCCGAGGGAGTCGACGTCGACCTGGTCGCGCAGGGCGGCGAGGGCGAGGAGACCGCTCTCGAGCTCGGTGAGGCGCAGCGGGCCCGAGGGGCCCGTGAGGCGCAGCCGTCCGAGGACCTCCAGGTACACAACGCCTCCTCCCACGCGTCGTCCCTGCGGCGTCGTCTCCTCCCGACCCTAGAGACCGTCCATGCAGGTCACAACACCGGACACGCCGTGGGACGGACACGGTCGTCCCCGGGCACACCGCGCGGCCGGGCCGGGTGGTGGGCCGGTGTGGGAGGATCGGCGACGACGTCCAGACACCCCGGAGAGGACCCCATGAGCGAGCCGGCCGGCACCAGCGCCCACCTCGAGCCCTGGCTGCGCGAGATCCTGCGCTGCCCGGCGTGCCGGAGCGAGCTGCGCGACGACACCGGTCCCTCCGGTCCCGAGCTCGTCTGCACGAACGGCGCCTGCGGCCTCGCCTACCGCATCGACGAGGGAGTGCCGGTGCTCCTCGTCGACGAGGCCCGGCACCCGGCCTGAGACGGACGCCGCGATGGGGTGGGTCGACGAGGCACGGCTCGACGACGTCGAGGCCCTCGCGGCGCTCGACTCCCGCGACACGCTGCGCTCGCTCGCGCAGGCCGGGGCCCAGGTCCGGCGCTCCCTCGTGTCCGCCGAGGAGGCGGGCATCGCGCGCGTCGCCGGTGGTGAGCGCCCGCGCTCCGTGCTCGTCGCCGCCCTCGGCGGCTCGGCCGTCGTCGGCGACGTCCTCGACTGCCTGACCGACCCCGGCTCACCCGTCCCGGTGATGCTGCGCGCCGACGGGCCGCTGCCCGGCTGGGTCGGCCCCCTCGACCTCGTCGTCGCCGTCTCGCAGTCCGGGCGCGCCGCCGGCCCGCTCGCCCTCGCGGCCGAGGCCGGCCGCCGCGGGGCGTCGCTGCTCACCGTCGGGGCGGCCGACTCGCCGCTGGCCGACGTCACCGCCCGGGCCCGCGGCGTCCACGTCGAGGTCGCCCTGCCGGCGCCGTCCTCGCGCACGGCGCTCTGGTCGCTGCTCGTCCCCGTCCTCGTCGCCGCCGACCGCCTCGGGCTCGCCGACGCCCCGGACGACGCGCTGCAGCGGGTCGCCCGGGTCCTCGACGAGGTGGCCGAGGAGTGCCGGCCGTCGTCCGACGCCTTCGTCAACCCGGCCAAGGTGCTCGCCACCTCGCTCGACGGCACGGTGCCGGTCGTCCTCGGCGACGGCGCCCTCACGGGGGTCGCCGCCTGCCGGGCCGCGCAGATGCTCTCGCGCACCGCCCGCGTCCCGGCGACGCACGGCCGCCTGCCGGACGCCGCGAGCGCCGCCGTCGCCGCGCTGGACGGGCCCTTCGCGGCGGGCCTCGGGGCCCGCGACGGCGGGGGAGCGGGCGGCGGGCGCGACATCTTCGCCGACCCCTACCTCGACGGGCCCGCGATGCCCCGCCTCGGCCTGCTCGTCCTGCGCGACCCCACCCTCGACCCGGCCGCGGCCGGCCTCGCCGACGCCGTCGTGGCCTCCGCCGAGGACGCGGGTGCGGTCGTCCTCCAGCAGGAGGCCCGCGCCGGCCACCCGCTCGAGCGGCTGGCGTCGCTCGTCGCCCTCACCGACTTCGCGGCCACCTACCTCGCCCTCGGGCTCGGGTTCGACCCGTCGGTGTCGCGGCACGTCACGGACCTGCGCGACCGCACCTCCTGAGCGCACCTGCTGGGCCGGGACCGACTCGTCCGTTCGGCCGGGCCCGCCCCGGCGGCACCTCGCCGGCCTGACGGGCGCCCCTAGGGTGGCGGCCGTCCGGCACCGTGGGGAGGGAGCGCGTCATGGCTCGTTCGACCGACCGTGCCGCGACGGCCGTCGTCGTCGCGCTCGCGGCGGCCTCCGTCGTCCTCGAGCTGGCCTCGTTCCGACGCGGCCTCGACTTCTGGGACGGCGCCTGGACCCTCGTCCTCGCCGAGCACCCCGGGGTCGCGCTCGACCGCGAGGTCGTCACCGTCCAGTACCTGCTGCACCCGGTGTGGGTGCTCGTCGGACGGGACGTCGCCCTCCTCGAGGCGGTGGGCTTCGGCGCGCTCCTCGTGACCGCGGCCGCGGCCGCCCTGTCGGTGTCGGCGCTGCTGCGCGCCGAGGGGGTCGAGGTGACGCGACGCCGGTCGCTCCTCACGACGGCGGTCGTCGCGGCCTCCACCGCCACGGCCTACGTCGGGGTGGGCCGCGTCCCCGGCTACCGCGTGGTCGCGCTGCTCGGTGCCCTCTGGCTCGTCGTCGCCCTCGCCCGGGTCTGGACGACCCGCCGCCCGGCGTGGGGAGCGCTCGCCGGTGCGGCGGGCGTCCTCGCCTTCACGGGGAAGCCG
Source organism: Phycicoccus jejuensis (assembly GCF_000720925.1). Lineage (GTDB taxonomy): Bacteria > Actinomycetota > Actinomycetes > Actinomycetales > Dermatophilaceae > Phycicoccus > Phycicoccus jejuensis. The sequence goes on along the minus strand of NZ_JOEE01000003.1, from coordinate 341,272 downwards.
ACCACCGCGGCCGCCCTCGCGCTCGTGCTCCTCGCCGCCCTGTGCGCCGGCCGTCGCCAGGTCCTGCCGACGGTGGCCTGCGCCCTCGTCGGTGCGGTGGGGGCCGGCGCCGCCGTCCTCGTCGTGGCCGGCCTCTCGCCGGGCGGTCTCGTCCGGCACCTCGCGGGCGGGCTGGCGGTCGACGAGGCGGCAGCGACGCACTCGTCGTGGCTCGCGATGCTCGGCGTCGCCCCGGTGCCCGCGCGGGTGCTCCTCGTCCTCGGCCCGCTCGTCCTCCTGCCCCTGCTGCTCGCCCTCCACGACGTGCGCTCCAGCGCGGTGCCGCGGTGGCCGACGGGCCTGGCGACGGTCGTCGGCGTCGTCGTCCCGGTGGGCGTGGCCGTGCTCGGCGCGTGGCTCCTGTCGGCGCAGGGCTACGGCGCCCAGTCCGCGCAGCTGCTCCTGCCGTGGGGGCTCGGTGCCCTGGGCCTCCTCGCCCTCGCTGCGTCCCGCGCCCCCCGCCCACCCGTGCTCCTGACCGGCGTGCTCGTCGTGCTGCCCTGGACCGTCGCCGTGGGCACGAACACCGGGTTCTCGGCGACGATGACCCAGGCGGCCGCCTGCTGGGCCCTCGCCGTGACGACGGGGCTCGCCCTCGTGCGGGCGCGGTGGCCCCGCACCGACCGGCTCGCGGTGCCGGTCGCGCTCACGCTGGTGACGACGACGGTCCTCACGCAGGTGCTCTGGCTGGGTGACGCCGTCGAGGGCCGTGGGGTGCTCGGGGCGAGGTCCACGACACCGGTGCTGGGCGGCACCCTCGGCCTGGACCGGGACACGACCGCGCTGGTGCGCGGGCTGACCGGTGCGCGGCAGCGCGAGCACCTGGCCGGGCGTCCGTCGGTCGACCTCACCGGGTTCGGCGCCGGCTACCAGCTGCTCCTCGGGACCCGTCCGCTGGGGCGCGCGTCCTTCTTCGGGACCTTCCGGGGCGCCGACCGGGGGGCGGCCCTCACCCTCGGGCAGGAGGACCGGCGGGACCTGTGCTCCGCCGTCGTCCTCGTCGCCGACCCGGACAACCCGCTGGGCGTCGTCCCGGCGGCGTCGGCGGTGGGCCTCGACCCCGCCCGGGGCTACCGGGAGGTCCACCGCTTCCACCCGAGCCACGGGGAGCCGGTCGTCACCGCCCTCACCGTGCGCGTCCTCGTGCCGGACCCCGCCGCGGACGGCGCCTGCGGCGGGGTCAGTCCGGGCGGCGGGTGAGCGCGAGCCGCTCGGCCCCGGGCAGCGCGAGCAGGTCGACGCCGGTGACGAGCAGCTTGCCGCCGCGGGTCCCGCTGCCGATGACGACCTCACCGGCCTCGACGACGGCGTCGTCGACGAGCACCGGCCACCCCTCGGGCAGGCCGACCGGCGTGATCCCGCCGAACTCCATCCCCGTGAGGCCCACCGCCTCGTCGTGCGGGGCGAAGGAGATCTTGCGGGCGTCGAGGTGGCGGCGGACGACGCCGTTGACGTCGGCGCGGTCCGTGGCGAGCACCATGACGGCGGCGTACCGGGTCTCGCCCCCGCGGCGGCCGGCGACGACGACGCAGTTGGCGCTCGCCCCGAGCGCGACGTCGTAGGCGTCGCAGAACGCGGCGGTGTCCGCGAGGTCGGCGTCGATGGCCGCGACGAGCGCGCCGTCGACCTCGCCGACCGCCGCGGCGACCGGTGGGGCGAGCAGCTCCGGGTGCTCGGCGGCGGGCATCCAGTCGAGGGTTCCACGTGCGCTGGGCATGCGACGACGGTACGGGCCCGGGCCTCCCTAGGATCGCCCCATGAGCGAGACGAAGAGCGGCGGGTCATCCGGGGGGTCGTCGGGGGAGAGCTCGGCGGCGGTCGTCGCGGCGCTGCTCGCCAACCTCGGGGTGGCCGTCACGAAGTTCGTCGCCTTCCTCCTGACCGGCTTCTCGTCGATGCTCGCGGAGTCCATCCACTCGGTCGCCGACACCGGCAACCAGGTGCTGCTGCTCGTCGGGAGCAAGCGCGCCGGGCGGGCGCCGGACCAGGAGCACCCCTTCGGCTTCGGGCAGCAGCGCTACGTCTACTCGTTCCTCGTCGCGATCATGCTCTTCGTCCTCGGTGGGCTGTTCGCCCTCTACGAGGCCTACGAGAAGATCCGCGAGTCGCTCGGCGAGGAGGACTACGACCCGTTCGAGTCCCGGTGGTGGTGGGTCCCGCTGGCCGTGCTGGTGGCGGCGATGGTCATGGAGGGCCTGAGCTTCCGCACCGCGATCCGCGAGTCGAACAAGGTCCGCCGGGGCCGCGGCTGGGTCCGGTTCATCCGCACGACGAAGTCGCCCGAGCTGCCCGTCGTGCTCCTCGAGGACTTCGGCGCGCTCATCGGCCTCGGGTTCGCGGTGGCCGGCGTCGGGCTGACGCTCGTGACGGCCAACCCGGTCTGGGACGGCATCGGGTCGGGGGCGATCGGCGTGCTGCTCGTCGTCTTCGCCGCCGTGCTCGCGGTCGAGATGGGCTCGCTCCTCGTCGGCGAGGCCGCCTCGCCCCGGGCCCGCGAGCGCATCCTCGCCGCCCTGGAGTCGCCCGAGGCGGTCGACCGGGTCATCAACAGCCGCACCCTGCACCTCGGCCCGGACCAGGTCCTCGTCGCCGCGAAGCTGGCCGTCGGCGAGACCGACAGCGCCGCCGAGGTCATCGCCGCCATCAACGAGGCCGAGCAGGCGGCCCGCGACAGCGTCCCCGAGGTGCGCCTGGTCATCTACCTCGAGCCGGACGTCGACACCGCCCCCGGCAGCCCGAGCGTCGACGGTCCCGGCGAGGTCTCGGCCGACCCGCGGGAGTCCGCCGTCGAAGACGCGTCGCGCGGCTGAGGCCTCGAGCCCGCCCCGCCCGCGCCCGCCGGCCGTTCTCACCGCGATGACCCCGCACGTGCGGGCTTGTCGTGATCGCCGGCCGGTCCGGACCGCGATGACCCCGCACGTGCGGGCTTGTCGGGGTCAAGGACCGGTTCTGACAGCGATGACCCCGCACGTGCGGGCTCCCCGCGCCGGCCAACCCCGAGGTCGCCGGCGTCGAAGGCCGGGGCGACGGCTGGGAGGGCGCACGCCCGCTGCGGTATCCTGAGAGGCGCTGCACCGGCCCGGGTGATGACCCTCGCAACGCGCGGCCCAGATGGGCGATGCCGGTCAACCGAATCGCAACGACCTCCTGAGGAGCTCACGCATGCCCGTTGACCACAAGGTCCGCGACCTCTCGCTCGCCGAGTCCGGTCGCCACCAGATCCGCCTCGCCGAGCACGAGATGCCCGGCCTGATGTCCCTGCGCGCGGAGTTCGGCGACAGCCAGCCGCTCAAGGGCGCCCGCATCGCCGGCTCGCTGCACATGACCGTGCAGACCGCGGTGCTCATCGAGACGCTCACCGCGCTCGGTGCCGAGGTCCGCTGGGCCTCCTGCAACATCTACTCGACGCAGGACGAGGCCGCCGCGGCCATCGTCGTCGGCCCGCACGGCACCCCCGAGGACCCCCAGGGCGTCCCGGTCTTCGCCTGGAAGGGCGAGACCCTCGAGGAGTACTGGGACTGCACCGAGCAGATCCTCACCTGGCCGGGCGGCCAGGGCGCCAACATGATCCTCGACGACGGTGGCGACGCCACGATGCTCGTCCACAAGGGCAAGGAGTGGGAGACCGCCGGCCAGGTGCCCCCCACGACCGAGGAGGACACCGAGGAGTTCGGCGTCTTCAAGGCGCTCGTGCGCCGCACGATGGGCCAGGACCCGCAGAAGTGGACGACGGTCGCCGCCGAGATCAAGGGCGTCACCGAGGAGACCACCACCGGTGTCCACCGCCTCTACCAGCTGGCCGAGGCCGGCGAGCTGCTCTTCCCGGCGATCAACGTCAACGACTCGGTCACCAAGAGCAAGTTCGACAACAAGTACGGCTGCCGTCACTCGCTCATCGACGGCCTCAACCGCGCCACCGACGTCCTCATCGGCGGCAAGGTCGCCGTCGTCGCCGGCTACGGCGACGTGGGCAAGGGCTGCGCCGAGTCCCTCCGGGGTCAGGGCGCGCGCGTCATCGTCACCGAGATCGACCCGATCTGCGCGCTCCAGGCCGCGATGGACGGCTACCAGGTCGCCAAGCTCGAGAACGTCGTCGACCAGGCCGACATCGTCGTCACCTCGACCGGCTGCTTCAACGTCGTCACCGCAGAGCACATGCAGCAGATGAAGAACAAGGCGATCCTCGCCAACATCGGCCACTTCGACAACGAGATCGACATGGCCGGTCTCGCGAAGGTCCCGGGCGTGCAGAAGCAGGAGATCAAGCCGCAGGTCCACGAGTGGACGTTCGACGACGGCGACTCGATCATCGTCCTGTCCGAGGGTCGCCTCATGAACCTCGGCAACGCGACGGGCCACCCGAGCTTCGTCATGTCGAACTCGTTCTCGAACCAGACGATCGCCCAGATCGAGCTGTTCGGCAAGACCGACGAGTACTTCGACGAGGACGGCAAGCCGGAGGTCAAGACCCTCCCGAAGCACCTCGACGAGAAGGTCGCCGAGCTGCACCTCGAGGCGCTCGGGGTCGAGCTCACCGAGCTGACCAAGGAGCAGGCCGAGTACCTCGGCGTCGACGTCGCCGGCCCGTACAAGCCGGAGCACTACCGCTACTGAGGTCGTCGGTCGTCCCCGACCGACACCCACGAGGGCCGTCCGGACACCGTCCGGGCGGCCCTCGGCGTCTGCACGGCCGGTCAGGGGACGGCGGACGCCGGACGGCGCAGGAGGACCCACCCGTCGGCCCGCGCCGACGCCCCCCACCCGGAGGCCACGAGGGTCCGCTCCGCGGGAGACGCCGTGCGGACGAGGGCCACCGCGCACCCGCGGCGCTCCGCGAGGGCCGTCGTGCCCGGGCCGCCCGCCGCGAACCGGGCGTAGTCCTCGACGTCGCGGGCGTCGTACAGCTCGGTCCGGCCGTCGACCACCGGGACGAGCGCCGGGTGCGCCCACCAGAGCCATCCGCCCGCGTCGTAGTCGTTGCACACGACGCTGCCGCGGGGCAGCGCGGTGAGGGGGCCCGCGAGGGCCGTCGGGAAGGCCGCGGGGCGGGTCACGGCTCCGGTGACCGAGATCGCCGAGGCGCCCGCCGCGAGGACCGCGGCCACCGCGAGGGCCAGCACCTCCGGGCGGGCGACACGCTCCCGCGCGAAGGGGACGAGGCGCTCGAGCGCCGGAGCGAGGAGGGGCACGAGCAGCACCGCCGCGAGCGACACCGTCCGCCCGTGGCTGACGACGAGGTAGGAGGCGAGCCCGAGCACGCCGATCTCCGGCCACGAGGGCAGCGGCCCGCGTGAGCGCAGGGCGACGAGCAGGAGCGCCATCCCGACGGTGACGACGAAGGCCGGCAGGTCGCGCGTGGGGGGCTGCCACTCCTCGATGAGCGCGGTGATGCGGCCGACCTCGAAGGGGGCGGCGAGCAGGCGCGGGCCCACCGGCGTCAGCGCGGCCACGGCGAGGCACGCCACGGTCGCCGCTCCCGTCCTCGCGAGGAGGGTGCGCGGCGCCCGCTCGAGGAGCAGCCCGACGACGACGACTCCGCCGAGGACGGGGGAGACGAACCAGAAGCCGTGGCAGCACGCCCAGACCCAGGTGAGCGGCACGAGCCACCAGCGCACGCGGCCGTCCCGGGCGGTGGCGGTCCAGCCGTGCGCGGCGACGACGGCGAGCGGGAGGGAGAGCGACTGCGGGCGGGCCGTCACCGTCATCGAGGCCCCGACGAAGGCGGCGAGGGCGACCGCGGTGGAGACGAGCACGGACGCCTGCCGGCGCGCCATCGCGTAGCAGGCGAGGACGGTGACGAGGGCGAACACGGTGACCAGCCACGCCACGGCGCCGACGCCGCCGACCGCGTGGACGCCCGCGAGCAGGAGCTCGCCGAGCCACTGGTGACGGATCCACGCGTGGGTGGTGAAGGGGCTCCAGGGGTCGGGCCCGACGAGCTCGAACCGCTGCGCGAGCTCCTGCCCGGCGCGCAGGTGCCACCAGGTGTCGGGGTCCTCGATCGGCCGGAGGGTGCGCACGGCCACGACGACGAGGAGGAGGGCCACGGGCGCGACGCGGGTCCACGCGGGCGTCGACCACTCGCGGCGCGCCGTCGGGCGGCCGACGCCGGAGGGCGGGGTGCCGGTCACGGGGGCAGCGCCACGGGGCTGGTCACCACGAACAGCGTCCGGACCCACCACAGCTGCACGGCGAGCTCGGCGCAGAGCAGCAGGCCGGCGCCGAGGAGGACGCGGCTCTGGCTGCGGACGACCCGGTCGAGCGGCCCCGTGAGCGCCCGACGCAGGGGCTCGACCGGGACGAGCGTCAGGAGGGCGTAGCGGGCCAGGCTGGGGTTGACCGTGGTCGTCATCAGGACGTAGCCGAGGTAGCTCGTCCCCCAGGTGCCGAGCCCGTCCGGTGACCGGAACCGGTCCGGGCGGCGCAGCCGGACGACGGCGAACGCCAGCGCGGTCGCGACGAGGAGGGCGACGAGCACGGGACCGACGAGCTGGGCCAGGCCGCCCACCCATCCGCCGCCGAGCCCACCCGCACGCACCCAGGCGCGCATGGTGTCGAAGTAGGCCGTCGGCACGCCCGTCATGACGGCCACGGCGACCGGCCAGGCCAGCGTGCAGACCCCCGCGAGGACCGTGAGGAGGGCCAGCGGCCGCACCCGGACCCGGGCGGCCGGGTCGTCACGGTGTCGCAGCGCGAGCAGCAGCGCGAGGCCGAGGAGCAGCGCAAGCGGCGCGAGGATCGGGCGGGTGACGGCGAGCACGACGAGCAGCCCGGCCGCGGGGCGCCAGCGTTCCTCGTGGATCGCGCGCAGGGTCGGGACGAGGACGGCGAGGGCGAGCGACTCCGTGTAGGTCGCCTGGAAGAGGACCGCCGTGGGGAAGCACACGAGCCCGGCGACGGCGAGGTGGGCCGTCATCCGGCCCCGGGTGACCACGAGCCAGCGCGCCAGCAGCGCGCAGCCGACGGCTCCGGCCACGAGGCTCACGAGGCCCCCGGCGACGCCGAACCCGGCCCCGGTGACGGCCATGACCGCGCGGCAGAGGAACGGGTAGAGGGGCGAGAAGGCGTAGGGGTTGCGCTCGGCGGGTGGGCCGAGGACCGACGGGTCGTCCGGGTACCCGTGGCGGGCGATGGTCTCGTACCACTGGCCGTCCCAGTTGGTGATGACCTGCCAGTACCCCGGCGCCGCGGGGGAGGTGCCCTCGACGTGGTACGTGGGTGAGTCGGTGAGGGCGATCTGGTCGGGTGCGCTGACCACGAGGAAGACCGCCGAGACGGCCCGCGCGACGAGGAACACCGCGACGGCGACCACCGCGTCGAGCCGGGTGGCGACGGCGACGGCGGGACGGGCCGGCCGGAGGGCGACGGAGGTCATCGGGGGTGGGTCGTGGGCCGGGAGCCCGGCTCGTACCGGGCGAACCGGAGCCCGTACACCGTGAAGGCAGCCGAGCACACGACGGTCGCGGTGCCCGTCGCGAGGGGGACGCCGAGGGGTGACTGCGCGGCGACCGCGACGAGCCACCCGGCTCCCGCCAGCAGCACGGAGGGCACGGCGTACCAGAGCTCCGCCTGCGGTCGTCCGACGCCCACGAGCGTCTGCGTCGTCGGTGCGGTGAGCGCGCTGACCCCGCACCACACGAGGCCCAGCCCGAGGAGCAGCACCGTGCGGGCGGAGAGCGGCACCAGCCCCAGCAGGCCCACGACCAGCACGCTCACGAGGACGGCGAGGGAGAGCGGGACGACGGCCCGCAGGCACAGCCGCGTCGCCCGCCGGACGTGGGCCCGGCGGCTCGGTCCGTCCGGGAGCGAGGCGCTCTCGGGGACCAGCCCCGCCGCGAGGACGACGACGAGACCGAGCGGCAGGGCGGCGAACCTCAGCGCGAGGTCGTAGTCGGCGACGAAGGCGGGGTCGGCCACCGTCACGAGCACCCAGCGGTCCGCCTGGCTCGCCACGACCGCCACGAGCGCGGCCGCCGTGCGACCCACGGCGAAGCGCACCGGCGACGCCGCGGGCGCCGCGGGTGGGTGGACGACCACCCGGCGACGGAGCACGGCGTGGCCGCCCCCGAGGGCGAGGGCCGAGGAGACGGCGAGGGCGCACGGCAGCGTCCACACCCCGGCACCCAGCGCCAGGCCCGCGACGACCAGCGCGACCTGCGTGCCCACCTGGACCATCGTGGCGACGGTGCGCAGACGGAAGGCCTCGGCCACCTGGAGCCGGGCCGCGAGGACGGTGAACGCGCCACGGACGGCCGACGCAGCCCCGGTGGCGAGCACGAGCGCGACGATGCTCCCCGTCGTGAGGTCGGAGAGCGGGGCGGAGGACCGGACGAGGAGCGAGGTCCCGAGGGCGAGGACCGTGGCCACCACGCTGCCCGCCGTGGACATGGCGACCGCCCGTGCGTACACGTCCCGTCGCGGCCAGCGGCCGTAGCCGGAGGACTGGACGTACACGGAGGCGCCGAGGTCCAGGAGGAGCGTCGACACGGTGACGGTGGTCATGAGCGCCCAGAGCGCATAGTCCCGGTCGTCGAGGAAGCCCCGGGCGATGACGGGGACGAGCAGCGTGACGGCCCCGGCGAGGAGCGTCGGGGCCGCGCTGCGCAGGAGCCGCCGGTCGGACTCGGTCAGCCGGGGGTCGCGCACGAGCGTGGTCATCGGACCCCGCACGCGACCCGGCCGGCGCGGACGAGCCCGGCGAGCTCGGCCGACCACGACGGCGTGCGGCGCAGGCCCACCAGCAGCAGCCCCACCCGCAGCAGCCGGCGCACGAGCAGCCAGGCGCCCTCCGACCGCGGTCCGTCGAGGGCGAGCCGCTCCTGGGTGCGCAGGATCGCGGCGAAGCGGGCCGGCGCCACGGCGCGGGGCTCGCGCCAGGAGGGATGGTGCTCGAGCTCCACCGGGAGGACCTGGAGGGCGAAGCCGGCGCGTCGCAGCCGCGCCCCGACGGCGTGGTCCAGGCCGTCGACCGGGAAGTCCGCGGGGAATCCCCCCACCGCGTCGAGCGAGGAGAGCCGGACGGCCGCGGCGCTGTTGTAGTGGTGCCAACCCGCGGCGGCCGGGAGGAGGGAGGCGGTCCGCCAGGCCCGGGCCTCGAGCCGGACCGGGCCGTGCGGCGAGAGCGACCGTCGGCCGCTGACGAGCACCGGCGCCACGACGGCGACCGAGGCGGGGAGCCCCGGGGAGGACAGGGTCCCCTCGAGCGCGTCGAGGTACGCGCGCGTGACCCGGGTGTCCTGGTCCAGCGGGACGACCCACTCGTGCCCCAGCCCGCGTGCGTGCTCGCCGGCGAGGCGGTAGGCCGCCGCCAGTCCCGGGTTGTCGGGGAACGCGTGGACGACGTCGACGCCCGGGACGGCTCGAGCACCCTCCGGGTCCGGGACGGGCCCGTTGTCGACGACGACGACCTGGTGGGGATGCGCGGGTCCGAGGGCCTCGGTCAGGGTGCGCAGCGTCAGCGAGTCGCCCGGTGCGGTCCGGTAGAGCACGACGACGAAGGTGCACGGCGTCACGGCCTGCTGCTGCGACGGGGTCGGCCCGACCGTCGACAGCGGGATGGCGCCCCGCCCGACGAGGTCGCCGGGCAGACCGGCGAGGAGGGTGAGGGCGGTCGGTCGCGGCAGGGCGCCCGAGCCGACGGCCCGCAGCAGCGCGAGGGCGCTGCGCCGGGGCGCGGTCCCGATCGCGGCGGGCAGCTCGTCGGAGCGCCGACCGGGGCGACGGGTCACCAGCTCGGCCGCGACGAGGCGGCGCCACCCCAGGCCGTTCGCGGCCGCGGCGCGCACCATGCGGGCGGCACCCGTCGTCCCGGCGTGGTCGGCGGCGAGGCGGCTCAGGAGGCGGAGCGCCCCCCACGGCGTCCGGGGGTGGCGGCGCTCGACCTCACCGACGAGGTTGCCACCGTGCTGCACGTAGTCCTGCAGCGGCTCGTCGACGACGGTGTACCCGGCGCCGACGGCGGCGCACAGGCCGAGCCAGTGGTCGTGCATCTGGGTCGCCACCGCGAGACGGGGGAAGGGGAGCGCGGTGTCGAGGACCTCGCGGCGCAGCACCGAGAAGGACCCGGAGACCTGGTTGGCGAGGAGCAGGCTGCCCGGGGCGACGACGCGCCGGTCGGTCCGGGCGGCGAGCACCCGGCCGGTCGCGGTGACGACGCGCGCCTGTCCCGAGACCAGCGCCACCTCGTCGAGGTGGGGGACGAGTCGCTCGAGCTTCTCGGGGTACCAGCGGTCGTCCTGGTCGGCGAGGGCGACCCACGCGGCGTCGGCGGGGAGCGAGCCCAGCAGCCGTTCGACGTTGAGGTAGAGCCCGACGTTGTCGTCCCACCCCACGACCTCGAAGCGCGGGTCGTCACCGACGGCGGCCACGACGAGCCGCCGGACCTCGTCCCGGCCGCCGTCGGCGCCCACGAGGCACCGGAAGGAGCCGAGCGTCTGGTCGCGGATCGAGCGCAGCTGCACCGTGAACAGGTCGGGGTCGGGGCGGTACGCCGCGAGGACGACGGCGCCCGGACGGCCGGCGAACGACGTCATCGGACGCTCTCGCCGAGCGGGCGTGCCGCCCGGGGCGATGCGGCCCGCGAGCCCACGACCGCGCGCCGCCAGTAGCCGGCCACGAGCCGGTCGAGGAGCGCCTGCCCCGGGGCGGGGCGCACCTGTGCCGCGGAGAGGGTCGTCGTCAGGACGTCGTGGAGCGCGTCCGGGTGGGTGACGAGCGACTGCACCCGCCGCCGGCGGCGGACCAGGTGGCGGGGGTGGCGCGCGAGCCAGGCGAGCGCGCTGATGTGCTCGCGCAGCCACCGGTCGCGGGCGGCGACGGCCACGAGGGCGACCTCGCTCGCGAGCAGGAGCGGGAGCGCCCACCGCAGGAGCGGAGCGGGGTAGGTCGTGAGGACGCTCGTCAGGCGGTTGCGCTGGAGCAGGTACATCGTCCTCGGGTTGTGGTTGAAGGTGTACGCGTGGGTTGCGCCGGCCTCCGGGACGACGACGACGCGCAGCCCCGCGAGGTGGCAGCGCAGGCTGAGGTCGGTGTCCTCGTAGTACATGAAGAAGTCGGCGTCGAGGCCCCCGAGGCGGTCCCACGTCGCCCGGCGCATCGCGAAGAAGGCGCCCGTGACGGAGGCGACGTCGCGCTGGGTGGCGTGCCGCGTGGTGTGCTCGCCGAGGCCCCCGGCCCAGCAGAGGCCGGTGACGTGCACCGGGTTCCCGGCGGCGTTGACAGTGTCGGGGCGGTCTTCGAGAACGACTCTGCCGCAGGCCATCCCGACCGACTCGTCTCCGAGCGCGGAGCGCAGGGCGTCGAGCGACCCCGGCAGGATCGTGGCGTCGCTGTTGACGAACACGAGGACGTCGCCGCTCGTCGCGGCCACCCCGGTCACCGCGCCGCCCGCGAAGCCGGTGTTGCCCCCGGCGTCGAGCCGGCGCACGCCGGGCACCTCGACGCTGCGGGTCAGCCCGTTGTCGACGAGCACGGCCTCGTCGCCCGGTCTCATCTGCGCCGTGACCGACGCGAGGCAGGCCTCGAGGCCCGCCTCGGGCCCGTGGCCGACGACGACGACGGAGGTCCTCACGACGCCCGGGGGGTCGTCGGTCGGGCGGCGCCGGCGGTGTCCGCGGCGGCCGGGGTCGACGGGTCCGCGGCGGGCGACCCACCCGCGGCGGGCAGGTGGGCGCGAAGCAGGGCGACCTCCTCGGCGAGCCGGCGGGTGCGCGACTCGAGGCGACCGACCTCGCTGGCCAGCTGCATCGAGACGACGAGGAGGAAGAGGACGCCGGAGAAGAGCACGAGGTTGAGCGGCACCTGGACGTTGACCGCCGCCGACAGGTCGCCGAGCAGCTCGGGAAAGAGGGCGAGGACGACCGCGGCCGCGCCGAGGACCACCCAGGCGAGGGCGAGCCGCCCCCGCACCTGGCGCCGGCGGACGAGCTCGAGGCTGAGGAGGAGGACGATGACGCCCCCGACGAGGCCGAGCCAGTAGCCGTCGGGCCTCACGGGGCGCCCTCCACCGGGACCGGCACGGACCAGCGGCGCACCATCCCGAGCCCGATGGCGGCCACGGCGCGCGAGAGGTAGACGACGGACCCGACGACCCCCTGGCTGGGGCGGCCGTGCTCGCGTGCCGTCATCCGCACCGGGACCTGGCGCACCACGAGGCGGCAGCGCCGCGCGATGACGAGGGTCTCGAGGGTGTCGCCGAGGTACTCGGCCGGGTAGTGCTCGGCGAAGACGCGGACCGCGCGCGGGCCGGCGGCGCGGTAGCCGGAGGTGACGTCGGTCAGGTGCGACCCGACGATCGCGGACACGAGCCGCGCGAGGATCGCCATGACGGCCCGGCGGGTCCGCGAGACGCCGTAGGGGTCGGCTCCGGCGAAGCGCGCGCCGACGACCACGTCGGCACCCGCCTCCAGGGCGGCGACGAGCTCGGGCAGGTGCCGGGTGTCGTGCTGGCCGTCGCCGTCGACCTGGACGACGACGTCGTAGCCCTCGCGGACGGCGTGGGTGAAGCCGGTGCGGACCGCGCCGCCGACCCCGAGCCGGAACGGGAGCCGCGCCACGACGGCCCCGGCGGCGGCGGCGCGGGCGCCCGTGGCGTCGGAGGAGTGGTCGTCGACGACGAGCACGTCAGCGCCCGGGAGGTCGCGACGCACGCCGGCGACGACGGCCGCGACGGTGTGCTCCTCGTCGAGCGCGGGGACGACCACGAGGGTGCGCAGCATGCCGGTCACAGCACCTCCACCGCTGCTCGGGGCCCCGCGGGCCGGGGCGCTCCTCGACGCTAGTGCGGGCCTGCGCACGTCGTACAGGACGCGGGCCCGGGCCCGGGCCGGATGTCCGCGACGACTGGCCGAACGGTGGAGGCGCGACCCGACCCGGCCGGCGGATGCGGCTCCGGAGCCGCGCCCGCCGGCGCCGCCGCGTGCCATGCTCGCCGCGATGAGCACCGCGACGGTCCGGGTGACCGCGCCGACCGCCGGGTCGCCGCGGCCGCGCCCGCGCGACGCCGCCGGCCCGCTCGCCGACGGTCTCGTCGTGCTCGTCCTCGTCCTCGCCGGCGTCGTCGTCGTGGCGACGGGGGCGCAGGTCCTCGGGCTCCGCCCCCTGGCCACGCGCGCCGGCAGCGCCGCGGCGGCGGCCCTCGTGCTGGTCCCGCTCGTGGTTCTGGGCCTGCACCTGCGGGGTCGGCCGGAGCGGCCTCTGGCCCGCGACCGGGGGGCCCCGGCGCGGACGCTGCTCGTCGCGGCGCCGGCCCTCGTGCTCGTGGCCGTCCTCTTGTGGTCGCTGACGCTGCCGCACGCCCTGCGGGTCGAGTGGTTCGTCAACGGCGACCACGTCCGCCACCTCGTCCTCGTCGCCGACGAGCGGGCCCACGGCGCCTTGGACTACTCGGTCCGGGGCTACCCACGGGCCTGGCACACGACGGTCGCGCTCGTCCGGAGCCTGACCGGTCCGCCCTCGGAGCGCGCCGACCTCGTCGGACTGCTCGACCTGATGGCGGGGATGGTCTGGCTGCTCTTCGCCGCGGTCGCCCTGGCGACGGCCTCGCTCACCTCGGCGCTGGCCACCCGGGCCGGCCTGGCCCCGTGGACGGCAGCCGGGGCGGCCGCGACCGCCGGCGCGGCGACCCTGTGGCCGGCCTTCCTCGGCAACTACCAGGCGCTCGGCTTCGAGGGCTCGCTGGTGGCCGCCCTCGTCGTCGCCGTGCCTCTCCGCGAGGTCCTCGTGCGGCCCGTGTCGGTCACCGCGTCGCTCACCGCGTGGGCCGGCCTGCTCGTCATGGCCCACACCTGGCAGCTCCTGCTGCCGGTCTCGGGTGCGCTCGCGCTCGTCGCCACCGTCGCCCGGGTCCGCGCCGCGGCGCCGGGACGACGCGCTCGTCGACTCGCCGGGGCGGCCGGGCTCGGCGTCGTCGTGGCCGCCGCCTCGCTCCCGGCCATGACCGCGGTCGTCGGCGCCGTCGGGGTCGGGCACGCGGTCGTCGCCGACGTCGAGGCACCCGTCCCGCTGTGGTTGCTCGGTCTCGGCCTCGCCGGGACCGCGGTGCTCGCGGTCGTGCGACGTCGCGACCGCGCCCTCCTCGTCGTCCTCGCCGTCTCCGTCCTGCCGGCGCTCACCGCGCTCGGCCTGGCCGTGCGGCTCGGGATCCCCGTCACCCGCTACTACCCGGCAAAGCTGCTCTGGCACAGCACGATCCTCGGTCTGTCGATGGTCACCGTCGTCGCCTTCCTTGCGGTCGTCGAGGCCCGAGCGCAACGCCTGCCCACGCTCGTCGGGCGGGGCGTCCTCGCGGTGACGGCCGCCGTCGTCGCGCTCGGCGCCGTCGTGACGCCCGTGGCCGCCTTCGGGGGCGCGTGGTCGACGGTCGACGGGGCCACCGTGCTGCGCCTCCTCGACGTGTCCGGCGCCGAGCGAGCCCAGGTCGTCTGGTCCGGGGGGCCGCTCGTGACGGACGTCGCGACGCGCATCCTGCTCGACGGTGACCGCCCGGAGGCCGGCCGTCGTGACACCCCCCAGGGCGGGCTCACGGTGGCGCAGGAGTGCGACCTGCTGCGCGCGGCGGCGGACCCCACCGTCCTCAGCGACCGCCCCGAGGCGGAGGTCCGTCGTCGCTACGCCTGCGTGCCCACCGTCACCGTCATCGGGCCGGCGCGTGGCTGAGACGACCCTCGCCCCGGCGTCCCAGACCGCGGCGCCCGCGCGACGGGTGCGCCGTCGGTGGGCCGACCTGCCCGTCGTCGTGCGTTACGGCGTCGTCGGCGGCGTCACCCAGGTCGTGTACCTGTCGGTCCTCGCCGCGACCCTGGCCGCCGGGGCGCACTACGTCGTCGCGCTCGGGTCCGCCCAGCTGGCGGCGATGATCTTCGCGTTTCCCGCCTACCGTGGTCAGGTCTTCCGCGCCGAGGGCCCGCTCGGGCGCCAGCTCGTCGCGTTCCTCGGCGTGTGGTGGACGGGTGCCGCGCTGAGCCTCGTGGGGGTCCCGGCCCTCGTCGAGCTGGCCGGGCTGCGACCCCTCGTGGCGCAGCTGCTCGTCCTCGTCGGGGTCGTCCTGCTCAGCTTCGTCGGCCACCTGCGCGTGACCTTCCGGCGCACCGCCTCCTGAG
Source organism: Phycicoccus jejuensis (assembly GCF_000720925.1). Lineage (GTDB taxonomy): Bacteria > Actinomycetota > Actinomycetes > Actinomycetales > Dermatophilaceae > Phycicoccus > Phycicoccus jejuensis. Next base: position 326,135 of record NZ_JOEE01000003.1, on the reverse strand, counting down.
CCACCCGGCCCCGCGCGGGGCAGCGGTCAGGGCAGGACCCAGCCGGTCCTCGTCCGGTCCGTGAGGGCGACCGCGCGGCGTCCGCCCTCCGCCGTCACCGTGAGGTCGCTGACGAAGGCCGTCGTGACGCGCTCGGTCTCGATGTCCTTGTCGGTGGCTCCCGAGACGGTGACGGAGAGGTCGGTCGCCCCGCGCGCGGCCTCGACGGCGAAGGAGACCCGGGTGGGGGAGGCGTCGGACACGACGACGCGGGCGACCTCCCGGTCCCCGTCGGTGACCACGACCTCCCGCCGCTCGGCGCCGACGCCCCGGACGTCCATCGAGACGGTGACCCGTGTGGGCTCGCCCGGGTTCGCCAGCGACACACCGGCGTACGGGCCGACGTACTGACCGTAGGTGCCGTCCACGGTCTCGGGCTCGAAGCCGCCCACCGACGCGAGCACCGGGGCGAGGACCTGGGCGCGCCGCGCGTGGTCGCCCTCACCGGCCGCGCCGACCCGGCGCAGGTCCCAGGCGACGAAGGTGCCGTCGGCGGTCCGGGCCACCGGCTCGCCCCACGCCGCGGTGAGGCGGTCCGACGGGTCCTGGGCGTCGGAGAAGCCCTCCGTGTCGACCTCGAGCGCGCAGAAGCCGGCCGAGCGCAGGTCGGCCGCCAGCGCCGCGAGGTCGGAGGGGTCGACCGCCGACTGCCACGTCGCGGCCTCCGTGCCGCGCATCGCCGCCGCGCTGAAGCGCAGGTCGTCCGAGGCGAGGTACGGCTTGAGCTGGTCGTAGCCCTGCATCGTGCCCGGCCCGAGCGTCTCGGGGTAGGGCAGCACCGGGACCTGGAAGACGCCGCACCCGGCTCCGACCCGGTCCTGCAGCGACGAGGTGTAGGCGCGCAGCCCGGCCATCTCGCGGGCGATGGCGCGGTGGTCGGGCGCGACCGCGGGGTTGGTCTGGTCGAGGCTGCCGACGACGACGAGCGCGCCGGCGACGAGGCCGGCGGTGAGCATCCCGCGGCGTCGTTCCAGGCGCGTGAGCCAGGCCCCGACCGCGAGCAGGGCGAGGGTGAGGATGTAGAGCGAGACCCGCGACCAGGTCCGCACCTGCGGGGTGGCGAAGACGGCGACGAACGAGCCGAGGCCGCCGACCGTGAAGAGGAGGAACGACACGAGCATCAGCCCGGACCAGCGCAGGTGCCCGGCGTCGGCGCGCCGACCGGAGAGGAGGGCGAGCAGCCCGATGACGGCCAGGCCGGTCATCCCCGCGACGCCGACCACGCCGAGCGCCGAGGTCTCCACGGTCGCCCGCGTCGCCGAGCGGTAGGCGAGGGTGAGGTACCGGAAGGCCTCGACCCGGTGGTCGGGCCACGGGAGCAGCAGGTCCATGAGCTTGCCGGCGAACAGCTCCGACTCGGCCGGGTTGCGACCGGCCGGCACCCGGCCGGTGACGAGCACGCCGCGCATCCCGAGGCGCGCCACGGCCAGCGGCACGGCGATGACCAGGCCGATGCCGACCATCACCGCGAGGCCGCGCAGGAGGTCGGCCGGCACCCCGGCCACCCGCCGCGCGAGCGCTGCGACCGCCAGCAGGACGAGCGTGAAGGCCACGTAGTAGACGCCGCTGCCGCCCACGACGACGACGGCCGCGACGGTGACGAGCGTCCGGCCGCCGCGCCACCACGGGACCGGTCCGCCCCGGGGGGACAGCAGGGCCCGGCCACGGGCCACCTCGAGCACGAGCCACAGCGCGACCGGCACCACCCAGTACTGCGCGAGGTAGAGGTGGCCGAACCGCTCGGCGTGTCCCGGGGCGTTCGCGAGGAGCACCCCGAGGACGAAGCCGGCCGGCCGCCCGAGCCCCTGGCTGCGGGCCAGGAGGTACCCGGTGGCGCCGGTGAGGGGGAAGGACAGGACGAAGTACACGCCCCCGGCCGTGTAGACCCCCGGCACGACGAGGTCGATCGCCTTGACGGCGAGGACGTGCAGGACGTTGAGCTCGGGGAAGAACGAGGCGTCCTGGCCGAAGGGGAAGCCGAGGTCGGGGTTGTGCCAGTACCAGCCGTGGTCGTGGATGTCGCGCAGCGACGACAGGATCTGGGTGTGGTCCCACCCGAGGGCGATCGGGTCCGACGGGTCCCACTGCCAGAGGCGGAGCGACCACGCGCCGACGCCGAGGGCGACGAGCACCGTGGCGACCATCCAGGAGGCCTCACGGGCGCGTCGGGGTCGTGTCGTGCTCCCGGTGGCCATGATCGTCGATTATGGTCGAGCCCCCGCTCCGACCCCGGCAGCTCGAGGAATCCCGTCATGTCGCAGGCCGATCCCACCTCGGCGGTCCGGCCCCGTCGTGGCGTCCCGGTCGCCTCGCTCGCCGTCGCCGCGTGGGTCGTGGCCCTCTCGTTCTTCGTCCTGCTCGGGTCCGACCTGCTGTGGGTCGTCGCGCTCGGCGACACGGTGCGGGCGACCGGCTCCGTGCCCGACGGGATCCCCTTCGCGTCCGCGCCGCAGGAGGGGTGGCACAACCCGATCGTCCTCGCCGAGCTGCTGCTGTCGGTCGTCGCCGGTCTGGGCACGCCGGCCCTCGCCGGGCTCCAGCTGGTGCTCGTCGCCGCCACGCTGCTCGTCGTCCTCGCGGACGGCCGGCGCGCCGGCGGGTCCGAGGTGCGGGGCGCGCTCGTCGCGACCCTCGTCGTGGTCGGTGCGGCGGCCGCCTTCGCGGTGACCCGCCTGCCGTCGCTCTCGCTCGTGCCGTTCGCGCTCGCGGTCGCGCTGATGCGCCGGCAGCACGAGCACCCGGACCGCGGCCTGTGGTGGCTCGTGCCGCTGTTCGTGCTCTGGGGCAACCTCCACGGCGCGGTGCTCGTGGGGCTCGCGGTCCTCGGGGTGTTCCTCGTCCTGTCACCGGGCGGCGGGCCGTGGAGGCGCCGCGTCGGGGTCGGTGCGGGCTCCGCGCTGGCCCTCCTGCTCACCTCCGCCGGGCTCGGGACGCCCGCCTACTACGTCCAGGCCCTGGCGAACGAGGCCGCAGCCCGCGGGACGGACCTCTGGGCCCGCCCGAACCTCGGGCACCCGCTCGACGTGGCGATGCTCGTGGCCGCCGCGCTCCTCCTCGCACTCGCGGCCCGGGCACGGATGTCGGTGTGGGAGTGGGTCGCCACGGCGGGGCTGGCGGTCGGCACGGCGTCGGCGGCCCGCAACGGGGTGTGGCTGCTGCTCTTCCTCGCCGCCGCCGCGATGCGTCCGCGCGTGGCCACCGGGCGGGGGTCGTCCGCAGGCCGTCCGTCCCTCGTGCCCGTGGTGGCCCTCGCCGCGGCCGCCGGCGTCTCGGGGGTGGTGCTCGCCGGCCGTGGTCCGTCGGTGGGCGCCCCCGGGCAGTCGGCCGTCGGCGCCGTGCGCGAGGTGGCCGCCGGGCGTCCGGTGCTGGCCGTCGAGCCGTTCGCCGAGACGCTGGCCCGCGAGGGCGTCCGGGTCTGGGCCGCCAACCCGATCGACGCGTTCCCGCGCGACGTGCAGAGCGACCTCCTCGACTTCCTCCACGACGGCACCGTGCCCGCCGGAGCCGACATCGGGGTCGTGGTCGTCGAGCAGGACGCGACGGCACCCGTGGTCGCCGCGGGCTGGCGGGTCGTGCGCGAGGTGGGTGGCTACGCCGTCCTCGAGCGCGACGGCTGAGTCACCCGCGCCGCCAGAGCACCCACTCGCCCTCGCCCGCGGCCCGTGACCAGCCGGCGGCACCGGACAGCCCCCGGTCGAGGGGCTCCCCGACCCGGGTGAGGACGGCGTCGACGCCGTGCTCGTCGGCGTAGGCCTCCCAGCCGGGGCCGGTCGCCGAGAACGTCTCGTAGGCGGCGGCGGTCGCGGGGGAGTAGACCTCGGCGCGCAGGTCGCGCAGCACCCGGACCTGCGGGTGGGCCCACAGCACCCAGCCGGAGGCGTAGGCGTCGACGACCGTCGGCGTCCCGGCCGGCAGCCGCTCGACCGCCGCGCCGACGGTCCGCGGCAGCGGCCCGGCCTCCGGCCCCCCGAGCACCACGGCGGGGACGAGCAGGAAGACCCCCGCCACGACGAGCCCGGGCAGCCGCTCCCGCCGTGCCGGAGCGGCCCCGGCGCGGAGGGTGCGAGCCAGGGCGGGTGCCACGAGGAGCGCGCCGACCGCGATGGTGCGGACCGAGGACGCCGCGAGGACGACGCCGGCGCCGGCGAGGAGGAGCGACGGGAGGTCGAGCCGCCGCGCGCGCACCAGGCGCACGAGCACGACGAGGGCCAGCAGCAGGACGAGCAGGAGGAGCGGGTTGCCCGGGGCCGGCGGCTTCCACTCGTTGACCGTGGAGCGGGCCGCCATCCCGACCGCGAACGGCTCGACGAGCGCCCGGGGGCCGAGGGGCCCCAGCACGGGGACGAGGGCGGTGCCGGCCAGCAGGACCACGAGCCGGCCCCACGGGACCGGGGCGGGGCGGGGCGCGAGCGCGAGCGCGAGCAGCACGAGCACCCCGAACCCGACGCCGAGCGGCCACGACCCGTGCACCGCGGACCACAGCCAGGCGACGGCGAGCAGCGACCACCGTGGGCGCCCGTCGACGAGCGTCCCGGCCCACAGGTGCAGCGACCACGCGGCGAGGACGAGGCCGAGCAGCTGCGGCCGCTCTCCCCACGCCGCCGACGTCGCGACGAGCGCCGCGGTCGCGACCACCACCGAGGCGAGCGGGCCGGCCCACCGACGCGCGGTCGCGGCGAGCAGCGCCGCGAGGGCGACGAGCAGGAGCGCCCGGACGGCGTGGAGCCCGGTGACGCCGGCGACGTCGTCGACGACGCTCATCCCGACCTGCGCGAGCCACTGGGTCGGCACGTACGGACGGTCCGCGAGGGCCGAGAGGGGGTCGGGGAGCGTGCCGAACCACTCACCGTCGCGCAGCGACCGCCCGATGCGCAGGTGCAGCCACAGGTCGACGTCCGGAGCCGTGCGCAGCCGCAGGAGGAGGCCCGCGAGCACCGCACAGACACCCCAAGCGATCACCAGAGGCGTTCTGGCACTCCGGGTTTCGCGATCCTGCTCGGGAGTCGTGGACATCTCGCTGGCCTCGTGGCGGTGGGTGGTCGTGGACGAGCATGTCACGGCCGGCGCGCGGTCCCGGTGAGCGATCGGCCGAACGGTTGACCCGGCTGCACCGTACGGGGGGCGGTGTTCGGGCCCATCGGTCCATGCCGCTCCGGGGCCGGACCTGACAGCGTGGTGACTGCTCGACAGCACCCCTTCGTACCGAAAGGCAACACCCGTCATGACCAAGGCCCTCGTCAAGCTCCAGATGAAGTTCAACGACCTCCGCTCCGAGAAGGGTGCGACCGCCGTGGAGTACGGCCTCATGGTCGCCCTCATCGCGGTCGTCATCATCGTCGCCGTCGCGCTGCTCGGCACGAACCTCAAGTCGATGTTCAACTCGGTCGCCAACAGCGTCTGAGCGAACCAGGACGACACGTCGGGGCGTCGGTCGCCGTCGGAGCACCGACGCGGCCGGCGCCCCGACCCACATCGGACGAAAGCAGGTGACGTGATGACCGCGCTCCTCCGCCGGACCCTCGCCCGATCGGCCACCCTCCTCGCCCGGACGCCCGTCGCCCGGGGCGAGGGAGGCGCCACCGCCGTGGAGTACGCCCTGATGATCGGCTTCGTGGCCATCGTCATCGTCGCGGCGGTGACCGTCCTCGGACGCAACCTCAGCTCCATCTTCCAGACCGCCGCCACGAGCTTCTGACGGCGACACCGGACCGACCGCACGACACCCGCCCACCGCGGCGGGTCGGCACACGCTCCTGAACTCACCTCTGTAAGGACACCATCCCCATGGGTCGTCGTATCCTCGCCATCCTCACGGCCGCCGTGATCGCGCTCGTCGGTGCCGTCCTCGTCCTCGTGTACGCCCGTGGGGCGGACGCCCGCGCCGTGGCCGCCGCCAGCCCGACCAAGGTCTACGTGTCCAACACGGTGATCCCGGCCGGCACCTCGCTCAAGGACGCGGTCCGCCTCGGACAGCTGGTCCAGACCGACGTCGCCGCCCGGGCCAAGCCGCTCGGCGCGCTCGAGAAGGTCGACGAGAACAACAGCGACCTCGTCGCCCTCACCGACGTGCAGCCCGGGCAGTACGTGCTCGGGGCCGCGTTCGGCGACACCCCGGTCGGCGAGAAGAAGCTGCAGATCGACCCGGGCAAGCTCGCCGTGTCGGTGCAGCTCCAGGACCCGGCGCGGGTCGGCAACTTCGTCACCCCCGGCTCCTACCTGACGGTCTTCATGACCTACGCGGAGAAGGGCGCCTCGAGCGGCGGCGACGCCGCCGCGGCCACGACCGGCATCCAGAAGACCTCGGTCCTCCTCGACAACGTCAAGGTCATCGCGATGGGCGACGCCTCGCTCACCCCCGCGCAGACGACCGACGGCGAGGCGGCCGCCCAGAGCGCGAGCTTCCTCGTGACGCTGCAGGTGACCCCGGAGGACGCCGTGCGCCTCGTCCACGCGATCAACGGCAGCACCCTCTACGCCGCCCTGCGCGGATCGGAGCTGAAGATCAGCCCGACCCTCGAGGCGGACGACCTCAACATCACGAAGGTCGTGGCCCGGTGAACATCCTCTGGGACACCGACCCCACCGCGGTGGAGCGCTACCGCTTCGCCCTCGGACCGGACACGACGGCCCTCGACTCCTCGATCGTCGTGGCCCGCACGCTGCACGACGACCCGCAGGTCGACCAGGTCGTCATCGGGGCCGACGTCCCGCTCGACGACGCGTGCACCCTCGCCGAGGGTGCACGCCTCGACCGCCCCGAGGTCGGCGTCATCCTCCTGCGCTCGCGCATCGACGTGACGACCCTCTCGCAGGCGCTGCGCTCCGGCATCCGCGAGGTGGTCGGCGCCGACGACCACACCGGCCTCGCCGACGCCCTGCGCCGCAGCCGTGAGCTCACCTCCCGGCTCGTCGGGCACGCCGGCGGCGGCAGCTCCAAGGACGGCAAGATCATCACGGTCTTCTCGGCCAAGGGCGGGGTCGGCAAGACGACCGTCTCGACGAACACGGCCTGCCAGCTGGCCCGGCTCGGGCACAAGACGCTCCTCATCGACCTCGACCTCTCCTTCGGTGACGTCGCGATCAGCCTCCAGCTCGTCCCGGACCGCTCGGTGTTCGACGCCGTCGCCATGGCCGGCACGATCGACGACGAGGGCGTGCGCAGCCTGGTGACGACCCACGAGTCGAGCGGCCTCGATGTCATCTGCGCGCCGAACGACCCGGGCGACGCCGACCGCATCCCGGTCTCGACGGTCGCCGAGCTGATCAAGGTCGCCCGGCGCACCTACGACTTCGTCGTCGTCGACACCCCGCCGAGCTTCACCGAGCACGTGCTCGCCTCGGTCGACCTCTCCGACATCCTCGTCCTCATCGCGACGCTCGACATCCCGGCGGTCAAGAACCTCCGCGTCGCCATCGACACCCTCGACATGATCGGCAGCCCGAAGGACTCCCGCGTCATCGTCCTCAACCGCGCCGACGCCAAGGTGGGCCTGCGCCCCGAGGACGTCGAGTCCGCCATCAAGACCGCGATCGCCGTCAACATCCCGAGCTCGCTGACCGTCCCCGCGTCGGTCAACCGGGGTGTCCCGATCGTCCTCGACGAGCCCAAGCTGCCGGTCAGCGTCGCCATCCGCGACCTCGTCGACCACCACATCCGCCCCCGCTCCGCGGGCGAGGACGTCGAGCCCGTCGACGCCCACGCACGCCGAGGTCTCTTCAGGAGCCGTCGATGAGCCTCGCCGACCGTCTCGACAGCGTCCGCCGCGCCCAGGCCGCGGTCTCCCAGGCCCAGCAGCCGACGACCGCCGGCGGTGCCGGCCCCCGACCGGGGACGGTGCCCCGCCGCCGGGTGCTCGACCCCTTCGGCGAGGTGAAGGGCCGGGTCCACCAGGCCCTCATCGAGAGCCTCGGTCCGCGCCTGTACGACCCCCACCTGCCCGAGGCCGAGCTGGCCCAGCAGGTCCGCACCACGCTCCAGCAGACGATCGACGCCGAGCAGACCCCGCTCTCGCACGCGGACCGCACCCGCATCGCGCAGGAGGTGTCCGACGAGATCCTCGGGCACGGCCCGCTCGAGCCGCTGCTGCGCGACCCCGAGATCTCCGAGATCATGGTCAACGGCCCGGACAGCATCTACGTCGAGCGCAGCGGCAAGCTGTACTCGGTCGAGACCCACTTCTCGAACGAGGCGCACCTGCGCCGGGTCATCGACAAGATCGTCGGCCGCGTCGGCCGCCGCGTCGACGAGGCGAGCCCCCTCTGCGACGCCCGCCTGCCCGACGGCTCGCGCGTCAACGCGGTCATCTCGCCGATCGCCCTCGACGGCGCGATGCTGACGATCCGCAAGTTCTCGCAGGACCCGTACACCGACGCCGACCTCATCGCGTTCGGCACGATCACCCCGAGCGTGCGCGACTTCCTCAAGGCCTGCGTCATGGGCCGGCGCAACATCGTCATCTCCGGCGGCACCGGCTCCGGCAAGACGACGACGCTCAACGTCATCTCCTCGTTCATCCCCGAGGACGAGCGCATCGTGACGATCGAGGACGCCGCCGAGCTCCAGCTGCACCAGGACCACGTCCTGCGCCTGGAGTCCCGCCCCGCGAACATCGAGGGCAAGGGCGCGATCGCCATCCGCGACCTCGTGAAGAACTCGCTCCGCATGCGCCCCGACCGCATCGTCGTCGGCGAGGTCCGCGACGGCGCCGCGCTCGACATGCTCCAGGCGATGAACACCGGCCACGACGGCTCGATCACCACCGTCCACGCCAACACCCCGCGCGACTCCCTCGCCCGACTCGAGACGATGGTGCTCATGGCCGGCGTCGACCTGCCGGTCCGGGCCATCCGCGAGCAGGTGGCCGGCGCGGTGCAGCTCATCGTCCAGCAGTCCCGACTCAAGGACGGCTCGCGCCGCATCGTCGCCATCACCGAGGTCGTCGGGATGGAGGGCGACGTCGTCACGCTCCAGGACATCTTCACCTTCGACTGGGCCGCGGGCCGGGACGAGAACGGCCGCTTCCGGGGGACCCTCGTCTCCACGGGCCTGCGCCCGAAGTTCCTCACCGAGCTGCACGACCTCGGCATCGAGGTGTCACCGCAGCTGTTCATCAACGGGGCACGGCTGACGTGAGCCCCCACCTGCTGCCCCCTCGCCACCGGACGGCCGTCCTGCCGGTGGCGGTCGTGGCGCTCGTCGTGCTGCTCGCTCTCCTGATCCCGGTGCTCGCCGCGCCGCGGGCGCACGCGGCCGACGGCATCCCGTCCACCCTCAGCGACATCCGGGTCAAGGGCGACAAGGTCACCGCGACCCTCGTCCTGCGGCCGGGGAGCAAGGTCGACGTCGACTGGAAGAGCGTCACGGCCACGTTCGGCTCGCGCGTCGTCCCGGTCGCCGTGTCCGCACCGACCAAGCAGGCCCGCTCGACGATGCTCGTCATCGACACGAGCGGCTCGATGGGCGCGGCCGGGATGGCGGTCGTCCGCGACGGCGTCGACCGCTTCCTGTCCGCCGTGCCCTCCGACGTCAAGGTCGGTGTGGTCTCGTTCGCGTCCACCTCCGGCATCGACGTCGCACCGACCACCGACCGCGGAGCGGTGCGCCGCGCGGTCGGCGCGCTGCGCTCGGGCGGGGAGACCTCGCTCTACCGGGCCGTCCAGGACGCCGTCCGGGGCCTCGGGACCGACGGCGAGCGCAGCATCCTCCTGCTCAGCGACGGCGGCGACACCGTGGCCGGGCTCGACGGCGGTGACGCCGCCGAGGCCTCCGAGCAGCGCAAGGCGCTGCGCGCCCTCGAGCGGGCCAAGGTCCGTGCCGAGGTCGTGTCGTTCAACTCCGGCGAGGCGAACGTGCAGGTGCTGCGCGAGTTCGCCGCTGCCGGAGGCGGTTCGGTGGCCGACGCCGCCGACCGTGCGGCCGTCGCCTCCGCCTTCGACGCGGCCGCGGTCGCCCTCGACTCGCAGGTCGTCCTCACCATCACCAAGCCGGCCGACGTCGGCGGGGACCAGCTGCTGACCATCGACGGCACCGCCTCCGGGCGCGGCTTCATCAACAGCTCGCGGCTCGACCTCGGCGACGTCGCGCCGGTCGAGGCGCCGGAGGACGACGGCCCGGTCGTCGCCCCCGTCGTGCAGACCGACCCGGCGGCGCTCGCGACGATCACCGCGGTCGCCCCGGCCTTCCTCGTCCCCGCCGTGGCCGTCGTCTTCCTCGGGGTCTTCGGCCTCGCCGTCGCGTTCGCCGCGCCGGTCTTCCGCAGCCGCCGCTCCGAGCGGATCGAGGCGATCGAGGGGTACGGCATCGGCCGGGCCCGGGCCCAGGCCCGTCAGGCGCCCACGGCCGCCGCGATCAGCGAGTCCATCGTCTCGATGGGCGAGTCGTTCATGGAGGGCCGCGACTCGACGACCCGCACGATGGAGCTGCTCGTGCGCGCCGACCTGCCGTGGCGTGCGGGGGAGTGGCTCGTGCTGCGCCTCGTGGCGGTCGTCATCGGCATCGCCGGCGGCATCCTCCTCGTCGGCTCGATCCCGCTGCTCGGCGGTGTGCTCGGCGCCGTCGTCGGCCTCATCGTGCCGCCCGTCCTCCTGCGCACCCTCGCCAAGCGGCGGGCGCGCAAGTTCGAGGGGCTGCTGCCGGACGTCATGATGCTCGTCGCGACCTCGCTCGCCTCGGGCTTCAGCCTCCTCCAGGCGCTGGACTCGGTCGCGCAGGACGCCGGCGAGCCCGCGGCCAAGGAGTTCAGCCGGGCCCTCGCCGAGGCACGCATCGGCTCCGACGTCAGCGACGCGCTCGACAAGATGGCCGTGCGGATGGACAGCCCGAACATGCGCTGGACGACGATGGCCATCCGCATCCAGCGCGAGGTCGGCGGCAACCTCGCCGAGACGCTCCGCACGACGGCCGCGACCCTCCGCGAGCGCGAGATGCTCCGTCGCCAGGTCAAGGCGCTCTCGGCCGAGGGTCGCCTCTCGGCCTACGCCCTCATCGCCCTGCCCATCGGCCTGTTCCTCTACAGCACGGTCGCCAACCGCGCCTACGTCAGCCTCCTCTGGACCCGACCCCTCGGGTGGCTGATGCTCGGGGCCGGCATCGTGGCGATGGGGCTCGGCATCGTGTGGATGCGCAAGCTCGTGAAGATCGAGGTGTGACGTGATCGTCCTGCTCACCGCCGCCGGCCTCGTCGCCGTGGCCATCGTCCTGCTCGTCCTCGCGGTGGGGATGGGCGCCGGCTCGACGACGGGCGTCGCCCGCTCGCTCGAGCTCCTCCAGCACAAGCCGACGGTCCGCGAGGTCGCGACCAACGAGCTCGGGATGCAGGAACGGCTGCTCGCCCCGGCCCTCGACCGGCTGCGCGGCATCGCCGACCGGCTCTCGCCGGCCGGCACCGGCGGGCGCATCGCCCGCAACCTCGAGCGCGCCGGCAACCCGTCGATGTGGACCGTCGAGCGGGTCATGGGCGCCAAGGGGCTCGGGCTCATCCTCGGGGTCGTGCTCGTGCTCGCGCTCATGGGCCTGTCGCTCACGTCGCTGCTCGCGGCCCTCGCCGCAGGCGCGGTCGCGTTCTTCGTGCCCGACCTGCTCGTCTACAACGCCGGGCTCAAGCGCCAGCAGGACCTGCGCAAGGGACTTGCCGACTCGCTCGACATGCTGACCGTCTGCGTCGAGGCGGGCCAGGGCTTCGACGCCGCCATCCTCCAGGTGGCCCGGACCGTGCACGGCCCGATCGCCGGCGAGTTCGCCCGCGTCCTCTCGGAGATGCAGATCGGCAAGTCGCGCGGCGAGGCGTTCTCGTCGCTCGGCGAGCGCACGACGGCGCCCGAGATGAAGAACTTCGTCAGCACGCTCGTCCAGGCCGACCGGCTCGGCCTGCCCATCGCCGCCGTCCTGCGCGAGCAGACGAGAGAGATGCGCGTCGTGCGCCGTCAGCGCGCGGAGGAGCAGGCCCAGAAGGTCACGGTGAAGATCCTCTTCCCGCTGCTGCTGTGCATCTTCCCGGCGCTGTTCATCGTCATCATCGGGCCGGGCGTCATCACGATCATCGACTCCTTCAGCGCCCTCTGACCCCCGGCGCCGGGGGAACGGAGCTCCTCGGCCGGGACGAGCCCGGCACGTGCGGGCTTTTCGTGGATGGTGACGTGTGCGGGGCGCGAGATCCCGGCACGTGCGGGCTTTTCGTGGATGGTGACGTGCGCGGGGCGCGAGATCCCGGCACGTGCGGGCTTTTCGTGGATGGTGACGTGTGGGGGGCGTGAGATCCCGGTACGTGCGGGCTTTTCGTGGATGGTGACGTGTGCGGGGCGTGAGATCCCGGCACGTGCGGGCTTTTCGTGGATGGTGACGTGTGCGGGGCGCTGGGACATCACGGAGCATCCGCGCCGTCACGGTGACGACGCGGATGTTCTCTGCTGACGGGGATGCATCCCGTCCTGGCGGAGGTTCCGCGCCGTCACCGTGACGACGCGTCAGCCGGCGGGGCGGGACCGTCCTCCCGCCGCGGACATCAGGCGCGGTCGACGTCGGCGACGAGCCCGAGACGCACGGCCGCGATGACCGCGCTCGCCCGGTTGTGGGCGCCGAGCTTCTCGTAGATCTTGCCGATGTGCGTCTTGACGGTCGAGGGGCTCATGAAGAGCTGACGCCCGACCTGCGCCACGGACGCGCCCTCGACGAGCAGCTTGAGCACCTCGGTCTCGCGGCCGGTGAGCGTGGTCTGCGGCGTCTCGTGCTGGCGGCGCATCGCCTCCGCGAGACCGCTGGCCGAGAACTCGAGCGGGAAGTCCGCGGCCCGGCGCACCGCCGAGAGGACCTGGTCGGCCGGGGCGCTCTTGCGCACGAGCGCCGAGGCCCCGGCGTCGAGCGCCTCGAGGAGCGTCGAGTCGTCGTTGAGCATCGTGAGGACGACGAGCCCGATGTCCTTGGAGCGCTCGCGGACGGCGCGCACGAGCGAGAGCCCGCTGCCGTCGGGCATCGTCACGTCGATGACGGCGACGACGCGGCCGGGCGGTGGGGTGCGGAGCAGACGGTCGAAGAGCGCACGCCCCTCGGCGAGCGAGCCCGCCTGTCCGACGACGCTCACCTCGTCCTGGGCGTTGAGCATCCCCGCCACGGCCTCGCGGACCACCGCGTGGTCGTCGACGAGCACCACGCTGATCGTCACGGTCTCTCCCTCGGTTGGTTCAGCTCGCAGGATGGAGCGTCCCCGCAGGCGACGGCTCCTCGACGGTCAGGTTAACGGTGGTGCGCCCGTTCGGCTCGTTGCGCACGACGAGTGTCCCGGTCAGCTCGTCGAGCGTGGTGTTGCGGTAGGAGCGTCGCGCCCGTCGCGGGTCGCCGTCGTGGGAGACCTCGACGACGGCCGGGCCGACGACCGAGGTGCTCAGGCTGACCCACGCGTTGCGGGCCCCGGAGGCCTGCGCGTCGGCGAGGACGTCCATGACGAGGCGGTGGACGAACATCTCGACGCGCGGGTCGAGGCGCCGGCGCCCCTCGCTCACCGTGACCGTCGTGCGGACGCCGGTCATGCTGCCGAAGCTCTGGACCGCCGCGCCGAGCACCGCGCCGAGGCCGCTGCCCGGCCGCTCGGCCACGCGCAGGTCGGTGATGTGGGTGCGCAGGTCGGCCATCGCGTCGCTCAGCTGCTCGCGCAGGCCGTCGAGCTGGTCGCGCATCCCCTGGCCGGGCGGGCCGGCCTGCATCCGCAGGGCGTCGACCGCGTAGCCGAGGGCCGCCAGCTCCTGCGCGATGCCGTCGTGGATGTCGCGGGCGATCCGGTTGCGCTCCTCGAGGCTCGCGTACTGCCGCAGGTTGCCGAAGAGCAGACCCGCCTGGACGGTCGGCGCGAGCCGGCGCGTCACCTCGGAGACGGCGCGCCGCTCCTCGTGCGTGAAGGGGTGGTCGACCCCGCGCTCGACGACGACGACGGTGGTGGGACCGACCCCGTAGGCGAACGGCACGACGAGCGCGCTGCGCTGGCCGAGCTCGTCGGCGAAGGGGATCTGGGTCGGGCGCCAGCTCGCCGGGTTCTGGGCGAGGAGGTCGGAGAGGGCGTCCGCGAGGTACCAGGGCGCGCGGGTCGAGCCGCGCAGCGCGACCGGGACGAGGTGCTCGGAGTCGGAGGCGACGAGGACGGCGCTGCGGGAGGAGGGGACCTCGGCCGAGAGCAGGTCGAGGGCGAGCGTGGCGCCCGCCGGAGCGTCGAGCCCGGTCGCCATCTCCTCGGAGAGGTCGTGCAGGCGCTGGATGAGCTGGATGGCCTCGCGCGCCGCGGGGTCCGCGCTCTCGGAGTCGTTCTCGACGGCGAGGCGCTGGTTCCACGCGCCGAGCGCGCCGAGCACGAGGGCCGCGGCGACCCAGGCCACGAGGCCGATGCGGAAGCCCTTGTCGTCGTTGTGGCCCACCGAGGTCAGCAGGTAGACCGCGCTGCCGACGACGCAGGTGCCGAGGTAGCCGACCCGTCCGAAGCGCGTGCCCGCGTGGTACGCCGGGACGAGGAGGAGCAGCGAACCCGACTGCGCGGCAGCGTCGTAGCCCGCTCCCGCGGCACCCGCCGAGAGGCACAGGAGGGTCAGGACGACGGTGTCGAGAAGGCCCTGCCGGGAGATGGGCAGGCGGTCGAGCGCGGTGACGACGAGGTCGAGCGCGAGGACCGCGAGGAGCCACGGCGCGAGCTCGACGATCTTCCCCGCCAAGACGGCGAGGAAGATGCTGAGCACCGCGAACGCGAGGCGGATGGTGGCGGACGCGTCGATGCGCGCCAGCCGGAACAGGCGGACCACGGTTCACAGGGTACGGGCGCGACGCCGATCCCTCCTGTCATTCGGAGTTCTCGCAGGGCCCTGTGTGATCATGGAGACGGAGTCAACGCTCGGGGAAGGACGGGGACGTCAGGTGAAGGGTCGTGTGCTCGTCGTCGACGACGACCTGGCGCTCGCGGAGATGCTCGGCATCGTCCTGCGCGCCGAGGGGCTCGAGGTGGAGCACGTCGCCGAGGGCGGCGGTGCCCTCGAGGTGTTCCGGCAGTACCGGCCCGACCTCGTCCTGCTCGACGTCATGCTCCCCGGCACCGACGGCCTCGAGGTCTGCCGGCAGATCCGCGGCGAGTCCGGCGTCCCGATCGTCATGCTCACCGCCAAGACCGACACGGTCGACGTCGTGCTCGGCCTGGAGTCGGGGGCCGACGACTACGTCGTCAAGCCGTTCAAGCCGCAGGAGCTCATCGCCCGCATCAAGGCCCGGCTGCGCCGGGGCGACGAGCCGGCCCCCGAGCGCCTGACGATCGGCGACCTCGTCATCGACGTCGCCGGCCACACCGTCGTGCGCGACGGCCGGCCGCTCGGGCTCACCCCGCTCGAGTTCGACCTCCTCGTCGCGCTCGCGCGCAAGCCGTGGCAGGTCTTCACCCGCGAGGTGCTCCTCGAGCAGGTGTGGGGCTACCGCCACGCCGGTGACACCCGGCTCGTCAACGTCCACGTGCAGCGGCTGCGCAGCAAGATCGAGCACGACCCCGAGCACCCCGAGATCGTCGTGACGGTCCGCGGCGTCGGCTACAAGGCCGGCCGGGCCTGACGGTGCCCGGGGCCGCCGACGTCGGCGTGGGTCGGGACGCGTCGGCCCGCGAGCCGCTCCGTGGGGTCGTCGTCGGCCCGGCCGCGGCACCCGCACTCCCGCGCGAGCGACCCGCGCTCGTCCTGCTGCGGAGGCTCTGGTCGGGCGCCGGACGACGCCTGCGCGGGCTGCGCCGACGCTGGCGGCAGTCACTGCGCCTGCGGGTCGTCGCGACGACGATGCTGCTCGGCCTCGCCGTCGTCAGCGTGCTGGGGTCGGTCCTCCACGAGCAGATCGCGACCGGGCTCGAGCGCAGCCGGATCACCAACTCGCAGTACGAGGCCCTGTCGCTGACCTCGCGAGCGCAGGTGCAGTGGAACGCCTCGACGTCGGCGTCCGTCGACGAGCTCAACCGCTCGGCGACCGACATCATGACGCGCATCCTCAGCGCCCCCGGGCCGGACCCCAGCCGCTACGTCGTGATGAACCGGTCCACGAACAACGACAGCGACGTCGTGCTCGTCGAGGCGCGCAGCAACCGGGCGGTCGGCATCGACGCCGTGAGCCAGCAGCTGCGTGCCGCCGTCGCCGCCGACCCCGGCCGGCAGCACACCCAGGTGAGCACGCTGCGGCTCGGTGGCCGTGACGTGCCGGCCGTCGTCGTCGGCAGCGTGGTGACGATCCAGAACGCCGGCCTCTACGACCTCTACTTCATCTTCCCGATGGAGCAGGAGGTCGCGACGATGGACCTCATCGGCAACGCGTTCCTCGTCGCCGGCGTCATCCTCACCCTCCTCGTCGGCGCCGTCGCCTGGGTCGTCACCCGCCAGGTGGTCACCCCCGTGCGGCGGGCCGGGCAGGTCGCCCAGCGGCTGTCCGCCGGCCGGCTCAACGAGCGGATGCCCGCGCGCGGCGAGGACGACCTCGCGCTGCTCGCCACCTCGTTCAACAACATGGCCGACAGCCTCCAGAGCCAGATCCGCCAGCTCGAGGGGCTCTCCGCCGTCCAGCAGCGGTTCGTCTCCGACGTCTCGCACGAGCTGCGCACGCCGCTGACGACGATCCGGATGGCCGTCGACGTCCTCCACGGCTCGCGCGACGAGTTCGAGGCCCCGGTCGCGCGCTCCGCCGAGCTGCTCGCCGGCGAGCTCGACCGGTTCGAGGCGCTGCTCGCCGACCTGCTCGAGATCAGCCGGTTCGACGCCGGCGGCGCGGTGCTCGACCTGGAGCCGGTCGACCTGCGCGGCACCGTCGCCAAGGTCGTCGAGGCGGCCCGGCCGCTGGCCGAGCGCCGCGGCAGCGTCGTCACCGTCGTCGCACCCGACGGCCCGGCCGAGGCCGAGGTCGACGAGCGCCGGGTCGAGCGCATCCTGCGCAACCTCGTCGTCAACGCGGTCGAGCACGGCGAGGGCCGGCCGGTCGAGGTCCGCATCGGGGTCGACGACCACGCCGTCGCCGTCGTCGTCGAGGACCACGGCGTGGGCCTGCGGCCGGGCGACGCCGCCAACGTCTTCACGCGCTTCTGGCGGGCCGACCCCGCGCGCGCCCGCACGACGGGCGGCACCGGTCTCGGGCTCTCGATCTCGCTCGAGGACGCACGGCTGCACAACGGCTGGCTCCAGGCGTGGGGCGAGCCGGGGGAGGGGTCGCGCTTCCGCCTCACGCTGCCCGCCCAGGCCGGCACCAGCCTGCACTCCTCCCCGCTGCCGCTCAGCCCCCGGGACGAGCAGCCGTGAGGCCGTCGCGCCTCCTCGCGGCCCTGCTCGGTGCGCTCCTCCTCACCGGGTGCAGCGGCCTGAGCGGCGGGGGCCCGGTGCAGCCGGGGCTCGACGTCTCGGCGCCCATCGCCCCCCAGATCGGCCTCGTCTACCCCGGCCCGGACGCCCGGGAGACGCAGCAGGGCATCGTCAGCGGCTTCCTGCGCGCGGGGGCCTCGAGCGACGGCAAGTACGACAACGCGCGCAAGTTCCTCACCTCCCGGATGGCCGAGCGGTGGCAGCCGGACGAGACGATCGTCCTGCTCTCGGGGAACGAGTCCCCGACGACCCGCCTGCTCGACCCGGCCACCGTCCAGGTCACCGCCCCCGTGGCCGGGACGGTCGACGCCGACGGGCGCTACACGGCGGCCCGGCCGGGCAGCTCGGCCTCGGCCCGGTTCTCGCTCACCTCGGTCGGTGGTCAGTGGCGCATCGACGGGATGCCCGAGGGCTTCGGGCGGTGGATCGCCGCCGACGACGTCCCCCGCCTGATCCAGCCCTTCGCCGTGCACTACGTCTCGGCGAGCCACCGCGCCACGGTCCCCGACGTCCGGTGGTTCCCGCTGGACCGCCTGCTCACCCGGCTGGCCAACGCCCAGCTCGCCCCCGTCCCCGACCACCTTCTCGGGGCGGCGACGACCGCCGTGCCGGCCGGGGCCCGGCTGCTCGGTGACGCCGTGTCGGTCGACGCCTCGGGCGTGGTGTCGGTCAACCTCATCGCCAGCCGCCTCGCGCCGGGGGAGACCACCCGCGAGAACATCTGGGCCCAGTTCCTCACGACCCTGACGCAGGACCCGACCGTCACCGCGGTGACCCTGCAGATCGACGGGGTCCCGGTCGACCTCGACGGCGTCGAGGGACCGGTCTCCTCCCTCGAGCGCATCGGCTTCCCGCCGGAGTCCGACACCGCCACCGCCGCGCCCGTCGTGCGCCGCGGTTCGACGGTGGCCGTCTTCGACCCCACCGGGAGCGTCCGTCAGAAGGGGTCCGCCGCCGGCCCGAGCGCCTACCCGGACGTCCCGGCCGACTTCACCCGACTGGCCCTCTCGGCCGACGGCGCCGAGACCGCCGCGGTCGACCCGTCGGGCGACGGCCTCTCGCGTTGGCGAGGCACCAACCGCTACGAGGTGCCGCCCTTCGGGGCCGACGTCGGTGCCCCCGCGTACGACCGTCGCGGCTTCCTCTGGGCCGGCGCCGTCGGCTCGGGGGACGCTCGGCTGTTCACGGTCGACACGCGGGTGTCCCCGGCGGACCTCGTGGCCGCCCGCGCCCAGCCCGTCGAGGCGTCGTGGCTCGCGGGGCGGCGGGTCGTCGAGGCCCGGGTCGCCGCGGACGGCGACCGTGTCGTCGTCCTGTCCACCCGGCCGGACGGCCGCGACGTCCGGCTCGACCTCGCCGGGGTCGTGCGGGGCGGGGGCCAGCGCCCCGAGCGGCTGTCCGCCCCGCTGCGGCTCGGCATCTGGGTCACCCGGGCGAGCGGGCTGACGTGGGTCGACGCGCAGCAGGTCGCCACGGTGGCGTCCGTGGGCGGGGCGGCGGTCCGTCCGGTCCTCGTGTCCGTCGACGCGTCGGTCTCGCCGCTGCCCGAGGCCGCCGGGGCCCGCGCCGTCGCGACGGTCGGCGTCGAGCGCGACCTCTACCTCGTCACCCGCGAGAACCGGCTGCTGTCACGCTCCGGCCTGCGCTGGGTCGACAGCGGGCAGGCCTCCGACCTCGCAGCCCCGGCCGGCTGACCTCCGGCGCCGTCCACAGCGGGGCACGCCGTCCGTCGTCGTCCACAGGACCGACCGGGCTCGGGCACGACGGCCGGACGGGTGCGCCCTCGCTGCGGCACGGTGGGCGCAGAGCGAGCGGGGGTGTTGGCGTGCACGGACGCAATGACGCGACGGCCGCGGCGGCGGCGTGGACGGACCTACCGGGGGCGGTGCGCGACGGTGTCCGCGACGCGGTCGGCCTCGTCCTGCCGGTGCGCTGCGGTGGCTGCTCGGTCCAGGGGGAGCGCTGGTGCCCCGCCTGCCGCCGGGCGGCGCGCGTCCCGCCCGTGGACGACGGCCCGGTCCCGGGGGTCGACCCGCCGGTGTGGGCCGCCACCGTCTGCGCCGGCCCGGTCCGGGCCGTGGTGACGGCGCACAAGGACACGGGGCGCGGTGACCTGCGACCGGGGCTGGCGCGGCTCCTCGCGGTGGCGATGCACCGGGCCCTGGCCTCCGACCCCGACCTGCGGGACGCGTGGCGCCGCGGCCCGGTGCTCGTGGTCCCGGTCCCGACCTCGCGCCGTGCCGGGCGCCGACGCGGCGAGGACGCCGTCGCGGCGCTCGGGGCCGCCGCCACCCGTCGTCTCGGGGACCCGTCGCTCACGTGCCGACCGGTGCTGCGGCACACCCGACCGGTCGCCGACCAGACCGCCCTCGGCCGGGCGGCCCGGGCGGCGAACCTCGCGGGGTCGATGGCCGTGCGGCCCGCTGACCTGCGGCTCGTCGAGCGGGCGGTCTGCCTGCTCGTCGACGACGTCGTGACGACCGGGGCCACGCTCGCCGAGGCGGCCCGGGCGCTGCGGGTGGCGGGCGCGGTCCACGTCGTGGCGGCCGTCGTCGGGGCGACGCCGTCGACGAGGTCCGGGGCGAGGGTGTCCGCGTGACGAGCACGACGGGACGGGTTCTCCCGTCGTGGTTGTGAGGCCCCTCGGGGACGGCTAGCGTCTGTGCATGGACCCCGTGTTCCGGAGGTGGTGCCCCTGTCGCTGAGTGTTCGGCCCCCACACCATCGAGCACGAGGAGGACCACGTGGACATCGTCGTCACCGGACGGCACCTGACCGTCTCCGACCGATTCCGGGACCACATCGAGGAGAAGCTGGCCAAGATCACCCAGCTCGCCCCACGCACCCGGCGGGTCGAGGTCATGGTCAGTCATGAGGCCAACCGCTCCCAGGCGAAGGCCTGCGACCGGGTGGAGGTCACCTGCTACGCGAAGGGCCCGGTCGTGCGCGCGGAGGCGTGCGCCGACGACAAGTACGCGGCCCTCGACGTGGTGATCGACAAGCTCATGGAACGCCTCAGGCGGCAGAGCGACCGCAAGCGGGTGCACCGCGGCCGTCGCACGCCCGAGTCCGTCGCGATGGCGACCTCCCGCATCCAGACCCCGGACGCCCCGCCGGCCGAGGGCGAGGAGCAGCCCGACGACCCGTTCGGCGACTCGCCGATCGAGGTGCGCGAGAAGGTGCACCGCTCGACGCCGATGACCCTGACCGACGCGCTCGCCCAGATGGAGGCGGTCGGCCACGACTTCTACCTCTTCCACGACGTCGAGACCGACCGCGCGAGCGTCGTCTACCGGCGCCGCGGCTGGTCCTACGGCGTCCTCCACCTCGACCTCGAGGCGGACGGCGAGGTCCAGGAGGCCGCGTCGTAGCGGCTTCCCGCGCGTGGGGGCCGCACGGCGGCCCGCGGACCTGACACGATGACGATGTGACGGACGAGGTGAGTGGGGTGCCAGAGGCGCACGGGACCGACGAGGTCTCCGGCCTGCCCTCCGGCCCCGTCCGCGTCGTCATCGCCGACGACCACGCGCTCTACCGGCAGGGCATGGCGATCGTCGTCGAGCTCGACGGGGCGGCCACCGTGGTCGGACAGGCGAGCAACGGCAGCGAGGTCGTCGAGCTCTGCGCCCGCCTGCACCCCGACGTCGTCCTCATGGACGTGCGGATGCCCGTGGTCGGCGGCATCGAGGCGACCGCTCGCCTCCATGCCGCCGACCCGCGCATCCGCATCCTCATGCTGACGATGAGCGACGACGAGGAGGACCTCTTCGAGGCGATCAAGGCCGGCGCCAGCGGCTACCTCCTCAAGGACCTGCCCGGCGAGGAGGTCGCCGACGCCATCCGTCGGGTCCACGACGGGCAGGCGATCATCCCGCCGGGGATGGCCGCGACGCTGCTCCAGGAGTTCAGCCGGCTCAGCCAGGCCGACGCGCCGCCGGAGGGCCCCGAGCCGACGACCCTCACCGACCGCGAGGTCGAGGTGCTGCGCCACGTGGCCCGGGGGATGGTCAACCGCGAGGTCGCCGAGGCGCTGGGCATCGCCGAGAACACGGTGAAGAACCACGTCCGCAGCATCCTCGAGAAGCTGCACCTGCACTCGCGGGTCGAGGCGGCCGTCTACGCGCACCAGCAGCGGCTCGTCCCCCCGGATGCCTGAGCCGGCTCCGGTCCGGCTCACCCGCCCCGAAGCGCGCCGCATCGCGCTCGCGGCCCAGGGCCTCGCCCGGCCCCGTCCCCTCGCGCCCGGGGTGCGCGACCTCCAGCGCGTCGTCGACACCGTCGGCGTCGTGCAGATCGACAGCGTCAACGTCGTCGTCCGCAGCCAGTACCTGCCCTTCTTCTCGCGCCTCGGCCCGTACGACACCGGCCTGCTCGACCGCGCCCGCGACCGGGCGCCGCGGCGGCTGGTCGAGTACTGGGCCCACGAGGCGTCCCTCGTGCCGCCCTCGACCTGGCCGCTCCTGGACTTCCGGATGCGCCGGGCCCGCGACGAGTCGTGGGGCGGGATGCAGCGGGTCGCCCGTGACCACCCGGGCCTCGTCGAGACCGTGCTCGCCGAGGTGAGCGCGCACGGGCCGATGACCAGCCGCGAGGTGGAGGCGGCGCTGGCGCACGACCTGCCGCGCGAGCGGGAGCACTGGGGCTGGAACTGGTCGCTCGTCAAGAACGCCCTCGAGCACCTGTTCTGGGCCGGGCGGCTGAGCAGCGCGGGGCGCACGCCACAGTTCGAGCGGCGCTACGCACACCCCACGCGGGTGCTGCCCCCGGCCCTGCGCGAGGCCGCGCTCGACCCTGCCGCGCGACCCACCGACGAGGAGGCCTTCCGGCGGCTCGTCGAGATCGCCGCGCGGGCGCACGGCGTCGGCAGCGAGCAGTGCCTGCGTGACTACTTCCGGCTGCGCCCGGAGCAGGCGCGGCCGGCCATCGCCGCCCTCGTCGCCGACGGGGTCCTGCTGCCCGGGGTCGTCGAGGGGTGGAGGCGACCGGTCTACCTGCACCGCGACGCGCGGCGGCCGCGACGGGTCCACGCCCGGGCCCTGCTCTCGCCGTTCGACTCCCTGGTCTGGCAGCGCGACCGGGTCGCGGCGCTCTTCGGGTTCGACTACCGCCTCGAGATCTACGTGCCCGAGGAGCTGCGGGTGCACGGCTACTACGTCCTGCCGTTCCTCCTCGGGGACGAGCTCGTCGCGCGGGTCGACCTCAAGAGCGACCGGGCCGCCGGCCTGCTCCGGGTGCGGCGGACCACCTGGGAGCCCGGGCGCGGTGACGAGCTCGACCGCACCGAGCTCGACGCGGAGCTCCTGCTCCTGGCCGGCTGGCTGGGCCTGGCCGGGGTCGCGGTCGACCCTCGCTGAGCCGCCCTGCGCGGCAGGGCGGCTCGAGATCGGAGGTCTCGTCGGCGACGCTCGAGGCGCCGTCAGGGCGTCCAGGGGCGCAGGCGCTCCCAGTGCAGCGACTCCACCGTCCGCCCGCCCGGCAGCACGTCGGCCTCGGTCTCGCGGCCCCAGATCTCGAAGCCGGCCGCGTCGAGCACGGCGTTGCTGCCGGTGTTGTCCTCGGCCGTCTGCGCGACGAGGCGGCGCAGCCCCATCCCGCCGTCGGCGCGCGGCGCGAGCGCGTGCTGCGCGACGAGCCGGGCCGCGGCCGTCGCCACGCCGCGTCGTCGGGCGCTCGGCAGGACCTGGTAGCCGAGCTCGGCGGTGTCGTCGTCGAGGGTGCCCTCGTGGACGAAGACGAGGGCCTCGCCGAGCGCCCGGCCGGTCGCCGCGTCGGCGACGCACCAGCTGAGGGTCGTCCCGAGCGCCATCTTCTCCCGACGGGTCAGCAGCCACTCCGGGAAGGTGTCCGGCTCGAGGATGCCGCGCGCCGGCATGTGGTGGGCCGGCTGGTCGCGGGGCTCGAGCGCGTCGACGTCCTCGTCGAGCCACGGGCGCAGGACGAGCCCGCCCGCCTCGTCCGTGCGCAGGACGGGCGGCTCGGGCCACGGGGTGCGGGCCTCGAGGACGTCGTCCGGGCCGATGCTGCCCTGCCACGCGTCGAGCGGCGCCCCGCCGCCCACCGCCTCGAGCGAGCCGGGGAGGGTGCCGTGGTGGGTGAACCCGCACGCCCACGCCACGCGCCACGACGCGAAGTTGCCGCGCTCGGCCCTCCAGTGCACGCGGTGGCCGCCGCGCTCGAGGAACCAGGCGACGGCCAGCCGCACGGCCGCGGCCATGTAGCCCTGGCCGCGCGCGTCGGGGTGCAGGAGGTAGCCGAGCTCGGCCACGGCGCCGCCGAGCCGGGGACGCAGGTCGACGGTGCCGAGGTAGCCGCGGCCGGGGTCGGTGGCGTCCTCGAGGGCCCAGAGCCGGTCGCCCCCCTCGTCGTTCCAGCCCGCCTCGACGAGTGCGAGGAAGCGGTCGGCGTCGGCCTCGGCGTAGGGGCGGGGGACGGTCGTCCAGCGGACGGCCTGCGGGTCGCGGCACTGCTCGACGAGCCGCGGCACGTCCTCGGGTCGGTGCGCGCGCAGGCGCACGTGCCCGTCGGTGAGCACCGGCACGCAGTCGGGGAAGACGGCCTCGGTCATGGACCCCACCCAACCACCGCGACCCGCCGACCGGGAACCGGGGCGCGCCGACCGCCCGTTGGACCCTCGGGAGCGCCGCCGCGGGACGGCCGTGGGGGCCTCGACTACCCTAGGCGGGTCCGGCGCTCGGGCACCGCCTCGTCCGACCGCCGCCGTCCGTCTACCAGGGAGTCCCACTCGTGAAGATCGTCGAGAAGCTGCTGCGTGCCGGTGAGGGACGCATCCTCAAGAAGCTCGACAGCATCGCCGCGCAGGTCAACGCGATCGAGGAGGACTTCGCCAAGCTCACCGACGCCGAGCTGCGCGGCGAGACCGACACCTTCCGCCAGCGCCTCGCCGACGGCGAGACGCTCGACGACATCCTGCCCGAGGCGTTCGCCGCGGTCCGCGAGGCGGGCAAGCGCACCATCGGCAAGCGGCACTTCGACGTGCAGATCATGGGTGGCGCCGCGCTGCACATGGGCAACGTCGCCGAGATGCGCACCGGTGAGGGCAAGACCCTCGTCGCGACGCTGCCCAGCTACCTCAACGCCCTGAGCGGCAAGGGCGTCCACGTCATCACGGTCAACGACTACCTCGCCGAGTACCAGTCCGAGCTGATGGGCCGCGTCCACCGCTTCCTCGGCCTCGAGACCGGCTGCATCCTCTCCTCGATGACGCCCGAGCAGCGGCGCGTCGAGTACGCGAAGGACATCACCTACGGCACGAACAACGAGTTCGGGTTCGACTACCTGCGCGACAACATGGCGTGGTCGACCGAGGAGCTCGTCCAGCGGGGCCACAACTTCTGCATCGTCGACGAGGTCGACTCGATCCTCATCGACGAGGCGCGCACGCCGCTCATCATCTCCGGCCCGGCCGACGCGCCGACCAAGTGGTACACCGAGTTCGCCCGCATCGCCCAGCGCCTCGAGCGCGGCGAGCTGGAGTCCGGACGCGGCGACTACGAGGTCGACGAGAAGAAGAAGACCGTCGGCGTCCTCGAGCGCGGCATCGACAAGGTCGAGGACCACCTCGGCATCGACAACCTCTACGAGTCGGCCAACACCCCGCTCATCGGCTACCTCAACAACGCGATCAAGGCCAAGGAGCTCTTCCAGCGCGACAAGGACTACGTCGTGATGAACGGCGAGGTCCTCATCGTCGACGAGCACACCGGGCGCATGCTCGCCGGCCGTCGCTACAACGAGGGCATGCACCAGGCCATCGAGGCCAAGGAGGGGGTGGAGATCAAGAACGAGAACCAGACCCTCGCGACGATCACTCTCCAGAACTACTTCCGCATGTACGACAAGCTCTCGGGCATGACCGGTACGGCGATGACCGAGGCCGCCGAGCTCAACTCGATCTACAAGCTCGGCGTCGTCCCGATCCCGACCAACCGCCCGATGGTCCGCCAGGACCAGGCCGACCTCGTCTACCGGACCGAGGAGGCCAAGTACAAGGCCGTCGTCGACGACATCGCCGAGAAGCACGAGGCCGGCCAGCCGGTCCTCGTCGGCACCGTGTCCGTCGAGAAGTCGGAGTACCTCTCCGAGCAGCTGCGCCGCCGGGGCATCCGCCACGAGGTCCTCAACGCCAAGCACCACGAGCGTGAGGCCTCGATCGTCGCGGACGCGGGCCGCAAGGGCGCCGTGACGGTCGCGACGAACATGGCCGGTCGAGGCACCGACATCATGCTCGGCGGCAACCCCGAGTTCCGCGCCGTCGCTGCGCTCAAGGACCGCGGGCTCGACCCGCACGAGACGCCCGAGGAGTACGAGGCCGCCTGGGACGCGGCGCTCGAGCAGGCCGAGGCGCAGGTCGAGACCGAGCACGAGGAGGTCACCGAGCTCGGCGGCCTCTACGTCCTCGGCACCGAGCGGCACGAGTCGCGCCGCATCGACAACCAGCTGCGCGGCCGCTCCGGCCGCCAGGGCGACCCGGGTGAGTCGCGGTTCTACCTCTCGCTCGAGGACCACCTCATGCGGCTGTTCAACGCCGGGCTCGTCGACCGGGTGATGACGACCGCCAAGCTCGACGACGACCAGCCGATCGAGTCCAAGCTCGTCTCGCGCTCGATCCAGTCGGCGCAGGCGCAGGTCGAGGCGCAGAACTTCGAGATCCGCAAGAACGTCCTCAAGTACGACGACGTCCTCAACCGCCAGCGCACCGTCATCTACGAGGAGCGCCGCCGCGTCCTCGAGGGCGAGGACCTGCACGAGCAGCTGCGCTTCTTCGTCAACGACGTCGTCGAGGGCTACATCGACGCCGAGACCGCCGAGGGCTTCGCCGAGGACTGGAACCTCGAGCGTCTGTGGACCGCGCTGCGTGCGCTGTACCCGATCTCGGTCACGCCCGAGCAGCTCGAGGAGGCCGCGGGCGGTCGCTCCGGGCTGACGACGGAGATCCTCAAGGAGGAGCTGCTCTCGGACGCGCACCGTGCCTACGACGAGCGCGAGGCGGCGCTCGGGTCCGAGGTCATGCGTGAGGTCGAGCGGCGAGTCATGCTCTCGGTGCTGGACCGCAAGTGGCGCGAGCACCTCTACGAGATGGACTACCTCCAGGAGGGCATCGGCCTGCGGGCCATGGCCCAGCGCGACCCCCTCGTCGAGTACCAGCGTGAGGGCTTCCAGCTCTGGCAGGCGATGAACGAGGCCGTCAAGGAGGAGTCCGTCGGGCTGCTCTTCCACGTCGACGTCCAGGTCGACGAGGCGCAGCAGGCGCCGGCCGTCCAGCCGGTCCACGTCTCGCAGATGCTCGGCGCGATGGCCGGGGGCGGCGGCGCCGCGACCGACGAGGCTCCGGCCGAGGCGGCCGAGGAGCGCGAGCGGTCGGTCGAGGACGCCCCGCACGTCGAGGTCTCCGGGGTCGGCGTCGGCCGTCCCCGCACCGGTGCCCTGCACTACTCGGCGCCGACCGAGACCGGCGAGGTCGAGGTGCGCGACGACCGCGCCGGGACGGGCGCCACCCTCACCGAGGAGCAGCTCGCGACGACCCGCAAGAACGACCCGTGCCCCTGCGGCTCGGGCAAGAAGTTCAAGATGTGCCACGGTCGCCGCTGAGCGACCCCGCGCACGACGACCGGGCCGGCTCCCTTCGAGGGAGCCGGCCCGCTCCTCGTCCGGGTGCGTGACGGCGGGCCTGAGGTGGACCGGCACCCTCCGCCCCACGCGCCCCTCGCGCCTCCACATTTCGGGGTCACCCCGAAATGTCCACGAGACCCCGGCTCGGAGCCGGGGTCTCGTGGACGAACCGGGGTCTCGACGCCGGCGGGCGGTGGAGCGGATGACGGCGCACCCGGTGGCGCGACACCGGGGGTGATCACCCCCGTTCCTACGCCTCGAGCCGCACCACGTGCCGGCGACGAGGCCTTGGCCGAGGACGCCCACCGGGTCGGCGCGGCCGTCGTCCGGACGGCCCCCGACCGGTGCGGCTCGCGGCCGGTCAGGGACGACCCCCGACCGGTGCGGCTCGCGGCCGGTCAGTGACGACCCCCGACCGGGCGGCCCGTGGCTCGTCAGCCCACCTGGAGGGCGGCGACGCGCCACTTGCCGTCCTGGCCGACGAGGCGCACCGCGACCGCCCGGACCCGAGGACCGTGCTGGACGACGACCGCGACCTCGGCGACCCCGTCGGCGGGCTCGCAGAGCCGCACCCGCCGCACGTGCGTGCGCAGGGCGGGGGAGCGGCGCCCGTCGGCCGCGCGCCGGGCGACCCTGGCCCCCCGGCGGGCCAGCACCGCGTACACCTCCGGCGTCGTCCAGCGCAGGACCTGGGGCGCGGGCCGCTGCCCACCCATCACCTCGAGGAGCGCCTGGACGATGTAGGCACCCCAGGCGGCCGGGTCGGGCAGGGCGGCCCGCGCGGTGCGCTGCGGGCCGAAGACCTGCTCGTCGGTGGCGCAGGAGAGGTCGACGGCGAGCGCGTCCTGGACGTACCCCGGCACCCGCGCAGGGGTGGGCCGCGCGGCCCGGGCCCGGCGCAGCGCCTCGCCCAGCGGCAGGGCGGGCGGCAGGGGACGCGCCGGGAGCAGGCTCGGCGGCGTCGCCCGGCTCACGACGCGTCCACGGTGGGGGCGCGCAGGACCTGGCCGGGGAGCAGGAGGTCGGGGTCGGCGCCGATGACCGCCCGGTTGGCGGCGTACCACCGGGGCCAGGCCCGGGCGACCTCGGCGTCGCTCGCGCCCGGCCCGAGGTGACGGGCCGCGAGCGTCCACAGCGAGTCGCCGCGGTGCACGACGACCACGTCGGGGTCGGTCACGGAGAAGCGCCCGCTGACGACTCCGACGTCGGGCTGCGGCCTGACGCGCGGTGCGTCCGGGGTCCAGCCGGGGTCGGGGGCGGGGCCTTCGCCTGCCGGGTGCGCCGACGCATCGACCAGGGACCCGACGACCGCCGTGGCGCTCCACCCGGGGTCGGGGAGCCGCGGGTCGGCGGAGGCGGCGCTCGCGGTCGCCGCCCCCGCACCGGTCGCGATCCCGGCACCGAGAAGGAGCGCAGCCAGCTGCCGGGCAGCCCGGGGCGTCACCGCTGCCGAGAGTCGCGCCGCCCCGCGCCCGAGCGCACCCGGCGCCCCGGCGAGCGCCGCGAGCACGAGGGTGAGGACGAGCCACCCGAGCCCGAGCGCGGCGAGCGCGGCGGCCGTCGCCACGAGGGCGTCGTCGACCGCCACCGGGACCCCCGCGAGGCCGGCCCGGGCCGTGGCGAGGGCGAGCCGGCCGAGGGCGGCGGCGCCCAGCGTGGCGGCCGTCGCGACCGCACCGGCGGCGATCATGCCAGTTGGGTGTCGTTTGACGTCGTTTGGTGCTCCCTGCATGCGGTGGACGCTAGACCGTGCTGCCGACGTCGGCAAGAGGGGCTCGCTAGCCTGTGGATGTCACGGGTGACGAACCAGCGCCGGGTGGACCTCCGCGGGAGGTCGCCCGGCCCGGAGGGGGACCATGAGGTGGGAGGGGCTGTTCGCGGACCTCGAGGGCCAGCTGGCCGCCGAGGAGCGCCGCGAGCTCGACAGCGAGGTCGCCGAGCGGACCCGGCGTGAGCGGGCGCTCGTCGACCTCACCGCCCGGCTCCTCGCCGGCGTGGGGACGGAGGTGTCGCTCCTCGTCGAGGGCGGACGGAGCCTCACCGGCACGCTGAGCGACGTCGGTGACGGATGGTTGCTGCTCGGCGACGGCGGGCGGGAGCGACTCCTGCCGCTGCACGCGGTGGTCACCCTCACCGGCCTGCCACCGCACGCGGACCCGGGCCGCACCGCCCGCCGCTTCGGGCTCGGTCACGCCCTCCGGGTCCTCGCGCGCGACCGTGCGACCGTCGCGGTCGCGCTGGCCGGCGGGACCTCG
The DNA here is from genome assembly GCF_000720925.1 of Phycicoccus jejuensis. GTDB lineage: Bacteria > Actinomycetota > Actinomycetes > Actinomycetales > Dermatophilaceae > Phycicoccus > Phycicoccus jejuensis. The sequence continues at coordinate 296,871 of NZ_JOEE01000003.1, read as the reverse complement.
CTCGTCGGCACGGTCGACGTCGTCGGCTCAGACCACCTCGTGCTCGCCGAGCACCCCGACGGGGAGCCCCGCCGCCGCGCGAACGTCCGCGCCGTGAGCGTCGTCCCGTTCGCCGCGCTGCGCGTCGTCGAGTCGCGCCGATGAGCCGCTCAGCCCTCGGTGGGGGCTCCCTCGCCGGCCTCGCCGCGCGTCGCGACGAAGTCACGCGTCTGCGCGTACATCCGCTCGATGTAGGCCTCGAGCTCGCTCGTCTCGACCCGCCACTGGCCGCGCCCGCCCACCTTGATGGCCGGCAGGTCACCGCTGCGCACGAGGGCGTAGGCCTGGGCCGCGGAGACATCGAGGATCTCCGACACCTCGGTCAACGGGATGAAGCGCTTCGGCACGCGGCCAGTCTGCCACCGGCCGGCCCGGCTCCGGCAGCGTCCTCCACAGCGCCGCCTCCGGCGACCCGTCGTCCACAGGTCGGCGCGACGGACCTGCGCGCCGCGCGCCGCTCGGGCAGGATCCCGGCATGACCGATCTGCCCGCACCCACCGCCTCGCGCCTGCGGGCCCCGTCGTGGCGCGACTCCCGGTTGCTGGTCGGTGTCCTGCTCGTCCTCCTCTCGACGGTGGCCGGCTCGCTCGTCGTGGCGCGCGCGGACGACCGGGTCCCCGTGTGGGCGGCGGCCCGTGCCATCACGCCCGGGCAGCGGCTCGTCGCCTCCGACCTCACGGTGGTGCAGGTCCAGCTCGGCGACAGCGCGGCCGGCTACGTCGCCGCCGACCGGCCCCTCGCGGCCGACGCCTACGCGCTGCGCGAGCTGCGGACGGGCGAGCTGCTGCCCCGCAGCGCCGTTGGCGACGCGTCCGCCGTCGGCGTGCAGCAGGTGGCCCTGCGGGTCGACGGCACCTCGGCGGCCGCCCTGCGGCGCGGGTCGCTCGTCGACGTCTACGTCAACCGGCCCGAGGACGGTTCGGGCGGGGTGGGGGTCACCCGCTACGCCGGGCCCGAGCGCGTCCTCCAGCGCGTGTCGGTCGCCGCGGTCGCCGAGGACGACGGCGTGCTCGCCGGTGCCGAGCAGACCCGGCCGGTGCAGGTGATGGTGCCGAGTGCCGACGTCCGCGACCTCGTGTCCGCCGTCGACGACGGTGCCCGCATCACGCTCGTCCCGGTGCCGGGTGGCGCCCCGTGACGACCCTCCTCACCGCGCTCACGCATCGCCACGAGGCCCACCTCGTCGAGGTCCTCGGGGCCGCCCGCGGGCTGACGCTCGTCCGGCGCTGCGCCGACCTCGCCGAGCTCCTGTCGGCGGGGGCCGCCGGGGTCGCGCGCGTCGCCGTGGTCTCGCCCGACCTGCGCGGGCTCGACCGGGACGCGCTGCGGCACCTCGCCGGCCACGGGGTGCGGGTCGCGGGGCTGGTCGCCGCCGACGACGAGGAGGGGGAGCGCCGCCTGCGGCAGCTGGGGGTCGCCACGCTGCTGCACCCCGACGACGGCCCCGACGCCATCGAAGCGGCGTTGTCGGCGCTCGCGGACGCCACGACCTCGCGCCGGCCCGACGACGAGGACCCGACGCAGGACGACCCGGTGCCCGAGGCGCCCGGACGCCCGACGCCCGTGACGGTGGTCTGGGGGCCGACCGGCGCGCCGGGGCGCACGACCGTCGCCGTCACGGTGGCGGCGGCCCTCGCGGCCGACGGTGTCCGCACCCTCCTCGTCGACCTCGACACGTGGGGGGCGTCGGTGGCGCAGGTCCTGGGCCTCGTCGACGAGGCGCCCGGGGTGGCGGCCGCCGCCCGCGCCTCCGAGCAGGGGACCCTCGACGTCCCGGCGCTGGCCCGCCTCGCGCCCGAAGCGCTCCCGGGGCTGCGGGTGCTCACCGGGCTGCCCCGCGCCGACCGGTGGCCGGAGCTGCGGACGGCCGCGGTCGAGGACCTCCTGCGCCTGGCCCGCGGGATCGTCGACCACGTGGTCGTCGATGCCGGCTTCGCGATCGAGGACGACGAGGAGCTGAGCTACGACACCGCCGCCCCGCGCCGCAACGCCGCGACGCTGGCCGCCCTCGAGGCCGCCGACGCCCTCGTCGTCGTCGGCGCCGCGGACCCGGTCGGGCTCCAGCGGCTGGTCCGCGCCGTCCAGGAGGTGGCGCTCGTCGCCGCGCCCCCGCCCCTCGTCGTCGTCAACAAGGTCCGGGCCTCGGCCGCCGGGCCGCGGCCCGAGCGCACCATTCGTGACGTGCTGGGGCGCTTCGCCGGCCTCGAGGAGGTGCGGATGCTGCCCTGGGCGCCCGACGACTGCGACGAGGCCGTGCTGACCGGCCGCACGCTCACCGAGGCCCGGCCCCGTGGCGCGCTGACCCTCGCCCTCACGGCGCTCGCCGCCGCTCTCGACCCCCGCTGCGCCGACACGTCGACCACCGCCCGTCACGGCCGACGGCGCCGGGCGGCGGTCTGACACCATAGGGCCGTGGCCGACCGACTCAGCGCGCTCGACGCGTCCTTCCTGCGCCTGGAGGACGCGACCACCCCGATGCACGTCGGCTCGGTCATGGTCTTCGACGTGCCGGCCGAGGGCTTCGACTACGCGACGCTCGTCGACCTCATCAGCGAGCGCATCGCCCACGTCCCGCGCTACCGCCAGCGCATCAAGACCGTGCCCGCCGGCCTCGGCAACCCGGTGTGGGTCGACGACCGCTCGTTCGACCTCAGCTACCACGTGCGCCGCAGCGCCCTGCCGCGTCCCGGCTCCGACGAGCAGCTCGAGGAGCTCGTCGCCCGCATCCTGCCGCGCCCCCTGGACCGCTCGCGCCCGCTCTGGGAGGTCTACCTCGTCGAGGGACTCGCCGACGGCCGCTTCGCGATCATCACCAAGAGCCACCACAGCCTCGTCGACGGCGTCAACGGCGTCGACATCGGCGGCGTCATCGTCGACGGCCGCCCGGGCGGTGGTGACGGTGTCCTCGCGACGTGGCGGCCGCGCCCCGAGCCGACGTCCGCCGAGCTCCTCGTCGGCGCCCTCGCCGAGGTCGTGCGCACCCCGGGTCAGCTCGTCGACACCCTCCGCAGCGGCGCCGTCGACGTCGCGCGCACCGCCGGCAAGGTCGCGTCGGTGGCGGGCGAGGTCGTCTCGACCCTCGCCCGCGTCTCCGCCCGCCCGGCGCCCGACTCGCCCCTCAACGCCTCCGTCGGCCGCGCCCGCCGCTACGTCATGGTCGGCACCGACCTCGACGACTACCGCACGGTGCGCACCCGCTTGGGCCAGGGCTCCTTCGCCGACGAGGTGACGGTCAACGACGTCGTCCTCGCCACCGTCGCCGGTGCGTTCCGGTCCTGGCTGCTGACCCGTGGCGAGCCCGTCTACCCCGGCACCACCGTCCGCGCGCTCGTGCCGGTCTCGGTGCGCCCGGCCGACGACGCCCCGGCCGACGTCGGCGCCGAGGTCACCGCCTGCTTCGTCGACCTGCCCGTCGGCGAGCCCAAGGCCTCGATGCGCCTGCACCAGATCGCCTTCTCGATGCGCCAGCAGACCGAGGGCGGGGGACGCCGGGCGGTCTCGGCCGAGGCGCTCGCCGGGGTCGGCGGCTTCGCGCCGCCGACGCTGCACGCACTCGGCGCGCGGCTCGGCGGGATGGTCTCGCGCCGGCTGCACAACGTCGTCATCACCAACGTCCCCGGCCCGCAGACGCCCCTGTACGCCGACGGCGCGCAGATGGTCGCGACCTACCCGGTGACGCCGCTCGGCGCCGGGCAGGCGCTCTCCATCGGGCTGACCTCCTACGACGGCGGCGTCTACTACGGCCTGTACGCCGACCGCGACGCGATGCCGGACGCCGACGTGCTCGGCCGCGGCATCGTCGACTCGCTCCAGGAGCTGCTCGACGCCCCCCGCCCGCGCGGCCGCCGGCGCGCGTGAGCGACCCCACGAGGAGGACCCGATGGCCCTGACCCGCGTCTACCTGCCGCTCACCGCGGCCGACCTCGAGGCGCTCGCCGACGGCCGCGACCTCGGCACGCCCCCGGTCCCCGCGCACGGCGTGACGCCCGCGCTCGGCACGCCCGGCCTCGTCACCGACGAGGAGGAGCTCGAGCACCTCGCCTGGGAGGCCGCGGCCGACGAGGCCGAGGCGCTGCGCGACGGCGACGAGCGCCGCGTCGTCGCGTCGGCCGACCTCGACGCCGGCGTCGTGTCCGTCCCGGCCGACGCCGACGTGCCCTCGCGCGTCGAGCTGCTCGCCGTCGTGCCGCGCTCGCGGATCGTCTCCTTCCACGTCGACGAGTCGGCCGGCGACACCGGCACGGCCGACCTGCTGTGGTTCGACGTCACCGAGCTCGGCGACGTCCTCGACCTCCTCGCCCGGGACTGAGGCTCTGCCCGGCCCGCCCGGGGCGAGTTGCGTCCGCCCGAGGCCGGGCGCGAGAGTGGGGCGTCCCGACATCGTGACCCGAACGAGGTGCCCCACCCCATGGACGCTGTGACCCAGGTCCCCGCCCCCACCAACGAGCCCGTCCGCGACTACGCGCCGGGCAGCCCCGAGCGCGCGGCCGTCGAGCAGGCCCTCGTCGAGCTCGCAGCCGAGCGCCACGAGCTGCCGCACACCATCGGCGGCAAGCGCGTCATGGGCGGGGGGAAGAAGTTCGAGGTCCGCCAGCCGCACAACCGTCGTCACGTCCTCGGTGTCTCCAAGGGCGCCACGAAGGCCGACGCGGTCGCCGCGGTCGACTCTGCGCGTGCCGCGGCCCCGGGATGGCGCGACCTCTCCTTCGACGACCGCGCCGCCATCCTCCTCAAGGCCGCCGACCTGCTCGCCGGCCCGTGGCGCGCGCGGCTCAACGCCGCGACGATGCTCGGCCAGAGCAAGACCGCCTACCAGGCCGAGATCGACGCCGCGTGCGAGCTCATCGACTTCTGGCGCTTCAACGTGCACTTCGCCCGCCAGATCATGGCCGAGCAGCCGCCGGCCAACAGCGCCGGCGTGTGGAACCGCAGCGACCACCGCTCGCTCGAGGGCTTCGTCTACGCGGTGACCCCGTTCAACTTCACCGCCATCGCCGGCAACCTCCCGACCGCGCCGGCGCTCATGGGCAACACCGTCGTCTGGAAGCCGTCGCCCACGCAGCAGCTCGCCGCGCAGCTGACGATGGAGCTGCTCGAGGAGGCGGGGATGCCCCCGGGCGTCATCAACCTCGTGACCGGTGACGGCGTCGCGGTCTCGGACGTCGTCCTGTCGCACCCCGACTTCGCCGGCCTGCACTTCACCGGATCGACCGCCACGTTCCAGTCGCTGTGGCGCACCATCGGCGAGAACCTCACCGGATACCGCCACTACCCGCGCATCGTCGGCGAGACCGGCGGCAAGGACTTCGTCCTGGCCCACCCGAGCGCCGACGTCGACGTCCTGCGCACCGCCCTCATCCGGGGTGCCTTCGAGTTCCAGGGCCAGAAGTGCTCGGCTGCGTCGCGCGCCTACGTGCCGCGCTCGCTGTGGAAGAAGATGCGCGACGACCTCGTCCAGCTGACCGACGGCATCCCGATGGGCGACGTCACCGACCTGTCGAACTTCATGGGCGCGGTCATCGACGAGCGCGCGTACGCCAAGCACGTCGCGGCCATCAACCGCGCGCACGCGACGAGCCACCTCGACGTCGTCGCCGGCGGCACCTACGACGACTCGCAAGGCTGGTTCGTCCGCCCGACGATCGTCGAGAGCAGCGACCCGACCGACGAGATGTTCACGACCGAGTACTTCGGCCCGATCCTCGCGGTCCACGTCTACCCGGACCGCCAGTACGACAAGGTCCTCGACCAGATGGAGTCCGCGGCGCCCTACGCGCTGACCGGCGCCGTCATCGCCCAGGACCGCGCGGCGGTCGCCGACGCGATGCACCGCCTGCGCTTCGCCGCCGGCAACTTCTACGTCAACGACAAGCCGACCGGCGCCGTCGTCGGCCAGCAGCCGTTCGGCGGCGGGCGCGCCTCCGGCACGAACGACAAGGCGGGCTCGGCGGCCAACCTCATGCGCTGGACCTCGACGCGCTCGATCAAGGAGACGTTCGTCCCGCCGACCGACCACCGCTACCCGCACATGGGCTGACCCCCCCCCAGCCCCACCTTTTCGGGGTCACCCCGAAATGTCCACGAGACCCCGGCTCCGAGCCGGGGTCTCGTCGACGTTCCGGGGTCTCGCGCCGCCCCGCACCCTCACCCTCCTCGTGGCGCGCTACACCGCAGTAGGTGTCGTGATCACGACGCTGACTGCGGTGTAGCCCGCGTCGTCAGCGCCCGAGGCGCTCGCGCAGCAGGCCGACCTCGACGTCGACCGCGGCGTTGATGGGGTCCGCCGCCGCCTTCTCGATCTTGCCGCCGACGAAGGGGACGTTGGCCTTGAGCTCGGTGTCGAGGACCTCGGCCGAGCCGCTGCCGTCCGGCTCGAGGCGCAGCGTGCCCTTGAGCGTCAGCGGCGCGCCCTTGACGTGCAGGTCGACGACGGCCTCGCGGGAGCCGTCGGCGGCCGGGGCACCCCAGTCGTAGCTCTCGATGACGGTGAGCGTCGCGCCGACGAAGGAGCGGGCGACGTCGGGCAGGCCGTCGGCCGGCAGCTCACGCGTCGTCGCGACCCGGTGCCCGACGGCGCTCTGCGTGACGTCGGCGCTCCACGCGCCACCGCCGGTCGTCGCCTCGCACTTGGCCTCCTGGAAGCCGCGGTCGGTGAGCAGGGCGTAGACCTCCTCGGGGGTCGCGTCCAGCCGCTCTCGCCTCGTCAGTCGCACTCGGTCCGTCCTCGCAGGTCGCAGGAGGGCGGGCCGCACCGGGCCCGCCTCGGGTCCGGCGATCCTCTCACCCGCGCCGCAGCGTGTGGGAGAGCGCGGCGAGGCGCTCGGTCGAGGCACGCAGGTCGGCGAGGAGCAGGTCACGCCGTCGTCGGTGCTGGTGCAGCACGAGGGTGAGCTCGGCCGCGATGCGCTCGGCCGCCGCGTCGCCGTCGGCGACCGCGCCCGCGTCGGCCTCTCCGCGCACGCCCCACGCGGGCACGACGCGTCCGTCCCGCACGACGAGCCCGGCGGCCGCCGCGCGCTCCTCGACCCTTCGGCCCCGCGCCACGAGGTCGGCGAGGTCGGTCGCGCGGTCCTGCAGCTCGCGCCCCATCCGCTCGAGCTCCTCGGCCGTGGTGACGGCCGCCGCGGCGACCTCGGCCCCGCGACGCCGCGTGGCGACCGATGCGCGCCCGGGCCAGCCGTCGCCGAGCTCCTCGACCGGCGGGCCGAGCGCACGGCCCGATGCCGCCAGCCGTCGCGCGACCTCGGCCACCGCAGCGGCGCAGGCCGAGAGCGAGGCCGGGTCGCCGGGGACGACGCTCATCGCCGGGCCTCGTCGTCGCGCCACGCGGGCAGGGGGATGACGGGTGCCGTCGCGCCGGGCGCCTCGGCCCGGGTCGGAGCAGCGTGCGGTGCCAGCGCGGCGGCCACCTCGTCGGCGGCCTCGCCGAGCGCGCGCAGGGTGTCGGCGGCCTGGTCGAGCCAGTCATCCAGGACGCGCTGCGGGCGCGGCTCGCCGGTGACGACGAGGCACGCGAGCAGGTCGTCCTCGGCCGCGGGCAGCAGGCCGCGCAGCGCGTCGAGCCGGTCGAGCGCGGTCCGGGCGAGCGAGGGGTCGGGACCGAGGGGCACAGCGCCACGGTAGCCACATCGGTCACACCGGCCGCGCAGTTGCCCACAGGCTCCCCGCGCCGCGTAGCGTCGCCGCGTGAGCACTCACGACATCGGCGCCGACGCCGCGGCCCTGACCGCCGAGCTCGTCGCCACCGACTCGGTCAACCCGGGCCTCGTGCCCGGCGCCGCGGGCGAGGCCGCGGTCGTCGACCTCCTGGACCGGCGGCTGGCGGCGTCCGGCTTCGACACCCACCGCGTCACGCCGTCCGACCACCCCGACCGGCCGAGCCTGCTCGCCGTCGGCCCGGGGGAGCCCGGGACGCCGTGCCTCGTCCTCACCGGCCACGTCGACACGGTCGGCACCGACGGGATGGACGCGCCGTTCACTCCGGTCCTGGACGGCGACCGCCTCGCCGGCCGCGGGGCCTGCGACATGAAGGGCGGCGTCGCGGCCGTCGTCGTCGCCGCCGAGGAGCTCGTGCGCCGCACCGCGCCGGTGCGCGTCGTCCTCGCGCTCGTCGCCGACGAGGAGGACCTCAGCCTCGGCACCGAGGCCGTCCTCGAGGCCCTCCCGCGCCTCGGCCTCGCCCCGGACGCCGCGCTCGTCGCCGAGCCGACGTGGCTGGCCCGCACCGCCTCCCTGCGCGGCTACGCGGTCGCCGAGGTCACGCTGACCGGCCGGGCCGCGCACTCGTCCCAGCCGGAGGAGGGCGTCAACGCCGTGGCCCACCTCGGGCGCCTGCTGGCCGCGGTCGAGGAGCGCGGCCGCCACGTCGCGGCGTCCGGCGGCTCGCTCATGGTCACCGTGGCCTCGGGCGGCGAGTCGCCCTTCGTCCTCGGCCGCTCGGCCCGCGCGGTCGTCGAGCGACGCACGGTGGCGGGCGAGGCCGCCGACTGCGTGCTCTCCGAGCTCGACGAGCTCCTCGACGGGCTGCGCGCGGACGACCCCACGGTCGACGCCCGCGTGCGGCTCGTCGTCGCCCGCGAGGCCTGGCGGCTCGACGACGCCGGGCCGGCGGCAGCGTTCGCCGACTCCCTCGACGCCGCGCTCACCGCCGAGGGCGTCGAGCAGCCCCCGCCCCTCGACGCGCCCTACTGGATGGAGGCGCCGCTCTGGCAGGCGGCCGGCGTGCCGGCCCTCGTGTGTGGCCCCGCGGGCGGGGGACTCCACGCCGCCGACGAGTGGGTCGACCTCGGGCAGGTCCGCCGCTTCACCCGCGCCCTCGTGGCCGCGGCCGAGTCGTGGGGGAGCGCCCGTGCCGACTGACCCGCGCGGGCTGCGGTCGGACGCACCCCTGCTCGATGCCTGGCTGCGCTTCCACGAGGAGGCGCCGACGCCGTTCACCATCCCCGGGCACAAGCAGCGCCACGACCTCGTCGGCGACGTCGTGGCCGGGGACGTCCCGCTCTACGCCGGCCTCGACACGATGAAGCTGTCGCGCGGCGTGCTCCACGACGCCGAGCGGCGGGCGGCGCGGGCCTGGGGCGTCGACCTCTGCCGCTTCTCGGTCGGTGGCTCGACGCACGGCAACCAGGCCGTGGCCCTCGCTCTCGGGCGCCCCGGTGACGAGGTCGTCGTCTCGCGGACGCTGCACCGCTCGATGCTCCTCGGGCTCGTCCTCGCCGGGTTCGTGCCGGTCTGGGTGCGTCCCGAGGTCGACCCGGCCCACGGGCTGCCGGTGGGTGTGGCCCCGACGGCGGTCGACGCCGCCCTGCGCGAGCACCCCCGCGCCGTGGCCGTGCTCGCCGGCGACCCCTCCTACGTCGGCACCGTCGGCGACGTCGCCGGCCTGGCGCGGGTCGCCCACGCGCACGACGTACCGCTCGTCGTCGACGCGGCGTGGGGCGCCCACCTCGGCTTCCACCCCGACCTGCCGCCGCACGCCCTCGCCCTCGGCGCCGACGTCGTCGTCACGAGCGCGCACAAGGCGCTGCCGGCGGTCTCGCAGGGTGCCCTCGTCCTGGCCAGGTCCGGCCGCATCGACCCCCGCCGCCTCGACGCCGGCGTGGAGGCGACGGCCACGACGAGCCCGGCCGGCGGCATCCTCGCGTCGGTCGACGCGGCGCGGGCCCTGCTGGAGCGTGACGGCGCGGCGCTGCTCGGGCCGGTCCTCGAGGCGGTCGACGCCGCCCGCGCGCGGCTGGGCGAGGTCGACGGGCTCGTCGTCCTCGACGGCCCGGGCACCGACCCCCTGCGGCTGACCCTCGTCCTGCCCGGCACCGGCGCCGACGGCAACGCCGTCGAGGCCGACCTCCTGCGCCGCGGCCTGCCGCTCGAGATGGCCGACCGCGACACCCTCTGCGCGATGGTGACGCTCGCCGACACACCCGCCGGCGTCGCCGCGCTCGCCGACGCGCTGCTCGAGTCCCTCGCGCGTCGGCGCGGCCCGGCCCGCCCCCTTGCCCCGAGCGGCGTCTGGGCGGTCGACCCGGAGACCGCCAGCACGCCGCGCGAGGCCTTCTTCGCCCCGCGCGAGACCGTGCCGCTGGAGGCCGCCGTCGGCCGGGTGAGCGCCGAGCTCGTGGCCCCCTACCCGCCCGGCGTCCCGGTGCTGGCGCCCGGCGAGCGCGTCACCGTCGCGTCCCTCGACGCCCTGCGCGCCGCCCGCGCGGCGGGCAGCCGCATCGCCTACGCCGCCGACCCGAGCCTGGCCACGCTCGACGTCGTAGCTCACTGAGCCGGGGTCGACGACCGCGCACGAACCGTCCCGCCGACGAGACACCCGCGCCGCAACCCCGGGCGGCCCCGGCGAGCGCGGGTGGATAGGCTCGGTGGCACCCACGAGGACGTGGCCACCGCGCGTGCGGTGCCACCCGCGACGAAGGAGTGCCACCGCACCATGTCGACCGCCCCGGCCACCCACCGCGAGGAGATCCTCGCGCCGATCGCGGCAGCGTACGAGGAGCTGGCACCCGACGGCTGGGGGCGCGACTTCCTCGAGCGGTACTTCCGCCACACGCCCCTCGACGAGCTGACCTCGCGCACGCCGGACGTCTTCGCGGGGGTCGCCCACAGCCACCTGCGCCTCGCCCGCACCCGCCCCCCGGGCACCGCCAACGTCCGCGTCTACAACCCGAGCAGCGACACCGACGGCTGGTCCAACCCGCGCACGATCGTGCAGGTCGTCACCGATGACATGCCCTTCCTCGTCGACTCCGTCACCGGCGCCCTCGTCCAGGCCGGCATCGACATCCACCTGATCGTCCACCCGCAGCTCGTCGTCGTCCGCGACGCGGTCGGCGAGCTGACCTCGGTCGCCGACCGCGACATCACGAAGGGCTTCCGCAGCGGGGCCGTCGGCGAGCTCGCCGAGTCCTGGATGCTGCTCTCGATCGACCGCGAGAGCGACGAGGAGCGGCGCGCCGAGATCGAGCGCACCATCCGTGAGGTGCTCGAGGACGTGCGGCAGTCGGTCGAGGACTGGCCGAAGATGCGCAGCCGCTGCCTCGTGCTGGCGGCCGAGCTCGAGGGCGGCCAGGCCGCCGGGGTCGACCCCGAGGAGGTCGCGCTCGCCGTCCGCTTCCTGCGCTGGATGGCTGATGACCACTTCACCTTCCTCGGCTACCGCGAGTACACCCTCGACGAGCGCGGCGGCGGCGAGGTCATCGCACCGGTCACCGGCACGGGTCTCGGTCTCCTGAGGGCCGATCCGCCGCTCGGCGCCGACCCGGACCTCCTCAGCCCCGAGGCGTCGCACATCGCGCACACCCGCGAGCTGCTCGTCCTCACGAAGGCCAACTCGAAGTCGACCGTCCACCGCGTCGCCCACCTCGACTACGTCGGCGTCAAGACGCTCGACGAGCGCGGCGAGGTCGTGGGGGAGCGCCGCTTCCTCGGCCTCTACGCGTCCACCGCGTACACCGAGTCGGTGATGCGCGTCCCGCTCGTCGCCGAGAAGGTGCAGGCGGTCATCGACCGCTCGGGGCTCGCCGCCGACAGCCACACCGGCAAGGACCTGCTCGAGGTCCTCGAGAACTACCCGCGCGACGAGCTCTTCCAGGCCGGCGTCGAGAACCTCTACGAGACGGCGCTCGCGGTCACGCAGCTGCAGGAGCGACGCCGCACCAAGCTCTTCATCCGCGAGGACGACTTCGGCCGCTACGCCTCGTGCCTCGTGTTCATCCCGCGCGACCGCTACAACACCGCCGTGCGCCTGCGGATGGCCGACATCCTCAAGGACACCTTCGGTGGCGTCGAGGTCGAGTTCTCGGCGCGGGTCAGCGAGTCCGCCCTCGCCCGACTGCAGTTCGTCGTCCGGGTCGCGAAGGGCCAGCGCATCCGCACCCTCGACCGCGCCGAGCGCGATGCCCTCGAGCAGCGCCTCGTCGAGACCAGCCGCACCTGGGCCGACCGCCTCGGCGACGCCCTCGTCACGAAGTACGGCGAGGAGGACGGCGACCGGCTGATGAGCCGCTTCGGCCGGGCGTTCCCCAACGCCTACGAGGAGTCGTTCTCGGTCGTCCAGGGCATCGCCGACATCAGCCACCTCGACCGGCTCGGCGCCGACCGGGGCACGAGCGTCGCGCTCTACCGGCCGCTCGGGGCGCCGGACGACATCCGCCGCTTCAAGCTCTTCCGCGTCGAGCCGCTGTCGCTCACCGACATCCTGCCGATCTTCACGCACATGGGCGTCGAGGTCGTCGACGAGCAGCCCTTCCAGGTCGAGCGCGGCGACGGCTCGTCCCTCCACGTGTACGACTTCGGCCTGCGCGTCCCCGACCACGAGATGTGGGACTCCTGCTCGCACGACCGGCTGCGCGACCTCTTCGAGGAGGCCGTGGCCGCCGTCTGGGACGGCCGGGCCGAGTCGGACGGCTTCAACAAGCTCGTCCTCGGCGCGCAGCTGACCTGGCGCCAGGTCGTCGTGCTGCGCACCGTCGCGAAGTACCTGCGCCAGACCCGGGCCACGTACTCGCAGGACTACCTGGAGGACGCGCTCGTCGCCCACCCCGGGATCGCGCGCGACCTCGTCGAGCTGTGGGAGACCCGCTTCGACCCCGACGCGTTCACTGCCGACGAGGTCGGCACGATGGCGCGCGACGAGGCCGAGGAGGAGGTCGCCCGGCGCGTCACCGAGGCCCTCGACGACGTCTCGAGCCTCGACCACGACCGCATCGTCCGTGCCTTCCTCGGCGTCATCCGCGCCGGGCTGCGCACGAACTTCTACCAGCGCGGCCGTGACGGCGCCGACCACCACGCGTACGTGTCGGTCAAGCTCGACCCGCGCGCCGTGCCCGACCTGCCCGCTCCCAGACCGCAGTTCGAGATCTTCGTCTACAGCCCGCGGGTCGAGGGCGTGCACCTGCGCTTCGGCCCGGTTGCCCGCGGTGGCCTGCGCTGGTCGGACCGGCGCGAGGACTTCCGCACCGAGGTGCTCGGCCTGGTCAAGGCGCAGATGGTCAAGAACGCCGTCATCGTGCCGACCGGCTCCAAGGGCGGCTTCTACGCCAAGCAGCTGCCCGACCCCGCCGTCGACCGCGAGGCGTGGCTCGAGGAGGGCAAGGCGGCCTACCGCCTCTTCATCTCGGGCCTGCTCGACGTCACCGACAACCGCGTCGCCGGCGCCGCCGTCCCGCCCGAGCGCGTCGTGCGCCACGACGGCGACGACACCTACCTCGTCGTCGCGGCCGACAAGGGCACCGCGACCTTCTCCGACATCGCCAACGGCGTCGCGCAGTCGTACGGGTTCTGGCTCGACGACGCCTTCGCCTCCGGCGGCTCGGCCGGCTACGACCACAAGGCGATGGGCATCACCGCCCGCGGCGCCTGGGAGTCGGTCAAGCGGCACTTCCGCGAGATGGGCCACGACACCCAGACCGAGGACTTCACGGTCGTCGGCGTCGGCGACATGAGCGGCGACGTCTTCGGCAACGGGATGCTCCTCTCGGAGCACATCCGGCTCGTCGCGGCGTTCGACCACCGGCACGTGTTCGTCGACCCCAACCCGGACGCGGCCACCTCGTTCGCCGAGCGCCGGCGGCTGTTCGACCTGCCGCGCTCGTCGTGGGACGACTACGACCACACGCTCGTCTCCGAGGGCGGCGGCATCTTCCCGCGCACGCTCAAGTCGGTGCCGGTCTCGCCGCAGATGCGCGAGGCCCTCGGCCTCGCCGACGGCGTGCGGTCGATGACGCCCGCCGAGCTCATCCACGCGATCCTCCTCGCGCCGGTCGACCTGCTGTGGAACGGCGGCATCGGCACCTACGTCAAGGCCTCGACCGAGGACCACCTCGAGATCGGCGACCGCGCCAACGACGCGATCCGCGTCAACGGCGACGAGCTGCGGGTCAAGGTCGTCGGCGAGGGCGGCAACCTCGGTCTCTCGCAGCTGGGTCGGATCGAGGCGGCGTTCCACGGGGTGCGCGTCAACACCGACGCGATCGACAACTCCGCGGGCGTCGACACCTCCGACCACGAGGTGAACATCAAGATCCTCCTCGGCGAGGTCGTCCGCGACGGCGGCATGGACATCGCGCAGCGCAACGAGCTGCTCGCGTCGATGACCGACGACGTCGCCGAGCACGTCCTGCGCGACAACTACGAGCAGAACGTCCTGCTCGGCAACGCCCGCGCGCAGGAGCACGGGATGGTCAGCGTCCACGAGCGCTTCATGCACTGGCTCGAGGACCGCGGGCTGCTGGACCGAGGGCTGGAGTTCCTCCCCGTCGACAGCGAGCTCGAGAAGCGGCAGAACGCCGGCCTCGGCCTCAAGAGCCCCGAGTTCTCGGTGCTCGTCGCCTACGCCAAGCTCGCGCTCAAGGAGGACATCCTCGCGAGCTCCATCCCCGACGACCCGTACTTCGAGGCGACGCTGGCGGAGTACTTCCCGCCGCCGATCCGCGAGCGCTTCTCGGGCCAGCTCGGCGAGCACCCGCTGCGCCGCGAGATCATCACCAACTCGGTGGTCAACTCGATGGTCAACCGCGGCGGCATCACCTTCGCCTACCGCGCGCAGGAGGAGGCCGGCGCGACGCCGGAGCAGGTGACGCGGGCCTTCGTCGTCGCGCGCGAGGTGTTCGGCCTGGCCGACTTCGTGCGCCGCGTCGAGGCGCTCGACAACGTCGTGCCGACCTCGGCGCAGACGGCGCTCTACCTCGAGTTCCGCCGGCTGCTCGACCGCACCGTGCGCTGGTTCCTCTCGGCGCGGCCCTCGCAGCTCGACATCGGCGCCGAGGTCGAGCGGTTCGCCGGCGTCGTCCAGGAGCTCGCGCCGACGGTGCCCGACCTCCTGCGCGGCACCGAGCGGACGCGGTTGGACGAGAACGCCGCCCGGCTCCAGGAGGCCGGCGTGCCGGAGGACCTCGCGGTGCACGCGGCGTCGCTGCTCGACCAGTTCTCGCTGCTCGACATCACCGACATCGCCGCCGACACCGGCCGCGAGCCGACCGACGTCGCCCCGCTGTACTACCTCGTGTCCGAGAAGTTCGGCATCGACGGCATGCTCGGCAAGGTCACCCGCCTGCCGCGCGAGGACCGCTGGGACGCCCTGGCCCGTGGCGCGCTGCGCGACGACCTCTACGCCGTGCTCGAGTCGCTGACCCGCTCGGTCATCGAGACCTCGGGCTCGGCCGACGTCGACGCGCACGACCCGGCGGCGCAGTACGCGGCGTGGCGCGAGGCCAACGGCGAGTCGGTCGACCGGGCGACGTCCGCGCTCGCGGGCATCGTGCGGCTCGAGCAGCCGAACATCGCGGCCCTGTCGGTCGCGCTGCGGACGCTGCGCTCCGTCATCCGGGTGGGCGCGTCGAGCTGACCACGCGTGACCTAGGCTCGGCGGCGTGAGCACGCTCGCCGAGATGCTGCGGACGACGTCGGACCTCGAGCCGATGGAGTCCGAGTGGCTGCACCTCCTCGCGGGGGACTGGCAGCTCGTCGCCGACCTGTCGTTCGCCGACCTCGTCCTCTGGGTGCGCGGCGGCCTCGACGGCTGGCGTGCCGTCGCGCACGTCCGCCCGAACACCGGTCCGATGGTGTTCTACGACGACATCGTCGGGCGCGGCTCGACCCGCCAGCGGGCGGCGATGCTCGACAACGCCGCCCGCCAGCGCCGGATCGTCGCCGCCCCCGTGCCGACGGTCCGCGAGGACATGTCGATCCGCGAGGACGCCGTGCCGGTGCTGTGCGGCGAGCGGGTCATCGCGGTTGTCACGCGCCACACCAACCTCACCGGCGGGCGCACCCCGAGCCGCCTCGAGCTGACCTACCGCGACCTCGCGGACTCGATCCTGCGGATGGTCGCCACGGGCGAGTTCCCGTCGCCGTCGGCCCCGACCGGGCTGCGCCGCGGCGCCCCGCGGGTCGGCGACGGCGTCATCCACCTCGACCCCGACGGCGTCGTGCGCTACGCCAGCCCCAACGCGGTCTCGGCCGTGCACCGGATGGGCCACGTCGGCGACGTGATGGGCGAGACGCTCGCCAAGGTCGTCACCGACCTCGTCGCGGCGGGGGAGCGGGCGGTCGACGAGTCGCTGGCCGTCGTCGTCATGGGCCGCGCGTCCTGGCGCACCGAGGTCGAGACGGCGAGCGCGACGGTGACGATGCGCGCCATCCCCCTCACGTTGAACGGGGTGCGGACCGGCGCGATGATCCTCCTGCGCGACGTCTCCGAGCTGCGCCGGCGCGAGCAGGAGCTGCTGACCAAGGACGCGACGATCCGCGAGATCCACCACCGGGTGAAGAACAACCTCCAGACGGTCGCCGCGCTGCTGCGCCTGCAGGCCCGCCGGGTGCCCCAGGAGGACGCGCGGGCGGCGCTCGACGAGGCGGTGCGCCGGGTGGCGGTCATCGCGACGGTGCACGAGACGCTGTCGTCGGGCTTCGACGAGACCGTGTCGTTCGACGAGATCGCGCTGCGGGGCCTGCGCGCGGTCGTCGAGGTCGCGGTGCGCGAGCACCACGTCGACAGCCGCTTCGAGGGCTCGTTCGGGCGGGTGCGCGCCGAGGACGCGACCGCGTTGGCGATGGTCATCTCCGAGCTCGTCCAGAACGCCATCGAGCACGGGCTCGAGGACCGCGACGGGTCGATCGTCGTCAAGGTCGACCGTCGGCCGGCCGACGGCGGGGACGAGCTGACCGTGTCGGTCACCGACGACGGCGCCGGCCTGCCCGCGGGTTTCCGCCCGGGGATGGCCGGGCTCGGCACGAAGATCGTCACCTCGTTCGTCCAGGACCTGCGCGGGCGCATCCGCTGGGAGAACACGCTGCCGCACGGGACGAAGGTGGAGTTCGTCGCAAAGCTGCGCCCGCTCGGCGGCCGCTGACTCGCGGCGCCGGGCGGGCGCAGGCGGTGGTGCTGGTGGGGGCTGTCGTCAGCCGGCGCGGCGGGCGCGGGCGTTCCGGCGCTTGAGGGCGCGGCGCTCGTCCTCGGACATGCCGCCCCAGACGCCGGCGTCCTGGCCGGACTC
Organism: Phycicoccus jejuensis; assembly: GCF_000720925.1. Lineage (GTDB taxonomy): Bacteria > Actinomycetota > Actinomycetes > Actinomycetales > Dermatophilaceae > Phycicoccus > Phycicoccus jejuensis. Next base: position 279,835 of record NZ_JOEE01000003.1, on the reverse strand, counting down.
GATCGCCCACTTGAGGCAGGTGTCGAGGACCTCGCAGCGACGGCAGACAGCCTTGGCCTCCTCGATCTGAGCGATCGCCGGGCCGGTGTTCCCGATCGGGAAGAACAGCTCGGGGTCCTCGTCGAGGCAGGCAGCGCGGTCGCGCCAATCCATGGATGGAGCTCCTTGGTCGGGGTCACAGAAGTCGGTCGAGCACCGGCAGTGAGGGGTGGGCTGCAGGGTTCGTCATGCGGTGGGATGCGCCCTTGCAGCCCGGTGACGGACGTGTTTCGCACAGACGTCCGTGGCGTTACTCTACCGTGACGTACCCAATCGCGGCTAGGGGATACCCCCGGTCGTTCCGGGTGTCGGTGCTCACCACGGCTCAACGGGTGGACGGGGGCCACGTGTTCCCGAGGGGTGGGGTAGGACCACGAGACGCCCGAGCGTAGCGCTCGCCTAGGCTGCTGCGGTGCCTCCGCAACCGCCTTTCGACGCGGCCCCGGCGCCCACGCCCGGGCCCCGACGCGTCGCCGCCGCGCTCTGCGGCGTGCAGTCGCTCGCGCTGCTCGGGTTCGCCGCGTTCTACGTCTACGAGCTGGCGATCGGGGAGGGCAGCGACGCCGGCCGGGTCGTGATGTCGGCCCTGCTCATCCTCCTCGGCGCGGTCGGCCTCGGGCTGCTCGCCAAGGGCTGGCTCGGCGAGCGTCGCTGGCCGCGTACCCCCACCGTCGTCTGGGACCTGCTGCTCCTGCCGGTCGGTGCGAGCATCCTCCAGGCCGGGCGCACCGGCCTCGGCTGGGGCGTCCTCGGCCTCGCCCTGGCCACCCTCGGCGCGGCGCTGCTGGCGCGGGTGCCGGACGTGGAGTTCGACGACCCCGCCTGACGGCGTCCCAAGCGGACGGCGACCCACTCGACGGATGGCCGCCGCCATCACCGACGAGGTGGCCGCCCGCCTGCTGAGCCGACGGGTACCGCTCGGGATCAGGCGCTCCGGAGCGGCTGGATGAGCTCGAGCGCGTCGCCGAGGTGGTCCTTCTCGATCTCGAGGTCGTAGCGGGTCTGCAGGTTGAGCCAGAATCGGTCGGTGGTGGCGAAGTAGCGGGACAGGCGGAGCGCGGTGTCCGCGGTGATTCGGCGCTTGCCGTGCACGATCTCGTTGATCCGCCGCGGGGGGACGCCGATGGAGACCGCCAGCCGGTGCTGGGTGACTCCCAAGGGTGCGAGGAACTCCTCGAGGAGAACCTCGCCCGGGTGGATGGGCGCGATGGTCACCATAGGTGCCTCCTTCGGGCTAGTGGTCGTCGACGATCTGGACGTCTTCGGGACCGGCCGGCGTCCACACGAAGCAGATGCGCCACTGCTGGTTGATGCGGATGCTCTGCTGACCCGTACGGTCGCCCTTGAGCGCTTCCAGCCGGTTGCCGGGTGGAACCGTGAGGTCGTCCAGGGCCTCGGCCGCATCGAGCATGACGAGCTTGCGGAGGGCGACACGTTCGATGCGGGGATCCAGCGTCCTGGTGTGTTGTCGTGCCCAGAGCCGTTCGGTGGGGGTGTTCCCGAACGACCTGATCACTGGACGAGCATAACGCCACGCGTTATGCGCTGGCCAGAGCCGAACAGCGGCTCCGAAGGTCGCTCGGCGCGGCCGCCGGCGTGTTCTTCCCGCGGCACGGCGGAGGACATCGACGTCACGCTGCGGTGGTAGTTGCGCCGGATTCGGCCGTGGTCGCCGGCTCGTGGTCGTCCGCACCGTCCGCGAGCACCTGCAGGGGGGTGGCCTCGCCGTCGACCACGAGCAGGCCGCGCCCCGGCGGACCTCCGGTGGCGCGTGCGACGGCCGCGCGGGGGATGCCGACGAGGGCAGCGTCGTCGAGGGCCGGCTGGAGGAGCACGGCCGAGCCCAGCCGGGCCACGGTGACGTCGAGCCCGCGCAGGCGACCCGCGAGCACGCGCGAGGGGGAGGAGACGGCGAGTGCGCCGCCGTCTCGCTCGACCAGCGAGGCGATCTCGTCGAGGACGCGGCCCATGTCCGTGTGGTCGAGCAGGTGGACGTCGTCGACGAGGACCAGCAGGTCCGGATGGGCCCGCCGGAGGTCGACGAGCCGCTCGGCGTCGTCGGGGCCGAGCACGGGCCACGGGGGCGGAGGGCCCTCCGGTACCGCCAGGGACGGCATCGGGCGCACCGTCGGTCGGCCCGTGACGAGCACGAGCGGTCGGCCTCGTCCGACGCTCGAGCGAGCCAGCACCCGTAGGGCGGTGGTCCGTCCGGAGCGGGAGCGCCCGGTCACGAGGAGCAGCCGCCCGTGCTCCGCCGGGCGCCAGGAGAAGGCGGCGGCCCGGGGGCCGGCGAGGCCGACGAGGAGACCGTCGTCCGGTGGCGCGGCCGGGTCCTCCGGGACATCGGCGCGGTCGACGCGGGTCGGCAGGGGCCGGTAGGTCCAGGGCAGGGTCGGCGGAGTCGTGACGGCGGACCCGCCCGCCGCGGCGACGACATCGTCGGGTCCGACGAGGAGCACCTGCACCTCACGGTGGTCGGGGGCCCGCCATCCGCGGCCGGGAGGGGCGGCCGACGGCGTCGGCGTCGCCGGGAGCCCGAGCAGGGCGGCGTCGAGGGCGTCGGGCCGACCCAGGAGGAGCGTCTCGCCGCCGAGCGCGGCCCACGTGGGGCGCAGCAGGTCCCGTCCGCCTGCGAGGAGCGCGTGCACGTCCGTGTCGCGCACGAGGCGCAGCACGCGCTCACGCCCCGAGGTGGCCGGGCCGGGGTCGTCCTCGAGCCGGTCGACCCCGTCGACGACGAGCAGCGTGGTCGATCCGTGGACGGAGCCCGACGACTGCTCCAGCCGGGACAGCAGTGCGTCGACGCCCACCGGGTCGGTCGGGTCGACCACAGAGCCCACCTGCGGGAGCGCCGCCAGCTCGCCGAGACCGGGTGGCGCGATGAGGTGTATCTCGAGCGGCTCGTCGTGAGCAGCGACAGCCGCGAGGACGAGCGCGCGCAGAGTGGCTGTCCGCCCGCTGCGCGAGGGTCCGACGACGCGCCACGTCGGGGTGCCCGACGACCAGACCCATGCGCAGCGTCGCTGGCGGTCGGGCTCGTCGACGAGGGCCACCGTGCCGGCCGGGTGCTCGGCGGCCGGGGCCACGGCGGGGAGCGGCGGCATCCACGGGCGGCGCGGCGGCGTCGAGCCCAGGGCACGTGCGGCCCGTCGGACGAGGTCGACGACCGCACGGACCTCGGTGTCACGCCCCGTCACGGCATCCTCTCCCTGCGGAGCCGCCGACGGCGGGTGGGGGGCCGGCTCAGGGACCCGGCCACCGGCCGCGGCACGGACCCGGACCTGGGGCGGGCGCGTGTCGGCGGGTGCGACGAGGGCCGCCTGGAACGGGCGCAGGACGCCGTCGCCGCCCCGACGCACACCACGGCCGGGACGGTCGGGAGGGACCAGCGCGGCGTCGTCCGACTCGACGACCAGGCACGAGTCGGCCCGGTCGCGGACGCGGAAGGCGATCCTCAGGGTGACGTTCGCCTGGATCTCGGCCCCCAGCGTCCCCGTGGGGCGCTGCGTCGCGAGGACGAGGTGGATGCCGAGCGAGCGGCCTTGCGCGGCCAGGCGGACGAGGGAGCCGACCGCGTCGGGGTGCGCGTCGACGAGGGCCCGCACCTCGTCGACGACGACGACAAGACGGGGCAGCGGTGCGGCGTCGTGGCCGGCCAGCCGCCGGGCGGCGTCGATGTCGGAGGCCCCGAGGTCTGCGAGCACCTGCTCGCGGCGGCGCAGCTCGGCAGCGAGGGAGTCGAGCATCCGGTCGACGAGGTGGCTGTCGAGGTCGGTGACGAGACCGACCACGTGGGGCAGGTCCACGCACGGACCGAACGCCGCCCCACCCTTGAAGTCGACGAGCAGCAGGGTGACGTCGTCGGGGGAGGAGTCCAGCGCGAGGCCGGTCACGAGGGTGCGGAGGAGCTCGGACTTCCCCGAGCCGGTCGTGCCGCCGACGAGGACATGGGGACCGTCCCGGTGCAGGTCGAGGCTCCACGGACCGTCTGCGTCGACCCCCACGGTCGCGGTCGGCGCCGTCGCGGTCGCCCACCGGCGCAGCACCGCGTCCGGGTCGGTACCCAGCCCGAGCAGCTCGCTGCTGCGCGCCACCGCGGGCAGGAGGGCCCGGCCCGGCTCGTCCGGGCGCAGGGGGGCCAGGGCGCGGACGAGGCGGTCGAGCCACCCCTCCGAGGTCCCGTCCGCGACCAGCGCGGCCGCGGTCCCCGGGCCCGTGAGGGTGTACCTCCCCCCGCCGTCGTGCCGCAGCACGGCGGCGGAGCCGGTCGGGGCCGGTCCCGGCCCGGCGGAGAGGCAGAGCCCTCCGTCGGCGAGCGTGCCGGCGATCCGGGGCGCCGCGTCCGGCACGGCGGAGTCGGGGACGACGAGCAGCCGGCGCCCGGAGCCGTGACGGTGGGGGAGCAGGTCCAGCACACGCCATCCCCCCGGGTCCGCCGGGCGCACGAGCTCCAGCGAGACCGACTCGGGGCCGTGGGCGACGACGACCTGTCCCACGAGATGTCGGAGCAGGGCGGCGCCGTCGAGGGCAGGGCCCTGGACGTGCAGCGCGCCGACGCGGCTGAGGTCGAGGCGGACCGGTGCGTCGTCGAGGTGGGGATGGTGCTCGGCGCCCTCGGGGTCGGTCACCGTCAGGCCGGCGTCCACGCGACCCAGCCCCAGCCGCAGGACGGGTCCCTCCGCTCCCGACCACAGGCGCGGACCACCGTGCACGGCGGTCGTCAGCACCTCGTGCGCGTCGGGATGGTCCGCGAGCAGCACGGCGCGCTCCGACTGCAGGGCGGCTGTGACCGTCTCCCGGTGCCGGGCGAGCGACTCGGCGTGCTCGGCGAGGGCTCGGCGGTGCCGCCGCCGTCCTCCCACCCGGTCGCCGACCCCCGTGCTCAGGAGGACGACCGGACCGAGCAGCGCGAACGCGAGAACCTGGGGGCCGATGAAGAAGGCCAGGCCGACGACGATCGGCAGGGGAGCCAGCGCCGCCACCCACGGGAGTCGGGCACGGGTCGGCGGGGTCGGCGTGCGTGGCGCCGTGAGGGTCGGGGCCTGCCGACGGGGGGCGGGCGTGATGCCCACCGGGACCCGGGCGGTCCCGTCGCCGGGATGGTGCCGTGGGGGGCCCGGGGCCGGAGCCCGCCGCAGCCGCAGGGTGGTCGCGCCGACCCGCACCTCCGAGCGGGTGTCGATCTCGGCCACACCGTCGAGGGGACGTCCGTCGACCCACACTCCGTTGGTCGAGCCCTCGTCCCGGACCCGGACGCCCGAGGGGTCTGCGTCGATGCGGCAGTGCACGCGGCTGAGCGAGGGGTCGGCGAGCCGCAGGTCGGCGAGCTCGGCACGACCGACGCTGAGGCCGGGAGGCCGCAGCGGCACCGCCCGGCCGGCGTCGGGCCCGCCCACGGTCGTCAGGAGCATCGCCGACGACGACGCGCAGGCGGGACGCCCGCCGGAGCCCGGGGTCGATCCTTCCCCGGTCTCGGCGACGACGAGCGAGACGCCGTGCAGCAGGGGTGGTGCGCCGACGGGAGCGGACACGGGCACCCGCTCACCCTCGTGGAGGAGCCCGGGCACGGGGATGCCCAGGTGTTCCGCGAGGGCCTGCCGGAGGTCGTCCGCGGTCGCGGCGCCATTCCACGCGACCACGACCTCGACCGCCTCGTGGCGGCGAGGGACGTGGACGGTGGCGGTGAGCTCCATGGCCGGGACGCTAGACGCGACGTCCGACCCGGCCGCAGGGTTTTCCACAGGTGTCCGGTCGGGGGGTCGCGCTCCGGGCCCGCTCGGTGTTGGGTGTACCCCAGAGCACGGACCGGGGGCGGTCCACGGGAAAGGGGTCGGGCCGGACATGGATGCCGTGCGTGCGCTGGAGACGGAGGTCCGCGAGCTGCTCCGTCGCTCCAACCTGGACCCGCTCCGTGACGAGCCCGCCGTGCGTCGTCTCGTCCAGGACGCCGTCAGCGACTACGACGAACGGTCCATGCACGGCGGGATGGCCGTCATCCCGGATCTGGCTGCCGCGTCGAAAGCGGTGTGGGACAGCGTTGTCGGCTTCGGCCCGCTGCAGCAATACTTCGACGACCCGCACGTGGAGGAGATCTGGGTCAACGAGCCCTCACGAGTGTTCGTCGCGCGCGACGGCGTCGCGGAGCTGACGACCACGCTCCTCACCGCCGACGAGGTCCGCGACCTCGTCGAGCGGATGCTGAAGTCGTCCGGGCGTCGTGTCGACCTCAGCTCGCCCTTCGTCGACGCCGTCCTGTCGGACGGCAGCCGGCTGCACGTGGTGATCCCCGACATCACCCGCGAGCACTGGTACGTCAACGTCCGCAAGTTCGTCGTCAAGGCCGACTCGATGGACGACCTCGTCCGGCTCGGCAGCCTCACCGGACAGGCGGCCCGCTTCCTCGAGGCCGCCGTCGCGGCCGGTCTCAACATCCTCGTGTCCGGTGGCACGCAAGCAGGCAAGACCACCCTTCTCAACTGCCTGGCGTCGGCGGTGCCCGCGCGCGAGCGCGTCGTCACGTGCGAGGAGGTCTTCGAGCTGCGCATCCCGCACCGGGACGTCGCGGCGATGCAGTGCCGCCAGCCGTCGCTCGAGGGCACGGGGGAGGTCCCGCTGCGGCGGCTCGTCAAGGAGGCGCTGCGCATGCGCCCCTCCCGGATCATCGTCGGCGAGGTGCGCCAGGCCGAGAGCCTCGACCTGCTCATCGCGCTGAACTCGGGTCTCCCGGGCATGTGCACGATCCACGCCAACAGCGCGCGCGAGGCGGTGACCAAGATGTGCACGCTGCCGCTGCTCGCCGGCGAGAACGTCTCGGCGCGCTTCGTCGTCCCGACCGTCGCCTCGTCCATCGACCTCGTCGTGCACGCCGCCCTGGAGCGCGACGGGAGGCGCACCGTCCGCGAGATCGTCGCGGTGCCGGGTCGCGCGGAGGAGGACGTCGTCGAGATCGCCGAGCTCTTCGTGCGTCGCGGCGGCGACCTGGTGCGGGCCGACGGGTTCCCGCCCCACGAGGACCGATTCGAGCGCGCGGGCCACGACCTCGCGGCGCTGCTGGCCCGAGGCTCGTCGTGAACGGGTTGGTCCCGGGGCTGGGCTTCGGCATCGGTGCCTTCCTCGTGTGGTGGAGCTGCTGGGTGCCCGAGCCGGGCGAGCGCCGCCGAGGTCGCCTCGCCGGTCCGGTCGAGGTGCTGCGCGACGAGGTCGTGCAGGCGGGGTTCCGCGGACTCGGCGTCCGGACGCTCCTCGGCTCGTGCGTCGTCGCGTTCGTCCTCGTCCTGGCGCTCGGGTGGTTCGTCGTCGGAGTCCTGCCGATCGCCGTCTGCTTCGCATCTATGGCGGGGGCGCTGCCGCTCCTCGTGGTGCGACGTCGCGCCCGCAGGCGCCGTGCGGTGCTGCGCGACCTCTGGCCCGAGGCGGTCGACAACATCGTGTCGGCCGTCCGCGCCGGGATGGCCCTGCCCGAGGCCCTGGCCCAGCTCGGCGACCGTGGTCCGGAGGAGCTGCGCGAGCCGTTCCGACGCTTCGCCGAGGACTACCGGTTGACCGGGCGCTTCTCCGACTGCCTCGACCGGCTCAAGGAGCGATTGAGCGACCCCGTCGGCGACCGGCTCGTCGAAAGCCTGCGCATCGCCCGCGAGGTCGGCGGCAGCGACCTCGGTCGGTTGCTGCGCACGCTCTCCGGCTTCCTCCGCGAGGACGCCCGCACGCGCGCAGAGCTCGAGACGCGGCAGTCGTGGACGGTCAACGCTGCCCGGCTCGCGGTGGCTGCCCCGTGGGTCGTCCTGGCGATGATGTCGACCCGCCCCGAGTCGGTGCAGGCGTACGCGACCAGCCTCGGCGCCGGCGTGCTCGCCGCTGGTGCTCTGGTGACCGCGGTGGCCTACTGGGTCATGATGCGCATCGGGCGGCTGCCCGAGGACCAGCGGGTCCTGCGATGAGCGACCTCGCGCGCACCGGTGCGCTGCTCGGGCTCCTGGCCGGGATCGGGCTCCTGCTCGTCTGGGTCCGGTTGCCGCGCAACCGCCGCCGTGGGCTCGCGGACCGGGTGCTGCCCTACCTGCGCGACACCCCACGTCCGTCGAGGCTTCTCGACGACCGTGTCACTGGCGGGGTGCTGGCCTCGGTCGCCGCTCCCGTCCTCCGCGACCTGGGCCGGGGTGTCGAGCGAGTGCTGGGAGGTGCGGCCTCGGTCCGCAGCCGCCAGCTGAGGGCGGGCTGGACCGCCGACGTCGACCGCTTCCGTGCCGAACAGGTGCTGTGGGGCATCGGGGCCGCGGTCGTCACCGCGACCACGGGCACGCTGCTCGTGCTCGCGCGTGGTGGCTCGTCGCTCACCGTCGTGCTGCTCACCGGGATCGGCTTCGGGCTCGGGGTGACCGGCGCCGACTACCTGCTGACCGTGCGCGCCGTCCGTCGAGAGCGCCGCATGCTCGCTGAGTTTCCCACCGTCGCAGAGCTGCTCGCGCTCGCCGTCGGGGCGGGCGAGGGAGCGGTGGGCGCCCTCGAGCGGGTCTGCCGCCTCTCGCAGGGAGAGCTCGCCGCCGAGCTCCGGCGCTGCCTGGCCGACGCGCGCGCCGGAGCCAACCTGCCGACGGCGCTCCAGGGGCTGGCCGACCGGACCGGCCTACCGAGCCTGCGGCGTTTCGTCGACGGGGTGGTGGTCGCGGTCCAGCGCGGCACGCCGCTCGCCGAGGTGCTCCGGGCCCAGGCGCAGGACGTCCGGGAGGAAGGACGCCGCGCGCTCATGGAGGCGGGGGGCAAGAAGGAGATCGCGATGATGGTCCCCGTCGTGTTCCTCATCCTGCCCGTGACCGTGCTGTTCCTCGTGTTCCCGGGCTACAGCTTCTTCCGCTTCACGATCTGACCGATGAGAGAGGACGACCATGAGAACGACCCACCTCGCCGCCCGCCTGCACGGCGTGGCCTTCCGGGTGCTGAACCGGGCCGAACGCCGCGCCGAACGCGGTGACGTCCCCGGCTGGGTGCTCATCACCCTCATGACCGCCGGTCTCGTCACGGTGCTCTGGGCGGTCGCGCGGGAGCAGCTCGTGAGCCTGTTCCGCAGCGCGCTGTCCTCGGTGACCGGCTGACCGTCGCCGCCGTGTGCGGGTCCCGCCGGACGGAGCGCGGAGCAGCCGTCGTCGACTTCGTGATGGTGTCCGTGCTGCTCACGACGATCTTCCTCGCCCTGGTCCAGCTCGGGTTGGTGCTCCACGTCCGCAACGTCCTGATCTCGTGCGCGTCGGAGGGTGCCCGGGCCGGCGCGCGGGCCGACGCCGTCCCCGGAGAGGCCGTCCTGCGCACCCGCTCGCTCGTCGGTGCCTCGCTCTCCCCGCGGTACGCACGGTCGGTGAGCGCACGCGAGTCCACGGTCTCGGGGGTGCGCGTCGTGGAGGTCGAGGTGGTGGCCCCGCTGCCGGTGCTCGGCCTGCTCGGGCCGGAGGGCCGCCTCGACGTCGTCGGCCGTGCCTTCCGGGAGGACCAGTGAGCCGCCCGCGTCGCGTGGCGACCGCGAGCCCACGCCCCGAGGGGCGGGCGATGCGTCGCGAGTCCGGCAGCGCCGTGGTCGAGTTCGTCATGCTCGGTGTGCTCCTGTTCCTGCCACTCGTCTACCTGGTGCTCGCCCTCGGGCGGGTCCAGGCGGGGGCCTTCACCGTGAGCCAGGCCGCGCGCGAGGCCGGTCGCGCCTACATCACGACCGACGCGGGCGAGGACCCGACCGGGCGGGCCCGGGCGGCAGCGCGGATCTCTTTCCTGGACCAGCGGTTCGAGGACACCGGGACGCTGACGATCGCCTGCGACGGCTCTCCGTGCCTGCGACCCGACGGTCGTGTCGAGACGACGGCGACGGTCCTCGTGCCGCTCCCGCTCGTGCCGGCCTTCCTCGAGGACGTCCTGCCGCTCAGCATCCCGGTGACGGCCTCGCAGGTCTCGACCGTCGACCGCTTCCGGGTGCTGCCGTGACGGCGCGGGCCGCCGTCGTCCATGACGAGCGCGGGACCATCACGGTGTACCTCCTCGGGCTCGTCGTCGTGGCGATGACCCTCATCGCCGGCACGGTCGCGGTGACCTCGGCGCACCTGGCGCGGGTGCGGATGCTCGACGCGGCGGACGGCGCGTCCCTCGCCGCGGCGGGGGCCCTCGACGAGGGGGCCTACCGGAAGGGCGTCGGCGAGTCCGTGCCGCTCGCGACCGCCTCGGTGCGGGAGCGGGCTGCGGCCTACCTCGGCTCGGTCGAACGTCCGACGGGCGTCCTCGACTGGCGCCTCGGGCCGGCCACCGGCACCCCCGACGGACGCACCGCCGTCGTCGACCTCAGCGGTGAGGCGGAGCTGCCGCTCGTCGGTGGTGTGCTGCGCGAGCTCGGCGTGAGCATCACCGTGCACGTCACCTCGCGCGCCCGCTCCGACCTCCTCGCTCCCTGACCGCGGACCCTGTCGCCGGCGGCCCGGCGGGCATAGCGTCGGGGACGTGCCCGACCTCCCCACCCGGTTGCGCGGCCGATGGTGCATTCGCTCCACCGACAGCTTCCTGTCCGTCGGTTCGCGCGGCAGCGTCCTCTCCGTCGGCAGCATCGGCTCGGTACTCAGCATCGCGAGCATCGGGAGCTTCGCCTCGGTGCTCAGCCTCGGCTCGTCGATGAGCCTCGCGTCGGCGTTCTCGAGCATGTCGATGTTCTCGGCCCTCTCCGAGCGCAGCGATTGCAGCCTGCTGTCCAGCCGCAGCCGGCGCAGCATCCTGTCCGACCGCAGCAGCGACGCGGTCCGTGGCCACCTCGAGGCGGGCGACCGCCACCACCTGCAGCCGCTCGACTGACGCCGGGCGCGACGCAGCGGGGCGGCCGGGCCCTGCTCCCGACCACCCCGCCCGTCCACGACGCCGGCGCCCCTGCGCACCGATGCGGTGGACCACGTCGAACGCCTTCGTGCCCGTGCCCCGGACCCTGCGAGCGGCCGACCGGCGAGCCCCTGCTGCCCGCCGTCGAGGTGAAGGAGACGCGCCTCCGCACCCTGATACATCTCCCGGAAGAGTTTTTTCCGGCCCTCCCTCACTCCACTGATTGCGAGTTCCGCCGCTCGACACGCCGACGACCCGCGTGTCGAGCGGCGGAACTCGCAAGAAGTCGGGAAAGGCCCGGGGTGGGGCAGGGGGGAGGGGCCGGGGAGGAGGGGGGAGGGTCAGTCGTCGGTGGTCGCGCGCAGGGCGGCGCTGGCCTCGTCGATGATCGCCGCCATCGCCGCGGACGCGGCCACCGCGTCGCCGGCCCCGATGGCCTGCGCCACCTCGGAGTGCAGCCGGATCGCCTCCGGGTTGGGGCGGGCGGGCATGAGGTCGTGGTGGGTGCGGCCGGCGAGGACCTCGTCGACGACCCCGGAGAGGGCCGCGAGCATCTCGTTGCCGGAGGCCTCGAGCAGCGCCCGGTGGAACTGCTGGTCGGCCGCGAGGTAGGCGACGAGGTCCTGGGCCTTGGCCTGCACCTGCATCTCCATGACGGCGGCGGCCATCCGGGCGCACTGCTCGCCGGTCGCGCGCGCGGCGGCCAGTGCCGCGGCCACCGGCTCGACCCCGCGCCGCAGCTCGCCGAGCGAGAGCAGCTGCTCCTCGCGGCCGGGCCCGTCGAGGCGCCAACGGATGACGGTGGGGTCGAAGACGTTCCACGCCGAGCGCGGCTGGACGAGCACCCCGACCCGCCGCCGGGTCTCGACCAGGCCCATCGCCGAGAGCACCCGCACCGCCTCGCGCACGACCGAGCGCGAGACGCCGAAGCGCTCGTCGAGCCGGTCGATGCGCAGCACCGACCCCTCCGGCGCCGCCCCCGACACGATCTCGGCGCCGAGGGCGTCGAGCACCCCGGCGTGCAGGCCCGGCGCGGGCGGTCGGCGGCCCGGCGCGGACCGAGAGGGCGTGGCCATGCGGCAAGGGTGCCAGACGCCGATGTAAGCACCCGCCCGGTGTGATTGATGAGACTTTTCCAAGGCTCAGGGGTTGATAAAGCCGACTTAAGGGCGCATGCTGTGCGACGACCCGCCCTCGGCGTCGAGGGCCCGCCGACACAGGAGTCGCGCAGCATGACCACCACCAGCCAGTCCCCCCTCGTCGTCGTGATGGGGGTGTCCGGATCCGGCAAGACGACCGTGGGTGCTGCGCTCGCCCAGCGGCTCCGGGTGCCCTTCGCGGACGCCGACGACTTCCACCCCCCGGAGAACGTCGCGAAGATGTCCGCCGGCGTCCCCCTCACCGACGACGACCGCGAGCCCTGGCTGCGGACCATCGCCGCGTGGCTCGACGCGCACGCCGAGGCCGGGGGAGTCGTCTCCTGCTCGGCCCTGAAGCGGTCCTACCGCGACCTGCTCCGTGAGCAGGCGACGCAGACCTTCTTCCTCCACCTCCACGGCGACCGTGACGTCATCGCCGCGCGGATGGCCGGCCGCCCCGGTCACTTCATGCCGGCGGCCCTCGTCGACAGCCAGTTCGCCACGCTCGAGCCCCTCCAGGCCGACGAGCTCGGCACCGCGCTCGACGTCAGCGCCCCCGTCGACGACCTCGTCGAGCAGTCCCTCCAGATCCTCGCCCCGAAGGACGGTTCCCTCCGATGACGACCACCGACCTCCACGGGCTGCTCTTCCCGGCCCTGACCGCCGCCGACGGCGCGACGCAGAGCATCCCCGCGAGCCGGCTCATCCCCGCCGCGCTGCTCGGCATCGCCGTCATCGTCGTGCTCATCACCCGCTTCAAGCTCCACCCCTTCCTCGGCCTGACCCTCGGCTCGCTGACCGTCGGCGCCGTCGCCGGGGTCGCGATGGGCGACGTCGTCGACTCCTTCACGAAGGGCTTCGGCTCGACCGCGGCCGGCGTCGGCACGCTCATCGCCCTCGGCGCGATGTTCGGCAAGCTGCTCGCCGACTCCGGCGGCGCCGACGAGATCGTCGACACCCTCATCGGCCGCTCCTCCGAGCGCACCCTCCCGTGGGCCATGGCCGCGGTCGGCGCGATCATCGGCCTGCCGATGTTCTTCGAGATCGGCCTCGTGCTCCTCATGCCGGTCATCTACCTCGTCGCCCGCCGTGCCCAGGTCTCCGTCGTCCGAGTGGGCATCCCCGCCCTCGCCGGCCTCTCCGCGATGCACGGCCTCGTGCCGCCGCACCCCGGCCCGCTCGTCGCCATCGACGCCCTCAAGGCCAACCTCGGCCTCACCCTGATGTTCGGCGTCATCGTCGCCATCCCGACCATCGCGGTCTCCGGGCCGCTGTTCGCCAAGCTCGCCGGCCGCTGGGTCGACGTGCCCCCGCCCGCCATGTTCGGCACCGGCGACGACGACGAGCGCGGCTCCCGCGAGCGCCGGCCGTCCTTCGGCCTGACGATGTTCGCCGTCCTCACCCCCGTCGTCCTCATGATGGGCAAGGCGCTCGCCGACATCTTCAGCAGCGAGGGCACCGCCGTCCGCTCGGCCCTCGACTTCATCGGCACGCCGGTCATCGCGCTCCTCATCGCCGTCCTCGTCGGGATGGCCACCCTCGGCCGCGGCGCCGGCATGGGCATGAAGGAGATCAGCACGAGCCTCGAGGGCTCGCTGCCCCCGATCGCCGGCATCATCCTCATCGTCGCCGCCGGCGGTGGCTTCAAGCAGACCCTCGTCGACACCGGTATCGGCGAGCTCGTCGCCGACTGGGTCCGCAGCAGCGGCATCTCGGTCCTGCTCCTGGCCTGGGTGGTCGCGGTCCTCATCCGCCTCGCGACCGGCTCCGCCACCGTCGCCACGGTCACCGCGTCGGGCATCCTCGCCCCGCTGGCCACCGGGCTCCCGGCGGCGCAGGTCTCGCTGCTCGTCCTCGCGATCGGCGCCGGCTCGGTGTTCTTCAGCCACGTCAACGACGCCGGCTTCTGGCTCGTCAAGGAGTACTTCGGCCTCTCGGTCGGCCAGACCTTCAAGTCGTGGTCGGCGATGGAGACGCTGCTCTCGGTCACCGGTCTCGTCGTCGTGCTCCTCCTGGGGCTCGTCGTCTGACCGACGCACCTCCGCCACCCCACACGGCCCGTACCCCACCGGTGCGGGCCGTGCCGTGCGTCCGGCCCCCGACCCGGCACGTCGGGGCCCCGAGCCCCGCTCGCGTAGGCTTGCCCCTCGTGGCCACCGACTTCACCCAGGAGATCAAGGACCTGCGCAGCACGATGGCGTCGGTCCGGGAGGTCACCGACCTCACCGCCCTCGAGCAGCAGATCGCCGAGTACGAGCAGCAGGCCGCCGAGCCGTCCCTCTGGGACGACCAGGAGCGCGCCCAGCAGGTGACCTCCGGCCTCTCCCGCGCCAAGGCCGAGCACGAGCGGGTCGTCGGCATGGACGCGCGCATCGACGACCTCGAGGCCCTCGTCGAGATGGGCCAGGAGGAGGACGACGCCGACACCCTCGCCGAGGCCGAGCGCGAGCTCGTCAAGGTCCGCAAGGCCGTCGGCGAGCTCGAGGTCCGCACCCTGCTCTCCGGCGAGTACGACGAGCGCGCCGCCGTCGTCACCATCCGCGCGGGCGCCGGGGGCGTCGACGCCGCCGACTTCGCCGAGATGCTCATGCGCATGTACCTGCGCTGGGCCGAACGCCACGGCTACCCGACCAAGGTCATGGACACCTCCTACGCCGAGGAGGCCGGCCTGAAGTCGGCCACCTTCGAGGTCGACGTGCCCTACGCCTACGGCAACCTCTCGGTCGAGGGCGGCACGCACCGCCTCGTCCGGATCAGCCCCTTCGACAACCAGGGCCGTCGCCAGACGAGCTTCGCCGCCGTCGAGGTCGTGCCCCTCATCGAGGGCACCGACAGCATCGACATCCCCGAGAACGAGCTGAAGATCGACGTCTTCCGCTCCAGCGGCCCCGGCGGCCAGTCGGTCAACACGACCGACTCCGCGGTCCGGATGACGCACATCCCCACCGGCACCGTCGTCTCGATGCAGAACGAGAAGTCGCAGATCCAGAACCGCGCCGCCGCGCTGCGGGTCATGCAGTCGCGCCTCCTGCTCATCAAGAAGGCCGAGGAGGCCGCCGAGCGCAAGGAGCTCGCCGGCGACATCAAGGCCAGCTGGGGCGAGCAGATGCGCTCCTACGTCCTGCACCCGTACCAGATGGTCAAGGACCTGCGCACCGAGCACGAGGTCGGCAACACCTCGGGTGTCTTCGACGGCGACATCGACGGCTTCATCGAGGCCGGCATCCGCTGGCGCAAGGCCCAGGAGAAGGCCGACGCGCAGGGCTGACGCCCGGCCCGCCGACGCCCACCCGCCGATGACCGACGCGCTCGACCCCGCCTGGGGCGCCTGGACCGACGACCTCGCCGCCGCCGTGCGCCGCCTCGACGACGGTGCCTCGCTCACCGTCACGGCCCCGCCCGGGCACGAGCGGATGGCGCGCAGCGGCTCCCGGCTGCGCTGGCTGCTCGGCGGCGGACGCCGCCCCGTGGCCCCCTCCGTGCGCCTCGTGCGCGCCGAGGACCACCTGCGCGGCCACTGGGCCGGACCGCAGCGGGCCGGCGGGACGTTCCCGTGGACCCGCGAGGAGGAGGAGCGCATCCTCGCCGCCGGCTGGCACGTCCCGACCGCCACCGACGGCAAGGACTACCTGCGCTTCTGGCCCGACGACGTCCCGAGCGGGCCCTACCTGCCCGAGGCCGACGCGCGGCGCGCGGCGACCGTCGTGGCGACCACCTTCCGCGACGTCCTCGGGGTGACGCCGCACGACGGCGGGCTCCCCGTCGTCGGCCCGGCGGTCGGTGACCCGCCGAACGTCCCGAGCTGACCGCCGCGCGGCGTCGCTCGACCTATCCTCGACAGTGCCGTGGTGTGCCCGCGGTCCCCTGTTCCCCAGCCGTGAGGCCCTCTGCTCCGCATGATCCGCTTCGAGAACGTCACGAAGGTCTACCCGCGCTCGACCCGTCCGGCCCTCGACGCCGTCGACGTCGACATCGACCGCGGCGAGTTCGTCTTCGTCGTCGGCCCCTCCGGCTCGGGCAAGTCGACGATGCTGCGCCTGGCGCTGCGCGAGGAGGCCGCGACCGAGGGCGTCGTCCTCGTCGCCGGCCACGACCTGCGCAAGCTGTCGACCCGGCAGGTGCCACGCCTGCGCCGCGAGATGGGCGCGGTCTTCCAGGACTTCCGGCTGCTGCCGAACAAGACCGTCCACGAGAACGTCGCCTACGCGCTGCAGGTCATCGGCAAGCCGCGCCACGCCATCCGCCAGCTCGTGCCCGAGACCCTCGAGATGGTCGGGCTCGCCGGCAAGGAGAAGCGCTTCCCGCACCAGCTCTCCGGCGGTGAGCAGCAGCGCGTCGCCATCGCCCGCGCGGTCGTCAACCGGCCGCAGATCCTCCTCTGCGACGAGCCGACGGGCAACCTCGACCAGGCCATCAGCCTCGACATCGTCCGCCTGCTCGACCGCATCAACCGGACGGGGACGACCATCGTCATGGCGACGCACGACCACGACATCGTCAACGCCCTGCGCAAGCGGGTGCTCCAGCTCGCCGACGGCCACGTCGTGCGCGACGAGCGGGAGGGCAACTACCACCCGACCGGGGAGCTGCCCGTGGTGACGACGGACGGGGAGGCCTGAGATGCAGGCGCGCTTCCTCGCCTCCGAGGTGGGCTCCGGCCTGCGTCGCAACGTGTCGATGGCGGTCTCGGTCGTGCTCGTGACGATGGTCGCGATGTTCCTCCTCGGCCTCGGGCTGCTCGCCCAGCGGCAGGCGGACACGATGAAGGGCTACTGGTACGACCGGATCCAGGTCTCGATCTACCTCTGCAACGCCAACGCGCTCGCGCCCAACTGCGAGGGCAAGGCGGCCACCGACGCCCAGCGCACGGCGCTGCAGGACCAGCTCGAGGCGCTGCCCGAGGTCAAGCAGGTCTTCTACGAGTCCGAGCAGCAGGCCTTCCAGCGCTTCAAGGAGCAGTTCCGCAACAGCCCGATCGCCGGCAACGTCCAGGAGGGCGACCTCCCGCCGAGCCTGCGCGTGCAGCTCGACGACCCGACGAAGTTCCGCAACGTGACGACGCAGTTCGAGGACGCCCCGGGCGTCGCCACCGTGCAGGACCAGGAGAAGGTCCTCTCGAAGTTCTTCACGATCATCAACTGGGTCACCGTCTTCGCGGTCTTCCTCGCGGCCCTCATGGCCGCGTGCGCGGCGCTGCTCATGGCGACGACCATCCGGCAGGCGGCCTTCATCCGGCGCCGCGAGATCGGGATCATGCGGCTGGTCGGGGCCTCGAACTGGACCATCCGTGCCCCGTTCATCTCCGAGATGGTCATCGTCTCGGCGGTCGGGGTCCTGCTCGCCGTCGGCCTGCTCATCGGGCTGACCCAGTACGTCTTCACCGAGGGGGCCAGCCAGATCGCCCTCTCGCAGGCGTTCATCGGGGTCTCCGACGTGTGGTTGCTCGCGCCGTGGATGCTCGGCGGGGTCGTGCTCATCGCGGTGGGGACGAGCGTCGTCACGCTGCGCCGCTACCTGCGGGTCTGAGGCCGGCGACTGCCCGGACGGCCTGCGCGAGAGGGTCGGGCGCTGAGAGACTGCTGATGTCCGCCCGGCGTCCGCCCGGCCCCCGCCTGGCCTGTTGACTGTGCACATCGATGGGGTTCGTGTTACCAATGGTGATCATGGGACGACCTGACCGCCCACGCGGCGCCCGTTCACGACGGCTCCTCGGGCTCGCCGCGGCGATGACCTGCTCGAGCGCGCTCGTGCTGGCGGTCGCCCCGTCGGCGCCCGCCGCCCCCGACCCGGGGACCCAGAAGCGGCAGGTCGACCGCAAGGTCGACGCCCTCGAGAACGAGGTCGAGGACTCCAGCGCCGCGCTGCGCAAGGCCTACCAGGCCCTCCACGCCACCGAGGACAAGCTCCCCGCGGCCCGCAGCGCCCTCGAGAAGGCTCGCTCGGCGGCCGACGCGGCCGACGCGGCCGAGGCCCGGGCCTCCCAGGAGCTCGACGTCGCCAAGGCCAACGAGGCCAAGGCGCGCGACGACCTCGAGGCCTCGACCAAGGCCGTCGCCGCCGGGCGCAAGCGCCTCGCGCAGTTCGCGTCACAGGTCTACCAGCAGCAGGGCTTCGGGCAGCTCGACGTCGCGCTCTCGAGCACGCAGCCACAGCAGTTCGCCGACCGGCTCGCGATGGTCGACACCGTCCTCGACGTCCAGAACGCGACGATGCAGCGCCTGACCACCGAGCAGGCGGGTCTCACCGCGCTCGAGGACCACGTGAGCGCGCTGCGCGCCGACTCCGCGCGCAAGCAGCAGGCGGCCGCGGCCGCGCTGAAGAAGGCCGAGTCCGCCCGGGCGAGCGCCCAGCAGGCCCAGGTCGACCTCGAGTCGCTCGTCAGCGCGCAGAAGGGCCAGGCGGCGAGCTTCGCCGACCAGCTGGCCGCCGACAAGAAGCAGCTCGCCTCGATGAAGGCCGAGCAGGACCGCCTGAGCGCGGTCCTCGCCCGCCGCGCCGCCGAGGCCCGCGCCCGCGCCGCGGCCGAGGCGAAGAAGCGCGCCGAGCAGAACAAGGGCAAGGGCGGGTCCGGCGGCGGCTCGAGCTCCGGTGGTGGATCCACCGGCGGCGGGGGCTCGACCGGCGGGGGCGGCTCCAGCACCTCCAGCGGCGTCCTGTCGCGCCCGGTGAAGAGCGGCTGGATCAGCTCGGAGTTCGGCCAGCGCTTCCACCCGATCTACCACTACTGGAAGCTGCACTCCGGCCGGGACTACGCGGTCAACTGCGGCACGCCCGTCTACGCGGCGGCGTCCGGCACGGTCATCTCGGCCGGCTGGGGCGGCGGCTACGGCAACCGCATCGTCATCGACCACGGGCTCGAGCGCGGTGTCGGCCTCGCGACGACCTACAACCACCTGACGAGCATCGTCGTCGGTGGCGGCTCGGTCGGCCGCGGCCAGCTCATCGGCTACAGCGGCACGACCGGCACCTCCAACGGCTGCCACCTGCACTTCGAGACGCTCCAGGACGGCGCGTTCGTCGACCCCCGCAAGTGGCTCAACACCCTCTCCTGACGCGCCCGGCCGGCCCGTCGGCGGGAATCGCCGTGAGCCGGTGCCACCCGGGCGGGTAGCCTCCTGACCGTGGCGAAGGACAAGGGGCGGACCCCCGGGACGAAGCTCGTGGCGAGCAACCGCAAGGCGCGCCACGACTACCTCGTCGAGGACACCTACGAGGCCGGCATGGTCCTCATGGGCACCGAGGTCAAGGCCCTGCGGATGGGTCGGGCCTCGCTCGTCGACGGCTGGGCCGGTTTCGACCGCGACGAAGAGCTCTGGCTCGAGGGCGTCCACATCCCCGAGTACGTCAACGGGACGTGGACCAACCACACCCCGCGCCGGCGCCGCAAGCTCCTCCTGCACCGCCGCGAGCTCGACAAGATCGCGCAGGCGACGCGCGAGTCGGGCTACTCCGTCGTCCCGCTCAGCCTGTACTTCAAGGAGGGCCGCGCGAAGGTCGAGATCGCGGTCGTCAAGGGCAAGCGGGCGTTCGACAAGCGGCAGGCGCTGCGCGAGCGGCAGGACAACCGCGAGGCCGAACGGGCCATCGCCGCCCGGCGGCGCGGCGAGGACTGACGATGCCCCGCCGCGGCGGGGTGCGGGCCGCGCTCCTCCTTCTGCTGGCCTGCCTCGCCGCGCTCACCGCCTTCGCCCCCGCGGCGGCCGCTGCTCCCGGGGCGCGAGCACCCGAGCGCGTCGGCGCCTGGGGCGGCGCCGCACCGGCCGCCCTGCCGGCGCAGGAGCAGGCCGACTCGCTGCACACGAGCATCGAGGCGCAGGAGGACGGCAGCGTCGTCGTCACCGAGGACATCACCTGGCGCTTCCCGGAGGGGGAGGACCGGCACGGCATCTACCGGCTCGTCCGGGTCCGGGCGGGCTACCGCGACAGCGAGACGCAGTACCGCTACTACGAGCTGTCCGGCATCGAGGTCACCTCGCCCACCGGGGCGCCGACCGACATCACGGTCGAGGACGACGGGGCCGACCGCCGGATCCGGATCGGCAGCCCCTCGGAGACGGTCAGCGGCACCGCGCGCTACGTCGTGCGCTACCGCCTCGCCCACCTCGTCAACGACATCGGCGACGGCACCGCCGAGGTCTACTACGACGTCGTGAGCACCGCGAGCTCCTTCCCGCAGCACGACGTCCGCGCGACGGTCACCGGTCCCGCCGACGTCACCCGCGCGGCGTGCTTCCACGGCCCCTACGGCTCGAGCGACCCGTGCCCCGCGACCCCCGGCGCCAGCGCCGAGTACACCGTGCCCGACCTCGCCGCCGAGGAGGGGGCCTCCGTGGTCGCCTCGTTCCCGCGCGAGGCGTTCGGGGACCTCACACCCGACCTGCGCGAGGGCGACGTCGGCAGCAGCGGGGGCAGCACGGTGACCCCGGCCACCGCCCGCACCCTCGGGCTCCTCGCCACCGGGGGCGGGCTGCTCGTCCCGCTGGCCGCCGGCACCCTCATGGGGCTGCTCGTGTGGCGCCGCGGGCGGGACGAGCGCTACGCGGGCCTGACGCCGGGCCTCTCGCCGGGCGCCGGCGAGTCCGCGCCCGTCGTCGTCGGCGGTCCCGCCCCGACGGTCGCCGTGCAGTTCACCCCGCCGGAGGGCGTGCAGCCCGGCCTCGTCGGGACCGTGCTCGACGAGGAGGCCGGCCTGGTCGACGTCACCGCGACGATCATCGACCTCGCCGTGCGCGGCCACCTGCGCATCGGCCGTGAGGAGCGGAGCGCCCTCCGCTCCGACGACTGGGTCCTCACCCGCACGACGCCGCCCGCCGGGGGCCCACCGCTCGCGCCGTACGAGCAGCTCCTCCACGAGTCGCTCTTCGCGGCCGGCGACCAGGTCGCGCTCTCGTCGCTGAAGAACCGCTTCAAGCCCACCGTCGACGCCGTCCAGCGGCTCATGTACGAGGAGGTCGTCGAGCGCGGCTGGTTCCGTCGCAGCCCGCAGGCGCAGCGCTCGGGCTGGATGGCCCTGGGCAGCGTGCTCGTCGGTGTCGGTGTGCTCGGGGGCTTCTTCCTCGCCGGCCCGGCCTCGGGCCTGTTCGCCGACTCCGGCCTGCCGGTGAGCCCCGTCTGGGTGCTCGCGGGCGGTCTCGTCGTCGGCGGTCTCGTGACGCGCGCGCTCGGGCGGCGGATGGCGGCCCGGACCGCGGAGGGCTCGGCCGTGCTCGCCGGCTCGAAGGGGTTCGAGCGCTACCTCGCGACGGCCGAGGCGAACCAGATCCGCTGGGAGGAGGCGCAGGACCTCTTCAGCCGGTTCCTGCCCTACGCCATCGTCTTCGGGCTCGCCGACCGGTGGGCCGCGGTGTTCGAGGAGGTCGCCGCCGCGGCGGCCGCCGCGGGGCACACGGTCGTCAGCCCGCTCTGGTACGTCGGCTCGTGGGGCGACGGCGGCTTCCGCGACGTCGCCTCGAGCATGGACTCGTTCTCGACCGTCGCCGCGGGGACCCTCGTCTCCACCCCGGGCTCGTCCGGCTCCTCGGGCTTCAGCGGGGGAGGCGGCTTCAGCGGTGGCGGTGGCGGGGGATCGTCCGGCGGCAGCTGGTAGCCCGGCCGGCCGGGTCGGCCCCGCACGACGGACGGGCCGCCCCCGTGAGGGAGCGGCCCGTCGTGGTTCCCCGACCCGGGGGTCGGTGGTCCGGTGTCAGTGCTTGAAGGCGTCCTTGACGTTCTCGCCGGCCTGCTTGACGTCCGACTTCGTCTGGTCCCCGCGGCCCTCGGCCTCGAGGCGCTCGTTGTCGGTCGCCTTGCCGGTGGCCTCCTTGGCCTTGCCGACGACGTCGTCCTTGATGTTCTCGATCTTGTCTCCGAGACCCATGAGGTGCTCCCTTCGCTACGGGGTGCAGCACGCCCCGCCAGGAACGCACCACGCTGATGGGTACCACGCTATGCACGCTCGAGCGCCCGTGGGGCTTTCGACGCGACAGACTTTCGACGAACATTCGACGCCGCAGGTCGCGGCCCTTCAACGGCATCCACCACCACGCCCTCGGGGCGACGGCGGCCGTGCGGTCGTGGGATGCTCCCGCGGTGGTCCCCAGCGAGTCGCCCGACACCTCCACCGAGCAGCCCGAGCCGTCGGCGCGCTTCGTCGACCGGGACCTGCGCGAGGCGCGCTTCGTGCGCTGCGACCTCTCGGGCGCCGTCCTGCGGGCGGTCGACGTCGCCGGCGCGGAGATCGACGCGCCCTGGCTGCTCGACGGCGAGAGCACCCTGCTCGTCAACGGCGTCGACGTCACCGGCTTCGTCGACGCCGAGCTCGACCGGCGGATGCCCGGGCGGGCCCTGCGCCGGGCCGAGGACCCCGACGGCCTGCGTGCCGCCTGGGCCGCGGTCGAGCAGGCCTGGGCCGGTGCGGTGGCCCGGGCCGAGTCGATGCCGCAGGGGTCGCTCGACGCCTCCGTCGACGGGGAGTGGTCCTTCGCCGAGACGGTGCGGCACCTCGTCATGGCCACCGACACGTGGGTGCGGGGGGCGGTGCTCGGGGTCGAGCGCCCGTGGCACCCGCTGGGGATGCCGAACGCCGAGTACGCCGCCGACGGCCACGACCCGTCGGTCTTCGCGCCGGGCACGCCGCCGTGGTCCGAGGTGCTCGCCGTCCGGGCCGAGCGGACGGCCCACGTGCGCGAGCTGCTCGCCGCGACGACCGCCGACGAGCTCGACGCGACCCGCGCCACCCCGTGGGCGCCGCAGTACCCGGAGACCGTGCGGTCCTGCCTCCACACCGTCCTCGAGGAGGAGTGGGAGCACCTGCGCTACGCCCTGCGAGACCTCGACGTCCTGGCCGCCCGTGCGGGGGAGCGCAGCTCAGCCGGGTGACACGACGAGGACGAGGTCGCCGCCCTCGACCTGCTGGTGCCCGGAGATGGCCAGCCGATCGACGGTGCCACCCGTCGGCGAGGTGATGCTCGCCTCCATCTTCATCGCCTCGATCGTCGCGACGACGCCGCCGGCCTCGACGGTGTCGCCCTCGGCGACGACCGGGGTGACGACGCCGGCGAACGGGGCCGCGACGTGGCCGGGCGTCCCGGGGTCGGCCTTCTCGGCGGCCTTGGTCGCCACCTCGACCGAGCGGTCGCGCACCTGAACCGGACGGAACTGCCCGTTGAGGGTGCACATGACCGTGCGCATCCCCTGCCGGTCCGGGTCGCCGATCGAGCTGATGCCGAGGAGCAGCCGCTTGCCCGCCTCGATCTCGGCCTCGTACTCCTGACCGTGCTCGAGGCCGTGGAGGAACTCGATCGTGCCGAGGACCGACAGGTCGCCGTACAGCTCGCGGGTCTCCTCGAACTCGCGCGTCGGCCCCGGGAAGAGCAGCTGGTTGAGGGTGCGCCGGGTGTCGGTGACGAGCGCCTCCTCCTGCTCGGGCGTCAGCTCGGTGACGCGCGGCTTCGGGGTGCGGCCCTGGAGCGCCTTGGTCCGGAACGGCTCGGGCCAGCCACCGGGCGGGTCGCCGAGCTCGCCACCGAGAAAGCCGATGACCGAGTCCGGGATGTCGTAGCGGGTCGGGTTCTCCTCGAAGTCCGCCGGGTCCGCGCCGACACCGACCAGGGCGAGCGCGAGGTCACCGACGACCTTGCTGCTGGGCGTCACCTTGACGAGGTGCCCGAGGATGCGGTCCGCGGCGGCGTACATGTCCTCGACGTCCTCGAAGCGGTCGCCGAGCCCGAGCGCGATGGCCTGCTGGCGCAGGTTCGACAGCTGGCCGCCGGGGATCTCGTGGAAGTAGACGCGGCCGGTGGGGGAGGCGAGCCCGGACTCGAACGGCGCGTAGAGGCGGCGCACGGCCTCCCAGTAGGGCTCGAGCGCGAAGACGGCGTCGATGTCGAGGCCGGTCTCGCGCTCGGTGCCGTCCGTGGCCGCGACGAGGGCCGAGAGGCTCGGCTGGCTCGTCGTCCCGGACATCGTCGCCGTCGCCGCGTCGACGGCGTCGACCCCGGCGTCGATGGCCGCGAGCAGCGTGCCGACCTGCCCGCCCGCGGTGTCGTGCGTGTGCAGGTGGACCGGCAGGTCGAAGTTCTCGCGCAGGGCCGTCACGAGGCGCCGGGCCGCCGGCGCCCGCAGCAGCCCGGCCATGTCCTTGATGGCGAGGACGTGCGCGCCGGTGCCGACGATCTCCTCGGCGAGGCGCAGGTAGTAGTCGAGCGTGTAGAGCCGCTCGCCCGGGTCCATGAGGTTGCCGGTGTAGCACAGGGCGACCTCGGCGACCGCGGTCCCCGTGTCGAGCACCGCCTCGACCGCCGGACGCATCTGCGAGACGTCGTTGAGCGAGTCGAAGATCCGGAAGACGTCGAGGCCGGTGCGGGCCGCCTCGTGGACGAACGCGTCGGTGACCTTCGTCGGGTACGGCGTGTAGCCGACCGTGTTGCGCCCGCGCAGCAGCATCTGGAGCGGGATGTTCGGCATCGCCTCGCGCAGCAGGGCCAGGCGCTCCCACGGGTCCTCGTGGAGGAAGCGCAGCGCGACGTCGTAGGTGGCCCCGCCCCAGGCCTCCATCGAGAGCAGCTGTGGGGTGGTGCGGGCGACGTGGCCGGCGACGTGCAGCAGGTCGCGCGTGCGCATCCGGGTGGCCAGCAGCGACTGGTGGGCGTCGCGGAAGGTGGTGTCCGTGACCGGCACGTCGGTGCGCTCGCGCAGCTGCCGGGCGAACTCGGCCGGGCCGACACGCAGCAGGAGGTCGCGGGTGCCGGGCGGCAGCGGCGCGTCGGTGTCGAGCGCCGGCAGCTTGGTCCGCGGCTTGAGGTGGGTGGTCGCGGGGCCGTGCGGCTGGTTGACGCTGACGTCGGCGAGGTACTGCAGCAGCTTCGTGCCGCGGTCGCCGCCCATCCGCGCCTCGAGGAGCTGGGGGCGCTCGTCGATGAAGCCGGTCGTCGCCTCTCCCCGCTGGAAGACGGGGTCGGCGAGGACGGCCTCGAGGAAGGGGATGTTCGTCGAGACGCCGCGGATCCGGAACTCCGCCAACGCCCGTCGCGCCCGCCGGACGGCCACGCCGAAGTCGCTGCCGCGGCAGGTCAGCTTGACGAGCATGGAGTCGAAGTGGGGGCTGACCTGCGCGCCGACGAACACGGTGCCGCCGTCGAGGCGCACGCCACCGCCGCCGGCCGAGCGGTAGACGGTGATCTGGCCGGCGTCCGGACGGAAGCCGTTGGCCGGGTCCTCGGTCGTGATGCGGCACTGGAGCGCGGCGCCGCGGGTGCGGATGTCCTCCTGGCGCAGCCCGAGGTCCTCGAGGGTCTCGCCGGCGGCGATCCGCATCTGCGAGACGACGAGGTCGATGTCGGTGACCTCCTCGGTCACGGTGTGCTCGACCTGGATGCGCGGGTTCATCTCGATGAAGACGTAGCGACCGTCCTCGCCGAGGAGGAACTCGACCGTGCCGGCGTTGCGGTAGCCGATGGTCTCGGCGAAGCGCACGGCGTCCGCGCACATGCTCGCGCGGACCTCGGGGTCGAGGTTCGGAGCGGGCGCGATCTCGACGACCTTCTGGTGGCGGCGCTGCACCGAGCAGTCGCGTTCGAAGAGGTGCAGGACGGTGCCGGTGGCGTCGGCGAGCACCTGGACCTCGATGTGCCGCGGCCGGACCACGGCCTCCTCGAGGTAGAGCGTCGGGTCGCCGAAGGCCGCGTCGGCCTCGCGCTGGGCGGCCTCGAGCGAGTCCCGCAGCTGCGCCCGCTCGTCGACCCGGCGCATCCCGCGCCCGCCACCGCCGGAGACGGCCTTGACGAAGACCGGGAAGCCGATCTCCTCGGCCGCGGCGGCCAGCGCGTCGAGGTCGGTCGTCGGCTCGGCGCCGCGCAGCGTCGGCAGGCCGGCCTCCCGGGCCGCGGCGATCGCCCGGGCCTTGTTGCCCGCGAGGTGCAGCGCGGAGGCCGGCGGGCCGATGAAGGTGATGCCGGCGGCCTCGCACGCCTCCGCGAGGTCCGGGTTCTCCGACAGGAAGCCGTAGCCGGGGTAGACCGCGTCGGCGCCGCAGTCGACCGCGACCCGGACGATGTTCGCGTGGTCGAGGTAAGCGCGGACGGGGTGGCCGACCTCGCCGATCTCGTAGGACTCGTCCGCCTTGAGCCGGTGCTCGGAGGTGCGGTCCTCGTGCGGGAAGACCGCGACCGTCTTGGCCCCGAGCTCGGTGGCGGCGCGGAACGCGCGGACGGCGATGTCCCCGCGGTTGGCGACGAGGATCTTCTGGAACACGGCGGACCTCCGGGCGTCGGGGAGCGGCACGGCCCACCCTAGTGACGCGCGACACACCGGTGTCCCGACGTCCACGGGAGCGGGCGGGACACCCGGACGCGACACCGCATCGACCGTTCGGATGTCCCGAATGCGTTCCGGTTGCGCTTAGCCTGTCTGTCGTGCAGGGGTACCGCAGGGGTGCACCCACCTCCGCACGCGTCGGCGTGCTGCAGGTGGTCGCTGCCGCCTGCGCAGGTGTCGCGGCCGTCGTCGGGATGGTCGCGCTGCAGCCCGGCGGCCTGTCCGCGCTCGACGGCAGGCCCGAGCCCACGCCCTCGGTCAGCCCGACGCCCACCCCGACGACCCCGTCGCCCACGCCGACGCCGACCGCCACCGGCCCGGGGCCCCGCTCGGGGCCGGGGACGGTGCCGTCGCTGCCCTCGCCGACCCTCGCGGACCCGACGGCCTCGCCGTCCCCGACCGCCACAGCGCTGCCCGGCCCGCCGTTCGTCAGCCCGCAGGACCTCTGGCTGCGGCCGGGCGCCTCGCGCACGCCCGTGCCCTCGAGCAGCCCGACCCCCACGGACACCCCGACCCCCACGCCGAGCCCGACGCCCTCGACCGGCGAGTCCTCGCCGCAGCCGACGGCCACCGAGCCCTCCACGACGCCGAGCGACCCGACCCAGGGCAGTGACGGGATCCCGAGCAGTGACGGGACCCAGGGCACCGGTGAGGGCACCGGCCCGGTGCCGAGCCCGACCGCCGCGCCGGGCGCCGACCCGGCCGTCCCCGCCACCTGACCCGTCCCGGGGACCGACGCTCGTGGCCGCCCCACGGCTCGCGGGGAATCGGGTTGGGGCGTGTCGGTGTTGCACGGCATACTGGCAGTGCGGTGGCCCTGTGCCGCCGTGACAACTCAACAGCGTGGGAGTGCTCCCCTCAGGGGGGTGATCGGTTTCGACATTGGTCGGATGTCCAGTGGGAAGCGGGTCGAGGAGGCACGGTCATCTCGTCAAACGCTCCGTGCAAACCAATAGGTGCCGATTCCAAGCGCACCGACTTCGCCCTCGCCGCCTGAGCGAGCCCGAAGTCCGTTGGCCTGAGCATGATCTCGGCTCAGTAACCAGCGTCATCTAGAGATCTTGCTGCGTCGTCACGCCGAGGGGCGACGCGGGACTCTCACTCGGCTGGGCCTGTCGGGGAACGTGTGCGTGCGAGCCCCGGGGCCGAGAAAATCCACAGCGCACTGCACCCGGAGAAGCCCTGGTCTCCCGTCAGTGGACGCGGGTTCGATTCCCGCCACCTCCACCACGGCGCATTCCCACGCCTGCCCCGCAGACGACCCGGGCCCTCCTTCCCGAGGGCCCGGGTCGTCCACGTGCGGGGCGGCTCAGGCGAGGTCGAGGCGGTAGCGCTCGCCCTCGCGGGTGAAGCCGAGCCGGTCGTAATACGGCGCGACCATCCCGGGCGCGGTGAGCACCCGACGGACCCCGAGCTCGCGGAAGAGGCCGGACCGGCGGAAGACGAACTCGCCCGGCGCGAAGTCGCGGAACCGCGGGGTCACGTAGTCCAGCTCGACCTCGGCCGTGCCGTCGCCGACGTCGCGGACGACGATGACGCCGGCCGTCTCGTCGCCGTGCTGCACGAGCCACGTCGAGCGCGAGGGGTCCGTCCCGGCGGTGAACCCGGGGAAGAAGCGGGCGATGTCCCCGGCCCACAGGTGCAGGACGTGCAGCAGGTAGCCGTCGTCCCCGCGCACCGGGACGACGGCGAAGGCCCGCTCGTCACCCCGCTCCCGGAGCATCCGGACGATGAACCACAGGTTGATGCCGGCGAGGACGACGTTCATCGCGACCATCGGCCAGACCCCGAGCACCGCGTTGAAGACGACGAGGATGACGCAGGCGACCGTGTTGAGCACACGCAGCCGCAGGATGCGGGCCTGCAGCAGCGAGAAGACGAGCAGCGCGGACCCGAACCAGCCGAGCGCGTCGACCCAGGTCACGGCTCGCCCAGCGCGAAGCGGACCTGCACCTCGACCCCGACGACCGACTCGCCACCCTCGAGGGGGACGCCCGCATCGGCCGAGGCGAAGCGCGCCTTGGGCATGGGCACCGGGCCGCCCATCGGCGCCTCGCGGACGCGCAGCACCGGCCCGAGCGGCCGGCCGGCGAGGCGCGCCCACTGGTCGGCCCGCTCCTGCGCGTCGGCGAACGCGGCGTCCCGCGCGCGCACGAGCAGGGGAGCCGGGTCGGCGACCTCGAGCGAGACCCCGTCGACGGCCAGGGCGTCACCGGCCGCCCCGGCGAGCGCCGAGATGACGGCCCCGGCCCGGTCCCGGTCCCGCACGCGCAGGCGCAGCGACTGGTGCGCCGTGTACCCGACGACCCCCTGCCCTTCCCGGTCCCAGCGCGGCGAGACGCCCATCCCGGTCGTGCGCCGGTCGGCGTCGCGGACCCCGTGGTCGTCGGCGGCGGCGACCGCTGCGGCGAGCCGGTCGGCGAGGCCGGAGAGCGCGGAGGCGACGTCGGGGCCGTCGACGTGCACCCGCACGTCGAGGACGACGACGTCGGGCGGTGCACCGGCGTTGCCGGTGCCGGTCACGTCCACGTGGTCCGACATGCGGGTCACGGTAGCGGCGCGGGGGCGACCGCACCACGGACCCCGATTCGGGATACCTGCCGGTACGCGGTTAGATCGACCGCATGCCCGCCGCGCCCTCCATCGCCAATAGCGTCACCGTCCGCCTCGTCCTGCCCGCCCGGCCGACCGCGGTCAGCGAGATGACGAGCCTCATCGAGAAGGCGGGCGGGGTCGTCACCGGCCTCGACGTCACCGGCTCGGGGCACGCGCGGATGCGGGTCGACCTGACGATGCTCACGCGCGACGTCGACCACGCCGACGAGATCGTCGCGGTCATGCGCACGGTCGAGGGCGTCGAGATCGGCAAGGTCTCGGACCGCACCTTCCTCATGCACCTCGGCGGCAAGCTGACCGTCGAGTCCAAGGTGCCGATCCGCACCCGTGACGACCTGTCGCTCATCTACACGCCGGGTGTCGCCCGCGTCTGCATGGCGATCGCCGACAACCCGGCCGACGCCCGCCGCCTGACGATCAAGCGCAACACCGTGGCGGTCGTCACCGACGGCACGGCGGTGCTCGGGCTCGGCGACATCGGCCCGCTGGCGGCGCTGCCGGTCATGGAGGGCAAGGCGGCCCTGTTCAAGCGCTTCGCCGACATCGACGCCTTCCCGATCTGCCTCGACACCACCGACGTCGACGAGATCATCCGCACGGTGAAGGCCATCGCCCCCGGGTTCGCCGGCATCAACCTCGAGGACATCTCGGCGCCGCGCTGCTTCGAGGTCGAGGCGCGCCTGCGCGAGGAGCTCGACATCCCGGTCTTCCACGACGACCAGCACGGCACGGCGATCGTCGCGCTCGCCGCGCTGCGCAACGCCCTGCGCGTCGTCGGCAAGCGGCTCGAGGACGTGCGCCTCGTGATGAGCGGCGCAGGCGCGGCCGGCACCGCGATCCTCAAGCTCATGCTCCACGCCGGGGCGCGCCACGTCGTCGTCGCCGACGTCGACGGCGTCGTCCACCGCGACCGCGCCGACGTCCTCTCGGGCGACCACCCGAACCACGCGTGGATCGCCGAGCACACCAACCCCGACGACATCAGCGGCTCGCTCGCCGACGCGGTCCGCGGCGCCGACGTCTTCCTCGGCGTCTCGGCCCCGAATATCCTCTCGGAGGAGGCGGTCGCCTCGATGGCTCCCGGCTCGGTCGTCTTCGCGATGGCCAACCCGGTGCCCGAGATCGACCCCGAGATCGCCGCCCGGCACGCCGCCGTCGTCGCGACCGGTCGCTCGGACTTCGCGAACCAGATCAACAACGTCCTCGTCTTCCCCGGTGTCTTCCGCGGCCTCATCGACGCGGCGAGCAGCCACGTGACGATGGAGGTGCTCCTCGCCGCGGCCGACGCCCTCGCGGGCGTCGTGACCGAGGAGGAGCTCAACGCGACGTACATCATCCCGAGCGTCTTCCACCCGGACGTCACGAGCACCGTCGCGGACGCCGTGCGCCGTGCCGTCGAGGGCGTCGAGGGCGTCCACGACGACCCCGACGCGTGACGGCGGCGTCCTCGCGCCCCGGTCGCGTGGCCGGGGCGCTCGCGCTGGCCGCGACGCTCGTCCAGCTCGTCGTGCTCTACGTCCCGCGGGCGCCGGGCGTCGACCCGTTCCCGAACGCCGACAAGGTGGTCCACCTCGCGGTCTTCCTCGTCCCGGTGGCCCTCGCCGTGCTGGCGGGCGTCCGGGTGCGCTGGGCCGCCGGGGTCTTCGCGGCCCACGCCGTCCTCAGCGAGGTCGTGCAGGCCACGCTCCTGCCGGCGCGCAGCGGTGACCCTCTCGACGCGGTCGCCGACCTCACCGGTGTCGCGCTCGGGGTGCTCCTCGGCGTGACCCTCGCCCGTCGGCGCGTGGCCGGGAGCGCCCCCGCGCGCTGGTAGACTGGACCCCTTGACCGAGGTGGCCCGGCGCCTGGCCGCGCCGATGCCCGCAGAGTGCGGGCCGCTCCACACCACTCCCACCCGGTCCGCCGGTGACACCGCGAGGTCGAACCGGCCACCCAGGGCCACAGACGGCCCCGAGGCTCGTTGTCCGTGCTGGTTCGCCACCGGTTGACGACGTGTCTGTCAACCGAACGACGAACCACGAAGGTGAATCACCCATGCCCAAGAAGGCATCCGGGCCCAAGGCCCGTTGGACCGCTGCCCAGAAGGCGGAGGCCCAGAAGGGCCCCAAGAAGCCGCACCGCGGCCAGTCCGCCCGCAGCACCGAGACCACCGAGCGCACCAAGCGCCCCCGGGCCGAGCGCTCGCCGCGCTGGGACCGCGAGGACCCGCGCCGCGGTGACCGCCCCGCCCGCAGCGAGCGTCGCGAGGGGCTCCAGCGCGAGGACCGTCCGCGTCGTGACGACCGCTTCCAGCGGGACGAGCGCCCGGTGCGGTTCCAGCGCGAGGACCGTCCGCAGCGCGTCCAGCGGGACGACCGTCCGCGTCGGGACGCCGGCTTCCAGCGCGAGGACCGTCCGGCGCGCTTCGCGCGGGACGACCGTCCGCGTCGTGACGACCGCTTCCAGCGGGACGAGCGTCCGGCGCGCTTCCAGCGCGAGGACCGTCCGCAGCGGTTCGAGCGCGAGGACCGTCCGCGTCGTGACGACCGCTTCCAGCGGGACGAGCGTCCGGCGCGCGTCCAGCGCGAGGACCGCCCGCAGCGCTTCGAGCGCGAGGACCGGCCCCGCCGCTGGGTCTCCGGCGACGGCGAGGAGCGCCGCGTCCACCGTCCCCACGACGAACGCCCCCGCCGCGAGCGCGGCGACCGTCCCTTCCGTGAGCGCTCGCCGCGCGTCGCCGACCCCGTGCGGCGCGACCGCCACGAGGGCCGCCACGTCGAGCAGCGTGGCTACGAGGCGCCGCGCAGCTTCGAGGAGGCCGAGGCCGAGCGCGCCGAGGCCGACACCTGGACCGCGTACCGCTCGGTCGCGGCCGGTGGCCCGCGTGAGGTGACCGAGGACAACGGCTTCGCCGCCCTCGGCCTGCCCGAGCGCCTCGTCGAGCGCCTCGCCCGCGACGGCATCACCGAGCCGTTCCCGATCCAGGCCGCGACGATCCCCGACGCGCTCGCGGGCCGCGACGTCCTCGGCCGGGGCCGTACCGGCTCCGGCAAGACCCTCGCCTTCGGCCTGCCGACCATCGCGCGCCTCGCCGACGGTGTGCGCCCCGAGCCGCGCCGCCCGCGGGCGCTCGTCCTCGTGCCGACCCGCGAGCTCGCGATGCAGGTCAGCGACGCGCTCGAGCCGTTCGTCCACGTGACCGGCCTCAAGCACCGGCTCGTCGCCGGCGGCCTGTCCTACGAGGGCCAGATCTCGGCGCTCAACCGCGGCGTGCACCTCCTCGTCGCGACGCCGGGCCGCCTCGTCGACCTGATGGAGCGCGGCGCCGTCGAGCTCGGCGGGGTCGAGGTCGCCATCCTCGACGAGGCCGACCACATGGCCGACATGGGCTTCGTCCCCGAGGTCACCGCGATCCTCGACGCCGTGCCCGAGGGCGGGCAGCGCCTGCTCTTCTCGGCCACGCTCGACCGCGGCGTCGACACCCTGGTGGAGAAGTACCTCGTCGACCCGGTGACCCACTCGACCGACGACGCGCAGGCCGCGGTGACGACGATGAGCCACCACGTGCTCCTCATCGACCCGCAGGACAAGAAGACCCTCACCGCCGAGCTGTGCTCCCGCGCCGGCCGCACGGTCGTCTTCGCCCGCACCCAGCTCGGGGCCGAGCGCATCGCCCGCGAGCTGCGCGAGCGCGGTGTCCTCGCCGCGGCGCTGCACGGCGGGCTCTCGCAGGGCGTGCGCAACCGCGTCCTCGGCGCCTTCCGCGACGGCCGCGTCCCCGTGCTCGTCGCCACCGACGTCGCCGCGCGCGGCATCCACGTCGACGACATCGGGATGGTCGTCCAGGTCGACCCGCCGACCGACCACAAGGACTACCTGCACCGCGCCGGCCGCACGGCCCGCGCCGGGGAGGAGGGCGCCGTCGTCATGCTCGCCCTCCCGCACCAGCGCAAGATGGTCACCCGGATCATCGAGGGGGCCGGCGCCGAGGCGCAGGTCGCCAAGGTGGCCCCCGGCGACGCGACCGTCTCCGCGCTCGGTGGCGTCGCCCCGAGCGGCGTCCCCGTGCCCGACGAGGTCTGGCGCCCGCTGCTCGAGGCCAAGCCGCAGGGCCGGGGCGGCCCGCGCCGCGGTGGCCCGCACCGGGGTGGTCCGCGCGGCGGTCGCCCGCAGGGTGGCCGCAGCGGCGGTCGTCCGCAGGGTCGCGGGGGCAGAATGGGCGCGTGAGCGCCACCACCACCGGGCGCCTCCTCGTCGCCACCCCGCAGATCGAGGAGGGCGTCTTCCACCGCAGTGTCGTCCTCGTGCTGCACCACGGCGACGACGGGGCGCAGGGCGTCGTGCTCAACCGCCCCGTCGACGCCGGCATCGACTCGGTCCTGCCCGGCTGGGAGGAGCACGCCAGCCGGCCGGCCACCCTCTTCCAGGGCGGGCCGGTCCAGCTGGACTCCGCGCTCGGGCTGGTCGCCGTTCCCGGCGACTCGCCCGAGCCGACCGGGGTGCGCCGACTGTTCGGCGCCGTCGCCCTCGTCGACCTCGACACCCCGCCCCCGCTCGTCGTCCCCGAGCTGTCGGGCCTGCGCATCTTCGCGGGCTACGCCGGGTGGTCCCCGGGCCAGCTCGAGGAGGAGATCGCGACGGGGTCGTGGTTCGTCGTCGACACCGAGAGCGCCGACGCCTTCACCGACCACCCGGTCGACCTGTGGCAGCGGGTGCTGCGCCGCCAGCCCGAGCCGCTGCGCTGGATGGCGCTCTACCCGCCGGACCCCTCGCTCAACTGACGCCGTGGGCCCGCCGGCGTCCGGGAGGCCCCGCAGGACGAGCGCGTACCCTGCTGCCCATGAGCGAGACGATGCCGCCGCCCAGCGACCCGAACGCGCCGCAGGGGCAGCCCGACGGCCCGCAGACGCAGACGGCCGTCCTCGAGCGCACCGAGACCGTCCCCGAGGTCGCCGAGCCCGGCGACCACGAGCGCTTCGCGCACTACGTCCGCAAGGAGAAGATCCTCGAGAGCGCGCTGTCGGGGGAGCCGGTGACGGCCCTGTGCGGCAAGGTCTGGATCCCCGGGCGCAACCCCGACCGCTTCCCGGTCTGCCCGACCTGCAAGGAGATCTACGAGGGCCTGCGACCGCCGGAGGACGGCGACTGAGACGGGGCTGAGAGTCTCCCGCCGGAGTTGACCGAGTCCTTACGCGGGCCTGACCCGCAGCAGTCGTCGGGCGCGTATCGCGGGAGGCGGAGGTCTTACGCAACCCTGACCGCGGGCTGACCCCGTCGGTCCGGAGGCGCGCCTAGCGTCCTGCGGGTGCCCCGGTCGACCGACCGGGCTGACTCCCGGAAGGACGCCCATGCGTACTCGTTCCCTCACGGCCCTCGCCGCCCTCACCCTCGGCGCGGCCGGCTCCCTCGTGCCCCTGTCCTCGGCCCAGGCCCGCCCGATGGCGGCGGACACCGCCCAGTCGGCCGAGTGCACCGTGCACAGCGACGTCGTGGGCGGCCGTCACGCCGCGGGGCCGAACCGGGCCGACCCGCACGAGCTGACCCCGGCGCAGACCAAGGCGAACGACGCCGCGATGGCCAAGGCGCTCGCGGCGAAGGGCTACGACACCCGCACCGACGGCAAGGCCGTCACGCAGTCGGCGCAGCGCTCGGCCGCCGCCTCGAACAAGAAGCCCGTCGCGGCCTTCGCCGGGGGCGTCGTCGACGTCTACGTCCACGTCATCACCGACGGCACGAACGGCAGGCTGACGAGCACCCAGATCAACAACCAGATCTCGGTCCTCAACAACGCCTACTCCTCGGCCGGGTTCTCCTTCCGCCTGGCCGGCACGGACACGACGACCAACGCCTCCTGGTACCAGGGCCTGACCGACGGCACCACGCAGGAGCGCCAGATGAAGACCGCCCTGCGCAAGGGCAACATGGGCGACCTCAACCTCTACACCGCGAACCTCGGCGGCGGCCTGCTCGGGTGGGCGACCTTCCCAAAGGCGAGGCAGGACGTCATGGACGGCGTCGTCATCCTCGACCAGTCGGTGCCCGGCGGCACGGCCGCGCCGTACAACCAGGGCGACACCGGCACGCACGAGGTCGGCCACTGGATGAACCTCTACCACACCTTCCAGGGCGGCTGCTCGGGCAGCGGTGACTCGGTCTCCGACACCCCGGCCGAGGCCTCGCCGGCCTACGGCTGCCCCACCGGCCGCGACACCTGCGGCACCGCCGGCCTCGACCCGATCACCAACTTCATGGACTACTCGGACGACGCGTGCATGAACACCTTCACGACCGGCCAGGCCACCCGGATGCAGAACGCGTGGCTCGCCTACCGCAACGTCTGACCGGCCATCTCGGCTAGCACAGACCGAGGGCCCCGGCGCAATCCGCCGGGGCCTTCGGTGTGTCGTCCGGCGGCCGGTTATCGTGGCCGTCGCCCATGAGTACCTCTGCTGCCGGACACCTGCCCCCCGCCTATCCCGAGCGGGCCGCGTGGGGTACCGCGTCGAAGCTCCGCGCGTGGCAGGAGGAGGCCCTGGCCGCCTACCTGGCCCGCCAGGAGAAGGACTTCCTCGCGGTCGCGACGCCCGGCGCCGGCAAGACGACGTACGCGCTGCGGATCGCCACCGAGCTGCTCGACCGCGGCGTCATCCGGGCGGTCACCGTCGTCGCCCCGACCGAGCACCTCAAGACGCAGTGGGCCGATGCCGCGGGCCGGGTCGGCATCCAGCTCAACCCGTCGTTCTCCAACGGCGCCGGCGTGCAGTCGAGCGAGTACCACGGCGTGGCTCTGACGTACGCGCAGGTCGCGGCCAACTCGGCCCTGCACAAGCGGCGCACGGAGGCCGAGCCGACGCTCGTCATCCTCGACGAGATCCACCACGGCGGCGACGCCCGCTCGTGGGGCGACGGTATCCGCGAGGCGTTCACGCCGGCCACGCGGCGCCTCTCGCTGACCGGGACGCCGTTCCGCTCCGACACCAACCCGATCCCGTTCGTGCGCTACGAGATGGACGCCGCGGGCATCCTGCGCTCGGGGTCGGACTACAACTACGGCTACGCGGCCGCGCTCCGCGACGGTGTCGTGCGCCCGGTCCTCTTCCTCGCCTACGGCGGCGCGATGCGCTGGCGCACCAAGGCCGGCGACGAGGTCGCGGCCCGGCTCGGGGAGCCCCTGACCAAGGACATCACCGCGCACGCGTGGCGCACCGCGCTCGACCCCAAGGGCGAGTGGATCCCGGCGGTGCTCAGCGCCGCCGACAAGCGACTGTCCGAGGTGCGCCGGCACGTGCCGGACGCCGGCGGCCTCGTCATCGCCTCCAACCAGAACGCGGCCCGCGCGTACGCACGCATCCTCACGGACATCACCGGCGAGAAGACGACCGTCGTGCTCTCCGACGACGCGGGCGCGAGCTCACGGATCGAGGAGTTCAGCCAGAGCGAGGCGCGCTGGATGGTCGCGGTCCGGATGGTCTCCGAGGGCGTCGACGTCCCGCGCCTGGCCGTCGGCGTCTACGCCACCTCGACCTCGACCCCGCTGTTCTTCGCCCAGGCCGTCGGTCGCTTCGTCCGGGCCCGTCGTCGCGGCGAGACCGCGTCGGTGTTCCTGCCGTCGGTGCCGATCATCCTCCAGCTCGCCGCGACGATGGAGGAGGAGCGCGACCACGCGCTCAACCGCCCGAGCAGCGACGAGGACGAGGCGTCGCTGTGGGCCGAGGAGGAGGGGATGCTCGCCGCCGCCAACCGGACCGAGAAGACCCTCGGGCTCGACGAGTCCCGCTTCGAGGCGCTGGAGTCCGACGCGCACTTCGACCACGTGCTCTTCGACGCCAAGCAGTTCGGCCTGCACGCCGAGGTCGGCTCCGAGGAGGAGCAGGACTACCTCGGCCTGCCGGGGCTGCTCGAGCCGGACCAGGTGGCGATGCTCCTCCACGAGCGCCAGGCCAAGCAGGCCAAGGGGAGCTCGGCCCGGCCGCAGACCGCGCAGGGGCCGACGCCGGTGGCCCAGCACCGCGCCCTCGCCGCGCAGCGCAAGGAGCTCAACAAGCTCGTCGCGGCGTACTCGAGCAAGACCGGGGCCCCGCACGCCAACGTCCACATGGAGCTGCGCCGGGCCTGCGGTGGTCCGGAGCTCGCGTCCGCGACGAGCGAGCAGGTCACCGAGCGGATCGCGAAGATCCGCAACTGGTTCGTCGGCCGCCGCTGACCGCTCGGCGGTCGTGCGCCGGCTCTACCTGCTGTTCACCGGATGCTCGGCGCATCCTGAGAGAACGGCCACGCCCTCGTCGCGCACCGGCCGCCCGGACGGGCTAACGTGCCGCCCCGTGACCGACAACACCTCTGCATCCCGCCGCCAGCTGCTCACCATGGCCGTCGTCGGTGGCGCCGGCCTCTGGGCGGCCCCATCGGCCTCCGCCGACCCCCACCACGGGCACGGCCACGACCACGACCACCACCACGGCGGCAAGACCTTCCGTCTCACCGTGCTCGGCACGACCGACCTGCACGGCAACGTCTTCAACTGGAACTACTTCGCCAACGCGGCCTACTCCGACAAGGCCGGCAACCAGATCGGCATCGCGAAGGCCGCGACGCTCATCAAGGCCATGCGCGCCGAGCGCGGCGCGAGCACCTGCCTGACGCTCGACGCGGGCGACACCATCCAGGGCACGCCGCTCGCGTACTACTACGCGAAGATCGACCCGATCACCGGCGGCTCCAAGCACCCGATGGCCCTCGCGATGAACGCCGTCGGCTACGACGCGGCCGCCCTCGGCAACCACGAGTACAACTACGGGCTCGACACGCTGCGGGCCTTCCAGAAGCAGTGCCGCTTCCCGCTCCTGTCGGCGAACTCGGTCGACTGGAACACCGGCCGGCCGGTCTTCCCGCCGTACGTCCTCAAGCGGGTCAAGGTCAAGGGCGGCAAGGACATCACGGTCGGCATCCTCGGCCTCGTGACGCCCGGCGTCGCGATCTGGGACAAGGCCAACGTCGAGGGCAAGGTGAAGTTCCCCGGCATCGTCGAGCAGGCGAAGGTGATGGTCCCGCGCCTGAAGCGGATGGGCGCCGACGTCGTCGTCGTGTCCTGCCACTCCGGCCCGGTCCCCGGCTCGAGCTACGGCGACGCCCTGCCCTACCCCGAGAACGCGAGCACCCAGCTGGCCGAGGAGGTCCCCGGCATCGACGCGGTCCTCGTCGGCCACGCCCACCTCGAGGTTCCGCAGAAGCTCGTGACCAACAAGGTCACCGGCCGGCAGGTGCTCCTCAGCGAGCCGTACTACTGGGGCATGCGCGTCTCGGTCATGGACCTCGACCTCTGCTTCGAGCGCGGCCGCTGGTCGGTGCGCTCGTCCTCGGCGACGCTGCTCAACGCGAACACCGTCCCCGAGGACGCCAAGATCGCGGCCCTCGTCCGTCCCGCGCACGAGAAGGTCCTCGCGTACGTCAACGGCGTCATCGGCACCTGCACCGAGGCGATGTCGGCCGCGACGTCCCGCTACGAGGACACCGCCGCGATGGACTTCATCAACCTCGTCCAGGGGCAGGCCGTCAAGGATGCCCTCGTCGGCACCCCGCAGGCCGACCTTCCGGTGCTCTCGATCGCCGCGCCGTTCAACAAGGACGCCGCCATCCCGGCGGGCGAGGTGACCGTGCGCGACGTCGCGGGGCTGTACATCTTCGACAACACGCTGCTCGGCATCACGCTCACCGGTGCGCAGGTCAAGGCCTACCTCGAGCAGTCGGCGGCGTACTTCCAGCAGGTCACCTCGGCCGGCCCGTTCACCCCGGAGCAGGTGACGAACGCGAAGACGCCGACCGCGCCGAACGGCACGCCCGACTACAACTACGACATCATGGGCGGCCTCGACGCACCCCTGACCTACGAGATCGACATCGCCAAGGACCCGGGCTCGCGGATCACGAACCTCCAGTACGCCGGCGCCCCGATCGACCCGGCGCAGGAGTTCGTCATCGCGATCAACAACTACCGCCAGTCCGGCGGTGGTGGCTTCCCCGGCGTCACGACGGCCCCGGTCGTCGACAACCGGCAGGTCGAGATCCGGCAGCTGCTCATCGACTGGGTGACCGCCAACCAGCAGATCGACCCGCCGAGCTTCGCCTCCACCGACTGGCGCCTCGTCGCGAACGGCACGCCGGTGGTCATCACCGCCTGAGCTCCGCCCCGCACCCCGGACGGGGCTTCCACCCCGTCGAGTGAACAGAACACGCCGTGCCCGACCCCTCGGGCACGGCGTGTCCTGTTCACTCGACGGTCGAGCGGGTGGCCGCCGTCGCGACGAGCGGGCCGGTGCGGTGGGGGAGGTGGGTCACGAGGCAGATGGCCGTGTTGGCCCGCAGCACGTGGACGTCGTCGATGATCTCGTCGATGACCCGGCCGAGGTCGGCGTTGTCGCGGGCCGCCACCCGCACCACGAGGTCGCCGACGCCGGTGATCGAGTGGATCTCGAGCACCTCGGGGATGGCCGCGAGGTGCGCGACGACCGGCTCGTGGCCCTGCCGCTGGCTGATCTCGAGCGTGCAGAACGCGGTGACCGGGTACCCGAGGGCGTCGGGGTCGACCTGTGGGGCGAAGCTGCGGATCACCCCGCGCTCCTGCAACCGGTCCAGGCGCGCCTGCACCGTGCCGCGCGCCACCCCGAGCCGGCGGGAGGCGCCGAGCACGCCGACGTGCGGGTCCTCGGTGAAGAGGGCGATGATCCGGGCGTCGAGGGCGTCCACCCCGTCCTTATTGGCCATGGTCACATCGTCCAGCAGGAAGGGGTGCCGAGGCAACAGCATGCACATCGTGTGCACCGTGTCGGCGAGAGGTTGCACATCCCGACCAGCGCCCCGACAGTGGCGGGATGACTGACACGACGACGACGTCCGCCAGCCGCCTCGACCTCACCGACCAGGAGCGCGCGGCCGAGCTCGACCTCGAGCAGCTCAAGCAGCTCGTGGGCCTGGTCGACTACGACGAGAGCACCGACCCGTTCCCGGTCACCGGCTGGGACGCCATCGTCTTCGTCGTCGGCAACGCGACGCAGACCGCGCACTACTACCAGAGCGCGTGGGGCATGGAGCTCGTCGGCTACACCGGCCCCGAGAACGGCACCCGCGACCACAAGGCGTTCGTCCTCAAGTCCGGCTCGATCCGCTTCGTCGTCAAGGGCGCGGTCACCCCCGACAGCCCGCTCATCGAGCACCACGCGAAGCACGGCGACGGCGTCGTCGACATCTCCCTCGAGGTGCCGGACGTCGACAAGTGCGTCGAGCAGGCCCGTCGCGCCGGCGCGACCGTCCTCCAGGAGCCGGAGGACCTCACCGACGAGCACGGCACCGTGCGCGTCGCGGCCATCGCGACCTACGGCGAGACGCGGCACAGCCTCGTCCAGCGCGTCGTCGACGGCACGACCTACGCCGGCCCGTACCTGCCCGGCTACGTCGCCGCCTCCTCCACCTTCGTCAAGCGCGACGGCGCCCCGAAGCGCCTCTTCCAGGCCCTCGACCACATCGTCGGCAACGTCGAGCTCGGCAAGATGGACGAGTGGGTCGGCTTCTACAACAAGGTCATGGGCTTCGTGAACATGGCCGAGTTCATCGGTGACGACATCGCCACCGACTACTCGGCGCTCATGTCCAAGGTCGTCGCCAACGGCAACCACCGCGTGAAGTTCCCGCTCAACGAGCCGGCGATCGCGAAGAAGAAGAGCCAGATCGACGAGTACCTCGAGTTCTACGCCGGCCCCGGTGCGCAGCACCTCGCGCTGGCGACGAACGACATCCTGCGCACCGTCGACGAGCTGCGCAGGGAGGGCGTCGAGTTCCTCGACACCCCGGACGCCTACTACGACGACCCCGAGATGCGCGAGCGCATCGGTGAGGTCCGCGTGCCGATCGAGGAGCTGAAGTCCCGCAAGATCCTCGTCGACCGCGACGAGGACGGCTATCTCCTCCAGATCTTCACCAAGCCGCTCGGCGACCGGCCGACCGTCTTCTTCGAGATCATCGAGCGCCACGGCTCGCTCGGCTTCGGCAAGGGCAACTTCAAGGCGCTCTTCGAGTCCATCGAGCGCGAGCAGGACAAGCGCGGCAACCTCTGACGCGCGACCACTGGGGCACGCTCGACGCCGCCGGATTCCGAGGGGGTCCGGCGGCGTCGCCGTGTCAGGAGCGCTCCTGGTCCGCGGGGGAGGACCAGGGGCGACGGGCCGCGGGACGGGCACGCCGTCGACGGCGAGGTCGGTGCGCTCGGCGTAGAAGCAGACGAGGTCGCGCAGCGCCGCGACCTCGGGCAGCGGGTCGGGGTAGGACCAGGCGACGTCCTCGACCTCCGGCCGCCCCTCGCGCGCCGGGAGCGACCAGTAGCGGGCGTCCCCCTTGTACGCGCAGGTCGTCGTCGACGCGCTCGGGCCGAGCAGGTCGAGCCGCACGTCCTCCGCCGGGACGTACCAGCGCGCGGGGATGTGGGTCTCGTGCACGGCCGTCGTGCGGTGGGTGTCGGCGAGGACGACACCGTCGACGGCGACGACGACGTGCCGGTCGGCCGCGAGGAGGTCGATGCGCTTGAAGGGGTCGTGCGGGTGGCCGGTGACCGCGGTGGCCTCCCCGACCCAGTCGAACGGCGCCCACTCGACGACGACCCGGCCCGCCGAGGTCGGGGTCGTCCGGGGCGACGCCCGCCCCCTCAGGCCGCGGAGTCGGCGCGTGCGTTGAGCCGGGCGTGCTTGCGGCCGTAGAGGAAGTACACGAGGAACCCGAGCACCATCCAGACCGCGAACCGCAGCCAGGTCTCGACCGACAGGTTCGTCATGAGGTAGACGCAGGCCAGCGCCGACAGGGCCGGCACGACCGGCGAGAACGGCGTGCGGAAGGGCCTGGGGAGGTCCGGCTTGGTCCGGCGCAGCACCGGCACGGCGATCGAGACGACGACGAACGCGAACAGGGTGCCGATCGAGACGAGGTCGGCGAGGGCGGTGAGCGGCACGAACCCCGCGAGCACCGCGACGAGGACGATCGTCATCATCGTGATCTTCCACGGCGTGCCCCACTTCGGGTGGACCTCGGCGACCGAGCGGGGGATGAGGCCGTCGCGGCCCATCGAGAAGCCGATCCGACCCATCGCGACGATGTCGACGAGGATGACCGACGTCAGGCCCGCCACGGCGGCGATCGAGACGAGGACGGACGCCCATCCGGCTCCCACCGCCTCGAACGCGCTGGCGATGGGCGCGCCCTCGTTGAGCTGCGAGAACGGGACCATCCCGGTGATGACGAAGGAGACGCCGACGTAGAGCAGCGTGCAGATGCCGAGCGTCCCGAGCAGGCCGAGCGGCAGGTCGCGGCTCGGCTTCTTCGTCTCCTCGCCGAGGTTGGCGACGGCCTCGAACCCGGTGTACGCGAAGAAGACCACGGCCGCTGCGGTGAGGACGCCGGCGAAGCCGAAGGCCGTCGGCTCGATGCCGAAGAGCGCCTGACTGACCGGCTGCTTGAGCCCCGAGGTGCCCTCCTTCACCGGCTGGGCCGGCGGGATGAACGGCGTGAGGTTGGCGGCCTTGACGTAGAACGCGCCGGCGATGATGACGAAGACGCAGACGGCGACCTTGACGACGACGAGCGTGTTGGTCACGCGGGCGCTCTCGCGGATGCCGACGACGGCGACGACGCCGAGGAGCAGGACGATGGCGATGGCGCCGAGGTTGACGACCGACTCCTCGCCGAAGATCGAGGTCGGCAGGTCGAACAGCTCCTGCGCGTAGCCGGACCATCCGCGCGCGACCACGGCTGCTCCGAGGGCGAACTCGAGGATGAGGTCCCAGCCGATGATCCACGCGAACACCTCGCCGATCGTCGCGTAGGCGTACGTGTAGGCGGAGCCGGCCGTGGGGACGGCGGAGGCGAGCTCGGAGTAGCAGAGGGCCGCGAGCAGGCTGACGGCCCCGGCGATGACGAACGAGATGACGACGCCCGGGCCCGCGTGGTTCTTGGCCTCGATCCCGGTCAGGGTGAAGATCCCCGTGCCGATGACGATGCCGATGCCGAAGCCCATGAGGCTGAACGGGCCGAGGCGTCGGTTCAGCCGGCCCGGGCCCTGGGTGTCGCCGCCGCCCTCGCCCTCCGGGCCGCCGGCCTGCGCCAGGACGTCCTCGACGGGCTTGGTGCGCAGGACGGAGTGGTCGTCGCTCATCCGGCGACCCTACGACCGGCGGGGGAGCGGCGGCGCGATGCGTCCACGGACGTTGCGAGCCCGTCCCGGGTGACGCCTCACGCCCCCTGTCGGTTGCTCCACCCACTGAGGCAACCGGGACGAGCGGCGCTCCTCGACCGCTCACCGTGGTTGCTCCACCCACTGAGGCAACCGGGACGAGCGGTGCTCCTCGACCGCTCACCGTGGTTGCTCCTTGGCTCGAAGCGAACGACAGCGGGCGTCGGGGGTCCATCTGCGGCGACGAGCGGCAGCCCCGCCTCGCTGGACGGCCGGGGACGGCTCTCGGAGGCCGCCATCCCTGCGGTCCCCGAAGGGCCAAGCGAGGGCGTCCGGGGCCGCGTGCGATCCTTGGGCGCATGACGACGCCGAGCGCCCCCGGCTGGTACGAGGACCCCGACGACGCGACCCGCCTGCGGTACTTCGACGGCATCGTGTGGAGCAGCCACACCACCCCGCGCCACGCCCAGCCCGCCGCCCCCGCCGTGAACGCCCCCGTCGACCCGGCATCCACTGCCGCGCCGGGCGCGCCGGCCGGTCCCGCCGACCCCCGGACCCAGGGCACCCCATGGGGCGGCGCCCCGCAGCAGCCGTGGGGGCAGCCCCCGGCGCAGCACCCCCACTGGCAGCAGGCCCCGGTCGACCGCGCGCTGCGGATGCCCGACGGCGACGTCGTCGCCGAGTGGTGGCGCCGCCTGCTGGCCTGGGTCGTCGACTCGCTGCTGACCGGCCTCCTCGCGGGTCTCGCGTCCCTCCCGCTCATGGGTTCCTACCTCGACGCCGTGCGCGACTGGCTCCAGGCGTCCGCCAACGGCGAGAACCCCGATTTCTCCGTGCCGCTCAACGCCTTCGCCGAGATCGCGCTGCCGATCGGGCTCATCCAGATCGGCGTCGGCCTGGTGTACTCGACCCTCTTCCTCGTCTGGCGCTCCGCGACACCGGGCAAGATGCTGCTCGGCACCATCGTCCGCCCCACGGCAGGGCGTGCGCGGATCGGCGTGGGGGTCGCCCTGCGCCGTCAGTCCCTGGGCGTCGTCAGCGACCTGCTCCAGCTCAACCCGCTCGTCAACGTCGCGGGCATCGTCCTGTCGGTTGTCGACCCGGGGTGGCTGATCCGCGACCCGCGCCGCCAGGCGCTGCACGACAAGGTCGCCGACACGGTCGTCGTGCTCCGGAAGCGCTGACCTCCGAGGGTCAGCGGGCGGGCCGCACCGTCCCGGTGCACTCACCGAACCCGATGACCGTCCCGTCGGGACCGGGCGCGGTGGCCCGCAGTGTCACCGTGTCGCCGTCCTCGAGGAAGGTGCGCTCACTGCCGTCGTCGAGGGTGACCGGCTCCTGCCCGCTCCAGGTCAGCTCGAGGAAGCACCCGCGGGTCTCCTTCGCCGGACCCGAGATCGTGCCGGAGCCGAAGAGGTCGCCCGGACGGACGCTCGCGCCG
The DNA here is from genome assembly GCF_000720925.1 of Phycicoccus jejuensis. Classification (GTDB taxonomy): domain Bacteria; phylum Actinomycetota; class Actinomycetes; order Actinomycetales; family Dermatophilaceae; genus Phycicoccus; species Phycicoccus jejuensis. The sequence goes on along the minus strand of NZ_JOEE01000003.1, from coordinate 235,287 downwards.
TTGACGCTCAGGTGCGCGAGCATCTGGGCCGGCGACCAGTACATGTCGCGGAACTCGGGCCGCGAGACGACCGTGCCGTTCCAGTCGACCTCGACGTGGACGTCGAGACCGTACGCGCCGTCACCCGCGAGGTAGGGCAGCGGCTGCGGGTCCTGCCCGGGCAGCGGCACGCGCGCGGCGCGCAGGGCGTCGGTGGTCACGACCCACGGGCTGATGCTCGTCGCGAAGGACTTGCCGAGGAACGGGCCGAGGGGCACGTACTCCCAGGCCTGGAGGTCCCGCGCCGACCAGTCGTTGAGGAGCACGACCCCGAAGAGGTGCTCGTCGGCGTCCGCGAGGTCGACGCGGTCACCGAGGGCGGTCGAGCCGCCGACGACGAAGCCGAGCTCGGCCTCGATGTCGAGACGGACGCTCGGGCCGAAGGTCGGGGCGTCGTCGGCCGGGGCCTTGCGCTGCCCGGTCGGCCGCACCACGTCGGTCCCGGAGACGACGACGGTGCCGGCGCGCCCGTGGTACCCGATCGGCAGGTGCTTCCAGTTGGGCGTCAGCGGAGCCGAGTCCGGCCGGAAGATGCGTCCGACGTTGGTCGCGTGGTGCTCGCTGGCGTAGAAGTCGACGTAGTCGGCGACCGCGAACGGCAGGTGCATCGTCACGTCGGACACCGGGACGAGGTGGGGCTCGACCGTGTCGCGGTACTCGTCGTTGGTCAGCTGCTCGGTCAGCCACTCACGGGCCGCGGTCCACGCCGGCCGGCCCTCGGCGAGGAAGGCGTCGAGGGACCCGCCGCGCCAGACGGCGGCGGACTCCATCCCGGCCTGCTCGGCGCAGGCGACGAGGTCGAGCACCTGCTCGCCGACGCGGACCCCGACGCGGCGCTCGCCGTCGGGGCCGGTGGAGAAGACGCCGTAGGGCAGGTTGTGCAGGCCGAAGGGGTGGTCGGCGGGCAGGTCGAGCCAGGTCATGGCGCGGGGTCCTCTCCGGGGGTGGGGTGGTCGGTCGCGGCGAGGCCGAGCGTGGCGAGCTCGCCGAGGGGGTCGGTGACGGTGCAGCAGCCGTAGGCGGTGAACGCGGCGCGGACCCGACGGGTTGTCGAACCCGGCCAGGCGAGGACCAGGTCGGCGAGGGCGTGGCCGTCGCGCACGTCGAGCAGGGCGGCGACCTCGGCGACCGGTGCGCCCTCCAGCGCCGCGGCGGTGGCCACGAGGACGTCGAGGACGCCGTGGTTCTCCTCGTCGGTCCCGCCGACCGCGTAGGTCCCGCGGACGGCGTGGTGCAGGCCGCCGGTCAGCTTGAACGGCACCCGCACGGAGGTGGCGGCGACGAGGAAGCCTGCCAGCTCGTGCTCGTCCGGCCAGGGCCACGTCGGCGTCGGGCCGGTGCGGAACTTCGCGACGACCGCGTCACCCTCGGCGACGGCCGCCCGGACGTCGGCCAGCGCCGCGTCGCGGGCGTCGGCCTCGCGCGGCACCTCGAGCGCGAGCGGCAGGTCGAGGCGGCGCCATCGGTCGGTCCAGCCCAGCTCGGCGCCGCGCACGTCGACGCGTGGGTCGGCGCCGAGGACGGCGAGACCCTCGCGCAGCGCAGCCGGGTCGGTGCCGGGCCGGGCGACGACGCCGAGGTCGAGGGGGCCGCGCCCGGTCCACCGGCCGGCGTCGAGCGCGTCGAGCAGCTCCGGGGCGGACGACGCCGGCACGAGCAGCGGCCCGACGCATCCGCCGTAGGGCGCGGCTCGGTGCGTGGCGTGGGCCGAGACCGCCTCGGGCAGAGGACTGTTGCCGGGCGGGAAGACCGCGGCGTCGTCGACGAGGGCGCGCAGGACCTCCGGCGTCGTCGACATGCTGTCCAACCTATCGCGGACATCGGGAGCCTCCGCGCCTCCGGTGGGGCAGTGGCGGTTAGCGTCGACCCATGGGACGAGACGACGAGCAGAGCGACGGCCAGGTGTCCGAGGTGCAGAAGATGGACGGCGAGGACGCGGGCACGCCGATCAGCGACGACCAGTCGGTCAACGCCCAGCCCGACGGCGAGTCGGGCGAGGTCCAGGAGGGCCCGGCCGGCCCCAACGCCTGGGTCCCCGGCGACGACGGCACCGAGCCGGCGCACGGCAACTGACCGCCCGGTCCGCGCAACCCCGCACGTGCGGGCTTTTCGTGGTCGACGGCGCGGGCGGACATCGATAACCCCGCACGTGCGGGGTTATTGCGGTGGTTGGTGCGGGCGGACAGCGACAACCCCGCACGTGCGGGCTTTTCGTGGTCGCGGGGCTGTTCGGACAGCGACAACCCCGCACGTGCGGGATGAGCGAGGGCGCGGGAGTCAGACGCGGCCGCGGACCGGCGTGCGCTCGACGTCGTCATCCTCCTCGGGCATCGTCATCTCCGCGCGGACCCCGAGCAGCCGCACCTCCCGGCCCTCCTCGAGGTGGTCGGCCAGCAGCGCCTGCACCGCCGCGTGCACCGGCCCCGGCTCCGACGTCGTCGCCGGCAGCTTGCGGCTGCGGTTGACCGTGAAGAACGGCGCGTAGCGGATCTTCAGCCCGATGCGCACGACCGGCCGCCCCTCCCGCCCGACGTCCTCGAGCACCTGGTCGGTCAGCACCCGCACGGCCTCGCGCACCTCGTCCCCCGTCACGAGGTTCGACTGGTAGGTCGTCTCGCGGCTGTGGCCACGCGCGACCCACGGGGTGTCGTCGACCTCGGCCGAGCCCTCGCCGCGTCCGAGCGAGCCGTACCAGGCGCCCATCCGCGGCCCGAACTCACCGACCAGCACCTCGGGGGACGCGGCGGCCAGCTCGGACACGGTGCGGATGCCGTGCGTCGCCAGCCGGGCCGAGACCCGCGCCCCGATGCCCCAGAGGTCGGCCGTCGGACGATGGCCCATCACCTCGACCCAGTTCGCGGCGGTCAGGCGGAAGACCCCCTGCGGCTTGCCGAAGTCGGTCGCGATCTTCGCGCGGACGCGGGTGTCGCCGATGCCGACCGAGCAGTGCAGCGAGGTCCGCCCGAGCACCGCTGCCTGGATGTCGCGGGCCAGCGCCTCGGGGTCGTCGGTGTCACCGCCGACGAAGCCCTCGTCCCAGCCGAGCACCTCGACGACGAGCCCGAGGTCGCGCACCGCGGCGAAGACCTCCTCCGACGCGGTGAGGTAGTGCGGGCCGTCGACCGGCAGGAAGACCGCGTCCGGCGCCTTGCGGGCGGCGACGCGTAGCGGCATCCCCGAGCGCACTCCGCGCTCGCGCGCCTCGTACGAGGCCGTGGAGACGACGGCCCGCTCGGTGGGGTCGCCGCGGCCGCCGACGACGACCTCGCGCCCGGCGAGCTCGGGCCGGCGCAGGACCTCGACCGCGGCGATGAACTGGTCGAGGTCGACGTGCAGGACGAAGGGGAAGGCGCGAGCCGTGGTCACCGCCCCCTCGGTGCCGTGGCGGCGCTCAGCGGCCGGTGTCCTCGGGCAGCGGGGTGCGGGCGGCGTCCTCGACGCGGGTGTCCTCGCGGGTGCCGCGGCGGCGGGCGTCCTTGACGAGCGCGCGGGCGAGCCGCACCGTCGAGGACGGCAGCCGGGCCATGTTGCTCGGGCCGGTCGTCGCGGTCATCACGCCTCCTCCTGCTCGGTGCACCCATCATCCCTCGCCGGGAGGGCGAGGTCCACCTCCTCGGACCCGGTGGTTCCCTCGTCGATCTGCTGGCCGAGCCGGATGCGCGCGATCCGGCGGGCGAGCTCGCGGTCCTCGTCGCTGCCGAGGTCGGACTCGATGAGGTCCGCGAGCAGCTCGTCGCCGATCTGCTGCTCGACCTCGGTGTCGGCCGTGACCAGCGCGATGGCCTGGTCGAGCCGCTGGCGCCACTCGCCGCGGGCGTCCTGGCGCTGCCCGCGCAGCGCGACCCACGCCGCGCCGGCCGCGCCGACGAGGGCGCCGGCGAAGGAGAGCAGCGGGACGAGCCAGGTCATCGCCCCATCATGAGGGCCGCCACCGACGCAGCGCTCGGCCAGTGCACAAGGTGTCCAGGGCTCCGCGGTGACCCCTGGGCAGATGTGGCCACTGTGCCGCGCACCGACCGGGCAGACGTGCCGGTGGCCGGTGACGGGCCCTAGGGTGGGCGGAGCAGGCCGGACCGGCCCCCAACCACAGCGACCCGAACCACAGTGAGGTGGACGACAACCGTGGCGCACTACCAGGCGATGGGGAGCATCCCCCCGAAGCGGCACACCCAGCACCGCCGCCCGGCCGGGCGCGGCCAGAAGGGTGAGCTCTACTACGAGGAGCTCATGGGGGAGGAGGGCTTCAGCTCGGACTCCAGCCTGCTCTACCACCGCAACATCCCCTCGACGGTGTCCGGCGCGCGCGTGTGGGACCTGCCCGACCAGTCGACGACGCCCAACCACCCGCTGACCCCGCGTCACCTGCGCCTGCACGACCTCTTCGCCCCCAAGGACGTCAAGGGCACCGACGCCGTCACCGGCCGGCGCCTCGTGCTCGGCAACGGCGACGTGCGCATCTCGTACGTCGTCGCCGGGGCCGACAGCCCCTGGTACCGCAACGGCGTCGGTGACGAGTGCGTCTACGTCGAGCGCGGGTCGGGCCGCGTCGAGACGGTCTTCGGGGCGTTCGACGTCGCCGAGGGCGACTACCTCGTCATCCCCAGGGCGACCACGCACCGGTGGCTGCCCAAGCGATCGACGAAGAACCCGCTGCGGCTGTACTGCATCGAGGCCAACAGCCACATCGCCCCGCCGAAGCGCTACCTCAGCCGCTACGGCCAGCTCCTCGAGCACGCCCCGTACTGCGAGCGCGACCTGCGCGGCCCGCAGGGCCCGCTGCTCGCCGAGGACGTGGGCGCGAAGGCCACCGACCCCGCCGAGGTCTACATCAAGCACCGCGGCACCGGCCCGGGCGGCATCGTCGGCACGGTGCACGAGCTGCCCTTCCACCCCCTCGACGTCGTCGGCTGGGACGGCTGCCTCTACCCGTACGCGTTCAACATCCGCGACTACGAGCCCATCACCGGCCGCGTCCACCAGCCACCGCCCGTGCACCAGGTGTTCGAGGGCTGGAACTTCGTCATCTGCAACTTCGTGCCGCGCAAGGTCGACTACCACCCGCTCGCCATCCCCGTGCCGTACTACCACTCGAACGTCGACAGCGACGAGATCATGTTCTACGTCGACGGCGACTACGAGGCGCGCAAGGGATCGGGCATCGGCAAGGGCTCGGTGTCGGTGCACCCCGGCGGCCACGCCCACGGCCCGCAGCCCGGCGCCTCCGAGGCGTCCATCGGCGCGGAGTACTTCGACGAGCTCGCCGTCATGGTCGACACCTTCCGCCCGCTCGACCTCGGCGAGGGCGGCCTCGCCGTCGACGACGGGGTCTACGCGGGGTCCTGGGACCGCGGTCGCGGCTGACCGCGCGGCGGTCCCTATCCTTGGGGCCGTGTCGCTGTCACCCGTCACCGAGGAGGTCGTCCGCCCGGCGGAGGACCTCGCGGCCGACGTCCCCTGGGTGACCATCGTCTGGAACGACCCGGTCAACCTCATGTCGTACGTCACCTACGTGCTCCAGGAGCACTTCGGGTACGGCCGGGCCAAGGCCGAGAAGCTGATGATGCTCGTCCACACCGAGGGCCGCGCGGTCGTCGCCAACGGCACCCGCGAGGCGATGGAGGCCGACACCGAGGCCCTCCACGGCTACGGGCTGTGGGCCACCTTCCAGAAGGACAGCTGATGGCGAAGGCCTTCCGCCGCACCGGTCGCGGCGCGGACCGGCGCTACGTGGCGACCCTCGGCGCGGCGGAGCGCGACGTCGTCGCGACCGTCATGGACCAGGTGCACGACCTCCTCGAGCCGCCGGCGCCGCCGGACACCGGGGACGCCGCCTTCGACGACCTCGTCGCCGGCCTCGACCTCGGCGGGGAGCCCGCCTCTGCCACCGTCGACGAGGGCCCGCGCGACCCCGCCCTCGACCGCCTCCTGCCCGCGGCGAACCGCGAGGACCCCGAGGCCGCGGCCGAGTTCCGCCGGCTCACCGAGGGCGGTCTGCGCCACCGCAAGGCGAGCGCGCTCGCGGCCTCCGCCGAGCTGCTGCGCGGCACCGACCGGGTCGAGCTCGACGCCCCGCAGGCCCGCGCGTTCCTCACCGCGCTGACCGACGTCCGGCTCGTCCTCGGAGAGCGCCTCGGGCTGCGCACCGACGAGGACCTCGAGGTGATGGAGCAGATGGCGACCTCGCTCGACGAGGACGACCCGCTGCTGCACGCGCTCGCGCTCTACGACTTCCTCACGTGGCTCCAGGAGACCCTCGCCGAGGCGCTGCTGCGCCGCTGAGCCCGGTGCGCGGCCGCCGTCGCCCGACGCCGTGGGCCTCGACGGTGTGACGCGCCCGACCGCCCGCCGGGGGAGACCGCGTCGGCGTCGCCACCTACGCTGGGTCGGGTGACCGACTCACCGATCGGGGTGTTCGACTCCGGCTACGGCGGCCTGACCGTCATGCGGGCGATCCTCGACCAGCTGCCCCACGAGTCGGTGGCGTACTTCGGCGACACCGCCCGCGCGCCGTACGGTCCGCGCCCCATCGCCGAGACCCGCGAGTACGCCCTCCAGTGCCTCGACCGGCTCGTCGACCACGGCGTCAAGGTCCTCGTCATCGCGTGCAACACCGCCTCGGCCGCGGTCCTCCACGACGCCCGCGAGCGGTACGACGTGCCGGTCGTCGAGGTCATCCGGCCCGCGGTGCGCCGCGCCGCCGCCGGCACCCGCAGCGGCCGCGTCGCCGTCATCTCGACCCTCGGCACGCACCAGTCGGGCGCCTACCTCGACGCGTTCGCCGCGGCGCCCCACCTGCGGGTCACGAGCACGCCGTGCCCGCGCTTCGTCGAGTTCGTCGAGGCCGGCGTCACCGGCGGCCCCGAGCTCGTCGGTGTCGCGCACGAGTACCTCGACCCGCTGCGCGAGGAGGGCGTCGACACGGTCGTCCTCGGCTGCACGCACTACCCGCTGCTGACCGGCGTCATCTCCTACGTCATGGGGGATGACGTGACGCTCGTGTCCTCCGCCGAGGAGACCGCCAAGGACGTCTACCGCGTTCTCGCCGACCGCGGCCTCCTGCGCCCGGACGACCTGCCGCCGCCGAGCCACGGCTTCACGACGACGGGTGACCCCGAGGAGTTCCGCCGGCTGGCGGTGCGCTTCCTCGGCGTCGGGTCGAGCGTCGAGCCGGTCTTCCCGTCACCGCCCCTGGTCCGCCGGGCGGTGTTCGCGTGAGGCTCACCGTCATCGGGTGCTCCGGCTCGTTCCCCGGCCCCGAGTCCGCGGCCTCCTGCTACCTCGTCGAGGCCGAGCACGAGGGGCGCACGTGGCGCATCCTGCTCGACCTCGGCAGCGGCGCGCTCGGGCCGCTCCAGCGCCACGCCGACCCGACGTCGCTCGACGCCGTCCTCGTCAGCCACCTCCACCCGGACCACTGCGCCGACCTGCTCGGCCTCTACGTCGTCCGGCGCTACCGCCCCGAGGGTCCCCTGCCCGCCCGGCTGCCGGTCCACGGGCCCGCGGCCACCGGCGAGCGCCTGGCGATGATGTACCACGGGCTCGAGCCGGGCGGGATGGACGGCGAGTTCGCGGTCGTCACGGTGCGCGACGGCGAGGCGTTCGAGGTCGGCCCGTTCCGGGTCACCCCCACGGCCGTCGAGCACCCGGTCGAGGCCTACGGCTACCGGGTCGAGGCCGACGGTGCCGTGCTCGCGTTCAGCGGCGACACCGACGACTGCCCGGGCCTGGACCGGCTGCTCGCCGGCGCCGACCTCGCGCTGCTCGACTCCGCCTTCGTCGACGGGCGCGACGACGCCCGCGGCATCCACCTGTCCGGGTCGCGCGCCGCCGCCGCGGCCCTGCGGGCCGGTGGGGTGCGCCGGCTCGTCCTCACCCACGTCCCGGCGTGGAACGACCGGGACGTCTGCCGCGCGCAGGCCGAGGCGGTGTGGGGCGGGCCCGTCGAGGTCGCGCGGGCGGGCGACGTGCTCGAGGTCGGCACGGACGTGCCGTCGGCGGTCGTCCTCGACCGCGCCGCCGCCCACCGGATGCTCGAGCAGTACCGCGCTTCCGTGCCGGGGCTGCCCCCGCAGGACGACGTCGACGTGTCGTGGTTCGGTGACTCACCGGGGCTCGCCGACGAGCTGCTCGCCTTCGTCACCGGCGGGACCAAGCGCGCGACGGCCGGTCTCGTCGCCGAGTACGCCCACGAGGGCGAGCGCCTGCCGCGGGTCGGGGACCACTGGGTCGTCTGCGACGGCAGCGGCGCCCCGTCGGTGGTCCTGCGCACCACCGAGCTGCGGGTCGGCCCGCTGTCGAGCGTCGACGAGCGGTTCGCGTGGGACGAGGGGGAGTACGACCGGTCGCTGGAGACCTGGCTCGACGGGCACCGCCGGTTCTTCCGCCGGTCCTGCGAGCGCATCGGCATCGACTTCTCCGACGACCTCGAGGTGTGCTTCGAGCGCTTCCGCGTCGTCTGGCCGCCGGAGCACGCCGACTCCTGAGGCCGTGACGTCGTCCGGCCCGGGGCCGGGCCGCGGCGAGGTCCGGACCCGCCGATAGCCTGAGCGCATGACGCGACACGACGGACGGACCGCCGACCAGCTGCGCACGGTGCGCATCACCCGCAACTGGCTCGACCACGCCGAGGGGAGCGTCCTCGTCGAGTTCGGCCGCACCCGCGTGCTGTGCGCCGCCTCCTTCACCGAGGGCGTCCCGCGCTGGCTCAAGGGCAAGGGCACCGGCTGGGTCACCGCCGAGTACGAGATGCTCCCGCGCTCGACCAACACCCGCAGCGACCGCGAGTCGCGCCGCGGCAAGGTCGGCGGCCGCACCCACGAGATCAGCCGGCTCGTCGGCCGCAGCCTGCGCGCGGTCATCGACACCGCCGCGCTCGGCGAGAACACCATCGTCCTCGACTGCGACGTCCTCCAGGCCGACGGCGGCACGCGCACCGCCGCGATCACGGGCGCCTACGTCGCGCTCGCCGACGCCGTCGCCGACGCGCGCGCCAAGGGGCTCATCGCCGCCGGCGCCGAGCCGCTCACCGGGTCGATCGCCGCCGTGAGCGTCGGCGTCGTCAAGGGCGAGCCGGTGCTGGACCTGGACTACCCCGAGGACTCCACCGCCGAGACCGACATGAACGTCGTGATGACCGGCGACGGCCGCTTCGTCGAGGTGCAGGGCACCGCCGAGGGGGTGCCCTTCGACCGCGAGCTGCTCGGCCGCCTCCTCGACCTCGCGACGACCGGGTGCGCCGAGCTGACCCGGGCCCAGTCCGCGGCGCTCGACGCCCCGGCCCGCGAGCGCGTGCTGTGACCCGCCGCGTCGTCCTCGCCACCCGCAACGAGCACAAGGTCCACGAGCTGCGGCAGATCCTCGCCGGGCTCGTCGACGAGCTCGACCTCGAGATCGTCTCGGCCGCGGAGGTCGACGGCCCCGACGTCCCCGAGACCGAGGTGACCTTCCTCGGCAACGCGCGCCTCAAGGCCGTCGCGCTCGCCGAGGCCACCGGCCTGCCGTCGGTCGCCGACGACTCGGGCCTCGCGGTCGACGTCCTCGGCGGCTCGCCCGGTGTGTTCTCGGCCCGCTGGTCCGGCACGCACGCGGGCGAGGGGGCGGCGCGCGCGGAGGTCGACCGCGCCAACCTGTCGCTGCTGCTCGAGCAGGTGGCCGACGTGCCCGACGAGCACCGGTCGGCCGCCTTCGTGTGCGCGGCCGTCGTCGCGATGCCCGACGGCCGGGTCGAGGGTGTCGAGGGACGCATCGAGGGCGCCATCGTCCGGGCGCCACGCGGCACGAACGGCTTCGGGTACGACCCGGTCTTCGTGCCGACCGGTGACACCCGGACGCTCGCCGAGTACACCGACGTCGAGAAGAACGCGATCTCGCACCGCGGCAACGCCTTCCGGGCGCTCGAGCCGGTCCTGCGCGGCCTGCTGGCCGCCGACGGCCCCGCCTGATCCCGGCAGCGGCAGGGCGCCCCGACGGCGGTCGGGGGCGCCGATACAGTGGTGCCCGCGCGCGAGTGGCGGAACTGGCAGACGCGCCAGATTTAGGTTCTGGTGCCTTCGGGTGTGCGGGTTCGAGTCCCGCCTCGCGCACCACGCTCCTCGTCCCAACCGGGGGTCAAGACCGCCCCGAGACACGCCCGGGTCGGGTCAAGCCCGCCCTACGGGACCTCAAAGAGTCGGTCAGGTTGGTCCGGTCGCGTTGCGACAGAGCCCGACCCGTGATGACGGTGGAGGTCGGGCCCCTCGCGGGCCCTGTCAGAGCACCGGCCACCCCCGGTGCAGCCGACCCCTCAGGAGCACACCGTGAAGCACCGCACCACCGTCATCGGCGTCCTGGCCGCGACCGCGGCCCTGGCCCTCGGCCCCGTCGCCGCGGCCGACACCCGGCCCGCGCCGGCGCCCTCGACCGGCGGCACCTCCGGATACACCCCGAGCCCCGCCGACGACGCACAGAACGCCCGCCTGCAGGCCATCGTCGACCGGGCCCTCGAGCAGCGCGAGAACGACGTGCGCAAGGGCATCAGCGACCGCGTCGCGGCCACGGTCGTCTACTACTCGACGAGCGGTGCCCCGTCGTTCCGGACCGAGATCTCGCAGTCCGCGCAGATCTGGAACTCCTCGGTGGGCAACGTGACGCTGCAGCCCACCTCGAGCGGCGCCGACCTCGTCTACCGCGAGGGCAACGACCCGCGCGGCTCCTACGCGCAGGTCTACGGCCCGGGCAGCGGCTCCGTCTTCCTCGACTACGCGCAGAACCAGACCTACGACAGCCTGCGCGTCACCGCGCACGAGACCGGGCACATCCTCGGCCTGCCGGACAACTACTCCGGCCCGTGCAGCGAGCTGATGTCCGGCGGTGGCCCCGGCCCCTCGTGCACCAACCCGTACCCCAACGCCCAGGAGTCCGCCGAGGTCGACGCGGTCTTCGGCGGCGGGTTCGCGGTGCCCGGCCTCGCGGCGGCGGCCTTCGCCCCGACGCGCTGACCCCGACCCCGCTCCCGCCCACCGCGTCGACCCGGCGCGGTGGGCGGTGGCGGGTGGTCCACGCGGCTCTCCTCGACGGCGGAGCGCTACGGCGCGGTAGGTTGGCCGCAACGGACCCGTTCCCCCACCGCAGGAGTGCAGGACATGAGCGCGAGGCTCGAGGCCGGCGACGCCGCCCCCGACTTCACCCTTCCCGACGACACGGGGAAGGACGTGACCCTGAGCGACCTGCGCGGCCGCAAGGTCATCGTCTACTTCTACCCGGCGGCCATGACCCCCGGCTGCACGAAGCAGGCCTGCGACTTCAGCGAGTCCCTCGACTCCCTCGCCGCCGACGGCTACACCGTGCTCGGCATCTCGCCCGACGCACCGGCCAAGCTCGCGCGCTTCCGCGAGCGGGACGCCCTGACCCTCACCCTCCTGTCGGACGCCGACAAGGCCGTCATGACCGCCTGGGGCGCCTTCGGCGAGAAGAAGCTCTACGGCAAGGTCGTGCAGGGCGTCATCCGCAGCACGGTCGTCCTCGACGAGGAGGGCACCGTCACCCACGCCTGGTACAACGTCAAGGCCACGGGACACGTCGCCAAGCTGCGACGCGACCTGGGGCTCGAGGGAGCGACCCGATGAGCCAGACCCCGTCGATCAGCCAGCTCGAGGCCGAGGTCGTCGCCCGCCGCGAGCGCCTCGCCCACACCGTCGACGAGCTCGTCGGCCGCGCGACCCCCAAGGCGATCTTCCAGCGCCAGAAGGAGGCCGCCCGGGCCCGCTTCGCCGACGTCGCCACCACCCCCGAGGGGGAGCTGCGGGTCGAGCGCCTCGCGGCCGTCGTCGCGGTCGTCGCCGTTGTCGGCGGCCTCGTCGCCTGGCGGCAGCTCCGCAAGCGCTGACGTGTCCGCTGCGTCCGGCGGCCGGTCGCGGCTGCCCATCCGGATGCTCCACGACCGGGTGCTCGTGAGCCTCGAGGGCGAGGCGGGGGAGCGGCGCTCCGGTGGGGGCATCGTCATCCCGGCGACCGCGAACGTCGGCAAGCGGCTGTCGTGGGGAGCGGTCGTCGCGACCGGCCCGGGCGTCCGTCACGTCGAGCTCGGCGACCGGGTGCTGTTCGACCCCGAGGACCGCGCGGAGGTCGAGCTCGGCGCGGCGGAGTACGTGCTCCTGCGCGAGCGGGACCTGCACGCCGTCGCGGCCGAGCCCGCCGAGCCGACGGCGGAGGGCGGCCCCGGCCTCTATCTGTGACCCGCGGTGGTCGAGCGCCGACCGGTCGCTGCACGACGAAGGCCCCCCGGCTGACCGGGGGGCCTTCGTCGTCGTGCGTGGTGCGCCATCAGGGACTCGAACCCCGAACCCGCTGATTAAGAGTCAGCTGCTCTGCCAATTGAGCTAATGGCGCGCGTCGGAGACATTAGCAGCCCCCGTGCGTCGGAGCGAAATCGACCTCAGGCGACCGGGTCGGAGGGGCCGTCCGCCCTTCCGCGACCACCCCGGGCGAGCAGCACGCCCCCGCCGACGAGGAGCAGGAGGAGCACGACGAGGCCGACCGGCAGGAGCCACCCCGCGCCGCCGGACGAGGTCTCGCCGGCCGCGACGTCCGTGGCGCTCGGGGAGGGGCTGGCGGTGCCGGTCGGCGTGGCGCTCGCCGAGGCGGACCCCGTCGGCGACGTGCTCGGCGTCGGTGCGGCGGAGGCGGCCTCCTGCGTCGTCGTGAAGGTGAGCGAGCCCGAGACCGGGTGGCCGTCGACGCTCACGACCCGGTAGGTGACCTCGTGCTCGCCGGCGGGGAGGTCGGCGGGCAGCGCCTGGGTCACCGTCGAGCCGTCGACCGTCGGGGCGCCGTCGGCCTCGTCACCACCGGGGCCCTCGACCTTGACCTGGAGGAACTCCTCGTTGACGTCCTCGCTGAAGGTCATCGTCACCGCGTCCGCGGTCTTCACGCTCGCGCCGTCCTCGGGGGAGGTCTTCAGCAGCTGCGCGTGCATCGGGAGCGCGCTCGCGCTGCTCGCGAAGGTCGGCAGGGCGGAGGCCACCAGCCCGATCGTCACGAGGGCGACGAGGAGGACGGTGACGACGACGGACGCCTTGCGGGAGAACATGGCGACCAGTCTCCCAGACCGTGCTGCGGGGGACCGAGAGGCCCGGACCCGTGCGGCTCCGGGCCCCTGGGCCCTGCCGCCGGAGCCGCGGGTGTGCGAGCGTGGCCGCCGACAGCCGCCGAGCGAGGAGGACCGGGATGGAGCAGCCGCAGGCCCGACGGGGCCCGCGCACCTGGGTGGTCGTCGCGTCGACCCTCGGCGCCGTGGTGGTGGCGGCACTGGTCTTCGTCGCCGGGGTGGTGGTCGGGGTGGTGATCTCGGACCGGGCACCGGCAACGACCTCGCAGGACGCGACCGCCGGCTCCGCTCCCGGTGGGGAGGCGGAGGCCGGAGGTGGTCTGGACCCCTGCCTCGTCGGGCGGTGGCAGACCACCGAGCACTCCGAGAGCGCCGAGACCGAGCAGGGTCGGCTGACGATCTCGGGGGTGGACCGGACGCTCGACATCACCCGCGACGGGGTCGAGACCGTGACCTACGGGACCCGCCCTGCGAGGGCCGTGACGGACGGGGGTGAGGCCGAGGTGACGTACGCCGGCACCGTCGTCTACGGCGTCACGACCTCCGGCGACACGATGGCGTTCACGCTGCGCTCGGCCGACGGGAGCATCACCGTGGGCGGCGCGGGGACCGAGCCGCGCACCGAGGACCTGAAGCCGGGGACGGGGTCGGTGACCTTCACCTGCTCGGGCGACCGCTTCACCCAGGAGGCCACCGGGTACCGGTCGGTCATGCGGCGGGTGTCCTGACCGGTCGCGGGGCACCGGCCCCGGGGGCGACGGTCCGTGGCTATCCTCGGCGCATGGCGACGGGGGGGCGCGCGGTCCGCGGGGCGGCTGCCGGCACGGCCGCGCTCGTCCTCGTGGTCGGGTCGTCGGGGTGCTCGTCGGACGAGCCGTTCGCCGGCTCGGACATCCGGCCGACCGCGTCCCCGTCGGCGACGGTGACGCCGGTCCCGAGCCGCCCGGTCGGCAGCCGCGAGGTCACCGGGCGCGGGTGGACGATGGCCGTGCCGGGTCAGTGGGAGGAGCGGCGGCGCACGGTGTCGTCCGGCGAGGTCGCCCGCTGGAGCGAGCCGGCATCGGCGGGAAGCACACAGGTGGCGGTGTCCGTCGTCGTCGAGACCGAGCCGACGACGAGCCTGCTCGAGCAGAGCTACCGCCTCGAGCAGCGGCTGCGCGAGAACGACCTCCGCCCGCAGCGCTCGACCGTCCCGGGGGCGGACCCGGCGCGCCCCGGGGTCCTCGTCCAGTGGACCGAGAACTCGCGGGGTGACGAGCAGCGCCGCGAGGTCTGGCAGCTGTTCCTCGCGGGGCCGGGGACGAGCATCGTCAACGTCGTGGGCTTCGCTCCCGAGGACGGCTTCGGCGCCTCCCGGGTCCCCGAGGTCATGGGCACGGTCGAGGTCCAGCGGTGAGGACCGGCTGGGCCCACGGGCCCTCGCGCCGCGTCCCGCCCCTCGGCGACCATGGCGGGGTGAGCAGCCACCGTCGTCGCCGCCCGGGCTCCGAGGCCGGCGTCACGTCGCTCGAGTTCGTGGGGATCTTCCTCGTCGTGGGCACGGTCGTCGCCGCCATCGCGTTCGCGGTCAACGGCCAACGGGTGACGGACGGCACCGCCTCGGCCCTGTGCTCCATCACCGGCGGCGGGGGATGCCGGTCGGTCGGGGGTGACCCGGGCGCCGGTGCGCCCCCGGTGGGGGCGCGCTGCGTCGGAGCGCCCAGCGGGGCGGCGGGGCCCGTGCGCGGGCTCGTGCCGGTCGACGGGGCCGACCCCGCGGCCGGACCCGTGGTGTCGGTCATGGGCGACGGCACGTACCGGATGTCCGGCGCCGGCCGCAGCCGTCCGGCCGACACGACGTGGGTCGGACGCACCTTCGGGAGCGCCGCCGCCGGGGCGGAGCCGTTCCTCACCGGCGGTGACCCCCGGGTCTGGTCGGCCTCCGAGCCCGCCGCCCTCGCCGAGCTGCTCACCGCGGACCGGGCCGAGACGTGGAGCGACTCGCTCGTCGGCGACGGTGGGTCCGTCGTGTCCCGCGCGGCGGACGCCGTGACCGGTCTCGTCGGGGCCCGCGACGGGCTGCCCGCGCCCACCGCCGTCTACACCGACACCAGCCCCGAGGCGGGACTTTCGCTCAACGCCTATGACCAGACCCTCGCGCTCGACGCCGGGGGCGAGGCGGTCGGCACGCTGCGGTACGCCGACGGGTCGAGCACCGAGTACGTCGGCGTCAGCGAGACGCCGACGGCCGGCGTCGCCCGGGCGTCGGACCTCGTCCCGATGCTCCTCGAGGTCGACCGCGGCCCCACCGGCGAGGTCACGTCGGTCCGCACGGTCACCGACCGCGACATCACGTCGACCGGTGCCACCACGCGCTCCGGCTCCCTCTACGTGACCCACCTCGACGTCACCGGGTCGGACTCCCCGGTCGTCTCGATGCTCGCCTCCACGGTGGGGGCGACCAACCTGGGGGCGACGGCCGGCCAGGCGCCGACTCCCTTCTCGCAGAGCGGTCCCGCCTTCGTCGGGGCGGCCACCGCGACCGGGTACGTGACCCGGCAGGCGCCCGCCGGGCAGGTCGTGGTCGACGACCCCAACGCGGACCCCCTGACGGCGGGCGTGGCCCGCGTCATGCGGTCGGCAGCCCCCGAGTCCTGGGACGGCACCGGCTGGGGGCCGCGCCCGGCCGGCTGCGCCTCGTGACCGCCGCGCTCGCGGCCGGGCTCCTCGGGGCCCTCGCCGGTGGCGTGGCCGGCGTCGTCGCGCACCGCTACCTGAGGACCCGCCGCTACCGGTACCCCGACGAGGCCGACCTCCCCGTGCGCGACACCCGGTGGGTGCTGCTGGTCACGCCGCTGGCCACCGGGTTGGTGGCTGCCGGGCACGTGCCGCACCGCCCCGCCCTCGGTGTGCTGCTCGCGGCCTCGGTGCCGGTGCTGGCCGTGCTGTCGGCGATCGACCTCGACACCCGCAGGCTCCCCGACCGGTGGGTCTTCCCTTCTGCCGCAACGGCGCTCGTCGGCATCGCCGCCGTGTCCGTCGTCGAGGGAACGGCCTCCCCCCTCGTGGCCGGCGCGGTGGCCGGGGTCGCCCTGGGCGGCTTCTACCTCGTCAACGTGGTCATCGGTGAGATGGTCGGCAGCGGTGGCGGCATGGGCCTCGGGGACGCCAAGCTCGCCGTCCCGCTCGGCCTCGTCCTCGGCCCCCTGTCGGCGGCGCACGTCGTCGTCGCGACCGTGCTCGCCTTCGTCGCGGCGGGCGTGCAGGGGGGCTGGATGGTCCTCGTGCGGCGGTCCGGGCGGGGCTCGCACCTCGCCTTCGGCCCGCACCTCGCCGGGGCCGCGGTCGCGGTGCTCGCCGCGCCCGGTGTCGCCGCCCTCGTGGGGGCCGCGCCGTGAGCGCGGACCGCCCGCTGTTCGGACCGGGACCCCACCGGCTGCTGGCCGACGGACGGGACGTCGCACCGCTGGCCGTGGCGGACACCCCGGCCGAGCGGCGCCACGGACTCCTCGGCACGAGGGGCGTCGAGGGAGCGCTGTGGATCACCCGCTGTCCCAGCGTCCACATGGTCGGCATGCGCTACGCCATCGACGTCGCGGTGGTCGACCGCCGCGGCCGGGTGCTCCGGACCGCCACCCTCCGCCCCTGGACGGGCATGACGCGACCTCGGCTGCGGGCCTCGGCGACGGTCGAGGCCGCTGCCGGGTCCCTGGCCCGGTGGGGCGTGCGACCGGGCACGGTGCTCACCGTCGGCTGACGTCCGCCCTCCGCGTGACGGATGGGGCTGGGCTGGCCACCGGGACCCCCGGGGCGAGAGGTGGCACGCAGGCCCACGGTGATGGGTCCGCTTTGGGCCCCAAGGCCCGGGTGCGGGACCCGGTCGCCCGATTAGCGTGGCGCGCATGGCGATCGCAGGGGGGCCGGCCCGGGTCGGCCGCGCCAGGGGCGTGGGCCGGCGTCACGCGAGCCCGCGGCGCAGCCCCCTGGCCCTGGGGTCGAGGAGCGCGGCGAGGCCGAGCAGGGCGACCCCCGCGACGACGACCGAGAGCGGGTACCTCGAGGGTCCCGCGTTCGTCGGCAGCGCCCACACGACGGCGTCCTGCATCCGCGGCCCGCTGCACATGATGCGGTCGGTCCCGGTGGTCGGCCCGACCTGCACGCTCGGCTCGAGCGAGGTCTGCGCCACCACGCGGGTCCCGAGGACGTCGGTGTCGGACGCGACGCGCAGCGTCCGCGTGCCCTCGGTCGTGAAGAGCGAGCACCCCAGGTCCGCCGGGCCGGGGACGCTGCCGTCGCGCAGCGGCGCCACGAACAGCGTGGTGCCCGCGTCGAACCACGGCGTGCGGCCGGCGAGGGCCGTCTCGCCGGCCAGGAGCTGCCGCGGCTCCGGCCGGTCCATCGACCAGGCGATGACGCCGACGACCACCGCGCCGAGCCCCAGCAGGGCGCACACGGTGCCCAGGAACAGCGCGACGGTGTGGGATCGGCGGCTGTCGGTCCGGCGGCGTCGGGCCGGTCGCTTCGTCGTGTTCAGCATGGTCTCTTCCGAGGTCGGTGCGGGACGGTTCTGGCTAAACTCCAGCACGAGGACAGGGCCGCGGTCCACGCCGGGGCGAAATTGGGGGAGCTCTCGTATGTCGTTGTCCGTGTGTGTCGTCGACCCTTCGCGTCGTTCGACGGCCGTCGAGGAGTGGGGTTTCGGCTCGGAGGTCGCCCTCGTCACCGGGCGGCTCGGCGGGCCGGAGGTGGCGGCCCGGCTGCGTGAGGACCTCGGCGGCGACGCCCGGCTCGTCGTGCTGCACCGCCCCGCCGACCTCGACGCCGCCGCCCTCGTGACCAACGTCGTCTCGGGGGCGCTGCCGCATCTCGCGGTCTCCCGGCTGGCCGTGCGGTCGAGCCTCCTCGGCGCCGCGGTCATCGGGCTCGAGGCGGCGCACATCGAGAACCAGGACGACGGCACGCGGCTCGCCCGCCTCGCCGGGACGCTCGGCGGCACGACGAGCGGGGCGTGGCTCTCGCGGGTCACGCGGCTGTCCGTGCCGAGCCCGAGCTTCGGCCAGCACCTGCGGTCCCTGCTGCCCGGTGGCCCGCGCTTCCTCGCGCTCCTCGGCCCCGACGCCGGGGTCGTCCGCGCCGCGGCCGAGGGCTACGCCGGGCCGCCCACCCGCCAGCTCGTCATCGCCGCGCCGCCGGAGTCGACGGCGTCCCAGCGGCTGCGGGCCTGGTACGGGTCCGACGACGTCATCCACGTCCCGCCGGTCGTCGCCGACGCCCGGGCGCTCTACGGCAACCCCGGGGCCGAGTTCATCGTCGTCGCCGACTCGCTCGCCGGGGCAGGGCCCTCTCGCGGTGCCTGCCCGGTCTGCGGCGACGTCCTCCACGGGGACGTCTGCCCCTTCTGCCACGTCCATCCCCGGCTCGTCGAGGAGACCTCCGCATGAACCCCCGTCAACGACGAGGGCTGCTCTTCGTCCTCGTCTCGTTCGTCGTCGCGGTCGGCACCTTCCTCGCGGTGTCCGCGTACGTGGCGAACGTCAACTCGCAGGTGGGCTCACGCGTCACGGTGTACCAGGCGCGGCAGGCGGTGGAGGCCTACACGCCGCTCGGCCCGGACAACATCGAGGCGGTCGAGGTCCCGGAGCGGTGGGTCTCGCAGTCGTCGGTCCTCTCGCTCGACGAGCTCCAGGGACGGCGGGTCGGCTTCCGGCTCAACCCGGGCACCACGGTCAGCTCCGACATGCTCATCCCGAGCAGCTCGCTCTCGTCGACCGAGCGCGAGGTCGCCATCAACGTCGACTCCGTGACCGGCGTCGCCGGCCGCGTCCGCCCCGGCGACCGCGTCGACATCTACGCCGTCTTCGCCGACGTCCCCGGGCTCGCCAAGTCCGTCCGGATCCTCGTCCGTGACGTCCGCATCGTGTCGATCGCCGGTGAGCAGACGGTCACCCAGCAGAGCGCCGCGGGCGGCACCTCCGAGCAGAAGGTGCTGCCGGTGACGCTGGCCCTCGAGCCCGACCAGGCCCTCTCGGTCTCCTACGCGGCGGCCTTCGCCGCGGAGGTCCGTCTCGTCGCCCTCCCGAACGACGTCGGCACCAACCGGCAGGGTGAACCGAACGAGTACGACGCGTCCGAGCTCGGTGGCAAGGCCGTGCTCGAGGAGGCCAAGTGATGAAGATCCTCATCGGCATGTCGAACGGGACCATCGAGTCCGACCTCCGCTCGCTCCTCGAGGAGCTCGACGAGGCCCAGGTCATCGGCGTGGCCCAGTCCAGCAGCATGGTCCTCGACCTCGCCTCGCGGCTCGACCCCGACATCGTCGTCCTCCACGAGCAGCTCGGGCCGGACCCGGTGCTCCAGACCATCCGCGACCTCGGCGCGCGCCACCCGAGCGTCGCCGTGCTCGAGGTCTCGGCCGAGCGCACCTCGGCCACGGTCATCCGCGCGATGGAGGCCGGCGCGCGGGGGGTCATCGCGCATCCCTTCGCCTTCGACGACCTCTCGGCCAAGGTGACCTCGGCCAACGACTGGTCGCGCCAGATGAAGCGCATCCTCGCCGGCGCCATCGCCCAGGCCAGCTCGGCGCGGGGCAAGGTCCTCGCTGTCGTCGGCGCGAAGGGCGGCGTCGGCACGACGACGCTCGCGACGCACCTCGCGCTCGACCACCTGACGGCCAACCCGAACCGCCGGGTCTGCGTCGTCGACCTCGACCTCGAGAAGGGCGACGTCAGCGCGGTCCTCGACGTGCGCCAGGCGGTCTCCATCGCCGATCTCGCCAAGGTCCACCAGGACCTCTCCGGCAGCACCGTCAACGACGCGGTCGTCCAGCACGAGTGCGGGCTCAACCTCCTGCTCGGCCCGGCGGACGTGCGGCTGACCGAGCTCATCACCGCCGAGGCGCTCCGCCCGATCTTCGCGCTGCTGCGACGCGAGTTCGACCTCGTCCTCGTCGACGGCGGCGGGTCGGTGTCACCCGCGCAGGCGTCCGTCGTCGAGCTCGCCGACGAGACGGTCGTCGTGACGACGGCCGACGTCCTCGCGGTCCGCGCCATGCGCAAGCGCATCCTCGCGTGGGAGGCGCTCGGTGTCACGGACGAGAGCTCCCTGCGGATCATCGTCAACAAGGTCGACCGGACGAGCATCTTCCCGGCGAGCGCCGTGGCGCAGCTGACCTCGGCGCAGGTGCTGGACGCGGTGGTGCCGCTGTCGACGCGCGCGCTCGAGCCCGCGATGAACGAGCGCGACCCGCGGGCGGTGACCGAGGTCGCCTGGTGGCGTCTCATGACCCAGCTGCGCCGTGAGCTCGACCTCGAGGACGCCCGACCGGTCGAGAAGGGACCCCGGAAGG
The DNA here is from genome assembly GCF_000720925.1 of Phycicoccus jejuensis. Taxonomy (GTDB): domain Bacteria; phylum Actinomycetota; class Actinomycetes; order Actinomycetales; family Dermatophilaceae; genus Phycicoccus; species Phycicoccus jejuensis. The sequence goes on along the minus strand of NZ_JOEE01000003.1, from coordinate 214,840 downwards.
GGCGGCCACGCCGCACCCCGGAGCCCGGGACGACCGACGCCGCGGAGGTGCCGGCACGCGGCCGCCGTCGTGGGCGCGGGCGCGGACGGCCCGCACCGACCGACGTGGTCGACGCGAGGGTGGACGACGACGCCCCGGTCACGGAGGACCCCGCCCCCGAGGTCGCCGAGGTCGGTGGCCGGCGGCGCCGGGAAGGCGGGCAGGTGGCCCTCGAGAACGTGGTGCTCCTGCCCCTCATCCTCTTCATCGCCCTCGCCGCGTGGCAGGTGGTGACGATCGGGCTGACGTTCGTCATGTCGGGGAACGCCTCCCGCGTCGCCGCCCGCGAGTACTCGGTCACCGGCAGCCAGGCCAGTGCCCAGGCCGCCGCCCGCGACCGGTCGCCGTGGGCCTTCGACGACCTCACCGTCTCCGTCGACGGCGACCGGGTGACCGTGCGGATGCAGATCCCCGCCTCCGGCCCCGCCAACCTGCACTTCCCCCAGGAGCTCACGTCGACCCGGTCCGTGGTGAGCGAGCGATGAGCCGCCGGCGCGAGCGCGGCACCGCCTCGCTGGAGTTCGTGGCGCTCGCCCCGTTCGTCCTGCTCGTCGGGTTCATGGTCTGGCAGCTGGCCGTGGGGGCCTGGGCCGCGACCTCGGCCAACGAGGCGGCGCGCGCCGCGGCCCGGGCCGCGAGCCTCGGCCAGGACCCCGGCAGCGCGGCTGCCCGGGCGCTGCCCGACGGGCTGCGGCGGCACACGCTCGTCGGCGGCCGCTCCGGCGACGGCTTCCGCTACACGGTGCGGGTCGAGGTGCCCACGTTCTCGGCGATCGGGCTCGACCCGGTGAGCCGGACGGTCGAGATGCCGGCGGAGCGACCGTGAGCAGGTCCTACCGCTCCTTCATCGGGGACTCCGCCACCCTCGGCCGGCTCGGCACCGAGGACGACTCGCTCATCACCACCTTCCGGCGCCTCCTGCTGGAGGAGGTCGACCTGCACGAGCTGAGCAAGCTCGAGCCGAGTCAGCGCCGCGCGCGCCTCGAACGCGTCATCGCCCACCTCGTCTCACGTGAAGGGGTCATCCTCTCGACGAGCGAGCGCAACCTGCTCGTCCGCCGGGTCGTCGACGAGGCCGTCGGTCTCGGTGTCCTCGAGCCGATCCTCGCCGACCCCACGGTCAGCGAGATCATGATCAACGGCCACGAGACGATCTACGTCGAGCGCAGCGGCCGCCTCGAGCTGTGGCCGGCCGGGTTCACGAGCGAGGAGCAGCTGCTCCAGACGATCGACCGCATCGTCTCGACGGTCAACCGCCGGGTCGACGAGTCCAGCCCGATGGCCGACGCCCGCCTGCCCGCCGACACCCGCATGCCGCGCGGCGCGCGCGTCAACGTCGTCCTGCCGCCGCTCGCCCTCAACGGGCCCACGGTCACCATCCGCCTCTTCCCGACGGCGATCTCGCTGCCCCGGCTCATCGAGTGGGGCTCCCTCAACGCCGAGCTCGCCGCCCTCCTCCAGGCCTGCGTCGAGGCACGCCTCAACGTCGTGGTCTCGGGGGGCACGGGCTCGGGCAAGACGACGCTGCTCAACGCGCTCTCGAGCTTCATCTCCCCGAAGGAGCGGATCGTCACGATCGAGGACGCCGCCGAGCTGAGCCTGGACCAGCCGCACACGATCCGGCTCGAGACCCGGCCGCCCAACGTCGAGGGCCGCGGTCAGGTGACCATCCGCGACCTCGTCCGCAACTCGCTGCGCATGCGGCCCGACCGCATCATCGTCGGGGAGTGCCGCGGCGGCGAGGCGCTCGACATGCTCCAGGCGATGAACACCGGCCACGAGGGATCGCTGACGACCGTCCACGCCAACACCCCCGGTGACGCGCTCGCCCGCCTCGAGACGCTGGCGTCGATGAGCGACGTGGAGGTCCCCTTCCACGCGATCCGCGACCAGGTCAACTCCGCCATCGACGTCATCGTCCAGCTCAACCGGCACTCCGACGGGGCGCGCCGGGTCGTCGAGACCTGCTTCCTCGCCTCGCGCCGGCAGGAGGAGTTCGACCTCGTCCCGCTCGTCACCTGGGACCCGATGCACGTCGACGACGTCGCCCGCACCCGCGGTCGCTTCGTCACCCACCCGGTGCCCGACGCGCTGCGCCGCCGGCTCGCCGAGGCCGGGGTCGCGCTCCCCGCGTTCATGGAGGGTGCGTCATGATCCTCGCGATCCTCGGCGGGGCCGTGCTCGCCGCGCTCCTCGCCCTGCTCGGGGCCCGGGAGTTCACCCGGGCGGCGCGCGACCGGCACGTCGCCATCAGCGGCGCCGAGAGCGGCCTCGACGACGACGCGCCCAGCCTGCTCGACGTCTTCGACGCACGCTTCCGTCGCACGCGGCCCGGGCGGTGGCTCGTGCGCGAGCTCGACGTCGCCGGCATCAACCGACGCCCGTCGGTCGTGTTCGTCGCCGGCCTGGCCGTCGGTGCCGTCGGCTCGATCGCCCTGTGGACGCTGCTCGCCCCGCTCCTCGGGGTCGTCGGCAGCCTGCTCGGCGTCCTCGCCGTGCGGGCGTACCTGCGCCGCGCGAAGGAGCGCCGCCGGGAGGCGTTCGTCGCCCAGCTGCCCGAGCTCGCCCGGGTGCTCGCCAACGCGAGCTACGCCGGGCTCTCGCTCCCGACCGCCATCGCCATCGCCGGCGACGAGCTCGCCGAGCCGGCCCGCACCGAGCTCTCGCGGGTCGCCACCCGGCTGCGCTTCGGGGCCCCGCTGCAGCGCGCGCTCGAGGAGCTGCGCGACCGGGTCGGCTCGCGCGAGACCTCGGTGCTCATCTCGACCCTCGTCGTCGCCTCCCGCAGCGGTGGCTCGCTCGTCACCGCCCTGCGCGACATCGCCGAGACCCTCGACCAGCGCAAGGAGACCCGGCGCGAGGTCCGGACGGTGCTCGCGCAGCCGGTCGTGACGTCGTACTTCGTCATCGTCCTGGGCGTCGTCATGCTCCTCATGCTCAACGCGATGCAGCCCGGCACGGTCGACAAGATGACCCGTCAGCCACTGGGCCAGGTCGCCCTCCTCCTCGCGTTCGCCATCTTCGGGTCCGGCTTCTACGCCATCCGGAAGATGACGCGGTTCGACGTATGAGCTGGCTCGTCGGCGCGGTCCCGGGTGTCGTCGCCGCGGTCGCCGCCTACCTCTTCCTCCGGGGCTACCGGATGCTGCGCACCGACCCGGCGAGCGACCTCGCGGTCGAGGACATCGCCATCCTCCAGGGCGCGACCCAGAAGCGGGCCCGCTCGCAGGGGCCGGTGTCGGCGGTGGCCTACCGCCTCGCCCCGCGGGTCCGCCGGCTCCTGCCGTCGTCGGCCGTCGCGCTCGTGCGCCGCCAGGTCGACCAGGCCGGGCGCCCGGAGGGCATCGACGTCGACTCCGTCATCGCCCGCGGTGTCCTCTGGATGCTCATCGTCTCCCCGGCGGTCGTCATCTTCGTGCTGCAGGGACGCCTCCTGCCCGTCCTCATGGCGCTCGCGGCGATCGTCGTCATGCCGCTCGCGCGCCTGTCGGCGATGGGACGCAGACGGCGCGAGCGCATCGACCGCGACCTGCCGGACTTCCTCGACGTCCTCGCCGTCACCGTCAGCGCCGGCATCGGCTTCCGCCAGGCCCTCGGCGTCGTGTCCGAACGGTTCGGAGGGCCCCTGTCCGAGGAGGTCATGACGACGCTGCACCAGATCACCAACGGCGCGAGCGTGCGCTCGGCCTTCCGGGCCATGCGGGACCGCAACACCTCGGAGTCGATCGAGGAGTTCACGACCGCCTACCTCCAGGCCGAGGAGCTCGGCGCGCCGCTCGTCGACACGCTCAACCAGATCGCCACCGACATGCGCCGCGCCTCGGCGCAGCGCTCCCGGCAGAAGGCCGCCGCCATCGCGCCCCGGGTCACCCTGCTGACGACCGTCGTCATGGTCCCCGGCGCGATGATCCTCCTCATCGTCGGCCTGTACATCGGCTCCGACCTCGACCTCGGGTCCTTCGGTGGTCTCTGAGGGCGCGCTGCCGCCGACGCGGCTGCAGCTGCGGGTCGCCCAGGTGGCCCTCCTCGTGCGCCTCGCGCTGCTGTTCCTCCTCGAGCTCGCGTGGGTCGCGCGCGGCGACGGCCTGGGGGCCCTCGGCGTCGTCGCGGCCGCGGGCGTGTCCTACCTCGCGCTCAGCTCGCCGCGGGTCCGGGTGCTGCTGATGCGGCACCCGTTGCTCGTCCTGCTCGACGTCGTCCTCGTCGCCGTCGTCGTGGCGCTCGTCGGGGTCGACACCCCCTTCGTCCTCGCGCTCGCGACCTCTGCGCTGCTCGTCGGTCTCTGGCTGCCCGTGGCGCCGGGACTGCTCGTCGTGCTCTTCACGGTGGCCATCGACCTGGTGCTGCTCACGGGCCGGCCGATCGACGACGCAGGTCTCGTCGCCTACGTGGTCGTCGTGCCGGCGGTGTTCGTCACGCTCTGGCTGCTCGGCCTGGCCATCCGGCGCTCCGGGCACGCCGAGGCCCGGGCGCAGGCCTCGCTGCGTGACGCGATGTCGGCGGCGGCCACCTCGCAGGAGCGCGGCCGGATCGCCCGCGAGATGCACGACACCATCGCCAAGTCGCTCCAGGCGATGGCCCTCACCGCGTCGAGCATCCCGCACCACCTGCACCGCGACACCGACGTCGCGGTGGCCCGGGCCCGCGAGCTCGAGCAGGACTGCACCCTCGTCATCGCCCAGGTGCGCGAGCTCATGGGTGAGCTGCGGACCCCGGTCGCCGAGCTGTCGTTCAGCGACACCGTGGCCCAGGTCGTCGACGAGTGGCGGTCCTCGACGGGCCGGCGCTGCGTCACCCGGCTGGCCCCGGTCGACGTCACGGACGGGCACGTGCGCTACGAGCTGCTCATGGGGTTGCGGGAGGCCCTCGACAACGTGCGGCAGCACGCCGGCCGGTGCACCGTCCGGGTGGTCCTCGAGGCCGCGGGTGCCGACCGGCTCATGCTCGTCGTCAGCGACGACGGCGCCGGCAGCGAGCCGGCGTTCGTCGCCGCCTCTCCCGCGCGCGGGCACTTCGGGGTCGTCGGCATGGCGGAACGGATGGCGGGGGTCGGCGGGAGCTTCCGCCACGAGACCCGACCGGGGCAGGGGACGACGGTGACCTTCGAGGTCAACCGCCGAGGCCTCGTCGAGAAGGACCAACGAGAGGTGGTGGCCTGATGGCCTGGACGGTGTGCATCGTCGACGACAGCGCGGTGATGCGGCGGGGGATCCGCTCGCTCGTCGAGACCGACGACCAGCTCGAGATCGTCGCCGAGGCCGGGGACGGCGTCGAGGCCCTGGCCCGGGTCCGCGAGACCCGACCCGACGTCGTCCTGCTCGACGTGCGGATGCCGGTGCGCGACGGTGTCTCGGTCGTGCGCGAGATCTCCGAGGTCTCGCACGTGCTCATGCTCACCTTCTCCGACGAGAGCGACGTCGTCCTCGCCGCCCTGGACGAGGGCGCCGTGGGCTACCTCGTGCACGGGACCTTCGACGCCGACCGCCTGGGAGCGATGGTGCGGGCCGCCGCGGAGGGGACGGGCAGCCTGTCGGGGCCCGCGCTGGCGGCCCTGCGCGGAGGCCGGGTACCGGTCGCGGGACCGACCGGGCGGGCCCGGTTCGACCTCTCCGAGCGGCAGGCGGAGGTCATGGACCTCGTCGCCGCCGGCAAGACCAACGGGGCGATCGCCCGCGAGCTGTTCCTCTCCGAGAAGACGGTGAAGAACCACATCAACCAGATCTTCCCGCGGCTGGCCGTGACCACCCGGGCCGAGGCGATCGTGGCCTGGCTGGGGACCCGGCCCGGGCCCTGACCGGGACGGATTGGGCCCGGTGCTGGGCCTGCGGACCCTGTGCCCGTCCCTCGCCCGTCCGTAGCGTTCAGGGTGTCAAGAACGAGGACCGCAGGCCCTCGGACACCGGGGATCAGGACCAAGGAGAACGCCATGACCCACCAGCTCGCCGCTCGCTACACCACCCTCGCCGCCACCCTCAAGGACCGCCGCGAGGCCGGCCAGAACTCGCTGGAGTACCTGGGCATGGCCCTCGTCGCCGGTGTCGTCATCGCCGCCATCTACGGCGTCGTGACCGGTGCCGACGTGGGCACCAAGATCAAGAGCGCCTGGGACAACATCACCGGCGCCAAGTGATGTGAGCGGGTCGCCGGGGCGGGGTCTCAGGACCCGCCCCGGCGATCCGCGCGTCCGGGGTCGACACCACCCGCACCGTTCGAGGGGAGGCCGGCATGGTGCAGGAGCGCCGCCGTCGTCGTGAGGAGGGCCAGGCCGTCACGGCCGTGGCCATCGTCGTCGTGCTCGTCCTCGTCGCGGCCGCCCTCGGCATCGTGTTCCGGACCGGCAAGGTGAGCAGCGAGGTCAGCAAGATCCAGTCGGGCGCCGACGCGGCCGCCCTCGCCGGCGCCCAGCAGGTGCGCGAGGACGCCTACGACAACATCGTGCGCTCGCTCCAGTCGCGCGTCCCGCGCGGCTTCTGGAGCTGTGGCGACGGCCAAGGGCGCGCGCAGTCCTTCGCGTCCCGCAACTCGACCGACGTCACCACGTACTGCTACTACCCGCTGGCCGACCGCGTCGAGGTCAGCGTGCGGAGCGACTTCGTCACCGAGACCGGCCGGCGCGAGAGCGCCGACGCCGTCGCGCAGACCGGTCGCCGGCTCGGGCCGTGCATCGTCGTCGCGGTGCCCGGCTCGACCACCGGCTACGAGACGACCGCCGACTGCGGCGACGTCACGGTCCGGGTGTACGTCGACACCACCGGGAACGTCACCCTGCTGACCACGGTCGCCGAGGTCAAGAAGATGTTCCGGGTCACGCTGCGCGAGTAGGGGACGCGCGGCCTGCGTCACGGCCCCGGCCTCCTCACGGAGGCCGGGGCCGCTGTCGTGCGCCGGAAGCCGCCGGCTCAGCCGGTCGTGGCCGCGTCGGTGACGGGGACCGTGACGTCGTCGAACCAGGGGCTGGTCAGGGTGACCTCGGTGGTGCCGGCGGGCAGCGGCGGGTAGAGGGCGGAGACCGGGGGGCTCTCGACGCCCTGGGAGAGGCGCAGGGCGGGGTCGGAGAGGGCGGACCAGCCGTCGTCCTGCTTGTCGAAGGTGACCACGGAGTACTTCTTGCCGCCGGTCACCATCACGGGGTACTTCTCCCAGAAGCGGATGTTGGCGTCGCGGGCGCTGCTGGAGCCGTCACCGCCGGTGACGCGCCACACGAGCAGGGTCGAGGAGTCGGAGCGGGTGAGCCGGTAGAAGCCGAAGGTCGCGCCCTCGAAGGAGGAGGAGGCCTTGGCCTTGGTGGTGGCGATCTCGGCCAGGGGGGCGGCGCCGTCGACGACGGCCGCGGAGCGGTCCTGCGGGGTCGGGGAGGCGCTGGCGCTCGGGCCGCCGGATGCCGTGCCGGTGCCCGAGGGGCTGGGGTCGGTGGGTGCCGGGTCGTCGGTGCACCCGCCGAGGACGGCGGCGACCAGCGTGGCGCCGGCGAGTGCGGCGAGGGGGCGGCGGGTCATCGAATTCCTCACTGGGGCAGGGTGATCGTCACGCGGCGGTTGAGGGCGCGCCCCTCGGCGCTGCCGTTGTCGGCGATGGGCTCGCTCTCGCCCTTGCCGACGGGGGTGATCCTGATGCCCTCGGGGATGCGGGGGGCGAGGGCCTTCGCGACGGCGGCCGCGCGCCTCTTCGACAGGTCGAGGTTGTAGGCCTCGCCGGCGTTGCTGTCGGTGTGGCCGGTGACGGTGATCGTGCCGGTGCTGCCGGCGGCGGTGATCTGCTTCGCGACCTCGGCGATGATGCCGGTCGCGGCCTTGGTCAGCGTCGCCTTGTCGGTGGCGAACAGGACCGAGGCGTCGAGCTCGAGCTCCTCCCGCCCGTCGCGCTTGGCCTGGGTGACCTTCTTCTTGACGTCCTGCACCTGGCTGCGCAGGTCGAAGACCGCGCCCTCGGGGTCGACGGCCTCGGCCACCCGCGAGGTGTCGACCGTCGGCCAGCCGGTCCCGACCGCGGGGGCGGGCTCGGCGACCGTGGGTTCGAGCGCGCCGTCCTCGACGGGCACGCCCTGCACGAGGGAGGAGCCGACGAGCACGTCGACGGTGGTGACGTCCTGCGGGACCGGCGCGAGGAGCACCCAGCCCACGGTCGCGCGGCCGAGCTGGTCGCGCGGGGCCTCGAGCTCGAGGTTGTTGGTGGAGATGCACCGGCCGACCTCGTCGGTCTTCAGGGCGCTGTAGGCCAGGCCCCCGGAGACGTCGATGGCCGCGGCGGTGCACTGCAGCCCGCTGGACCCGTTCTGGTTGAGCGCGTAGTAGTTCCCGTTGCCGTAGGAGCTGAAGAACGCCGCGTCGGCGCCGCTGCGGTCCTCGCTGCGCAGGCCGAGCGAGTAGTAGAGCACGGTCGCCCCCTCGACCCGGCGCACGCCGTGGACCGAGAGGACGGCGAGGCGCTGGTCGGTGACGTTGCCGATCCACGCCTGACCCAGGACCGGGACGTCGGGCACGCTCGGCAACGGCGGCGCGGTGGCGGCCACGGCCGGCACCGCGCACGCCAGCGCGGCGGCCGTGGCGAGCACGGTGGCAAGGGTCTTCATCGCGGCGGTTCCCCCTCGATGGCGAATGGATCCGTCGCCACCCTACTGACCCGGGCCGAGAACGGAAGGGCCAGCCTCCGGACCGGACGGGTCCCGGCTACCCGTGGGTGACCGGCACGGTGACGTCGCGGAACCAGGGGGAGGTGAGCGTCACCGACGCGGTGTCCGCGGGCAGCGGCGGGTACAGCGCGCCCTGGGGGTTCGGCTCGGCGCGCATCGCCCGCATGTCGACGCAGGCGCACTCCACCTGCCCCGTCGTGGCCTCGTAGGTCAGCACCGAGTACGCCCTGGACTTCGTGGAGAGCACCGGGAAGTTGCGCCACGCCGTCACGTCGAAGTCCGACCCGGCCGAGAGCGTCCGGGGGTGCGTGGCTGACCACACGACGAGCGTCGAGCGCTCGGTGCTGCGGACCTCCAGGATGGCGAAGGTCGCCCCGGAGTAGGAGGAGTCGTCGCGCGCCGGGGTCGTCGCGAGGGGGCGGTCCTCCTCGACGTCGAGGAAGTCGGCGGTGGGGCCGACGTCGGTGGGGGTGGGGCTCTTGGCGAGCGTTAGGCTGGGCTCGGGCGCCGGGGTCCCCTCGTCGGCGGTGCACCCGCCGAGGGCGAGGGCTGCCGCGAGGGCGGTGACGGCTGTGCGCAGCAGAGTGGGGCGGCGGCTCACGGGGCGGGGCTCGCCGTCGGGGAGGGAGACGCGCCGGGGCTGGCGGTCGGCTCCGGGGGCGGGCTCGCGACGGGGCGGCGGGCCACGTGCACCTGGAGGGTCTTGATCGTGGCGTCCGCGCGCGCCCCGCCGATGGCCACGGTGTCGACGCGGGGCCATCCCGTCCCCACCACCGGTGCCGGGTCCTCGACGGTCGGCTCCAGGAGCCCGTCGCCGACGGGGATGCCCGGGACGAAGGCGCTGCCGACGAGGACGTCGACCGTCCTGACCTTCGCCGGGACCGGGGCGAGCGCGACCCACTGCATGACGGCCCGGCCGGAGAGGCGGACGCGGTCGGTCCCCGCGACCGGGGGCGGTGCGGCGACCGCGCGGCCGGCCGCGGTGCGCAGTGCGCCGTACGAGCGCTTCCCGGGCCCGTCGACGAGGGCGGCGGTGTCCATGAACGTCGCGCCGGAGGAGGCCTGCAGCGTGCCGAAGGTGTCGAGGCCGGAGCCGTACGCGGTGACCGGCAGGACCTCCGGGTCCGGCGCCTCGCCGGCGAACCCCACGGAGTAGTAGAGGATCGTGGCTCCCTCGGTCCGTCGCACGGCGTGCACCGTGACGACCATCGAGGGTGGCCGCTCCTCGCCCTGACCGAGCCCGCTGACGAGCACCTGCCCGAGGACGGGCACCCCGGTGCCGACCGGGACGTCGCGCGGGACGGCGGACGCGGGGACGGAGAGCGCGAGGGCCACGCAGGCGGCAGTCGCCACGCATGCGGCCAGCGCCCCCGTCCGTCCTCCTCCCACGCGCCCGAGACTACCTCGCGCCGACGGCGCCGGGGCGGCGTCGACGTTCTCGACGAGGGCGCGTGACAGGATCGGCCCGCAGGAACAGCGGACGGGGAGAGGGGTGCCGACGTGCGGACGACGGGATGGTCCGGCCTGTGCCTGCTCGGCGGTCTGGGGGCGGGGCTCCTCGGGGTGCTCGGGTTGGCGGTGGGTGCGTCGACGACGAGCGTGGTGGCGTCCGTCGTCGGTCGGAGCGTGCTGACGCTCGTCGGGCTGGCCGTCGTCGCCCTCGTCGTCGGCCGACGCGGCCCGTGGTGGTCGGCGGTCGTCCCCGTCGCGCTGCTGACCGGTGCGGTCGTCCTCGACCCCCTCACGTGGACCGCCACGGCCGCTGCGGGCGGCCCTCTGTTCGGCGTGTGGCTGACCGGATCGACCTCTCTCGGAACGGTCCTGGACGTCGTGGTCTGGTTCGTCGTCGTGTGCGGCGCGGTGCTGCTCGGGCTCCGGGGACGCGAGGACTGAGGCCCTCGGGCCCGGGCCCGGGCAGGCCCCCGGACCCTGTGGCGCAACGGTGCCGGCCTCATAGCGTGGCGTCCGACACGAGTGCAGCTTCGGGGAGGGCCGTCGGATGGACCAGCGAGACGCGGGGGGCGCGGTGCGGCGTCGCGGCGAACGCGGAGCCACCGCGGCCGAGTACGTCGGCATCGTCCTGCTCGTGGGTGTCGTCATCGCCGCGCTGGCGCTCACGGTCAACTCCTCCGCGGTCAACCCCGAGATCCGCCGCGCCTGGTGCCTCATCACCGGGGCGGGGGGCGGTGGCTGCGACGGCGGCTCGACGGAGGCGGGCCCGGAGGACACGCCGACCGACGAGGACTTCGAGCCGGACAAGTGCCGCATCCACGAGACCGGTGACAAGTACAGCTCGGTCATCAAGATCGGCTTCATCAAGATCGGCGAGAACGCCGGCTTCGTCGTCACCGAGTACAGCGACGGCACCGTGACGATGATGGCGACCAACGGCTCGGAGATCGGGGCCACCGGCGGCTTCGGGGCCGACGCCGCCTGGGGGCAGCTCGAGGCCGGCGCCAAGATCGACTTCGGGGGCGGCCTGAAGTTCGACTACGGCAGCACGTGGAACTTCGAGTCCAAGGCGCAGGCCGACAGCTTCCGCAAGCAGCTCGACGACTACCTCTTCGACCAGTGGTCGATGACCCATCCGGTGTGCGGCATGGGCGTCTGCGTGCCGCGCCCGGTCAAGGGCGTCAAGCCGCCGCCCGTGCCGTCGACCACCTTCGGTGGCATCGCCGTCACCGGCGAGGTCAACGCCCAGCTGGGCATCTCCGCGACGACGGGGACGGCGCCGCTGACCGAGGCGAAGATGACCGAGCAGAACGTCTCCGGGGCCCTGAGCGCCGACTCCAAGTGGACCGTGACCAACGACAACAAGGGCACGCCCGACGACGCCCGGGACGACACCCGTACCTACGTCACCGCGATGACGCTCAACCCCAAGCTGACGGCGCAGATCGGGCTGGCCACCGGCGGCTACGGCTCGATGGTCGGCATGTCCCTCGCCATCACGAAGAACGCCGACGGCAAGATCACCCAGGTGAAGATCGTCTCCACGAGCGAGGTCACCGACAGCAGCGGCGGCAAGGGCGGCGGCACGGTGAGCAACGGCTCCGGCGACGACAAGACCAGCGGGGGCGGCAGCATCAGCGGAGGGACGACCGACGGTGACGTGGTCGTCACCGAGAACGTGCTCGCCCTCGACCCCTCCGACGCCGCGACGCAGCAGGTCGTCACGGACTGGCTCGGTGGCTCGGGCAACTACGAGTGGCCCGGTCTCGTCTCGCTGGGCGCCGTCGACCCGTCGGTGGCCGACCCGTCCGACCCGTTCGCGATGCTCATGCACACCGACGCCACGAGCAGCACCGTCGCCTACGACAAGGTGACCGACGTCCAGGGCTTCGCGCTCAACGTCAAGTTCGGGCTCGCCTTCGGGGCCGACTTCTCGATGGAGAGCTCGGAGACCACGGCCACCGAGGCCGCCTACCTCGGGGCGCCCCGCCCCGACGGCACACGCCCGGTGGTCCCGTACGAGGCGTGCGTAGAGTGACGACGCGACGAGGGAGGACATCCATGCTGATGCGACGCACGATCCTGCTCGCCGTCCTGGGGGCCGGAGCGCTCGGGGTCGCGGGCTGCGGTGGGCCGGACGCCGGCTGGGCCTCGGCCGAGGTCGGCCACCTGACGCTCGAACACCCCTCGGACTGGCGCGAGGAGGCGCCGACGGGGGACCTGTTCACCAAGCGCTGGGTGGGTGACTCGATGGAGATCCAGGTCTCCGGCGCCTTCAGCGAGGACCCGACGGCCTCGGCGGCGCTCAGCCGGCTCGACCTCCCGGCGACCGTGGGCCTGACGGGCTACGAGGGCGGTGCCGTCCAGAACGCGACGGTCGAGGGCGCGGACAGCGCCGTGCGCAGCGACTTCACCTTCACCCAGGACGGCGCGACCCGCCACGGCGTCTGGGTCGTCGCCGGGCAGTACCCGTACCCGAGCACCGCGGCGGTGACCATCACGGGCGAGACGCTCGACCCGCAGGTCGTGCAGCACGTCGTGGACACGCTGAAGTTCACGAAGACCCAGGGGCAGTGACGGCCGTGCGTGCGCGCTCCGTCCTCGCGGCGCTGCTGCTGGCCACGGTCGGGGTCGTCGTGCTGCAGCGGTTCCTCGTCGTGTTCCCGTTCGTGGCGACTGTCGTCGCCTCGGTGCTCGGCGCGGGGCTGCTGGTGGCGCTCGAGAGGCGGCGCGAGGCCGACGTCATCGTCGCTGCCGTCGGCGTCGGTCTCGCCACCACCCTCGCGTCGATGGTCGGCCTCGCAGCAGCCGGGACCCACGTCCTCGCGACCCAGTACCTGGCCGGCTGGGTGGTCGTCGCGATGCTGTCCGCCGGGCTGGGCGCCGGCACGGTGTGGCTGGGCGGCCACGTCGTCGAGCGCGGTTCCGACAGCCCGAGCAGGCTGCGCTAGGCCGGCTGGGCGAGCCCAGCCTGACCAGCGTTCCGGGCCGCCGAAACCCGCGTCCTCAGTGGAGATCAGTCGATCTCCGTCGAAGTCAGTCGGGGCTGCCCCCTTTCTGCCCCCTGCCCCCTCCTGCCCCCCGGCCTCGACGGCGTGTGACGGGTGCGCGCACCTTGGGCGAGCGTCATCTTCGCCGCCAGTTCGCGGACCTCACAGCTGCCTCCGGCGCTCGGGCCGAGTCGCCGGTAGCCCGTCCCCCGGACGGGCTAGTTGTGTCAGGTGACGCGGCGCCGAAGGGTGTCGGTGGGTCGGAGAGGCCCCCGCGTAGATGGCGGGGGAATCCCCCCTCGCACCGCGGCCGTCCCGTTGGAGAACACCCGTGTCACAAACCATCCAGCCGCTGCCCTCGGCAGCCAGCACCACCCCACGTCCCCCGCAGCTCCACGCAGCCGCTCTGGTCAGCCTCTGGTGCGACCTGGCACTCAAGGTCGCCGAGAGCAACGCCCACCGGCTGCCGGACGCCCAGTCACTCTTCGAGCAGCAGCTGCTCGTCGAGGACGAGATCGCTCGATCGCACCCGGAGTACGACGAACGCATGACCGAGCTCCTCGTGTGGGCTCATCGACCGCAGCAGCTCGGTGGAGGGGGAGAACCGGCCGCTGGGTCGGGCGCTGCGACCTGGCCCGAGCGTGCTGAATCCAGTGTCCGGGACGGGGTCGTGGGTGCCTAGGACGCAGATCACCAGATTTCCTGGTCGGGCGATCTTGAGCAGCTGGTCGGTCCCGCTCGTCACTCTTGCTCGTGATCTTCGGCGCGTGGGTTGGCGTGGTGGAGCTCGGTCGGCCTGCTCACGGAGTGATGGCGATGGCCCCTCTCGCGCCGCGCTCGGCGTCGGACATCTGGTGGGTCACGAAGGGGTACACCCCGGGCCGGCCCGCGGTGATCTCGACGAACCCACCTTGGGCGACGGCAAGGGCCAGCGTCTGCGCGCCGCCGTGCGTGCTTCCGCCGGCGCCTCGCCCATGCCGGAGCAGGTAGGAGCCTTCGCTCCACACGGTGTCGAACTGGGCGCCGACGACGTGGAAGGAGCTGCCGCGGTTCGGTCCGGCGGCCAGGACCCAGAGGCGGACCCGCTGGCCCTGCCGGGCCGTGAGCGGGCGGGCGAGGTACTGGTCGGCCATGCCGTTGAAGGTGACGAGGTCGGGGGTGTCAGCGCTGGCCGAGGCGGCGTCGACACCGGCGGGCACGGTCCGTCCGTCACCGTCGAGGTGCGCTTCGGACTGCACGAGGAGGTAGCTGTGGTCGACGGCCGGTAGGTCTGGCGGCTCGATGAGGACGGCCCCGAACATCCCGGCGGCGATGTGGGCGGTCATCGGCATCGTCGAGCAGTGGTACATCCACAGCCCGGCTCGGTCGGCGGTGAAGCGGTAGGTCAGCCGGCCGCCCGGTGGGATGGTGCGCATCACCCGGGCGGGAAGGGCCTCGCCGGCGTGGAAGTCGATCGAGTGGCCCATCGTGGCCTCGTTGACGAGAGTGACGACGAAGGTGTCTCCGACCCGGCCGTGCAGGGTGGGGCCGGGGACGCCGCCGTCGAACGTCCACCGTCGTTGGCGGACACCGGGCGCCACGTCGAGCACGCTCTCGCGGACGTGGAGCGTGACCCGATGCTCCCTGCTCGGCTCGAGCGGCGGCACGGTGGCGTTCACCGCTCGGAACCCCGGGTCCACGTCGTGCGTCAGGTCCACCTGAGTCTGTGGCCCGGGCAGGGCGAGCTCGCTCGCGGCCGACGTGGAAGGCGGGGGAGCGCCCGTGACCCGGACGTGCAGCATCATCCCCATCTGGCGGTGGCCGACGATGCTGCACCAGCCGTCCGTGTCCGCCCCGAGGATGCCCACGTCGAGGGTCTCGGAACGGCCCGGCATGACGCGCGAGGTCCCGCTGCCGTCCTCGAAGACTAGGTCGTGCGGGGAGCCCGGGTCCACGTTGACGAGGTCGACGACGAGGCGGTCGCCGGCAGGGACCGTGACCGCGGAGGGCGAGTAGGCCATGTCGTGCGCCTCCACCCGGACCCGGGTGGTGTGCCCGGTGGCCTGGACCGCGACCGCCGGCCCCGGCTTCGAACCCGTGGACGGAGGACCGGCCGCCACACCGAGGGAGACGGCGAGGGCCACGAGCGCCATCCCGGCCACCACCTGCCCGCCCGTCCCCGTCGCGGCCACAGCAGGAAGTCCGGGAGCGACGGGCAGGGTAGGCGGTCCGTCCGCGACGCGCTCCAGGAGGGCCCGGCGTGCCGCGACCGCGGCGCGGACGGCGGAGATCAGCAGGGGGACGAAGACTGCGAGGGAGGCGAGGACGAGCACCGCGACCGACACCCGGACCGCCGCCGGCACGGGCAGGAGGCAGACGAGCAACCCGACGTTGACGACGACGACGCGCGCCACCCAGGCGCGGTCGAACCGCCGGGACGCGGCGCGGGCCACCGACGGGCCCCCGCCGAGGACGACGGGGATGAGGTGTGCCAGGGCGCCGGTGAGCAGCTGCCCGGCGAACCCGACCGCCACGACGGCGGCGACGACGTCGTAGCCGTCGGCGACGGCCGACCACGACGGGCGGGTCGCGAGACGCACACCCACGAGGACGACCGCCACCAGGCCCCAGGCAGCGGCCGCGAGCACCGACACGGTGGCGACCGTCCGGGGAGGTGCCTGCCTGGTCGGGGCCAGCAGGGCTCTACCCCACCAGCACAGGCCCGCGACGTACACCGCGAGCCCGAGGAGGGCGACACCGCGATGCCCGGCGAGCGCCGCCGCCGCGAGCAGGCTGACTGCTCCCGCCAGGACCGGAAGGGCCTGGCGGGCCAGGCGCTCGGCCCGGTCGTCCATCCGCGTGCGCAGCATCGTCGGCCACAGGGTGACCAGCGTCCCCGTGACGGTCAGGCCGAGCCAGCCGAGCACCATGATCATCGAGTGGGCGACGAGGACCCGCCCGTGCTGCTCGTCGTCGAGACCGTGCGAGAGCCACGCCCCCAGGGCCGCGCCGACGGGAAGGCACGACGCGGCGACGAGGTAGTACCGCACGGTGATCCGGAAGCGGCCGGGCAGGGCGTGGCGCAACCGCCGCCGCAGGGCCAGCCCGTGCAGCGCGACCGAGAGCGAGACCAGCGCCGCCCCCGTGACGGTGAGGGGCCACCACCCGGCGGGCACCCCGACAAGGACGAGCGCCGTCCCGGCGAGGAGGGCGACGATGCGCCGGTTCTGGCGGCGCCGGTCATCGAGCGAGTCGGGGGTCTTGAGCAGGGCCTGGGTGAAGTGCGTGCTCCACACCATCGCCGAGTGCGTCACGGCGCCGAGCAGGACCAGGTGCACCACGAGCCACGACGCGGCGGGAACCAACGGGTGCGCCAGCGCCACGAGCGCGGCGAGGGTGAGCCAGACCAGGCCGGGACGGTCGCGCAGGGGGAAGCGGGCGCGGCGGGGGGTGGGCTGGGCGCTCACGGGACGGGGGTCCTCTCGGGCCGGATGGAGTGCGGTGGACGGGTTGGGTGGTCGTGTTCGGCGGCTGGGGCCGCCTCGCGACGGCTGGGGAGTGCGTGGGCGGCGACCAGCGCGCTCGCCGCCGCCGTCAGGGGGAGGGCCAGCAGGGCGGCGGCCGTGCCGAGCGCGCCCGCGACGCGGGCAGGGGAGCTCCCGAGGAGGTCGCCGGCGACCCGGAGGGCGAGGGCCGCGTGGAGGGTCAGCAGGGGCAGCCAGAAGAGCGGCCGGTAGGGCACGGCGCGGCGCAGCACAGCGGGGAGGATGAGCGGCGCGTGCGCCATGACCATGCTCGTCGCGAAGCCGAGGAAGACCGCGTGCACGAGGGCGTCGTGGGGGCCGGCTGAGCTCGTGGGGCCGACCGCGACCCAGAGCAGGCCCGCGGCACCCAGCCAGGCGTACCCGGCGAGCATCGCGGCGGCGGCGAAGCGGGGTAGCCCCCGCGACCGGACCGTGCGGACGGCGACGTCGCGCGGGGCCAGCCAGACCGCGAGCAGGAGGAGGACGACGCCGGTCGCCCGCAGGCCGAGGTCGGGCCACAGCAGCGTCGCGCTCGTGCACGCGCTGGTCGCCGCCGCCCCGAGGACCAGGGTTCGAGGTGCGCTGCGGGGCAGGTGGACCGCGGCTAGCTCGACGCGCTCGGCGGCGATGGTCAGGACGACGAAGCCGGCCAGCAGCGGCACGACCGCGGCCGCGCCCAGCCGGGGCCAGAGCAGTGCGGCCATCACGGCGTGGACTGCTGCCAGGGTCTCGACGGCCACCGTGTCGTCGCGACGACGTGACCACAGGGCGACGAGCACCGCGACGAGCACGACCGTCCCGTCGAAGAGCAGGACCTGACCCCAGGGGCGGGGGAGGGGGAGCGCGAGGGTGACCCCGCCGGCGCCGAGCAGGACGGGCGCCGCGAGCGCCCACGACCGCCGGAGGGCGACGGCCCGCTCGAGGGCGACGAGTGTGCCGAGGAAGCCCAGCACCATGAGTGGCCCGTGCGCGTCGATCATGCCCCGGCCGGCCGGTGTCGGGAGGCCGAGCCGGGCGAGCCCGGCAGAGACGCCGGCCAGCAGGCCGACACCGGCGGGCAGCAGGAGCCAGGTGCGGCGGGAGCTCGTCATGCGGGGGGTCCGGCCGCCGGGGTGAGGAGGACGACCTGGTCCCACTCGGGTCCGGCGAAGCGCACCGCCGCGGCCGGGAACAGGCCGTTCTCCTCACGGTCGATGTGGCGTCGCAGCGCGAGCTCGAAGGCCGGCATCCGGGCCACGTCCCCGGCGGCGACGGCGGCCAGGGCGTCCTCGAGCGCCTGGTGCTCATCGCAGAGGGTGGCGATGTGGTCGCGGAACTCCGGGTCCTCGCCGAGGAGCGCGAACAGGCCCGCCTCCTCGGCGGCGGTGTGGGGGCGGAGGAGGGCGGTGAGTCGGCGGGCCGCCGTGGTCACGTCGAGGGGCCCTCCGCTGCAGGCGCGGCGCAGGTCACCGCAGGCGTCGATGACGGCCTCGTGCTCGGCCATGAAGCGGCCGATGACGGTGATGCTCTCGCACCCGCAGTACGAGCACACGACTCTCCTCCGCCCGGTCAGGCGCGGGTGACCCGCAGCCGCCAGGCCTCGGGTCCCTCGTCGAGGTAGGTGACGGTGATGGGGCCCTCGCGGTCGGCGAGCTGGGCCAGGAGCGGCTTGGGGTCGTGGGGGGCGACGAGGACGAGCGAGCCGCCGTGGGGGATCGCCGACATGGCGCCGAAGACGGTGGCGTGCCGGATGGCGTGCGGGATGGGGCGGACGTCGAGCTCGGGGACGCCGTGGTCGGCGTCGCCGCAGCCGCACGCGTGCTGGACGGGGGTCACGGGGAGGTCGGTGCGGGACATGGGGACTGCTCCTGAGGGTCGTGGTGGTGGTGGCGTGATGGGAGAGTGTGGACGTGGATGACGACGCGCTGCCGGTGGTGGTCGTGGCCGGCGGGGGCTCGACCCGATTCGGCAGCGACAAGCTCGCCGCGGACCTGGACGGGAGCACGGTGCTGGACCGGCTGCTCGACGCCCTCCCGGCGGGCTGGCCGGTGGTCGTCGTAGGGCCCCGTCGCGAGGTGCGGCGACCGGGTGTGCGCTGGACCCGTGAGCAGCCGCCCGGGGGTGGACCGCTCGCCGCCGTCGTGGCGGGTGTGGCGCTCGTGGAGGGCCCGCTCGTGGGGGTGGTCGCGGGTGACATGCCGTTCGCGGCCCCCGTCCTGGCGGAGCTGCGCTCGGTGCTGCTGTCCTCCGGCGCCGAGGCTGCGGTGGCGGTCGACGACGACGGCCAGGCCAACCCGTTGCTCGCGCTCTACCGCACGCCGGCCGTGCGGCGCCTCCTGCCCGGCCCCGTGACGGGTGGCCGCGCGAAGCGGCTGCTCGAGCTGGAGCACGAGGAGGTCCCGGTGCCGGGGGTGCGTGCGCGCGACGTCGACACCCCGGAGGACCTGGCGCGGGTGCGGCGCGGACGCTGACATCGGGGGCGCTCCTCTCGGCGACGGTGCGTGGTCGGTGGTCGGGCGGCGGCCCTGCCGGGCAGGGGTACGACGGGGCCGCCGGTTCGGCGGTGCCGGGGTCAGCTCGGGCGGGGCGCGCCGGGACGGGCGTAGCGCCACCAGGTGATCGCGAGGCAGAGGACGGCCCAGGCGATGCCGACGCCGTAGAACGCGACCGGGCCGAGGGTGGTGACGCCGACCCCGAAGAAGAAGGGGCCGAAGGCGGCGATCGCCGCGGTCCAGCCGATGACGCCGCCGGCCTGGCGACGCTCGAAGATCATCGGCATCTGCTTGAAGGTGGAGGCGTTGCCGATGCCGCTGAAGAGGAAGATCGCGAGCATCCCCCAGAGGAAGTGCGTGAACCCGCCCTGGAGGGCCGCCGCCGACGAGGTGTCGGGCGTGAGCGTGGGGATGGTGTACGCGATCGAGCCGACGAGGCCGACACCGGAGACGAGGGTCCAGGGGGCGCCGCCGGTGCGATCGGTCAGCGGGGCGAAGAGGACGCGGGCGCCGGCGCCGACGAGGGGGCCGAGGAAGACGTACTTGACGGCGTCGGGGACCGCGTAGCCGGCGACGAGGACGGTGGCCGAGGCGCCGGTGCCACGCACGATGTCGGTGTTGCCGCTGCCGTAGAGGTTGGTCATGAGCAGACCGAACTGCGCGGCGAGGCCGGAGAAGGTGCCGAAGGTCATGATGTAGAGGACGGTCATCCACCAGGTGTCCTGGCTGCGGAAGATGTCGAACTGCTGGCGGATGTCGGCCTTGACCGGGACCGACTTCAGGAGGGTCCACGCGAGGAGGGCGCCGAGGACCATGAGGGGGATCCAGACGAAGGCGGCGTTCTGGAACCAGACGGTCTTCTCGGGCTTGCCGGGGACCGTGAGCTGCTGGCCGCCGCCGAAGGCCGCGAGCGCGGAGATCGCGACGAGGTAGGGCGTGAGCAGCTGGACGAGGGAGACGCCGAAGTTGCCGAGCCCGGCCTGGAGTCCGAGGGCGGTGCCCTGCATCCGCTTGGGGAAGAAGTAGGAGGTGCTGGGCATGAAGCCGGAGAACGCGCCGCCGCCGATGCCGGCGAGGAAGGCCAGGACCATGAGCTCCCAGTAGGGGGCGGTGGGGCTCTGGACGCGCACTCCCCAGCCGAGGGTGGAGGCGATGAGCAGGAGGCTGGTCAGGGTGACGAGCCGTCGGGTCCCGAGGACGGGGGGCAGGACCATCCAGACGAGCCGGAAGAGGCCGGCGGCCAGGCCGGGCATGGCGGCCATCCAGTAGAGCTGGCCCTTGGTGAAGTCGTAGCCGAGGGCGTTGAGCTTGGGGATGACGGCGCTCGGCAGGTACCAGGCGGCGAAGGCGAGGGTGAGGCAGAAGGTGGTGACCCACAGGGTGCGCCAGGCGAGGCCCTTGTCCCAGGTGCGCTCGTCCTCGGGGTCCCAGGCGGTGAGCCACTCGCCCTTCTGCTCTGGGCGGGTCGTGGTGGTGGACATGACGTTCTCCTCGGAGGTGGTGCTCAGTGCGCGGCCGCGGCCGGCTCGAGACGGTGGGCGAGCTCGGGGGACTCCTCGTGCAGCATCCGCACGACGGTCAGGTGCATCCACAGCGCGCTGAGCGCGACGAGGACGAAGAGGACGAAGAAGGTGGAGGTGGGGAAGCCCGTCCACGCCTTGGTGTAGGCGAACAGCGGCGGGAGGGCGAAGCCGCCGAGGCCGCCGAGCATCCCGACCAGGCCGCCGACGGAGCCGACGGCGTGCGGGAAGTACTCGGGGATGTGCTTGTATACGGCCGCCTTGCCGATGCCCATCGCGCTGCCGAGGACGACGAGCAGGGCCGTGAACGGGACGATGCCGAGGCTGTAGGCGAGGTGGGAGGACTGCGAGCCGTCCGCGTGCTGGATGACGAGGTGGCCGTTCGGCATCATGAGCAGCCCCGAGGCCAGGAGCATCACCGCGAAGGTCGCGTACATGACGCGGCGGGCACCGAGGCGGTCGGAGAACCAGCCGCCGAGCGGCCGCAGCAGCGACGCGGGGAAGATGTAGAGCGCGGTCAGGAGACCGGCGACGGTGAGCGAGACGCCGTAGTTGTCGACGTAGTACTTCGGCAGCCAGGCGGCCAGGGCGACGTAGGCGCCGAAGAAGGCGACGTAGTAGAGGCTGAAGCGCCACACCCGGACCTGCCGCAGCGGGGAGAGCTGGGAGGCGATGGTCGCCGAGCGGCCCGGCATCCGGTCGCGGGAGGGGGTCCCCACCCAGACCAGTACGCCCATGACGAGCAGGAGCCCGGCGTAGATGACGGGGACCAGGCGCCAGCCGCCCTGCACCGTGCCGCCGAACCACGCGGCGCCGGCGGTGCCCGCGACGAGGGGAGGGCCGATGAACTTGGTGACCGACGCCCCGACGTTCCCGGCACCGAACACCCCGAGGGCCAGGCCCTGGCGCTCGCGGGGCTGCCAGGCGGCGTTCCAGGCGATACCGGCGCTGAAGGAGTTGCCGGCGAAGCCGACGAGGAAGGCCAGCGCGAGGAGCGCGCCGTAGCTCTGCGCGTGCGCGACGAACCAGGCGGGGACGGCCGTGGCGAGCAGGAGGACGGTCATCACGCGGCGACCGCCGAACCGGTCGGTGAGCATCCCGGCCGGCAGGCGCCACAGGGAACCGTTGAGCACCGCCACCGCGCTCACCCAGGCGAGCTCGGGGTCGGAGAGGCCGAGCTCCTTCTGGATCGGCACCCCGAGGATGCCGAACATCAGCCACGCCGCGAACATCAGGGTGAACGCGGCGCTCGACAGGACGAGCACCCGCCGGGCGCCCGGGGCGCCCACAGGGTGGGCGATACCCCTCGTCGGGGACGTGCCCAGGGTGGTGGCGGGCGATGCCATATGTCCTCCAGTTTGGAAGGAAGATCATCCGTTAAAACTGCCGACGCGGACGCTACTCCCGCCCCGCCGTCCTGACAACTACTTGGCGTAGTAAATGCTGAGAACGGCTCAGAAACAGTGCATTTGCATCATCCGGGGCACTTCACCCCCGGTCCCGGCATGTGCTTATATGGAGCGACAGAGTCCGGCAAATAGGAGGAGGGGGATCGTCCGGTGACCACTCCGCAGCAGTACGACGCCGCCGCGCTCCTCGCCTCCCCCGTCCGCCGCCTCCTGGTCGACGTGCTCGAGACGAGCGCCGCGGACTCCCCGCAGGGCCTGACCGCCGCCGAGCTCGCGCCGCAGGCCGACCTCCACGTGACGACGGTGCGCTTCCACCTCGACCAGCTCGTCGCCGCGGGAGTGCTGGAGAGCGAGTTCGTCCGCACCGGGGGAGCCGGCCGGCCGCGCAAGGTCTACCGACCCCTCCCGCCCGCGACCCCGACCGGGGCCGGCCACCCGGAGCCCCTGCGCCTGCTGACGACGCTGCTGACCGAGGCGATGACGGCCTCGGTGCAGGGCGAACGCATCACGCCCTACGAGGCAGGTCGCCGCTGGGCCCGCGAGCACCTGACCGACCACCCGGAGCGCACCCCGGCCGACAGCGCCGGCGTCTGGCTCGGCCGGGTCGGCGAGGTCATCGACGTCCTGGAGGACTGGGGCTACCAACCGGAGGTCTCGACCTCCGAGGGCGGTCGGGCCGCCCGCGTCGAGCTGAGCGACTGCCCCTTCCTCGACCTCGCGCGCGACAACCAGGCCGTGGTCTGCGGCGTGCACCGCGGCCTGGTCGCCGAGTCCATGGTCATGTCCGGTGAGAGCGGCGCTCAGGTGGCGCTCGAGCCGTTCGTCACCGACACCCGCTGCGTGGCGCACATCCGCACCACCACACCGTTCCGGGCCTCGTAGGCCCTTCATCCCTCGGAGACGACCCATGGCCACGACCCCCGGACTCGACGGACCCCTCACCGAGGCCCTCGTCGGCACTCGTCGCTTCTTCACCCGCGGTGAGGTCTCGCCGGACCGTCGGGCGCTGCACCGGGAGGGCGGTCGGGCGGGGGACGCGTTCTACCGTGACCGGTGGTCGCACGACAAGGTCGTGCGCAGCACCCACGGGGTCAACTGCACCGGCTCGTGCTCGTGGAAGGTGTACGTCAAGGACGGCATCATCACGTGGGAGGCGCAGCAGACCGACTACCCCTCCACCGGGCCGGACCGCCCGGAGTACGAGCCCCGCGGCTGCCCGCGCGGGGCCGCCTTCAGCTGGTACACCTACTCGCCGACCCGGGTGCGCTACCCCTACGTGCGTGGCGTCCTGCTGGAGATGTTCCGGGAGGCGCGCCGCGCGGTCGGCGGTGACCCCGTGCTGGCCTGGGCCTTGATCGTGCAGGACCCGGAGAAGGCGCGCCGCTACAAGTCCGCCCGCGGCAAGGGCGGGCTGGTGCGCTCCACCTGGGAGGAGGTCGTCGACCTCGTCGCCGCCGCACACGTCTACACGGTCAAGCGCTGGGGGCCGGACCGGATCGCCGGCTTCTCTCCGATCCCTGCGATGTCGCCGGTGTCGTACGCCTCGGGCGCCCGCTTCCTCGAGCTCATCGGCGCCCCGATGCTCTCCTTCTACGACTGGTACGCCGACCTGCCCAACGCCTCCCCGCAGATGTTCGGCGACCAGACCGACGTCCCCGAGTCCGGGGACTGGTGGGACGCCGGCTACCTCATCATGTGGGGCTCGAACGTCCCGATGACGCGCACCCCCGACGCGCACTGGATGACCGAGGCGCGCTACCGCGGCCAGAAGGTCGTCGCCGTCTCGCCCGACTACGCCGAGAACGTCAAGTTCGCCGACGAGTGGGTCGCGGCCGCGCCCGGCACCGACGGCGCCCTCGCGATGGCGCTGGGGCACGTGATCCTCAAGGAGTTCTTCGTCGACCGGCAGGTCGACTTCTTCACCGACTACAACCGGCAGTACACCGACCTGCCCTTCCTGGTCTCCCTCGAAGTCGACGGCTCCGCCCCGGTGGGTGCCGACGGCGAGGCGGCCTACCGCCCCGGGAAGTACGTCGTCGCCGGCGACCTCGACGTCGCCGAGGCCACCTCCGAGAACGCGATGTGGAAACCGGTCGTCCTCGACGCGCGCACCGACACCGTCGCCGTGCCGCAGGGCTCGCTCGGGTTCCGGTGGGGTGACGAGGGGCTGGGTCGGTGGAACCTGCAGCTCGGCGACCTCGAGCCCGCGCTGTCGGTGCATGACACCGCGACCGCGTCGGTCCGGGTCGTCCTGCCGCGCTTCGACACCCCCGACGGCAAGGTCGCTCACGTCGAGCGAGGGGTCCCCGTGCGCCGCGTCGGGGACCGCCTCGTGACGACCGTCCTCGACCTCATGCTCGCCCAGTACGGCGTCGCCCGCGAAGGGCTGCCCGGCACCTGGCCGGCCGGCTACGACGACCCGTCCACCCCGGCGACCCCCGCGTGGCAGGAGGAGATCACCTCCGTGCCCGCCGAGCAGGTGGTCCGGCTGGCCCGCGAGTGGGCGCAGAACGCCGTCGACACCCAGGGGCGCGGGATGATCCTCATGGGCGCCGGCACCAACCACTGGTTCCACTCCGACCAGATCTACCGGGCGATGCTCGTCCTGACCACGATCACCGGCTGCCAGGGCCGCAACGGCGGCGGCTGGGCGCACTACGTCGGCCAGGAGAAGGTCCGCCCGATCATGGGCTTCCAGCACATGGCCTTCGCCCTGGACTGGCACCGGCCGCCGCGGCACATGAACCAGACCGCGTACTGGTACGTCAACACGAGCCAGTACCGCTACGACACCTTCACCGCCGACGACGTCGACGCCGGCACCGGGGTGTTCGCCGGCAAGGGCGTCATGGACCTGCTGGCCCAGTCGGTGCGCCTGGGCTGGACGCCGAGCTACCCGACCTTCGACCGCAGCAGCCTCGTCCTGGCCGACGAGGCCGACGCCGCCGGGATGGCTCCCGCCGACTACGTCGTCGACCAGCTGCGCTCGGGCGCACTGAAGTTCGCCGTCGAGGACCCGGAGGCCGAGGAGAACCACCCGCGTATCCTCAGCCTCTGGCGAGCCAACCTCCTGGGTTCCAGCGCCAAGGGCAACGAGTACTTCCTCAAGCACCTCCTCGGCACGGACAACGCGGTCACCGCGCAGCAGGCACCGCCGGAGAAGCGGCCGGCGGGCATCGCCTGGCCGGACGAGGTGCCCGAGGGCAAGCTCGACCTGCTGACGACCATCGACTTCCGGATGACCAGCTCGACCCTGTTCTCCGACGTCGTGCTGCCGGCGGCCACCTGGTACGAGAAGCACGACATCAACACCACCGACATGCACCCGTTCGTGCACTCCTTCAACCCGGCCATCGCACCCCCGTGGCAGTCCAAGACCGACTGGGAGGCGTGGAAGGCGATCGCGAAGCGGTTCTCCGAGCTCGCCGTCGACCACCTCGGCACGCGCCGAGACGTTGTCGCCAAGCCCCTGTGGCACGACACCCCCGAGGCGATGGCGACCGTGCACGGCGTGGTCAAGGACTGGCGCGCGGGGGAGTGCGAGCCGGTGCCCGGCAAGACCCTCCCGGTCCTCGTCGTCACCGAGCGCGACTACCCGGCGGTGTACGACAAGATGACGTCCATCGGACCGCTGATGGAGTCCGTCGGGATGCTCACCAAGGGCGTGCCCTACGAGGTGGGGCGGGAGGTCGACCTCCTGCGCCGACGCAACGGGGTGGTCCCGAGCGGGGCCGGGGAGGGCCAGCCACGCCTCGAGACCGACATCCACGTCGCCGACGCGATCCTGCACCTGTCCGGCACGACCAACGGGCACCTCGCGACCCACGGCTTCAAGAACGTCGAGAAGCGCACCGGCACACTGCTGCACGACCTCGCGGCCGAGCACGAAGGCAAGCAGATCACCTTCGCCGACACCCAGGTCGCGCCCGTCCCGGTCATCACCTCACCCGAGTGGTCGGGCTCGGAGTCCGGCGGGCGGCGGTACTCGCCCTTCACCATCAACATCGAACGGCACAAGCCCTTCCACACCCTCACCGGGCGCCAGCAGTTCTACGTCGACCACGACTGGGTGCTCGGCATGGGGGAGGCGCTGCCGGTGTTCCGGCCGCCGCTGAACATGACCGAGCTCTTCGGCGAGACCGCCCTCGGCGAGCAGAACGCCCTCGGGGTCTCGGTGCGCTACCTCACCCCGCACAACAAGTGGTCGATCCACAGCGAGTACCAGGACAACCTCTTCATGCTCTCGCTCTCACGGGGCGGGCAGACCATCTGGATGTCCGACCTCGACGCCGAGAAGATCGGCGTCCACGACAACGACTGGGTCGAGGCGGTCAACCGCAACGGCGTCGTCGCGGCCCGCGCGATCGTGTCGCACCGGATGCCCGAGGGCACCGTCTACATGCACCACGCGCAGGACCGGCTGATCGACGTGCCCTTGACCGAGCGCGACGGCAAGCGAGGCGGAATCCACAACTCGCTCACCCGGATCATGATCAAGCCGAGCCACATCATCGGCGGCTACGCACAGCTGTCGTACTTCTTCAACTACATCGGGCCCACCGGCAACAACCGCGACGAGATCACGATGATCCGCCGTCGCACCAACCAGGACGTGGAGTACTGACATGCGGGTCATGGCGCAGATGGCGATGGTCATGAACCTCGACAAGTGCATCGGGTGTCACACCTGCTCGGTCACCTGCAAGCAGGCGTGGACCAACCGGGCCGGCACCGAGTACGTCTGGTTCAACAACGTCGAGACCCGCCCCGGCCTCGGCTACCCCCGCGGCTACGAGGACCAGGAGGAGTGGCAGGGCGGCTGGGTCGTCAAGAACGGACGCCTGCGGCTGCGGGCCGGAGGTCGTCTGAAGAAGCTCGCCACCATCTTCAGCAACCCGAAGATGCCCTCCATCCAGGACTACTACGAGCCCTGGACCTACGACTACGAGACACTGCTCAACGCCCCGGCGCAGAAGACCTTCCCCGTCGCGCGCCCGCACTCACTGATCTCCGGCAAGCCGATCAACGTCTCGTGGAGCGCCAACTGGGACGACGACCTCGGCGGCTCGCGCGAGCACGCCGTCAAGGACCCCATGCTCAAGGGCATCGAGGACAAGGTCCGCATGGAGTTCGAGAAGACCTTCATGTTCTACCTGCCGCGCATCTGCGAGCACTGCCTCAACCCCTCCTGCGCGGCCTCGTGCCCGAGCGGCGCGATCTACAAGCGCGAGGAGGACGGCATCGTCCTCGTCGACCAGGACCGCTGCCGCGGCTGGCGGATGTGCATCACCGGCTGCCCCTACAAGAAGGTCTACTTCAACCACAAGACCGGCAAGGCCGAGAAGTGCACTTTCTGCTACCCCCGCATCGAGGTCGGCATCCCGACCGTCTGCTCCGAGACCTGCGTCGGGCGACTGCGCTACATCGGACTCGTGCTCTACGACGCCGACAAGGTCCTTGAGGCGGCCTCGGTCGAGGACGAGCACGCCCTCTACGAGGCACAGCTCGGGTGCTTCCTCGACCCCGAGGACCCCGACGTGCGTCGTGAGGCCGAGGCGGCGGGCATCCCCACCGACTGGGTCGAGGCCGCCCGGCGCAGCCCGGTCAAGAAGCTGATCCTCGACCACCGGGTGGCGCTGCCGCTGCACCCGGAGTACCGCACCATGCCGATGGTCTGGTACATCCCGCCACTGTCGCCCGTCGTCGACGTCGTCAAGGACACCGGCCACGACGCCGAGGACGTCGACAACCTCTTCGGCGCGATCGACACGCTGCGCATCCCGGTCGAGTACCTCGCGAACCTCTTCACCGCCGGCGACGTCGCCCCGGTCGACCGTGTCCTGAAGAAGCTCGCCGCGATGCGCTCGTACATGCGCGACATCAACCTCGGTCGCGACCCCCGGGACGAGATCCCGGCAGCCGTCGGGATGGAGGGGGAGGCGATGTACGACATGTTCCGCCTCCTGGCGCTGGCCAAGTACTCCGAGCGCTACGTCATCCCCCCGGCCCACGCCGAGCAAGCCCACGCCCTCGAGGAGCTGGCCACCGAGTGCGCTGTCTCCGAGTACGGCGGGGGACAGAGCGACGTCTTCGGTGAGGGGTCCGGCGCTGCGCCGACGCCGGTCGCGGTGGAGAACTTCCGGGTGCTCCAGCAGACCCAGTCGGCCGACTCGCTCGAGCAGCTGGCCGGTGACAACCCGCTGCGCGGTCGCGTCAACCTCCTCACCTGGGACGGCCGCGGGATGCCCGACGGACTCTTCCCGACCGGCCAGGAGGCCGACCGATGAGGTGGCGCCGGCATCGGGGCACGCAGCCGGGCCTGTCCGAGCACCACCTCGTGCACACCTGGCAGGTCGTCTCCCTCCTGCTCGACTACCCCGACGAGACGCTGCTCGCGCGGGTGCCGATGCTGCGCAGGGTCGTCGCCGCCCTGCCTGCGGCGCAACGCGACCCGCTCGACGTCGCCCTCGACACCCTGGAGCGGACCGATCTCGGGGCGCTGCAACGCGAGTACGTCGACACCTTCGACGTCACCCGGCGCTGCTCGCTGCACCTGACCTACTTCTCCCACGGCGACACCCGCCGACGAGGGGTGGCCCTCGTCGAGTTCAAGCAGGCCTACCGGAAGGCCGGGGTCGAGTTCGACGTCGACTCCGAGCTCCCCGACCACCTGTGCGTCGTCCTCGAGTTCGGCGCCGTCCACGACTGGGCCACCGCGTGGCACCTGCTCACCGCCCACCGCGTCGGCATCGAGGTCCTGAGAGCCGGTCTCGCACGACGTGGCTCGCCCTGGCTGCCCGCCCTGGAGGCCCTGCGCACTACCCTCCCGCAGCTCGACGGCGACGACGAGACCGCGCTGCTGCGCCTGGTCGCCGACGGACCGCCGCAGGAGGACGTCGGGCTCGAGCCCTACGCCGTCGACCCCCGCCTGAACCCTCGCCCCGAACCCGCCGACACCACCGCGCTGCTCGGCCCGACCATCCCGGTAGGAGCTCCCCGATGACCACCGTCCTGTGGGTGATCGTCCCGTACGTCTGCCTCGCCGTCTTCGTCGTCGGTCACGTCTGGCGCTACCGCTACGACAAGTTCGGGTGGACCACCCGCTCCAGCCAGCTCTACGAGAGCCGGCTGCTGCGCCTGGGCAGCCCGCTGTTCCACGTCGGGATGCTCGGCGTCGTCGCCGGCCACGTCATCGGCCTCGTCATCCCGCAGGTGTGGACGAACGCGCTGGGTCTCAGTCCGCACGCGTACCACGTCATCGCCCTGGCCGGCGGAATCCCCGCCGGCATTGCCGCCGTCGTCGGACTCGTCATCCTCGTCTACCGCCGCCGGACGACCGGCCCGGTCTTCCGGGCCACGACCCTCAATGACAAGGTCATGTACGCGGTCCTCGGCACCGTGGTCGTCCTCGGGATGTGGAACACGGTCGCGGGCAGCCTGCTCCAGTTCGGCGGCGAGTACAACTACCGCGAGGGCGTCAGCCCGTGGTTCCGCGGCATCTTCCTCCTCCAGCCCCGTCCCGAGCTCATGGCCGACGCGCCGATGGGGTTCCGGCTGCACGCGCTGCTGGCTTTCCTCCTCTTCGCGATGTGGCCCTTCACCCGACTCGTCCACGTCTTCTCGGCCCCGCTGGGCTACCTCACCCGTCCCTACCTCGTGTACCGCTCGAAGGATGCCCGGCCGGGGCGGGGGACGGGCAACCGTGCGCCGCAGCGCGGGTGGGACCGCCCCGAGCTGACCCGCAAGTGACCCGGCAACCCCGATGCACGACCCGCAAGGAGAGCACCATGACCGACCTGACCGCCGCCGAGCAGGAGTGGCGTGCCTGGATCGCCGACGCCTGCGCGTCCGTGGGGGTTGACCCCTCCGACGTCGACGTCACCGGCATCCACGGGCTGACCAAGGACATTGCCCACAACCTCGCCCGCCCCATGGCCCCGGTCGGGTCGTTCATCCTCGGCCTCGCGGTCGGCGCTCGGGGCGCGAGCGGGCATGCGATCTCCCAAGACGAGTTGCTCGAGGCGCTGCGCACGACAGTGCCCACCACCTCGTGACGACCGTCCTGCCCACCACCCGGCAGGCGCTCGACCCCGAGGTCGCGCTCGCGCGCCTGCTCGGCCGGCTCCACCCGCTCCGCCCGGAGGAGGTGCCGCTCGGCGACGCCCTGGACCGGGTGCTGGCGCGGCCGCTGCGGGCAAGCATCCCGGTTCCACGCTTCGACTGCTCGGCGATGGACGGCTACGCGGTGCGCGCCGCCGACGTCACGGTGGGTGCACGCCTGAGCGTCCTTGCCGAGGTTCGGGCGGGGCAACCGGCCGCTGTCCCAGTCACTCCGGGCGCAACCGTCCGCGTCATGACGGGGGCTCCGCTGCCGCCGGGGGCGGACGCCGTCGTTCCGTGGGAGCTCACCGGCACCCCCGAGACCGGCGGCTCGCCAGTAGGGGAGTTGCACGACGACGTCCCCGCCTGGGTCGAGGTCCACGACGCGCCTCGGCCGAGACAGCACGTGCGGCGCAGCGGTGAGGACCTGGACGCGGATGACCTCCTCGCGGCGGCCGGCGATGTCGTCGGACCTGCCGAGATCGCCCTAGCGGCCGCCACCGGTCGCGACACGCTGTGGGTGACCAGGGCTCCCGTCGTCGCGGTCCTGTCCACAGGGGACGAGGTCGTCGCGCCGGGCAGCCACCTGCGGGGCGCGCGCGTCCCCGACGTCAACGGGCCCGTGCTCGAGGCGCTCGTGCGCCGCGCCGGAGGAGTGCCGCTCCGACTCCCCCTGGTGGCCGACGACCCCGAGGCCCTGCTGCAGGCGCTCGACGCGCTGTCCGGCCGGGTCGACCTCGTGCTGACCTCCGGTGGCGCCTCGGGTGGCGCCGCCGACCTCGTCGCCCGCCTCGACGGTGGGCGGCACCCGGTCGAGGCCGTCTCGCTGCGGATGAAGCCCGGGAAGCCGGCCGTGCTGGGAGTGCTGGACCTCGAGCCGGGACCGGGTGGTGGCCCGGTCGGGTTCGTCGGGCTGCCAGGCAACCCGGTGGCGGCGATGGTGGCGTTCGAGATGCTCGCGGTCCCTGCCATCGCCCTGCTCGGAGAACGGTCCGGCGTGGCCCACGAGGTGGAAGCGACGGCTGCGGAGCGGCTCCCGGGGGCGGACGGACGCGTGTCGCTCGTCCGGGTTCGGCTGGAGCGCATTGACGACGGGCGGTGGCAAGCCACCCCCACCGGCGGCGAGCGCGCCCACGGCGTGCGCTCCCTCGTGGGCTCGAACGGGCTAGCGGTCGTCCGCAACGTCGGCGGAGTCGCCGTGGGCGAGTCGGTCACCGTCCGGCGAACGAACTGGTCCGGCGCCCGGGCGGTGTAGGTGCCCTAGGGGTGTCGGTGTCGGAGCTTCAACACCAGGCGCAGCCGCACCGAGTGAGCGCCCCGAGCATCGAGGGCGTCGGCCGCCTTGTCCGGGCTCAGCTCGCGGATCCGGAGGGAGCGCAATACAGGGCCACCAGCACCGGGTCCGCGCCCATCACCGTTCCGCGATGTGTCGACGGACCTCAGCAACCCCCGGTTCACGCGCAGCCGAGAGCGACAGGGTGCCCACGCTGACTTCGGTCACACTCTGCAGGCGCTCAGCCGACTCTGCGTCGACGCGTCGGTGTCAGGCCACGCAGATCTCGCAGGAGTTCGGACGGGACCGAAGGGGGCGTCCTCACGGCATCGCGGGTTCGACCCGCTCGGATGGCCGCGATGTCCTCGGGGGTGAAGTAGATGCCGCGCGTCGAGTGGCGACGATGGTGGGGTACCACGCGGCGGCTGCACCTGTCGCGCAGCGTGTAGCGCGACCACCCCAAGAGGGCGGCCGCTTCGGCCATGTCGTACTCGATGTCGTGGGTCATGCGCCGGACCGTTCGTGTGCGCGCCGCGTGCGCAGTCGCCCATGACGACGGGTCCCCTCGTCCTGTTGGGACGAGGGGACCGTCATCGGTCAGGCGGCCAGCTCCTCGTCGTCGTCGTCGCTGACGAACGGCAGGGTCGCGTCGATGGCGTCGACATCGTCGACTGTCGAGTCCTCCGCAGCAGACACGACGCTGCCCACGCCGACCGTCATCAGCTCGTTCAGGTGGGCGTCGATGACCGAGACCGTCTCCCCCCGACCTCAGGCGTGAGGTGGCCGTAGATGCGAGTGGTCGTGGCGGGGTCGGCGTGCCCGAGACGCCGCTGGACCCCAGCACCGGTCGTCCGGCGCTCAGCAGCCAGGCCGCGTGACTGTGCCGGAAGCCGTGCGGCCTGACCGGGGGCATCTCCTTCGGCAGGTCGACGCGCTGTGCCGGCGTGGCCGCGGCGCGCTCAGCCTTTGGCGTCGGGCGCCGAGGTTGTCTTGCGCTTGGTCAGCCTCTTCCAGGTCTTGTGGACGTGGATGTAGGCCGGGTCCAGGTCGGTTCCGTCGCCGGCGTGGAAGTCCTTGACTTGCAACGCCTTCGCCTCACCCCATCGCTCGCCGGTGCCCAGCAGGAAGCGGACGAGTCGCTGCGAGCGGGGGTCGAGCTGCTCGAGGAGGAAACGTGCCTGAGTGCGGCTCAGGAACACGCACTCCAGGTCCTCGACCTTCGCCAGGGTGAGGCCCGCGCACGGGTTGCGTTGCAGGAGCGGCGCCGGCGCGAAGTCGACCGCTGAGGAGAAGATCTGCGCCAGCAGGGCCTCGATGTTGCGGCGGGTCTTGTCGGCAATCGTGGCACCGGGGTCGTTCGCCTTGGGCATGCCTGCCAGCTCCTGCTTCCACGCCACCACGGTGGGGAAAGGCCACTCGCCACCGTCTGCGAGAGGGAGCGAGTGCGTCTGCACCAGTGCGATGTCGATGTCGCCGAAGTACGGGAGGATGCAGCGCTCGATGTCCCGCAGGTAGCCGTCCTTGGTCACCTCGTTGGCCTCTGTCGTGTTTGTCACGTAGTGGGTCGCGAGCCACTTCAGCGTGATGCCGGTGAGTTCCGGTGCCCGTAGGGACCCTGCGAGCCTGGGGACCTCGGTCGGTGCTGTCGGGGCCGGCGTGCTGGCCGGGACGGCCTCCCGCGAGCTCGCCATCGCCGCGAGGACGACGGAGACACCGTGGGTGCGGCAGTGCTTGAGGAAGGCGCGGGCCTCGGCCTCGGTGGCGAACGCCTCGTACTTCTTCTTGCCTGCCTCGCGCCAATAGACGCGGTGCTGGGTCTGGCTGCGCATCTCGTACCACATGGGTGGGTGCTCCTGCGGTGTCGTGTCGGTGGACACGGCGCACCGTGCGGGCGTGCAGGTTCCGCGGCACTCGCACATGAAGGCCGTCGGTCAGGGTCGGCGGCGTCGATGTGGTGACGATGAAGGCCCGGCGCCCCCTCTCTCGGGGGGCACCGGGCCCTCTTCACCGCTCTGACCTGCGGCTTCGTGGGGTGAGCGACGGGACTTGAACCCGCGACCCTCGCGACCACAACGCGATGCTCTACCAGCTGAGCTACGCCCACCACGACGGGATCCGGACCTGCGAAGAGGCCCCGTGAGCCCGTGGCGCAGTTATCGTACCGGGTCCGCGGGGGTGGTCGTGACCACCCCCGGGACCGGCGCCCCTCAGGCGTCCGACGCGGTGGCGCCGGGCGCCCCGCTCGCGGCCGACACCGGGGCGGAGTGGTCGACGACGTGCCGGGCCGCGAGCTCGCGCAGCTCCTCGCTCGAGCGACCGGGCGGGGCGACGAAGACCGCCTCCCGGTAGTAGCGCAGCTCGGCGATGGACTCGCGGATGTCGGCCAGCGCGCGGTGGCCGCCGCTCTTGGTCGGCGCCGAGAAGTAGGCCCGCGGGAACCAGCGTCGCGAGAGCTCCTTGATCGAGGACACGTCGATGATCCGGTAGTGCAGGTGCGACTCGAGCGCCGGCATGTCGCGGGCGAGGAAGGCGCGGTCGGTCGCGACCGTGTTGCCGCCCAACGGTGCCCGGCCCGGCTCGGGCACCCACTGGCGCACGTAGTCGAGGACCATCGCCTCGGCGTCCTCGAGGGAGACGCCCGCGGCGAGCTCGTCGAGGAGCCCGGAGGTGGTGTGCATCCCGCGCACGAAGTCGTTCATCTGCTCAAGGGCGGCGTCCGGGGGGCGCACGACGACGTCGACGCCGTCACCGAGGACGGTGAGGTCGAAGTCGGTGACGAGCGCCGCCACCTCGACGAGGGCGTCGGCCTCGAGGGACAGACCGGTCATCTCGCAGTCGATCCACACGATGCGGTCGGTGTGGGTGCGGTCGGTGGTGGCGGACATGCGGGCCATGCTAGGCCGACCCGACCGTGGTCAGGGCCCCGAACCCCGCATCCCCGCTAGGGTTCGGCGCATGAGCGAGGACCTGCGGGCGGCGCCGGTCATCACGCGGCGCGAGGACCCGACGACCCGGTCGGCGCTGCGGTCCTGGGTCGTGGCGAGCGTCGCCGGCGTGGGCTTCCTCGTCGCCGCCCTCGTCGTGTCCGCCTACCTCGGAGCGACGTTCGGCGTCCAGACCGTGCTGCTGGCCCTCGCCGTCGCGGTCGTGCCGCTCGGCATCGTCATCCCGACCTTCCTCTGGCTGGACCGCTTCGAGTCCGAGCCGACGCGCTACCTCGTGGCCGCGTTCCTCTGGGGAGCGCTGGTGGCGACGCTCGTCGCTGCGGTGTTCAACACGAGTGCGATCATGGTGCTGCGCAGCGCGACCGACCCCGACGCGGCCCTCGCGACGACGGCGGTGCTCGTCGCCCCGTTCGTCGAGGAGGCGCTCAAGGGGGCGTTCGTCCTGCTCGTGTGGTGGTTCCTGCGGCGCGAGTTCGACGGCGTGACCGACGGGATGGTCTACGCCGGCGTGACGGCCGCGGGGTTCGCCTTCACCGAGAACATCCAGTACCTCGCCCAGGCGTACACCGACGGCGGGCGCGAGGCGCTGACGGCGACGTTCGTCGCGCGCTGCCTGCTGTCGCCGTTCGCGCACCCCATGTTCACGATCCTCACCGGCGCCGGGATCGGGGTCGCCGCGACGAGCCGCTCGTGGGGGGTGCGGCTGCTGGCCCCCGTCGCGGGCTACCTCCTGGCGGTCGTCGCGCACGGGCTGTGGAACCTCGCGGCGGTCTCGGGCGGCGCCGGGCTCGTCACCGTCTACGTCCTCGTCGAGGTGCCGGTCTTCCTCGCCTACGTCGCGTTCGTCGTCTGGGCGAGACGCCGGGAGGGCCGCCTCATCGGGCAGTACCTGCGGCCGTACGCCGACGCGGGGTGGCTGACCCGGTCCGAGGTGTCGATGCTCTCGTCGATGACGCGTCGGCGCGAGGCCCGGCTGTGGGCGCGCGCCAACGCCGGGACGCGCGGCCTGTCGGCGATGCGCGCCTTCCAGGACACCGCGAGCGAGCTCGCGCTGCTGCGGCGCCGGATGCACCACGACGCCGCCGACGACCACGCCCTCGGGCAGGAGCGCGAGCTGCTCGGCGCGCTGACCGCGCGGCGCGGCGAGTTCGTCGGCACGGCCGGCTGGTGATGGCAGGGTGGGTCGGGTGACCGCCTCCCTCGACACCGCCCACCGCCTCGGACCGGACCTCGTCGCGCTGCGCCGCCGGCTGCACCGGATGCCGGAGATCGGGCTGCACCTGCCCGACACGCAGGCGGTCGTCCTCGAGGAGCTCGCCGGGCTGGACCTCGAGGTGACGACGGGCGAGGGGCTGTCGTCCGTCGTCGCCGTGCTGCGCGGGCGGGCGCCGCACGCGGGGGAGCGCCCGGTCGTGCTGCTGCGCGGCGACATGGACGCGCTGCCGGTCACCGAGGAGGTCGACGTCGACTACCGCTCCGAGCGGGTCGGGGCGATGCACGCCTGCGGCCACGACCTCCACGTCGCCGGGCTCGTGGGTGCGGCACGGGTGCTGCACGAGCTGCGCGACGAGCTCGTCGGCGACGTCGTCCTCATGTTCCAGCCCGCCGAGGAGGGTCCCGGCGGCGCGGAGCCGATGATCGCCGAGGGGCTGCTCGAGGCCGCGGGCCGTCGGGTCGACGCCGCCTACGCGGTGCACGTCTACTCGGCCGACCACCCGCGGGGCACGTGGTTCGGGCGGCCGGGGCCGCTCATGGCGGCCGCCGACGAGCTGTTCGTCGACGTCCGCGGCGTCGGCGGGCACGGGTCGGCCCCCGAGCGGGCCAAGGACCCGGTGCCGGTGGCCTGCGAGATCGTCCTCGCGTTCCAGAACGCGCTGACCCGGCAGTTCTCGATCTGGGACCCGGTGGTGCTCACCGTCGGCAAGGTCGCTGCCGGGACGAAGGACAACATCATCCCGGACGACGCCCGCATCGAGGCGACGCTGCGGACGTTCTCGCCGCAGCAGCGGACCAAGGCGCACGCGGTCTTCTCGCGCCTGGCCGAGGGGGTCGCGGCCGCGCACGGGCTGCGGGCCGAGGTGACGATCGCCAACGGGTACCCCGTGACCGTCAACGACGACACCGAGTTCGACGTCGCGCGTTCGGTGGTGCTCGACCTGTTCGGCGCCGACCGGTGGGCCGAGATGGCCAACCCCGAGGCGGGCTCGGAGGACATGTCGTTCGTCCTCGAGGAGGTCCCGGGCGCGTACCTCAACGTGTCGGCGTGCGCGCTCGAGGACCACACCCTCGCCGAGGACAACCACTCGCCGCGCGCCGCGTTCGACGACTCGGTCGTGCCCGACGTCGCCGCCGCGCTCGCCGAGATGGCGCTGCGGCGCTCGCGGATGCTCGCCCGGGGCTGACCCGCCGGACGGGTCGAGGTGAAACCCGACCAGCAGCCGGTCTCCTTTCACCTCGACGCGGATGATGGGCGCATCGGGTCGAGGTATGCCGCCGTGGTGAGGCATCGGCCGGATACCTCGACCCGTCGCTGGGGCGCCCCCGGCAGGATCCGCCGTCGGGCTCTCCGCTCCTTCGTCGCGGCGAGCCCTCCGGCTCCCGTCGTCCCGCCGGGGTCGCCCGCTCCGATGCGCTCCGCGCATCCGGACCGGCGCCCCCGGCAGGACTCGAACCTGCGACCTCGAGATTAGAAGGCTCTTGCTCTATCCAGCTGAGCTACGGGGGCCGGGCGCCGTCGAGGCGCCGGCCCACAGTGTAGGGACCGCCCCGGGTGGAACCCCATCACCGACTTCTTGCGAGTTCCGCCGGTCGACGCGCCGTCCGCGCGGCGTGTCGGCGGCGGAACTCGCAAGAAGTGGGGAAGGAGACGCGGAGGACGACCGAGATGCCAAGAGGACCGGAGCGGGCGGGGCGAAGCGGGCGGTCAGCCGGCGGTCTGGGCGCCGAGGGCGCACCGGGCCACGACCTCGTGCCGGGGCCGGTGGCCGCGCTCGGTCGGGAGGTGCGAGTGGACGACGACGACCTCGTCGGCGACCCACTGCGGCCCGCGGTAGGTGTCGAGGACGCGCAGCCAGCGCGTCGGGTCGACCGGCCGCGGGAAGCGCCCCAGCGTGAGGTGCGGCACGAAGGGACCGCCCTCGGGTGCAGCACCGACCACCGCGGCCGCGGAGCGCACGGCGCGCGACAGGGGCTCGAGCGAACCGCCGTCCTCCACACCGGTCCACAGCACGCGGGCGCGCGTCGGGTCGGGGAAGCACCCTCCGCCCGCCAGCCGCAACGACAGCGGGGAGCGCTCTGCCGCAACGGACTCCACCGCGTCGACGAGCGGTTCGAGCACGTGCGCGGGCATCCCGCCGGCGAACGCGAGCGTGAGGTGCCACTGGGCGGGCGACCCCCACCGGGGGCCCTCGCCGTCACGGCGGGGCTCGAGGAAGGAGTCGAGGTCCTCGACGACCTCGGGGGGCGGCAGGACCGCGACGAAGACGCGCACGAGCGACATCATCGTCCGCGAGCACGGCGAATGGACGACCGGACACGGAAGCCTCTATAGGATTCGGGGGTGGGTGCGGACCGGGACGTGGAGGGCGTGGTCTCTGCCGTCGAGGGGCTGCGGGCCGCTGTCGACGCGGCGACGCTCCCGCTCGACGTCCCGGGGAGGGCCGAGGCCGAGGTCACGCGGCGGCAGCTGCTCGACCAGCTGGACGACTACGTGCTGCCCCGCCTGCGCTCGCTCGACGCCCCGCTGCTCGCCGTCGTCGGCGGCTCGACGGGCGCCGGGAAGTCCACGCTCGTCAACTCCGTCGTGGGCGAGGCGGTCAGCCGCTCCGGCGTGCTGCGGCCGACGACGACCTCGCCGGTGCTCGTCCACCACCCCGACGACGGACGTTGGTTCGAGGACGCCCGCGTCCTGCCGGGCCTCGCCCGGGTGACCGGCCACGACCCCGGAGAGGACCAGCCGGGCACCGTGCGCCTCGTCGCGTCGCCGGCGCTGCGGCCCGGTCTCGCGCTCCTGGATGCTCCCGACATCGACTCCGTCGTCTCGGCCAACCGCGAGCTCGCGACCCAGCTGCTCGGCGCGGCCGACCTGTGGCTGTTCGTCACGACGGCCGCGCGCTACGCGGACGCCGTGCCGTGGGACCTGCTGCGCACCGCGGCCGACCGCGGCACCGCCGTCGCCGTCGTGCTCGACCGGGTGCCGCCGGAGGCCGTCGACGAGATCCGGCCGCACCTCGCGTCGATGCTGCGCGACCAGGGCCTGCCGACCGCACCGGTGTTCACGGTCCCCGAGACGCCCCTCGACGACGCCGGCCGCCTGCCCGCCGAGTCCTTCGCCCGCCTGCGCTCCTGGCTCGAGGCGCTCGCCGGTGACGCCCGGGCCCGCGACATCGTCGTGTCGCAGACGCTGCGCGGCGCCGTCGCCTCCCTCACCGGTCGCGCGGACGAGCTCGTGGCCGCGAGCCGCGAGCAGGACGCCGCCCGTGACGCCCTCGAGGCCGCCGCCGTCGACGCGTTCGGCGCCGGCCACCGCCGGGTCGCCGACGGGATGACCGACGGCACGCTGCTGCGCGGCGAGGTGCTGGCGCGCTGGCAGGAGTTCGTGGGCACGGGCGAGTTCTTCCGTCAGGTCGAGTCCACGGTCAGCCGCTGGCGCGACCGCATCACCGCCGCCGTCACCGGCCGCACCGCGCCGGCCGAGGGGCTGGGCGAGGCCCTGCACACGGGGGTCGCCGCGATGCTGCTCGCCAACCTCGAGTCGGCGCAGGCCGACACCGCCCGCACCTGGCGACGGTTGCCGGGCGGCCCGGCGGTCCTCGCCGACGTCCCTCCCGGGTCCAGCGCGGGCGGCGACGCCTCCGCCGTCGAGCGCCTCGTGCGCGACTGGCAGGGCGAGGTGCTCGAGCTCGTCCGCACCGAGGGCAAGGGCCGGCGCACCAACGCGCGGATCGCGGCCTACGGCGTCAACGCGATCGGCCTGTTCCTCATGCTCGTCGCCTTCGCGCAGACCGGTGGCCTCGTCGGGGCCGAGATCGGGATCGCCGGGGGCACGTCGGTGCTGGCCCAGCGCGTGCTCGAGGCCATCTTCGGCGACCAGGCGGTGCGCGACATGGCGGCCAAGGCGCGCGCCCGGCTGCTCGAGCTCGCCGACGACCAGTTCGCGCAGGAGCGCGAGCGCTTCACCGCCGCTCTCACCGCGCACGCCGCGCCGGCCGGGCAGGCCGACGCCATCGCCGCGGCCGCGGCGCGCCTGCGGACGGCACGCCCGTGAGCCCCCTCCTCAAGGGCCGGGCGCACGGCGCCACGGTGTCGCCCGAGCGCCTCGCCGCCGCCTCCGACGCGCTGGCGGCGGCCGTCGACGCCGGTGGCCGCGAGCTGCCCGCGACCGAGTCCGCACGGGCGGCGCAGGTCGTCGCCAAGGTGGGGCAGCGCACGGGCATCGCGGGCGCCCACACGGTCGTCGCGCTGGCGGGCGCCACCGGTAGCGGGAAGTCCTCGCTCTTCAACGCGATCGTCGGTGCCGACGTCGCGACCGTCGGGGTGCGCCGCCCCACGACCTCGACCCCGACCGCCGCCGTGTGGGGCGACGAGCCCGCCGGGGAGCTGCTCGACTGGCTCGGCGTCGGCTCGCGCCACCTCGTCGAGGGGGAGGGGCCCGGCGGCCAGCTCGGCACGCTCGAGGGCCTCGTGCTCCTCGACCTCCCCGACGTCGACTCCCGCGAGAGCAGCAACCGCGACGAGGCCGCCCGGGTGCTCGAGCTCGTCGACCTCTTCGTCTGGGTCACCGACCCCCAGAAGTACGCCGACGCCCGCCTCCACGACGACCACGTCGCCGCGCTGGCGGCCCACGAGGCCGTGACGGTCGTCGTCCTCAACCAGGCCGACCGGCTCGCGGCCGAGGACGTCGCGCGCTGCCGCACCGACCTCGTGCGCCTCATGGAGCGCGACGGCGTGCCCGGCGCGACGGTGCTCGCGACCTCCGTGGCCAGCGGCGCCGGCCTCGACGAGCTGCGCCAGCGGCTGGCCAACGCCGTCGCGAGCCGGGCCACCGCCCGCGCCCGCCTCGCGGCCGACGTCCGCACGGTGGCCGGCTCCCTCGGGGGCGCCGTGGCCGACGCCGAGCCCGAGGTCGACGACGCGACCCGCGCCGAGCTGCTCGAGGCGCTGGCCCGGGCGGCGGGCGTGCCCACGGTCGTCGACGCCGTCGTCCGGGACTACCGGATGGAGGCCGCGTCCCGCACCGGGTGGCCGCTCAGCCGCTGGGTGCACCGGCTGCGGGCCCGGCCGCTGCGTCGGCTGCGGCTCGACGGCCGCGACGTGCGGGTCACCGAGTCCGACGTGCGCTCCGTGCTCGGCCGCTCGTCGCTGCCCCCGCCGACCCCGGCCGCCCGGGCCGCGGTCGCCCTCGCCACCCGTCGGGTCGCGGACCGCGCCGGCAGCGACCTGCCCGTGCCGTGGTCGGAGGCCGTCGAGCGCGCGGCCACGCCGGCCGGCCCCGAGATCGGTGACGCGCTCGACCAGGCCGTCGTCGGCACCTCGCTGCACGCCCGGCCCCCGGTCTGGTGGCGGGTCGTGGGCGTCCTGCAGTCGCTGCTGGCCGCGGCCGCCCTCGTGGGCCTGCTGTGGCTGTCCGCGTACGTCGTCGCCGGGTGGCTGCAGCTCGACACGGTCGTTCCCGACGTGCCGCGGGTCGGGGCGCTGCCGGTGCCGTTCCTCCTGCTCTTCGGCGGCCTGCTGCTCGGGCCGCTCCTCGCGCTGCTCGCGGCGTGGCTGGCGGCGGTGGGGGCCCGACGGCGGGGTGCGGTGATGGACGCGCGGCTGCGCGCGTCGATCGCGCGCGTCGCCGACGCCGAGGTCCTCGCCCCGGTGCGGCTGGTGCTCGAGCGCCACGCCGCGACCCGCACGGCCCTGCGCCGGGCCGCGGAGGTCTGAGCCGGCCCGCTCGCGGTCTTGGCGCCCGGTGCCCCGGTGCCTCGTGGTCGCCGTCGTCCACAGACGCGCCCGTTCACCACCGTCGTCCACAGATCGTGCGCGACCCGTTGTCGCCGTGCACCGTGGAGCCGAGGGTGGTCCCGAGAGGTCCCGACGGACGGGACCCGGGGAGGAGCACACGATGTACGAGACGCACGTGACGGTCCAGGGGCGCCTCGTGGCCGACCCCGTCGTCAAGCAGGGCCGCGCCGGGCCGTTCACGGTCTTCCGCATCGCCCAGTCCGAGCGGCACCAGGACCGCTCCGAGCCCGGGCGGTGGACCGACTCCGAGCCCAGCTACTACGACGTCACGGCCTACCGCACCATGGGCGACAACGCGTC
The DNA here is from genome assembly GCF_000720925.1 of Phycicoccus jejuensis. Taxonomy (GTDB): domain Bacteria; phylum Actinomycetota; class Actinomycetes; order Actinomycetales; family Dermatophilaceae; genus Phycicoccus; species Phycicoccus jejuensis. The sequence goes on along the minus strand of NZ_JOEE01000003.1, from coordinate 173,201 downwards.
GCGGTCGCTGCGCAAGGGGCACCCGGTCGTCGTCACCGGCCGGCAGCGGGTGCGCCAGTTCCGGCGCGACGACGGCTCGTCCGGCGCGGTCGTCGAGATCGCCGCAGACGCCCTCGGGCACGACCTGCGGTGGGGCAGCACCAGCTACACCCGCAACGGCGACCTCGCGCCCGCCCTGCCGGCGAGCGGGTTCGGCGACGCGCTGCGCGACGCCTACGAGGTGGTCGGCGAGGACGACGGGCACCGGGCCGCGGCGGCCGACACCGGGCCGCTCGTGCCCCCGGCCCGGGAGGACGCCGCCTGAGGGCGCGGCGGCGGGCGCCGCGGATTCGGGCAGGGGGTCCCGGCTCGTTAGGCTGGGGCCCATGCCCGAGTTCATCTACGTGATGTCGCGTGCCCGCAAGGCGCACGGCGACAAGGTCATCCTCGACGACGTCACGCTCTCGTTCCTGCCCGGCGCCAAGATCGGCGTCGTCGGACCGAACGGCGCCGGCAAGTCGTCCGTCCTCAAGATCATGGCCGGCCTCGACCAGCCGTCCAACGGCGAGGCGCGCCTGACCCCGGGCTACACGGTCGGCATCCTCATGCAGGAGCCCGAGCTCAACGAGGAGAAGACCGTCCTCGGCAACGTCGAGGAGGGCGCCGGCGAGATCAAGGCGAAGGTCGACCGCTACAACGCGATCTCCGCCGAGATGGCCGAGCCGGACGCCGACTTCGACGCGCTGATGGCCGAGATGGGGCAGCTGCAGGAGGCCATCGACGCCGCCGACGCCTGGGACCTCGACTCCCAGCTCGAGCAGGCGATGGACGCGTTGCGCTGCCCGCCGCCGGACGCCGACGTCACCGTCCTCTCCGGTGGTGAGCGCCGCCGCGTCGCCCTCTGCAAGCTGCTCCTGCAGAAGCCCGACCTGCTGCTCCTCGACGAGCCGACCAACCACCTCGACGCCGAGTCCGTCCTCTGGCTCGAGCAGCACCTCGCGAGCTACCACGGCGCCGTCGTCGCCGTGACGCACGACCGGTACTTCATGGACAACGTCGCCGAGTGGATCCTCGAGCTCGACCGCGGCCGCGCCTACCCCTACGAGGGCAACTACTCGACCTACCTCGAGAAGAAGCAGGCCCGCCTGGCGATCCAGGGCAAGAAGGACGCCAAGCTCGCCAAGCGCCTCGCCGAGGAGCTCGAGTGGGTCCGCTCCAACGCGAAGGCGAAGCAGACCAAGTCCAAGGCGCGCCTCGCCCGCTACGAGGAGATGGCCGCCGAGGCCGAGCGCACCCGCAAGCTCGACTTCGAGGAGATCCAGATCCCGCCGGGGCCGCGCCTGGGCAGCAAGGTCATCGAGGTCAAGAACCTCACGAAGGGCTTCGGCGACCGCGTCCTCATCGAGGACCTCTCCTTCACCCTGCCGCGCAACGGCATCGTCGGGGTCATCGGCCCGAACGGCGTCGGCAAGACGACGCTCTTCAAGACGATCGTCGGCCTCGAGGAGGCCGACGGCGGCAGCGTCGACGTCGGCGAGACCGTCAAGATCTCCTACGTCGACCAGAGCCGCGGTGGCCTCGACCCGACGAAGAACCTCTGGGAGACCGTCTCCGGCGGCCACGACTACATCAACGTCGGCCAGGTCGAGATCCCCAGCCGCGCCTACGTCAGCCAGTTCGGCTTCAAGGGCCCGGACCAGCAGAAGAAGGCCGGTGTCCTCTCCGGTGGTGAGCGCAACCGCCTCAACCTGGCGCTGACGCTCAAGGAGGGCGGCAACCTGCTGCTCCTCGACGAGCCGACCAACGACCTCGACGTCGAGACCCTCGGCTCGCTCGAGAACGCGCTGCTCGACTTCCCGGGCTGCGCCGTGGTCATCAGCCACGACCGGTGGTTCCTCGACCGCGTCGCGACGCACATCCTCGCCTACGAGGGCACCGAGGCGAACCCGTCGCGCTGGTACTGGTTCGAGGGCAACTTCGAGGCGTACGAGAAGAACAAGGTCGAGCGCCTCGGTGAGGACGCGGCGCGCCCGCACCGCGTCACGTACCGCAAGCTGACCCGCGACTGACCGACGTCGCGACCCGTGTCGCCCGAGCCCTCCGGAGCAGCCGTGCCGTCCGATGAGCAACTCCCGCACCGGATCTCGGTCATCGTCCCGGTGTACCAAGGGCGTTCGACGCTGCGCGCGCTCGTCACGGAGCTCGAGCCGCTGACGAGCGTCGGGACCACACCGGCCGGCCGCGCGTACGTCGTCGACGAGCTCGTGCTCGTCGACGACTGCGGCCCGGACGGCTCGGACGTCGTGGTCCGCGAGCTGGCCGCCGCGCACGACTGGGTGCGCGCCGTCTGGCTGAGCCGAAACTTCGGCCAGCACGCGGCGACGCTTGCCGGTATCTCGGCCTCGGGCGGCGAGTGGGTCGTGACGATGGACGAGGACGGTCAGCACGACCCGGCCGACATCGGCGTCCTGCTCGACGCGGCGATGTCCGAGCAGGCCGACGTCGTCTACGCCAGGCCGTCGAACCAGCCCCCGCACGGCGCCGCCCGCAACTTCGCCTCCCGGTCGGCCAAGTGGATCGTCGGGCGGATGGCCAAGGGCGCCCCGGCCGCCGACTTCAACAGCTTCCGGCTCGTCCTCGGGGAGGTCGCCCGCTCGGTCGCGGCGTACGCCGGGCCGGGCATCTACCTCGACGTCGCCATCTCGTGGGTGGCGCGCCGCACCACGACGGCGGGGGTCCCGATGCGCGAGGAGGGCGGGCGCCCCTCGGGCTACGACCTGCGCCGCCTCGCCTCGCACTTCTGGCGCCTCGTCCTGAGCAGCGGCACCACCCCGTTGCGCCTCGTCAGCGTCACCGGCGCGGCCGCCGTCGTCCTCGCCCCGCTCGTCGCGCTCGTGCTCGTCGTCGGGCGGGTGTCCGGCAGCTGGGAGGCGCCCGGCTGGACCTCGACGATGGTCCTGCTCATGGCCTCGACGGGCGCCATCCTCTTCGCGCTGGGCGTGATCGCCGAGTACGTCGGCATGGCGGTCAACATGGCGATGGGCAAGCCGCTGTACCTGCCGGTCCGCGACCGCCGCGACGGTCCGCTCGGGCGGGACGAGGCGTGAGCCCGGGCCCGTCCGGGCCGCCGCGTGCCTGGGTGGTCGGCTCCGGCGGGCTGGTCGGGCGCCACCTCGTCGGCGCCCTGCGCGCGGCCGGCCACGAGGTGGCCACCTCGCGGGTCCCGTGGGCCGACGAGGAGCGCTCCCTCGAGGTGCTGCGCCACGACCTCGACGACTTCGTCCGGCGTGCCGACGGGGATCCCTGGGTGCTCGCGTGGTGCGCCGGGGCCGGGGTGGTGGCCACCGGCGCGGACGCCCTCGCCGCCGAGCTGCGCGTCTTCGAGCGCTTCTGCGCGCTCCTGCCCGAGGACCCGGACGGCGACGGGGTCGTCGTCCTCGCGTCGTCGGCCGGCGGCCTCTACGCCGGGTCCGGGGCGCCGCCGTTCACGGAGGCCACCCCGCCCGCCCCGCTCGTGCCCTACGGTCGCACCAAGCTGGCGATGGAGGAGGCGCTGGCCGCTGCGGTCGCCCGCACCGGCAGCAGGGCCGTCGCCGCCCGGCTGGCCAACGTCTACGGACCCGGCCAGACGCTCGGCAAGCCGCAGGGCCTGCTGTCCCAGCTGTGCCTCGCGCACGCGATGACCCGCCCGCTGCCGGTCTTCGTCTCGCTCGACACGATCCGCGACTACGTCTACGTCGCCGACGTCGCGCAGATGCTCCGGCGCTGCGCCGATTTGGTCCGGGCGGAGGCGCCCGGCGTGCTCGTCCCCAAGGTCGTCGCCTCCGGGCGTCCGGTCACCGTCGGCCACCTCGTCTCGGAGGCGCGGCGGGTCTTCCACCGGCCGGTCCGCACGGCGATGGCGCCGGGCGGGGCCGGGCAGGTCCTCGACCTACGGCTGGCGTCGGTGACGTGGCCCGAGGTCGACGTCCTCGCCTCGACCCCCCTTGCGGCCGGCCTGGCGGCGACGGCCGCCGACGTCCGCGCCCGGGTCGTCTCCGGGGGGCCGCTCGACGGCTGAGCCCGGCGGGGGCGCGGTCAGCCGACCCGCGTCGCCCCGACGAAGACCGACGAGCCGAAGGGGAGGTCGGTCCGCCGCAGGAGCGCCCGGTCGACCCGGCACATCGCGCGCAGCGTCGCGTTGAGGGGCCGTGGGACCCGCGGCACCTCGACGATGTCGGCGGCGCCGTCCGCGGTGCGGCCCGCCACCTTGCGGGCCGCGCGCTCGGCGACGAAGAGGGGGAAGACGGTGCTGAAGCCGTACGTCGCGCGCTCGACCCGGAAGCCGGACCGCTCGAGGGACGCGACCGCGCGCCGTCTCGTGTAGCGGCGGTGGTGGCCGTTGGCGACGTCGAAGTCCGACCACGCCCAGGTGTAGGCCGGCACCGACATGAGGAAGCGCCCGCCCGGCCGCAGGACGCGGCGCACCTCGGCGAGGGCGTCGGCCTCGGGGGCGCAGTGCTCGATGACGTCGAAGGCGGCGACGGCGTCGAAGGAGGCGTCCTCGAAGGGCAGGGCGAGCGCCGAGCCGCAGACCCCGTTCGCGGCGAGGCCGCGGGGGTCGATGTCGAGGGAGGCGGTGCGCCCCACGGCCTCCCGGAACCAGGCGGCGCTCGGGCCGTCCGCGCTGCCCAGGTCGAGGGCGGTGTCGGCGCCGTCGACGAGCTCGCGCAGGGCGACCTCGAGCAGGTCGGCCCGCGCGACGTACCACCAGTAGTCGGGGGTCGCGATCGAGGGGGATCCGCCGTGGCCGTGCTCCGTCACCGCGTCAGGCTATCGGCCGGAGAGGGCCGGTCCGCGCAGCGGCCGGGGCGCCCGGTGCGGGCGAGGGGTCAGCGGCGCCCGCCGGCGAGGCGCACGGCGAGGTCGCCGTAGGTGCGCTCGACCATCTCGGGGGTGCGTCGGCCGCCGGGGACGTACCAGCGGGCGACGTCGATGGCCATCGACAGCAGGGCCAGCGCGGTCGTGGGGACGTCCTCGACGTCGAGCTCGCCGGACTCGACGCCGTCGCGCAGCACGTCGGCGACGACCCGGTCGATCTCCTTGCGCAGGTCGATGACCTCGGCCTGGTGCTCGAGGGAGAGGTGGCGGAACTCGAACTGGACGATCCGGCCCAGCTGGTGGTGCTCGGCGTGCCAGCGCGAGAACCCGCCGATGATCGCGCGGAGGGCCTCGGTGGGGGAGGCGGCGTCGGAGGCCGCGGCGACGAGGAGGTCGCGGGCCCGGGCGTGGCCGCGCCGGCTGATCTCGAAGAGCAGCTTCTCCTTGGACGAGAAGTGCACGTAGACGCCGGCGGGGGAGAGGCCGGCCCGCGAGGCGATGTCGCGCGTCGTCGTCGCGGGGAACCCGTTCTCGGCGAACGCGTCGGCGGCGGCGAGCATCACCCGCGTCGCGGTGTCGCCGACGTCGGTGGCGCCACCCGGCCGCCCGCCCTCGGGCGCGAGCGCGGCGAGGACGGCGGTCTCGGTCGCAGGAGTGGTCGCGGGCACGGTTGACAGCATGCCGCACCGGCGTCAGACTAAGCAAGCGCTTAGTCAACGGTGGCGTGCCGCCGCCGTCCGTCCACCGAGCCGAGGAGCCGCATGCCCCGCAACGTCTACGCCGCCGAGCACGAGGACTTCCGCGCCTCCGTCGCCGAGTTCGTCGAGCGCACGCTCAAGCCGCGTGCCGAGCAGATGCTCGAGGTCAAGGCCGTCGAGCGCGACATCTGGAAGGAGGCCGGCAAGCAGGGCCTCTTCGGCCTCGACATCCCCGAGGAGTTCGGCGGGATGGGGGCCGAGGACTACCGCTTCAACGCGATCGCGGCCGAGGTCATCGCCGGCTTCAACTTCGCCGTGTCGTCCTGCTTCGGCATCCACTCCGACGTCTGCCCGCCGTACATCGTCGACCTCGGCACGCAGGAGCAGAAGGAGCGCTGGCTTCCCGGCATGGCCAACGGCGAGCTCATCGCCGCCATCGCGATGACCGAGCCCTCCGGCGGCTCCGACCTCGCGGCGCTGAAGACCACCGCCGTGCGCGACGGCGACCACTGGGTCCTCAACGGCAGCAAGACCTTCATCACGAACGGCTACCAGGCCGACCTCGTCATCGTCGCGGCCCGCACCGACCCGTCCAAGGGCGCCAAGGGCATCACCCTGCTCGTCGTCGAGGAGGGGATGGAGGGCTTCACCCGCGGTCGCAAGCTCGACAAGGTCGGGCAGGAGGAGGCCGACACCTCCGAGCTGTTCTTCGAGGACGTCCGCGTCCCCGACGCCAACCGGCTCGGCGAGGAGGGCATGGGCTTCATCGCGATGATGCAGCGCCTGCCGCAGGAGCGCATCGGCGCCGCCGTCGCCAACACCGCGCACGCCTTCCAGATCTTCCGCGAGACGGTCGAGTACACGAAGGAGCGCAAGGCGTTCGGGCAGCCCGTCGGCTCGTTCCAGCACAACAAGTTCAAGATGGCCGAGCTGCTGACCAAGCTCGAGGTCACCCAGGCCTACGTCGACGACTGCGTCGCCGCGCACGCCGAGGGCAAGCTCACCCCGGTCGACGCCGCGAAGGCCAAGTGGTTCTCGGCGCAGGTGCAGAACGAGGTGCTCGACGAGTGCGTCCAGCTGCACGGCGGCTACGGATTCATGAACGAGTACCGCGTGGCCCGCGCCTGGCGCGACGCCCGCGTCTCGAAGATCTGGGCCGGCTCGAACGAGATCATGAAGGAGCTCATCGGCCGCGACCTCGGCCTCTGAGCACCTGACACCACGACGCCCCCGGACCGCAGCGGTCCGGGGGCGTCGTCGTGTCCGTCCGGTCAGGTCTCGACGGCCCGGTGGTGCCGAGACCCCGGTTCGTCCACGAGACCCCGGTTCGGAACCGGGGTCTCGTGGACATTTCGGGGTGACCCCGAAAAGGGGAGACGGGTGGGGAGCAGAGGTCAGTCGAGGGGGCCGCCGGCGACGTAGATGACCTGGCCGGACACGAAGCCGGCCTCCTCGGAGACGAGGAAGGAGATCGTCGCGGCGATGTCGGCGGGCTGCCCGACGCGCGCGACGGGGATCTGCGACGCCGTGTGGGTGAGGAAGTCCTCGAACGAGACCTTGAGCCGCTCGGCGGTCGCCCGCGTCATGTCGGTCTCGATGAAGCCGGGCGCCACGGCGTTCGCGGTGACGCCGAACTTGCCGAGCTCGATCGCGAGGGTCTTCGTGAAGCCCTGGAGGCCGGCCTTGGCGGCCGAGTAGTTGGCCTGGCCGCGGTTGCCCTGCGCCGAGGACGAGGAGAGGTTGACGATGCGGCCGTAGCGCTCCTGCGTCATGTGCGCCTGGCAGGCCTTGGTCATGAGGAACGCGCCCTTGAGGTGCACCGCCATCACCGAGTCCCAGTCGTCCTCGGTCATCTTGAAGATGAGGTTGTCGCGGATGATGCCGGCGTTGTTGACGAGGACGACCGGCGGGCCGAGCTCGTCGGCCACCCGCGCCACGCCGGCCTCGACGGCGGCCGCGTCCGAGACGTCGACGCCCACCCCGAGCGCGCGGCCCCCGGCGTCGCGGATGCGCCCGGCGACCTCCTCGCAGGCGGCCTCGTCGAGGTCGAGGACGGCCACGGCGAACCCGTCGCGGGCCAGCCGCTCGGCGGTGGCGGCACCGATCCCGCGGGCGGCTCCGGTGACGACGGCGACGCGCTGGTCGGACATGGGGTTGCTCCTCGGGGTCGGGGGGTAGGGCTGGCCCGACAGTAACCGAGACCCGTGACGAGGGTTCGACGGCCTGGTCCGTCGCGTCGCACGTCACCGGTAGGTTGAGTAGTCCGCAGCGGCCGGTCGGCCGCGCGACGCCGGCAGCGCCGCTGGCCCTGCAGCGACACCCCACGAAAGGCATCACCTGTGGAGATCTGGCCCGGCACCTCCTACCCCCTGGGCGCCACCTACGACGGCTCCGGCGTGAACTTCGCGCTGTTCAGCGAGGTCGCCGAGCGTGTCGAGCTCTGCCTCATCGACGACGACGGCGCCGAGACCCGCATCGACCTGCCGGAGGTCGACGGCTTCGTCTGGCACGGCTACCTGCCGGCGATCCAGCCGGGGCAGCGCTACGGCTACCGCGTCCACGGCCCGTACGAGCCCGAGAACGGGCACCGCTGCGACCCGAGCAAGCTCCTCCTCGACCCCTACGCGAAGGCCGTCGAGGGCCAGGTCGAGAACGACCCCGCCCTGTTCAGCTACGACTTCGACGACCCCGAGGTCCGCAACACCGACGACAGCCTCGGCAAGACGATGCTCGGCGTCGTCATCAACCCGTACTTCGACTGGGGCCACGACCGCCCGCCGCGCCACGAGTACCACGAGAGCGTCATCTACGAGGCGCACGTGCGGGGCCTGACGATGACCCACCCCGAGATCCCCGAGGAGATCCGCGGCACCTACGCGGCCCTGGGCCACCCGGCGATCGTCGAGCACCTGACGAAGCTCGGCGTGACGGCCATCGAGCTCATGCCGGTGCACCAGTTCGTCCAGGACACCTCGCTGCAGGCCAAGGGCCTGACGAACTACTGGGGCTACAACACGATCGGCTTCCTCGCGCCGCACAACGCGTACGCGCGCGCCGACCGCGGCGAGCAGGTCACCGAGTTCAAGGCGATGGTCAAGGCGCTGCACGAGGCGAACATCGAGGTCATCCTCGACGTCGTCTACAACCACACCGCCGAGGGCAACGAGATGGGCCCGACGATCAGCTTCAAGGGCATCGACAACGCCGCGTACTACCGGCTCGTCGACGACGCCAAGGAGCACTACTACGACACGACGGGCACCGGCAACAGCCTGCTCATGCGCCACCCGCACGTGCTCCAGCTGATCATGGACAGCCTGCGCTACTGGGTCACCGAGATGCACGTCGACGGCTTCCGGTTCGACCTCGCGGCGACGCTGGCCCGCCAGTTCCACGAGGTCGACAAGCTCTCGGCCTTCTTCGACCTCATCCAGCAGGACCCGGTGATCAGCCAGGTCAAGCTCATCGCCGAGCCCTGGGACGTCGGCGACGGGGGCTACCAGGTCGGCGGCTTCCCGCCCCTGTGGACCGAGTGGAACGGCAAGTACCGCGACACCGTCCGCGACTTCTGGCGCGGGGAGCCGGGCTCGCTCGGCGAGTTCGCCTCGCGCCTCACCGGTTCGAGCGACCTCTACGAGCACAACGGACGCAAGCCGATCGCGAGCATCAACTTCGTCATCGCGCACGACGGCTTCACGCTGCGGGACCTGGTCTCGTACAACGAGAAGCACAACGAGGCCAACGGCGAGGACGGCCGCGACGGCGAGAGCCACAACCGCTCCTGGAACTGCGGGGTCGAGGGCGAGACCGACGACCCGGAGGTGCGCGCCCTGCGCCGCCGCCAGCAGCGCAACTTCCTCGCCACGCTCCTGCTCAGCCAGGGCGTGCCGATGATCGCGCACGGCGACGAGATCGGCCGCACCCAGCAGGGCAACAACAACGTCTACTGCCAGGACAACGAGCTCTCGTGGGTCGACTGGGACCTCGACGACGAGCAGCGCGACCTCTTCGCCTTCACGAGCGCGGTCGCGAAGCTGCGCAGCGAGCACCCGGTCTTCCGCCGGCGCCGCTTCTTCGCCGGCAGCGCCGACCACGGCGGCCAGTCCGAGCTCGGCGACATCGCGTGGTTCCAGCCGAGCGGTGAGCGGATGGGCGACGGCGACTGGAGCGACGGCGAGGCGCGGATGATGACCGTCTTCCTCAACGGCGAGGCCATCCCCAGCCCGGACCTGCGCGGCCGACCGGTCGTCGACGACGACTTCCTCGTCCTGTTCAACGCCGACCACGAGGACCACGAGTTCGTCCTGCCCGGCGACGAGTGGGGCGAGCGCTGGTGCACCGAGATCGACACCGCCGCCGACAGCGTCGAGCCCGAGTGGCACGACGCGGGCTCCACGGTCACGGTCTCGGCGCGCTCGGTCATCGTCCTGCGCGACCCCCGCGAGGTGCTCACCCCCGCGGCGGGAGCGGCCGGCGCGACGAGGGTCTGACCCGTGGTGGCCCACCGCCCCGACCCCTCCCGCGTCGTCCCGACGGCGACCTACCGGCTCCAGGTCCACGGCGGGTTCGGCTTCGACGACGCCGCCGCGCAGGTCCCGTACCTGGCCTCGCTCGGCGTCTCGCACGTCTACCTCTCGCCCATCCTCCAGCCCGCGCCGGGGTCGATGCACGGCTACGACGTGCTCGACCACACGCGGATCAGCGAGGAGGCGGGCGGGCGCGAGGCGTTCGACCGGCTCGTCGCGGCGTGCCGTGGGGCCGGGCTCGGCGTCGTCGTCGACGTCGTCCCGAACCACATGGCCGTGCCCTCGCCGGAGCACCTCAACGCGCCGTTCTGGTCGCTCCTGCGCGAGGGCCGACGCTCGCCGTACGCCGGCTGGTTCGACGTCGACTGGGTCGCCGAGGACGACCGCATCCTCATGCCGGTGCTCGGCGCGTCGCTCGAGCAGGTCCTCGACCGTGGTGAGCTCGTCCTCGCCGCGGACGGCGGCCCGGGCGGGGCCGACCCGGTGCTGCGCTACTACGACCACGAGTTCCCGGTCGCGCCCGGCACCGAGGAGCTCCCGCTCGCCGAGCTCGTCGAGGCGCAGGCCTACCGGCTCTCGAGCTGGCGCGAGGGCGACGCCCTCAACTACCGGCGCTTCTTCGACGTGACGACGCTCGTCGCCGTCCGCGTCGAGGACCCCGTCGTCTTCACCGCGACGCACGCCCTGCTGCTCGCGCTGCACGGGCACGGCCAGGTCGACGGCTTCCGCATCGACCACCCGGACGGCCTCGCCGACCCCGGCGGCTACCTCGAGCGGCTCGCCGACGCCACCGGCGACGCGTGGGTCGTCGTCGAGAAGATCCTCGAGGGCGAGGAGCGGCTGCCCGACGCGTGGCGCTGCGCCGGCACGACCGGCTACGACGCGCTGCTGCGCGTCCAGCAGGTGCTCACGCCGGCCGACGAGACCGGCACGCTCGACCGCCTGTGGGCCGAGGTCGCCCCGGGGGAGGAGTCCCTCGAAAGGGTCGTCCAGGAGAGCAAGCGCCTGGTGGTGGACGACGTCCAGGCCGCCGAGGTCGACCGGCTGATGCGCCTGGCGCGCCGGGTCGTCCCCGACGCCGACGCCGTCGCCGTCCGCCGTGCCCTCGAGGCGCTGCTCGTCTCGATGGACCGCTACCGCGCCTACGTCGTGCCCGGTCGGGGTGTCGACCCCGAGCAGGCCGCGGTCGTCGACGACGCCGCCGCCCGCGCGCGGGGCATCCTCGCGCCGAGCGACGAGGACGCGCTCGACCTCGTCGTGCGCCTGGTGCTCGACCGCGAGGTCCCCGAGGCCGCCCCCGACACCGGCCGGGTCGCCGACGAGCTGCGGGTGCGCTTCCAGCAGACCTGCGGGCCGGTCATGGCTAAGGGCATCGAGGACACCGCGTTCTACCGGTGGTTCCGGCTCTCGGGGGCCAACGAGGTCGGCGGCCACCCGGAGGTCCTCGCCTCCGACGTCGACGCCTTCCACGCGTGGTGCGCCCGGCAGCAGGCCGAGTGGCCGACGTCGATGACGACGCTGACCACGCACGACACGAAGCGTTCCGAGGACACCCGGGCCCGTCTCATGGTCCTCGCCGAGGACGCCCGCGGCTGGGAGCAGTGGCTGGCCCGCGCCCGCGAGCTCGCGGCGCAGTACCGCACCGAGCGCGTCGACGCCCCGACCGAGTACCTCGTCTGGCAGACCCTCGTCGGGACGTGGCCGGTCAGCGGGGCGCGGCTCGAGGAGTACCTCCTCAAGGCGGTGCGCGAGTCCAAGGTCCACACCGCGTGGGTCGACGGCGACGAGGACTACGAGTCGGAGGTCGTCGCGTTCGCGCGGGCCGTCGGGCGCGACCTCGCCGTGCACGAGCACCTCGACGCGTGGACCGGGCCGCACGAGGCCTCGGTGCGCGCGAACATCCTCGGGCAGAAGCTCGTCCAGCTGACGATGCCCGGTGTCCCGGACGTCTACCAGGGCTGCGAGATCGGGATGCTCGCGCTCGTCGACCCCGACAACCGTCGGCCCGTCGACTGGTCCGACCGCGCCGAGCGGCTCGCGCGGGTCGACGACGACGAGCCCTGCTTCGACCTCGACGACGACAAGATGCGCCTCACCGCGCTCGCGCTGCGGCTGCGGCGCGAGCACCCGGAGGCGTTCGTCGGGCCGGACGCCACGTACGAGCCGGTCGACACCGGCAGCGAGCACGCGCTGGCCTTCGCCCGCGGCGACGCCGACGGCGCCCGCGCGCTCGTCGTCGTCACCCGCGCCGCGGGCAAGCTCGCCGACGCCGGCGGGTTCGGCGACGCCGCGCTCGAGGTGCCGGCGGGGGAGTGGACCGAGGTGCTGTCGGGCCGTCCCGTGGCCGCCGGAGCCGCGCCGCTCGAGGGGCTGCTCGCCGACCGTCCGGTCGCCCTGCTCGGCCGGCAGGACCCGGAGGCCGAGGCCGATGACGCTGGCGTGGAGGACGCCGGCGCCGACGACGACACCGCGGAGGGACACCCGTCGTGAGCGAGCACGTCATCGAGGTGTGGGCGCCGAGCGCGACCCGCGTCGACATCGAGTGGTCCCCGGCCCCGGGGTCGGACGGTGTGCAGGAACCGACGAATGTGTCGAAAGATGCACACGCGGACGAGGGGTCCGGTGTGCAGGAATCGACACCTTCGTCGGACGACGCACGGGTGGAGGCCGAGCGGCGGCGGGAGCCGATGGAGGCCGCCGACGACGGGTGGTGGCGCTGGATGCCGCCGTCCGGCAGCGGCGAGCTCGACTACGCCTTCGTCCTCGACGGCGAGGAGCCCGCGCTCCCGGACCCGCGCAGCGCGTGGCAGCCCGAGAGCGTGCACGGCCGCAGCCGCACGGTCGACCCGGCGTCCTTCCCGTGGACCGACTCCGCCTGGCGCGGCCCGCGCGACGGTGCCGGCGTCCTCGGGGGCGTCGTCTACGAGCTGCACGTCGGCACCTTCACGGGCGAGGGCACCTTCGACGCCGCCGTGGACCGCCTCGACCACCTCGTCGCCCTCGGGGTCGACGTCGTCGAGGTGATGCCCGTCGCGGCCTTCCCGACCGACCGCGGCTGGGGCTACGACGGCGTCGGCCTCTACGCCGTTCAGGACGCGTACGGCGGCCCGCACGCCTTCGCGCGGTTCGTCGACGCCTGCCACGCGCGCGGCCTCGGGGTCTGCCTCGACGTCGTGCACAACCACCTCGGGGCGAGCGGCAACTACCTCGCGCGCTTCGGGCCCTACTTCACCGAGGCCCACCACACGCCGTGGGGCGCGGCGGTCAACCTCGACCACGAGGGCTCCGCGCAGGTCCGCCGCTTCCTCGTCGGCAACGCGCTGCGCTGGTTCCGCGACCTCCACGTCGACGCGCTGCGCCTCGACGCCGTCCACGAGCTCAAGGACGACTCGCCGCGGCACTACCTCGCCGAGCTCTCGGACGCCGTCGCCGCGCTCGCGGAGGAGCTCGGCCGCCCGCTCGAGCTCGTCGCCGAGTCCGACCTCAACGACACCTCGATGGTCACGCCCACCGCCGACGGCGGGCGCGGGATGACGGCGCAGTGGGACGACGACGTCCACCACGCCCTCCACGTGGCGCTGACCGGCGAGACCCAGGGCTACTACGCCGACTTCGGCGGCACCCCGGGCAGCGGCGAGGAGGGCCCGCTCGCGGTGCTGGCCAAAGTGCTGACCCGCGGCTTCCTCCACGACGGGACCTTCTCGTCCTTCCGCGACCGCCCGTGGGGCGCTCCCGTCGACCGCGAGCACCTCGACGCCCGGCGCCTGCTCGGGTACCTGCAGACCCACGACCAGGTCGGCAACCGGGCCACGGGCGAACGCATCTCGGCTCTCGTGGCCGACCCGGCGCTGCAGGCGGCCGGCGCAGCCCTGTACCTTCTCGGCCCGACCACCCCGATGCTCTTCATGGGCGAGGAGTGGGCCGCCTCGACCCCGTGGCAGTTCTTCACGAGCTTCGCCGAGGACTGGCTCGCCGACGCCGTGCGCGAGGGGCGCCGGGCCGAGTTCGGCTCGCACGGCTGGTCGGCCGACGCCGTGCCCGACCCGCAGGACCCCGCGACCCGCGACCGGTCGGTCCTGCGCTGGAGCGAGCTCGACGACGCCGACCACGCGCGGATGCTGAGCTGGTACACCGACCTGACGGCCCTGCGGCGGGGGCTGCTGCCGGCCGGCCCGACGCGGTTCGCCGACGTCGAGGTGTCCTTCGACGAGGACGCCCGCTGGCTCGTCCTGCGCCACGCCCCGGCCGGCGGTGACCCCTACGCGGTCGTCGTGACGCTCGGGGAGGACGGCGCCGACGTGCCGGTCGCCGGCGCCGCCGAGGCCCTGCTCGCCTGGGGCGACGGGGTCGAGGTGGACGCAGACCGCGTCGGGCATCGTTGCCGAAGCGTGTCCGTCGTGCGCGTGGAGCGGTCCTGACCCGCGGCTAAGGTGCCGCGGGGGCGGACGGTCCGCCCGCGGGAGGAGCGCTCGGCGTGGGTGGTGCACGGCTGCTCCGCCGCCGGCTGGGTGCCCACCCGGTGGCCGTCGCCGCCATCACGGTCTCCGTGCTCGCCTCCCTCGTCGTCGTCACGGCCCTGCAGCTGCTCTCGGCCCGGATCACCGACGCGGGCGTGCGCTCGGCGCTCGACGTCCCGCCCGTCGACCGGTCGGTCGTCGTCACCGGGTCGCTCCGCCCGGGGGAGCTCGGCGCGACGGACGCCGCGGTCCGTGCGGCGCTCGCGCCGCTGGCCGGCGCGACCGTCACCCGGGTCGGCACCGCGACCTCGCGGGGCATCGCCGGGCGCGGCTCGGGTGACCGGGCCGCCCTCGCCGACGTCGAGGGGCTCCGGCAGGTCGCCGAGCTGACCGCGGGACGCTGGCCGCAGCGGCCCGCCACGTCGTCGGCCGCCCCCCGGCGGGTCGAGGTCGTGCTGCCCGACGCGGCCGCCACGGCCCTGGCCGTCGCGCCCGGGGGGAGCCTGGACCTGACCGACCTCGTCGACCCGCAGGCCCCGCGCGTGACGGCCGAGGTGGTCGGCACCTTCCGGCCGCGCGACGCCGAGGACGGGCTGTGGAGCGACCTGCCGCTGGCGCTCGACGGCGTCGTGGCGTCCGACTTCACGTCCTACGGGCCCTTCGTCGTCGCCCCGGGCACCTTCGACGGCTCCCTCGTCGGCACCTCGACCGTCACGTGGCGGGCGGTGCCCGACCTCGGCGACGTGCGGGCCGGAGGGCTCGCCGGGGCCGGCGCCCGGGCCGACGACGTCCTGACCCGGCTGCGCGCCCTCACCGGGCTGCCGACCGTCGCGGGGGTGCAGGCGAGCGCCGGGCCGGCCACGGTCGCCCTGCGCAGCCCGCGGGTGGCGAGCGACCTGCCCGCGCTCGTCGACGGCGCCACGGTCGTCGGCGACCGCGTGCGCGTCTCGCTGCTCACCCCGGCCGTGCTCCTCGTGCTCCTCGGCAGCGTCGCCCTCGTCGGCGCCGCCGCCCTGCTCGCCACGCTGCGCGACGGCGAGACCCGGCTGCTGCGGGTCCGGGGGGCCTCGACCCGGCGGCTCGCCGGGCTGGCGCTGGGTGATGCCGTCGTCGTCGCCGTGGTCGGCGTCCTCGGGGCGGTGCTCGTCGCCCCCGTGGTCACGCGCGCGGTCTCGGGCAGCGGGGCGTGGTGGTCGGCGACGGTGCTGCGCGACGCCACCCTCTGGCGGGCCCTCGTGCCGCCGGCCCTCCTCGCGGTGGCCGTCACGGTGGCCACGACGCTCTGGGTCGGCCGCTCCCGCGAGGACGCGCGCAGCCGTCGGGCCGGCCTGCGGCTCGCCGCGGGGTCGGGCCTCGACGTCGTCCTCGTCGTGCTCGGCGCGCTGGCGGCCGTCCAGCTGCGCCGCTACGACGCGGTGGGCCAGCGCAGCGTCGACCCCGTGACGACGATCGCTCCGGCCCTCGTCGTCGCCGGGCTCTCCGTCCTGGCCCTGCGGCTGCTCCCGCTCCTCGCCCGGGTCGTCGCGCGGTGGGGCGCCCGGCGCCCGGGGCTCGACGCCGCGTGGGGCGGATGGCAGTTCGCCCGTCGCGCGGCCACCCAGGCTGGCACGCTCCTCCTCGTCCTGCTGGCCGTCGCGATGGGCACGATCGCTTTCGGGCACTCGGCGACCGTCGGCCGCGCCGTGGCGGACCAGTCGGCGTTCGACACGGGCGCACCGCTGCGGGTCGTCCAGCAGGTCGCGGGCCCCTCCGCGGGCGCGACCGGGGCGCTCGTCGACCGCGCCGCGGGGGACCCGGGGCGTGTCACCCCGGTCTGGCGCACGTCCCTCGACCTCGGCAGCGTCGAGGGCGTCACCGTGCTCGGGATGGACGCCCGCGCCGCGGCCCGGGTCCTCCGGCCCCGGCCGGACACGCTCGACGCGCCGTGGGCCGAGGTCACCGGTCGCCTCCTCGCCGGGCGTGACCTCGGGGACGGCCTCGCCCTCCCCGGCACCCCGCGCGAGGTCTCGGTCACGGCGAAGTTCGTCGCCACCGGCAGCTCGAGCGCCGTCGGCCCCGAGGGGTTCGCGGCGTCCCTCGCCGTGCGGGACGCGCGCGGCATCGTCACGTCCGTCCCCCTCGGCGCCGTGGGCCCTGAGCAGCGCACCCTCACCGCGGACCTGTCCCGTCTCGGTCTCGTCGCCCCCGTGAGCGTCGTGGGCCTGTCGGTCCCGCTGCCCGACTTCGTCTACTTCTTCGTGCCCGAGCCGACCTTCGAGCTCGTGCTCACCTCGCTGGCGGCGGACGGCACCGACGTGCCGCTGGGTCGGGTGCTGGCGCCGCACTCCGACCGTGCCGGGCTCTGGCTCGCCGCCGCGCCCGGCCGGACGAGCGCCGTCCCCGCCGTCGTGACGCGCGAGGTGGCGGACGCGCTGCGGACCGGCCGCGGCGGGCGGGTGACGCTGCCCCTCGGCCTGCGCGAGCTGCCGGTCGAGGTGGTCGCCGTCGTCGACTCGCTCCCGACCGCGCAGCGGCCGGGGCGGGGCGTCCTCCTCGACCTGCCGACCGTCGAGGCGGCCGCCGAGCGCGTCGGCGGTGGCTCGGACGTCCGCAGCCGGCTCGTGCTCGAGCCCCAGGAGTGGTGGGCCGCCCCGGCGGACCCAGTGCAGGCGGCGTCCGCCGTGCGCGCCGGGCTGCCCTACGGGACGAGCCTCGAGGTGGAGGACGAGCTGGCCGCACAGCGCCTGCGCGACCCCGTCAACGCGGGGATGCGCTCGGCGATGCTCCTCGTCACCCTCGCGTCGGTCCTCTTGGCCGGGGTCGGGTTCGCGGCGAGCACCGCGGCGCTCGGGCGGGCCCGGCGGCACGAGAACGCCGTCCTCCTCGCGCTCGGCTCACCGCCGGAGCGCATCCGGGCCGTGCTCGTCCTCGAGCGCGTCCTCGTCGTGGCCGTCACCGTCGTCGTGGGCCTCGTGCTGGGTGTCGTCGCGGCCGTCACCGTCGTGCCGCTGCTCGTCGGTGGCGACGGGCACCCGCAGGTGCCGCCGGTGCGCGTCGAGCTGCCGGCCGGCCTGCTCACGGGGTACGTGCTCCTGCTCGTCCTCGCCCTCTCGGCGGTGGGCGCCGCCGTGCTGCGCAGCACCAGCCGCGACCTCGCGGGTGAGCTGCGGTGGGGGGAGTCGCCGTGAGCGGCCGCACGGCACCGGGCCGGCACGTCACCACCCGGGGCGGCCGCGCCGAGGGGGTGGCGGCCCTCGGCGCCCGCGCGCTCGCGCTGCGGGCGCTGGCGACCTCGCGGGCCCCCGCCGTCGTCCTCGCGCTGCTGGCCGCACTGACGGCCGCCTACCTCGTCGCCACCCCCCGGGCCGTCTCGGTGGCCACGGACGACGCCGTGGGCGACACCGTGGCGGCCGCCCGGGCCCAAGCGCGCGAGGTGGGGGTGCGCGCTGCCGCAGCCCCCTCGTACGACGTCCCGTCCCCCTCGGAGACACCCGGTGACGGGCCGGCGGCGCCCTTCACCGCGGTCGACGAGGCCGTGCGCAGCGTCCTCGGACCCACGGTCGGGCGCCTGCTCGCCGACCCCACGTGGGCGGCGCAGAGCGGCTCGACCACGCTGACCCGCACCGACGGGACCACGCTGCGCCCCGACGGCTCGCGGGCCGTCGTCCGGGTGCAGAGCGGGCTCGACGCCCACGTCCGGTGGACCTCGGGTGCCGCCCCCGGCGCCCCGAGCGGTACGCGCTCCCTCGCGCCCGTCCTGCGCGGCCACGTGACGGCCGAGGTCCCGGTCGCGCTCGCCGACGCGACCGCCCGCTTCTGGGGTGTCCGCACCGGCGACCGGCTCGTCGTGCAACCCGGAGACCGGTTGCTGCCCCTCGCCGTCGTCGTCACCGGCACCTTCGACCCCGTCGACCCCACCGACGGCTTCTGGCAGGCCGAACCGCGGATGACCGGCCTCGCGCGGATCGCGACCCCGCAGGGCGGCGTCGTCACCGAGGGCGCCGTCGTCGCGGACGCCTCCTCCTACGGGGCGGTGTCCGACGGGATGGCCCGGCCCGTCCCCGGCGTGGTCCTCGCCGGCGACTCGACCGTGCTCGCGGCGTCGTGGCGCTACCCCCTCGACGCCGCCCGGCTGCGCGCCGCCGACGTCGCCCCGCTGCGTGACGCCCTCGTCCGCCTCGACACCGACTCCCGCCTCGACCGCCCGGGGCTCTCGCCCCTCGAGGTCTCGACCGGGCTCGCCTCCGTGCTCGACGACTACGAGGCCTCGGTCCGGGCGACCGACGTGATGACGACCTTCGCCACGGCGGGCCTCACCGCGCTGGCCGTGCTCGTCCTCGCGCTCACCGCGGTCGTCGCCGTGGCGCGGCGTGGACCCGAGGTCGCCCTCGTGCGGGCGCGTGGGGGGACCGTGGGCCAGGTGGTCGGACAGGTCGTCGCGGGCAGCGCCCTGCCCGCGCTCGTCGCCGCCGGGCTCGGGGCCGTCCTCGCGGTGCTCCTCGTCCCCGGGCGGCTCGGCATCGGCTCGTGGCTCGAGGTGGTCGCCGTCTCGCTCGTCCCCGTGCTCGCCGGGTCGGTGGCGGTCCTCCTGCGGGTCGGCGCCGTCGAGCGCGACGACTCGTCCGAGGAGTCGGTCCGCCGGCGACGGCTCGTGCGCGCGGCCCGGCGGGTGGTCGCCGAGCTCGCGGTCCTGGCCCTCGCGGTGGCCGCCGTCGCGACGGTCCGCCGTCGGGGCGCGGAGATCGCGGCGGGGACGACCGACTGGTGGGCCGCGCTCGCCCCCGACCTCGCCGCCGCGGTCGCCGCGCTCCTCGTCCTCCGCCTGCTGCCCGCCCCGCTGCGCGCGCTCGCCCGGTTCGCTTCACGCAGAGAGGGACTCGTGACGTTCGTCGGGCTCGCGCGGGCGGCGCGCACCGGGGCCAGTGCCACGGCGCCCGTCCTCGCGGTCGTCGTCGGCGCGGCGATGCTCGCCCTGCTGGCGTCGCTCACCCTCGCGGTGCAGGACCAGCGCGAGGTCTCCGCCCAGCGGCAGGTGGGGGCGGACGTGCGGGTCGACGCGGTCCGGGTCGGCGACGACGACGTGCGGGCGCTCGCCGCGCGTCCGGGGGTCCGGGGGGTCGTGGCGGCCTACGTCGCGGACGCCACCGTCTCGTCCGGGAGCCGGGCCACGCCGGTCGTCCTCGTGGCCACCGACCCGGGCGCCTACGCCGACCTCGTCGCCGGCACGCCGCTCGCCGTGCAGAGCCCGCCTGCAGCGTCCGGTCAGGGGCTCGTCGCCGTGGTGGGCCCCGGGGTCGACGCCGGCGACGGTGCGGAGGTGGTGGTGCGCGGCGAGCGGATCCCGTTGGGTCGCACCGTGGTCGATCCCGGCCTGGTGCGGCTCGAGGCCGGTCGTCAGGTCCCGGCGGTGCTCGTGCCGCTCGACCGGCTGACCGCCCTGGCGCCGGCGGCGACCCCGCAGACCGCCTTCGTCGCGGCCGACGCGTCCGCCGCACGAGCCTTGACCGCCCTGCGAGACCCCGGGGCGGCGACCCCGAGCGGCCGGGTCGGTTCCGTCGACTCGGTCCTCGCCGCGCAGGACCGCGTCGCCGACCGCGCGCTCTCCCGGCTCGTGGCGCTCACCTACTCCGTGGGTGCCGTCCTCGCAGGGGTCCTCACGCTGCTCGCCCTCGCGCTCCTCCTCGTCGCCACGCGTCCCGACCGCGCGGCCCTCGTCGTCCGGCTGCGGACGATGGGCCTGCCGCACGGGCTCGAGCGGCGCCTGGCCTGGACCGAGGTCCTCCCGGTCGTCGCCGTCGCGGCCCTGGCGGGGGCGGCCGCCGGCGCCCTCGCGCCCGCCCTCGTGGGTCCCGCGGTCGACCTCGCGCCGTTCACGGGCTCCGCGCCCTTCCCGCCGGTCGACCCCAGCCTCCCGGCCGCCGCGGGCGCCGCGCTGCTCGTCCTCGTCCTGGGGGCGCTCGCCCTCGTCCTCGACGCCGCGGCGGCCCGCCGCGGCCACCTCGCCGACCACCTGCGCACGGGAGACACGGCATGACCACGACCACCACGCCCCGCCGCCGCCGCGACTCCGGCCGCCCGGACGGCCCGGACATCCTCTGCGAGAACCTCGTCCGCATCTACCGGGCCGAGGGCATCGAGGTCGTCGCCCTGCAGGGCCTCGACCTGCGGGTGACCCGGGGCGAGCTCGTCGCCCTCGTCGGCGCGTCGGGGTCGGGCAAGTCGACCCTGCTCGGCATCCTCTCGGGGCTGGACCGGCCGAGTGCCGGCGTGGCCCGGGTCGCGGGGCACGACCTCGGGGCGATGCAGCGGCGCGAGCGGCTGGAGTACCGGCGGCGGACGGTCGGCTTCCTCTTCCAGCAGGCCGCCGCCAACCTGCTGCCCTACCTGAGCGCCGCCGAGAACGTCGAGCTGCCGATGATGCTCGCCGGCGTCCGGTCGGGGGAGCGCGCGCGCCGGGCCCGCGAGACCCTCGGCGTCCTCGGCATCCCCGAGTGCGCCGACCGGCGGCCCGGTGAGCTGTCGGGCGGCCAGCAGCAGCGGGTCGCGCTCGGGGTGGCCGTCGCCAACCGGCCGAGCGTCCTGCTCGCCGACGAGCCCACCGGCGAGCTCGACACCCGCAGCAGCGACGAGGTCTTCGAGGCCATCCGCCGCGCCAACACCGAGCTCGGGACGACCACCCTCGTCGTCACCCACGACGCGCACGTCAGCGAGCAGGTGTCTCGCACCGTCGGCATCCGCGACGGCCGCACGGCCACGGAGGTGCTGCGGCGCGACGCCGTCGGCGCGGACGGCGAGACCGGCCGGGTCGTCGAGGAGTTCGCGGTGCTCGACCGCGCCGGGCGCCTGCAGCTGCCCGCCGCATTCACCGGCGCCCTCGGGATGCGTGACCGCGTGCGGCTCGGGCTCGAGCCGGACCACATCGCGGTGCGACCGACCAGCGAGGACGAGGAGCAGGGATGACCGGGGAGCCGCTGCGGGTGCGCGAGGTGCACCGCACGTTCGGGTCGGGGGAGACGGCCGTCCACGCGCTGCGCGGGGTCTCGCTCGACGTCGCGCCGGGCGAGCTCGTCGCGCTGCGGGGCCGCTCGGGCTCGGGCAAGACGAGCCTGCTCAACGTCATCGGCGGGCTCGACCGGCCGGACGCCGGCACCGTGCACCTCGGCGACCTCGAGGTGACGACGATGACCGACGCCGACCTCCTCGCGCTGCGCCGCGGGCCCGTGTCGTACGTGTTCCAGTCCTTCGGCCTCGTGCCGGTGCTCACCGCCCGCGAGAACGTCGGCGTCCCCCTGCGGCTGCGCGCGGTCGACCCCGCCGAGCGCGAGCGCCGCGTCACCGAGGCGCTCGAGCACGTCGGCCTCGGCGGGCACACCGAGCACCGCCCGGACGAGCTGTCCGGCGGCCAGCAGCAGCGCGTCGGCCTCGCGCGGGCGCTCGTCGCCGAGCCCGGGCTGCTCCTCGCCGACGAGCCGACCGGTCAGCTCGACTCCGAGACCGGCCGCGACATCATGCGGCTCATCGCGCGCCTCGCGAAGGAGCGGACGATGACGACGCTGGTGACGACGCACGACCCCGCCCTGCTCGCCGTGGCCGACCGCGTGGTCGAGATCGCCGACGGCCACCTCGTCGACGCCGGCTGAGCGGGTGGAGGTGAAACCCGACCACGACAGGGTCGGACATCACCTCGACCCAGGGTCACTCGGGGACGCGGACCATCCCCTCCTGGGCGACGGTCGCGACGAGCGTGCCGTCCGCGGAGAACATCCGGCCGATGCCGAGGCCGCGGCCGCCCTGCGCCGACGGCGACTCCTGCGAGTAGAGCACCCACTCGTCGGCGCGTGCCGGACGGTGGAACCACATCGCGTGGTCGAGGCTGGCCATCTTCAGGCCCCGGGTCGTCCACGGCAGGCCGTGCCGGCGCAGGACCGGCTCGAGCAGGCTGTAGTCGGACGCGTAGGCGAGGACGGCGTCGTGGACGAGCGGGTCGTCGGGCAGGCGGCCGACCGCGCGCATCCACACGTGCTGCTCGGCGACCTGCTCGGCCGGCGGCCCGGCGAACAGGTTGCCCTCGACGTGGCGCAGCTCGATGGCGCGACGCGAGATGTGCTGTGCGCGAGGGTCGTCCAGCCCGGCGAAGAGCTCGGCGAGGGACGGGACCGATTCGGGGTCGGGCACCTGCGGGGCGGTGTCCTGGTGGTCCAGGCCGCCGTCGGGGGCCTGCCACGAGGTGCTCATCGAGAGGATGGGGTGCCCGTGCTGGACGGCGTGCACGCGCCGCGTCGAGAACGAGCGGCCGTCGCGCATCCGCTCGACGCTGAAGGTGATCGGCTGCGTGTCGTCGCCGGGGCGCATGAAGTAGGCGTGGAGCGAGTGCAGCCGCCGCGGCACGTCACCGACCCCGGCGACGGTGCGCCCGGACGCGACGACGCCCTGCGCGAGGACCTGGCCGCCGAACACGCGGCCGTGCGGCTGCTTCTGGCTCGAGCCGCGGAAGAGGGTGACGTCCTCGGCGAAGGTGTCGGGCAGCTCGACGCCGGGCGCCGCCGCGAGGCTGCGCGGCTGCACGCTCACCTGCGCCGAGCCGAGCTCCTCGAGGTCGAGGGTCTGGAGGAGGTCGACGAGCGGGTCCGGGTGCGGGTCGGTCACGGGGAAACGATAGCCAGCGCGCGTCAGGCGACGAGCGGGCGGCCGGGGCGCGCCCGCCCGGTGCGACCGCCCCGCACCCGCTCCGCGGCGCGGCCGAGGCGGACGGCCGCCTCGGCCATCGTCTCCGGCGGCAGCACGTGCGGCAGGCGCAGCCAGCGGTCGAGGCCTCCGTCGAGCGCGAAGCGCGGGCCGGCGGCGACGAGCAGGCCCTCGTCCTCGGCGGCGGCCGCCAGGCTGCTCGAGGGCAGGTCGGCCGGCAGCTCGCACCAGAGCGAGAGGCCGCCGCGCGGCACCCGGAAGGACGCCTCGGGAAGGTGCGCCCGCAGCCCCGCGGCCAGGGCGTCGCGCGCGGCGACGATCGCGTCGCGACGCTCGGTGGTGACACCGGGGGAGCGGCGCATCAGCTCGACGAGGACGAGCTGCTCGAGGACCGGGGCGCCGAGGTCGCTCGTGACCCGGGCCTCGACGAGCGACCGCAGCGCGCCGCGGGGGGCGCGGACCCATCCCGTGCGCAGGCCGCCCCAGTGCGACTTCGAGGAGCTGCCGATGCTCACCGCGGTCGGCGCGTGGGCCGCGAAGGGCAGCGGCATCGCCCCGCCCTCGAGGTCGATCTCGACGATCGTCTCGTCGACGACCGGCACCGTGCCGGCCGCGGCGAGGGCGCGACCCAGCCGGGCGCGGTCCTCGTCGGCGAGCAGGGCGCCGGTCGGGTTGTGGAAGTCCGGGATGAGGACGGCGGCCCGCGCCCCGGCCGTCGCGACCGCGCGCACCGCCTCGTCGACGTCCCAGCCGGTCGGGTCGACCGGCAGCCCGCGCAGCCGCGCGCCGGCGCCGCGCAGGGCGTCGAGGGTGTTCGGGTAGCTCGGGTCCTCGACGACGACGCGCTCGCCCGGCCGCAGGAGCGCGCGGACGACGACGGCGAGCCCGGCGACGGCCCCGGAGGTGACGAGCACGTCGTCGGGGCTCGTCGGCAGGCCGCGGGCGGTGTAGCGGTCGGCGACCGCCTCGCGCAGCTCGGGAACGCCGTAGGTGAGGTAGCCGGCGCCGCACAGGTAGGAGGGCAGGCGCTCGAGCGCCCGCTCGTAGGCCTCGAGCACCCCGGCGGGCGCGCGGGTGGCGGCGCAGGTGAGGTCGAGGACGTCGTCGGCGACGTCGGCCGGGAACAGGCCCCCGGTGCCACGTCGGCGGGCGCCGTCGGGGAGGGTCGCGACCGAGCCGGAGCCCTGCCGCGAGGTGAGGTAGCCGAGCTCGCGCAGCACGTCGTAGGCGCGCGTCACCGTCGTGCGGCTCACCCCGAGGTGGGTCGTGAGGTCGCGCTCGCTCGGCAGCCGGGTCCCGACGGCGATCCGGCCGTCGGCGACGGCGAGGCGCAGCCCGTCGGCGAGGCCGCGGTACGCGGGGCGGGTGGCCCCGAGGTCGCCGACGAGCCGGGCGGTGCGCGCGGCGCTGACGCTGGGGACGGTGCTCACGTGGCCACTGTCGCACGATTGGCCCTCGATTCACAGGCCAATCCCGCGGCAGGATGGGCGGCATGTCACCGCTCCAGCTGGCCCGCCGCGGGATGACCCGCCGGGTCCCCCTCGTCCCGATGACCCCGCTCGAGCAGCTGCGGGCCGGGCGGCTGCCGCACCGGCTCGCGCAGCTGTTCGTCGGGCTCGGGCTGTTCGGCGTGACGATGGGGCTGATGCTGCGCGCCGGACTCGGGGTCGAGCCGTGGGGCGTCCTCACGACGGGGCTCATTCGCTACGTGCCGATCACCTACGGCGAGATGGTCATCGCCACCTCGTTCGTCGTGCTCCTGCTCTGGCTGCCGCTGCGTCAGTGGCCGGGTGTCGGGACGGTGGCCAACGCGGTCGTCATCGGCCTCGCGACGGACGCCACGCTCGCCGTCGTCCCGCCGGTCGAGGGCCTCGGCTGGCGCGTCCTCGTCATGCTGCTCGGCGTCGTCGGCAACGGCGTGGCCGGCGCGATGTACATCGGCAGCCAGCTCGGGCCGGGGCCGCGCGACGGGCTGATGACCGGCCTGACCCGCCGCACCGGCCGCTCGGTGCGCCTCGTGCGGACCTCGCTCGAGGTGACCGTCGTCGTCCTCGGCTGGCTGCTCGGCGGGGTGGTGGGCCTCGGGACGCTCGTCTACGCGCTGCTCATCGGGCCGGTCGTCCAGCTCTTCCTGCCGTTGCTCACGCTGCGGGTCGACCCGCCGCCCACGCGCGGTACCCGCTGACGAGGGAGCGGGTGAAGGCGCCCGCGTCGTGCGGGCGCAGGGTGAGCGAACCGCCGGCGGCGAGCGGGACCTCGACCACGGCCCGCCGGCCGGGCGGCGCGTCCGGCAGGGTGGCCGTGCCGTCGGCGAGCTCCGCGAAGCCGAAGGTCACCTCGTCGACGACGAGCCGGTCCGCGCCGACCGCCAGGCCGGACGGCTGTGGCCAGTCGCCCCACGCGCCGTCGCCGAGGACGAGCCAGGCCGGGACGGCGGCGAGGGCGAGGACCGCGACGAGCCAGTCGAGCGGGCCGTCCGGGGTGACGTCGAGCCCGCCGTCGCGGCTGCGCAGCAGCGCTCCGGCGGCGAGGACGGACAGGGCGAGGACGAACACGAGCACCGTCAGCGACCGGCGCGCGTGCTCCTCGACGTAGGTGTAGGCGGGGTGGGCCATGGCCCCATCCTCACCCGGGGACGACAGGTCAGCCGACCCGGGCGTCGGGCTCGCGCCGCCAGGACCAGACGGCCGCCGCCCAGGCCGTGAGCAGCAGGACGACAGAGGCGCCGAGCGCCCAGCGCAGCGCGGTACCGGGGTCCTCGGTGCGGCCCACCGCGACCTGGTAGGTCGTCATGAGCACGGCCGCGCCGATGGCGGCACCGATCCGCTGGCCGGTCTGGAGGGCCCCACCCGCGGCACCACCCATCGACGGCGGGACCTCGGCGAGCGAGAGCGTGATGTTCGGCGAGACGACGGCGCCTCCGCCGAGGCCGGCGACGAGCAGGGGGAGGGCGAGCAGCCACCACGGCAGGTCGCGGTCGGCCGCCGGGACGACGGCCGCGAGGGCGACGAGGCCGACCACCATCACGGTGAGCGCGACGACCGTCAGCGGGCGGCCGACGCGGCTGACCGCCCGGCCGGCCAACGGGCTCGCGACGGCCGACCCGACGGCGAAGGGCGTGAGGAGGAGCCCGGCGTGCAGCGGCGTGAACCCGAGCCCGTCCTGAAGGAACACGCTGAGCACGAGGAAGATCCCCGTGAACCCGGTGAAGTAGAGGCTGCCGATGACGATGCCGCTGGCGTACCCGGGCGTCTCGCGCAGCAGGCCGAGGTCGAGCAGCGGCGCGCCGCCGTCGCGCACGACGCGCCGCTCGTGGCGGACGAAGGCGGCGCCGGCCAGCGGCACGAGGGCGAGGAGCAGGAGCGGCCAGCGGCTGCCGGACTCGAGGCTGACGATCGGGTAGAGGAGCGCGAGGACCGTCACCCCGAGGAGCGCCGCGCCGGGGAGGTCGAGGTGGGTGTCACCGGTCGTGTCGTCGGTGCGGCCGGGGACGAGCCGGGCGATGCCCAGGAGGAGCACGAGGCCGATCGGCACGTTGACGAGGAAGATCCAGCGCCAGCCGCTCTCCTCGCCGAACGCGGCGATGAGCAGCCCGCCCAGCACCGGCCCGACGGCCGACGACACCGAGACGGTGAACCCGAACAGCCCGAAGGCGGTCCCGCGCTCGCGCCCCTGGAACAGCGACTGGATGAGCCCCGAGCTCTGCGGCGTGAGGATGCCGGCGGCGAACCCCTGGACGAGGCGCGCCGCGACGAGGACGCCGATGTTCGGCGCGAACCCCGCGGCCGCGCTCGCGACGACGAAGCCGCCGAGGCCGAGCAGCATGATCGCCCGGCGGCCGTGCGCGTCACCGAGGCGCCCGCCGATGACGAGCATCAGCCCGAGGGCGAGGGCGTAGCCGGACACGACCCACTGGACGCTGCCCGCCGAGGTGTCGAGCCCGGTCCGGATGGAGGGGATGGCGACGTTCACGATCGTCACGTCGAGCAGCACCATGAACCCGACGACGAGGGTGACGCCGAGGATGCGCCAGCGCCGGGGGTCGGGCGCGTCGTCGCGGGTGGTCTCGGCGCGTTCCTCGGTCTCCTGGCTCACCGCTCCACGCTAGGGGCCGTCGGGGCCGGTGACGCCGTCGGGTGCGCGGCGAGCGGATGGAGCGCGAAGGTCACGGAAGGTATTGACAACAGGCTGTCAAAAATGCAGGATGCTGTCATGACTTCCACCACCGTCCACCTCGCCGTCCTCGACACCATGGCCGACTGGGAGGTCGGCCACCTCGCCGCGCACCTGCGACACCTCGGCGGGCAGAGCCCCGTCGGCGGCTTCACCCTCGCGACCGTCGCCGCCCGGCCGGGCCCGGTGCGCACGATGGGCGGCCTCACGGTGCTGCCCGACCTCGTGCTCGCCGACCTCGACCCCGCCGACTCCGCGATGCTCGTCCTGCCCGGGGGCCGGACCTGGACGGATCCCGAGGTCGCCGGCCCGTTCGTCGACGCGGCCCGCGCGCACCTCGCGGCCCGGGTGCCCGTCGCGGCCGTCTGCGGCGCCACGTGGGCGCTCGCCGCGGCGGGGCTGCTCGACGACGTGCGCCACACGAGCAACGACCCCGGTTTCCTGGCCTCCAGCGGGTACGCCGGCGGCGAGCGCTACGTGCACGAGCCCGCGGTCGTCGACGGCGACGTCGTCACGGCGACGGGCATCGACCCGGTGCACTTCGCGATGGCGGTCTTCCGGCGGCTCGGGGCCCACCCCGCGGAGCGGATCGACTCCTACGGGCGGCTGTACGCCGACCACGACCCGGCGGGGTACTTCGAGCTGGAGAGCGCGTGAGCGGCCGGCGCGCGGAGCCGACCCCCGAGCAGACCCTGCTGGCCGACAGCGCGCTCGCGGTCTTCCGGCTCAACGGCCAGTTCCTCGCCCTCGCCGAGGAGCTGGCCCGGCCGGCCGGCCTCACGGCGGCGTGGTGGCAGGTGCTCGGCGCCGTCCTGCCGACACCCCTGCCGGTCAGCGGGATCGCGCGCGAGATGGGCCTGACCCGGCAGAGCGTCCAGCGCATCGCCGACCTGCTCGTCGAGCGTGGCTTCGCCGCCTACCGCGACAACCCGGCGCACCGCCGGGCCAAGCTCGTCGAGGTGATCCCGGCGGGCCTGGCGGCCGTCCGCGACATCGCGCCCCAGCAGCGCGCCGCGGCCCGGCGGCTCGTCGACGAGCTGGGGGAGCGGCGCGCACGGGAGGTGCGGGATGCGCTCCAGGAGCTCGTGGCCGCGATGGAACGCCTCGGCGACGGGGTGTGACCGACGCGGGGTCCGGGCATCGGGGGGACCCGTGCGGGTGGCGCCTCAGCCGTCGATGGCGAGGACGAGCGGCAGCACCGCCGGAGCCCCGGCCTGCCGCAGCGCCCGCCCGGCGACGGTGAGGCTCCAGCGCGAGGAGACGACGTCGTCGACGAGGAGCACCGGCCCCGGGCAGTCGGCCAGCTGCGCCGCGAGGTCCGGGCCGACGACGAGGCGGTCCCAGACGCCGGCCAAGCGGTAGGCGCTGTTGCCACCCATCTCGCCGGTCGGCCCACCGTGGGCGAGGTCGAGGGTGCCGAGGTCGCGCAGGCGCCCCATCTGCGCCAGCCCGGCCGCGAGCGACCGGACGAGCTGCGGGTGCGAGCGCGAGGGCATCGCGACCACGGCCACCGGGCGCTGTGCCCAGCCCCACTCGGCGAGGACCGGGACGCAGGCCCGCAGGAGCTCGGGGGAGGCGGGGGCGTCCTCGCGGAGCACCTCGCGCAGCCGCTGCCCCCATCCGAGGTCGGACAGGCGGGCGAGCGCGCGGCCGGGCTCGAGCTGCTCGTCGGCGGCGATCCGGCCCTTGACCGGCACGCCGAGACGGTCCATCCCCGAGGGCCACTGGGCGCGCGGGTCGATGACGGTGCCGACCTTCCGGAGGCGCTCGCGGGCGGCACCGACGACGGTGTCGGGGACGTCGGTCGGGTACCAGGGCCCGGCGCAGCCGTCGCAGCGGCCGCAGGGGACGGCGCTGTCGTCGTCGAGGCACTCCTGGAGGAAGGCCATCCGGCACGCGTCGGTGCGCTCGTAGTCGGCCATCAGCTGCTGTTCGTCCTGCCGGGCCGCGGCGACCCGGTCGTAGCGCTCAGCGTCGTAGGTCCACGGGACGCCCGTCGAGGCCCAGCCACCGGAGACGCGCTGCACGGCGCCGTCGACGTCGAGGACCTTGAGCAGCAGCTCGAGGCGGGTGCGGCGGACGTCGACGATCGTCTCGAGGGCGGCGGTCGACAGGGGGCGTCCCGCCTCGGCGAGCGCGGTGAGCACGGCGGCGGCCTGCTCCTCGCGCGGCATCGAGACGCTCGCGAAGTAGCGCCAGATGTCGCGGTCCTCGGGGCCGGGCAGGAGGAGGACGTCGGCGCGGTCGGTGGCGCGCCCGGCGCGACCGACCTGCTGGTAGTAGGCGACCGGGCTGCTCGGCGCGCCGAGGTGCACGACGAAGCCGAGGTCGGGCTTGTCGAAGCCCATCCCCAGCGCGGAGGTGGCGACGAGGGCCTTGACCTCGTTGTGCCGCAACGCCTCCTCGAGGCGCTCGCGGTCGGCCGGGTCGGTGCGGCCGGTGTACGGCGCGACGGCGTGACCGGCCTCGCGCAGGGACGCCGCGACGTCCTCGGCCGCCGAGACGGTCAGCGCGTAGACGATGCCCGAGCCGGGCAGCTCGCCGAGGTGTGCCAGCAGCCAGCCGAGCCGCTGCTCGGGCGACATCGAGCGCAGCACCCCGAGGCGCAGCGAGTCGCGGGCCAGGCCGCCGCGCACCGTGAGCACCGGCCGGCCGCCGGTGGACAGCTGCTCCTCGACGTCGTGGACGACACGGGCGTTGGCCGTCGCGGTCGTCGCGAGCACCGGGACGTCGGCGGGCAGGCCGTCGAGGAGGTCCCGGATGCGCCGGTAGTCGGGGCGGAAGTCGTGCCCCCAGTCGCTGACGCAGTGCGCCTCGTCGACGACGAGCAGGCCGCAGCGCCGGGCGAGGTCGCGCAGCTGCTCGTCGCGGAAGCGTGGGTTGTTGAGGCGCTCGGGGCTGACGAGGAGGACGTCGACGGCGTCCTCGGCGAGAGCGGCGCGCACCTCGTCCCAGTCCTGCGCGTTCGCCGAGTTCATCGTCACGGCGCGGATGCCGGCGCGGCCGGCGGCGGCGATCTGGTCGCGCATCAGCGCGAGCAGCGGGCTGATGATGACCGTCGGCCCGGCACCCTCGGCCCGGCGCAGCGCCGTGGCGACGAAGTAGACGGCCGACTTGCCCCATCCGGTGCGCTGGACGACGAGGACGCGCGAGCGGTGCTCGACGAGCGCCGAGACGGCCTCGAGCTGGCCGTCGCGGAAGTCGACGTCGTCGCGGCCGACGAGCGGCCGCAGCGCCGTGCGGGCGCGGTCGGCGACCTCGGGGGACGGGGGAGCGAGGACCTGGGCCGGTGTCGTCATGGTCCGCCCACCGTACGCACCCCGGCCGACACCGGGTCGCCCGCCGTCCACAGGCCGGCGTGCGAATGACGGCGCACCGGGACGACCCGGCCTCGCTGGGGAAGGGTGCGCTTCGCGGGGGTACCGAACTCGGGTGGAGCGCGGCCGTATCGGGTCACCCGATACGCGTGGGGCGAGTGGGGATCGGCGGGGCGGCGGCGCTCGTGCGGGCGGGCTTGACCCGGGAAGTGTGCGCTTCGCGGGGGTACCGAACTCGGGTGGAGCGCGCCCGTATCGGGTCACCCGATACGCGTGGGGCGGGAGGGGCGTCGTGAGGGCGGAGGGCTCGGGGCGCGGCGAGGGCGGGGGTCAGTGCCAGCCGCGGTCGTCGACGCCGCCGGGCACGTCGCTGTCGGGCGCGTAGGGGGTGCGCGAGAAGCGGAACGACGCGAGGTCGAGGTGCGAGACGGTGCCGTCCGCGCGGCGCACGACCCGCAGCGGCTCACCGGTGTGGTACCCGTCGAGCCCGACCCAGGCGTCGGCCCCGACCGGCGCGAAGCGTGACCCGCGGCCCTGCCCGGGCTCGCCGAGGACGAGGTGCTCGCCGACGACCTTCGCCGTCGTCGTCGACGCGCCCCAGTGCCACGTCCCGACGAGCTCGAGCAGCGCCGGGTCCCCGTCGGCCGACCAGGGCTCGACGGCCGGCGGCTCCTCGGTGCGCAGGACCTCGAGCAGGTCGTCCCCGAGGCCCTTGAGCGCCGGGGACGCGGTGGTGTTGGTCAGCGTGACGACGCCGTCGCCGCCGTCGAGCCGCACCCTCAGCCCAGCGAGGAAGCCCGGCATCGAGCCACCGTGGCCGGCGTACCGGACGCCGTCGACGTTCCAGACCTGCCAGCCGAGCCCGTGCGCGCCGGTCCACGGCTGCCCCGGCTCGTCGACGACGTGGTGCGGCTCGCACATCTCGGCGAGGGTGTCGGCGGAGAGCAGACCCGCCGTGTCGCCGCCGAGGAACGTGGCCCAGCGGGCGAGGTCCTCGACCGTCGTCCACAGCTGGCCGGCGGGAGCCATCGCCCCGCCGTCGTGCTCCGGCTCGCGCAGGAGGACGTCGGCGAAGGGGTGGACGGCCAGCCCCTGCGCGGCGCGCCCGTCCGGCCGGGTCGTCGTCCGGGTCATCCCGAGCGGCTCGAGGAGCTCGGCGCGCACGACCTCGGCCCAGCCGGTGCCGTGGGCCACCTCGAGCAGGCGGCCGAGCGCGCCGTAGCCGACGTTGGAGTAGTGGAAGCGACGGCCGGCCCGGAAGCGCTGCCCGGCACCGGCACCCACGAGGTGGTCCCAGTCGCCCCCGGGCGTCCGCTCCCACCAGGGGCCGTCGGTCTCCGCCTGGGTGCCGGCCGCGTGCGTCAGCAGCTGCTCGACGGTGACCCCGCCGAGGGCCGAGCCGGGCACGTGCTGCTCGAAGCGGTCGGTGAGGTCCAGGCGCCCCGCGTCGCGCAGCCGCAGCACGCAGACGGCGACGAAGGTCTTGGTGATCGAGCCCATCCGGTACTGCGTGTCGGCGTCGGCCGGCTCGCCGTCCGCCCGGCCGTCGAGCGTGCCGACGGCACCGCTCCACGCGAGCCCTCCGTCGCGGACCAGCCCGGCCGCGACCGAGGGCAGCCGTCCCTCGCGCTGGGCGGTCGCGAGGCGGTGGTCGAGCAGGGCGGCGGTGCGGGGGAGGACGGTCACCCGGCCACCCTAGGACCGCGCTCCCGGGCGGTGGCTGCGAGGATGGCCCGCATGGCCGACCGCTACGTCGTCGAGGTCCCGCTGCGCTGGTCCGACATGGACGCCTACGGGCACGTCAACAACGTCCAGTACCTCCGCCTGCTCGAGGACGCCCGCGTCATCGGCTTCCGCGAGTGGTTCCCGGACCGGCCGACGCTGCTCGACGAGGGGATCGTCGTCTCCCGGCACGCCATCGAGTACCGCGCCCCGCTGACCTACCGGCCCGAGCCCGTCGAGGTCGACATGTGGGTGACCCGCGTCCACGGCGCCGGGTTCGACCTCGGGTACGTCGTGCGCGACCCCGCGTCGGTCGGCGAGGCCGTCTACGCCGTCGCCGAGACCGGTCTCGTCCTCTACGACTTCGCGACCGCCCGCCCGCGCCGGCTCGAGGCCGCGGCCCGCGAGGCACTCGCCGGGCACGTCGGCGAGCCGGTGGCCTTCCGGTGGGGTGGCCGATGAGCGACGTGCTCCACCTCGTCGACGTCGCCGCGCTCGGCGACCTCGGGCGCTTCGCCGGCCGGGCGCGCTCGCTCGACGAGCAGGGCGCCATGCGGCTGCAGGCCTCCGGCGACGTCCTCGCCGCGTGGGTCGGCGTGCTGCCGGGCAGCGGCATCCTCTCCGAGGGCGCCGTGCTCGGGCTGCGGACCTTCGCCCTCGCCGAGCCCGCCACGTGCGACGCCGTCGTCCCGCTCGGGGCGGTGACCGACCGGACCTCGAGGCCCGGCCGCGACGCGACCTTCCCGCTGCCCCCGACGCGGGCGCTCGCCGCCTGGTCGGCCGTCACCCCGCCGCGCTCCGGCTGGGAGCCCGCCGGCGAGCTGCCGGCCGACACCCTCGCCGAGGCCGCCCGCAGCGGTCTCGTCGAGGTCGGAGCGGCCGTCCGCGAGCGCGGGGCGGCCGCCGGCTTCGTGCGCGACCGCGTGTGGGGGCGTGACGTCGAGGGCGTGCGCGCGGGCGGTGCCTTCGCCGCGTTCTCGCTCGGCTTCCTCGCGCCCGGGTCGAGCGTGCTCGTGCTGCGCGCGAACCGGTGGACCCGGCTCAGCTGCGCCGGCGGTCACGTCCTGATGCGCTGACCCGTCGGGTAGACCACCGCGGCGACGACCGCCAGCCCGAGGAAGATCGCCCCGAAGAGCGCGTTGTCCTCGCCGGGGTCGTGCGCCGC
This sequence comes from Phycicoccus jejuensis, assembly GCF_000720925.1. GTDB lineage: Bacteria > Actinomycetota > Actinomycetes > Actinomycetales > Dermatophilaceae > Phycicoccus > Phycicoccus jejuensis. The sequence continues at coordinate 139,640 of NZ_JOEE01000003.1, read as the reverse complement.
GGCGAACGCGGCGGTCGCGCCCGCGATGCCGAGCACGCTGCCGAGGACGTCGGACAGCTGGATGGACGACGAGGTCTCGCCGTGCGCCTCGACCGGGCTCAGCTCGAGCGCGAGGATGGTCGTCGTCGTGACGCCGGTGCCCATCGCGAAGCCGGCGAGCAGCAGCGCGAAGACGCTGAGCCACGCCGGCAGGTTGACCCAGGCGACGAGCGAGAGCCAGCCGAGCCCGACGGCGAGCACGAGCCCTCCCACCTCGATGAGCCGGTGGCGCGGCAGGTGCAGCGCGTCGTGGCCCTGGTAGAGCGCGCCGAGCGCCCAGCCGACGGCGCCCACCGCGAGGGCGAGCCCGGCCACCTGGAGGCTGGCGCCGCGTTGGCCGGCGAGGAAGAGCGGGACGTAGGTGATGCCGCCGTAGAAGGCGGCGCAGAGCAGCGCCCGCGCGAGGACGACGCTCGGGACGCCGTGGCGCATGACGAAGGTGCCGGTCGGCAGCAGGCGCGGCGCGACGACGACGACGCCGACGAGCCCGACGACGGCGACCACCGTCTTCCACGACCACGTGATGACGAGCTCGTGCGTGCCGACCTGGAGCGCGCCGGCGGCCAGGGCGACGGCGAGGCCGGCCCAGGCGGTGCGGACGTGCGTGCCGTGGTCGCGGTTGGACACCGCCTCCTGGAGCCGGCTGACGTCGACGCGGCGCTGGGCGCGCCACAGCGAGATCCCCGTGACGATGACGGGGGCGACGACGATCCAGAACACCCAGCGCCACGAGATGTTCTCGGTCAGCCAGGCCGACAGCGGCGGCCCGGCGAGCGAGGGGACGACCCACGCGGCGGAGATGTACGTGAACAGGCGCGGACGGATCGCCTCGGGATAGATCCGGCCGGCGATGACGTAGAGCATGACGACGAGCAGGCCGCCGCCGAGGCCGGTCAGCGCGCGGCCGACGAGGAAGACGTCGAGGCGGGTCGCGCAGCCGCAGGTCGCGGCGCCGACGGCGAGCAGCGCCTGACCGACGAACGTGCCGGGCAGCGGACCGGACCGGTCGGTCCAGACGCCGGCGAGGACGATGCCGAGGAGCTGCGCGGTGAGCATCACCGAGAAGGCGAAGCCGTAGGAGCGCACGGCGTTCAGCTCGCGGGCGACGTCGGGCATCGCGGTCGAGACGGCCATCGACTCGAACGCGACGATCGTCACGAGGGCGAGGACGGCGAGGGTGACCTCGAGGTAGGACCGACTGAGCGGCCCACCCGTGGTCGTGCCGCTCCCCGTCGTGCGCATCGTCGTCACAGTAGCCCCCCGGCCTGCGGCAGGAGGGGGGAACCCCGCTGCGCCAGCACATCGGCGAGCACGTCGATCCGATCGGCCACGAGGCCGTCGACCCCGAGGTCGAGCAGGCGGTGGAACTCGGCGGCGTCCTCGCGACGGCCGTCGTGGAACCAGACGTGCACCTGCTTGCCGAGGTCGTGCGCCCGCCGGACGAGCCCGGGCGTCACGAGGACGAGGCTCCGGCCGGCGACGTGGTGCACGGCCGGGATCTGCAGGACCGGCGCCGGCGTGTGCAGCATCCGGGCGAGCAGGGCCGGGGAGAAGCGCAGCGCGGCGGTGCCGACCTGGCCGGCGGCGGTGGCGACGCGGGGGCCGAGGGCGCGGCGCAGCGCCCGGATGCGGCGCGGCGAGAACGACCCGAGGCAGACCCGGTCGAGGGCGTCGTGCTCGCGCAGGACGGCGACGGTCGGCTCGAGCGCCGCGTCGGCCTTGACGTCGATGTTGAAGCGGGTGGTCGGGAACGCCTCGAGGAGGTCGCCCAGCAGCGGGACGGGCTCCGTGCCGCCGACGCGCGCCACGCAGACCTCGTCCCAGGTCAGGTCCGCGACGGCGCCGCGGGCGTCCGTCACGCGGTCGAGGACGGTGTCGTGGAACGCGACGACCTGCCCGTCGCGGGTGGCGTGCACGTCGGTCTCGAGGTAGCGGTACCCGAGGGCGACGGCGCGGGCGAACGCGGCCCGGGTGTTCTCGAGCCCGACGTTGGCGGGCAGGAGCGAGCCCCCGCGGTGGGCCAGCGCCAGGGGCGTCGGGTCCGAGAGATAGGCGTGGTCGGCGGCCCGCACGGTCAGCGAGCGGTGGGGCGCAGCCAGACGGTCGTGTCGGCCGGGAGCGACCCCGGGTGCTCGAGCGGACCGGAGGCGACGAGGACCTCGCCGTCCGGCAGGGGGACCGGCGCCTCGCCGGTGTTCGTCACGACCAGCACGGCGTCGGCGCCCTCGCCGGAGCGGTAGGCCACGACGTCGCCGTCGGTCAGGTCGTCCCAGGTGAGGGCGTTGCCGCCGAGGCCGAGCTCGCGGCGCAGGTGCAGGAGGGTCCGGTAGAGCTCGAGGGTCGAGCCCTCGACGCCCTCCTGCCGGTCCACCGCCAGCGCGGCGTAGGCCTCGGGCTGGGGGAGCCACGGGTGGTCACCCGGGCCGAAGCCGAGGCTCGGGCCGTCGGCGGTCCACGGCATCGGGACGCGGCATCCGTCGCGGCCGACAACCTCGCCCTTGGTGTGGTGGAAGGTCGGGTCCTGGCGCACGTCGTGGGGCATCGTCGTGTGCTCGGGCAGGCCGAGCTCCTCGCCCTGGTAGAGGTACGCGCCGCCGGGCAGGCCGAGCATCAGCGCGGTCGCGGCGCGGGCGCGACGCAGGCCCAGCTCGGCGTCGGGCTGGGGGTCGTCGGCGGCGATGCCGTTGGGCCGCGGGCCGTCCTGGGGCAGGCCGAGGCGCGAGGCGTGGCGGACGACGTCGTGGTTGGAGAGGACCCACGTCGTGGGGGCGCCGACGGCGTCGTTGGAGCGCAGGGAGGACTCGATGACGGCCGCGAGCTCGCCTGCGTGCCACGGCGTCTCAAGGAAGTCGAAGTTGAACGCCTGGTGCATCTCGTCGGGGCGGACGTAGAGGGCGAGGCGCTCCTCGGGCTTGACCCACGCCTCGGCGCAGAGGATGCGGTCGGGCTCGCCGTAGGAGTCGAGGACCGTGCGCCAGGAACGGTAGATCTCGTGGACGCCGTCCTGGTCCCACATCGGGGCGCGGCCGGTGCCGGTGTGGTCGAGCACGGGGCCGTCGGCGTCGGGGACGGCGTCGGCATCGGCGCCGTCCTGCGGGCCGTCCTCGGTGAGGACCTCGTCGTAGAGGCCGACCGCGCCGTGCCAGTCGGGAAGGCCCTCCTCCTTGACCAGGCCGTGGGCGACGTCGACGCGGAAGCCGTCGACGCCCCGGTCGCACCAGAAGCGCAGGATCGACTCGAGCTCCTCGCGGACCTCGGGGTTCTGCCAGTTCAGGTCGGGCTGCGTCACGTCGAAGATGTGCAGGTACCACTGGCCGGGGGTGCCGTCGGCCTCGGTGACGCGGGTCCAGCCCTTTCCGCCGAACACGCTGGGCCAGTTGTTCGGCGGCTCGTCGCCGTTCGGGCCGCGGCCGTCGCGGAAGACGTAGCGGTCGCGCTCGGGGCTGCCGGGGCCGGCGGCGAGGGCTGCGCGGAACCAGGCGTGCTCGCTGCTCGTGTGGTTGGGGACGAGGTCGACGAGGACCTTGAGCCCGAGGTCGTGGGCGGTGGCGAGGAGGCGGTCGGCGTCCTCGAGGGAGCCGAAGAGCGGGTCGATGTCGCGGTAGTCGGCGACGTCGTAGCCCGCGTCGTTCATCGGCGAGACGTAGAAGGGGCTGAGCCACACGGCGTCGACGCCGAGGTCGCGCAGGTGGGGCAGGCGCGCGGTGATGCCGGGGAGGTCGCCGATGCCGTCGCCGTCGGCGTCGGCCCAGCTGCGCGGGTAGACCTGGTAGATGACGGCGTCGTGCCACCACGGGGCGCCGGGGGCGTCGGCCGGGTGGACCGTCGTGCCGGGGGCGGTCAGGGGGCTGCGGGAGGTCTGCGCGCTCACCGTGCCCATGCTCGCAAACAGCGGCGGCCGGCGCGAAACGAGGTCGGCGTGTCTCGCAGGGCGGGCCGGGTGGAACCAGGTCCGCCCCCACCCCGGTCGCCGAACCGTCCCGTCCGGCCGGGCGGTAGGTGCTCTCCCAGCCTCCTTGCCGATGCGAGGTTTACCTTGCGCTCCGCAAGGAATCAGTTGCTGCTGGAAGGTTTCCCTTCCCCGGCGCAGTGACTTGATTGCGAGGTGGAAGGGAAACCTTGCGAGGTGGAAGGGAAACCTTGCGGGGTGGAAGGGAAACCTTGCGGGGTGGAAGGGAAACCTTCCGGACTGACAGGAGGCTGGGGGAGTACATGTCTCACGGCCCCTCTCAGGTTCGTGGACGCGTCGCCCCGCGGCTCCGGTGTCAGGGTGTGAGGGGCGGGTGCCCGTGCCCGTCGTCGGTGTTGACGAGCATGTGCGCAGCGCGCAGGAAGTAGTCGCGCATCTGCTCGGCCTGCGGCTCGGGGATGCCGGCCGCCTCGACCGCGCCGAGCATCGCCCGCATCCACCGGTCGCGCATGTCGAGCGTCACCGCGAACGGCACGTGCCGCATCCTCAGCCGCGGGTGGCCGCGCTCCTGGCTGTAGGTCGTCGGCCCGCCGAAGTACTGCTCGAGGAACATCCGCAGCCGCCGCTCCGCCGCCGCGAGGTCCTCCTCGGGATAGAGCGCGCGCAGCGGCTCGTCCGCGCGCACGTTCTCGTAGAACGCGTGGACCAGCCGCTCGAACGTCGGCGCGCCCCCGACCTCCTCGTAGACGCTCACGAGTGCGCCCCCGTCGCGAACGGCGGCAGCGGCGGGCCCTGGATGCCGGCCGCGTCGAACGCGTCCTTGAGGCGCAGCCGCAGCTCGCGCTGCACCCCGAAGTTCTCGCCGGGCAGGCACTTGACGAGCACCCGCACCGTGACCGTTTGGCCGGTGATCGCGTCGACGCCGAGCACGGCCGGCGGCTCGGTGATCTTCGGCTCCCACTCCGGGTCGTTGCCGAAGTCCTCGGTCGTGCGCCGCACGACCTCGAGCACCTTCTCGATCGGCTCGAGGTAGGAGACGGGCATGTCGATCCACGCCGCCGCGTACCCCTGCGAGAGGTTGCCGATCCGGATGACCTCGCCGTTGCGGACGTACCAGGTCACGCCGTTGGCGTCGCGCAGCCGGGTGACCCGCAGCGTGACCTCCTCGACCGTGCCGATCGCCTCGCCCGTGTCGATGACGTCACCGACCCCGTACTGGTCCTCGAGGATCATGAAGATCCCCGAGAGGAAGTCCTTGACCAGGCTCTGGGCCCCGAAGCCGATGGCCACACCGCCGACGCCGGCCGAGGCCAGCAGCGGGCCGAGCGGGAGCCCGAGCAGCGCCATCACCGTCAGCGCCGTGATGATCGCCAGCACGAAGGTCGAGATGCTGCGCAGCAGCGACCCCATCGTCTCCACGCGCTGGCGGTGCCGCTCGTTGGCGATGCCGGTCGCGTTGGCGAGGACCCGCCCCGCCCCGCCGCCCGTCGCCAGCCGGCTGGCGGTCCGCGAGGTCATCGTCGCGACGACCCGGCCGATGAGCCGGTGCGCCGCCCAGCGGGCGACGAACCCGAGGACGAGGACGAGGACGATCTTCACGCCGTTGGTGAGCGCCCACTGCTGGAACTTGTCCCAGTAGGTGCTCACCTCCTCGACGGTGGGGGTGGCGGCGTGGAGCAGGGAGAGCAGGTCAGTCACGGGCATCGCGCTCCTGGGCGGCGAGGGCGCGCGCCACCGGGTCACGGTTCTCGGCGACGAGGCGGCGCAGCGCGGCGGGGGCGTCGGGGTTGCCGTCGAGCCAGGCCTGCGTGGCCTCCAGCAGGTGGGCGTCGACGAGCGGGTGTGGGTAGAAGCCGGCGACGACCGACTCGACGAGGGCGTGGGAACCCTTCTGCTGCACCGTGTCGAGCATCGCGTGGTAGCGCTCCACGAACGGTGCGAGGAGCTCGGCCGGGGTGCCGGGGCGGGCGAAGCCCATCCCGCTGGCGTCGACGATCGCGTTGGGGCGGCCGGTCTCGTCGACCGACTCGCGCCAGGCGCGCTCCTTGGCCTCGGACGTCGGCACCGCGGCGAGGGTGCGGGCCGCGCGCTCACGCGCGGTCGCGGTGTCCTCGCGGCGCAGCTCGGCGGCGACCTCGTCCTCGGACGACGCCCCGGCCGCGGCCAGCGCGGTGAGCAGCGTCCAGCGCATCTCGAAGTCGACGTCGAGACCGTCGAGCACCTCGGTGCCCTCGTAGAGCCCGCGCAGCGTCGTGGCGTCGTCGCCGGCGGAGGTGAGCCCGGCTGCGGCGGTGACGAGCTGGAGCTGCGCGTCGCTGCCGGGAGCAGCGGCGCGGGCGATCTCCCACAGCCGGTCGCGGGTCGCGGCACGCATCGGGTCGCGGTGCGCGGGAGCCGTGTACGACAGCACCGCCGTGCGCAGCTGCATGAGCAGCGTGCGCAGCAGGGTCGAGTCGCTCTCGCCCGGAAGGCTGGCGAGCACGAGGTCGGCGAAGCGGCGCGCGCCCATCTCGCCGTCGCGGGTCATGTCCCACGCCGAGGCGAGGACGAGGGCCCGGGGGAGCGAGGAGGTGAAGCCCCGCGGGTGGGCCAGCGCCGTCGCGAGCGAGCGCTCGTCGAGCCGGATCTTGGCGTACGCGAGGTCGTCGTCGTTGACCAGGAGCAGGTCGGGCTGCTGCCGGCCGACGAGCGCGGGCACCTCGGTGCGCTCGCCGTCGACGTCGACCTCGAGGAGGTCGGTGCGGTGCAGCTCGCCGTCGCGCTCCTCGTAGAGGCCGATGCCGAGGCGGTGCGGGCGCAGCGTCTCGTAACCCTCGGCGAAGGTCTGCTCGACCACGGCCGACGTGATGCGGCCGTACTCGTCGACGTCGACGACCGGGCGCAGCGTGTTGACGCCGGCGGTCTCGAGCCACAGGCGCGACCAGGCGCGCAGGTCGCGGCCCGAGGTGGCCTCGAGCTCGGTGAGCAGGTCGTCGAGCGTCGTGTTGCCCCACGCGTGCTTGCGGAAGTAGGTGCGCAGGCCCTCACGGAACGCGTCCCGGCCGACGTACGCGACGAGCTGCTTGAGCACCGACGCGCCCTTGGCGTAGGTGATGCCGTCGAAGTTGACCTCGACGTCCTGCAGGTCGTTGATCTCGGCGACGATCGGGTGCGTCGTCGAGAGCTGGTCCTGGCGGTAGGCCCAGTCCTTCTCGTACGTGCCGAAGGTCGTCCACGCGTCGACCCACTCGGTGGCCTCGGCCTGGCAGGTCGTCGAGGCCCACTCGGCGAAGGACTCGTTGAGCCACAGGTCGTCCCACCAGCGCATCGTCACGAGGTCGCCGAACCACATGTGGGCGAGCTCGTGGAGGACGGTGAGGGCGCGGCGCTCGACGAGCGCCTCGGGCACCTTGGACCGGAAGACGTAGACCTCGGCGATGGTGACGCAGCCCGCGTTCTCCATCGCGCCCATGTTGTACTCCGGCGAGAACAGCTGGTCGTACTTGGCGAACGGGTACGCGCAGTCGAACTCCTCCTCGAAGAACGTGAAGCCCTTCTTGGTCAGCGCGAAGAGGTTGTCGGCGTCGAGGTAGGGCGTCAGCGACTTCCGGCAGAAGATGCCGAGCGGCACCTCGCCGCCGCGCGTCGTGGCGGTGTCGCGGACGACGTCGTACGGGCCGGCGACGAGCGCCGTGATGTAGCTGGAGATCCGCGGGGTGCGCTCGAACGCCCACGTCGCGGTGCCCTCGCCGGCCGGCTGCGGCTGCGGCGTGGGGGAGTTGGAGACGACCTGCCAGTGCGCCGGCGCCGTGACCGTGAAGGCGAACTCCGCCTTGAGGTCGGGCTGCTCGAAGACGGGGTACATCCGGCGGCTGTCCGGGACCTCGAACTGCGTGTAGAGGTAGACCTCGTCGTCGACCGGGTCGACGAAGCGGTGCAGGCCCTCGCCGGTGTTCGTGAAGCGCCCGGTCGCCTCGACGACGACCTCGTTCTGCTCGGCGAGGCCGGTCAGCCGGATGCGGCTGTCGGCGAAGTGGGTGGCCGGGTCCAGCGAGGTGCCGTTGACCGTGATGGACTCGACGGAGGCACCGACGAAGTCGAGGAAGGTCTCGGCGCCGGGCTGCGTGCACGTGAACCGGATGGTGCTCCGGGTCGGGAAGGTCGCCTCGCTCGACGCCACGTCGAGGACGACGTCGTGGGTGTCGACGGAGACGAGGGCCGATCGGGCCGCTGCCTCGTCGCGCGTGAGGTTCGTGCCGGGCACGGGTGCTCCTGTCGTTCGCAAGCGTGGAAGGGCGCCCGTCCACGGGCGCCCCGAGGACCATCCTGTCACGGGCCGCCACCTCTGGACCGGGCGGCGGGGTCGCGGTGGCAGGATGACGCGGGTGAGCACCGAGACCACCCCCACCGCCCGCGCCTCCGCCGAGTTCTGGTTCGACCCCCTGTGCCCCTGGGCCTGGATGACCTCCCGCTGGATGGGCGAGGTCGAGAAGGTCCGCGACGTCGACGTCACCTGGTCGGTCATGAGCCTGTCGGTCCTCAACGAGGGGCGCGACCTGCCCGAGGAGTACCGCGCGCTGATGGAGAAGGGCTGGGGGCCGGTGCGAGTCGTCGTCGCCGCCCGCGCCGCGCACGGGGACGACGTCGTCAAGCCGCTCTACGACGCGATCGGGAGCCGCATCCACCACGAGGAGCAGGACTACGACACCGCCATCGCCGGGGCGCTCGAGGAGCTCGGCCTGCCGGCGGAGCTCGCGGACGCCGCGACCTCCGACGCGCACGACGCCGAGCTGCGCGCGAGCCACCAGCGCGCGATCGACCTCGTCGGCGACGACGTGGGCACGCCGGTCGTCGCCGTCGACGGCGTCGCGTTCTTCGGCCCGGTCGTCACCCCCGCCCCGAAGGGCGAGGCCGCCGGCCTGCTCTGGGACGGCTGCGTCCTCGTCGCCCGCACCCCGGGCTTCTACGAGCTCAAGCGCTCGCGGACGCAGGGCCCGATCTTCGACACCGAGGGCTGAGCGGTGGCCCGCGTCCACCTCGGCGCCGACCACGCGGCCTTCGAGATGCTGAACGACCTCGCGGCCTTCCTCGAGGCCGAGGGGCACGAGGTGACCAACCACGGCCCGCACACCTACGACGCGCTCGACGACTACCCGGTCTTCGTCCTGCGCGCGGCGCAGGCCGTCGCGGCCGACCCCGAGGCGCTCGGGGTCGTGCTCGGCGGGTCGGGCAACGGCGAGCAGATGGCGGCCAACAAGGTCCCCGGCCTGCGCGCCGCCCTCTGCTACGACGAGGAGCTCGCCCGCCTGGCGCGCGAGCACAACGACGCCCGCGTCATCTCGATCGGCGCCCGGATGACCGACCCCGAGCTGGCGCGCACCATGGTGCGGACCTTCGTCGCGACCCCCTTCAGCGGCGAGGAGCGGCACGTGCGCCGCCTGCGGATGATCGAGGCCTTCGAGGCGGACGGGACCCTGCCGCCCGCCCCCTGACCGGCGCGTCGCCCGCAACGGTCGCCGCGTGTCAGGGCGATCGCCTACTGTGGCGCTGCCCGGACGACGACGCAGGGGGTGAGCATGGCCACAGGAGTCGAGCTCCCCGGCGTCCCGCGCCACGACCCCGAGGTCACGCGCCACCGGATGGTCGCCGGCCGGTTCTCCGGCGTCGACCAGGGGCGCGCCCTGACCTGGGGCCTCGTCACCGTCGTGACGCTGCTCGGCATCGGTGTCGTCTTCGACCCCGAGCTCGTGGCCATCTCGTTCGTCTTCCCGCTGATCGTGGTCTCCGGGCTGGTCCTCGAGCCGCAGCGGCACGGCATCGTCCTCGCGGCCGCCGGCGCCGTCGTCCTGCTGTGGGGCCCGCTCGCGCAGCTGAGCGTCGCGCGCGTCGTCGGGGTGTACGTCGCGGTCGCGCTCGTCATGGCGCAGACGGTCGTCATCTCGCGCTCGCGGGCGCTCGTCGGCACCCGGGGGCTCGGCGCCGACCGGATGTTCGCCGACCTGCGCGACCGCATCGACCAGGTCGGGCGCGTGCCGGCACTGCCGGCCGGCTGGCACGCCTCCTCGAGCATCCTCTCGGCGCACGGCGACCGTTTCTCGGGTGACTTCGTCATCGCCAACCTCTCGCCGGCGCACGACCGGCTCCAGGTGGCGCTCGTCGACGTCAGCGGCAAGGGCACGGGCGCCGGGGTGCGCTCGCTCCTGCTGTCCGGCGCGCTCGGCGGCCTGCTCGGGTCGGTCTCCGCCGACGGGTTCCTGCGTGCCGCCAACGACTACCTCGTGCGGCAGGGCTGGGACGAGGGGTTCGCGACCGCCGTGCACCTCGACCTCGACCTTCGAACCGGAGCCTTCTCGATCGGCAACGCCGGCCACCCCGCCCCGGCCCTGTTCACCGCCGGCCGCGGCCGGTGGACCGTCCTCGAGGGGCTGCACGGCCCGCTGCTCGGCGTCGTCCCGGACGTCGACTTCCCCCGCGCGACCGGCCGCCTCGACCGTGGCGACGCGCTGCTCGTGTACTCCGACGGCGTCATCGAGGCCCGGGGACGCGACCTCACCGACGGCGTCGACCGGATGCTCGGGGTCGCCGCCGCCTCCGTCGTCCGAGGTGGCGACATCGCCCGCGATGTGTGCGCGATGGCGCGTTCGGGGCAGGATGACGACCGGTCCGCCTTCTCGGTCCACCGCGGCTGAGGCCCGGCGAGCAGGCGGCCGGCCCGCCTCCCCGACCCGAAAGGCCCGACCCGTGGCACCCGGCCCGGTCCTCGACCACGAGCCCCGCGAGGGCGTGCGCACCTTCACCCCGCGCTGGCGCAACAGCCCGCTGACCGACGAGCGGATGGCAACCCTGCTGCCCGCCCGGGCGCTGCCCGACGGCCCGCTCGACCCGCCCGCCGCGTTCGGCCGGACCGGCCCCGTCGTCCTCGAGATCGGCTCCGGCCACGGCGCGGCCGCGGTCGCGTTCTGCCGCGCCCACCCCGAGGCCGACCTCGTCGCGGTCGACGTCCACGTCCCCGGTGTCGCCCGGATGCTCGCCTCCGCCGAGGAGGCCGGCCTGCGCAACCTCTGGGTGCACCCCGGTGACGTCCTGCCGCTGCTCACCGACCGCATCGCCCCCGGCACGCTCGACGCGGTGCACCTGTTCTTCCCGGACCCGTGGCCGAAGTCCCGCCACGCGAAGCGGCGCTTCGTCCAGCAGCACACCCTGACGCTCGTCGCCTCGCGGCTGCGCCCGGGCGGTCACCTGCTCGTCGCGACGGACATCGCCTCGTACGCCGAGCACTGCCGCGAGCAGCTCGCCGCGCACGGCGGCTACGACGTCGTCGAGGGGGAACGGCCCGACTGGCGCCCCGATGACGGCTTCGAGGCCAAGGGCCGGCGGGCCGGGCGGTCGGTCCACGAGTTCCGCTGCACCCTGCGTCCCTGAGCGCTGGGAGAGCTGGGTCGGGGTCGCCGCACCCGCCGTCGCCGCTCCCGCTCCTCCGTCGCGGGACCGGCTCCGGCTCCCGTCATCCTGCTCGTCGACGCCGAACGGCCCGACGCGCGGAGCGCATCGGGCGGTTCGGCGTCGGGGTAGCCGGATTCGAACCGGCGGCCTTCCGCTCCCAAAGCGGACGCGCTACCAAGCTGCGCCATACCCCGTGACGCGCGGGCGTCCTCGTCGATTTCCGGATCCTGCGCGAGCCGCCCTAGGCTAGCGGTGCCCTCGCGGTGCACGCCGACGAGGTGCGCGGGCGTAGCTCAATGGTAGAGCCCCAGTCTTCCAAACTGACTACGCGGGTTCGATTCCCGTCGCCCGCTCCACGGCCACATGGGCCCTCAGTAGTCGGGGTGCCCGAGCACCCCGCGACCGCGCACCAGCGTCCGCCGCCGCGCCGGCACCCGGGACCACACCGCCTGCTGCAGCGCGAGCGTGAGGGCGCCGGCGACCGCCATCCCCGCGAGGTTGAGACCGAGCTGCGCGAGCGACCCGGTCACCTCGTGCCAGGCGCCGAACGCCGCACCGAGCGAGACGTTCGCGGCCGCCGGCACCGTCGTCACCGAGATGAAGACGCCCGACAGCCCGCCGGTGCGCGCGGAGGTCAGCGACAGCACGCCCGCCGCCGCCGCGATGACCGCGACGACGAAGCTCCACCGGTCCGGGGTGTAGATGAAGGCCGTCGCCGGGCGCTCACCGACGATGTCCTCGTACGTCACCCAGCCGAGCGCCCGCCCGAGCAGGCCGGCCAGCGCCGTCACCAGCATCCCGGCGAGGAAGCCGAGCACGAGCGTGCGCGTCGCGATGCCGAGCAGCCCCGCCTTGCGGCGGACGATCGCCAGCCCGATGGCCGCCACCGGGCCGAACTCCGGCCCGAGCACCATCGCGCCGATGACGAGGATCGGGGAGTCGAGGACGATGGCGACACCGGCGATGAGCGTCGCGAGCCCCATGAACGACAGGTAGGTCCAGTTGAGCTCGGCCTCCGAGTAGGCCCGGTGGCCGACCTCGGTCCACACGACCGCGTCGGCGCTGGCCCCGGGCGCGAGCCGCTCGGCCTCCAGGCCCGAGCGCGAGAGCCACGTGTCGACCGTCTCGACGCGGATCGTCCCCTCCTCGTGCACCCCGAGCGCGCGCAGCCCGTCGATGACCGGGTTGGCGCCCTCGCGGGCGATGTCGGCGGTGATGACGTCGCCCGGGGGGATGCGCGAGGCGCCGCGGTGCACGGCGAGACCGGTGACGTAGTCGTCGGACTCCAGCAGCGCGAGGACGTCGTCGGTCAGCGACCCGGGGACGGAGATCCGCAGTGACAGCACCGCGCCAGTGTGCACCGGCACGATGCCGTCATCGCGTCACTTGCCGCCGTTGCCGCCCGCGCGGAACGCGACCCACGCGTCCCTCATCCGCTCGGCCTGCCCGCGGGTGAAATGTCCATGCAGGAGTCCTGCGTGCAGTCCATGACGTTGTGGATGGGGTCCGGGCCCGGGGCGCTGCAGGTGTCGGCCCCGACCGGGCAGTCGAACTGCGGCTGCGCCTCCTTCGGGGTGTCGGTTACGTGGTCGCCGGAGGCCGCGCACCCGTGGGTGAACGTGTGCTCGAGCATCAGCCAGCGCCTGACCTCGTGGGTCAGGGTGTCGCCGAGGGCGTCCTTGCCCGCCGTGCCGCCGGGCATCGACTCGTCGAGCATGACGACGCCGTCGATGTGGTCGCGCCCGTTGTAGCCCTTCGGGAAGTACGCCCAGCCGAGCAGCCCGCCCCCGACGTCCGGCGGGAGGTCTCGAGCCCCCGGGATGCCCGGAGGGCGATTCGGCCGCGCCGCGACGGGCCGCTAGCATGGGCCTTTGGTGTCGTCCCCGGGCACCGGCGCCATGCGCGGCCCGGGTGCGGCCGGTGTGACCGGCCCCGCGACCCGTGACCGTCAACCCCGACACCCCAGGTGGAGTGCCCGAAGTGAAGAGTGCCGTCGAGACCCTGAGCCCGACCCGGGTCAAGCTGACCGTTGAGGTCCCGTTCGACGAGCTGAAGCCGCTGCTCGACGACGCGTACCGGACCATCGGTGGCCAGATCCAGGTCCCCGGCTTCCGCAAGGGCAAGGTCCCGGCCCGGATCATCGACCAGCGCGTCGGCCGTGGCGCCGTCGTGCAGGAGGCCGTCAACGAGGCCCTCCCGCGCTTCTTCGCCGAGGCCGCCGAGGCCGAGGACGTCCGCGCCATCGGCCAGCCCGAGGTCGACGTCACCGCCGTGCCGCTCGAGGACGGCCAGGAGCTCACCTTCACGGTCGAGACCGACGTGCGCCCGACCATCGAGCTCCCGGAGCTCACCGGCATCGCCGTGAGCGTCGACGACGTCGCCGTCTCCGACGAGGACGTCGAGGAGCGGATGACCTCGCTGCGCGAGCGCTTCGGCACCCTCGTCGGCGTCGACCGCGCCGTCGAGGACGGCGACCACGTCTCCATCGACCTGCGCGCCGAGATCGGCGGCGAGGAGATCGACTCCGTCACCGGCATCTCCTACGAGGTCGGCAGCGGCAACATGCTCCCCGGGATGGACGAGGCGCTCGCCGGCATGACCGCGGGCGAGACCAAGACCTTCACCGCTCCGCTGGCCGGCGGCGACCACGAGGGCGAGGACGCCGAGTGCACCGTCACCGTCCAGTCCGTCAAGGTCCGTGAGCTCCCCGAGCTCGACGACGAGTTCGCCCAGCTCGCCTCCCAGTTCGACACGATGGACGAGCTGCGCGCCGACGTCGTGACCCAGGCCGAGCAGGCCAAGAAGTACGAGCAGGGCATCCAGGCCCGCGACAAGGTCCTCGAGCACCTCCTCGAGACCGTCGAGGTCCCCGTCCCCGAGGGCATCGTCAAGGCCGAGGTCGACGCCCACCTCGAGGGCGAGAACCGGATGGACGACGACGAGCACCGCGCGGAGGTCGACGAGTCGACCCGCAAGGCGCTCAAGGCCCAGTTCCTCCTCGACGCCATCGCCGAGAAGCTCGAGGTCCGCGTCGAGCAGCCCGAGCTCATCGAGTACCTCGTGATGAGCGCGCAGCAGTACGGGATGGACCCGAACCAGTTCGCCCAGGCGCTCGACCAGCAGGGCCAGGTCCCCGCGATGGTCCAGGAGGTCGCCCGCCGCAAGGCGCTCGCGGCCGTCCTCGACGACGCGACCGTCACCGACGCCAGCGGCAACGCGGTCGACCTCGACGAGCTCGTGCCGGACGCCGAGGGTGACGAGGCGGCCGACGAGACCGAGGCCGTGGCCGACGAGGCCCCCGCGGACGAGCAGGCGGAGCAGGAGTCGGCGAAGGCCTGACGCCTCCCGCAGCAGCGACCACACGGCGCCGCACCCCGACCGGGGTGCGGCGCCGTGCGTCGTCCGGGGGGGAGGGCGTCGGGGGTCCGGCGCGACGGCGTCAGGCGGCGGGCGGGGGAGCGGTCGTCGTGCCGACCCGCAGCGAGACCTCGAAGTCGACGTCGGCGACCGGCTCGCCGTCGAGGGCCGCGCGCACGAGCCGGCCGAGGGCGCGGCCCTTCTCGGCCCCGGGCTGGACGACGGTGGTCAGCGTCTGGTCGAGCCACGGCAGGTCGACCCCGTCGAAGCCGGTGACGGACACGTCGCCCGGGACGTCGAGCCCGAGGGCCTGGGCCGCGCGGACGACGCCGGCCGCGAGCAGGTCGGCCTGGACGACGACGGCGGTCGGGCGCTCCGCCGCTGGGCGGTCGAGGAGGAGGCGGCCCGCCGCCTCGCCTGCGCCGACGGTGAGGGCGGCGGCCTGGACGACGGGGGCGTCCGGGCCCACGAGGTCCCAGAAGCCGCGCAGGCGGCCGCCGGCGTCCGGGTAGAGCGCGCCGTCGAGGTCGGCGGCCGTCACGGCGCGGGTCGTGGCCGCGGGGTGCAGCGCCATCGCGACCGACGCGACCCGGGTGTGCCCGAGCCCGAGGACGTGCCGGGTCGTCAGGCCGATCGCGCCGGCCTCGTCGACCCGGACGTGCGCGACGCCGGGGTCGCCGGGCGAGCCGGCGCCGACGAGCGGGATGCCGCGGGCGCCGAGGTGGGCGACGACGGGGTTGTCACGCAGGCCGCAGAGGGGGAAGACGGCCGCGTCGACGGCCTGGGTTGCGAGCTGCCCGACGGCCCGGACCGGGTCGTCGGCCGGCTGGGCGACGAGCAGCATCGAGCGGCCGGCGGCCTCGAGCTCCTCGGCGAGGCCGTCGAGGACGGCGAGCGCGAAGGGGTCGCGGAACGCGTCGCGCAGCGGGGCCTCGACGACGACCGCCACGGTGCCGACGCGGCCCTGCCGCAGGGAGGAGGCGAGGGGGTCGGGGCCAGCGAAGCCCAGCTCCTCGGCCGCCGCGCGCACCCGGTCGGCGGTGCCCGGCGAGACCGGCCCCTTGCCGCTGAACACGAGGGAGGCGGTGGAGGTCGAGACCCCGGCCAGCTCGGCCACGTCGCGCAGGGTGGGGCGGCGGTCCCCGGCTTGACGTGGCTGGCTCATGCGGCCGACAATATCGAATCGATTCGATCGAATCGATTCGACGCGGGTCACGACCGCGTCACGGACACCCACGACCACCACGACCCGAGAGCGACCCGTGACCTCCGCCATGACCGCCCCGCCCCTGTCCCGAACCCGCGTCACGAGCGCCCGCACGGCCGTGTTCGTCGTGTTCGCGCTCGCCGGGCTCGTCTTCGCCTCGTGGGCGGCCCGCATCGCCGACACCAAGGTCGCGCTCGGCCTCAGCGCCGGCGAGCTCGGCGCGACGCTGCTCGCCGCGAGCGTCGGGTCGGTCACCGGGCTGCCGCTCGCCGGCCGGGTCAGCAACCGGCTCGGCGCCGGCCGCACCGTGATGATCGGGATGGCCGTCTCGCTCGTCGGGCTGATCGGCACCGGGGCCGTCGTCGACGCCGGCGCCTCGCGCGGGTTCGTCATGGTCGGGCTCTTCCTCGTCGGCCTCGGCGTCGGCCTCTGGGACGTGTCGATGAACCTCGAGGGCGCCGCCGTCGAGCGCGAGCTCGCCACCTCGGTCATGCCGCACTTCCACGCCGCGTTCTCCGGCGGGACGGTGCTCTCGGCCCTCGTCGGGGCCGGGATGTCGGCCGCCGGCGTGCCGCTCAGCCTGCACTTCGCCGGGGCCGTCGTCGTCACCGTCGTCGGCGCCGCGTGGGCGCTGCCGCGCTTCCTGCCGCAGGGCCTCGAGCTCGAGGAGCCGGGCGAGGCCGTCGCGGGTGGCGCGCGCGAGCGCTCGGCCTGGCTCGAGCCGCGCACCCTGCTCATCGGCGTCGTCGTCCTCGCCGCCGCCTTCACCGAGGGCACCGCGAACGACTGGCTGGCGGTCGCGTTCGTCGAGGGCCACGAGCTCCCGACGTGGGCCGGCGTCCTCGCGTTCGCCACGTTCCTCACGTTCATGACGGTCGGGCGGCTGCTCGGCACGCGCCTGCTCGACACGCACGGGCGCGTCCCGGTCCTGCGGGTCAGCTTCGGCCTGGCCGTCGTCGGCGCCGCGCTCGTCATCTTCGGGGCCGACTGGCTCGCGTTCGTCGGCGCCGCCGTCTGGGGTGTCGGGGCCGCGCTCGGCTTCCCCGTCGGGATGAGCGCCTCGGCCGACGACCCCCGGCGCGCCGCCGCCCGGATGTCCGTCGTCGCGACGATCGGCTACGTCGCCTTCATCGCCGGCCCGCCGCTCCTGGGCTTCCTCGGCGACCGGGTCGGCGTGCTCCACGCCCTGCTCGTCGTCGGCGCGCTGGCCATCCTCGCCCTCTCCGTCGTCACCGCCGTCCGCGAGCCGGACGGTCGGCCGGTGGGGGAGCGGCCCCACGACCCCGCCGCGGGCAGCCCGGTCGGCTGACCCGGCCCGGGGGAACCCGGGGCGGGCCCGCGCACCCTCGTGCGCGGGCCCGCCCTCGCGCGTTGTGCTCACGGCGAACACGGGACCGGCAGTGGAGTGCGGCGGGGTGGCCGGGCGTTAGGGTCACTGACAGGAACGACCCACCACGAGCGAGGAGCATCCCAGCGTGACCAGCACCGAGATCGTCGCCGCGGGCGAG
Source organism: Phycicoccus jejuensis (assembly GCF_000720925.1). Taxonomy (GTDB): domain Bacteria; phylum Actinomycetota; class Actinomycetes; order Actinomycetales; family Dermatophilaceae; genus Phycicoccus; species Phycicoccus jejuensis. The sequence goes on along the minus strand of NZ_JOEE01000003.1, from coordinate 122,197 downwards.
GGCCAGAAGGCCGGCCTCGACGACTCCATCTACAACCGACTCCTCAAGGAGCGGATCATCTTCCTCGGGTCCGACGTGCGCGACGACAACGCGAACGCGATCTGCGCGCAGATGCTGCTCCTCGCGGCCGAGGACCCCGAGAAGGACATCTGGCTCTACATCAACAGCCCCGGCGGCTCGGTCACCGCGGGCATGGCGATCTTCGACACCATGCAGTGGGTCTCGAACGACGTCGCCACCGTCGCGATGGGCATGGCCGCCTCGATGGGGCAGTTCCTCCTGTCGGCCGGCACCCCGGGCAAGCGCTACGCCACCCCGCACGCGCGCGTCATGATGCACCAGCCCTCGGGCGGCATCGGGGGCACGGCGTCCGACATCAAGATCCAGGCCGAGCAGCTGCTGCACATCAAGAAGCAGATGGCCGAGCTGATCGCCGAGCACACCGGGCAGACCGTCGAGCAGATCGAGACCGACTCCGACCGCGACCGCTGGTTCACCGCGGCCGAGGCCAAGGAGTACGGCTTCGTCGACCACGTCATCACCAAGGCCGACATGGCGGGACGCCGTGCCGACAACCCGGTGACCGGCGACTGACCCCGGCCGAGACGACGCGAGAGAGAGACATGAACGCAGACCTGACCGGCCGCCTCCACGTGCCCGGCCCGAGCAGCCGCTACATCCTGCCGCAGTTCGAGGAGCGCACCTCCTACGGGATGAAGCGCCTCGACCCGTACACCAAGCTCTTCGAGGACCGCATCATCTTCCTCGGGGTGCAGGTCGACGACGCGTCCGCCGACGACGTCATCGCGCAGCTGATCGTGCTGGAGTCCCAGGACCCCGACCGCGACATCCTCATGTACATCAACAGCCCCGGTGGCTCGTTCACGGCGATGACGGCCATCTACGACACGATGCAGTACATCCGCCCGGACGTGCAGACGTTCGTCATCGGGCAGGCCGCGTCGGCCGCGGCGGTCCTGCTCGGCGCCGGCGCCCCCGGCAAGCGCTTCGCCCTGCCGAACGCCCGGGTCCTCATCCACCAGCCGGCGATCGAGGGGACGGGCGGCATGGCCTCCGACCTCGAGATCCACGCGAACGAGATCATCCGGATGCGCGGGTGGCTCGAGGAGACGATCGCCAAGCACTCCGGCCGCGAGCTCGACCTCGTCCGCAAGGACATCGACCGCGACAAGATCCTCTCGGCCGAGGGCGCGAAGGAGTACGGCCTCATCGACGAGGTGCTCGCCTCGCGCAAGGCCTCGACCGTCTGAGGTCCGCCGCACCCCGCACCACCGACGCCGCCCGGCTCCGCGAGGACCGGGCGGCGTCGTCGTGCCCCCGGCCGTGGGGGCCTCGGCCCGTCCGCCCGGGTCCCGTCTGCGAGTTGTCGCAGAACGTGCGGCGTGCACCGGCCCGCGGCCCTAGGCTTCGCGCAGTTGCCGAGCAGGAGGGGGGCCGTGGTGGCTCGTCGTCGTCGTGGGTGGGTCGTCGCGGTCGTCGTGGCGATGGTCGGGGCAGGCGTCGTCGGGGCGGCCCCCGGCGCCGCCGCCAAGGAGGTGACCGGCAGCGCGATCGTCGTCTCCGGCGGCACCGACAGCAACGCCTGGGTGGACGACGCCTCGAACAGCACGATCACCTGGCGGGGCGACCGCTCGGCCGTCATCGTCACGGGGACTCACCCCGACGGCAGCAACGACAGCTACGCCTGGTTCTTCTCGCCGGGTGCGGCCGCGGCGCTGCCCACGGAAGGGACGCACGAGGTCTCGGCGTCGGGTCCGCTCTCGCTGCTCGTCGGCGAGGGGTTGCGCTCGAGCTGCCACGTCGAGGGCACGGTGTTCGTCCGCCAGCTGGCCTTCGACGACACCGGCGCCCCCACGAGCCTGGCCGTCGACTGGGAGGGACGCTGCGGCACCGCGACCTCCGGCCAGGTCCGGGTCGCCTCCGACGTGGCCTACGGGGGCCTCGACGTCCCCGAGGCGCTGGACTTCGGGCGGGTGACGATGGGCGAGATCCCGCCGGCGACCTCCCTCGTCGTCCGGGCGCGCGGGACGCAGGCGCCGGTCGTCACGAGCGTCGCGGTGGCCGCGGAGGCGGGCCAGGAGCCCCAGTACGTCGTCCTCCACGGTGGGGACGGGTGCACCGGCCGAACGCTCACGCACCTCCAGACCTGCACCATCCGGCTGCGACCCGCCCCCACGGCGCCCCGCTACACCAGCGGGAGCCACGGACTCCTCCTCGGCACGGCCGACGGGGCGACCGGCCTGACGTCCCTGCGCGACGAGGGCGTCTCGATGTCGCAGCGCGGGCAGTACACCCCGATGACGGGGCGGGTCATGGACACCCGCAAGGGCCTCGGGGTGCGCAAGGGGGCGGTCGGGCCCGGCGGCACGGTCACGCTCAAGGTCGCCGGCCGGGGCGTCGTCCCGGCGAGCGGCACCGCGGCCGCCGTCCTCAACCTCACCGTCACCGGGACCACCCGCGCCGGCCACGTCACGGCCTACCCGGCCGGGTCGACCCGACCGACCGCCTCGAACATCAACTTCCCGACCGGCTGGACCGGCGCGAACCTCGTGACCGTCCCGATCGGCAGCAACGGCTCGGTCTCGTTCTTCAACAACGCGGGGTCGGCGCACCTCGTGGCCGACCTCGTCGGCATCTACTCGACCGGCCCGTTCACGAGCCTGGGCCGCACCACCGACTTCTACCCCCACGAGCCGACCCGACTGTTCGACTCGCGCACGGTGTGGAAGGAACGGCTGGGCCCGAACGAGTACTTCGCCGTGCGGGCCGACTACGGCGCCGCGATGAACGGCCGCGTCGAGGCGCTCGTGCTCAACGTGACGGCGACCGGCACGACGGGGACCTCCTACCTCAGCGCCACCGACATCGAGCCGCGCAACGCGCCGCCCTCGACCTCGACCCTCAACTACACGAAGGGCCTGACCGCCGCGAACATGGCCGTGGTGCCCCGGGTCGCCGCGACGTCCACCTCGCTGCGCGTGCCGACCGTGTGGGTCGCCAACACCGGCTCCGCGAGCACCCACGTCGTCATCGACGTCGTCGGCTTCTTCGCCACGCCGCAGGACGGTGACTACGGCCTGCGCTACCGCTCCCTGGCGCCGACCCGCGTGGTCGACACCCGCCGCGACCTCGGCGTGGCGAGCCTCGGGGCGGGCAAGGTCCAGCGCGTGCAGGTGCCGACCTCCGTGGCGGGCCGCGACACCTACAGCCTCGTGGGCAACCTCACCGGCGTCGCCCCCTCGACGAACACCTACCTCACGGCCTGGGACGCCGGTGCCCGCCCGACGGCGAGCAACCTCAACCTCATGCGCGGGGCCACCCGGGCCAACTCCGCGTGGCCCGGGCTCGACACCGGCAACGGGTTCAGGCTGCACAACGCCTCCGGCTCGGTGGAGGCGGTGATGGACGTGTCGGGCACCTTCGAGGGCTTCCCCCAGCTCCCCGACACGATCGCCGGGGTGCCGTTCGTCCTCGGGTCCACGGGCTCCGCCGTCGCCGCGCCCGTCGTCAAGGGCCCGGCCGTCGAGGCGCCGAAGGTCTCGGACGTCGCGCCGCGGGCGTCCGCCGTCGGGGGGCGCTGACCCGGCGTCAGGATGGCGTCAGGACGCCGTCAACACGGCGTTGGCGACCCCTCCACGAGGCGCAGGGGTGCTGCGCTGGGGGGCATGTCCGCCCGAAGTGACCTGACCCTCCTGCACGCCGCCTCCGCCTTCGGCCCGGTCCTGCTCGCCGCGCTGCTCGGCCTCGCCCGGGACGCGCTGACGCCCATCGTCGTCGCCCTCGTGCTCGTCCTCGCGGTCGTCGCGGTCGCGGCGGCCGGCGACCGGCTCTCCGGGGTCGTCGCCGCCCTCAGCGCGGCGCTCGGCTACGACGTGTTCTTCACGCGCCCCTTCCTCAGCCCGACGATCGCCTCACCGGCCGACGTCGAGCTCGTCGTGGCGCTCGTCCTCGTCGGGCTCGCGGTGAGCGAGGTCGCGATCCGGGGCCAGCGGGCCCAGGCCGCCTCCGCCTGCCCCGTGTCGACGGCCGGGTGCGGGAGCCGGAGCGCGAGGGGCTGCCGACCGACCGCATCACGTCCGTCGTCGCCACCTCGCCCCGGGGCGTCGTGGGACACGTGTCGCTGACCTCCGCGGCACGTGTGCGACGGCCGTCACGCGAGCAGCTGCGCGTGGCCGCGCTGCTCGTGCGGGTGGCGGCTCCGGGGGCCGACCACGAGGGACCCGGGGCCACCGGGACCGACCTCGCGTTGCGCTGACAGCGAACCCACGCGACGCGCCGGGCCCGCGGGGGCTTCAATGGGTGCGGCGGAAACCGTCGGCGGGTAGCGTCGGGGGCGTTGTCGAGCCGAGGTGGAGGACGTTCCGTGGCACGAGTGGGAGAGACCAGCGACCTGCTGAAGTGCTCCTTCTGCGGCAAGTCGCAGAAGCAGGTCAAGAAGCTGATCGCCGGCCCCGGCGTCTACATCTGCGACGAGTGCATCGACCTGTGCAACGAGATCATCGAGGAGGAGCTCGCCGAGACCGGCGACCTCGGCCTCGACGAGCTGCCCAAGCCGCGCGAGATCTTCGACTTCCTCGAGAACTACGTCGTCGGCCAGGACGTCGCCAAGCGCGCGCTCGCCGTCGCCGTCTACAACCACTACAAGCGCATCCAGGCGGGGGAGGCCGGCTCCAAGAAGGACGCCGACCACGTCGACATCGCGAAGTCGAACATCCTGCTCATCGGCCCGACGGGCTGTGGCAAGACCTACCTCGCGCAGACGCTCGCGAAGATGCTCAACGTCCCGTTCGCCATCGCCGACGCGACGGCCCTGACCGAGGCCGGCTACGTCGGCGAGGACGTCGAGAACATCCTCCTCAAGCTCATCCAGGCCGCCGACTACGACGTCAAGAAGGCCGAGACGGGCATCATCTACATCGACGAGGTCGACAAGATCGCCCGCAAGTCCGAGAACCCGAGCATCACCCGGGACGTCTCCGGCGAGGGCGTGCAGCAGGCGCTGCTGAAGATCCTCGAGGGCACGACCGCGTCGGTGCCCCCGCAGGGCGGCCGCAAGCACCCGCACCAGGAGTTCATCCAGATCGACACGACGAACGTGCTGTTCATCGTGGGCGGGGCGTTCGCCGGGCTCGAGAAGCTCATCGAGTCGCGCAACGGCAAGAAGGGCCTCGGCTTCGGCTCCGAGCTCCACACGCCGAAGGACCTCATCGAGAGCATCCACGAGGTGATGCCCGAGGACCTCATGAAGTTCGGGCTCATCCCCGAGTTCATCGGTCGCCTCCCGGTCATCACGACGGTCGCGCCGCTCGACGTCGAGGCGCTCGTGCGCATCCTCACCGAGCCCCGCAACGCGCTCGTCAAGCAGTACCAGAAGATGTTCGACATCGACGGCGTCGTCCTCGAGTTCAGCGACGACGCGATCGAGGCCGTCGCCGAGCAGGCGCTCGCCCGCGGCACCGGCGCCCGCGGCCTGCGGGCGATCATGGAGGAGGTCCTCCTCCCGGTGATGTTCGACGTGCCGAGCGACGACGAGATCGCCAAGGTCGTCGTCACCCGCGACGTCGTCCTGCGCAACGTCAACCCGACGATCGTGCGCCACGACGACGAGGGCGGCCGCAAGCGCACGCCGCGCAAGCGCTCCGCCTGACGGCGCACCCCCGCCACGTCGCGAGCCCGGACCGGTCGGTCCGGGCTCGCGGGCGTTCGGGGGCTCGGGCGGTGCGGCCGGCCGGGTCAGCCGGTGCGGGCCGCCCGCCAGGCGAGGACCGCGGTGGCGGCCAGCCCGGCGAGGGCGAGGGTCACGACGGCGGTGCCCCAGGCCGACGGGGTCCGGGTGCCGAGGAGCCCGACGATCGCCGCGCCCGCTCCCGCGGTCGCGAGCAGCCCGCCCTGGGTCGCCCAGCGGCGCAGGGTCGCCCGGGGCAGCCCGGCGCCGGGCGGGAAGGCGGCGAGCAGGGCGAGGCACAGGTGTGTCGCCAGCACGAGCGTCGCGACGAGCACCGCAACGGCCCAGCCGCCGACGTCCGTCGGTGTCACGCCGCTCGTCCCGACGACGACCACCTGGCCGACGAGCAGCAGCGTCGCCCCCCAGCGACCCGGCCGGCGCAGCCCCCACCACGTGAGGCCGGCGAGCGGGAGCGCGAGGACGGCAGCCGTGACCGGGGTCGAGAGCGCGGCGAGCCCGAGGAGCAGGACGTCGGCGACGACGACGAGGAGGGCGGCGAGCGACCGCCAGCGGCGCGCGGGGGTCATCGGGCTGCTCCTGCCGTGCGGGGCCGACGTCCGATGCCGCGCAGCACCGTGTCGAGGGCGCCGTCGGCGCCCCAGGGGACGACCGGCACCCCGGCCCGCGCGCAGCGGTGGGCCTCCCGCTCACGCTCCAGCAGCCGCAGCCGCCACGTGAGGGACGCCAGCCGCGGGTCCTCGATGCCCGTGGCGGCGACGAGCGCGGCGGGGTCGGCGTCGGGGGTCGCCAGGTGCCCCGGCAGGGTGTCGACGACGAGGACGACGTGCCCGCTGCGGGCCAGGCGGACGGCGTGAGCGAGCGGCTCGGCCGACACGAGCGCCGAGAGGATGACGACGACGGCGCCGGGTGGCACCGACCGGCGCAGCTGGGCCCGCAGGGCGCGCTCCTCACCGACCGAGCCGCCGGAGGGCTCGGCCCGGCCGACGCCGAGGAGGATGCGGGTCAGCTGGTGGTGCCCGCCGACCGCCGGGACGTCGACGACCCCGCCGCCCCCGAGGACCGACACGCCCACCCGGTCGCCGGTCGAGAGGTAGTGGGCGGCGAGCGCACCGGCGGCGTCGACCGCGACGTCGAGGCTCGAGCGGCGACCGGTGTCGGTGTCGGGCACGCCGACGTCGCGCAGCGCGTCGACGAGGAGGCGGACCTCGGCGTCCTGGTCGGCGTGGGTCGTCGTGACGTGGAGGGTGCCGGTCCGCAGCGACACCGGCCAGCTGATGCGGCGCAGCCGGTCGCCGGTGCGGAACGGGCGCAGGTCGGCGAGCTCGGTGCCGGAGCCCTGCCGGTTCGAGCGGTGCTGCCCGACGAGGCCGGACGGGTGCGGCAGGCCGGCACGCGAGGAGAACCGGCCCGGGTGCGGCACGACGGTCACGGCCCCGCGCAGCTGCTCGGGCGAGAGCCACACGAGTCCGCCGAGGTCGCCGAAGCCGGCGACCTGGGCGGGTCCGACCCGGCGCGAGCCCCACCGCAGCGCCTCGACCTCGACCCCGAGCGGCACCAGCTCGTGCGGCTGCAGGCCCTCGGTCGCCGCGGCCACGTGACCGTGCCGAGGCGTCGAGCGCCCCCAGCGGTCGGCGGGCAGGTGGGCGACGACGTCGCGCAGCCCGGGGACGGGCGCGAGGTCCAGCCGCCACACGAACGACTCGCCCTCGCGCACCACGAGCGGGTCGACCGACGACTGCACCCGGGGCGCCCGGCGGGGGCGCGTGACGAGCGACCACGCGGCCGCCCCGAGGAGCGGCACGCCGACGACGACGAGGTCACCGCGCCCGAACGCGACGCCCACGACGAGCACGAGCAGCCCGACGAGCAGGGCCCGACCGAGCGCTCGGGTGGGGCGCCACCCGCCGGTCACGCCGTGCGGGCCGTCGTGCGCGGGGTGCGGACGGTGCGCAGGACGTCCGCGACGACGGTGGCCGAGGTGACCTCGCCCATCCACAGCTCGGGCCGGACGACGACGCGGTGCTCGAGGACGGCGGGGGCGACGGCCTTGACGTCGTCGGGGGCGACGTAGTCACGGCCGCGGACGACGGCCAGGCCGCGCGCCACGAGCATGAGGCCGAGCGAGCCACGGGGGGAGGAGCCCATCAGCACGTGCTCGTGCTCACGGGTGGCCCGGGCGAGGGCGACGCAGTACCGCCCGACCTCGGGCGAGACGGTGACGTCCTCGAGGGAGGCCTGCAGCTCGAGCAGCTCGGCGGCGTCGACGACGCGGCGGGCCTCCTGCTCCTCGCGGCGTCGCTCGAGGCGACGGCCGAGGACCTGCCACTCCTCGTCGGCGTCGGGGTAGCCGAAGGCGACCCGGACGAGGAAGCGGTCCAGCTGCGCCTCGGGCAGCGGGTAGGTGCCCTCGTACTCGACGGGGTTGGCGGTCGCGAGCACGTGGAACGGCCGCGGCAGCCGGAAGGTCTGGCCCTCGACGGTGACCTGCCCCTCCTGCATCGCCTCGAGCAGCGCGGCCTGCGTCTTCGGGGGCGTCCGGTTGATCTCGTCGGCGAGCAGCAGGCCGGTGAAGACCGGGCCCTGACGGAACTCGAAGCGCCGCTCGCCCTGGTCGTAGACGAAGCTGCCGGTGAGGTCGGAGGGCAGCAGGTCGGGGGTGAACTGCGCCCGGGTGAAGTCGAGGCCGAGCGCCTGCGCGAGGGTGCGCGCCGCGAGCGTCTTGCCGAGCCCGGGGTAGTCCTCGAGGAGGACGTGCCCGCCCGCGAGGACCGCCGCGACGACGACCTCGGTGGCCGCCCGCTTGCCGACGACGACGGTGTCGACCTCGTCGAGGACGGCGACGGCGCGTCGGTGGGTCGTGGCGAGGTCGGTCATGCGGTCTCCTTCGTCGGGGTCACGGTCTGCGTCGGGCGCAGCGACTCGAGGTCGGCGATGACCGCCTCGGCGTCCTGGGGGGTCAGGCGGCGCGGTGGCGCCGCGAGGTAGCGGGCGAGGGCTCCGTCGGGCGGGGTCACGGGGCGGCCCGCGGCTGCGCCGAGCCGCTCGGCGGTCAACGAGCGCACGAGCTCCTGGAGCTCGGCCGGGGCGCTCGTGTCCGTCCGGTTCGGGGCCAGCAGCCGGCGGAGGGCACCGATCCCGGGCTCGGGCGGGACCTCGTCGGCCCGGCGGGGGAGCCAGTCCCAGTCGACGCCGTCGTCGCGCTGCAGGGGCACGAGCAGCCCGATGAGCGAGACGACGAGGACGACCGCCGCGGCCGCCGCGAGCACGACGACGCCGCGGACGAGGACGAGCGCGACCAGCGCGACGCCGGCCACGCCGAGGCCGACGACCCGGCCTCGGGTCAGGTGCAGGTCACGCACGGGATCCGGCCTCCTGCCGTTCGACGGCGGCGCGCAGGTCGGCGCCGAGGCGGGTCAGGGCAGCCTCCGCCGTGGCCCGGTGGTCCTCGGTCAGCTCGTGGTGCGACCAGGCTGCCTCACGGTAGAGGGCCGCCAGCGACTGCAGGGTCTCCTCGTCGACCTCGAAGCGGCGCAGCACGCCCACGGCGGTCTCCGTCGAGGTGCGCGACGCGCTGAGGGTGAGGCCGGCGCCCCGCAGCGTGTCCTCGAGCCGGTCCCACGCCGCGATGATGCCCTCCGCCGGCGTGCCCCGCCCGAGCACGACCAGCCGCTCCTCCGCGTCCTCCGAGAGCGCCGTGCCCAGCCGGGCCAGGTCCGGCCCGGCCGTGTCGTCGGCCTCGACGGCGCGCGGCCCCTGGAGCGAGCGGAGCAGCGCCCGCAGGACGAGGACGAGGACCACGAGGAGCGCGAGCCCGACGAGGCCCACCGCGGTCCACCCGACGAGCGCCGCGAGGGAGTCGCCGTTGACCGAGGCGGAGCGGAAGGCCCGGGCGTCGACCTCCGAGGAGGGGCGGAAGACGTCGTCGTCGGCGCCGTACTGCGTCACGGGGCCGAGGTGCGGGCCGCTGATGACCCGCGGGATGCCGGGGACCGAGGCCGCCCAGACGGCCAGCAGCGCCGCGGCGGCCGCGGTCGCCCCCAGGGCGACCCGGCTCCGCCGGGCGCGGTCACTGCGTCGTGCCTCCCCCACGCGACACACCCAACCACACGCGGCTTGGCGAGAGGGGGACCGGGAGGGGACGATGTGCCCGTGGCGACGACCTTCCGGCTGCGGGCCGGCGACACCGGCCCGGTGCAGCAGTCGCCGGTGACCTGCGGGTCGGCGTGCCTGACCGTCGCGCGGATGCTCGTCGACCCGGTCTTCGCGTCGTGGGTCCGGACGGGCGACCCGCACCCGCCCGGCTCACCGGCGGGGGCCACCCAGGCCGAGCGCTTCGCCGCGTACGAGCGGGTCGTCATGCGGCGCACGAACGGGGTGCTCTCGGGCGGTCGGCGCCCGAACCTGCCGTGGCCGCGGGCGCTCGGTACGCCGCCGTGGGGGGCGCTGCGCGAGCTGGAGTTCGGGGCGGCCCGTCTCGGGACCCGTTACACGCTCGACCTGCTGCGCGGCGCCGACGAGTACGGGCTGGTCGAGCGCTTCGAGACCCTCCAGCAGGTCGTCGCTGACGGCGAGCCGGCGCTGCTGTACATCGGCAACGCGGTGCTGCCGCGCCACATCGTCCTCGTCCTGCCCGGCGACGGCGACCGGATGCTCGACGTCTACGACCCCGGGACCGGCCGCGTGGGCCACCTGCGCCGGGACGAGGTCGTGCAGCACCGGATGCGCCTGTCCGGCTGGGACGTCCCCTGGGTGGCGGTGCGGCCGACGGGTCTGCGCCGCGTCGAGGCACGCCAGGGCGCCCCGTCCCTCGGCCCGATGCCCGCCTGAACCCCGTCGAGTGAACAGGACACGCCGCGTGCAGGGCTCCGCAGACGGCGTGTCCTGTTCACTCGACGGGTGAGAGTGCCCGGGCGCGCGGTCTAGGCTGCGCTCGTGCCGCTGCCGCCGGACCTCGCCCCGGGACGAGCCGCCGCGCTCGTCGAGGAGCTCGGCCGTGTCGTCGTCCTCTCGCCGGTCGGCACCGCCTACGCGGTCCGCACGGACCGCCGGCACCTCGCGCGGCACGCGCTGCTCGGGGCCGCCGTCGGCTTCTGGCTGGGGCGGCTGCTGGCGGCGGCGGTGCCGATGCCCCTCGCGCTCGGTGTAGCCCCCCTCTGCCTCGGCCTGGGCGCCGGAGCGGGTCCGCCTGCGCTGGCGCCCCCGCCCGCCCGCCTGAACCCCGTCGAGTGAACAGGACACGCCGCGTGCGGGGCTCCGCAGACGGCGTGTCCTGTTCACTCGACGGGTGAGGGCGCACCCGGCGAGAGACGGGGCCTCAGGCGGTCGGCTTGGGGACCGGGACGAGCTCGAGGTCGCGGGTCGCGACCTCCTCGCCCTCGGCCCACTCGAGCGACCCGGTGAGCCGGCCGGCGGCCCGCAGGTCCGCCTCGCCGGCGCGCAGGTGCTCGAGCAGCGCGGCCGGGGCGACGATCGTCGCGGTGGGCACCTCGGCCCGCATCCCGACCTTGGCCTCGGACTTCGCCTTGCGGACGACCGCGAGGGCGGCCCCGACGGCGGGCAGCGCAGCGGGGTCACCACCGGCCGGCACCTCGTCGGCGGTCGGCCACGGCGCGCGGTGCACCGTGCCCTCGTGGAACCAGCTCCAGACCTCCTCGGTGACGTACGGGAGGACCGGCGCCAGCAGGCGCAGGACGACGTCGAGGACGAGGCGCAGCGTGGCGCGGGCGGAGGCGGCCTCGGCGTCGCCGCGCGAGCCGTAGGCGCGGTCCTTGACGAGCTCGAGGTAGTCGTCGCAGAAGGTCCAGAAGAACGACTCGGTCACCTCGAGGGCGCGGGTGTGGTCCCAGCCCTCGAAGCCGGCGGTCGCCTTCTCGACGACCTCGCGCAGCGCGGCGAGCACCGACAGGTCGAGCGGGTCGGTGACCTGCGCGGCGAGGTCGCCCTCGACGTCGCCGAAGGAGAGGGCGAACTTGCTCGCGTTGAGGACCTTGATGGCCAGCCGCCGGCCGACCTTGATCTGCCCGACGTCGTAGGCGGCGTCGGCGCCGAGGCGACCGCTGGCCGCCCAGTAGCGCACGGCATCGGCCGAGTGCTCCTTGAGGAGGTCCTCGGGCGTCACGACGTTGCCCTTGGACTTGCTCATCTTCTTGCGGTCCGGGTCGAGGATCCAGCCCGAGATGGCGGCGTTCGTCCACGGCACGCTGTCGTGCTCGAAGTGCGCGCGCACGACCGTCGAGAACAGCCAGGTGCGGATGATGTCGTGGCCCTGGGGGCGCACGTCCATCGGGAAGACCTTCTCGAACAACGGGTCCGGGTCGACGCCGTCACGGCCGCGCCAGCCGGCGGCGATCTGAGGGCTCAGCGAGGAGGTGGCCCAGGTGTCGAGGATGTCGGGGTCGCCGACGAAGCCGCCGGGCACGCCGCGCTGGTCCTCGGTGTAGCCGGCCGGCGGGTTCGCCGCGGGGTCGACGGGCAGCTCGGACTCGTCGGGGAGGATCGGGTGGTCGTGGTCCGGCTCGCCGTCGGCGTCGACCGGGTACCAGACGGGGATCGGCACGCCGAAGAAGCGCTGGCGCGAGACGAGCCAGTCGCCGTTGAGTCCCTGGACCCAGTTGGAGTAGCGGTTGCGCATGAAGCCGGGGTGGAAGTCGACCTCCTCGCCGCGGGCCACCAGGGCCGCGTTGAGGTCGGCCTCGCGCCCGCCGTTGCGGATGTACCACTGGCGGGTCGTGACGATCTCGAGCGGCTTCTCGCCGCGCTCGTAGAAGTTGGCCTTGCGCTGCGTCGGCTTCGGTTCGCCGTCGAGGTCCCCGGACTCGCGCAGCGCGCCGACGATGGCCTCGCGCGCCGAGAACGCGGTCTTGCCCGCGACCTGCTCGGCGTAGAGGGCCTCGCCCGCCGAGCCGACGAGCCACTCGGGGGTCTCGGACTGCATGCGGCCGCTGCGCGTCACCAGCGAGCGGGTCGGCAGGCGGAGCTCACGCCACCAGAGCACGTCGGTCAGGTCGCCGAACGTGCAGCACATCGCGATGCCCGCGCCCTTGTCCATCTCGGCGGCGGGGTGCGCCACGACCGGCACCTCGACACCGAAGAGCGGCGTGCGCACGGTCGTGCCGAACAGCGGTTGGTAGCGCTCGTCGTCCGGGTGGGCGATGAGGGCCACGCAGCTGGGGATGAGCTCGGGGCGCGTGGTCTCGATGTGCACCGGGCCGTCGGCGCCGTGGAACGCCACGCGGTGGTAGGCGCCGGGGTAGTCGCGGGCCTCGAGCTCGGCCTGCGCGACGGCGGTCTGGAACGTGACGTCCCAGAGGCCGGGGGCCTCGGACTGGTAGGCCTCGCCGCGACGGACGTTACGGAGGAACGCCTGCTGCGAGGTGGCACGCGAGTGGTCGTCGATCGTCCGGTAGCCGATGGACCAGTCGTAGCTGTGGCCGATCCGGCGGAAGAGGGACTCGAACGCCTCCTCGTCCTTGACGGTCAGCTCGTCGCACAGCTCGATGAAGTTCTGGCGCGAGATGGGCATCTCGTCGGCGGCCTTCGTGCTCTTGGCGTTGCCGCGGAAGGGCGGCTCGAAGTCCGGGTCGTGGTGCAGCGACGCGTCGCCGCGCACGCCGTAGTAGTTCTGCACGCGCTTCTCGGTGGGAAGGCCGTTGTCGTCCCAGCCGATCGGGTAGAAGACGTTGAACCCGCGCATCCGCTTGTAGCGCGCCATGCAGTCGGTGTGTGTGTAGCTGAACACGTGCCCCATGTGCAGCGAGCCGCTGGCGGTCGGCGGCGGGGTGTCGATGGAGAACACCTGCGAGCGGTCACCGGCGAGGGCGGCCTCGCGGTCGAAGGCGTAGGTGCCCTGCTCCTGCCATACCGCGCCCCACTTCTCCTCCAGGCCGTCGAGGGACGGCCGGTCCGGGATGGCGGAGGCGGCGGTGGGGGAGGCGTGCTCGGTCATGGCCGACATCCTCCCAGACCGCGGAGGGTGCCCTCACCCGGGTTCAGCCGGTGCGGCGTCGGCGTGCGAGGCGCACGAGCGCCAGCCCCGTGAGGGCGCTGCCGGCCGCGACGGCCACCCAGAGCACCTGCCGCCGCTCACCGGCGCGCGGGTCCGCGACCGGGCGCACCTCGAGGCGGGTCGTGGCGGCCTGCGCACGCGGCGGGGCGGTCGTGCCGGGCAGCGGTGGCCCGGCCATCCCGGCGTCGAGGACCGCCGTCAGCGCCTCGACCGGCTGGATGACGCCCCAGCCGACGGCGTCGTCGCGCGCGTCGCGCCGGTCGCGGGCGGCGGTGACCTCGAGGCGGTGGGCCCACAGCTGTGGCCCCTCGGACGGGAAGCGTTGTGCGAGGAGGGCGGCCGCCGCGCTGACGTACGCGGTGGCGTAGCTCGTCGACCCCTCGTCGGAGGACAGGTAGCAGTCGCCCCACGCGCCGAAGGTCGTCAGCACGTCGGTGCCGGGCGCCGCGACGTCGACGTGCGACCCCGTGACCGACCCCTTGGCCGGCCGGTCGTCCGCGTCGCTGGCGCCGACCCCGAGCACGCCGGGGTAGGCGGCGGGGTAGCGGGGGCCGCGCACGGGGTCCTGCTCGGTGCTCGTCCCGGCGGCCGCGACGACGAGGGCCCCCTTGCTCTGCGCGTGCTCGACCGCCGACCGCAGGCGGGAGTCGTCACCGGCCGTGCTCAGCGAGACGTTGACGACCTTCGCGCCGCCGTCGACCGCGGCCCGGATGCCCTCCGCGAGGGTGCCGGCGTCGGTGTCCGGCCCCTCCTGCGAGGTGCGCTCGTCGGACACGACCTTGACCGGGAGGATGCGGGCGTTCGGGGCAAGGCCCTCGACGCCGGACTTCGAGCCGACGGACCGGGCGGCGATGATGCCGGCGACCGCGGTGCCGTGCAGGCGGGTGTCGGTGCGGGCCGACCCCCCGACGAGGCTTCGCCCGTCGAGCACGGAGGAGCCGGTGAAGTGCTGGTTGCGGGCGACCCCGCTGTCGACGACGGCGACGGTGACGCCCCGCCCGGTGGCCATCGTCCACGCGGTGCGGGAGCCGAGCCGGACGAGCGCCGTCGGGGTGTCGGTGACCCACTGGGTCCGTCCCTCCTCGCACTGCTCGGCCGCGGAGGGCAGGACCGCGGCCACTGCCGGGGCGGATCCGGCGGAGGCGAGCGCCGGTGCGGCCGAGGGGAGCACGGCGGTGCTCGCGAGCAGGAGCGGCGCGGCGATGCGCGCCGCGCGGCGCCGCGAGGTCACGACGTGCCCGAGACGACCGTGCGGGCGGCGTCCTCGCCGAGGGCCGGGCCCGAGCGGAACAGCTCGGTCCAGGCCGCGGGGACCGGGACGACGTCTCCGGACGTGTAGCCCAGGCGGGCGAGCACCTCGGTGTCCGCGCCGACGACCGAGTAGGCCGTGGCGGTCTGGTCCACGGCCAGCACGGGACCCTTGCCGAGCACCTGCCCCGACACCGCCCGGACGAGCGCGCCGGACCCGGTGTCGACGACGGTGCGGCCGCGGTCGGATGCCGGCGGGTCGCTGGTGACCGTCGTCAGCGCGACGACGGGGGCCGTGTTCGCCGCGGCCGTGAGCGTCGCGCACGGCGTGGTCTCCAGGGCCGTCGGCAGCTTCTCGGGCCAGGCCGTCGGGGCGGTGCGCTGCGGCACGACCTGGAGGCGGGCGATCTGCGCGCCCTCGACGGGCAGGACGTCGGCGGACGCCCCCGAGCCGAGGCGGTACATCGCGAGCGCGACGTCGGGCAGCGGCTCGAGGGTGCCGTCGGGGGTGACGAGGTAGTGACGACCGTCGTCCTGCAGCTCGAGCACGGACCCGACCGAGGCACCGGGCGGGAGACCGGGGAGCGGCTTGCCGAGGTCGTCGACGGTGAGCGGGCCGAGCGCCGGCCCCTGGGGGAAGAGGTTGAGCCACGCGGCCGGGGCGGCGACCGGCGGGCGCCCGTCGAGCCGCAGGGCGACCGAGACGGCCGACAGGTCGCGACCGCGCACCGGGTAGCGCATCCCGTCCGCGACGACGAACACCGCCTCGTCGGTGCGGACGAGCACGGCGGCGCCGTCGGCGGGCTCGGCCCGGCGCTTCGGACCGATGGCGGACGAGACCTGCTGCCCCGCACCGAGGCACGAGAGCCAGCCGGTGTTGACGAGGCGGTCGGCCGGTGCGAGGGAGTCGGGGGCACCGAGGATGCCGAGGGTCGCGCCGCGCTCCTTGTCGGCGAGCTCCTCGTCCGGCACGGCGAGCACCTTGAACTGGTTGCTCGGGATGAGCAGGCGGGCGCTGACGGTGTTGACGACCGGGTGCAGCACCTCGTCGATGGACACGTACCGCGCGCCGCTGTCCTCGGCGATGACCAGCCGGTCGTTGCCCCAGTCGTCCGGGAGCGACGAGCGCAGGTACCCGAACGCCATGCTGCCGAGGACGAGCACGACGGTGAGCGCGAGGCCACCCACGACGGCCCGCAGCGGGCGGTCGGGCTCGACCTCGCGACCGCCCGGGGCACCGCTGACGAACGCGGTGGTCAGCCGGCGACGGCTGAACGACTGCGCCTCGACGAGGTCCTTCTTCGTCGCCACGTCAGAGGATCCCGACGGTGGCGGCGGCCAGGGGCAGGAGCGACACGAGCGCGACGCCGTCGAGGGCGTCGGCCACCCGGCCGAGGCGGACCCGGGTGCGGGGGGCGAGGACGGCCAGCGCGACGACGACCGCGCCGGTCGCCCCGAGGAGCACCGCGAGGGCCGGTCGCCACGTCGGGTGCGTCAGCGCGGCGACGACGGCGGCGAGGGCCACGCCGAGGATGCCCGTGGCCATCGCGATGACGACGGTGGTGCGGGTGCGGGCGTGCCGCGTGCGCAGCAGCGTGGCGGCGCACCCGGCGAGGACGAGGGCGGTCCCGGCCAGCCCGTCGGCGACGAGCTGCGGCGTGACGAGGAGCGCCGCCCCGCCGGTCGACAGCCCGACGGCGACCATCACCTCGTGACCGAGGGCCACCTGGCCGCGGACGCGCTCGCGGTCGACCTCGGGCACGTCGGCCTCGATCTCGGCCTCGGTGCGGGGTGCGTGCGAGCTGAGCCGGCTCGAGGAGAGGCCGGCCCAGGGGAGGACGTTGCCGACGACGACCGCGAGCACGAGGACGACGGCGCACACCGTCGTCACGTCGACCTCGAGCACCCCGGTCGCGAGGCCGACCGCGGTGGCGACGAGACCGACGACGGCCCCGGCGGCCAGCACCAGACGGTGCCGGGCCACGACGAGGGCCGCGGCGAGCCCCACGATCGCGACGGCGGAGCCGACCCAGACCAGGCCGCGGCCCCAGAGCGCGTCGGCCGGGGCGACGGCGCTGCCGGAGGTCGCCGCGAACGCGAGGGCGGTGAGCGCGAGGGCGAGCGCGCCGCCGGCCTGCGCCCGCGCGTGGAGGACGGCGGCCGAGCCCACGAGGAGGAGGGCGACGGCGAGCGCGACGGCGGCGACGAGCAGCCCGGTGTCCCGAGCGGTGAACAGGGCCCAGGCCGCGCAGAGGAAGAGGACGACGGAGGCGCCGACCGCCGTGCCCGCGCTGTGCCGCGCGGTCCACGGGGCGAACTGCGTCTCGACGACGTCCGCGACGGCTTCGACGACGTCGTCGTAGACCTTGTCGGTCGAGGGGTCGACGACCTCGAGGCTCAGCACCGACCCGTCGGTCACCCCCTGGGCCGCGAACGAGCGGTCGGGGTCGAGGAGGGTCCCGCCGCCCGCGACGAGCCGGAAGCCGTGCGTGGCCTGCTCGGGATCGAGGACCCCGAGCTCGCGCGCGAGCTCGGGGACGATCTCGACGACCGGGATGCCGCCCGGCACACCGAGATCCGCGCGACGGGTGCCCGACGACACGGAGACTCGGACGAGCGACGCGGAGGCGGCGCTGGACTGGCTCACGGTTTCGACTCTCCCCTCGACGGCCGGCCCGGTGCCGGTCCCGACGCGCCCCGAGCATAGACGCGTGGGGTTCGGGGAGTTCTCCCCATCGACCCTTTTCGCATGGCACCGTAGGGTCGAGTGCAGGACGAGGGGCCGCACCGGAACCACGTCCGATGGACACCAGCCCTTCAGGGGGTCAGTGAAACGGCTGCGGCACGATCGTCGTCGCACGAGGGAAGGACACAGCATGGGTGACCAGTTCAGGGCCGGCGCAGGCGTCGTCAAGGCCAGCGCCGACATCGTCTCAGCTGCGCGGGGGGACCTCCGCAAGCAGGTCAACGACCTGCGCACGCAGATGGAGGCCGTCAAGGCGCACTGGGAGGGGCAGGGCGCTGCCAGCTTCCAGAACGTCAGCGAGGCGTGGAAGGTGCAGACGCAGGACATCGTCGACGTGCTCGACACGTTCGAGGCGAATCTCACCGGCACGCAGCGTCAGTACGACGCCGACGATGCCGCCGCGTCGTCGAACCTCAGCAAGTACAGCAGCATGCTCGGCAACGGCTGAGCCGACGAAGGGGACTGAACGATCATGGGTGACGGAATCAAGGTCGGCGGCGCCGGCATCGACGCGCTCGTCGACGACATGCAGAAGGGTCTCGGCCAGATCGAGGGCCGGCTCGGCGACATGAAGAACGACCTCAGCAAGTACGTGGAGCAGTGGGACGGTTCGGCCCGCGCCGCGTACTCGAAGGCCCAGGCCGACTGGGAGAAGCAGATCCAGGAGTGCAAGCAGCTCCTCATGGACGTCCGCCAGGCGGTCATCTCCTCCAAGGAGGACTACCTCGCCGGCGAGCTGCGCAACACCAACATGTGGGGCTGAGCGCCCGACGTGCACGCGCCGGGTGCCGGTGCCTCCTCGGGAGGCACCGGCACCGCGGCGTGACGGGGAGGACCACGGGCGCGGGGCGCCCGTGACGGAACGGACCGAGGAGACGACGTGCCACGACTCGACGACGGCGGACCGGGCGCTGGACCCATCCAGTACCCGAGCATCCTGCAGACGCTCGGGCTGGACTACGAGCAGGACTGGACGAGCTCGACCCACGACGCGCTGCGGACGGTGGAGTACACCGTCGCGTCGCGCTCGACCTTCGGCGAGATCCCGGAGGCGCAGGACTTCGCGACCGTCTACACGGCCGCGGCCCACATCTACGAGGCGACGCTGCGGGGCATCCGCGACGACCTGACCGCCGCCGCGCAGGCGCTGGCCCAGGCCGGCGCCGAGCTCCGCGAGCGCGACGAGGCCTCCGGCGACGCCTTCCAGACCCTGCAGGCCCGCTGGGCCACGCCTGACGACTTCGCGTCCGCGCAGCAGACGGAGCGGGCCGCCCGGGACGAGGCCGCGGTCGAGGGGAGCGCGGCCCAGGTGCGCATCGCCGAGGAGGCGCCGGCGCCCACCGACCCCGTGGGCCCCGGTGTCGACACCGGCGCGGGCGGGACGTCGGCCTCCACCCCGACCGGTCCGTCGAGCGGTGGCGCCGCGCCGTCCACCCCGCCGCCTTCCAGCGGCATGGACGTCGGCTGATGCGTCGAGCCCGCGTGCCTGCCACCGTGCTCGCCCTGGCCCTCGTGGCCACGACGGGCGGTGCCGCGGCCGCGTCCGCGACGGCCGGGACCCTCGCCGGTGCGCCCGACCGCCTGTCGGCGGCCGCGTCCCCGGGCGAGTGGTGGCGCACGGCGATGGGCGTCGACGAGCTCAACCGCCGGGGCACCGGCCAGGGTGTGACGGTCGCCGTCATCGACGGGCCGATCGACGCCGACGTCCCCGAGCTCCGTGGGAAGGTCGACTCCAGCCGGAGCCTCTGCAGGGGCGACGGCTACGACGCTCCCCTCCGCTCGCCGTCGGCCACCGGCAAGCCCGCCGAGCACGCCACGAGCATGGCGGCGCTCATCGCCGGCTCCGGGAAGGGCACGGGGCCGGGCGGTCGTGGGATCCGCGGCGTCGCGCCCGACGCGACGATCCGGCACTACGCCGCGTTCTACCGTGACGCGAAGGACCGGCCGACCTGTCCGTCCGTCGACGGCGGGGACAGCGTCGACGAGGGCATGGCCCGCGCGGTCGAGCGAGCCGCCTCGGACGGCGCCGACGTCATCAGCATCAGCCTCGTCGGCCGCTACGACGACGAGATCGTCGACGCCCTCCTCGCGGCCTACCGGGCCGACGCGATCGTCGTCGCCGGCACCCCCAACGACGCGAAGTCGGGGATGTGGCCCGGTGAGGGCAACGGGGTGCTCGCGGTGACGAGCGTCGACTCGGCCGGCCGGATCCCGGAGTTCGGCATCAAGGGCAGCGCGTCCCTCGCCCTCGCGGCGCCGGGCAAGGACGTCATGGCCGGCAGCTACGACGGCTCCGGCTGGCACAGCGACACCGTCGTCTCGGGCTCGTCGATCGCCACGGCGATCGTCGCCGGCGGCATCGCGGCGATGCGGTCCGCCCACCCGGACGCGAGCGCCGGGCAGATCCTCCACGCGGTCAAGGACAACGTGGGGCTGCGCGAGAAGAAGAGCGGCAGCGGCTACGAGACCTGGTTCCGGCGCAGCGGGGCGGACCTGCCCACGGTGCGCAGCGCCAACCCCGCCTACGGCTGGGGCATCTTCGACCCTGCCGACGCCGTGGAGGTCGACCCCTCGGCGCTGCCGAAGGACAACCCGTTCGTCCGCCCGGGCAAGAACGAGGAGCCGACGGTGCAGCAGGTCGCGACGTCCATGGGCCTGCCGGCGTCGACCTCGACGGGCTCCGCGAGCCCGTCGACGTCCCCGACCGTCAGTGCGACCCCGTCCGGCACGCCGGCGGCCCAGGCGGCCCCGGCCGTCCGCGCCGGCGGCCCGGGTGGGCCGCCGTGGCTGCTCCTCGGCGCCGTCGTGCTCGTGCTCCTGCTCCTCGCCGGAGGTGGGCTCGTCCTGCGCGGACGCCGTGCGGCCGCGGGGGCGTCCCCCACACCGACCACCTCTGCCACCACGACCAGCACCACGACGACGGACGGCGCCGCGAGCGCCGAGGGGAGGAACCACTGATGGTCATTCCTGACGAGGGCCCGAGCAACCCGGCGCTGCCGGCCGACGCGGGGCCCAACGAGCGCAAGCTCTACGGGATCTACGGATTCTCGACGGTCCTCGTGCGGATGACCGCCGACGACTGGGGGACCACCGCCGACACGGTGAGCAACCTCGCCACCGAGGTGCGCTCGGTCATCACGAAGCTGCAGGGGGCGGACCGACCGTGGACGGGCCCGGCCGCCGACGCGGCCTACGCCACGCTCCAGAGGCTCGCCGGCCAGCTCGATGACCGGGCCGAGGAGATCACCGGCATCAAGCGGGGACTGAACCAGGCCGCGGACGCGGCGGACACGGCGCGGCAGGCGTACCAGAACACGGTGCGCACGATCTCGACCGATGTCGACCGCTCGTCCTACGAGCACACCCAGGCGCGCCAGGGCGGTCAGCCCGCGCCGGACGGCAAGGTCTTCGACCAGGCCGGCTTCGACGCGGCCGTCGCCGCGCAGCGCGAGCAGCGTGAGCAGCAGTCCGCGACCGTGCTCGCCGGCTTCGGCTCCGGCATCCGTGGAGCGGCCCGGGAGATGCCCGTGGCCGCGCAGGACTCCGTGACCATCGACCCGGGGTCCTCCGGCGGGGGCGGCGGCGGGGGTGGGTACCCGTCCGGTGGCGGCCCGAGCGGGGGCTCGTACGTCGCGCCCTCGGGCGGTGGTGGGGGCGGTGGCGTCTACCACGTGTCGCACCCGACCGGCTGGGTGCAGGAGCCGGTCGTCGAGAACCCGCAGCCGCCGACGACCACCCCGCCGACGACCACCCCGCCGGTCGAGCCGCCG
Source organism: Phycicoccus jejuensis (assembly GCF_000720925.1). Taxonomy (GTDB): domain Bacteria; phylum Actinomycetota; class Actinomycetes; order Actinomycetales; family Dermatophilaceae; genus Phycicoccus; species Phycicoccus jejuensis. The sequence continues at coordinate 100,721 of NZ_JOEE01000003.1, read as the reverse complement.
GCCCCGGTCAGCCCGGTCAGCCCGACGCCGACCCCGGTCCACCTCGACGGCGGCACGACCGGCACGGTCACGCCCGGTGGCGCCGGCAGCACCGGCTGGGCCGGGACCGCGCCGGGCGGTGGGTCATCCGGCGGCGGTGCCGGAGGCCTCGGCGGCGCCGGTGCGGTCGGCGGCGGCGCCCTCATGGGTGGCGCCGCGCTGCTCGGCAAGGGCGTGCTCGGGCGGATGGGTGGTGGCGCGTTCGGTGCCGCCGGCGCGGCCGGCCGCCCCGGCCTGGTGGCCGGCAGCACCTCCGCCGCGGGCCGTGGAGCCGGCGGAGCCGCGGGTCGCGGTGCGGCCGGCGCGGCCGGGCGCACGACCGTCGCCCCCGGTGGTCAGGGTGCCGCCGCGCGCGGTGGTGCCCGGGGCGCCGGTGGCGGTCGCGGCGCGGCCGGGGTCACCGGGTCGCGCAGCACCGGGAAGTACGGGGTCCCGAAGGTCGGCGAGAGCGGCGGCCGCGGTGCCGGGGCCAAGGGTGCCGTCGGAGCCGCCTCCGGGGGGCGCGGTGGACGCCGGGGCCGCGACGAGCAGGCCCAGGACGTCGACCACCTGACCCACGAGGACGAGGAGACCTGGTTCGAGGGCGAGGACGATGCGACCCCGCCCGTCTGGCGCTGACACGCCGGCCACGTCACGCGAGCGCCCCTTTCCCGTGCCGGGGGAGGGGCGCTCCGTCGTGCCGGGGTCGTCCCGTCTCGCCGGGGTGGTGTGACGGGGCGGCCGGGCAAAGTCGGGGCGGCGGGGCGAGGTCAGGGGTGGTCTCGCGTGGCCGGGGATCAGCCGGAGGTGAACCGGCGCAGCGCCTCGACGAGGCCACCGGCCACGACGGCGAGCGGCAGCGCGAGGACGACCGCGAGCGCCTCGAGCCGGTCGGCGCCGCGCGAGAGCCGGGTCGAGGCCCAGCCCCCGGACAGCGCGACGGCGCCGAGGACCGCGGCCACCCCGAGGACGACCGCCCCGGCGACCACGCCCCAGCGCCAGCCGCCGTCCCAGTCGACGACGGCGACCGAGGTCGAGAGGGTGAGGGACGCCGCGGTGGCGAGCATCGCGGCGCGCGCCAGCCGGTCGCGGACGTGGCGCGCCTGGTACCCCAGCGCGGCGGCCGAGGCGAGGAGGAGCGCCCAGCGCGACCACGGCGCGAGCGTCGACAGCGGCTCGGTGAGCGCGACGACCCATCCGGCGACGACGGCGAGGACGCCGAGGTAGGTCGTGCCGACCGAGACCACCGAGCGGGCCTGCGCGACGCGGTCGCGGACGTCGGTGGCGGTGACGCGGCGGCGGCGCGCGGCGTGCCGCTCGCGTACCGACCAGACGGTCGTCGAGAGGCGGTCGGTGTCGACGAGCTGGGTCTGGTCGACGTCGAGGCTGGCGCTCGGCAGCGCGCGGACGACGACCGGAGCGAGGCCCACGACGAGGGCGGCGGCCACGGTCACCGGCTGCTCGGCGAGCACGGTGCCGGCGACGAGGGCGGCGAGCCCGCCGAGGCAGGCCAGGGCCGTCCGCTCGGCCCGGTCGGCGGGCGAGCCGTCGGACGACGCGAGCGCGAGCACCACGGCCCCGAGCGCGGCCGCCAGCACCACCGCGACCGCGACCCGCGACGGCGTGGACGCGAGCGGGACGAGGAGGCCCGCGGCACCCGCGAGCGAGGGGGCGCCGACGAGCCGGACCAGGGCGGCACCGCTGCGGTGCCGGGGGGTGAGGAGGACGGCGGCCACGGCGGCGGCGAGCAGCACCCCGCTCGCCGCCCAGCGGACGGCGGCGGCGTCGAGGACCTGGTCGGTCGTGCCGGCCGGTGCGGCGAGGGCGAGCGCCGCGGCGACGAGCGCGACGACGGCGCTGGCCGCGACGAGCACCGGCCCGAGGTCCGAGGCGCGTCGCGCGGCGCGTCGGGCGGGCCCGCGACGACGGCGCCGCGGGTGGTGCAGCGCGGAGCGGCTGACCGTGGCGTCGACGTCGTCGACGGCGTCGCGGCGCTGGGTGGCGTCGTCGACGAGCGAGAGCCCGGGGTCGGCGGTCGCGACCGACGGCGAGCGCGACCCACCGGCCCACGCCGGGGCCGACGGGCGGGCGCCGGGGGCGGCGGAGGACCGGTCGAGGCTGACGACCCCCCGGTGCACGGCGTGGGTGGTCGTCCGGACGACGGTGAGGACGGCGCCGGCGGGCAGGTCGCCGGAGATCCGGTCCTGGGGCCCGAGGACGTGGCCGGCGGCGGTCGCGACCGAGCTCGGCGTGGCGCTGGAGGAGATGCCGAGGACCGAGAGGACCTCGCTGACACGGGTGCCGACCGGGACGACGAGGTCGTAGCTGCGCTCGTCCGCGACGAGCGTCAGCTGCTGCGTCGTCCCGTCCACCGGGCCCTCCCGTCGTTCTCCCGCACTCGATCCGGCCCACCTCGGGCCACTCCCCGCGGGGAACAGTATCCACGGGTACGGTAGGCCGAGCGCCAGAAGCACCACCGGGAGGGGAAGCAGGATGTCGGTGCCCGCACGCAGCGGCACGCGAGAGCAGGCACCGGAGGTCCCCACGGGACGTCTCGTGCTCCAGCCCCCTCCCGAGATCACCCCGTCCGAGGGCGCGAGCGGCCTGCTGATGCAGGCGGTGCCGATGCTCGGCTCGCTCGGCTCCATCGGCTTCGTGGCCCTGTCGCAGAACGGCGCCCGCGCCTGGCTGACCGCCGGGATGTTCCTCGTCGCCAGCGTCGGGTTTGTCCTCGCGAGCGGCCTGCGGCAGCGCCAGCAGCACGCCGCCGGCGTCCTCGCCGCGCGCCGCGAGTACCTCGCCTACCTGCAGGAGGTGCGCGGCACCATCCGCGACGCCGCCGCCCGCCAGCGCGAGGCGGCCCTGTGGGACTACCCGGACCCCGCGGCGCTCCCGGTCATCGCCGCGGAGGGCACGCGCGTCTGGGAGCGGCAGGTCTCCGACGTCGACTTCCTCCAGGTGCGGATGGGCACGACGTCGCAGCCGCTCTGCCTCGAGCTCGAGCCGCCGGAGACCCCGCCGCTGGCCCAGCTCGACCCCGTCGCCGCCTCGGCGCTGCACCGCCTCCTCTCGACCCACCGCGTCCAGCCCGGCCTGCCGGCCTCCGCAGCGCTGCGGGCGTGGCCGCACGTCGAGGTGACGGGCGACGCCGACCCCGCGCGCTCGCTGGCCCGCTCGCTCGTCCTCCAGGCCGCGATGCAGCACGCCCCCGAGGACCTCGTCGTCGCCGCCCTCGTCTCGCGCGAGGCGCGCGCCGAGTGGGAGTGGCTCAAGTGGCTGCCGCACGCCCTCAGCCCCCGCGAGCACGACGCGGTCGGGCCGGTGCGGCTCGTCGGCGAGTCGGTGCACGACCTCCTGCCGCTGCTGCCCCAGGAGATCGTCGAGCGTCCGCGCTTCGGCCCGAGCGAGCGCGGCGCGCTGCCGCACGTCCTGCTCGTCGTCGACGGCGGGCACGTGCCGCCGGGCAACCCGGTCGTCACGCCGGACGGCGTCCTCGGTGTCACCGTCCTCGACCTGCCGGAGCAGTGGGGCGAGCTCGACTCGGGGACGACGCTGCGCCTCGCCGTCGGCCCGCGCACGACGAGCGGCCCGCGCGCCGGCACCGCACCGCTCGAGGTCATCAGCCTCGCCCGCGGGGTGGCCCACGGGGTCGCCGACCAGCTCTCGACCACCCGCGCCGAGGCCGCGGCCCGCCGCCTCGCGCCGCGGTACACCGCCGACGAGCCCGAGGCGCGCGACGCCCTGAGCGCCTCCACCGAGCTCGTCGACCTCCTCGGCACCGGCGACGTCCGCGACTTCGACGTCGACACCGCGTGGCGTGCGCGACTCCAGCGCGACCGCCTCCGCGTGCCGATCGGCGTCGACGAGAAGGGCCTTCCCGTCGCGCTCGACATCAAGGAGTCGGCGCAGCAGGGCATGGGCCCCCACGGCCTCGTCATCGGCGCCACCGGCTCCGGCAAGTCCGAGCTGCTGCGCACCCTCGTGCTCGCGCTCGCGATGACGCACTCGCCGGAGTCGCTCAACTTCGTCCTCGTCGACTTCAAGGGTGGGGCGACGTTCGCCGGGATGGCCGACATGCCGCACGTCTCGGCCGTCATCACCAACCTCGGCCAGGAGCTGACGCTCGTCGAGCGCATGCAGGACGCGCTCCAGGGCGAGATGACCCGCCGCCAGGAGCTCCTGCGCTCGGCCGGCAACTTCGCCAACGTCACCGACTACGAGCGCGCCCGGGCCGGCGGCGCCGACCTCGAGCCGCTGCCGGCGCTGCTCATCGTCGCCGACGAGTTCTCCGAGCTGCTCGCCGCCAAGCCCGAGTTCGCCGACCTCTTCGTCGCCATCGGCCGCCTCGGCCGCTCGCTCTCGATGCACCTGCTGCTCTCGTCGCAGCGCCTCGAGGAGGGCCGCCTGCGCGGGCTCGAGTCCCACCTGTCCTACCGGATCGGCCTGCGCACCTTCTCGGCCGGCGAGTCCCGCACCGTCATCGGCGTGCCCGACGCCTACGAGCTGCCGCCGGTCCCCGGGCTCGGCTACCTCAAGCCGGACCAGACGACGCTGACGAAGTTCAAGGCCGCGTACGTCTCCGGCCCGCCGAAGGGCCGCCGGCGCCGCGCCGCGAGCGAGCCCGGCGGTGGCGGCCCGTCCGAGATCCTCCCGTACACCCTCGCCCCGGTCGCGGCCCGACGGCGCGCACCGGTCGAGCCCGCGGCTCCGGCGCCCCAGGAGGCCGCCGAGGAGCGCGCGGTCTTCGACATCGCCGTCTCGCGGATGAAGGGCCACGGCCGCCCCGCCCACCAGGTGTGGCTGCCGCCGCTCGACGTCCCGAACTCGATGGACCAGCTCTTCGGCGACCTGCGCGAGGACCCGGCGCTCGGGCTCACGAGCCCGTCGTGGCGGGCGCGCGGCGACTACGTCCTGCCCGTCGGCATCGTCGACCGGCCGCTCGAGCAGCGCCGCGAGCTGTTCGTCCTGCGCCTCGGCGGGGCCGGCGGCCACGTCGCCGTCGTCGGCGGACCGCGCTCCGGCCGCTCGACGTTCGCCCGCACGCTCGTCACGGCCATCGCCCTGACGACGACCCCGCTCGAGAGCCAGGTCTACGTCCTCGACTTCGGCGGCGGCACGTTCACGCCGATGGCCAAGCTCGCCCACGTCGCGGGCGTGGCCAACCGCAGCGAGCCCGAGGTCGTCCGCCGGCTCGTCGCCGAGATCCGGGGGATCGTCGACGCACGCGAGGCCTACTTCCGCGCCAACGGCATCGACTCGATCGAGACCTACCGCCGGCGCCGGGCCGAGGGCCGGGTCGACGACGGCTACGGCGACGTCTTCCTCGTCGTCGACGGCTGGCCCACCGTGCGCGCCGAGTTCGACGAGCTCGAGGGGCAGATCACCGAGCTCGCCGGCCGCGGCCTGACCTTCGGCGTCCACGTCGTCCTCACGACCTCGCGCTGGATGGACTTCCGCAACCAGATCCGCGACGTCCTCGGCACCCGCGTCGAGCTGCGCCTCGGCGACCCGACCGACTCCGAGGTCGACCGGCGCGTCGCCGCCAACGTCCCCAAGGGGCGCCCCGGCCGCGGCCTGACGATGACCAAGCACCACTTCCTCGGCGGCATCCCGCGGATCGACGACCGCGGCAGTGTTGACGACCTCGGCGACGGCGTCGAGGACCTCGTCACGCGCGTCAACGCGGCCTGGCAGGGCCCGCGCGGCCCCAAGCTGCGCCTGCTGCCCGAGGAGATCACGCTCGACGCCGTCCGCGAGCTCGCCGGCCCCGACGACCGCCGGCTGCTGCTCGGCGTCGACGAGGCCAACCTCGCCCCGATCGGCCTCGACCTCGCCGAGGAGCCGCACCTCTACCTCCTCGGGGACGGCGACAGCGGCAAGACCGCGTTCCTGCGCACCGTGGCCCACGAGGTGGCGCGCCTGCACACCCCGGACGAGGCGAAGCTCTTCGTCGTCGACTACCGGCGTGGCCTGCTCGGCGAGCTGCCCGAGGCGCACGTCGGCGAGTACCTGACGACCGAGGAGCAGACCGTCGGGGCGGTCGAGGGCATCACGGAGTTCCTCCGCACCCGCCTGCCCGGCCCGGACGTGACCCCCGAGCAGCTGCGGGCTCGCTCGTGGTGGAGCGGCGCCGAGGTCTACTTCCTCGTCGACGACTACGACCTCGTCGTCACCTCGTCCGGCTCGCCGCTGCGGCCGCTCGTGCCCCTGCTCGCGCAGGCCGGTGACGTGGGTCTTCACCTCGTCGTCACCCGGCGCAGCGGTGGCGCCTCGCGGGCGCTCTTCGAGCCGGTGCTCCAGAGCATCCGCGACCTCGGCAGCCCCGGCATCCTGCTCTCGGGCAGCCCGGACGAGGGGATGCTCATCGGCCGCGTCAAGGCGTCGCCGCAGCCGCCCGGCCGCGCGCGCATCGTCTCGCGGGACCTCGGCGACCAGGTGTTCCAGACCGCGTGGCAGCCTCCTCGTCACCGCTGACCTAGGCTGCCCGCATGGAGCCCGTGTACCGCCCCGTCATCCACGCGGCCAAGACCCTGTTCTTTCTCCAGGGCACCCGCTTCACCATCACCGGTGAGGAGAACGTGCCACGCACCGGTGGCGCCGTCATGGCGATCAACCACACGTCCTACCTCGACTTCATGTACGCCGGCCTGCCGGCGTGGCCCCACCGCCGCTACGTGCGGTTCATGGCCAAGAAGTCGATCTTCGTCCACGGTGTCGCGGGGCCGCTCATGCGCGGGATGCACCACATCCCCGTCGACCGGCACAAGGGCGGCGAGGCGTTCCGGCTCGCCGTCGCCGCGCTCAAGGCCGGCGAGATCGTCGGCGTCTTCCCCGAGGCGACGATGTCGCGTTCCTTCGAGCTCAAGGAGTTCAAGCCGGGCGCGGTGAAGATGGCGCAGGTCGCCGGCGTGCCGGTCCTGCCGACGACGATCTGGGGCGGGCACCGGGTCTGGACCAAGGACCACCCCAAGCGGATGGGCCGGGCCAACATCCCCGTGCACATCGCGGTGGGGGAGCCGATCGTCCTCGAGCGCCGTGAGGACGTCACCGCGGCGACCGCGCGGGTCAAGGCGGCGATGCAGGCGCAGCTCGACGTGCAGCAGGCGGCCTACCCGGCGCTGACCGGCGACGAGCTCGTCTACCTGCCGGCGCGCCTCGGCGGCACGGCGCCGACGCTCGAGGCCTCGCACGAGGCCGACGAGCAGGACATGCGCCGCACCCGCGACAAGTTCACCGGCTGACCCCGGCTGCGCGCAGAAGGTCCCGCCGCACCCGGATGCTGTGCGGCGTCGCGGAAGGTCCTGCGCGTCAGCCGGTGCCGAGCAGGCGGGCCGCCAGGGCGGCCACCTCGTCGTCGGTGACCTCGCGCGTCGCGACGTCGGCGAGGACCGCGGCGTACTCCGCGGTCGGGGCCTGGAGCTCGAGGGCGATGCCGTCCGGGTCCCGGAAGTTCAGGTGGTACCCGAGCGGCATGTCCTGGATCGGGCTGTGCGGCACGCCCGCCGCCTCGAGCCTGGCCTGCCACTCGACGAGCTCGTCGCGGTCGGCCGCGGCGAGCCCGAGGTGGTCCAACCCGGTCACCAGCTCGCTGAACCGCGCCCGGGTGCTCTCGGGGTGACGCACCAGAGCGAGGACGAAACCGGTGCGCTGGTCGATGAGGATGCGCGCGTAGCCGGTGTCGAGGATTCGACGCAGCCCCAGCACCTGCGTGTAGAAACGCTCGCTCACGTCGAGGTCGGTGACGCTCAGCGACACGTGGTTGAGCCCGGAGAACTGCGGCACGACGACCACTGTGGGCGCAGCCGGGCGCGTCGGTCAAGATCCCACCGACCCGTCGCGCACCGACCGGTCGTCACGCAGGAGGTTCCGCGGCTCCCGGACGTTTACCGGCGGCGCGGGAGGTCCTGCGTGTGCGAGTGTCCGGGACGTCAGCCGGGGCCGGTCGGGGCGCGCGTGACCAGCCCTGCGAGCAGGCCGACGACGAGACCGAGCACCGTCGAGGGCGCCCCCACCTCGAGGACGGCGAACCAGGCGGTCGGCGGGTAGGCCAGCAGCCCCAGGACCAGTCCCACCGCGGCGCCCAGCAGCCCGAGGCCGATGGCGCCGGCCACGGCCAGGCGGACCGGCCGCGGCAGCGCCCCGACGGCGAGCGCCGTCTCCGTCGCGTGCCGGGTCATGGGCCCAGTGCGGACTGCGCCGGGCAGGAGCGGAAGACCGATGGCGAAGGACCGGAATCCCGCGCCCGAGCATCCGCGCCGTCACGGTGACGACGCGGAACCTCCACAGGGACGCGGATGCATCCCCGTCCCGCCGGAGCAACCGCGCCGCGGGTGTGACCCAGCGGGTCAGACGGAGTGGCCGAGGTGGGCGAGCGCCTGCCGCAGGAGGACGCCGTGGCCGCGGTCCATCTCGGCCTGCACGCCCGGGTCGAGCGCCTGCGCCGGGGTCAGCCACGTGAGGTCGAGCGCGTCGTTCTGCGGGGCGCAGTCGCCGGCCACGGGCACGACGAACGCGAGCGAGACCGCGTGCTGGCGCGGGTCGTGGAAGGGCGTGACCCCGGGCGTCGGGAAGTACTCGGCCACCGTGAACGGCTGGGGAGCCACCGGGATGCGCGGCAGGGCCACCGGGCCGAGGTCCTTCTCGATGTGGCGCAGCAGCGCGTCGCGGATGCGCTCGTGGTGCAGGACACGGCCCGAGACGAGCTCGCGGCAGACGCGGCCCTCGTCGTCGAGGCGCAGCAGCACGCCGAGGGCGGTGACCTCGCCGCGGTCGTCGACCCGCACGGGCACGGCGTCGACGTAGAGGATCGGCAGCTTCTCGCGCGCCGAGTCGAGCTCCTCGCGGCTCAGCCAGGCGGGGTCGCGGTCGAGCTCGAGGGGGTTCATGGAGGCGATTGTGCCAACTCTCCCGGCGCCCGCGACCGGGGGCTCGCCGGGGCGTCGGCGTCGCCCGCCTCCTCGAACGCCACGGGCGCCTCGAACGCGGCCCGCCGGGCGGCCCGGCGCAGCGCCCCGAGCACCGGCCGGGCGGTGACCGAGACGAGGATGACGTTGGTCAGGGCGCGCCCGAGGTCCCAGCCGAGGCTCGTCGCGAGGCTGAAGACGACGAACCGGTGGAGGTTCTCCAGCAGGGGCGCCCCCGCGACGAACGACAGCCCCCCACCGGTGCCGGTCGAGAACGGCCAGAACGACAGGTTGAGCAGGAACCCGTAGGCGAGGCCGGCGAGCGCCCCGTAGCCCGCGAGCAGGACCACCTCGGCCTTGCCGCGCGCCCGCGGCAGGAGGCCGGCGCCCATCCCGACCCACGCGGCGCCGAGCATCTGGAAGGGCAGCCACGGGCCGACGCCGCCGGTGATGAGGGCCGACGCGAAGAGCGTGACCGCGCCCTGGACGAACCCGAACCCGGCGCCGAAGACGCGCCCGCCGAGGACGAGCAGGAAGAAGACGGTCTCGAGCCCGGCGGTGCCGGCACCGAGCGGACGCAGGGCGGCGCCGACGGCCGAGAGCACCCCGAGCATCGCCACCGCCTTGACGTCCATCCCGCCCTCGGCGATCTCGGCGAGGACGACCGCGAGCAGCAGCGGCAGGACGAGGGCGAAGACGAGCGGGGCGTCGGCCGAGTGGGCCAGGCCCGAGGACGGGTCGACGAGCAGCGGCCAGCCGAACGCGACGAGGCCGGCGAGGCTGACGAGCGCGACCGCCACGGTCGAGCGCGGCCGCATCCGGATGGCGCGCCCGGGGCGGGCGTCGGCCGCGCTCACCGGGCACCCGCCGGGAGCGCGGTCCGGACGGCGTCGACGGTCAGCCACGGACCCGGGCGCAGGACCTTGGCGACCTGCGGCGCGAACGCGGGGGAGGAGACGACGACCTCGGCGGTCGGGCCGTCGGCGACGACCTCGCCGGCGGCCATGACGACGACCCGGTCGGCGACCTCGGCGACGAACTCGACGTCGTGGGTCGCGACGACGACGGCCCGGCCGCGGGCGGCGAGGTCGCGCAGGGTGGTCGTCAGGGCGGCCTTCGCGGTGGGGTCGAGGCCGCGCGTCGGCTCGTCGAGGAGCAGCACGGGCGGGTCGGCCGTCAGCTGCACGGCGAGCACGAGGGCGAGCTTCTGCCCCTCGGAGAGGTCGCGCGGGTGCCGGTCGGCCGGGATGCCCGGGGCCAGCCGGGCAAGGAGCCCGGCGCACGTCCCCGCGGGGACGGAGCTCTCACGGTCGGCCTGCGTGCACTCCCCGCCGACGGTGTCGAGGTAGAGCAGGTCCGTCGCGGTCTGCGGCACGAGCCCGACGACGGCCCGCCGGCGGGCCGGCGAGAGCTCGGACGGCTCGACGGGGGCGCCCGAGGGACGGGCCACCTCGACCCGGCCCGACGTCGGCCGCGTCGAGCCCTGGAGGGCCCACAGCAGGCTCGACTTGCCCGAGCCGTTGCGCCCCATGAGGGCGGTGACCTCGCCCGCGGCCAGGCCGAGGTCTACCCCGGCGACGGCGATGACGTCGCCCGGGTGGCGCACGACGACTCCGGCGGCGCGCAGGACGGGGGCCCCGCCCGGGCGTTCCTCGACCGCAGGGTCCGGCGCGTCGGCCAGCTCCGCCCGCAGGCCCCGGGAGGCCCGCCGGGCGTCGCGCACCGACAGGGGCAGCGGGCGCCATCCGGCCCAGCGGCCGAGCTCGACGACGGGCGAGGCGATGTCGCTCCACCGCATGACCTCGGCCGGCTCGCCGTCGCGCACGACCCCGCCGGCGCCGACGTGCAGCACGCGGTCGGCGTAGTGGAGCACCCGCTCGACCCGGTGCTCGGCGACGACGACCGTGACCGCGAGGTCGTGGACGAGCCGGGTGATCGTCGCGAGCACCTCCTCGGCGCCGGTGGGGTCGAGGGCCGAGGTCGGCTCGTCGAGGAGGATGACGCGCGGGTGGGCGGTCAGCACCGAGCCGATGGCGACCCGCTGCTGCTGCCCGCCGGAGAGCTCGCGCAGGTTCGCGCCGCGCAGCTCGGGGATGCCGAGGACGTCGAGCGTCTCCTCGACGCGCTTGCGCATCGTCGTCGCCGAGAGGCCGAGCTGCTCCATGCCGTAGGCGAGCTCCTCCTCGACGGTGTCGGTGACGAAGCCGGCGAGCGGGTCCTGGCCGACGACCCCGACGAGGTCGGCGAGGTCGCGCGGTCGGTGCTCGCGGGTGTCGCGGCCGTGGAGCAGCACGCGCCCGCGCAGGGTGCCGCCGGTGAAGTGCGGCACGCGCCCGCACATCGCGCCGAGCAGGGTCGACTTGCCCGAGCCGGTCCGCCCGACGACGAGCGCGAGCTCGCCCTCCTCGACGACGAGGTCGACGTCGCGCAGGACGGGGGCGTCGGCGCCGGCGGGGGTCACCGAGACCGACTCGAGGACGATGGCCTGGTCAGACACCGGCCACCTCCCGGGCACCGCGCTCGGGCACGCGCGACGGCGGGCGCGGCGGCTCGGGGGTGAGGAACGCCGGGAGGGCGGCGACGAGCAGCCCGACGACGGCGAGCAGGGGGAGCGGGGGGACGCCCAGCGGCTCGAGCGGCATGGCCAGGGCGTCCGGGGTGGTGCGGCCGACGACGGTGAGCACGGCAGCAGGCACGACGCCGCAGGCGACGGTCAGCCACTCGGGGCCGCCCCAGGTGTCGGGTCGGTAGGTGGTGGTGCGCACGTGGCGGCCGCCGAGCCAGAGGCCGGTCAGCGCGAGACCGAGGCCGACGACGAGCGACGGGGTGCCCATGAGCGTCGGGGTCGAGGCGTCGAGGACGCCGTAGAGGCCGACGGCGGTGAGCAGCAGCCCGAGGAGGGTGACCGCTCCCGTCACGAGGCGCTGCCGTGGGGCGGCGGTGCCGCTGCGGCCGTAGCCGCGCGAGTCCATCGCGGCGGCCAGCAGCAGGGATCGCTCGAGGGTGTCCTCGAGCACCGGCAGGGCGATGGCGGGGACGGCCCGGATGCCCTTGCGCGTCTCACCGCGCAGGTCGCGGGCGCGCCGTACCCGCTGCACCGACTCCGCGAGCTGCGGTGCGACGGAGACCGACACGACGACCGCGGCGCCGACCTCGTGCAGGGCGGTGGGCAGGCTGCGCAGCAGGCGCTTGGGGTTGGCGAGGGCGTTGGCCGCCCCGATGCACGCGATGATGACGGCGAGCCGCAGGCCCAGCGTCGCGGCGCCGAGCAGCCCCTCGAGGTAGACGTCGCCGCCGACCTGGATGCCCGCCGCCCACGACGGCAGCGTCGCCTCGGGCAGCGGGAGCACGCGGAGGGTGCCGAACTTCAGCCCCACGGCGACGTGGAGGACCACGCGCACGACGATGATCGCCAGCCCGAGCCACAGGTAGAGCCGGAAGGCCCGGGCCCACGGCGAGGACCCACGGCGGGCCGAGACCACGAGGGCCGCGACGGCGAGCGCGAGGAGCAGCAGCAGCGGGTTGGTCACCGCGCTGACGGCCACGGCGAGCCCGATCGCCCATCCCCACCAGGCGCCCGGGTGGACGGCGCGGGGGAGCGATCGGGTCACCGTGGCATCATCCCAGCCGGCTCAGGACGCGCGACGGCGCGAGACCCACACGGCGCCGCCGCCGACGAGCAGGACGAGCGCCGCGCCCACGGCGAGCGTGCCGAGGCCGCCGCCGTCGGAGGCCTCGGCGCTGGTCGGCGCCGCGGCGAGGCTCGGGGCGTCGGACGGGTCGCTGCCGGGGGTCGCGGCCGCGGTCGCCGAGGGGGAGGCCGACGTCGTCGGTGCGCCGGTGGGGGTCGCCGACGCCGAGGGGGCCTTCGTCGCCGAGGGCTTCTTCGCCGTCGAGGACGACGCCGACGGGGACGCGCCCTCCGTGGTCGAGGAGCCCGAGGTCGCCGACGAGCCCGACGTCGTGCGCGGCGCGCTCGTGGTCTTCCGCGGGGTGGAGGTGGGCTTGCTGGTCTTCTTCGGCGTGGAGGTCGGCTTCGGGGTCGACGTCGCCGTCTTCGCGGGCGGGGCCGTGCCGGGGGCGCCGCCGGAGCCGAACTTCCAGCCCTCGACGCTGCCCGGCTTCGGGTCGTAGGAGCCCGCGCCGAGGCTGCTGTAGCTCCACGAGCCCCCGCGCGAGGCGTGGAAGTACGCCCAGTACGCCGAGGCGGGCGGGGTGTTGACGCACCCGGCCGAGCTCGGGGCGCCGTTGATCCGGCAGACGAAGCCCGGCTGCCGCTGGACCTGGGTGACGGAGAAGCCGGCCTTGGCGAGGGCGTCGAGGCCGCTCGTCGGGTCCCCCGGGGCGCAGGCCACGGTCGTCGAGGAGCCGAAGTCGACGACGACGGTGACACCGGTCGTGCCGGAGCACGCGGCGGCCGACGCCGGGGCCGCCGCCGCGACGACCCCGGCGGTGGCCAGGGACGCCGCGGCGGTGACCGCGAGGAGGCGGGCGAGGAGGCGACGCATCAGGCGTGCGCCCCCCGACGGCCGCGCGAGAGGGCGACGGCGACGCCGCCGAGGACGAGCAGGACGAGCCCGACGAGCACCGGGGTGAGCGGCTCGGACCCGGTCTGGGCCAGCGACCCGGTCGGCCCCGCCGCGACCGGGTCGGTGGTCGAACCGCCACCGGAGCCCGCGGTGCCGGTCGGGTCGCTCGTGGAGCCACCCGTCGAGGTCGGGGCGGAGGTGGAGGTGGCGGACCCGGACGGGCTGGCCGTCGGCGAGGCCGACGCGCAGGCGAGGTCCGGGGCCTCGGCGTCCGCGCCGCGGGCGGTCACCGAGCCGAGCGGGGTGCCGGCGAGGGCGAGGAGCGCCTGCGAGGTGGAGCGGCGGTCCTGGTCGCCCGGGGTGGCGTCCTGGCCCGCGGTGCGCTGCGCGTCGTAGGCGGCCTGGTCGTAGGCGATGCCACCGCGCAGGGCCGTGGGGAAGGTGCAGCCGTACTGCAGGCCGGTCAGGTAGCCGACGGCGGCACGGGCCTGCGCGGAGCGGCCCCCGGCGAGGAAGGCCTGGCCGGCGAGCCCGGTGCTGTTGGCGTTGACCGCGGCGGTCGGGCCGGCACCGCCGACGGCGCCGTCGGCGTTCTGGCGGCCGGCGAGGTAGTCCAGGGCGTCGGACACGGCCGAGGACGCGCCACCGACCGCCACGAGGGCCTGGACGGCCATCGCCGTCGCGTCGGGGTCGGCGTTCGCGGCGTCGGTGCACCCGGCGTCGGTCATGTCGAGGGCGAACCCGCCACCCGGGCACTGCTGCGCGAGAAGGTAGGCGCGCGCGTCGGCGCTGACGGTGGCGCCCGCACGGTGCAGGCCGATCAGCGCGAAGGACTGCCCGAAGACGTTCGAGTAGTCACCCCACGGCGACTGGTCGGCGAAGCGGCCCTGGGCGTTCTCCAGGCCCTCGAGCGTGTCAACGAGGTCCCAGCCGCCGAAGGCGGTCGGGTCGACGCCCTGGGCGACCGCGACGTTGAGCAGCTTGGCGACCGAGCCGGCGTAGACGTCGTCGACGGTCGTCGGGTCGCCGTCGTCGTAGCTGGCGTAGTTCTTGACGTTGTCGGCGAGGTACTGGGTCGCCAGGGTCGCCTCGTCCTGGCCGGTGCCGGCGGCCGCGAGGGCGAGCACCGCGTCGGCGGTCACGCCGTAGTCGGCGTACAGCGTCCCGGCCACGTCGACGGAGAAGTGGTGCCCGCCGTCGCGCAGCTGCTCCTCGAGGTAGTTGGCGCCGACGAGCACGGGGTTCGTGGAGGTGGCGGGACCCTGAGCGGCCGCGACGCCGTAGCGGCGGGCGTCTCCACCGGGGACGAGACCGGTCGGGGCCTCGTCGGTGGGGGAGGCCGAGGGCTTCGGCGAGGCGGGCGTCGTGGCCGACGGGCTCGGCTCGGCGGTCGCGGTGGCCGAGGGGCTCGGCTCGGCGGTCTCCGAGGGACTCGGCGACGCGGAGGCGTCCGGCGTCGTGGTCGCCGACGGCGAGCTCGTGGCGGTGGCGGACGGGGAGGGCGACGCGTCGTCGGCGTGCGCCACGGCGGGCGCGCCGACGAGCGCTGCGGAGAGCAGCAGGGCCCCGAGCGCGCGGGCGCCGGGACGGAGCGTGGTGGGGGACATGGGGCCTTCCTGAGCGGTTCGTGACGAACGCCCGACCCACCGGGACACCCCGGCAACCGGGCTCCGTCCCGCATTCCTCGACGGGTGTGATGGAGCCGCTCGCGCCCGCCGGGCATTCCGACTCGCCACCCTCGCGGGTGACCTACGGCTGCGGGACAGTGCCGGACTTCGACCGGCTTCCCCCAGGCGGGTGCGTGTGGTGTCGCGCTCACGTGCGACGCGGTGAGCCTACCCCCACGGGACGTCGGTGGGTACCACGCACCCGGCCCCGGTATCATCGGGCCCACAGGCGCTCGAGCCGTCATCAGCGGTAAGCCTCCGGAAGAACGGGACGCGAGTCCTCACTAGACCCGGACGTCGGGGTCACGTCACGACCTGGTGCAAGAGCGGTCGCCCTCCGGGGCGGCAAGCGAGGTGGTACCGCGGTGGTGCCCGGTCAGCAGCCGGAGCCGTCGTCCTCGACCCCACGAGTCGACGACCCGCAGGAGCAGCCCCGATGACCTACCCCAAGGTGTCCACCACCGGCGACCACACCGGTGCGGCCTTCGGCGTCCCCGCCAGCCCGCGCCTCCCGGAGGTCGAGGAGGCGGTGCTCGCGCACTGGGCGGCCGACGACACCTTCCGGGCCTCGGTCGAGCAGCGCGACGCGGGGGAGCGCGGCGAGAACGAGTTCGTCTTCTACGACGGCCCGCCCTTCGCCAACGGCCTCCCGCACTACGGCCACCTCCTGACCGGCTACGTCAAGGACGTCGTCCCGCGCTACCAGACGATGAAGGGCAAGCGCGTCGAGCGGCGCTTCGGCTGGGACACCCACGGCCTCCCGGCCGAGCTCGAGGCGATGCGCCTCAACGGCATCAAGACGACCGACGAGATCCTCGAGCTGGGCATCGAGAAGTTCAACGCGGCCTGCCGCGAGTCGGTCATGAAGTACACCGGCGAGTGGCGCGACTACGTGACCCGTCAGGCGCGCTGGGTCGACTTCGACCACGACTACCGCACGATGAACGCCGACTACATGGAGTCGGTCATCTGGGCCTTCAAGTCCCTGTACGACAAGGGCTACGTCTACGAGGGCTTCCGCGTCCTGCCGTACTGCTGGAACGACGAGACGCCGCTGTCCAACCACGAGCTGCGGATGGACGACGAGGTCTACCAGAACCGGCAGGACCCGTCGGTCACCGTCGGCTACCTCCTCGACGACACCGGCGCCGACCCGGTCCTCGACGGCGCGCACCTGCTCGTCTGGACGACGACGCCGTGGACGCTGCCGAGCAACCTCGCGGCGATGGTCGGCTCCGACATCGAGTACGTGGTCGTCGAGGCGCCCGTCCCCGGCACCGACCGCACGTCCCGCTACGTCCTCGCCGAGGCGCGGCTGGAGGCGTACAAGCGCGAGCTCGCCTCCGCCGAGGGCGAGTTCACCGTCGTCGGCCGCTACCAGGGTGCCGACCTCGTGGGCCGTACGTACACCCCGCCGTTCAGCTACTACGCCGGCCACGCCAACGCCTTCCGCATCGTCGCGGCCGACGACGCCGTGACGACCACCGACGGCACCGGCGTCGTCCACACCGCCGGCGCCTTCGGTGAGGTCGACAAGGAGGTGACCGACCGCGAGGGCATCGAGGCGGTCATGCCGGTCGGCAAGGACGGCCGCTTCACCGCGCCGGTCACCGACTACGAGGGCATCCAGGTCTTCGACGCGAACGCGCTCGTCATCGACCACCTCAAGGCCGCGACCCGCGGCGAGGGCGCGACCGGTGCGGTCTCGCCCGGCACGGTGCTGCTGCGCCGCGAGTCCTACGACCACAGCTACCCGCACTGCTGGCGCTGCCGCGAGCCCCTCATCTACAAGGGCGTGGAGTCGTGGTTCGTCGAGGTCACCGCTGTCAAGGAGCGGATGGTCGAGCTCAACCAGCAGATCACCTGGACCCCCGAGCACGTCAAGGACGGCCAGTTCGGCAAGTGGCTCGAGAACGCGCGCGACTGGTCCATCACGCGGAACCGGTTCTGGGGCAGCCCGGTCCCGGTCTGGAAGTCGGACGACCCGGCGTACCCGCGGATCGACGTCTACGGCTCGTTCGAGGAGCTCGAGCGCGACTTCGGCGACCTCCCGCGTGACCGCGACGGCAACCCCGACCTGCACCGCCCGTTCGTCGACGAGCTGACCCGGCCCAACCCCGACGACCCGACGGGCCGCTCGACGATGCGCCGCGTCGAGGACGTCCTCGACGTCTGGTTCGACTCCGGCTCGATGTCGTACGCGCAGGTGCACTACCCGTTCGAGAACGCGGACTGGTTCGCGGGCACCGAGACCGAGGACGCGCACTTCCCGGCCGACTTCATCGTCGAGTACATCGGGCAGACGCGCGGCTGGTTCTACACGCTGCACGTCCTCGCGACGGCGCTGTTCGACCGGCCGGCGTTCCGCTCGTGCATCAGCCACGGCATCGTCCTCGGCAACGACGGCCAGAAGATGAGCAAGTCGCTGCGCAACTACCCGGACGTGCGCGAGGTCTTCGACCGCGACGGCGCCGACGCGATGCGCTGGTTCCTCATGTCGAGCCCGATCCTGCGCGGCGGCAACCTCGTCGTCACCGAGGAGGGCATCCGCGAGGGCGTCCGGCAGGTCATTCTCCCGCTCTGGAACGTCTGGTACTTCTTCTCGCTCTACGCCAACGCGGCGAACGGCGGCGTGGGGTACGAGGCGCGTTGGTCGACGGCGTCCACGGACCCGCTCGACCGCTACCTGCTCGCCAAGCTGCACGACCTCGTCGGCACCGTGGAGGCGCAGATGGACGCCTCCGACGTCCCCGGCGCGAGCGAGTCGGTCCGGCAGTTCGTCGACGTGCTGACCAACTGGTACATCCGGCGGTCGCGAGAGCGGTTCTGGGACACCGGGTCCGGCGACTCCGCAGCCGCGGAGCAGGCGTTCGACACGCTCTACACGGCGCTCGAGGTCCTCACCCGCGTGGCGGCGCCGCTCCTGCCGCTCGTCACCGAGGAGGTCTGGCGCGGGCTGACCGGCGGCCGCTCGGTGCACCTCGCCGACTGGCCCGCCGCGGCCGACCTGCCGGCCGACGACGCGCTCGTCGCCGCGATGGACCAGGTGCGCGCGGTCTGCTCGACCGGCTCGTCGCTGCGCAAGGCCGAGGGCCTGCGCGTCCGCCTGCCGCTGCGCGAGCTGACCGTCGTGACGGCCGACCCGGAGGGCTTCGCGCCGTTCACGGCCATCGTCCGGGACGAGCTGAACGTCAAGGGCGTGACGGTCCTCGACGTGGCCGAGGCGCACGAGTCCGACTTCGGCATCTCGCAGCGCCTCACGGTCAACGCGCGCGCGGCCGGACCGCGCCTCGGCCGCGACGTGCAGACCGCCATCAAGGGCTCGAAGTCCGGCGACTGGTCGGTCGCCGACGACGGCACCGTCACCTCCGGCGGGCTGGCGCTCGTCGAGGGCGAGTACACGCTCGAGACGGTCGTCGAGGGCGGCGCCGGCGGCTCGCTGGCGACGGCGATGCTGCCCGGCGGCGGCTTCGTCGTCCTCGACACCGAGGTGACGCCCGAGCTCGCCCGCGAGGGCATCGCGCGCGACCTCGTGCGCGCCGTGCAGCAGGCTCGCAAGGACGCCGGGCTCGAGGTGTCGGACCGCATCCTCCTCGAGGTGTCGGGCGACCCCGAGGTCGACGCCGCGGTCGAGGCCCACGGCGCGCTCGTCGCGGGCGAGACGCTGGCCGAGCGGGTCGACGCGCTCGACTCGCCCGACGGCGAGCGGGTCGTGGTCGTCACGGTCGGCGACGGCCACACGGCGCACGTGCGGGTCACCCGCCGGTGACCCTGCCGGCCGGCCGCTTCCCCACGGGTCCCACGCGTATCGGGTCACCCGATACGGCCGCGCTCCACTCGGGAACCGTTCCCGGGTGAAGCGCGGCGGACCCGGGGAGAGCGGCGTGGACGGCGCCGACGACGGCCCGCACTCCGTGCTGACGTGGCCCGTGGTCCCACCGGCCGCCGGACGGGTCCGGTTGCGAGGGTTCCGGGACGCCGACCTCCCGATGGTGCTCGACCTCGCCACCGACCCCTACGTGCCGGTCATCTCGACGCTGCCTGCCGGGGCCGACGAGGCGGATGCCCTCGCCTACCTCGAGCGGCAGCACGGGCGCCTCGGGGAGGGGCGCGGGTTCAGCTTCTGCGTCGCCCTCGCGGACACCGACGAGGCGGTCGGCACCGCCGGGCTCTGGGTCGACGACCTCGGGCACGGGCGCTTCCGGGCCGGCTACACCGTCGCGCCGTCGTGGCGGGGCCGCGGCCTGGCGACGGACGCGCTGCGGGCGCTGACGACGTTCGCGTGGAGCGTCGAGGTGGCGCACCGCGTCGAGCTGTACGTCGAGCCGTGGAACACCGCCTCCCTCGCGGTGGCGGAGCGGGACGGCTACGTCCGCGAGGGGCTGCTGCGCGACCACCACCGCCTCGGCGACGAGTGGCGGGACATGGTCCTGCTGGCCGCCGTCCGCCCCTAGCCCCGTCGCCCCTTCCCCGCGTCGAGTGCGGAAGTGGTTGTCCGGGCGACCACTTCCGCACTCGACTGCGGAGGATCAGCGCTCTGGGAGGCCCGCGGCGCGCCACGCCGCGAAGCCGCCGTCGACGTCGGCGGCCCGCAGCACCCCCACGTCGCGCAGCGCGGCGGCGGCCAGCGAGGAGGTGTACCCCTCCTGGCAGATGACGACGACGCGCAGGTCGTCGCTCGCGATGGGCAGCGCGGCGTCGTTCGTCGGGTCGAAGCGCCACTCCAGGACGTTGCGCTCCACGACGAGCGCGCCCTCGGGCTCGCCTTCCTCGGCGCGCTGCGCGGCCGGCCGGATGTCGACGAGCACCGCCTCGCCGGCGGCGAGCTCGGCGTGCGCCTGCGCCGGGGTCAGACGCTCGATGCGGTCGCGCGCCGCGGAGAGCAGGAGGTCGACGCGGCTGGTCACCAGGCCTCCGCGGTGCGGGTGACGACGGGCTGCAGCACCCCGTCATGCTCCTCGTAGTCGGTCATCGACGCCAGCCGCGGGGCGTAGACGTGCAGCGACACGGCCGGGTCAGGGCCCTCGTTCGAGACGCGGTGGACGTACTGCGCCCCGAACCCGTGCGCGTCGCCGCGCCGGTGGACGCGCCGCAGCCCGCGCACGAGCCCGTGCGCGGCGGTCCGTTCGACGAGCGCGCCCTGGAGGACGACGAAGGCGCCCGCGCTGCCGCCGTGGTCGTGCCACTCGGTGTGCTGACCCGGGAGCCACGTGAGCAGCCAGGCCTCGTGCCCCTCGGTCGCGAGCAGGCGCCGGTAGTAGCGGCGCGCGGGGTCGAAGTCGACGGCGGGCCGCCACAGGGCGGGATCGGTGGCGAGCCGGCGGGCGGCCTCGAGGGGGGTGGTCAGGGTTCGGGGTCGGGAGATGACGGTCATGGCGGATCCTTCGGGTGGCGGTGCGTGCGGGAGGGGCCGTCACGGCGCGCGAGGGCGCGGCCGCTCGACGGCGGTCGGTGGGGGGAGGTCGGGCGTGCGGAGCGGTCAGCGCGGACAGCGACGACCCGCCGGCACGGCCGCCGGGGAGCAGGTCGACGATCGGGGCGAGCTCATGCGACGACCGTAGTTGAACAAGCAACGGTTATGCAATCCATAACCAACTGTTGGGTTGTGTGGCGTCCTCGTGGCGACCCGCCCGTCAGCCGGGGGGCTGTCGCCGCGCCGGCGCTCGGGCGTAGCGTGACCGGTTGCCCACGGACGCGCCCGCGCCCTGCCGGCGAGGAGGAGCCATGGCCAGCGACGAGGTGGACGGTGCCCGGACGTTCCGGCAGCCGGGCGAGGTCTACGACCGCTTCATGGGCCGCTACTCCCGGGCCCTGGCCCCCGTCTTCGCCGACGCCGCCGGCGTGGCAGCGGGGCAGCGCGCCCTCGACGTCGGCTGCGGTCCGGGCGCGCTGACCGAGGTGCTCGTGGACCGGCTCGGGGCTGCGGCCGTCACCGCCGTCGACCCGTCCCCGCCGTTCGTCGCCTCCTGCCGCGGGCGGTGCCCGGGCGTCGACGTGCGCGAGGGGCGGGCCGAGGCGCTGCCGGCCGACGACGGGACCCACGACGTCGCCCTCGCCCAGCTCGTCCTGCACTTCGTGAGCGAGCCCACCGCGGCCGCCGCCGAGATGGTCCGCGTCGTGCGCCCGGGCGGCACGGTGGCCGCCTGCGTCTGGGATTCCTCGGCCGGGATGGAGATGCTCCGCCTCTACTGGGACGCCGCCCTCGACGTCGACCCCGAGGCCCCCGACGAGGCACGCACCCTCCGGTTCGGGCGGCCGGGCGAGATCGCCGACCTCTTCTCGGCGGCCGGGCTGGGCGAGGTCGAGGAGAGCGTGCTGGCCGTGTCGTCGACCTACGCGGACGTCGACGAGCTCTGGACGGGCTTCCTCGCGGGCATCGGACCGGCGGGCAGCCACCTCCTCGGCCTGCCCGAGGAGCAGCGCGCCCGGGTGCGCTCCGGCGTCGAGCAACGCCTCGGCGGGACGGGTGGGCCGTTCACGCTGGGCGCGACCGCGCGCTGCGCGGTGGCCCGCCGTCCCGCGTGAACGGGCACCGGCCGGTTCCCGTGGCGGCCGTGGGATGCGGGAGGATGGGCGGGTGAGCCCTGCACCCGACGCCGCCCAGCGCGAGGCCGCGCACGCCCTCGAGGTCCGCAAGCGCCTGCGCGAGGTCGAGGAGTCCATCCTCTCCCGCGCGCCCGAGCACGACCTCCAGCCCTCGCTCGACCGCATCGCGGCCGTCATGGAGCTCGTCGGCGACCCGCAGCGCACCTTCCCGGTCGTGCACGTCACCGGCACCAACGGCAAGACCAGCACCGCGCGCATCATCGAGTCGGTGCTGCGCGAGATGGGCCTCAAGACAGGCCGGTTCACCAGCCCGCACCTGCACTCGATGCTCGAGCGGATCGCGGTCGGGGGTCGCCCGGTCGACGCCGAGCGCTTCCTCGCCGCCTACGACGACGTCATCCCGTTCGTCGAGATCGTCGACGCGCGCTCGGCGGCCGAGGGCGGCCCGCGGATGACGTACTTCGAGGTCCTCGTCGCGGTCGCCTACGCGGCGTTCGCCGACCTGCCCGTCGACGTCGCCGTCGTCGAGGTCGGGATGGGTGGCGCGTGGGACGCGACCAACGTCGTCGACGCCCCGGTGTCCGTCATCACGCCGATCGACGTCGACCACCGGCACTTCCTCGGGGACACGCCGGCCGAGATCGCGCAGGAGAAGTCCGGCATCATCAAGGCCGACGGCATCGCCGTCTCCGGCGTGCAGGACGACCGCGACGCGGCCGAGGTCCTCGTCGACCGCGCAGCCGAGGTCGGTGCGCGGATCGTGTTCGAGGGCAACGACTTCGGAGTCACGACACGCGAGGTCGCGGTCGGCGGTCAACAGCTGTCGCTCAAGGGTCTCGCCGGCGAGTACCCCGACCTGTTCCTGCCGCTGCACGGCGCCCACCAGGCGCAGAACGCCGCCGTGGCCGTCGCCGCCGTCGAGGCGTTCGTCGGGGGCGGCGAGCAGGCGCTCGACGTCGAGGTCCTGCGCGCCGGCCTCGCCGCGGTCGAGTCGCCCGGCCGCCTCGAGATCGTCCGTCGCAGCCCGACCGTCCTCGTCGACGCCGCCCACAACCCCGCCGGTGCCCGGGCGCTGCGCGACGCGATGTCGGACGCGTTCACCTTCGTCAAGCTCGTCGGGGTCGTCGCCGTCATGGCCGACAAGGACGCCGCCGAGATGCTCGAGGTCCTCGAGCCGCTGCTCGACGAGGTCGTCGTCACCCGCAACACCTCGCCCCGCTCGATGCGCCCGCGCGAGCTCGGCGAGCTGGCGGCCGAGATCTTCGGCGAGCACCGCGTCACCGTCGTCGACGACCTGCCGGACGCCCTCGACCGGGCGGCGGGCCTCGCCGACGAGGGCGGCGTCGCCGGCGGCGTCCTCGCCACCGGCTCGGTCGTCACGGCCGCCGAGGTGCGGATGCTCCTCGGCACCACCGACGTCTGACCGCCGGCAGCGCGGCCTCAGAGCCAGCCGGCCTCGCGGGCGACGCGCACCGCGTCGGCGCGGTTGCGGGCCGTGGTCTTGCCGATGACGGAGCTGAGGTGGTTGCGCACCGTGCCCTCCGAGAGGTGCAGGGTCCGGGCCAGCTGCGCGATGGTCGCGCCCGACTCGGCGGCCCGCAGCACCTCGGTCTCGCGCGGGGTGAGCGGCGAGTCGCCGAGCGCCAGGGAGTCCGCGGCCAGCGCCGGGTCGACGACCCGCAGCCCGGCGTGCACGCGCCGGACGGCATCGGCCAGGGCGTGGGCCGGGGTGTCCTTGACGACGAACCCGGACGCGCCGGCCTGCATCGCCCGGCGCAGGTAGCCCGGCCGGCCGAAGGTCGTGACGACGAGTACCCGCACGTCGGGGTGGCGCTCGCGCAGCAGCGCGGTGGCGTCGATGCCGTCACCACCGGGCATCTCGACGTCCATGAGCACGACGTCGGGCGTGGTCTCGGCGACGATGCGGGCGACGTGCTCGCCGTCCTCGGCCTGGCCGACGACCTCGAGGTCGGGCTCGAGGTCGAGCAGCGCGGCGAGGGCGCCGCGCACGAGGGCCTGGTCGTCGGCGAGAACGACGCGGATGGGGGTCACGGACGGCTCCCGGTGTCGGTGGCGGAGACGACGATCTCGAAGCCGCGGGGCTCGAGGCGGCGTGCGGTGAGGACGGCGCCGGCGGTGCGCGCTCGTTCGGCGAGCCCGCGCAGACCGTGGCCGGCCGAGCGGGCGGCGGGACCTCCGGGCGGTACCCGTCCGTCGTCGGCGAGGCGCAGGCCGCCGTCGTCGATGGTGACCCGGCAGGTGCTCGCCCCGCTGTGCCGGATGACGTTCGTGACGCCCTCGCGGACGGTCCACGCGTAGAGCTCGCGCAGGTCGGGGGCGACCCCGTCGACCCGGCGCGGCAGGTCGGCCTCGATGCCCGCGGACGACAGTGCGGCCCGCGCGCGGGCGATCTCGCCGGCGAGCGAGATCTCGCGGAAGCCCTCGACCGCCCCGCGGACGTCGGCCAGCGCCTCACGGGCGAGCGACTCGACCTCCTCCACCTCGGCCTTCGCGCGGGCCGGGTCGAGGTCGACGAGCCGGGCCGCGAGCTCGGCCTTGACCCGGATGACGGTGAGCGAGTGGCCGAGGATGTCGTGCAGGTCGCGGGCGACCCGGTTGCGCTCGTCCTCGACGGCGAGGCGGGCGTTCTCGCGCTGGGCCTCGGCGAGGTCGCGCGAGCGGCGGACGGCCACCATCCCGCTCGTGATGGCCAGCACCGCGAAGGCGATGGCGAAGCTCAGGCTGTTGTCGCGTTCCCACCCTGGGACCCGGTGTGCGAGAACCTCGTAGAGCGCGGCGAGACCGACCGCGATGACGTAGGGGACCCACCCGCCGAAGGTCCACATCGCCGACACGGCGACGAAGACCCAGGTCGCGGTGGCCGTCTGCCCGATGACAAGCACGCAGCCGGCCGACAGCGCGGAGAGCAGGGCGAAGCGCAGGGCGCGCGGCCACGGGCCGCCCTCCGGCGTCGTGACGCCCGACCGCGAGACGCCCGGCAGCGGGGAGACGACGTAGTGCCACACGTAGACGACGACGAAGAGCGCGAGCAGGCCGACGCCGGCCACCCGGTCCGCC
This sequence comes from Phycicoccus jejuensis, assembly GCF_000720925.1. Taxonomy (GTDB): domain Bacteria; phylum Actinomycetota; class Actinomycetes; order Actinomycetales; family Dermatophilaceae; genus Phycicoccus; species Phycicoccus jejuensis. The sequence continues at coordinate 75,980 of NZ_JOEE01000003.1, read as the reverse complement.
CCGGTCGTCCGCCACGCGGTGACGAGGGGCTCGAGGAGGTAGACCACCCAGATGAGCCCGATGAGCCGCCGCGCGACCCCCGCCGACGCCGGGACCGGCGCGACGAGGTCGTCCTCGTCCCGCCGGCTCGCCCAGGGCCGCCCCGTCACGCTCACAGGGTGTCAGACCCGGTCGGTGTCACGGCGGAAGCGCCACACGGCTCCGGCGACGAACAGCGCACCCCAGACGACGAGGTCAAGCACCCAGGAGACGTGGAAGGCGTCGTGCGTGCCGGCGGTGGTCAGCGTCAGGGGCCAGTGGGCCAGCTGGCTCAGGCCGTAGATCGGGGTGTACTGCGCGATCTGCCCGTAGAGGGAGTCGGTCGGGAGCGGTCCCGAGAACAGCCCGCCGAGGATGGCGAGGACGGCGAGCAGGGGCCCGAGGAACTGCATCGCGTTCTCGCTGGGCAGCAGGTAGCCCATGAAGAGCCCGAAGGCGGCGAAGACGAGCGACCCGACGACGATGACGAGCGCCATCTGCCACCACGGCGCGAGCCGGGTGAGGTGCGCGGTCCCGGTGGCGGCGCCGACGGCGAAGGTCACCAGCGTGGCGCAGGTGCCGAGCACGACGGCGACGAGCATCTTGACGAGGACGTGCGACACCGGTCGGGCCGGGGTGAGCCGCAGCTGCCGGCTCCACCCGGCCGCGCGCTCGATCGAGACCGACGCGCCGGCCGACGTCGAGGCCATCACCGCGCCGTAGACCGCCATGCTCGCCATGACGTAGGCGCCGACGTTGGCGACGGCGTGCGGTCCGAGCACGTCGTCCTGGCCGGTGATCTGGCTGCCGATGAAGACGAGCATCACCGCGGGGAAGACGAAGGTGAACACGAGGACGCGGCGGTTGCGCACGAGCCGGCGCAGCTCGATGCGCAGCACGGTCGGGTTGAGCAGCGGGCGGCGCGGGGCCGGTCGCGCCGTCGACGTGGGCAGGGCGGTCATCGGGGGAGTCCTTCGGTCGTGGGGGCGGTGGCGTCCTCGCTGGTGAGCGCGACGAACGTGTCCTCGAGGCGCCGGCCGGCGATCTCGAGGTCGCGGGCGGCGGTGGTGGTGAGCAGGTGCCGGGCGAGGGCGTCCGAGTCGGTGCTCACGACGGAGATCGCGGCGCCGCGCACCTCGACCTCGACGACGCCCGGCAGCGCCCGCAGCGCGTCGGCGTCGGCGCCGGGCAGGGTGGCCCGCACGACGCGGCCCGCGCTCATCGCACCGAGCTCGGCCGGCGTGCCGTCGGCGACGACCCGTCCGCCGCGGACGACGACGACGCGGTCGGCCCAGGTCTCGGCCTCCTCGAGGTAGTGCGTCGCGAAGACGACGGTGCGCCCCTGCGCGGCGTCCGCGTGGATGGCCTGCCAGAAGGCGCGGCGGGCGGAGACGTCCATCCCGGTCGTCGGCTCGTCGAGGACGACGAGCTCGGGGTCGGGCACGAGCGCCATCGCGAAGCGGGTGCGCTGCTGCTCGCCGCCGGAGCAGTCCTTGATGCGGCGCGCGGCGATCGCGGTGACGCCCGCGGCCTCGAGCGCCTCGTCGACCGGCCGCGCGGACGGGAAGAGCGCGGCGGTGTACTCGACGCTCTCGCGGACCGTCAGGTCCTCGAGGAGGCCGCCGGACTGCAGCACCGCCGAGACGAGACCCCGGTCGACGGCCTCGCGCGGGTGCATCCCGAAGACGGAGACGTCGCCGTCGCTCGGCGTGCCAAGGCCGAGGACGAGGTCGATCGTCGTCGACTTGCCGGCGCCGTTCGGGCCGAGCAGCGCGACGACCTCGCCCTGGCCGATCGTGAGGTCGATGCCGTCGACGGCGCGCACGTCGCCGAAGTGCTTGCGGAGTCCCCTGAGGGTGATCGCGTCCATGGCCACGACCCTCCCGTGGGCGGCGGCCGGACGCCTCGGTCGGCCGTCACGAGAGCGCCGTGACGTCCGCGCGCGTCAGTGCGTGACGGATGTCAGGGCCTCCCGGCGGGCTCGCCTACGCTGGACGCATGACCCTGCTCAAGCTCGTGCTGATCGTGGCCGCGCTCGTGGCCGTCTGGTACGTCGTCCGGGCGGTGCGCGCGCAGCAGGGCGGCGCCGACGTGACGTTCACCCCGGTGGAGGAGCTCTCGGCGGACGTGCGGCAGGTCATCGACGCCTCGCTCGCGCAGGGGCAGGCGGTCGCGGCGATCAAGCACTACCGGGCGGCGACCGGAGCGAGCCTCGCGCAGTCCAAGGCCGCGGTCGAGACCTACAGCTGGAAGAGCGGCGGGCCCCGATGAGGCGCCTGCACCTCTACGGGCAGCAGGGCAAGCTGACGTTCCGTCTCCTGGCGGTCGTCCTCGTCGGGCAGGCGATCGTGCTGTCGTTCTTCGCGCTCGTCGCCCGCGCGCAGGCCATCGCCGACGGGCGTCCCGACGACGGCAGCCGCCTGCTGTGGGTCGGGATGGGGCTGGCGCTCGCGGCGGTCGTCGCCGGTGGCCTGATGCGCCGTCCGTACGGCATCACCCTCGGCTGGCTCGTCCAGCTCGCGACCTGGCTGAGCGCGGTGCTCGTCCCCGCGATGATCGGGGTCGCCGTCGTCTTCACGGCGCTGTGGGTGCTGCTGCTCGTCCAGGGGGTCAAGGCGGACGCGCTCGTCGCCCGGCACGAGGCCGAGGTGGCCGCCGGGGGCGCGGTCGCCGCCGACTAGGCTGGGCGCGTGACCACCGAACGCTCCCTCGTCCTCGTCAAGCCCGACGGCTACGCCCGCGGCCTCACCGGGGAGGTCCTGCGCCGCATCGAGGCCAAGGGCTACCGCCTCGCCGCGCTCAAGGTCGTCAGCCCGACGACCGACATGCTGCACCGCCACTACGCCGAGCACGAGGGCAAGCCGTTCTTCGAGCCGCTCGTCGAGTTCATGTCCTCCGGCCCCGTGACGGCGGTCGTCATCGAGGGCGAGCAGTGCATCGCGGGCTTCCGCTCGCTCGCCGGCGCGACCGACCCGACGAAGGCCGCGCCCGGCTCGATCCGTGGCGACCTCGGCCGCGACTGGGGCGCCAAGGTGCAGAAGAACATCGTCCACGGCTCGGACTCCCCGGAGTCGGCCGCCCACGAGATCGGCATCTGGTTCCCCGAGCTCTGAGCCCCACGAGCACCACGCGTATCGGGTGACCCGATACGCCCGCGCCTCACCCGACAACGGTTCTCGGGTGAGGCGCAGCCATGTCGGGCAAGGCCCGCGCCGCCCGCCCCGGCGAGGCACCACGCGTCACTCCCGTCACACCGACCACGGGATGCCGGAGCGCCTCGCCCCTCCCCGGCGTTGCGTCCCCGGCCCACCGGCGGGCCCGGCCTAGCCTGCACCGCATGAGCGGCTGGTCGACGGGATGGGTCCGGGGGAGGGACCTCGCCATCGACCTCGGCACCGCCAACACCGTCGTCTACGAGCGCGGCCGCGGCGTCGTCCTCGACGAGCCGTCGGTCGTCGCCGTCCGCGCCGGCACCGGCGAGCTCGTCGCCGCGGGCCGCCGCGCCAAGGAGATGCTCGGGCGCACGCCCGAGGCCGTCACGGCGGTCCGGCCGCTGCGCGACGGCGTCATCTCGGACGCCGACGTCACCGAGCGGATGATCCGCTGGTTCGTCGACCGCGTCGCCCCCTCGCGCCTGCGCCGGCCGCGGGTCGTCGTCTGCGTCCCGAGCGACATCACGAGCGTCGAGCGCCGCGCCCTCGAGGACGCCACGCTGCGCTCGGGCGCGCGCCGGGTCCACGTCGTCGAGGAGACGATGGCCGCCGCCATCGGCGCCGGCCTGCCCGTCGAGGGCACCGAGGCCTCGATGGTCGTCGACATCGGCGGCGGCACGACCGACGTCGGGGTCATCAGCCTCGGCGGCATCGTCGTCAGCCGCACGGTGCGCCTCGGCGGAGACGAGATCGACGAGGCGCTCGTCGCCTTCGTCAAGGCCGAGTACTCGCTGCTGCTCGGGGAGTCGAGCGCGGAGCGGCTGAAGATCGCCGTGGGGTCGGCCTTCCCGCTCGTCGAGGAGATCTCCGAACGGGTTCGCGGGCGTGACCTCGTGACGGGGCTGCCGAAGACGGTGACCATCGGCTCGGCCGAGGTGCGCCGGGCCATCGAGACGCCGGTCGCCCGGATCGTCGACCTCGTCCGGTCCGTCCTCGACGTCTGCCCGCCCGAGCTCGCCGGCGACGTCGTCGACCGCGGCATCGCCCTGACCGGCGGGGGAGCCCTCCTGCGCGGCCTGGACGAACGGCTCTCGCACGAGCTCGGGGTCCCCGTCCGTGCGGCCGAGGAGCCGCTGCACGCCGTCGCCCGCGGCGCGGGCCGGTGCGTCGAGGAGCTCGCGACGCTCCACCGCGTCCTCGTCGACACCTGCCGGCCGTGACCCGCGACCGACACCGCCGCCCCCGCGGCCGGCGCGTCGTGGCCGGGCTCGCCGTCGCGACCGCGCTCGTCCTCGCGCTCGACCTGTCCGGGGCCGTCGACACCTCACCCGTCCGCGGTCTCGCCGCCGCCGGTCTCGGGCCGCTCGAGCGCGCCGTCGGTCCGCGCGAGGACAAGGCCGCGCGCCTGCGGGCCGAGAACACCCGCCTGACGACGCGCCTCGCCGACACCGAGCAGCGCCTGGCCGCCGCCGAGCGTGCCGACGCCCTGCTCGACACCCCCACCCTGCGCGGGTTGACCCTCGTCGCGGCCCGCGTCGTGGGGGTCGGGCCGTCCGGACCGGCGGGGCCCGAGCGGGTCACCCTCGACGTCGGGGCGCGCGACGGGGTGCAGACCGACCGCGCCGTCGTCACCGCCGACGGGCTCGTCGGCCGCGTGGTCGCGGTCGGGCCGTGGACGTGCGACGTCCTGCTCCTCGGCGGACGCGAGGTCGCCGTCGGCGTGCGGGTCGGACCGCGGGGCGTCCTCGGTGAGGTGTCCGCGGCGGCGCCCGCGGGCGCGCCAGCGCCGAAGCCCGGCACCCTCGCGCTCGCCCCGGTCACCGGCGGAGCCCTCGCCACCGGCGACACCGTGACGACGCTCGGCAGCCCCGGCGACCAGCCGTTCCCGGCCGGCCTCGTCGTCGGGACGGTCACCGCCGTCGACGACGCCCGGGGACGGCCGACGGCCGGCGGCGTCGTCACCCCCGCCGTCGCGCCCGCCACGCTCGACGTCGTCGGCGTCGTCCTCGGTGAGCGCCGCGCGCAGCCGCGCCCGTCCGCGACCGCGGGGGGATGATGCGACCCCTCGGGCTCCTCGCGCGGACCGCCCTCCTCGTCCTCGCGGCCGTCCTGCTCGCCGCGCTCGCGGCCCGGCACGTGCGGCCGGTGCCCGACCTCGTCGCGGTGCTCGTCGTCGGCTGGGCCCTCTGGCGCGGACCCGTCGCGGGCGCGCTCGCCGGGCTCGCGGGTGGATGGGCCCTCGACCTCGTGCCGCCCGGCGCCGACCTGCTCGGGCTGCACGCGCTCGTCTACGCCGGGGCCGGGCTGCTCGCCGGCCGCCTGCGCGTCGAGGGCCCGGTCGGCGCAGCGCGCGTGGCCGGGACCGCCCTCGTCGTGTCGGGGCTCGTCGAGGGGGCGGACGTGCTGCGGGCCCTGTCGGTCCGGGCGCCGGTCGACCTCGGCGAGGTGGTGGTGCGCGTGCTGCTCACCGCGACCGTCGCCGCGCTCGTGGTCCCGCTCGTGGTCCGCGCCGAGCGCGCGGTGGTGCGGCGGAGGTTCGGATGAGCGTCGTCGGCCGGCGCGGCCGCGTCACGGCGGTGCTCGTGGCCGTCGTCCTCGCCTTCGCCGGACTCGTGGTCCGGCTCGGCGAGGTGCAGCTCGCGCAGGCCGACGACCTCGCCGCCCGCGCGGTCGCGCTCGACACCCGGACGGTCCTCGTGCCGGCGCTGCGCGGGCGCATCCTCGACGCCCACGGCCGCGAGCTGGCGGGGCACCGGACGAGCACCGTCGTCACCCTCGAGCGCCGGGTCGTCGCCGACGACCGTGATGCCGCCCAAGCCGAGGTCCGCGAGGTCGCCCGGGTGCTCGGGCGCCCGCCGGAGGACCTGCTCGGGAGGCTCTGGCTGTGCGGCGAGGACGGCGCCCCGGCCGCGCCGGCGTGCTGGGCCGGGTCCGCCCAGGTGCCGGTCCCGCTCGCCGCGGACGTCGACCCGGCCCGCGCGCTCTCGCTCGTCGAGCGCCCCGACCGGTTCCCCGGCGTCGCCGTGTCCTCGGTCCCGGTCCGGACCTACCCCCGTCCGGCGGGCGCCCAGGCCGCGCAGGTGCTCGGCTACCTCGGCCGGGCGACCGCGGAGGACCTCGCGGCCGACCCGACGCTGCACCCCGACGACCTCGTCGGACGCGCGGGGCTGGAGCAGCAGTACGACCGGGAGCTGCGGGGGACCCCCGGGCGGACCGTCGTGTCGGTCGACGCCCGTGGCCTCGTGACCGGGGTGGTGTCGCGGGTCGACCCCGTGCCCGGCCGTGACCTCGTCACCTCGCTCGACGCGGCCGTGCAGGCCCGCGCCGAGAAGGCCCTCGCGACGGAGATGCGACGCGCGCGCGGCCGCGGATGGCCGGCCGACTCCGGCGCGGTCGTCGTCCTCGACCCCCGCTCCGGCGCGGTGGCCGCCCTCGCCAGCCTGCCGACGTACGACCCCAACGTGTGGACCGGCGGCATCTCGTCCGCCGACTACCGGCGCCTCACCGACCCCGCGGCGGGGACGCCCATGCTGTCCCGCGCCACCGACGTGGGCTTCGCCCCGGCGAGCACGATGAAGCCCGCGTCGGTCGCCGCGGCCGTCCGCGACGGGCGCTCGCTGCGCGCCACCTACGACTGCCCGGCGGTCTACCGGATCGGGAACCGCGACTTCAAGAACGTCGACAGCGCGCCGCGGGGCCGCATCAGCCTGGCGACGGCGGTCGAGATCTCCTGCGACACCGTCTTCTACCGGCTCGCGCACGACGCGTGGCTGCGCCAGGGTGGGCCCGACGCGCCGGCCACCACCCCCGACCCGTTCGCCTCGACCGCACAGGGTCTCGGCCTCGGCCGCGCGACGGGCGTCGACCTGCCGAGCGAGTCGGCGGGCCGGGTGCCCGACCGCACCTGGCGACGCGCGCAGTGGGAGCAGCAGAAGGACGAGCTGTGCCGCCGGGCGCGGACCGGGTACCCGGAGGTCGCCGACCGCGAGCGGCGCCGCTTCCTCACCGAGGTCGCGCGCGAGAACTGCGCGACCGGCTGGCAGCTGCGCGCCGGCGACGCGGCCAACTTCGCCATCGGGCAGGGCGACGTCCTCGCGACGCCCCTGCAGATGGCCGTCGTGTACGGCGCGATCGCCGACGGCGGCACCGTCCGCACCCCGCGCGTCGGGGCGGCCCTCGTCGACCCGGTCTCGGGCGAGCGGACGGCGCTCGCCCCCGGCCCGACCCACCGGGCGCCGATGAGCGCGGCCACCGACCGCTACCTCCGCTCGGCCCTGCGCAGGGTCGTCACCTCGGGGACGGCCGCCGCCGCCTTCGCCGGGATGCCGGCGGACTGGCCGGTCGCGGGCAAGACCGGCACCGGCGAGGTCGTCGGGAAGCGCGACACCTCGTGGTTCGTCTCCTACGCACCGGCCACCCGGCCGCGCTGGGTCGTCGCCGCCGTCGTCGCGCAGGGCGGCTCCGGCGGCTCGACGGCCGCGCCGGTGACGCGCGCGGTGCACCTCACCCTGCGCGGGCTGGGCTGAGCGTCACGAGCCGACGCCGCCCCGATAGGCTGTCGAGCATGGCTGACTTCGACGTCGTGGTGCTCGGTGCTGGTCCTGGTGGGTACGTCGCGGCGATCCGCGCCTCCCAGCTCGGGAAGAAGGTCGCGGTCGTCGAGAAGAAGTACTGGGGCGGGGTCTGCCTCAACGTCGGCTGCATCCCCTCGAAGGCGCTCATCAAGAACGCCGAGCTCGCGCACACGCTCCAGCACGAGAAGGAGCTGTACGGCATCGAGGGCGAGGCGACGATGAAGTACGGCGCCACGCACGCGCGCTCGCGCAAGGTGTCGGCCGGCATCGTCAAGGGCGTCCACTTCCTCATGAAGAAGAACAAGATCGAGGAGGTCGACGGCTGGGGCACGCTGACCAGCGCCACCTCGATGGACGTCGCGCTCAACGACGGCGAGACCCGTCAGCTGACCTTCGACCACCTGATCATCGCGGCCGGTGCCGTCACCCGGATGCTTCCTGGCGTCGAGGTGTCGCAGAACGTCGTCACCTACGAGGAGCAGATCCTCGACGAGAACCTGCCCGGCTCGATCGTCATCGCCGGCTCGGGCGCCATCGGCGTCGAGTTCGCCTACGTCATGAAGAACTTCGGCGTCGACGTCACGATCGTCGAGTTCCTCGACCGGATGGTCCCGACCGAGGACGAGGAGATCTCCAAGGAGCTCCTCAAGCACTACAAGAAGCTCGGGGTCAAGGTCATGCTCTCGACGAAGGTCGAGGGTGTCGAGGACACCGGCTCCGGCGTCCGCGTCACCGTCTCGCCCGCCGCCGGCGGCGACCAGCAGGTCCTCGAGGCCGACAAGTTCATGTCGGCCATCGGCTTCGCCCCGCGCACCGAGGGCTACGGGCTCGAGGCCACCGGCGTGCAGCTGACCGAGCGCGGCGCCATCGCCATCGACGAGTACGGCCGCACCAACGTCGAGAACGTCTACGCGATCGGCGACTGCACCGCCAAGCTGATGCTCGCCCACGTCGCCGAGGCCCAGGGCGTCGTCGCCGCCGAGCACCTCTGCGGCGCCGAGACGATGCCGGTCGAGTACGACTTCATCCCGCGCGCCACCTACTGCCACCCGCAGATCGGCTCCTTCGGCTACTCCGAGGCGCAGGCCAAGGAGAAGGGCTACGACGTCAAGACGGCGAAGTTCCCGTTCTCGGCCAACGGCAAGGCGATGGGCCTCGGCGACGCCGTCGGCTTCGTCAAGGTCGTCGCCGACGCCGAGCACAACGAGATCATCGGCGCCCACATGATCGGCCCCGACGTCACCGAGCTGCTGCCCGTGCTGACCCTCGCGCAGAAGTGGGACCTCACCGCGGACGAGGTGTCGCGCAACGTCTTCGCGCACCCGACGCTCTCCGAGGCGGTCAAGGAGGCCGTCGAGGGCATCGCCGGCCACATGATCAACCTCTGAGCCGCGCACCCCACGCGCCCCTCGTACCTCCACATTTCGGGGTCACCCCGAAAAGTCCACGAGACCCCGGCTCCGAGCCGGGGTCTCGTGGACGTTCCGGGGTCCGGCCGTCACGTGGATGTCGGACGCCCCCACGCGGCAGGAACCACGACGACCGCCGCGAGACCGGCGAGGAAGAGGAGGGCCACGACACCGCTGTCGTCGACGTCCGGGGGCAGGGACGCTGCCTCGAGAGCCGAGGTCCGTGACGCGGCGACCTCGGCGACCTGCGCCTCGTACACGACGGCTCCGAGCTCGACGGGCGAGCTGACGGCAGGTGTGGGCCAGGCCGGGAGCGACGCGACGGCGGAGGGCGTGGCCGCCCGCGCCGAGCCGAGGTCGACGAAGGGCAGGACGATGTACACGAGGCCGACGCCCAGGGCGACGACGCTGGCACGCAGCGCGTAGGACCGACGGGTCGAGATGGCCGACGCGGCCGCGACGGTGGCATTGACCCGCGCGAGAACCTTGGGCTCCACCCCTCCGACGGCTTCGGGACCGCGCGTGGAGGCCTCCCGCCCGTCGACGTAGGCGAGGTACGCCGTGGACAGGACGACCGCTGCACCGAGGAACACGGGAGCCAGGACCCCGCGGGTGGGGAGCGGGTTGTCGGATGCCACAAACACGAAGCCGAGGATCCCGGTGTAGATCGTGACGATCGCCGCCGAGGCCTTCTGCACGGTGTCGGCCCCGGAACGAGCCCGGTCGACCGCGCCGACGGCGAGCGTCGTCAACGACGTGGCGAACGCCTGGAGACTGGCAAGGTCGGCCGCGCGATCGGCCGCGGCGAGTGCGCGCGCGTCGTCGTCGTCGGCCTTCAGCTCGGCGGTGGCCGCGGCCTGTGCTGCAGCAGCAGAGGCCAGTGCGCTCTTGTGCGTCTCGGTCGTGCGCTCCTCCTGCGCCGCCAGGCCGGCTGCATGCGCGGCGAGCCGCGCCTCCAAGGCCTTCTCCGCGCGAGTGTCGTCAGCGACGGCGTCGTCGGTCGGCCAGCCGTCGTCACCGAGCGGGCCCGTCATCGGTCCTCCTCGGGAGCCTCGTCGGCGGCCACGTCGAGATCCGGTCTGTGGATCTCGACGTCCGACACCGTCCATCCCTGATCGCCGTTGCCCTCGGCCCGGAACGTGGCCGGCCATCCGTCCGTGGTGTGCCCATCGTCAGCGGCCAGCACGTGGACCGTCACCCCCCGGGGCGCTCGGGCGAACTCCACGTCGTTGAACTTTCGCCGTTCCAGCGCGCAGTACGTGCGTCCCATCGCTGCCCCTCCTCGGCCACGATCCGATGACGGACGACTGTCCTCTGCACTCGGGGTACCTGGCAAGACCCCGCTTCACCGGGACGGCTCCGACGACCGGGGCGGATGGCCCTGCCCACGACCGGGACCCACCCGGCACGTGCGGGGTGATCGCTGTCAGACCCTGTGTCCGACAGCGACAAGCCCGCACGTGCGGGCTGAGGCGCGGGGCGCACGCGGCCGGGACCATCACGCGTGGGCAGAATGGCGCCCATGACGCCCGAGGAGTTCCGCGCCGCCGGACACCAGCTCATCGACTGGATCGCCGACCACCGCAGCCGCGTCCCGGACCTCCCGGTCGCCGCGCAGGTCCGACCGGGCGAGGTCCGCGACGCCCTCCCGCCGCACGCCCCCACCGAGCCCGAGCCGTTCGCCGACGTGCTCGCCGACCTCGACCGCGTCGTCGTCCCCGGCGTCACCCAGACCCAGCACCCCGGCTTCTACGGCTGGTTCCCCAGCAACGCGAGCCTGGCCAGCGTCCTCGGCGACATCGCGTCCGGGGGCGTGGGCGCGCTCGGCATCACGTGGCAGTCGGCGCCGGCGCTCACCGAGGTCGAGCAGGTCGTCACCGACTGGCTGCGCGACCTCTGCGGCCTGGCCCCCGAGTGGCGCGGCGCCATCCAGGACACCGCCTCCACCGCGTGCCTCGTCGCCATGCTCGCCGCCCGCGAGCGCGCGAGCGACGGCTCCGAGCACCGCGGTGGCCTCCAGTCCCTCGACGCCCCGCTCGTCGCCTACACCTCGCCGCAGGCGCACAGCTCGGTCCCCAAGGCCGTCCTCCTCGCCGGCTTCGGGGCCGACAACCTGCGCTACGTCGACGTCGACCCGGTGACCTACGCGATGGACCCCGCCGCCCTGCGCCGGGCGATGGCCGAGGACGCCGCGGCCGGTCGCGTGCCGGCGGTCGTCGTCGCCGCGGTCGGCACGACCGGCACGACGGCGATGGACCCCGTCCCCGCCATCGTCGAGATCGCCCGCGAGCACGGGGCGTGGGTGCACGTCGACGCGGCGATGGCCGGCTCGGCGATGCTCCTGCCGGAGATGCGCCACCTCTTCGCGGGGGTCGACGACGCCGACAGCCTCGCGTGGAACCCGCACAAGTGGATGGGCACGATCCTCGACACCTCCCTGCTCTACGTCCGCGACGTCGACCACCTCGTCTCGGTGATGTCGACGACCCCGAGCTACCTGCGGGCGAGTACCGACGACCAGGTCGTCCAGTACAAGGACTGGGGCATCCCGCTGGGCCGACGCTTCCGCGCGCTCAAGCTGTGGTTCCACCTCCGGCTCGACGGCGTGGAGGCCATCCGCGAGCGGCTGCGGCGTGACCTCGCGAACGCCCGGTGGCTCGCCGAGCAGGTGCAGGCCGAGCCGGGATGGCGGGTGCTGGCACCCGTCGAGCTGCAGACGGTCTGCGTCGTCCACGAGCCCGAGGGGCTGACGGGCGAGGAGCTCGACGCGCACACCCTCGCCTGGCTCGAGGCCGTCAACGCGACCGGCCGGGTCTTCCTCGGGGCCAGCAGCCTCGACGGCCGCTGGATGGTGCGGGTGTCCGTCGGCGCGGAGGCCACCGAGCGGGCGGACGTCGAGGAGCTGTGGCGGCTGCTGCGCGAGGCGGTCGCGACCCGCTGAGCGACCCCCCTCCGGTCGAGGGGACCGACTTCGCCGGAACCGGCCGCGGACGCGCCCACCGGGTGTCACACTCGCCTCGAGCACGCCGGGAGGAGTCGTATGTCGCAGGTCAGGCACCGCAGGAGCCACGCCGTCGCCGGGCTGACCCTCTCCCTCGGCAGCGCCGTCGTCATGCTCGGGACGCTGTTGCCCGTGTACACCGTCGGGCGCGGCGCGGTGGCCCCCGACGTGTGGGCCGCGCTGGGGCTGGGCGCGGACGGCACGTCCGTCCGCCTCGCCGACGGCTTCCGCGAGTACCTCGTCCTGTCGGGCGCGGTCGCGCTGCTCATGGGGGTCGCGCTCATCCTCACCCGCCTCCGGTTCGTCGGCGGGGTGTGGCGTCTCGCGGCCCTCGTCGGGCTGATGGCGGGCTCGTTCGTCACCTTCGCCTTCTGGATGCTGCTCTTCGACCCCGGTGCGGCCGTCGGCCGCCCGTCGTGGTTCGCCGAGTCCGCCCCGGCCGTCCTCGACGCCTTCTCGGCCACCACCGTCGACGCGGGGGTCGGGCTCTACGTCCTCACCGTGGGCTGCGCGACGGGCGTCCTCGCGGCCCTCGTCCCCACCTTCCACACGCGGCGCGTCATCAAGGACGCGACGAAGGGTGGGGGCACCCTGGCGCCGGGCTGGTACCCCTCCCCGCACCACCGCCGCCGGCACCGCTACTGGGACGGCGAGAAGTGGACGGTCGGCGCCTGAGCCCGCCGCCGCGCCTGCCCTGACGCGAGGTCGCCCGAGGTTAGCCTCGGCGGGTGACCGACTCCCGCCGAGCCCCGTCCGCGACGCTCTCCGCGGTGGCGGCCGTCCTGCTCGCCCTGCTGGTCGTCCTCGCGCTGCTCGCGCTCGCCGTCGGGTGGGTGGCCGTACTCGTCCTCGACGACGGCGTCAGCCGCTGGATCTGGGGAGTCCTCGGCGCGCTGGTGCTGTGGCGGCTCGTGCCGCGCCCCGCGCGCGTCGACCGTCGGGCGGTCGCGACGAGCCGCGAGGAGCAGCCGGCCGTGCACGAGCTCGTCGACGCCGTGGCGCGCGAGGTGGGCGTCGCCGCCCCGACCCGCGTGCTCGTCGACACCGTCGCCGCGACCCGGGTGCACCCCACGGGCTACCTGGGCGGGGCCGCGCTGGTCGTCGGCCTGCCGGAGTGGACGGCCCTCGACCCCGGGGAGCGGGTCGCCGGTCTCGCCCACGAGCTGCGCTGCTCGGGGGTCCGGCGGGGGCCGGCCGGCATCCTCGTGCGCCTCGCCGGGGACGTGCTCTCGGGAGCCCGGACGATCCTCACGCCCGTCCGAGCCGTGACCGCCGACCGCAAGGCCGTCGAGCAGGCGACCTCGACGATGGGCTACTACGGGCCGGGTGACGAGATGGCGGGCAACCTCGTGCGTCGCCAGGCGTCCGCGGCCGTCGGCGGTGCCGGGATGCAGGTCGTGGCGGTGCCCTTCCGTGCGCTCCACGCGGTCCTCGACCGGGCCTGGCGTCCGACCCTGCACCACGCCGCGTTCGAGGCCGACCGGCGCGCCGCCGCGCTCGCCGGGCCCGCCGCGGTGCGCGGCTGGCTGCTCGCCGGTGTCGGGGTGCCGCGCGGCGCGACCGCCGCGCACAACGCCGCTCGTACACCGGGGGCCGACGTCTTCCTCGCCATCGAGGCGGCCGACCGGCCGGCGCCCGCCGAGCTGCGCTCCCGCCTCGAGGCCGCGCCCACGACGGCCGTCGACGCCGACCACCCGCCGACCCGCCAGCGCGTCGTCGCCCTCGAGGCCGGCGACGTGCCCGTGGGTGACGGATGGGTCGAGCGCAGCACCGTCACCGCTGCCGACGTCGAGCTCTTCCGGATGCGGGCCTCGCTCGCCGGCCGGCTCCGCGACGAGCTGGTGCACGGGCGCGGCTGATCCGCTGCGCCCGACCGTCGTCAGCCGGTCAGCACCTCGGGCAGCGGCTCGGAGTGCACGACGACGAGGGCCGACACGGCCCGGGTCAGCACGACGTAGAGGCGCCGCAGGCCGGTGCGCTCGTCCGGCTCGCCGCGCACGACCGCCGCCGGCTCGACGACGACGACGCGGTCGAACTCGAGGCCCTTGGCGATGCTCGCCGGCACGAGCTCGACCTGACGGTCCTCGTCGTCCCCGTGGTCGGCGTCGAGCCGTCCGTGCGGGATGCCCGCGGTGGTCAGCGCCGACGAGACGGCGGTGACGAACGCGTCGGGCACGATGACGCCCACCGACCCGGGCTCGTCCGTCAGCGAGCGCACGGCGTCGACCACCGCGAGCGAGCGACGCTCCGGGTCGGCGCGCAGGACGTCGAGGCGGCCGGGGTCGTCGCGCACCGAGACCGGCGCCGCCAGCCCCGGTGCGACGAGGGGCAGCAGGCGCGCGGCGTAGTCGATGACGAGGGCCGGGACGCGGAAGCCGCGGTCGAGGACGACGAGCTCGTGCTCGGTCCGACCGAGGTGGCGCATCGCCTCCTCCCAGGACGGGGTCGCCCACGGGGTGGTGCCCTGCGCGATGTCCCCGAGGACGGTGAGGCTGCCGGTCGAGGCCCGACGACCGACGGCCCGCAGCTGCATCGGGGAGAGGTCCTGCGCCTCGTCGAGGATGACGTGGCCGAGGCTCGGCGTGCGGTCGAGGAGGTCGGCCAGCTCGTCGAGGAGCGCCATGTCGGCCCGCGACCAGCGCGCTGCCCCCTTGCTGCGGGGCGGCCTCTCCCAGAGCAGGACCCGCTGCTCGTCCTCGGTGAGGACGCCGTCCGCCGCGGCGGCCAGCGCATCGGCGTCCGAGAGCAGCCCGAAGAGCACGGCGGCCGGGTCGAGCGCCGGCCAGAGGTCCTTCGTCGCGGTGCGGACCGGTGCCGAGCGGGCGATCGAGTCCTGCACGGTGTCGCCCGGGAAGTCGCCCGAGCGTTCGATCTGGAGCATCACGAGGTGGGCCAGGCGCTGGGGGAGGAGCTCGCGGGCGGCGGAGTAGCGGACCCCGCGGGCGACGAGCCCGTCGAGCTCGTCCTGCACCTCGTAGGCCGGGACGCGCCAGCGGCGTGAGCCACGGGGGACGACGAGCGCGTCGTGAGCGCGGGCGACGTTGCGCCACACCGCGGCCCGCAGGACCTCGGCCAACCGGGCGTCGCCCTTGAGGAGCGCGACCTCGGTGGGGTCGTCGGCGCGCACGCGGCCGTGGTCGAGGAGGGTGTCGACGGTCGCGTGCTGCACCCGCACCTCGCCGAGCGAGGGCAGGACCGCGCCGATGTGGTCGAGGAAGGCGCGGTTGGGGCCGACGACGAGGACGCCGGCCCGGTCGAGGCGCCGGCGGAAGGAGTAGAGCAGCCACGCCGCCCGGTGCAGGCCGACGGCGGTCTTGCCGGTGCCGGGCGCCCCCTGCACGCAGATGCTCGTCGCGAGGTCGGAGCGGACGATCTCGTCCTGCTCGGGCTGGATCGTGGAGACGATGTCGCGCATCGGGCCGGAGCGGGGCCGCTCGATCTCGGCGGCGAGGATGCCGCTGCGGTCGGCGGCGTCTCCGGCGACGAGGCGCTCGTCCTCGTAGGCGGTGAGGCGGCCGCGGTCGACGCCGAACCGGCGCCGCAGCTCGACGCCCATCGGCTCGGCGGGGGAGGCGCGGTAGAACGCCGTCGAGATGGGCGCTCGCCAGTCGACGACCACCGGGTCGCCGTGGGCGTCGCCGACGTGCCGCCGCCCGACGTGGAAGGTCTCCTCGCCGTGCTCGGTGCGGCAGTCGATGCGGCCGAAGAAGAGCGTGGTGCGCGGGTCGTCCTGGAGCGAGGCGACGCGGCGGGCGAGGACCAGGTCGAGGTAGGCCGCGTTGAAGGCGTCGGCCGCGGTCGACACGTCGAGCCGCTCGGTGGTCTCGCGCATCCGGCGCAGCTCGTCGCGCGCGTGGTCGAGGTGGGCCTGCTCGCGGGCGAGCACGTCGTCGGTGGGGGTGGTCGGGTGGTCGGCGGTCGTCGTGGGCACGGCGGAGCCGCCTCCTGCGGTGTGTGGGGTTCCCATGCTGGCGAACCGATGATGGTACACCCGGTGGGGGTGGGTCCGTCCAGCCCTCGGGACGTCCGACGGTCGGTCGCGTCAGACGGTCCGGGGGACCGCCCCCGTCCACGTGAGGACGCGGCACATCGCGTGGTGCACGCCGTCACCCTCGGGGTGGAACATGATCGGGCAACCACCGGCGATGACCGTCGCGCCGGCCGCCCGCGCGCGCACCACCGCCTCGGGGGAGACGGAGCCGGCGCCGGTCGAGCGGTGCAGCCAGAGTCGGCGGACGCCCGAGTCGAGAGACTCCTCGACGCTCTCGAGCGCGTGCGCGGCGGACGTGGCGACGACGACCGCGTCGACACCGCCGGGCACGGCCTGCACCGTCGGGTAGGCCGGGTCGCCCTCGACCTCGGTCGCGTGCGGGTTGACCGCGAAGACCTCGTAGCCGTGGTCGCGCAGCCACGTATAGACGGTGTTCGCGCCGTGGCCCCGTGGTGTGCGGGAGACGCCGGTGACGGCGATGCGGCGCTGGGCCAGGACGTCGGCGGCCGCGACGCGGACCGGGATGGTGGTGGGTGTGGTGGCCATGACGGGTCTCCTTCTCGTCGCCTCCCGATGCTTCCACCGCGCTCGGCGTCGCGCTGTTCCGTGGGTCACGCGACGGGTGTCGGTGGATGGGTCCACACTCGGCGCATGGATCGCTCAGCGCTGCCCGTCCAGGTCGTCATCGACTGCGCCGACCCCGCCGCCCTCGCGGAGTTCTGGGCCGGCGCCCTCGCCCCGCGGGGCTACGCGGTGCCGGCGCCGCCGGGCGGGTTCGCCGACTGGCCGTCCTTCCTCGCGGCGCAGGGGCTGCCGGAGGAGCGGTTCAACGACGCCTCCGCGCTCGAGGCCGAGGGGCAGCCGCGCATCTTCTTCCAGCGGGTGCCCGAGCCCAAGGAGGGGAAGAACCGCCTCCACCTCGACCTGCTCGGCGGCGGCGGACCCTCCGTCCCGATGGATGAGCAGCGCCGTCGGGTCGCCGCCGAGGTCGAGCGCCTCGAAGCGCTCGGCGCCGTCCGGGGCGAGGAGCACGCCGAGATGGGCGTCCACTGGGTGACGATGCGCGACCCCGAGGGCAACGAGTTCTGCGTCTGACGCCTGGGTGGTTGCGGCGGTCACGTCCGCCGGATTCGCAGGTATCCGATGCCGGAGATGAGCGAGACGAGCAGGCCGACGGAGCCGATCGTCAGCGACGTTCTCCACTCGTCGGAGCCGGCCCACTCGTCGACGTCGTCGGCCGCCATGACGTTCACCTGCCCGTCCGCGTCGACGGAGTAGAGGACGTCGAGGGGGGCTTGGTAGCCGACCTCGTCGGGGACCTCCTGCCACCCTTGTCGCCAGTCGACCTCGTCAGTGAGCGTGGAGTCGACGAGCGCCTGCCCCAGCCCCGTGAGCTCGATCCACTCCTCACCGTCGACGGCGGGGAGGCGGACCCGGATCCCGTCCACCTCCCACCATCCACCACCCTTGCTCGGCTCGTGGTCGACGTGGGCCTCGACCATGTCGACCCGAACCCGGGTGCCGTGCTGCAAGAGGGACCCCGCCCGCCGCTGGTCGGCCACGTCGTACGGCAGGTACCCGAACCCGAGGACGGCACAGATGGCGGCCGCGATCGCCATGCCGCCCACCCCGCGTTCGACGAGCCACCGGACGCAGGACGAGACGGCCGACGGTCCGAGTCGGCCGAGACCGTCCGGAGCTGCGTGCCTGCCCTTCACCCGGCCACCGCCGTCTCGCTGTTCACGAGCGGTACGACTCTCACGGGGGGCACCCGGTTCCTCGCTCCGTCACCGTCGTCGCCGTTCTCCAACCCGTCAGGCGTCCCTACCGGTGCGGTCCGTGGCGTGGGACGTGGGGCGATCACCCCCGCTCCTGCGCCACGGGCCACGCCGCCAACCAGAACACGTGAACGGGTGTCGGTCGAGTCAGAAGGGTGGCGTCGCGGGGAACGGGTCGCGCTGCCGGGGTGGATGAAGGCCGATGACCCGGTACGTCCGCGCCGGCCGGTGCACCTCGACGCGGCACCCACGGGTCACGGGTGGCCCGGTGCCACCGCGGTGCCGTAGGCCGAACTCGAGCGCCGAGTGCACGTGGGTCTCCGCATCGCGTCGGGCCGGGGGAGGCGGCGGGTCCGGGTCCTGTGCGGATAGCACCAAGGGCCGGTGGTCGAGGGGGTGGGTGGTGCGAACCGCGCCGGTGGGGTCGGTCCAGTGGAGGGCGCCGTCGGCGGACATCCGGACCGACCATCCCGGCCGCTGCTTGACGCGGTGGTGTCGGCGACAGAGGCAGGCGAGGTTGCCGGCGCTCGTCGGCCCCAGCGGCCAGGCGCGGACGTGGTCGAGGTCGCAGAACCGGGCGGAGACCTGGCAGCCGGGAAAGCGGCACCGCCCGTCCCGGGCGCGGACCAGCGCGGCCAGTCGGGCACCGGGCCGGTAGGCGTCCGTCGCGAGCTCGTCGTCGGGGTCGGTGAGGGCGCCGCTGGTGGGGTGGAGCACCGGGGACACCAGAGCGGTGATCGCCGTCGCGCGCGACAGCCATCCGCGGGGCACGAGGTCCGGGTCGCCGGCGTGCAGGCCGTGGACGGTGACGAGGTCGCGGTCGTCGAGGGGGGTGACGTCGCTAGGGGCCGCGACCACCTGAGCGTCGGCGGGAGCGACGAGCTGCACCCGTACGTCGACCGTCGCGTTCGACGTGACGAGGTCGGTGAGCGCCTTGGCCCGGGCCCGCTCGAGGTGCTCGCAGGTCCCGTCGTCGACGTACTGGCGGGCGAGGGTGTCGATGGCCGCCCACGCCGCGCAGGCGTCCTCGGACGGGAAGGTCCCGAGCCACGTGTCGACCCCTGGCTCGTCGACCCAGCGCCGCAGCCCCGAGGCCGCTCGCGCACGGACCGCCCTCTGCCGCAGCAGGTCCGGGGAGATGGCGGCCAGCACCCGCCGTGTCCGTCGGCGCAACCGGGCGGCGTCCTCGCGGTCGAACCACGGGCCGAGGGAGGCGACGACGCCGGAGGCGACCTCGGCCGGCACCTCCTCCAGCTCGGCCGCGACGACCTGCGCGCGGTAGGCGTCGAGCCGCCCCTCCGCCATCGCCGTGTGGAGCCCGCCGAGGCCGGTGCTCGTCGCCGGGCCGTCGGCCGCACGCCGCACCGCGTCGCGCACCCGGCGTTCCGCGTGCACCGCCGACACCGACAGCACACCCGACACCACGGCCGGTGTGTCGAGGGCGATGTGCCCCGGCGCCCGGTGGGTCTCGACCAGCTCGCCCGTCTCCAGCACGACCGGCTCGATCGCCGCGAGCCGGACGATGGCCTCGTCCTGCGCCGCGGCGACCACGTCGGCGAGGGCCTGGAGCTCACTGAGCGCGTGCGCCCAGTCGGCGACCGAGCCACCTACGAGGGTGGGGGAGAGCGACTCCGAGACCAGCGTTCGGGCACCGACGGCAGCGGCGGCGACGTCCGCGGCATCCGCCCGGCGCTGTGTGCTGGTGGCCATCGGCTCCCCCTCCCCTCGTGCTCCCATCCTACTCCTCGAGCCCGCGAATCGGAAGGTCATCCACAGTCAAAACGTCTGTTGCACAACGGAACAGAGAGGGAATGGGGGCGGCGTGACGGGTGTGACAACAGGCCCGGGAGCGACCTCAGCCGCGGGCGAGGAACGCGTCGATCTGCCCGATGGCGGACCGCGCCCCCTCCTCCATCCCCATGTCGAGGACCTGCTGCAGCGCCTCGGCGCTGGCGTAGGTCGTCGTGTAGACAGCGCGGGTGCCGCCCTCGGTCGCCGAGAAGTCGTAGACGCAGTCGGACACGGGCAGCTCGGGGTTGGGCGTCAGGTCCTCGTGGGCGAAGCCGTCGCGGAAGGTGAACCGCTCCGTCGGCTCCACGCCCGTCACGTCCCAGTAGCCGGCGAACTTCTCGCCCTCCGGGGAGGTCATGTAGTACGTCGTCCGAGTGCCGGCGCGCAGCTCGTGGTCGACGAACGTCGCCGGGTACTCCGGCGGGCCCCAGACCTGCTCGAGCTGGCGCGGGTCCTCGTAGAGCGCCCACACCCGGGCGACCGGGGCGGCGAACTCCGCGGTGATGGTCAGGGTGTGGTTCTCGACGTCCTTGGCGATGTCGGTGACGGGCATGTCAGGTCTCCTCGGTGAGCAACAGGTCGATCCGGGCGATCCGTCCCCGCCAGACCGCCTCGAGCTCGTCGAGCATCGAGGCGACCGACCGGACGGCCTCCACGTCACCGCTGGCCAGCTGCTCACGACCGTGACGTCGCTTCGTCAGCAGGCCCGCCCTCTCCAGGACGGCGACGTGCTTCTGGACGGCGGCGAAGCTCATGTCGTAGCCCGCCGCCAGCGTCGTGACCGAGTGCTCTCCGGCGAGGACCCGGCGCAGGATGTCGCGTCGCGTCCGGTCGGCGAGCGCGTGGAACAGCGCGTCCGCGCGGTCCTCGCTGCTCCCGGTCACGAGATCAACATACAACTAAACGGTTGTATGTTGTCAAGGGCCGGGTTCGGCGAGGGGAGGGGGCGTCGGCGTGACGTACCTCGCACGCGACGGAGCCCCCGGCGAGCAGCCCCGTCGCGGGCTCCGACCGCCTGACCTGCGGCATCGGGCATTCCCACTCCTTCTCAGCGACCAGCAACACATCGTCGTCCGACTTGAGCCGCAGCCCGACCTCTCGGCAAGGTCGTGGGGATGGAGCTGCTGACCCGCCGGCCGGCCCTCCCCGCGCTCACCGGCCTGCGAGCCGTCGCCGCGGTGTGGGTCGTCCTCTTCCACTACCGCGAGGAGATCCTCGCCCTCGAGCCCTCGCTCGCGCCCCTCGACACCTTCATGCGGGCGGGCTACCTCGGCGTCGACCTCTTCTTCGCCCTGAGCGGCTTCGTCCTCGCGTACACGTACGCCGACCGGATGCGCGCCTTCCGCTGGCGCGACACGCGCTCGTTCGTCCGCAACCGCTTCGCGCGGGTCTGGCCCGTGCACGTCGTCGCCCTGCACGTCGACGTCCTCACCGCCTTCCTCCTCGGCACCCTCGGGGACACCGTCGAGGACAGCCGCCGCACCGGCGACGCCTACCTCCAGAACCTCGGGATGGTCCACTACTGGGTCAGCGACCGCCCGAGCTTCAACACCCCGGCGTGGTCGATCAGCGCCGAGTGGTTCGCCTACCTGCTCGCGCCGCTCCTCTTCGTCGCCGTCGCGCGCCTGCGCCGGTCCTCCACCGCGCTGGTCCTCGCCGCCGCCAGCTACGGCGTCATGCTCTGGATCTTCGCGACGATGGCCCTGCCGAACGGCAACCTCGAGAGCATGTTCTGGGTCCGGATCATGTTCGAGTTCGTCGGTGGGATGCTCCTCTGCCTCGCCTGGGTGCGCGGAGGGGCGCGCCTGGGCCGCCTCGCCCCCGTCCTGCCGCTGGCGCTCGTCGTCACCGCCGTCGTCCCCCAGACGTCGGCGGGGCGCTACTGGATGGCGCCCGCCCTCGGCCTCGGGGTCGCCGCGCTGGCGGCCTCGTCCGGGTGGCTCGCCCAGGTCCTCTCGCTGCGGTGGCTCGTCGCCGCGGGTGAGGCGTCGTTCGCGCTCTACATGGTCCACTGGCTCTTCGAGTGGCCGGTCGAGCAGGCCGTCGGCCTGGCGGCGGGCAACCCGTGGCTGGCGCAGCTCGTGCTCGTCGGGTTCGTGGGCGTCCTGGCGCTCGCCTCGTGGCTGATGATGGTCCTCGTCGAGCGCCCGGCCCGCCGCCTCATCGTCACCGGTCGCCGCCCCCGGCAGGACGAGCCGGCCGTCAGCGCGACGGCCCCGGTGCCGGCCGCGTTCCGACCGGAGCTCGTCGGCCTCCGGTGAGAGCTGGCTGCCGTACGATCACGCCCCGGTGGGGCGGTCCTCCTCGCGCAGGCGCGGCTCGGTGCGCTTCTCGGGGTGGATTCCGCGCTTGTCGCGGTAGAACTCCCGGACGAGGTCCATGTCGGCGCGGACGTCGGGCGTCGCCGTGATGGTCGGCCCGAATCCTGCTGTGCGGGAGGGGCCGTCGATGAAGGCCAAGGCGATGGGGAGCTTGGCCGCGCGCGCGATCCGCCAGAAGCCCGACTTCCAGTACTCGCCCCGGTCGCGCGTGCCCTCGGCGGCGAGGATGAGCAGGAACGGCTCGCCGCTGCGGGCCTCGCGCACGAGCTCGCGCACGACCTGACCGGGGTTCCCGCGGTCCAGCGGGATGCCCCCGAGGCGGTGCAGCAGCCAGCCGAGCGGGCCCCTGAACAGCTCCTGCTTGATGAGCACGCGCGGCGTGACGTCGCCGCGCCACATGACGAGCAGCATCATCACGAAGTCCCAGTTGGACGTGTGCGGCGCCCCGACGAGGATGCCCGTGCGCGGCACCTCGCCGACCGCCCGCCACCGGGCCGCTCGCAGCACGGTCTTGGCTAGGGCGACGCGCATCGGGACCTCTCCGCGGCCGGCCCGTCCGGCGCGCGGCACCACGCTAGCGCCCGCCGCGGTCAGCCCCCGGAGGGCTCCCGCACCTCGGCCCGGTCGATGTCGCCGTCGACGAGGTCCTCGGCCGCGCGCACGAGCAGCGGGTGGAGGTCGGTGTCGCCCCGGCGGATGCGCGCGAGCAGCTCGTGGCGCATCCGCGGCTCCCAGAACTTCTTGATGTGGGTCGCGAGCTCCTCGGCGGCCTTCTCCGGCGCCAGCGCCTCGAAGTTGCGGACGAGGTCGTGGCCGAGGCGCACGACCGGCGCGACGTCGCCGCTCACCGGCGGTGCCTCGCCATCGCCCCGGCGGGCATCGCCGCGCCGCGCTCGGCGGGGACGTCGTGCTCCTCGGGGGCGGCGCCGCTCTCGGCCCGCGCGGCCTCGGTCGCCACCGTGACCTGGACGGCCGTCACCTTGTACTCGGGGCAGTTGGTGGCCCAGTCGGAGTTCTCGGTCGTCACGACGTTGGCGCCGGTCACCGGGTGGTGGAAGGTCGTGTAGACGACGCCGGCGGGCATTCGGTCCGAGACGAGCGCGGTGAGCCGGGTCGCGCCGACGCGCGAGGCGAGCTCGACGACGTCGCCGTCGCGGATGCCGCGCAGCTCGGCGTCGGACGGGTGGATCTCGAGCACGTCGGCCGGGTGCCACGTCGAGTTCGGCGTCCGGCGGGTCTGCGCGCCGACGTTGTACTGCGAGAGGATGCGCCCCGTCGTCAGCACGAGGGGGAAGCGGCGGTTGGCGCGCTCGGTGGTGGGCACGTAGACCGTCGGGGTCAGCTGGCCCAGCCCGCGGACGAACTGCCCGACGTGCATCGTCGGTGTGCCGTGCGGCGCGGCGTCGGTGACCGGCCACTGCATCGAGCCCTCGGCGTCGAGCCGGGCGAACGAGACGCCGGCGAACGTCGGTGTGGTCGAGGCGATCTCGTCCATGATCTCGGCGGTCGAGTCGTACGACATCGGGTAGCCCATCGCGGTCGCGAGCTCGCACACGACCTGCCACTCGTCCTTGCCGACGCGGCTCGGCATGACCGGCCGCACCCGGTTGAGCCGGCGCTCGGCGTTGGTGAACGTACCGTCCTTCTCGAGGAACGACGTGCCGGGCAGGAAGACGTGGGCGAAGCGCGCCGTCTCGTTGAGGAAGAGGTCCTGGACCACCACCATCTGCATCGAGCGCAGCGCGGCCTCGACGTGCTGGGTGTTGGGGTCGGACTGGGCGATGTCCTCGCCCTGGACGTAGAGCCCGAGGAACGAGCCACCGATCGCGGAGTCGAACATGTTCGGGATGCGCAGCCCGGGCTCGGGCTGGATGGTCACGCCCCAGAGCGACTCGTAGATCTCGCGCACCTCGGGCCGGGAGACGTGGCGGTAGCCGGGCAGCTCGTGCGGGAAGGAGCCCATGTCGCAGGAGCCCTGCACGTTGTTCTGGCCGCGCAGCGGGTTGACGCCGACCCCCTCGCGCCCGAGGTTGCCGGTGAGCATCGCGAGGTTGGCCATCCCCATGACCATCGTCGAGCCCTGGCTGTGCTCGGTGACACCGAGGCCGTAGTAGATCGCGGAGTTCGGGCCGGCCGCGTACAGCCGTGCGGCGGAACGCAGCTCGTCGGCCGGGATGCCCGTCTCGGCCTCCGTGGCCTCGGGCGAGTGCTCGGGCCGGGAGATGAACTCGAGGTAGCCCTCGGCGCCCTCGGTGCGGGTGCGGACGAACTCCTCGTCGAGCAGCCCCTCGGTGACGATGACGTGGGCCATCGCATTGACGAACGCGACGTTCGTCCCCGGGCGGACCGGCAGGTGGTGGGCCGCCTCCACGTGGGGGCTGCGCACGAGGTCGATGCGGCGGGGGTCGGCGACGATGATCTGCGCGCCGGCCCGCAGGCGCTTCTTCATCCGGGAGGCGAAGACCGGGTGCGCGTCCGTCGGGTTGGCGCCGATGAGGAGCATGACGTCGGCCTGCTCGACGGAGCGGAAGTCCTGCGTGCCCGCCGAGGTGCCGAAGGCGTGGTTGAGCCCGTACCCGGTGGGGGAGTGGCAGACCCGCGCGCAGGTGTCGACGTTGTTGTTGCCGAACGCCGCCCGCACCATCTTCTGGACGACGTAGACCTCCTCGTTCGTGCAGCGCGAGGACGAGATGCCGCCGATGGACCCGACGCCGTGCTCGGCCTGGATGCGCCGGAAGCCCTCGGCCGCCGTCCGGATCGCCTCGTCCCAGGAGACGACGCGCCACTCGTCGTCGATCGACTCGCGCACCATCGGCTGCAGCTGCCGGTCGTCGTGCGCCGCGTACCCGTAGGCGAAGCGGCCCTTGACGCACGAGTGCCCCTCGTTCGCGCCGCCGTCCTTCCACGGCACCATGCGGACGACGCGGGTGTCGTCCCCCGAGCCCTGCACCTCGGCCTTGAACGAGCAGCCGACGCCGCAGTACGCGCACGTCGTGACGACCGAGCGGGTCGGCATCCCGAGCTGCACGACGGACCGCTCCGTCAGCGCCTCGGTCGGGCAGGCCTGCACGCAGGCGCCGCACGAGACGCACTCGGACTGCAGGAAGTCGGTGCCGCCGGCCGAGATCCGCGAGTCGAAGCCCCGCCCCTCGACGGTGAGGGCGAACGTCCCCTGCGTCTCCGAACAGGCACGCACGCAGCGCGAGCAGACGATGCAGGCGGCCGGGTCGTAGTCGAAGTAGGGGTTGGAGCGGTCGGTGGTGTCGGCGAGGTGGCTCGCGCCGTCGAGGCCGTACCGGACCTCGGCGACCCCGGTCTCGCGCGCCCACTTCTGCATCTCGCAGCTGCCGCGGGCGCAGCCGGCGCAGTCGGTCGGGTGGTCCGAGAGGTAGAGCTCCATGACGTTCCGGCGCAGGTCCTGCACCTGCTCGGTGCGGGTGCTGACGACCATGCCGTCGGTGCACGGGGTCGTGCACGACGCAGGGGTGCCCTTGCCGCCCTCGACCTCGACGAGGCAGAGCCGGCAGGACCCGAACGCCTTGAGCGAGTCGGTGGCGCAGAGCTTGGGGATCTCGATGCCGACCTCGGCGGCGGCGCGCATCACCGAGGTGCCGGCGGGCACCGTGACCTCGCGGCCGTCGATGCTCACGGTGGCGGGCGCACCGCCCCTGACCGGCGGTGTGCCGTGGTCGGTCTCGGACGCCAGGGCGTCGGGTCGCTCGTCGAGGGTGGTCATGGCCGCGCTCCTCCGGTGGTGCTGGTGGCTGACTCGGACATCGCGTCGGTGGCGGCGTCGGCCACGGCGGGCTCGACACCGAAGTCCTCGGGCCAGTGCTCGAGGGCGCTGCGGACCGGCATCGGGGTGAGGCCGCCCATCGCGCAGAGCGAGCCCTTGGTCATCGTCACGCAGAGGTCCTCGAGGAGGACCAGGTTGGACTCGCGCTGCGTCCCGGCCCGGATGCGGTCGATGACCTCGACGCCGCGGGTCGAGCCGATGCGGCACGGGGTGCACTTGCCGCAGGACTCCTTGGCGCAGAACTCCATCGCGAACCGCGCCATCGCACCGGCGTCCATCGAGTCGTCGAAGACGACCACACCGCCGTGGCCGACCATGGCGCCGGCCTCGGCGAAGGCCTCGTAGTCCATCGGCAGGTCGAACCGCGACGGGGGCAGGTACGCGCCGAGCGGGCCGCCGACCTGGACGGCCTTGACCGGCCGCCCGGACGCCGTGCCCCCGCCGTAGCCCTCGACGAGCTCACGCAGCGAGATGCCGAAGTCGGCCTCGACGACCCCGCCGCGGGCGACGTTGCCCGCGAGCTGGAAGACCTGGGTGCCCCGGCTGCGACCCGTGCCGAGTGCGGCGTACGCCGCGCCGCCGTCGGCGAGGACCATCGGGACGGCCGAGAGCGTGAGGACGTTGTTGACGACCGTCGGCCGGCCGAACAGCCCCTCGAGCGCGGGGATCGGCGGCTTGGCGCGCACCTCGCCCCGCCTGCCCTCGAGGGACTCGAGCATCGACGTCTCCTCGCCGCAGATGTACGCGCCGGCCCCGACGCGGACGTCGAGGTCGAAGCGGCGACCGCTGCCGAGCACCGACGCCCCGAGGACGCCGTGCGCGTACGCGACGTCGATGGCGCGACGCAGGGTGCGGATGGCGTGCGGGTACTCGGAACGCAGGTAGACGAACCCCTCGGTCGCGCCGGTGGCGATCGCGGCGATCGTCATGCCCTCGACGAGGGTGAAGGGGTCGCCCTCGATGAGCATCCGGTCGGCGAACGTGCCGGAGTCGCCCTCGTCGGCGTTGCAGCAGACGAACTTCGTGTCGGCCTGCGCCGTGCGGACGGTCTCCCACTTGATGCCGGCGGGGAAGCCGGCACCGCCACGGCCGCGCAGCCCGGAGTCGGTGACCTCGCGGACGACCTCGGCGGGGTCGAGGGTGAGGGCGCGCTCGAGGCCGGCGAGCCCGCCGTCGGCGCGGTAGGCGGCGAGGTCGGTCGGCTCGATGACGCCGACCCGGGCGAACGAGACGCGGTGCTGGCCCGCGAGCCACGGGTGATCGTCGACCACGCCGACGCAGCGGGCGGTGTCGTCGAGCGCGCCTCCGAGCAGGGCGTCGACGTCGCCGGGTTCGACGTTCGCGTAGCCGACCCGTCCGTCGTCGGTCTCGAGCTCGACGAGGGGCTCGAGCCAGAGCATGCCGCGGGAGCCGTTGCGGCGGAGGGTGGCGCCGGCCGCCTCGAGGGCCGCGGCGACGTCGTCGGCCCCGACCGAGACGGCGGCGGCGTCGGCCGGCACCCAGACGACGGGGTTCACGCCGGCCACCCCTCGGTGAGGGCGTCGAGCCGGTCGGGGGTGAGCCGGCCGTGGAGGGCGCCGTCGAGCATCCCGGACGGGCCGAGCGCGCAGTTGCCGAGGCAGAAGACCTCGCCGACCTCGACGTCGGTCGAACCGGCCCACCGGTCGACGGCGGCCGCGACGGTGGCCTCGGCGCCGCGCGCCTGGCAGGCCTCGGCGCGGCAGAGCGTGACGCGGTGCGCGGTCGGGGGAGTGCGGCGCAGGTCGTGGTAGAAGGTCAGCACGCCGAGGACGTCGGCCCGGCTGAGGTTGAGGACGTCGGCGACGACCGGCACGTCGTCGTCGTGGACGAACCCGTGCTGCTCGACCACGGCCTGGAGCGCCGGCAGGAGCGGGCCGCGCATCGGGGCCATCCCCTCGGCGAGCGCACGCACCGCTGCGGCGCGGCCGGGGTCGGCCGGCGCCGGGGCCGGTGCAGGGCTGGGACCTCGCTGGCGCACGTCGTCCACCTCTCTGTGGCTGTGACCTGCCGCCGAGCCTACGTCGGGGCGGCCTCCGGAGACACCCCTGACGGCGGTTCCGGGCCCCCCGGTCGGGGGAGGGCGCGGGACCGCCGTCAGGAGGTCTTCGGGTCGGGGTCGGGGTCCGGTCGGGTCAGAAGGAGGAGCGGGGCACGCCCATCCCGGGGTCGACCTTCGCCGGGCCGGAGCTCGACGGCCGGATGTCGACGTCGAAGATCGACGTCGGCAGGTACACGGTCGAGCACGAGTTGGGGATGTCGACGACGCCCGAGAGCCGGCCCTCGATCGGCGCGGCGCCGAGGATCATGTACGCCTGCTCGGGCGACCAGCCGAACGTCGTGAGGTAGTCGATCGCGTGCAGGCAGGCCCGCTGGTAGGACAGGTGCGAGTCCAGGTAGCGCTGCTCGCCGTCGAGGGTGACCGAGGTGCCCGAGAAGGCGAGCCACTCGCTGAACTGCGGGTCGGTCGTGCCGGGCATGAAGATCGCGTTCTCCGAGACGCCGTAGGTCTCCATGCCGCCCTTGATGAGGTCGACCCGCAGGTCGATGAACCCGCCCATCTCGATGGCGCCGCAGAACGTGATCTCGCCGTCGCCCTGCGAGAAGTGCAGGTCGCCCATCGAGAGGTTCGCGCCGTCGACGAAGACCGGGTAGAAGACCCGCGAGCCCTTCGTGAAGTTCTTGATGTCCTGGTTGCCGCCGTTCTCGCGCGGCGGGGCCGTGCGGGCGGCCTCGGCGGCCACCCGGGCGTACTCGGAGTCGGGCAGCGTCCCGAGGATGGCCGAGTTCGGCTCGGGCGGCAGCGCCAGCGGCGGGACGCGGTTGGGGTCGGTGGCGATGAGCGCCGCCTCGCGGGCGTTCCAGCGGGCCAGCAGGTCGGCCGAGGGGGCGGTGCCCATGAGGCCGGGGTGCACGATGCCGACGAAGGAGACGCCGGGGACGTGGCGCGAGGTGGCGACCCCTCCGGTGAAGTCCCAGATGACCTTGTACGCGTCGGGGAACTGGTCGGTGAGGAAGCCGCCGCCGTGCTCCTTCGCGAAGATGCCGGTGTAGCCCCAGCCCTGACCGGCGAGGGGGCCGCTGTCCTCCTGCGGGATCGGCCCGACGTCGAGGATGTCGACGACGAGCAGGTCGCCCGGCTGTGCGCCCTCGACGGCCACCGGCCCGGAGAGGACGTGCACGGTGTCGAGGGGCGCGTTGAGGATGTCGTCGGCGGAGTCGTCGTTGACGATGGCGCCGTCGAACCACTCCCGGCAGTGCATCCGGAAGCTGTCGCCCGGCTTGACGTGGACGGCCGCGGGGACCTCGGGGTGCCACCGGTTGTGGCCGAGGTGGCGCTGGTCGGTGAACTTCTTGGTCGAGTCGAGCGGGAAGATGAGCTCGGGCATGGCGGGGTTCTCCTGACGGGTCGGGACGGGGCGGCACGGGCCGCCGGACGGGGATCAGGCGGTGGCGGGAGCCGTCGCCGGGGACAGGGAGCCGAGGCGGGATCTGGCGAGGAGGAACCCCCCCACGGTGAGGACGAGGACGACGAGCGCCCAGACGGCGTTGGGGAGGGCGTCCCACCACCCGGTGAGGAGGAGGAAGGCCGGGACCGCGGCGGTGGTCCATCCCTCGACCGCGGCGACGACGCCGGTCCAGGCGGTCAGCTGCGCACGGCCGCGGCCGAGCAGCTGGAAGAACAGCCACCAGAGGTAGGCCCACAGCAGCCAGATCACCGTGAACGCGTAGTCCTGGTAGGTGACGGCGTTGACGACGGCGTAGGCGAGCGCCGCGACGGCGACGAAGAGGGAGAAGAAGCCCAGGCCGGTGGGCTCGAACCCCCAGATGGTGTTCATTGCGACGTACAGGTAGGTGAAGCCGAACAGGTAGAGCCCGGAGGCCCCGAAGACGACGTCGGCGTCGCCGCCGGCGGTGAAGATCAGGTACGTGGGCGTGATGACCTGGAGCAGCCCGACGAAGATGTTGAGGGGGACGGCGCCGTTGCCCCGGACCCAGCCGAGGAGGGCGCAGCCGTTGAGGAAGAGGATGGCGCCGACGTACAGGAGTCCGACGTTTCCCATGGTTCTCCTTGCCGAGATCGTGACCGGGCCGGGCGGCCCGGTCAGGGGGACGGCAGCATCGCCGTCCGGGGGTCGGCCGTGGGCCGCCTCGTGGGGGAGCGGCGCCGGCCCTGGGGTGCCGTGACCACGGTGGGTTCGGTGGCGCTGGCCTCGGTGGCGGCGATGATCCGGCGGGAGCGGGAGTCGCCGCGCTGCACCTGCGGGACGCCGAACAGACGTCGCGCGGGGTCCTCACAGCTCGGGCAGGCGATCGACGCCGGGGCCTGACCTCCGGGCAGCCGCACCGCGATCACCCCGTCGCGCCGGCACAGGTACTCGTACGTCGCCATGACCACCTCCGCGAGACGGTCCCATCCGGGATAGTCCCAAATGGGAATATCGGGAGCGTAGGGGTGGGCGTCGGATCTGTCCAGACCCGCGGGGGACTCAGCCGGGGAGTGGGGTCCAGGTGTCCGGGAGCTCGATGGCGCTGATCGCGTCCTGCGCCCGGCGCAGACGTCGCAGCCCCTCCGCCGACAGCCTCAGCGTGACGCGGCGACGGTCGTCGGGGGCCGGCGTCCGGAACATCGCGCCGCGCTCGACGAGGGCGTCGACGACCCGGGTGGCGGTCGACGACGGGATGACGAGGGCCTCGACGACGTCGGCCATCGAGGCGCCCGGGGCCGCGCAGATCGTCAGGAGCACCCGCCAGCCGTCTACCGTAAGATCCAGGGGTCGCAAGGCGCCCTCGAGCCGCGACTGCGCCTCGGCCGCCACCCGCAGGACCGAGAGCAGGTGCTCTTCGCGGTCTGACACGGTGCGGGAAGGACGCGGACTCACATGCCCAGTATGGCAACGCCTGCGCCCGGCCCGGTCCGACCTCGCCCGAGCTCTTCGGACTACCGCGTCGCGCTCGTCCTGCCGCGGCAGGGTCCCGCCGGCATCTTCGGGCTCGAGTGTCTCGCCGCGGCGGAGCTGGCCGCGGCCGAGATCGACGCCGCGGGAGGGGTCGCCGGGTGCTCCGTGCGCTACGTCCACGTCGACGCCGGCGGCGACCCCGACGTCGTCGCCGGGCACGTCGGCGCCCTCCTCGCCGCCGGCGAGATCGACGCGGTCACCGGCTGGCACCTCTCCAATCTGCGGCAGTCCATCGCCCGCGTCGTGGGGGGACGGGCGCCCTACGTCTACGCCGCGGCCTACGAGGGCGGGGAGCGCGGGGACGGCGTCCTGTGCAGCGGGGAGGTCCCGGGCGACCAGATCCTCGCCTCGCTGGACTGGCTGCGGACGGAGCTGCGCCTGCGCCGGTGGTACGTGGTCGGCAACGACTACGTCTGGCCGCGCGAGTCGGCGGCGCGCACGGTCGAGGGGCTGGCGGGGCGCGACGTCGAGGTCCTCCGGTGCCGGTTCGTGCCGCTCGGCACCGAGAGCCCCGAGGTCTGGGGCTCCGTGCTCCAGGAGATCGTCCACAGCGGGGCCGAGGGGGTCATCACGCTCCTCGTCGGCTCCGACGCGGTGCGCTTCAACCGGGCCTTCGCCGAGGCCGGGATGGACGCCTCGGTGGTCCGGTTCAGCCCCTTCATCGACGAGACCGTCGTCCTGGCCACCGGGGCGCACGCGACGCGCAACCTGTTCGTCTCGGCCGGATGGTTCTCGTCGCTGCGCACGGCCTCGGCCGAGGAGTTCGCCCGGAAGTTCCGCGGGGCCTGGGACCTCGTCTGCGGGGCCGAGCCGCTCGGGACGTCGCAGGCGCCGTCCCCGGGCACGATGGCCGAGACGACCTACTCGGGGGTGCACCTGCTGGCCGGCATCGCGGGTCGCTCCATCCCGACCGTGCACGACGCACGTCGGGCCTTCTCCTCGTGGGCCTGGGACTCGCCGCACGGCACGGTCGAGCTGCGGGCGGGGGAGGCCCGGCACCCGGTGCACCTCGCCGTCGCCGACGGCGTCGACCTCGACGTCGTCGCCCGCGTGAGCACCGGCAGCCGCTGACCCCTCCCGTCACCGCAGGCGTCCCGGCCTCCCGAACCCCGCACGTGCGGGCTTTTCGTGGTGCGGGGGGAGGTCGGTCGGCGATGACCCCGCACGTGCGAGGTTTTCGTGGTGCGGGGGGAGGTTGGTCGGCGATGACCCCGCACGTGCGGGCTTTTCGTGGTCGCCGGGGAGCGCGGACAGCGATAACCCCGCACGTGCGGGCTTTTCGTGCTTGCCGGGGAGCGCGGACAGCGATAACCCCGCACGTGCGGGATCATCCGGGACGAGAGCGGACAAGAGATGACACATTCGTCGATCGCTGCACGCCCGAGCGGCCGGGCAGGTCCTCCGGCCCGCCGCGCAGCGCCCCGAGCACGACGCGCCCTTGCCCCGCGGGCGACCCGCGTCGGCTCTGGTCCGCTCTCCCGGGTGGCGGTGAGAACCCACCGCCACCCGGGCGATCACGACCAGAGCCGACGACCCGGACCAGAGCCGGGCGGTGGGAGGATGGGGGAGCAGGCCCGCCGGGAGGCCGGTCGAGCCGATTAGGGGTGCGTACCGGGCCGCTGGTAACCTTGCTGACTGCCGTCAGATCGGCCGCGGATCCAGAGAGCCCCGGTGAACCAGCCCGGGAGCGCCGCGCAGCAGAAACCCCCGAAGGAGAGTCGTCGCCCCATGCCGCTGAGCACCGACGTCAAGAAGCAGATCATCGCCGAGTACGGCACCACCGAGGGTGACACGGGCT
Source organism: Phycicoccus jejuensis (assembly GCF_000720925.1). Lineage (GTDB taxonomy): Bacteria > Actinomycetota > Actinomycetes > Actinomycetales > Dermatophilaceae > Phycicoccus > Phycicoccus jejuensis. Next base: position 43,372 of record NZ_JOEE01000003.1, on the reverse strand, counting down.
CGCCCGAGGTCCAGGTCGCGCTCCTCACGCAGCGCATCAAGGACCTCACCGAGCACAGCCGTGCGCACAAGCACGACCACCACTCCCGTCGTGGCCTGCTGCTGCTGGTCGGCCGTCGCCGCCGCCTCCTGCGCTACCTGGAGAGCATCGACATCGAGCGCTACCGCTCCCTGATCAAGCGCCTCGGTCTGCGTCGTTGAGACTTCCGAGAGGGCGGTCCCCGCACACGTGTGCAGGGGCCGCCCTTCTCGCATGAACGGGCCCGGCCCGTTCGGAAGAACCCACAACTGAACATCGACCGCACGACCGGCGTCGCCCCGCGCGACGCCGCCTGAAGGACACACCCGCGCACAACGACGATGCGCGTGCGTGAATGACACGAGAGAAGGAGGCCCCGTGGAGGGTCCCGAGATCACCGCCACCGAAGCCGTCATCGACAACGGCAGCTTCGGCACCCGCACCGTCCGGTTCGAGACCGGACGCCTGGCCAAGCAGGCCGGCGGCGCCGTGAGCGCCTACCTGGACGAGGACACGATGCTCCTCTCCACCACCACCGCCGGGAAGCACCCGCGCGAGGGGTTCGACTTCTTCCCCCTGACCGTCGACGTCGAGGAGCGGATGTACGCCGCGGGCAAGATCCCCGGCTCGTTCTTCCGCCGCGAGGGCCGCCCGTCCACCGACGCGATCCTCACCTGCCGCCTCATCGACCGCCCGCTGCGCCCGACCTTCACCAAGGGCCTGCGCAACGAGGTCCAGGTCGTCATCACCGTCCTGGCGCTCAACCCGGACCACCAGTACGACGTGCTCGCCATCAACGCGGCCAGCGCCTCGACGCAGATCTCCGGCCTGCCGTTCAGCGGCCCGATCGGCGCCGTCCGCGTCAGCCTCATCGACGGCCAGTGGGTCGCCTTCCCGAACTTCAGCGACATCGAGCGCTCGACCTTCGACATGGTCGTCGCCGGCCGCGTCGCGGGTGACGACGTCGCGATCATGATGGTCGAGGCCGAGTCCACCGAGCACACCTGGGACCTCGTGAAGACCCTGGGCAAGCAGGCGCCGACCGAGGAGGTCGTCGCCGAGGGCCTCGAGGCCGCCAAGGGCTTCATCCGCACCCTGTGCGACGCGCAGGCCGAGCTCGCCCGCACCGCCGCGAAGCCGGTGCAGGAGTTCCCGGTCTTCCTCGACTACGAGGACGACGCCTACGCCGCGGTCGAGTCCGCCACCACCGGCGACCTCACCGCCGCCCTGCAGATCGCGGGCAAGCAGGAGCGCGAGGAGCGCATCGACGAGATCAAGGAGTCGATGAAGGCCTCCCTCGCCGAGCAGTTCGAGGGTCGCGAGAAGGAGCTCTCCGCCGCGTACCGCTCGGTGCAGAAGAAGCTCATCCGCGAGCGCATCCTGCGCGACAAGGTCCGCATCGACGGCCGTGGCCTCGCCGACATCCGCGCCCTGAGCGCCGAGGTCGAGGTCCTGCCGCGCGTGCACGGCTCGGCGATCTTCGAGCGCGGCGAGACCCAGATCATGGGGGTCACCACGCTCAACATGCTCCGGATGGAGCAGCAGCTCGACACCCTCTCGCCGGTGACGCGCAAGCGCTACATGCACAACTACAACTTCCCGCCGTTCTCCACCGGTGAGACCGGTCGCGTCGGGTCGCCGAAGCGTCGCGAGATCGGCCACGGCGCACTCGCCGAGCGGGCCCTCATGCCGGTCCTGCCGACCCGCGAGGAGTTCCCCTACGCGATCCGCCAGGTCTCCGAGGCGCTGGGCTCCAACGGCTCGACCTCGATGGGCTCGGTCTGCGCGTCCACCCTGTCGCTGCTCAACGCCGGTGTGCCGCTGCGCGCCCCGGTCGCCGGCATCGCGATGGGCCTGGTCTCCGCGGAGGTCGACGGGCAGACGCAGTACGCGGCGCTCACCGACATCCTCGGTGCCGAGGACGCGTTCGGCGACATGGACTTCAAGGTCGCCGGCACCCGTGAGTTCGTCACGGCCATCCAGCTCGACACCAAGCTCGACGGCATCCCCGCCGACGTGCTGGCCGGCGCGCTGACCCAGGCCCGTGACGCCCGCTTCCACATCCTCGACGTCATGAACGAGGCCATCGACGCCCCCGACGAGATGAGCCCCTTCGCTCCCCGCGTCATCAGCGTCACGGTCCCGGTCGACAAGATCGGCGAGGTCATCGGCCCGAAGGGCAAGATGATCAACCAGATCCAGGACGACACGGGCGCCCAGATCTCGATCGAGGACGACGGCACCATCTACATCGGTGCGACCGACGGCCCGTCGGCGGAGGCGGCCCGCGCGGCCATCAACGCCATCGCCAACCCGCAGATGCCGGAGATCGGCGAGCGCTTCCTCGGGACCGTCGTCAAGACGACGACCTTCGGGGCGTTCATCTCCCTCCTGCCGGGCAAGGACGGCCTGCTGCACATCTCCGAGGTGCGCAAGCTCGTCGGCGGCAAGCGGATCGACGCGGTCGAGGACGTCCTGTCCGTCGGCCAGAAGATCCAGGTCGAGCTCAAGGAGATCGACCCGCGCGGCAAGCTGAGCCTCGCGGCGGTCACCGCCGAGGGTGACGCCGGCTCCGAGGCCGCTGCCGAGGCGCCCGCCGCCCCGGCCGCCGAGGCGCCCGCCGCCCCGGTCGCCGAGGCCCCCGCGGCCGACGCGGACGCCTCCGACGACGACCACGACGAGGCCGGCGACGCCGGTGACGAGTCGGGCGAGGGCGGCGACCGTCCGCGTCGCAACCGTCGCCGTCGCGGCGGCCGCGGTCGTGGCGAGCGCTCCGGCGAGGGCGGTTCCAGCGAGGACTGACCCGGCCGGCGCCGCGCGCGTCATCCGGACCGGAGCCCCGGCACACCTGGTGTGGCGGGGCTCCGGCGCGTCCGGGCGCCACCGGGGACGTCCGGGGGAACGCGAGAGGCCCGCGCCCCGGTGGGGGTGTGGGCCTCTGGCGTGACGTGCGGTCGATCAGGCGGCGGCGCGGGGACGCAGCTGGTGCGGCGCGCTCCAGCGCATCTCCATCCGCGTGCGGCCCTCGGCGTCGGTGACCGGGACCCAGCGCACGGCCAGGCCGGTGCGGCTCGTCGTGGTCGTGACCTTCTTCATGTCAGGCCCCCTTTCCGTGGTGTTCACCTGCTGTTCACCTTCAGGATAGCCGACGGAACGGCCGAAGGTGAACGGACGGTGAACGACGGCGCGGCGCGGACGCCGAGCGGGCCGGCATCGACGCGCTGGCTAGGGTGGTCGGCATGAGCACGACACGCGTGGCGGTCATCGGTGCCGCGGGCCGGATGGGGTCCACGGTCTGTGCGGCGGTCGAGGGCGCCGACGACCTCGAGCTCGTCGGCCGCTTCGACGCCGGGGACGACCTCGGCGACCTCGGTGAGGCCGACGTCGTCGTCGAGTTCTCCGTGCCCGACGCCTCGCCCGCCAACGTCGCGCACTGCGTGGAGCGCGGCGTCCACGTCGTCGTCGGGACGACCGGGTGGAGCGAGGAGCGGCTCGCGACGCTGCGCGAGCAGCTGGGCGAGGACCCGACCGTCGGCGTCCTCGTCGCCCCGAACTTCGCGATCGGCGCGGTGCTCCTCATGGAGCTCTCCCGTCGCGCCGCCCCGTTCTTCGAGTCCGTCGAGGTCGTCGAGCTGCACCACCCCGACAAGGTGGACGCGCCCTCGGGCACCGCCGCGCGCACCGCCGACCTCATCGGGGCCGCCCGCGACGAGGCCGGCTGCGACCCCGTCCCGGACGCCACGACCCACGACCCCGACGGCGCCCGCGGCGCCCGCGTGCACGGCGTCCCCGTCCACTCCGTGCGGCTGCGCGGCCTCGTGGCCCACCAGGAGGTCCTCCTCGGGGGTCCGGGCGAGATGCTCACGCTGCGCCACGACTCCTTCGACCGGGTCTCCTTCATGTCCGGCGTCCTCGCCGCGGTCCGCCAGGTCGGCGACCGCCCCGGACTCACGGTCGGGCTCGAGCACTACCTCGGCCTCGGAGGCTGACGCTCGGACCGACCCCGAGGGTCCGGGCACCCCGGCCGCCACCCCGTGTGACGGCCGCGTTACGAAGTCCTCACTGGTGAGGCCGGTGCCGGCATGAGACCGATGTTGCGCACGGTTCACGCCCGTCACGGCCGCACGAAACACGCCCTCCCTAGGTTTCCGGTCATTCAACGACGGGGCGCCGGGCCAGGTGTCCCCGGGGCACCGACCGGGAGGACCCGCGATGACCACCACGACCACACCCTCGGCGGGCACGGGCGCCGACGACCTCGGCGTCGTCGGACCCGGGCGCTGGATCGAGCGCTGGGACCCCGACGACGAGACCTTCTGGGAGCAGCGGGGACGTGGTGTCGCCCGGCGCAACCTCGTGTGGTCGATCGTCGCCGAGCACATCGGCTTCTCCGTCTGGCTGCTCTGGTCGATCGTCGTCGTCAAGATGACGGGCACCTTCGCCGCCGACGGCACCCTCGTCACGGCCGGGACCGCCGGATGGGCCCTCACGGCCGGGCAGGCGCTGACCGTGCTGGCCGTGGCATCGGGGGTGGGTGCCTTCCTCCGCATCCCCTACACCTTCGCCGTTCCCCTCTTCGGTGGTCGCAACTGGACGGTGGTGTCGGCGCTGCTACTCCTCGTCCCCACCCTCGGCCTCGCATGGGTCGTCCAGCACCCGGAGCTGCCCTTCGGCGTCCTCCTGCTCGTCGCGGCGACGGCCGGCCTGGGCGGGGGCAACTTCGCCTCCTCGATGGCCAACATCTCCTTCTTCTACCCCGAGCGCGAGAAGGGCTGGGCGCTCGGTCTCAACGCGGCCGGCGGCAACATCGGCGTCGCGGTCGCCCAGAAGGTCGTGCCACTCGCCATCGGGCTCGGCGGGCTGGCGGCCGGCCTGTCCAACGCCGGACTCGTGTACGTCCCGTTGGCCCTCGCCGCCGCCGTCACCGCGTGGCTCTTCATGGACAACCTGCGCGAGGCCAAGGCCGACCCGCGCCCGACGGCGACGGCGACCAAACACCTGCACACGTGGGTCATGGCCTTCCTCTACATCGGGACCTTCGGGTCCTTCATCGGCTACTCCGCGGCGTTCCCGACGCTGCTCAAGGTGGTCTTCGAGCGGCCCGACATCGCCCTCGGCTGGGGTTTCCTCGGGGCGCTCGTCGGCTCGGTGTCGCGTCCGCTCGGTGGGCGTCTCGCCGACCGTCTGGGCGGCGCCAGGGTCACCGTGGTCACGTTCGTCCTCATGGCCGCGGCCGGCTGGTCCGCCGTGATCGGGGTGCAACAGAAAAGCCTGCCGCTCTTCTTCGTCAGCTTCATGGTCCTGTTCGTCGCGACCGGCGTCGGGAACGGCTCGACTTACCGGATGATCCCGGCCATCTTCACCCGGATCGGTGCGCGGGACGGCGACGGCTCGGAGCGGTCCCGGACCGAGTTCAAGCGGCGCGCGGCCGGCGCGGTCGGCATCATCTCGGCGGTCGGCGCGTTCGGCGGCTTCGTCATCCCGTTCGTCTACAAGTTCTCGACCGAGCACTACGGCTCGATCGTCCCGGCGCTGCAGGTCTACGTCGCACTGTTCCTCGTCATGGCCGTCGTCACCGCCGCCGTGTACGTCCGCAAGGGCGCGACGATGGGCGCGGTCTGACCGTGGTCCCGACCTCCGCGCGGGAGACGGTGGGGCCGCTGTCCGGCGGCCCCACCGCCACCCACTGTCCCTACTGCGCCCTCCAGTGCGCCCAGACCCTCCTGCGCACTCCCGAGGGCCGGTTGCCCGTCGAGGTCCGCTCGCGGGACTTCCCGACGAACCGCGGGGGGATGTGCCAGAAGGGATGGAGCTCGGCCGAGGTCCTGGCGGCGCCCGACCGGCTCACCACACCGCTCGTGCGGCGGGACGGGCGGCTCGTGCCTGCCGCGTGGGACGAGGCGCTCGACCACGTCCACGCCCGGCTCGAGGCGATCCGTGCCGAGCACGGCGCGGAGGGCGTGGCCGTCTTCGGCGGCGGGGGGCTGACCAACGAGAAGGCGTACACGCTCGGCAAGTTCGCCCGGGTGGTGCTGCGCACCCCGTACATCGAGTACAACGGTCGTTTCTGCATGTCCTCGGCGGCCGCCGCCGCCAACCGCACGCTGGGCGTCGACCGGGGCCTGGCCTTCCCGCTCGCCGACCTCGGCGACGCGGACGTCGTGCTCCTCGTCGGGTCGAACCCCGCCGAGACGATGCCGCCCCTGGCACAGCACCTCGCCGGTGCCCGTGCCCAGGGCGGGCTGGTCGTGGTGGACCCGCGACGCTCGGCCACCGCGCGCCTGACCGCCGACGGTGGGGGCGTGCACCTGGCTCCGGTGCCGGGGACCGACCTCGTCGTCCTCCTCGCCCTCACCCACGTCCTGGTCGACGAGGGGCTGGTCGACGCCGACTACCTCGCGGCGAGGACCACCGGCTGGGAGGACGTCCTGGCCTCGATCAGCCGGTGGTGGCCCGAGCGAGCGGAGGCGGTCTGCGGGGTGCCGGCCGACACCCTGCGTCGGGTCGCGCGGCGGCTGGCCGCCGCCGCCCCGGTGCACGGCGGCGGCGGGGCCTACGTCGTCACCGGGCGCGGGATGGAGCAGAGCGCCCACGGCACCGACACCGTCTCGGCGGCCATCACGCTGGCCCTGGCCCTCGGACTGCCGGGCCGGCGGGGGAGCGGGTACGGACCGCTCACCGGCCAGGGCAACGGACAGGGTGGCCGCGAGCACGGCCTGAAGTCGGACCAGCTGCCCGGCTACCGCCATATCGCCGACCCCGCGGCCCGCGAGCACGTCGCGCGGGTGTGGGGGGTGGACCCCCAGGACCTGCCCGGCCCCGGCGTCCCGGCGGTCGAGCTGCTCCGGCGGCTCGGCACCGGCGGCGGCCCACGCGCCCTGCTCGTCCACGGGGCCAACCTCGTGGTCTCGGCACCGAACGTCGGTGCGGTCCGGAAGGCGCTCGGCCGTCTGGACCTGCTGGTGGTCAGTGACGTCGTCCCGTCGGAGACGGCGATGCTCGCCGACGTCGTCCTCCCGGTCGCGCAGTGGGCCGAGGAGGAGGGCACGATGACGAACCTCGAGGGTCGCGTCATCCGTCGGCGCAGGGCGCTGGACCCTCCCGGGGACGCCAGGGACGAGCTGTGGGTGATGCGCGAGCTGGCCGCCCGCTTCGGGGTCGAGCTGTCCGACGACGCCCGTGAGGTGTTCGACGAGATGGCCCGGGCCTCGGCCGGCGGGAAGGCCGACTACTCCGGGATCACCTACGACCGGCTCGATGCGGGTGAGGCGCTGTACTGGCCCTGTCCCGCCGACCGGCCCGAGGGCACCCCGCGGATGTTCCAGGACGGCTTCGCCACCCCGGACGGGAGGGCGCGGCTGGTGGCGGTCGACCATCGGGCCCCTGCCGACGACGTCACGGGGGAGCGGCCGGTGCACCTCGTCACGGGCCGGGTGCTGCAGCACTACCAGTCCGGAGCGCAGACCCGACGCGTCGAGGAGCTCGTCGAGGCCGCGCCCGGGCCCGTGGCCGAGCTGTCGCCGGTCCTCGCCGACACCCTCGGCCTCGAGGACGGCGACCGGGTCCGCGTCTCGTCGGCCCGTGGCTCCCTCACCGTCCCGGCCCGGGTCACCGACGCCATCCGGCCGGACACCGTCTTCCTGCCCTTCCACTGGGCCGGCGAGCTGAGCGCCAACCTGCTGACCACCGACGCCACGGACCCGGTGTCCGGGATGCCCGAGTTCAAGGTGTGCGCCGTCCGCGTCGAGCGGGTCGCGCGGGCCGTCCCCGCCCCCGAGGAGGTCCTCGCATGAGGGTCGTCGTCATCGGCCACGGCATGGTGGGCTCCCGGTTCGCCGAGGAGCTCGTGGCCGCCGACCCCGGCGCCGAGGTCACCGTGCTCGGCAAGGAGCCCGTCCCCGCGTACAACCGGGTGCTGCTCTCGGGCGTCGTCGCGGGCTCGACCGACCCGGCCCTGCTCGCGATGGCCGGGCCGGCCCACCCGCGACTTCGGGTCCTCACCGGTGTCGCGGCGGTGGACATCGACCGGCAGGCCCGGACGGTGCGGGACGCGACGGGCCACGACCACGCGTACGACGTCCTCGTGCTGGCCACCGGGTCGGCAGCGCGCGTCCCGGCCATCCAGGGCGTCGCGGACGACCGCGGACTGGTCCCGGGCGTCCACGTGCTCAAGGACCTGGCCGACGCCACGGGCATCGTCGACCAGGCGGTGGGCGCCCGGAGGGCCGTCGTCCTCGGCGCGGGGGTCCTCGGCATCGAGGTCGCGACCGGGCTCGCCGCGCGCGGCCTCTCGGTGCGCGTGGTCCACCTCGGCCAGCGGCTCATGGAGCGACAGCTCGGGTGGGAGGCGGCGCAGGTCGCCGTGGGCAGCCTCGGGCGCCTCGGCATCACGACCCACGTCGGGGCCTCCGTCGCCGGCGTCCTCACCCGCCGCGACCGCCTGTCCGGGGTGCGCTTCGGGGACGGCCTCGAGGCCGCCGCGGACCTCTTCGTGATGTGCTGCGGCACCAGCCCGGAGACGGTCCTGGCGCGCCGCGCCGGACTCACCTGCGACCGGGGCGTCGTCGTGGGTGAGGACCTGTGCAGCCCCGACGACCCGGCGGTGTTCGCCGTCGGCGACTGCGCCCAGCCGCCCGAGGGCGGGCGCGGGCTGGTCGCCCAGGGTTGGGAGCAGGCCCGGCGGCTCGTCGCCCGGCTCAGTCGGGCGGACGGCGGCCCGGGCGCCGACGGCACCACGGACGTCGTGCGCGTCAAGGCGGTCGGCCTGTCGATGGTGAGCATGGGCCTGTCCGGTGACTTCGACCGCGAGGACCCGCGCTACCGCGTGCTGTCCCTCAAGGACCCCGAGCGCGGCCGCTACGTCGAGGTCGTCGTCGCCGGGGGGCTGCTCGTCGGCGCGACCTGCCTCGGCGACGCCGAGGTCGGGGCGACCCTCTCGGCGCTCTACACCCGCTCGATGCCCGTGCCGGAGGACCCCGCGCTGCTCATGGTCCGCGCCCTCGCCGGCGGCGGCCCCGGGGTCGTCAGCCGGGCACCGGCCGACCTCGAGGACGGCGACCGGGTGTGCTCGTGCAACAGCGTGAGCGCCGGGGCCGTCCGGGCCGCCGTCCACGGCGGTTGCCGCACCGCCGTCGAGGTCTCGCGCCGGACCCGGGCGAGCACCGGCTGCGGCGACTGCCGCAGCACCGTCGAGGCGCTGGTCGCCGCGACGGCATCCGAGCAGGGCAGCCAGCAGACACACCCCGACCTCGTGAGGAGCCAGTCATGACCGAGCACGTCGTCGTCGTCGGTGGGGGGATGGTCGCCCACCGGTTCGTCGAGGCCCTGCGGGCCCGCGACACCGCGGGGGCCTTCGCCGTCACCGTCCTGGCCGAGGAGGAGCGCGCCCCGTACGACCGGGTCGGGCTCTCGGCCTTCTTCTCGGGCACGCCGCCGGAGGACCTCGCCCTGGGCGACCCGTCCCTGTGGGAGCACCCCCTGGTCACGCTGCGGCTCGGAGCGGGTGTGGGCGCACTCGACCGCGCAGCCCGCACCGTGACCCTGGCATCCGGTGAGACGCTCGGGTACGACCACCTCGTGCTGGCCACCGGCTCCTACGCCTGGGTGCCGCCGCTGCCGGGTGCCGACCTGCCGGGCGTCTTCGTCTACCGCACGGTCGAGGACGTCGTGGCCCTGCGCGACTGGGTGCACGCCCGCTCCGCGGTCCTCGGACGTCCGGTCCGCGGGGCGGTGGTCGGCGGAGGGCTCCTCGGTCTGGAGGCGGCGGGTGCGCTGACCAGCCTCGAGGTCGAGACGACCGTCGTCGAGTTCGCCCCGCGACTGATGGCCCTCCAGGTCGACGAGGGTGGCGGCGAGGCGCTGCGCCGGATCATCGAGACGGTGGGGGTGAGCGTCCGCACCGGGGCGGCCAGCGAGTCGCTCGAGGCGGCCGAGGACGGCACGGTCGGCGGCCTGCGGCTGACCGGCGACGACACCGCGGTCCCGGTCGACGTCGTCGTGGTCGCCACCGGGGTCCGGCCTCGCGACGAGCTCGCGGCGCCCGCCGGGCTCGCCGTCGGCCCGCGCGGTGGGGTGCTCGTCGACGAGGGCTGCCAAACCGCGGACGAGCGGGTCTTCGCGGTCGGCGAGGTGGCCTGCATCGAGGGCCGCTGCCTGGGCCTCGTCGCGCCGGGCTACACGATGGCCGAGATCGCCGTGGACCGGTTGCTCGGTGGGGAGGCGACCTTCCCCGGCGCGGACCTGTCGACCAAGCTCAAGCTGCTCGGCGTCGACGTGGCCTCCTTCGGGGACGCCTTCGCCCAGGCCCCCGGGGCGCTGGAGATCGTCCACTCCGACCCGGTCGCCGGGACGTACAAGAAGCTCGTCCTGTCCGACGACGCGCGGGTGCTGCTCGGCGGCATCCTCGTCGGGGACGCCTCGGCCTACGCCTCGCTGCGCCCCATGGTCGGTGCCGAACTGGGCGCCGACCCGGGGGTCTGGCTCTACCCCGAGGGCGCCGGCGCCCGCCCGCAGACCGAGCTGCCGGACGCCGCCCAGGTGTGCTCCTGCAACGGCGTGACGGCCGGGACGGTCCGGGCCTCGGTCATGGAGGGGTGCCACGACCTGCCGGCGGTCAAGACCTGCACCCGGGCCGGCACCTCGTGCGGCTCCTGCGTCCCACTCGTCAAGAAGCTGATGTCGGTGGAGTTGGCCAGGGCGGGCCTGGCCGTGTCCTCGGCGATGTGCGAGCACTTCGCGATGGCCCGGGCCGAGCTGTTCAACGCCGTCATGGTCAGCGGGCTGCGTCGCTGGAGCGAGATCGTGCAGCGGTTCGGCTCCGGGCGTGGCTGCGACATCTGCAAGCCGGCCGTCGCCTCCATCCTGGCCAGCCTCTACGACGAGCACGTGCTCGGCGAGGACCGGGCCGCCCTGCAGGACACCAACGACCGCGTGATGGCCAACCTCCAGAAGGACGGGACCTACTCGGTGGTGCCGCGGGTGCCGGGTGGGGAGATCCTGCCCGAGCAGCTCGTCCTCATCGGCGAGGTCGCGCGTGACTTCGGCCTGTACACCAAGATCACCGGCGGCCAGCGGATCGACCTCTTCGGGGCCCGCCTCGAGCAGCTCCCGGCCATCTGGCAGCGCCTCGTCGACGGTGGGATGGAGTCCGGGCACGCCTACGGCAAGGCCTTGCGCACGGTGAAGTCGTGCGTCGGGTCCTCCTGGTGCCGCTTCGGCGTGCAGGACTCGGTCGGGATGGCCGTGATGCTCGAGCTGCGCTACCGCGGGCTGCGCAGCCCGCACAAGATCAAGCTCGGCGTCTCCGGGTGCGCGCGCGAGTGCGCCGAGGCCCGGGGCAAGGACGTGGGCCTCATCGCCACCGAGAACGGCTGGAACGTCTACGTCGGCGGCAACGGGGGGTTCACCCCCCGGCACGCCCAGCTGTTCGTCGAGGACGTCGACACCGACACCGCCGTGCGCGTCGTCGACCGGTACCTCATGTACTACGTCCGCACCGCGGACCGGCTGCAACGGACGGCGCCCTGGCAGGAGGACCACGAGGGCGGGCTCGACCGGATCCGCGAGATCGTCGTCGACGACGTCCTGGGGATCGGTGCCGACCTCGACGAGCAGATGGCCCGCCACGTCGAGGCCTACGAGGACGAGTGGGCCGCAGTGCTGCGCGACCCCGTGCGGCTGCGGCAGTTCTCCTCGTTCCTCAACGCCCCCGACACCGCTGACCCCACTCTGGCCTACGTGGCCGAGCGTGGCCAGCGCCGCCCGGCCACCGAGGCCGAGCGGGCCGCCGGCCTCGCCACCCCCGGCCCCGTCCTCATCGCCTCGACCACCCTGGAGGTCCGCCCGTGACCGCGATCGCCGACCGCCCGACCCGCCTCGCCGTGTGCGACGTCGGGCAGCTGACCCCCGAGCTCGGTGCCGCCGCCCTCGTCGGCGACCGGCAGGTCGCGGTCTTCCTGCTCGGTGACGGCCGCGTCTTCGCCGTGGACAACGTCTGCCCCTTCTCGGGCGCGGCCGTGATGTCGCGCGGGATCACCGGCTCACGGGGGGAGGTGGCGACCGTCGCCTCGCCGGTCCACAAGCAGGTCTTCTCTCTCGAGGACGGCCGCTGCCTCGACGCGCTCGACCGCACGCCGCTGCCGGGACGTGGACCCGACTTGGCGACCTACACCGTGACCGTCGACCATGGACGCGTGACCATCCACCTTCCGGCGGCGTGACGCGCCCGTGACCACCCTCGTCGGCCTCGACCTGGCCGGACGCCGCGTGCTCGTCGTCGGCGCCGGTGCCGTCGGCATGCGCCGGGCACGGCGCCTCCTCGACGACGCCGCGCACGTCGTCCTCGTCGACCCCAGCCCCTCCGACGACGCCCGACGCGTCGCGAGCCACGGCGACGCCGAGCTGTTCGTGCGACCTGTCGAGGAGGCGGACCTCGACGACGTCTGGTTCGTGGTCGCCGCCACCGCCGACCCGGCCGTCAACGGGCAGGTCGCGGCCTGGGCCCGGGCACGTCGCACCTGGTGCGTCAACGCCTCGGACCGGCGCGACGGCAGCGCCCGGATGGCGGCCTCCAGCACCCACGGCGACCTCGCCCTCGGTGTCGTGTCCGTCGGGGACGCCGACCCCCGGCGGGCCGCCGTGGTGCGCGACCAGCTCGCCGCACACGTGGCCGGCGGAGAGGTCGACCTGCGCCGGCGCCGCGTCCGGCGCGGACGGGTCGTGCTCGTCGGCAGCGGCCCCGGGGACCCCGGCCTCGTCCCGCTCGCCGGGCTCGAGGCCCTGATGACGGCCGACGTCGTCGTCACCGACCGGCTGGGCGCGACCCCGCTGCTCGACCGGCTGCCGCCCGACGTGGAGGTGGTCAACGTCGGCAAGAGCCCGACCAACCACCCGGTGCCGCAGGCCGAGATCAACGCCCTCCTCGTCGACCGGGCCCTGCGCGGGCTCACCGTCGTGCGGTTCAAGGGCGGCGACCCCTACGTCTTCGGCCGGGGCGGCGAGGAGATGCACGCCTGCCGGCTCGCCGGGGTGGAGGTCTCGGTCGTCCCCGGCATCACCTCGGCGTTCTCGGTGCCGGCGCTCGCCGGCATCCCGGTGACCCAGCGCGGCGTCTCGACCTCGGTCCACGTCAGCTCCGGCCACGTCGGGGCCGACGACGCGACCCTCGCCGCGCTCGGCGCCGGAGCCACCGTGGTGCTGCTCATGGCCGTCTCGGCTCTGTCTGCCATCTGCGAGGCGGCGACCTCGGCGGGTGTCGACCCAGGGCTGCCGGTCGCGATCATCGAGTCGGGCTCGACCCACGCGCAGCGGGTGACGCGGGCGACCCTGCGCACGGCGCCCGTGGTCGCCGAGCGCGAGCGGGTGCGGCCGCCGGCGGTCATCGTCATGGGGCGGGTCGCGGCCGAGGGGTTCCTCGACGACCCGGTCTGCGCGACGGACGGGGGTGGCGATGACTGACGCGGCAGCCGGGCGCGTGCGCTCGCTGCAGGCCGGGGGGCCGGTGCTGGTCGGGTGCACTGTCGCGGTCACCGCCGACCGACGGTTCAAGGAGCTCGCGGCTGCGCTCGAGCGCCGAGGGGCGACCGTCGAGCACGCGCCGGCCCTCGAGGTCGTGCCGCACCTCGACGACCTCAGCCTCGTCGACCGCACGCGGGAGGTCCTCGAGAACCCGCCGGACGTCGTCGTCGCGACGACGGGCATCGGCTTCCGCGGCTGGGTGGAGGCCGCCGACGCGGCCGGGCTCGCCGAGGACCTCCTCGACGTCCTCGGGGCCGCCCGCCTCATCGCCCGCGGTCCCAAGGCGCGCGGCGCCATCGAGGCCGCCGGGCTGACGGCGGACTGGGTCGCCACGTCGGAGACGGCGCAGGAGATCCGGACGTTCCTCCTCGCCGAGGGGGTCGAAGGGCTGCGCATCGCCGTGCAGCACCACGGGAGCGGCGCCGATGGGCTCGACGAGGCGTTTGTCCAGGCGGGCGCGGAGGTCACCTCGGTCGTCGTCTACAGCTGGGGTCCGGCCGACCCCGAGGTGCTCGCCGACTCCGTCGAGCGCACCGCTGCGGGGCTCGTGGACGCGGTCGTGTTCACCTCCGCCCCGGGGGTGCTCGCGTGGCTGGCCGCGGGGACGGAGCACTCGCTGCACGAGATCCACCGGCGCAACCACGCCGGCCGGCTGGTGCTCGCCACCGTCGGGCCGGTGACCGCCGCACCCCTCGTCGACGCCGGGCTGGCCCCACTCGTCCCGAGCCGGTGGCGGCTCGGTGCGCTCGTCCGCGAGCTCGTGACGCACTACGCCGACCAACCGGCGCTCGAGACGGTGGCCGGCTCCCTCGCGGTGCGGGCCCGGGTCGCGGTCCTCGACGGCCGGGCGCTCCCCCTGGGGCCGGCCGGCGTGGCCCTCCTCGCCGACCTCGCGGCGGCCGGTGGCGCGGTGGTCCCGCGGGAGCGGCTCCAGCGGTTGCTGCCCGGCGGGTCGAGCGACGGGCACGCGGTCGACGCGGCGATCGCCCGCGTCCGAGAGGCCTGTGGCTGCAAGGACCTCGTGCGCACGGTCGTCAAGCGCGGGTACGCCCTCGCCCTGGCGACGCCCGAGGCCTCGTGAGACCGACCCTCGTCGTCTGCGGGCACGGCACCCGTGACCCGCGCGGCCGCGCGGTCGTCACGGCGGCGGTCGAGGCGGTCGCGGCACGGCTGCCGGGGGTCGAGGTGCGCGAGGCGTACGTCGACGTCCACGGACCGGCCGTCGACGAGGTCGTGGCGTCGCTGCCGCTGCGGCCCGACGGCTCGCGCGCCGGGGTGGTCGTCCCGCTGCTGCTCGCCGCCGGCTACCACGTGCGGGTCGACCTCGCCGAGGCCGTCGTCGGGCGGCCGGACGTCGTCGTCACCCCCGCGCTCGGGCCGGACGACCGCCTCGTCGACCTCCTCGTCGAGCGGGTGGAGCAGGCCGGGGGAGCAGGCCCGCGGGACGTGGTCGTCCTCGCGCCGGCCGGGTCGAGCGACGAGCACGCGCAGGAGGCCTCGGCCGAGACGGCGCGCCGGCTCGGGGAGCGCCTGCGCCGCCCGGTGCGCCTCGGCTACGCGGCGGGCCCGCGGCCGCCGGCCGCCTGCGCGGTGACGGCGGCGCGCATCGACGGTGCCGAGCGCGTCGTGCTCGTCTCGTACCTCCTGGCGCCGGGGTTCTTCCAGCGCCGGCTCGAGGGGTGCGGCGCCGACGTCGTCACCGCTCCGCTGCTCCCGGACGACCGCGTGGTCGACGTCGTGCTCGAGCGCTACCGCACGGCCTGACTCAGGCCCAGCCGACGGCCCGTAGCAGCGCCGCGGTGGCGGCCGCCCCGGCGACGACGACGAGGAAGTTGGCGCGCACGAGGAGCAGGACGACGGCCACCGCGAGGGCCGCGGCGCGGGCGTCGAGGACGAGCGCCCCGGCGTCCCCGGCGACGGTCTGGACGGTGACGAGGGCGGCGAGCAGCGCGACGGGCAGCAGGGCGATGACGCGGGAACGACGCTCACCCTCGACCCAGTGGGCGGGCACGAGGTAGCCGGCGAGCTTGAGCGCGTAGGCCGCGGCGCAGGCGAGCAGCACGGTGGTCCAGGTCGTCACGGCAGCGGGTCCCGTCCGTCGAGCTCACCGGGGGCGGCCGTCGGCGACCCCTCGTGCCGTCCGCCGCGCCGCAGCCCGACGGCGAGGGCGGCGAGCACGGAGAGGATGACCGGCACGCCCGGCGGCAGGAGCGGGCTCGTGACGAGGGCGATGAACACAGCGAGCACCGCGGTGGCCGCCGCGTCCCCGCTGCGCAGGCGCGGCCAGAGGAGCGCGGCGAAGGCCGCCGCCGCCGCGGCGTCGAGCCCGTAGGTGCGGGGGTCGCCGAGCGCGTTGCCGACGAGCGCGCCGACGAGGGTCATGAGGTTCCATCCGAGGAACACGGCGATGCCCGTGAGCCAGAACCCGATCCGCTGGGCCGGTCGCTCCGGCTGGGCCACCCCGACGGCGGTCGACTCGTCGATGGTCAGCTGGGCCGCCGCGAGCCGGCGCAGCCCCGCGACGCCGAGGAACCGGGAGGTCTGCAGGGCGTAGAGGCCGTTGCGGACACCGAGCAGCGACGACGTCGCCACCGCGGCCACGCCGCTGCCCCCGGCCCCGAGCACCCCGACGACGGCGAACTGCGACCCGCCGCTAAACAGCAGGAGCGAGAGCGCCTGCGTCTGCCAGACGTCGAGGCCCGAGGCCACCGACAGCGCCCCGAACGAGACGCCGTAGAGGCCCGTGGCGCCGCCGACCGACAGGGCCTGGCGCCGCACCTCGCGCCGCCGCTCCGGGGGGAGCGGCGCCGCGGAGCCCGTCATCCCCCGTCCGGCTCGTCGAGCCGGGCCAGCACCCGCACCTCGCGCAGCGTGTCGCCGTCGGGCGAGACGACGCGGTCGCGGAAGGCGCCGTCGGGGCCCAGCCCCGAGCCCGCGAGGAAGGCGCGGGTCTCCTCGTCGTCGGCGAGCAGCCACGCGGTGACGGTGTCGGCCCCGGCCTGGCGCAGCTGGTCGACGGCGGCGTTGACCAGCCGCGAGCCGTGGCCCTGGCGGCGGGCGTCGGGGTGCACGGCGAGGAGCGTGACCTCGCCCCAGGCCCCCTCGGCGTCGGGGTCCTGCGACGGCCCCAGCGCGACGGCGCCGACGACCTGCGGGCCGGCGCACGCGACGAGCAGCCGGTGCACGCCCTCGGGCGGGGCGGTCAGGCCGGCCCGCCAGGCACGCGCGAAGGCGTCCGGCTCGAAGAGCGCGATGACGTCGTCGGGCAGCCGGCCGGCGTAGGTCGCGCGGAAGACGTCGGCCTGCACCCGGCCCACGGCCGGCGCGTCGTTGGCGCGGGCGACCCGGACGCTCGCGTCGGCCGTGGGGCCGGCGTCGGACCCGTGGTCGTGCGGGTGGTCGTGGGAGTGGTCGTGCGTCGTCATCGTCAGACCCCCCGGAAGACGGCCGGGCGGCGCTCGGCGAAGGCGGTCCGCCCCTCGACGAGGTCCTCGCTCGACCACGCGTGGGCGAACGCGGCCTCGTAGCGCCCGAGCCCGTCCTCGTCGTCGTGCCGGACCCCGAGGCCGACCTTGGAGCCGGCCTGGCTCAGGGGGGCGAGCGACGCGGCACGCGTCGCGAGGGCCAGGGCGTCGTCGAGGCCCCCGCGCTCCTGCGCGAACCCGAGGCGCCACGCGTCGTCGGCGTCGAGGACGGCGGCCGTGAGGACCAGGTGCCGGGCCGCGCCCTCGCCCCAGCACCGCGCGAGCCGGTCGAGGGTCCAGTGGTCGACCATGAGGCCGAGCTTGGCGACCGGGACGGCGAAGCGGGCCGAGTCGCCGACGACGCGCACGTCGCAGGCGAGCGCGAGTTGCATCCCGAGGCCCATGCACGAGCCGTCGACCGCGGCGACGGTGGGGACGGGGACGGCCGCGAGGTGCTGGAGGACCTCGGCGAGGCGCTGCGTGAAGGAGACGTCCTCGAGGTCCGTGAGGTCGGCGCCGGCGCAGAAGTGGCCGCCGGCGCCGGTGAGGACGACCGCGCGCGCACCGGCGGCGAGCGCGGCGACGACCTCGTCGTGCAGCTGCTCGAGGGTGGCGAGGTCGAGGGCGTTGCGCCGGTGCTGGCGGTCGATCGTCAGGACGGCGACCCGGTCGGCGAGCGAGGCGTGGACGGTCACGGCCTCGACCCTACCGAGCGCCCCGGGTGACGCCCGGCCCGGCAGCCCCTACGCTCCCGGGCATGACGCTGCCGCTGACCGTCGTGCCGGTCCCGGGCCCCGGGGCGGAGGACGTGCTCGTCGGGGACGACGGGCGCGTCTGGACGGGGACGGCCGACGGCGTCGTCCACGTCCACGACCCCGCCGCCGGCTCGGTGGCGCCCGTCGCGGTGACGGGTGGGCGCCCCCTCGGCCTCGAGTGGCTGCCGGACGGCCGGGTGCTCGTCTGCGACGCCCACCGCGGCTTGCTCGCCCTCGACCCCGCGAGCGGCGACCTCGAGACGCTGCTCACCGAGGTCGACGGCGAGCACCTGCTCTTCACGAACAACGCAGCCGTCCAGCGCGACGGCACCATCTGGTTCACGGACTCGAGCCGGCGCTGGCAGGTCGAGGACTGGAAGAACGACCTCGTCGAGCACACGTGCACCGGGCGGCTGCTGCGCCGCACCCCGGACGGCGCCGTCACGACGGTCGTCGACGGGCTCGCCTTCGCCAACGGCGTCGCCCTCCTGCCCGACGAGCGGGCGGTGCTCGTCGCCGAGACCGGCACCTGCCGCATCCGCCGGGTCCCGCTGCACGGAGGGGAGCCCGGCGAGGTGACGACGTGGGTCGAGGACCTGCCCGGCCACCCGGACAACATCGCCCTCGGCTCCGACGGGCTGGTGTGGGTGACCGTCGCCTCGCCGACCGACCCCGTCCTCGGGGTGCTGCAGCGCAGCCCGCGCGCGGTGCGCGGCCTCGTCCGCCGCCTCCCGGACCGCGTCAAGCCGGCGCCGCGCCGCACCGCGCGGGTCCTCGCCCTCGACGACACCGCGCGCGTGGTCCACGACCTGTCCTTCGACGCGACCCGCTGGCACGTCGCGACGGGTGTGCGCGAGCACGACGGCCGGGTGTGGCTCGGCAGCCTCGTCGAGCCGGCGATCGCGGTGGGGGAGGTCCCGGGCGGTCAGCGCCGCTCGTAGGTGACCCAGGCGCAGCGCTCGCCCGGCACGCGCTCGGTCTCGACCCAGGCGGCCGGGTCGACGGGTGGGAAGTGCGTGTCGCCCTCCGGCTCGAGGTCGACCTCGGTCACGAGGAGCCGGTGCGCGTAGGGCATCGCCTCGGCGTACACCTGCCCGCCGCCGGCGACGAAGACCTCGTGGGCCGGGCCGGCGAGCGCGAGCGCCTCGACGAGGGAGTGCACCGTCTCGACCTCGGCGTGCGCCCAGTCGGCCTGCCGGGTGATGACGATGTGGCGCCGGCCGGGCAGCACCCGCCCGATGGAGTCGAAGGTGCGCCGGCCCATGACGAGGGGATGGCCCATCGTCGTGCGCTTGAAGAACGCGAAGTCCTCCGGCAGGTGCCACGGCATCGCCTGCCCCGCGCCGATGACGCCGTTGCGGGCGACGGCGGCGATGAGCGAGACGCGGGTCATACGGCGATCGGCGCCTTGATCGACGGGTGCGCCTCGTAGCCGACGAGCTCGAAGTCCTCGAGCTCGTAGGCGTCGATCGAGGGCCGGGGCGCGATTGTCATCGTCGGCAGGGGAAGCGGCTCCCGGGTCAGCTGGAGCGTCGCCTGCTCGAGGTGGTTGAGGTAGAGGTGCGCGTCGCCGAGAGTGTGGACGAAGTGGCCGGGCCGCAGGTCGGTCTGCTGCGCGACCATCATCGTCAAGAGGGCGTAGCTCGCGATGTTGAACGGGACGCCGAGGAAGACGTCGGCGCTGCGCTGGTAGAGCTGGCAGTCGAGGAACGCGGGCCCCCCGTCGGCGGCCGGGCGGACGTAGAACTGGAACATCGTGTGGCACGGCGGCAGGGCCATGTCGTCGACGTCGGCGACGTTCCACGCCGAGACGACGTGCCGCCGCGAGTCGGGGTTGGTCCGCAGCGCCTGCACGACCTTGGCGACCTGGTCGACGGTGCGCCCGTCCGGCGTCGGCCAGGAGCGCCACTGGTGCCCGTACACCGGCCCGAGGTCGCCGTGCTCGTCGGCCCACTCGTCCCAGATGGAGATGCCGCGCTCCTGCAGCCAGCGGACGTTGGTGTCGCCGCGCAGGAACCACAGGAGCTCGCCGATGATCGAGCGCAGGTGCAGCCGCTTCGTCGTGAGCACCGGGAAGCCCTCGGCGAGGTCGAAGCGCATCTGGTACCCGAAGACGCTCCGGGTGCCGGTGCCCGTGCGGTCCGACTTCTCGACGCCGGTCGTCATCACGTGGTCGAGGAGGTCGAGGTACTGGCGCACGGTCCCAGCCTAGGGGCGCACTAGTCTGGCGTGCATGACCTCCTCCCCGTTCGGCCGCGTCCTCACCGCGATGGTCACGCCGATGACCCCCGACGGTGCGGTCGACGGCCCGGGGGTCGAGGCGGTCGTCGAGCACCTCCTGGCCACCGGCCACGACGGGCTCGTCGTCAACGGCACGACCGGCGAGGCCTCCACCCTGACCGACGACGAGAGCGTCGACGTCGTGCGCCGCGTCGTCGCGGCCGCGGCCGGCCGGGCCAAGGTCGTCGCGGGCTGCGGCTCCAACGACACCGCGCACGCCGTCGCGATGGCCCGGCGGATGGCCGACGCCGGCGCCGACGCCCTCCTGCTCGTCTCGCCGTACTACAACAAGCCCACCCAGGCCGGCCTCGTCGCGCACTGCCGCGCCGTCGCCGACGCCACCGAGCTGCCGGTCATGCTCTACGACATCCCCGGCCGCACCGCCGTCCCGTTCGCCACGGAGACCCTCGTGGCGCTCGCCGAGCACCCGCGGATCGTCGCCGTCAAGGACGCCAAGGGCGACCTCGCCGCCTCGACCCGCGTCATGGCGGCCACCGACCTGCTGTGGTTCAGCGGGGAGGACGCCCTCAACCTGCCGCTCCTCGCGATCGGCGCCGTCGGCGTCGTCTCCGTCGTCGGCCACGTCGCCGGTGCCCAGTACCGGGCGATCCTCGAGGCCGTCGACCGCGGCGACCTCGACGACGCGCGGCGCCTGCACCGGGGCCTGGTCCCCGTCGTCGACGCGATCATGTCGCCCTCGCAGGGCGCCATCATGGCCAAGGCCGCCCTCGTCGAGCTCGGGGTCATCGAGCACGCGAGCGTCCGCCTGCCCCTCGTCGAGTCCCCGCCCGAGCACCTCGAGGCGCTCCGGGCGGCGCTCGCCACCCTCCCCACCCCGAAGGACTCATGAGCCACCCGCACCCCGACCTCGACCTCCCCGCACCCCTCGCCCCCGGGGGCGTGCGCGTCATCCCGCTCGGCGGGCTCGGCGAGGTCGGCCGCAACATGACGGTCCTC
This sequence comes from Phycicoccus jejuensis, assembly GCF_000720925.1. Taxonomy (GTDB): domain Bacteria; phylum Actinomycetota; class Actinomycetes; order Actinomycetales; family Dermatophilaceae; genus Phycicoccus; species Phycicoccus jejuensis. Next base: position 22,383 of record NZ_JOEE01000003.1, on the reverse strand, counting down.
GAGCACGAGGGCCAGCTGCTCGTCATCGACTGCGGCGTCCTCTTCCCGGACGACCACCACCCCGGCATCGACCTCATCCTCCCGGACTTCAGCGCGATCGAGGACCGCCTCGACGACGTCCAGGCGATCGTCCTCACGCACGGCCACGAGGACCACATCGGTGCCGTCCCCTACCTCCTGCGACGCAAGCCCGACATCCCGGTCGTCGGCTCGCAGCTGACCCTCGCCCTCATCGAGGCCAAGCTCAAGGAGCACCGGATCACGCCCTACACCCTCGGGGTCGCCGAGGGCGGGCGCGAGCGGCTCGGCGTCTTCGACTGCGAGTTCGTCGCGGTCAACCACTCCATCCCGGACGCCCTCGCCGTCTTCGTGCGCACCCCCGGCGGCACGATCCTCCACACCGGCGACTTCAAGATGGACCAGCTGCCGCTCGACGGCCGGCTCACCGACCTGCGCGCCTTCGCCCGCCTCGGGGAGGAGGGGGTCGACCTCTTCCTCACCGACAGCACGAACGCCGAGGTGCCGGGGTTCACGACGCCCGAGCGCGAGATCGCGCCGGCCATCGACAAGGTCTTCCGTCACGCGCAGCGCCGCATCATCGTCGCGTGCTTCTCCTCGCACGTGCACCGCGTGCAGCAGGTGCTCGACGCCGCCGACAAGGCCGGGCGCAAGGTCGCGATGATCGGCCGCTCGATGGTGCGCAACATGGGCATCGCCGCCGACCTCGGCTACCTCAAGGTCCCCGACGGCGTCCTCGTCGACCTCAAGCAGCTGAACGACCTGCCCGACGACAAGGTCGTCCTCGTGTGCACCGGCAGCCAGGGCGAGCCGATGGCGGCCCTGTCCCGGATGGCCAACCGCGACCACCGGATCGAGGTGGGGGAGGGCGACACCGTCCTGCTCGCGTCCTCGCTCATCCCCGGCAACGAGAACGCCGTCTACCGGGTCATCAACGGCCTGATGCGCCTCGGCGCGAACGTCGTGCACAAGGGCAACGCCAAGGTGCACGTCTCGGGTCACGCCAGCGCCGGCGAGCTCCTGTACTGCTACAACATCGTCAAGCCGCGCAACGTCATGCCGGTCCACGGCGAGTGGCGCCACCTCGTGGCCAACGCCGACCTCGCCGTCGCCACCGGCGTCCCGCGCCGCAACGTCGTCGTCGTCGAGGACGGCGTCGTCGTCGACCTCGTCGACGGCCGGGCGCGCGTCGCCGGGGCGGTCGAGTGCGGCTACGTCTACGTCGACGGCTCCTCGGTCGGGGAGGCCGACGAGACCCTGCTCAAGGACCGCCGCATCCTGCGCGACGAGGGCTTCATCTCCGTCGTCGTCGTCGTCGACTCGATGACCGGCAAGGTCGTCGCAGGCCCGGAGATCACCGCGCGCGGCTTCGTCGAGGACGACGTCGTGTTCGACGAGATCCGCCCGCGCATCGAGCAGGCGCTCGACGAGGCGACCGCCCAGGGCGTCACCGACTCCCACCAGCTCCAGCAGGTCGTGCGCCGCACGATCGGACCGTCGGTGGGGCGCAAGATCCGCCGGCGCCCGATGATCATCCCGACGGTCATCGAGGCCTGAGCCCGACCACGCGAGGGTCGTCGACCCTTCAACCGATTCCGCACTGAGCGTCCTCGCACGGCTCCGGCGCGGATCGGCTGCTCGGCGAGCCCCCACCTACGGAATCAGTAGCCGCTGGGGCGCCATGGCCACTCATCCGTTCAGATGACGTTGGGAGAGAAATCGCCGAACCCGCCCCGAAAAGGTAAAGCCTCCGTAAAGTGGTTCCCATCGGACGACATCCGGTGGGCCTGCAGGGGCCGACCGCGACAGCGCCCGGCCCGGGCGCCGTCCGACGGGTGAGCGGATCGACAAAGTTCTTCGAACCTCTAGCGAACCGGGTAAAGAGTTCGTAAAGTACGCGTCAGTGACCAGTCAACTCCACACCGGTGGAGGAGGTGGGCACGACCGCCGGGGCGCAGGGCTCCGGTGACCACGACGCACGGCAGGACGTCGGGCCGGCTCCGCAGGGGGAGCCCACCGACGGGAACGGGCAGGCTCCGCAGGGGGCCGCACCCGGTCCACCCGGCCGGCACGACTGTGCGGTGTCCCGCTCGGCGACAGGGGTCGAGCGGGGCACCGCACGTGCGTGTCGGCCGGGAACGCCGGCGGTCGGGCGGGAAATCCGTGGCTCCCGTGCCGCGTGTGACACGTGAGTCGGCTGTGACGCTCGCGTAGCCTGCGACCATGGCGACACGTACGTCCCCCACCTCCCGCTCCCGGGGTGGCAGCACGCGCCCCGCGACGCGGAAGAAGGCGGCGAGCCCCCGGACGGCGGCCAAGCGACCCGCGCGCTCGGGCGGGCTGCCGCTGCCGCTGCGCGCCGCCCAGACCACGTGGATGGGCCTGGCCCACGCCACCGGCGCCGTCGCGCGCACGGTCGGTGACGCCGGGCGGGACCTCGAGCCGGAGCACCGCCGCGACGGCGTGGGCTTCCTGCTCGTCGCGCTGTCGGTCGTCGTCGCCGCCCGCGAGTGGTGGGGGATGCCGGGCGCCGTCGGCACGATCGTCCACGCCGTCGTCGCCGGGACCTTCGGCAAGGTCGGCTACGCCGTCCCGCTCGTGCTCCTCGCCTTCGGCATCCGGGTGCTGCGGGCGCCGCGCGAGGAGGAGTCGACCTCCCGCGCAGCCGTCGGCACCACCGCGCTCGCCTTCGCCGCCTGCGGCCTCGTCCACGTCTCCGCCGGCATCCCGACCCCGCCCGAGGGCGCCGACGGGATGCGCGCGGCCGGCGGCATCATCGGCTTCCTCGCCTCGAGCCCGCTCGAGGCGGCCGTGTCGGTCTACGGCACCGTCCCGCTGCTGCTCCTCCTCGGCCTGTTCTCCCTCCTCGTCCTCACCGCGACCCCGCTGCACCAGGTGCCCGAGCGCCTGCGCGGGGCGATGGACCGCCTGACCGGCCACCACCCCGACGCCGAGCCCGAGCCCGAGCCGGCCCCGAAGGCGACGCGCCGCCGCCGCACCGCCCGTGAGCTCGCCGACGCCGAGGCCTCCATGCACGGCGACGAGGCGTTCGAGCAGGCCGCGGTCGTCGACCCGCGCACCGGCAAGCGGCTGCGTCCCGGGCAGAAGCGCCCATCGTCCGCCCCGGAGCCCGCCGCCGCGTCCTCGCAGACGGCCCCGCCGGCCGCGGCGGAGGCGCTCGCCCGGCAGGTCCAGGCCAAGGCCCCGCTCGAGGCGCCGCCCACCGCGCAGCTGCCCCCGCGCGTCGAGCAGCTCTCGCTCGCCGGCGACATCACCTACACGCTGCCGGACTCGGGCGTCCTCGAGCCGGGCAGCCCGCACAAGGCGCGCAGCGCGGCCAACGACCGCGTCGTCGAGTCGCTGACGACCGTCCTCGACCAGTTCGACATCGACGCGCAGGTCACCGGCTTCACCCGTGGCCCGACCGTCACCCGCTACGAGGTCGAGCTCGGCCCGGGCATCAAGGTCGAGCGAGTCACGGCCCTCTCGAAGAACATCGCCTACGCCGTCGCCAGCGCCGACGTGCGCATCCTGTCCCCGATCCCCGGCAAGTCGGCGATCGGCATCGAGATCCCCAACACCGACCGCGAGAAGGTCAGCCTCGGCGACGTCCTGCGCAGCCAGGTCGCGCGCGGGTCCGAGCACCCGATGGTCATGGGCGTCGGCAAGGACGTCGAGGGCGGCTACGTCATCGCCAACCTCGCGAAGATGCCGCACCTGCTCGTCGCGGGCGCCACGGGCGCGGGCAAGTCGAGCTTCGTCAACTCGATGATCACCTCGATCCTCATGCGCTCGACCCCCGACGAGGTCCGGATGGTCCTCGTCGACCCCAAGCGCGTGGAGCTGACCGCCTACGAGGGCATCCCGCACCTCATCACGCCGATCATCACCAACCCGAAGAAGGCCGCCGAGGCCCTCCAGTGGGTCGTGCGCGAGATGGACACCCGCTACGACGACCTCGCGGCGTTCGGGTTCAAGCACGTCGACGACTTCAACAAGGCGGTCCGTGCCGGCAAGGTCAAGCCGCTGCCGGGGTCGGAGCGGGTCATCACGCCCTACCCGTACCTGCTGGTCATCGTCGACGAGCTCGCCGACCTCATGATGGTCGCGCCGCGCGACGTCGAGGAGTCGATCGTCCGCATCACCCAGCTGGCGCGCGCGGCGGGCATCCACCTCGTCCTCGCGACCCAGCGCCCTTCGGTCGACGTCGTCACCGGCCTCATCAAGGCCAACGTTCCCTCGCGGATGGCCTTCGCGACCTCCTCGCTCGCCGACAGCCGCGTCGTTCTCGACCAGCCGGGCGCCGAGAAGCTCATCGGCCAGGGTGACGCGCTCTTCCTTCCGATGGGTGCGAGCAAGCCGATGCGCGTCCAGGGCGCGTGGGTCACCGAGTCCGAGATCCACGCCGTCGTCACGCACGTCACCGAGCAGCTCAAGCCCCGCTACCGCGACGACGTCGTCGTCGCCGCGCCGAAGAAGCAGGTCGACGACGACATCGGCGACGACCTCGACCTCCTGCTCCAGGCGACCGAGCTCGTCGTCACGACGCAGTTCGGCTCGACCTCGATGCTCCAGCGCAAGCTGCGCGTCGGGTTCGCCAAGGCCGGGCGCCTCATGGACCTCCTCGAGTCGCGCGGCGTCGTCGGGCCCTCGGAGGGCTCGAAGGCGCGCGACGTGCTCGTCAAGGCCGACGACCTGCCGACCACGCTCGCGCTGCTGCGCGGCGAGGACGTGCCGGACGCGGACGTGCCGTTCGACGGCGAAGCGATGGACGGGGACGCGCACACGCTGGCGTCCGCCGCGGCCGCCGGCCACGCCGTCCCCGAGGACGACACGGCGGAGGTGCCGGTCGTCCGCTACGGCGGCGACGCGGTGGCCGACGACCTCGACCGCTACCCGGCGGCCGTCGAGTACCACGACGGTGACGACGACGGCGAGGACGCCTGGGAGCTGACGGGCCGCCGGTGACCGGCCGCGGTCGCCGCCCGGCTACCGTGCTCCCATGACCTCGACCTGGGAGGAGCTGCGGGAGCCGCCGTCGACGTGGGAGCGGTGGAAGGCGACGCTGCGCAAGCAGCCCTCGGCCATGCTCCTCGCGGTGCAGATCCTCGTCATCCTCCTGCTGCCCTTCCTCGAGGACACCGAGGGCGGACGCGCCGTCATCTCGCTGCTCAGCCTCGCCGCGCTCGTCACCGCCGTCTTCACCGTGCGCAGCACGCCGGCGCTCACGTGGCTCTCGGCGACCCTCGCCCTGCCCGCGGCCGTGCTCGAGATCTGGAGCCTCGTCGACGACACCGGCTCCGTGCTGGTGTTCGCGCACTCGGTGCTCGCGCTCTTCTACTTCTACACGGCGTACGCGCTCATCTCGTACATGTTCGAGGACTCCTGGGTGACCAAGGACGAGCTCTTCGCCGTCGGCGCCGCCTTCACGGTGCTCGTCTTCGCGTTCGCCTACGTCTTCCTCGCGATCCAGGAGATCTGGCCCGGCTCGTTCATCGGGCACGCGGAGTCCGATCGTCGTACCTTCCTCGAGCTGATCTACCTCTCGGCGGCCCAGCTGACGAGCGTCGGCCTCTCCGACGTCGTCGCGGTCAAGCCCGAGGCCCGCGCCGTGAGCACCATCGAGCAGCTCGGCGGCGTGCTCTACGTCGCGATGGTCATCTCGCGGCTCGTCGCGCTGACGGTGATGCGCAACCGCCCCTGACCTGCTGCGCCCGGGGCGTCCCCGTCGCTCAGACGGCGACCCCGTCGAGGACCTCGATCCGCGCCAGGCCGGGGCCGCGGGTCGCGGCGATCTCGCCGGCGCGCTCCTGCGCCTCCCCGAGGACGCGCAGGGCGTTGCCGCTCGTGAGGGCGCCGAGGTCGGCGTCGCTCCACCCGCGCTCGGCGAGGGCGGCGAGCAGCCGGGGGTAGCCGCTGACGTCCTCGAGGCCCGCCGGCTGCACGTCGACGCCGTCGTAGTCGCCCCCGAGGCCGATGTGCTCGACGCCGGCGACCTCGCGCACGTGCTCGCAGTGCGCCACGACGTCGTCGACCGTGGCCGCGGGGGCCGGGTGGGTCCGGCGGCGGGCGGCGGTGAACGCGGTGTAGGCGACGAAGTCGGACGACGAGATGCCCTCGGCCGCTGCGGCATCGGCGGCCTCGAGGTCCCACTCGCGCACGGCGGGGGAGACGAACTTGGGCACGAACGTCACCATGCAGACGCCGCCGTTGCCGGGCAGGCGCTCGAGGACGTCGTCGGGGACGTTGCGGGGGTGGTCGCAGACGGCGAGCGCCGACGAGTGCGAGAAGACGACGGGCGCCTCGGTGACCTCCAGCGCGTCACGCATGGTGTCGGCCGAGACGTGGCTGAGGTCGACGAGCATCCCGAGCCGGTTCATCTCGCGGACGACCTCGCGGCCGAACGCCGAGAGACCGCCGAGCACCGCCTCGTCGGTGGCGGAGTCCGCCCACGGCACGTTGTCGTTGTGGGTGAGCGTCATGTACCGGACGCCGAGGGCGAAGAGCATCCGGAGGGTACCGAGCGAGGAGTCGATGCTGTGCCCGCCCTCGGCGCCCATGAGGGAGGCGATGCGGCCGGTCGCGAGGGCCTGCTCGACCTCGGCGCGGGTCGTCGCGAGGGCAAGGTCACCGGGGTGGCGTCGGACCATCTCGTGCACGGCGTCGACCTGCTCGAGCGTGGCCGCGACGGCGGCGTCGCCCTGGAGCTCGGCGGGGACGAAGACCGACCAGAACTGGGCGCCGACCCCGCCTTCGCGCAGCCGCGGGAGGTCGGTGTGGGTGGGGAGCCCGCCGGCCGCGAGGTCGAGGCGCTCCCAGTCGTAGCCGACCCGCTCGCGGGCCTCCCAGGGCAGGTCGTTGTGGCCGTCGAGGACCGGGTGGTCCGCGAGCAGCGCGGCGATGCGGGCCTGCGTGTGCTCGAGCATGCGCGCGACCCTACCGGGGGTGCCCGAGGGGCCGACCCGGCGCAACTAGAGTGGCGGCATGACGACCAGTGCGACCCGCGGCAGCGTCGCGCTCGTGACCCTCGGCTGTACCCGCAACGAGGTCGACTCGGAGGAGCTCGCCGGCCGGCTCGCGGCCGACGGGTGGACCCTCGTCGACGACGCCGCCGACGCCGATGTCGCCCTCGTCAACACGTGCGGCTTCGTCGAGCAGGCGAAGAAGGACTCCATCGACACACTCCTCGAGGCGGCCGACCTCAAGGAGACCGGGCGCACCCAGGCCGTCGTCGCCGTCGGGTGCCTCGCCGAGCGCTACGGGCGCACCCTCGCCGACGAGCTGCCGGACGCCGACGCGGTGCTCGGGTTCGACTCCTACGCCGACATGTCGACCCACCTCCAGGGCATCCTCGCCGGCAGCCGCCCCCAGTCCCACGTCCCGACCGACCGCCGTCGCCTGCTGCCGCTCTCGCCGGTCGAGCGCCCTGCGGCGTCCGACAGCGTGGCGCTGCCCGGGCACGACGCCGAGGTCGTCCGCTCGCGCCTCGGGTCGGCCCCGTGGGCGCCGCTGAAGATCGCGAGCGGCTGCGACCGTCGCTGTGCCTTCTGCGCCATCCCGATGTTCCGCGGCTCGTTCGTGTCGCGCCGGCCCACCGACGTCCTCGCCGAGGCGCGCTGGCTCGCCGGGCAGGGCGTGCGCGAGCTGTTCCTCGTCAGCGAGAACTCGACGTCGTACGGCAAGGACCTCGGCGACCTCACGCTGTTGGAGTCGATCCTCCCCGAGCTCACGGCCATCGACGGCGTCGAGCGCGTCCGCGTGTCGTACCTCCAGCCGGCCGAGGTGCGCCCCGGCCTGCTCGAGACGATGGCCGCGACGCCCGGCGTCTCGCCCTGGTACGACCTGTCCTTCCAGCACGCCTCGACCCCGCTGCTGCGCCGGATGCGCCGCTTCGGCGGCACCGAGCCCTTCCTCGGGCTGCTCGAGGGCGTGCGCGCACGTCAGCCGCTCGCCGGCGCCCGCAGCAACGTCATCGTCGGGTTCCCGGGCGAGACCGAGGCCGACGTCGAGGAGCTCGAGCGCTTCCTCACCGCGGCCCGGCTCGACGTCGTCGGCGTGTTCGGCTACTCGGACGAGGACGGCACCGAGGGCGAGACCCTCGACGGCCACCTGCCGCAGGACGTCGTCGCCGAGCGGGTCGAGCGCGTCTCCGCCCTCGTCGAGGAGCTGACCGCGCAGCGCGCCCTCGAGCGCGTCGGGGAGCCCGTCACCGTCCTCGTCGAGGAGCACGACGAGGACGACGCCCTGGTCGTCGTCGGCCGGGCCGACCACCAGGGGCCGGACGTCGACGGGGTGTGCCACGTGCGGATGACCGACGGTGCGCTGCCCGCCGTCGGGTCCTTCGTCGAGGGCGTCGTCGTGGGGGCGGAGGGAGTCGACCTGCTGGTGGAGCCGCGATGAGCGAACCCACCCCCCGCCCGCCACGCCCCGTGCGGCCCGGGCCGCTCGCCGACGGGCGGATGAGCGACCCCTACCGCGTCGGCATCGACCCCGCGAGCCCGGTCGTGCCCGAGACCGGCCCGAGCGCGTGGAACATCGCCAACTACCTCACGGTGCTGCGCCTCGCCCTCGTCCCGGTCTTCGGCTGGCTGCTGCTCACGCACGGCGGCGAGGACCCGGCCTACCGCTGGGCGGCCTTCGGGGTCTTCGCGGTCGCGATGATCACCGACCGCATCGACGGCGACCTCGCGCGCAGCCGCGGCCTCGTGACGAACTTCGGCAAGGTCGTCGACCCGATCGCCGACAAGGCGCTCGTGACGATGGCCCTCGTCGGCCTCTCGAGCGTCGGCGAGGTCATGTGGTGGGTCACCGTGCTCGTCCTGGTGCGCGAGTGGGGCATCACCGCGATCCGCTTCTGGGTCATCCGGCACGGCGTCATGGCCGCGGGGCGCGGCGGCAAGGTCAAGACGCTGCTGCAGACCTTCGGCATCGGCTTCTTCCTCTGGCCGCGCTGGACGCTGCCCTTCAGCGGCTTCTGGGACGCCCTGTCGTGGACCCTGCTCGGGGCCGCTGTCGTCGTCACCGTCGTCACCGGGGTCGACTACCTCGTCCAGGCCCTGCGGCTGCGGCGCACGAGCGAGCGCGCGGTGCGCAAGCGCGCCGAGCGCGCGGCGCGACGGTCCGGGGGAGCCTCGCGGTGATCATGACGGGGGCGGCGCGGCCGGCGGGAACAGCCGTGGGGGAGCGCGCGTTCTCCGAGGACCGGCCGCGGGCCCGGGCCACGAGCCTCACGCCTCGGCTCGTCCACGAGGTCGGGACCGTCCGGAACCTCCCTGCCGACGAGGCCCCGGCGCGGTACCGTAGGGCGACCACCGACGAGCTGACGTCCCGAGAGGAGGCACCGTGATCCTGCTCCGCCATGAGCTGGGCGAGGTGCTCCGCGAGGTGCGCACCGCGCAGAAGCGGACGCTGCGCGACGTCGCCAAGTCCTCGGCGGTCTCGCTCGGCTACCTCAGCGAGATCGAGCGCGGCACCAAGGAGGCCTCCTCCGAGCTGCTCGCCTCGGTCTGCGACGGCCTCGGGATGACCCTCTCCGAGCTGCTCTCCCTCGTGCGCGACCGCGTCGCCCACGTCGAGACGATGACCGCCCCGGTCACCCTGCCCGTCGCGCCGGCCATCGCCGCCGACGAGGTCTCCGCCTCCGCGGCCTGAGCCCCGGTCCCGACCTCACCCTGCCGGCCCGACCTCGCGGCGCCGAGGTGTCATGGCACCCCGGCACGGCGAGCCGGCACCGTCTCGGCGGGATCACCCCGGCACGGCGAGCTGGCACCGGCGCGGCGAGGGGGCACCGGCAGGGCGCGACACAGGGGGACGTCCGCGACACGCCGGTTCCGAGCCGGGGTCTCGTGGACATTTCGGGGTGACCCCGAAAAGTGGAGGCGTTGGGGGCTCGTGAGGCCGCGGGGGCTCGTGGGGCGGCGGGGGCTCGTGGGGTGGTGGAGGCTTGTGGATCAGGGGGTGCGGCGGCGGTAGGCGCCGCGCGGGCCCGGGGTGCTGCCGAGGGGGCGCTGGGGGCGGCCGTCGTCGGTGGGGGCGAGACCGCCCTGGCACGTCGGGCACGAGAAGATCGTCCGCTCCCGAGGAGGCACGCCGGCCATCGCGACGCGCACGGTGCTGCCGCAGCGGCGGCAGGGTCGGCCCGAGCGGGCGTGGACGTAGGCCTCCTCGCCGGCCCGTTGGATGCCGGTGCTGCCCTGCCACCCGGTCCGCTCGGCCGCCGCCATGAGCCGGTGCAGCCGGGCGAGCATCCGGTCGAGCCGGTCGGGGTCGGCCTCGGCGGCCGGCTGCCACGGGAACAGCCGCTCGATGAAGAGCAGCTCGCTGGCCCAGAAGGTCCCGACCCCGGCGAGGGTGCGCTGGTCGAGGAGCGCCTCGACGAGCGTGCGCGGATGGGCGAGCACGTGGTCGCGGGCGAGGTCGGGGTCCCAGTCGGGGCCGAGGACGTCCGGGCCGAGGTGACCGACGAGGTCGGACTCGCGGGCCGTCGGCACGAGGTCGAGCATCCCGAGGCGCAGCCCGAAGCCGGACCACTCGTCGGTGAGCACGGCGGCGCGCAGGTCCTGCCGACGCAGCGTGCGCTCGGTGCGCGGGCCGGGGTGCTCGACGCGCCACTGGCCCTCCATCCGCAGGTGCGTGTGGAGGGTCGAGCCGGTGTCGAAGCGCTGGAGGACGTGCTTGCCGCGGGCCACGACCTCGAGCGTGGTCGCCCCGCGCAGGTCGACGTCCGGGGCCGAGGGCCAGCGCAGCTCGGCGTGCGTCACGACGCGGCCGGCGAGGGCGCGGTGCAGCCGGTCGGCCGTCCGGTGGACGGTGTCACCCTCGGGCATCGACGATCACCGCCGCATCCGCAGACCGCGGGGGGTGAGGTGGAACCCGGCGGCCTCGAGCGCCGAGACGACGGGGTGGTCGGAGCCGAGGAGCTGCCCGCCGTCGGCCTTCTCGACGGTGATCCGTCCGAGGTGGCCCCGCCGGACGGCGTCGGCCAGGGCCGAGGCGGCGAGGGCGAGGACGGCCGGGTCGTCGGCGAAGGTGAGCAGCGTCTTGCCGCCGCGCTCGACGTAGAGCGCGAGGACGCCGTCGACGAGGACGACGACCGCCCCGGCCTTGCGCCCCGGCTGGTGCCGGCGCCGCTTGTCGTCGCCCTCGCCGTCGGACGGCTCGGCGACCCGGTCCGGCCACGGCAGGGCCGCGCCGTAGGGGTTGGCCGGGTCGCTCGCCGCGAGGACGACCGTCGTGGGATCGCCCCGCTTCTCACCGCCCGCCGGACCGGTGCCGGCGCGGAGCCGGTCGACCGCGCCCGAGGTGCCGAACTGCGACGCGCCGAGCCCCTCGACGAAGTAGCCGCGCCGCACGCGGCCGCTCTCCTCGGCCTTGCCGAGCACCCGGTAGACGCCGGCGAAGCCGCCGGGGACCTCCTCGGCGGCCACCGCGCCGCGGGTGACGATGCCGTGCCGGTCGAGCAGCAGCTCGGCGGTCGCGAGCGCGCGCAGCGTCGGGTCGGCGTCGGCCGGCGGCAGCAGCGCCCACCGACCGGTCACCCGGGCGGGGCCGGAGCGCGCCGGGAAGGCCGGCCGCGACGGGGCGGACCCCAGCGCCCCGAGCGGACCACGGCGGCTGCCGTACCGGGTGCGACGCGGCGCGGGCGTGCTGCGCTTGTGCGCCGTCCGGCCGCCCGCGAGCACGGCGCGCACGGGGGCGAAGGTGTCGCCGGTGACGCGGCCGGACCAGACGAGGTCCCAGAGGGTCGTGGCGAGCGCCTCGTCGTCGGTGCTGCCGACCTGGTCGGAGAGGCCCCGGAAGAAGTGGGCGCCGCCACCGGCGAGGAGGTCGAGGACGGCGATGCCCTGCTCGGTCGGCACCCGCTCCGGGTCCGGGCCGGGCAGCGTGAGGTGCGCGGAGTCGGCGAGGTGCAGCGACACCCAGCCGTCGTCGCCGGGGAGGGAGCCGTGGCCGCACCACAGCACCTCGCCCCCGGCCATCAGCTCGTCGAGCAGGGCCGGGGTGTAGTCGGCGACGCGGGCGGGCAGGACGAGCGACTCGACGGCGCTCGCGGGCAGGACCGCACCGCTCAGCTGCTCGACGGCCCGCAGGACGCCGTCGCGCCCACGCAGTCGCCCACCGATGCCCTGCCACTCGCCGAGGAAGCGCCCGAAGGCGTCGGGCGTGACCGGCTCGACCTCGGCGCGCAGCGCCGCGAGCGAGCGCCGGCGGAGCATCCGCAGGACCTCGGCGTCGCAGAACTCGGTGGAGCCGCCGCCGGTCGGCAGGAGCTCGCCCTCGACGACACGCCCCGAGGAGACGAGCCGGGCGAGGGTCTGCGCGGCCACGGCGACCCCGATGCCGTAGGCCCGGGCGACCTCGGAGGCGTGGAAGGGCGCGTGGGTGCGGGCGTAGCGCGCGACGAGGTCGCCGAGGGGGTCGGTGACCGGCTCGAGGAAGGTCTGCGGCACACCCGGTGGGAGCGAGGCCCCGAGGGCGTCGCGCAGCCGGGAGGCGTCGTCGATGGCGGCCCAGCGGTCCTCGCCGGCCACGCGCACCGGGATCGCCTGGCGGGCGGCGGCGAGGTCGGCGAGCCAGCCCTCGACGTCGGCGCCGGTGACGCCCTCGCGACAGCGCTGGAGCACGCCGTCGACGGACAGCGGGCCGAGGACGCGCAGCAGGTCGAGGACGTCGTCACCGTCGCGGGCGGCGCGCTCGGGCGTCAGGCGCTGCAGCTCGGCCTCGGTGCGGGCGACCTGCTCGGCGTCGAGGAGGTCGCGCAGCGCGAGCCCCTCGGAGCCGCCCAGGAGCTCGGCGAGGAGCGAGGGGTCGAGGGCCAGCGCCGCGGCCCGGCGCTCGGCGAGCGGGGTGTCGCCCTCGTAGAGGAACTGCGCGACGTAGCCGAACAGCAGCGACTTCGCGAAGGGCGACGGCGTGCTCGACTCGACCTCGACGACGGTGACCTTGCGCCCGGCGACGTCGCGCATGAGCTCGACGAGCCCGGGCACGTCGAAGACGTCCTGGACGCACTCGCGCACGGCCTCGAGGACGATCGGGAAGGTCGGGAACCGGCTCGCGACCTCGAGGAGCTGCGAGGCGCGCTGGCGCTGCTGCCACAGCGGCTGGCGCCGGTCGGGCCGGCGGCGGGGCAGCAGGAGGGCGCGGGCGGCGCACTCGCGGAACCGGCTCGCGAACAGGGCGGAGCCGCCGATCTCGTCGGTGACGATGCCGCGCACGTCGTCGGGGTCGAGGGTCACGAGGTCGAGCAGCTCACGGCCGACGCTGCGCCGGTCGATGCCCTCGACGTCGTCGAACTCGAGGTCGGGCAGCCGCAGGACGATGCCGTCGTCGCCGTGCATCGCCTGCACGTCGACGCCGAAGCGGTCGCGCATCCGCGCCGACAGGGCGAGCGCCCACGGTGCGTGCACCTGCGCGCCGAAGGGGGAGTGCACGGCGATGCGCCAGTCGCCGAGCTCGTCGCGGAAGCGCTCGACGACGACGGTGCGGTCGTCGGGGACGTGGCCCGTGGCCTCGCGCTGCTCGCGCAGGTAGGTGAGGAGGTTGTCGGCCGCCCACTCGTCGAGCCCGGCCGCCATGACGCGCTCGCGGGCGGCGGTGGGGGAGAGGGCCTCGACCTCGCGGACGAACTCGCCGACGGCACGGCCGAGCTCGGCGGGGCGCCCGAGGGAGTCGCCCTTCCAGAACGGCAGCCGGCCGGGCAGGCCCGGCGCCGGTGTGACGAGCACGCGGTCGTGGGTGATGTCCTCGATCCGCCAGGTGCTCGTGCCGAGCGTGAAGAGGTCACCGACCCGTGACTCGTAGACCATCTCCTCGTCGAGCTCGCCGACCCGCCGGCCCGGCCCCTCACCCGTCGCGAGGAAGACGGCGTAGAGCCCGCGGTCGGGGATGGTGCCGCCGGAGGTGACGGCGAGCCGCTGCGCGCCACGGCGACCGGTCAGCGTGTCGGACAGCCGGTCCCAGGTGATGCGGGCGCGCAGCTCGGCGAAGTCCTCGCTGGGGTAGCGACCCGCGAGCATGTCGAGGACCGACTCGAGGACCGGCCGGGTGAGCGTCGCGTACGGCGCGGAGCGACGGGCGAGGGCGAGGACGTCGTCGACCGTCCACTCGTCGAGCGCGCACATCGCGACGACCTGCTGGGCGAGCACGTCGAGGGGCGTCTGCGGCACGTGGAGCGCCTCGATGCTGCCCGAGAGCATCCGTTCGACGACGACGGCGGTCTGCACGAGGTCGCCGCGGAACTTCGGGAAGAGCACGCCGCGGGAGACGGCGCCGACCTGGTGGCCGGCGCGCCCGACGCGCTGCAGCCCGGAGGCGACCGACGGCGGCGACTCGACCTGCACGACGAGGTCGACGGCGCCCATGTCGATGCCGAGCTCGAGGCTGCTCGTGGCGACGACCGCGGGCAGGCGGCCGGACTTCAGCTCCTCCTCGATCTGGCCGCGCTGCTCCTTGCTGACCGAGCCGTGGTGCGCGCGCGCGAGCACCGGTGCGGCGCCGGCGGACTGACCGGACTGGGCCATCACCTGCGCCGGCGCGGCCTTGAGGACCGCCGGCCGCGGCGTCGCGCCCTCCGCCCCCACCTCGTCGGCCCCGTCGGCGGCCTCGACGCGCTCCTCCCAGATCTCGTTGAGCCGCGTCGTGAGCCGCTCGGCCAGGCGCCGGCTGTTGGAGAAGACGAGGGTCGAGGTGTGGTCGGCGACGAGGTCGACGATCCGCTCCTCGACGTGCGGCCAGATGCTCGCGCGCTGCTCCTGCCCGGAGGCCGCGCCCGCGAGGTCGCCGGTCGGCTGCCCGAGCTCGCTCATGTCGGGGACCGGCACGACGACCTTGAGGTCCCACTCCTTGGTCGACGGCGGCTGGACGATGTCGACGGGGCGTCCGCCGGCGAGGTAGCGCGCCACCTCCTCGACCGGACGCACCGTGGCGGACAGGCCGATGCGCTGCGCCGGCCGCTCGAGCAGCCCGTCGAGGCGCTCCAGCGAGAGGGCGAGGTGCGCGCCGCGCTTGGTGCCGGCGAGGGCGTGGACCTCGTCGAGGACGACCGTCTCCACCCCGGCCAGCGCCTCGCGCGCGGCGGAGGTCAGGAGCAGGAAGAGCGACTCGGGCGTCGTGATGAGCACGTCGGACGGGCTGCGGGCGAAGGCGCGCCGCTCGTCGGCCGGGGTGTCGCCGGAGCGCACCGCCACCGTGATGTCCGGTTCCGGCAGTCCGAGCCGGGTCGCCGCGTGCCGGATGCCGACGAGCGGGCTGCGCAGGTTGCGCTCGACGTCGACGGCGAGCGCCTTCATCGGGGAGACGTAGAGGACCCGGCACCGCTTGAGCCGCTCCTCGGGCACCGGCTCCGAGGCGAGGCGGTCGAGCGCCCAGAGGAACGCCGAGAGCGTCTTGCCGGAGCCGGTGGGCGCGACGACGAGCGCGTGGTGCCCGCTGCTCACCGCCTCCCAGGCGCCCTCCTGCGCCGCCGTGGGCGCGCTGAAGCTCCCGCGGAACCAGGCGGCGGTGGCGGGGGAGAAGCGGTCGAGGACGTCGGCAGGCATGTGCTCCACACCCTCTCACCCGGCACCGACACGAGGGCGGTCCCGCGGCGTCCACGACCCTGCGCCGTGGACGGATTCTCCGGAACGGATGCCGGGTCGCACCCCGCGGCGTACGATCCCGCGCATCGGACACATCTGCTCGAGGGGACCCATGCAACGCCTTGCCGCCATCCTGCCTGCCGCCATCCTGATGGCCCTCGGGGTCAGCACCGGACCCGCCGAGGCGGTGGCCCCGGTCCCGGCGGCCAGCGCCGTCGCGGGCCCGACGGGGGCCTACACGCCGCTCAAGCCGGCCCGCCTGCTCGACACCCGCAAGAAGATCGGCGTCACGACGACGACCCCGCTCGGGGCCGGCCGCTACGTCGACCTCCAGGTGAGCACGCGTGGTGGCGTGCCCACGAGCGGGACGTCGTCGGTGATCCTCAACGTCACCGTCGTCTCGCCGAGCAGCGAGGGCTACGTGACGATCTACCCGACCGGCTCCAGCCGGCCGACCGCCTCGTCGGTCAACTTCAACAAGGGGTGGACGGGGGCCAACCTCGTCACGGTCAAGCTCGGCAGCGGGGGCAAGGTCCGGGTCTTCAACTACGCGGGCAACGCGCACGTCGTCGCCGACGTCGTCGGGTACTACCACGCGAACACGAGCACGGCCACGAAGTCGTACGGCGGCTACGCGGGCGTGGACCCCTCGCGCATCCTCGACACCCGCACGACGAACGACCCGCTGCCGGCCGGCTACTACCTGAGCACCGGCGCCGACTTCACGACGGCCGTCAACCCGCACGTCCGGGCGTTCGCGGTCAACGTCACGGTCGTCTCTCCGTCCTCCGCGGGCTACCTCACCGCCTGGAACGGTGACGAGAACGCCATCCCGGGCACCTCCACGCTCAACTTCACGAAGGGCAAGACCGTGCCCAACATGGCCGTGGTGCCGACGCGGGCGTGCGGCAGCGAGTGCGCGGACCCGACCACCCCGGTCATCGGAATCCTCAACACCTCCGGCGGCAGCGCCCACGTCGTCGTCGACCTCGTCGGGATCTACGACGACAACACGCTGACCGACACGTGGCGCTACCGCGCGCTCCCGGGCCCGACGCGCATCGTCAACACCAAGACCGGTCAGGGGATCTCCTCGGCGATCCCGTCCAACGGCACCCGCACGGTCACCACGCCGTCGTCGATCACGACCACGGACACGATGGCGCTCGTCACGAACACGACCGCGAACAAGCCCACGACGACCACGGTCCTCACGCTCTGGAACGCCGACTACACGCGGCCGACGGTGAGCAACCTCAACCCCGCCGCGGGCCAGCTGGTGTCGAACATGACGTTCACCGACATAGGCACCGACTACGACTTCTCGGTGCACAACCGCGTCGGGTCGACCAACCTCGTCATCGACGTGGCGGGCACGATGGAGGCCGCCCCGGCACCGGCGCTGGCGAAGAGTGTCGACAAGGTCGCGGCGCCGCGACTCGCCCCGGAGGGCGTGCAGCTGGCGGCCCGCCACCGCTGAGGCCGAGGTCCTGCGCCTCGACGGCCCGGCCCCCGGGTCAGCCGTCGAGGCGCAGGACCAGCTCGGCGACCTCCGCCCGGCGGCCGGCGGCCCAGCCCGCGTCCTCGCCGACGACGCGGAAGCCGTTGCGCTCCAGCACGCTGCGTGACGCGACGTTGTCGGCGGCCACCCGCCCGTGGACCGGCCGCTGCAGCTCCTCCGCGAGCAGCAGCCGCAGCGCCTCCGACGCGATGCCCTCGCCCCAGCGCGCGGGGTCGACCCAGGAAGTGACCTCGCGCTCGCCCTCGACGGTGAACGCGGCCACGGTGCCCACGAGCACGCCGTCGCGCTCGATGGCCCGGTGCCGGACGGCGGGGTCGGCCCGGACGCGGTGCTGGTGCGCGTCGAAGGCGGCCCGGTCGTCCGGGTCCTCACGGGTGAACGCGGCCATCCGCACGGCCGGCGGGTCGCGCTGCCACGCGAAGAGGGCGTCGTGGTCCTCGTCCCGCACCGGCCGGAGCGTCGTGCCCACGACGTCAGTCCCGACGGTCCAGCAGCAGGTGCACCACGCCGCTCGGCGAGGCGACCACCTCGATGGCGTACGTGTCCTCGAGCGACTCGAGCCCGTCCCAGAGCCGCACCCCGCGCCCGAGGAGGATCGGGACCTGGACGACGTGCGCGTGGTCGACGAGCCCGGCCGCCAGGAAGTCCCGGACCACCGTCGCCCCACCGCCCACCCGCACGTCGAGCCCGTCGGCGGCCTCCCGGGCGACCTCGAGCGCCTCGGCGACCGGGGCGTCGAGGAAGTGGAAGGTCGTGCCGCCGGCCATCTCGAGCGGGGGGCGCGGCCGGTGGGTCAGGACGAACGTCGGGGTGTGGAACGGCGGGTCCTCACCCCACCAGCCGCGCCAGGCCGGGTCGTCCTGCCAGCCGGGCGGCCCGAACTTGTGCGAGCCCATGATCTCGGCGCCGATGCCGACCGAGTGCTGCTGCGCGAGGGCGTCGTCGACACCGGACGAGCCGTCCGGCCCCCAGAAGCGGGTCGCGAACATCCACGTGTGGAGGCGCTGCCCGGCGTGGCCGAACGGCGCCTCGAGCGACTGCGGCTCCCCGGAGCCGAAGCCGTCGAGGGAGACGGCGAAGCTGTGGACGCGGGTGCGGGACATCGGTGGCCTTCTCGGTCGGTGCCCGGCACTCTGGCACGCCGGACCGACAGTCGGCACCCCCGCGGCGTGCTCAGCCCGCCGGCTGCTGCTGCGTGATGCAGTGGATGCCGCCGCCGCGCGCGAACAGCGGGCGCGCGTCGACGCCGACGACCGTGCGGCCCGGGTAGGCCTGCCCGAGCACGCCGAGCGCCTCGTCGTCGCGCGGGTCGTCGAAGGCGCAGGCCACGACGCCGCCGTTGACGACGAGGTGGTTGATGTAGGACCAGTCGACCCAGCCCTCCTCGTCCTCGAGCGTCCGCGGCGCGGGCACCCGGACGACCTCGAGGGTGCGTCCCGCGGCGTCCGTCGACGACGACAGGAGGCCCTCGAGCTCGACCGACACCTCGTGGTCGGGGTGCGCCGGGTCGTCCTGCCAGTGCAGCAGGACCGTCCCGGGCGCGGCGAAGGCCGCGACGATGTCGACGTGGCCGCGGGTGCCGAACTCGTCGTAGTCGCGGGTCAGGCCGCGCGGCAGCCAGACGCAGCGCGTCGCCCCGATCGTGCGCGCCATCTCGGCCTCCACGTCGGCCCGCGACAGCCCGGGGTTGCGGCCGGGGTCGAGCTGCACGGTCTCGGTGAGCAGGACGGTGCCCTCGCCGTCGACGTGCAGGCCGCCTCCCTCGTTGACGAGGTCGGAGCCGACCCGCTCGGCCCCGGCCCGCCCGGCGACGAACGTCCCGATGCGCGCGTCGTGCTCCCAGGTCGCCCACTCCTGCGCACCCCAGCCGTTGAAGACCCAGTCGACCGCGCCGAGCGTGCCGTCGTCGTCGCGGACGAACGTGGGACCGATGTCACGCATCCACGCGTCGTCCAGCGGTGCCTCGAGCAGGTCGACGCGGTAGCGGCCGTGGCGGCCCTCGTCGAGCCAGTGCCGCGCCACGGCGACGGCCGCGGGGTCGACGACGACGGTGACCGGCTCGAAGCGCGACACGGCCAGCGCGACGTCGGCCCACGTCGCGCGGGCCTCGTCGGCGTCGGCGTCCGTCTCTCCGAGCGTGTAGCCCGAGGACGGCCAGGCCATCCACGTGCGCTCGTGCGGGGCCCACTCCGGCGGCATCCGCCAGGCCACGGTCAGCCCTCCCGCCGGTGCTCGGGCCGGATCGGGGCGGCGAGCGGCGCGTAGGAGTCGGGGCGGCGGGTCGCGAGGAAGGGGAAGAGGTCGATCCAGTCCCGGCCCTGGGCGAGGTCGAGGTCGGCGACGAGGACGGCCGCCTCGTCGCGCGGCGCCTGCACGAGGACCCGGCCGTAGGGGTCGGCGATGAACGACGAGCCGTAGAAGGTGATGAGGCCCTCGGTGCCGTAGCGGTTGGGCACGACGACGAAGACTCCGTTGGCGATGGCGTGCCCGACGATGGTGTGCTGCCACAGCGGCTGGGTGTCGAAGTCCGGGTGGTCGGGCTCGGAGCCGATCGCGGTCGGGTAGACGAGGACCTGGGCGCCGGCGAGGCCGTAGGAGCGGGCGACCTCGGGGAACCACTCGTCCCAGCACGTCGGCAGGCCGACGCGCATCCCGCCGACGGCGTCGAGCTCGTAGACGGGGTAGGCGTCCTGCGGCGGGCCGGCGCGGAAGTACTTGTCCTCGTAATAGCCGGCCGTCACGGGGATGTGGGTCTTGCGGGTACGGCCGACGAGCCTGCCGTCGGGCGCGACGAGGACGGCGGTGTTGAAGCCGAGGCCGTCGTCGGAGCCGTCCGGCGCCGGCGCCTTCTCGTAGAGGCTCGCGTGCACGTGCACGCCCGCGGCGGCCGCGGCCTCCCGGGCGAAGGCCACGGTCGGGCCGTCCTCGAGCGACTCGGCCGTCGCGTCGGGGCGGCCCGTGGGCAGCGTGTCGGCCGGGTAGCGAGAGAGGGTGAGCTCGGGGAGGAAGACGACCTGCGCCCCGGCGTCGGCGGCGGTGCGGACGCCGTCGAGGAGCGTGGCGCGCAGCCGGTCGGCGTCCTCGTCCCAGGCGTGCTGGACCAGCCCGACCCGGACGGGCGGCTGCGAGGGCTCGTGGACACGGGCGAGCGAGGGGAGGACCCCGTCGGCGGTGATGAGGCGCATGGCGCCAGTATGCCGTCGCGGGACGGGCCGCCCGCACCGGCCGCGGGACGCGCCGCCTACGATCGGCGGATGCGTCACTCGAGGTTCTGGGAGCTCATGGCCGAGGAGTTCGGCGAGGGCTACGCGCGCTCGCTCGCGAACAACCAGCACCTCACCGCGCTGGGGGGCCGCACCGCGCAGCAGGCCCTCGACGCGGGCGAGGCGCCGCGCGCCGTCTGGGCGGCCCTCACCGCGCAGATGGACGTGCCCGTCGAGCGGCGGCACGGCCGCGAGGTCCCCCCGCCGCGCTCCTGAGCCGGGACGTCAGCGCACGACCAGCTGGTAGGTGACGGGGCGGCTGCCCGGGAAGGCGACGGCGCCCTCGGCGTCGGTCAGCTTGAACCGCCCGATGCAGAAGGTGCCGGCGGCCGGTGCGGTGACCGCGGTCGCCACCTCGACGACGGCACCGGGCGCGGTGTCGGGCACCGGGACGTGCGTGATGGTCTGGCAGTCGTCCGGCCCGGCTGGACCACCGACGCGCTGCAGCCGGTAGCCGACCCACGGCCGGGTGCCGGCGTTCTTCAGCCGCCAGACCTTGGTCGTCGTGCTGCGGGGCGCGACGACCGAGCAGTCCGGGAGCGTCGCGTCCCCGACGAAGACCGCGAGGTCACCGGGGTGCGCCGGCTCCGCGGCGGGCGGGTTGGGCTGCTGGACCGGGCAGCGCGCCGGGGTCGGCAGTAGCGCCGCGAGTCCGCCGGACCCGAGCGCGGCGGCCCGCTCGACACCGGCTCCGGTCATCCCGTCCGGGCTCGTCATCGACGACACGGCGGCGGCGACGAGCGCCACGGCGGCCGCGGTGCCTGCCAGGGTGAGCGCCCGCCGGGCCGCGCCGGGGGCGGCCGGCTCGGGTGGGTCGGTCTCCGGGACGTCGGGGTCCGCCGTCGGGACGCTCGCGGGGTCCGCCGTAGGGACGCTCGCGGGCGCCACCGCCGGGACGACGAGCGGCCCGGCGTCCGCCGGGGGCTGCGCCGCGCCCGGAGCCGGCCGGTCCTGCCCCGGGCAGCTGGGCGCGAGGACGCGGTGGGCCGCGTCCCACGCGGTGCGTGTCGCCCCGAGATCCGCGTCGCAGGCACGGACGTACTCGCGCACCGTCTCCCACGTCGGGAGCCGGTGGCCCCGCACGGCCTCGTGCAGCGTCGTGTGCGAGATGGCCCGCGAGCGCGCGGCCATCGCCCGGTAGGACGGGGTGCCGGCCGCCTCGCGCACCGCGCGCAGGTGCTCGGCGAAGGCGCTGACGGCCGCGCTGCGCGCGGCCCGGTCGGCGTCGGTCACGATGGCTCTCCCCTCGTCCCGGTGGCGTCGGTGCGCCGAGGCCGAGGCTACCGACGCGTGGCGAGACTGCCACCCGGGGAGCGAGGAGGTCGATGGGGAGGCCTCCCCACCGCTCGTGCGGTGGGGAGGCCTCCGGTCCGGGCGGGCCCGGTCAGGACAGGGTGATCCCGCGGTAGTAGGACGTGAGGATGGCGCGGTAGCCCTTGCCGGCGTTCGCCATGTCGCGGGAGCCGTTCTGCGACAGCCAGTCACCGGTCACCCACGCGGAGCACGCCGTGGAGGTGGCGCAGTAGTGGGCTCGCAGCACGGACCCGTCGCGGGTCATCCGCACCGACCACGTGCGGTCGACCGCGGCGCTCGTCGAGGCGACGGACGACCCCGGACGGTAGACCTGGTCGCCGGTGTCGTCCCGGACGTCGTAGCACGCACCGGACGGGGTCTTCCGGGTCGAGTGCAGCGCCCAGTACCAGGCGTAGCTCTTGACGGCGGTGGCGCCGGCGTCGAGCGAGGCCGAGGGCCAGGAGCTGACCCACTCGTTGGGCAGGACGTTCTTGACGTAGGTCTTGAAGTCCACCCGGTCGACCCGTCCGAGCGAGGTGCGGTACACGAGGATCGTCGAGGGCAGCCTCGTGTTGGTGCCGTCCGTCGTGCAGCTCCCCCCGGCCCCGCCGTCGCCGATGCGGTGGGAGGCGTTGTTGTTCTTGAGGGTGGCGTTGAGGTTGGCCTTGGCGCCGTCGGCGAAGGTCTGGGAGGCGCCGGCGTAGCTGCTGTT
>NZ_JOEE01000002.1 GCF_000720925.1 Phycicoccus jejuensis | reverse complement strand
GGGGCGCACCGTCTGGGCGTCGGGGACGGCCTTGGGCGGCTGCTGTGCGGCGGCCTCGTCGACGAGGTTCTCGTCCTTCTTCTGGTTCTTGTCGTCCTGACGCGTCGGCGGCGTCAACGCGTCCCAGTTGTCGATCTTCGTCGGCTTGTCCTCGAGGTCCCAGACCCCGCCGTCGTCGAGCTCGTTGAGCACGACGAGGCCGCGGTTGACCCGGAAGGTGACGCCCTCGCGGATGGGGTCCTCGGAGCCGGTCGGGAGCGTCGCGGTCGGCTCGTCGCCGGTGCGCCCGCAGTTGGCGCCGTAGAAGACCTGCGTCTGCTCGGCCCACGCCGCGTGGACGCAGCCGCCGAGGACGACCGGCCGCGTGACGAGGGTCGCGCCCGGCACGCGGTTGACCCGCTCGCCGATGACGACGCCGCCCGGCGAGAGGCCACCGTCGAGCGGCACCTGGACGGCGCGCTGGGCGGACTCGACGACGACCGTGTCGGCGTCCGGCCCGGGCACCTGGAGCGCCGCGAGCCGGGAGCCGTCGGCGGTGACCTGCGCGTCGACGCCGTCGGGCTCGTCGGCGGTGAAGACGCGGTCGGTCTCGGGGTCGTAGGCGACCCAGTCCGCCCCGACGGCGGTGATGTCGGGGTGCGGGCTGCGCAGCGCCGAGCGCGTGGTCGTCGGCTTCGCGAAGCCGGTGGGGGTCGGGGCGATGGTCGTCACCGTGCCGTCGGCGCCGGAGACCGCGTGGACGACGCCGTCGAGGCCGACCGCGACCGCGGCGCTCCTGCCGACCGTGGCGACGGGCTTGGCGCCCACCGCGACCCCGGGCAGGTCGGTCGTGCCGGTGCGGGTGTCGATGCGCTGCGCATAGAGCTTGCCGCTCGCGGGGTCGAGGAGCGCGAGGGTGCCGCCGCGCAGGTCGACCGGCTGCGGCGTGAAGCGACCGGACCGCTCGTCGACGGCGGGTACGGTGGCGGCCGGGTCGCCGGCGGTCGAGGTGCGCGGGTCGAGGGGGAAGAGCTCGCCGCCGGCGGTCGAGATGCCGAAGACCGCGGCCCCATCTTGGAGCATGTCGAGGCCGCCCCCGGTGCCGCTGTCGGTCGCGACCCCGGTCTCCAGCTGGCCGATCGGGATGTTGGCCTTGGCGAACTTGGCCTGCTGCGCGGAGCTGACCCAGACGCCGGCGTCGTTGAGGTCGGCCTCGTGGACGGTGGTGCCGTCGCTGGCGACCGCGGCGTACCCGAGGCCGGCGGCGACGAGCGCGACGACGACGGTGCCGGCCGTGCGCCGGCGCGCGTGGCTGCGCGCACCGCGGACCCGCGCGGCACCCACCCGTGTCACGTGCGGCTCCTCGTCCTGTGCTGGTCTGCTCCCCCGAGCGGCCCCGTCCACCACCCCGGCTCGTCCAGAGTAACCAGAGAACGCGGGGCGTCAGGCCCGGTCCGGAGGGGAGCACTCCCCGAGTGCTGCCGGGGCATCCGGGCCCGTCGGGCGTCGTCGATACCCCCACGGGTGCCGGGGGGTGACGAGTCCGCAGGTCAGCCGCCCGCGCCGGCCCTGTCGCGCGCTACACCGCAATACGTGTTGCGATCACGGCAGTTACTGCGGTGTAGCCCGGTCCGAGGCGCGGCGACGCGGTCGGATGCCCCTCCGCCCTGTGCCCGCACGTGCGGGGTTGTCGCTGTCCACACCCGACCCGGACCACGAAAAGCCCGCACGTGCGGGGTTGTCGCTGTCCGCACTCGACCCGGAGCACGAAAAGCCCGCACGTGCGGGGTTGTCGCTGTCCGCACCCGACGCGGACCACCAAAAGCCCGCACGTGCGGGCTTCTCGGTGACACAGGGGTTCGTCCGCGAAACCCCGGCTCGGAAGTCTTGTCTCGTCGACATTTCGGGGTGACCCCGAAATGTCGAGGCGCGTGGGTCAGGGGGTGGGGGCGGCGCCGGGCTCGGGGAGGAGGCGCAGGTCGACCTCGGTGACCATCCGGGTCGAGAGGGCGTGCTCGACGAGGCGCGACTTGCGGTTGCTCGCGAGCTTGCCGGGGCCACCGTGGAGGCCACGCGTCCCGGCGTCGGCGAGCTTCTGGCAGACGTTGTCGAGCTTGCGGTTGAACTTCGTCGTCGTCCACCCCAGACGCGCAGCGGCGTCGGCGGACGAGGGGATCTGTCCCCCACCGGCGTACGTCGTGCGCAGGAAGCTCTCGCAGAGCGCGACGACGAGCAGCTTCTGGTCCGGGGTCATGGAGATCCGGCCGACGGTCGTCTGCGCACCGGAGCCCTCCGGCTCGGGCTCCGCCGCGGTCTCGACCGACACGAACGGGGTGTCGTCGACGAGCACGTCGAAGTCGTACGTCGTCGGCCCGGCGGTGAACCACACGGTGAACGCCTCGAGCGCGAGCGGGATGCGCGCGCCGGGGCTCAGCCAGGCCTGGAACAGACCCTTCTTGTCGGCGACCGTCGCGGTGAGCGTGGACCCGACGTTGGTCAGCCACCAGAGCCCGTGCTCGTGGTGCACCTGGAGGAAGACGCGGTGCAGGTACGGGTTGTCGTCGACCTCGACGTCGGCCACCCGGCCGATCGTCATCGGGCGGTCCTCCGGCGCCACGTACAGCTCGCCGCAGTAGTCGACGGTCACCCCCATCGGGTCGTCCTCTCTCGCAGGGAAGTCGGCATCGACAGGCTAGGCGTCACGGCGCGGTCTCGCAGCGCACGGGCGAGAGCGGGGACGTCACGCCGGAGCTCCGCGACACCTGCACCTGGGCGCACACCGTCTGGCCGGAGCCCGCCTTCGCGGTGTAGCGGGGACCGTCCTTGACCGTGATGATCTCGGCATCTGCCACCCCACCCTCGGTGTCCGCCAACCGGATCCGGAAGAAGTCACCACTCTCGGCGCCGACGTAGTTCCACGTGAAGGTGACGCCGGCGCCGGAGCCCCGGGCGTCGATGGCGGGCTGCTCGGGGTAGTCGACCGCCCGGCTCGGGGCGGCGGTGCGCGTCAGGGTCCCGGCGGCGCTCGGGGTCGGCGCGGCCTCCTCGTCACCGCGGCCGAGGGCCCACACGACGACACCGACGGTGACGGCGACGAGCGCCGCCAGCACGCCGAGCACGACGCCGCCGCTGACGGTCGTCGGGGCGTCGTCGTCCTCGTCGTCCTCGGGATGCGCGGCCGTGGGAGCAGGGGCCGCCGGCGCCGGGACGGACACGGCGCGGATGCTCGTGCGGTCGTGGTCGTCGGCGCCGCGCGCGACGGGCGACTCGGCGACCGTCGTGTTGCCCTGCTCGTCGAGGACGACGACCGCGGTCGGCGCCAGCCGCTGCTCGCGCTCGACGGCCTGGAGGCCGCGCGCCAGCTCGATCGCGCTCTGCGGGCGGCCGTCCGGGCTCTTGGCCATCGCGTGCGCGAGCAGCCGCTCGAGCGAGACGGGCACGTCGGCCCGGCCGGTGGCGGGCACCGGCGTCGCACGGATGCGGGGCATCAGCGCGTAGGCGGAGTTGTCGCCGCCCGGCTGCTCGAACGGCGAGCGCCCCACGAGCAGGTGCCACAGGGTGGCGGCGAGCGAGTAGACGTCGCTGCGGGCGTCGCCGTTGGACATCCCGTAGAGCACCTCGGGCGCGGACCACGGGACGGAGACGCCCACGTCCTCGTCGACGTCCTCGGCGTGGACCCCGCGCCCCGCGATGCCGAAGTCGGTGAGCCCGGGCTGCCCGTACTGGCTGACGAGGACGTTGGCCGGCTTGATGTCGCGGTGGACGATGCCCGCCCGGTGCGCGGTCTCGACGGCGCTGGCCAGCTGGATGCCGGTGCGCAGCACCTCCTCGACCGTGAGCCGCTCCGCCTTGGCCCGCTGCGCGAGGTTCGGCGGCGGGTAGTACTTCATGACGAGGTAGGCGCCGCCGTCGGCCGTCTGCTCGGACCGGAAGACCTGGACGATGTACGGGTGGTCGGCGAGCTGGGCCATCGTGTTCGCCTCGTCGACGAACTGCCGCCGGATGCTCGCCGTGAGGCCCTGTCGCTTGAGCACCTTGACCGCGACGTTCATCCGCGGTGACTGCTGCTCGTAGAGGTAGACGTCGGCGTAGCCGCCCGAGCCGAGCGGGCGCACGAAGGTCAGGCCCGGGATGACCGGGGCGTCGGCTGGGGTCATCCCTCGACCTCGTAGGTCAGCGAGACCTCGTCGGCGAGGGTGATGACGGCGCCGGGCTCGATGCCCTGGTCCTCGGTCGGGCGCAGGCGCACCGGCTCCTCGCCGGGCAGCGCGACCGTGGTGCCGTTGGTCGACCCGAGGTCACGGACGAGGACGTGCCAGCCCTCGAGGACGACCTCGGCGTGGTTGCGGCTGATGTCGCGGTCGACGCCGCCGACGCGCACGAGGTGGGGACGCTGCGCCGCCGGGAGCTCCTCGTTGACCCGCGGCGAGCGCCCGAGGAGGACGCCGCGGTCCAGCGGCACCGAGCCGCCGGTCGAGATGCGCAGGACGCCGAGGGTCGGGCGCGGGATGGGGGTCGGCTGCTGCGGCGGGATCTCGCGCCGGCAGGTGCGGCACCGGCCGGCGTGCGGCGGCGAGTGGTGCCCGGCGGGGCAGAGGACGGCGAGGACGACCGGGCGGTCGAGGTCCTCGTCGTGCCGGGGCAGCGCGGCGCGCGCGGTCGTCACCTCCGGGGCGGCGTCCGGGACGGGGGTCGCGGCGACCGGGGCCGGGACCGGCTCGGGGTCGGGGGTCGGTTCGGGCTCGGCGTGGTGCTCGGGCTCCGGCTCGGGCACGACCGTGCGCTCGACCGGCGGGGGCGGCGGCCCGGCGGGCGGCGGCGGGGGGACGGGCGCGGCGGCTGCGGCGGCCTCGGACGGCGCTCCGCCGGGGCGGCGCCACGGCACGGAGTCGATGATCGTCCGGTCCGGCGGCGGGGAGGCGGGCACCCGCTCGGCCGGGGTCTGCCCGGCGGAGTCCTCCGGCGGGGGGAGCGTGAGGTCGGCAGGAGGCACGACGGGCTCGGGCTCGGGCTCGGGCTCGGGCTCGGGCTCGGGACCGGAGGCAGCCTGCGCATCGATCGACACATCCGACGATTCCTGCACGCTCTCGAGCTCAGGCCCGACCTCCGGCTCCGGCTCGGCGTGGTCAGGAATCGACACATCCGACGATTCCTGCACGCCCTCGCGCTCGGGCCCGACCTCCGGCTCCGGCTCGGCGTGGTCAGGAATCGACACATTCGACGATTCCTGCACGTCCTCGGCCTCGGGCTCGACCTCCGCCTCCGGCTCGGGCACCGGGAGGACGGCGGCCGCCGCCGCCGCGCCGGCGCGCAGCCGGGCCGGCCGGCGCCACCCACGGGCGACCTCGGGCTCGGGCAGCACCGCCGAGAGCACGACGTCGGACGCCGGCGCCTCGAGCACGACCTCGCGCCAGGGCAGCCGGTCCTCGGCACCGACGACCGAGCCGTCCGGCAGCGCCGCCGTGGCCACGCCACGCAGGAGCACCCGGACCCCGTCACCGTGCGCGGTGGCCAGCGCGAACGCCGGCATGACGAGCAGCCCGCGCGAGCAGAGCAGGTCGAGCAGCTGGAGCATCCCCTCGGAGGCCGCGTTCTCCAGGGCCTCGCGGTGCCGGTCGGCGACCTCGACGACGGCCACGACGTCGGCCCCCCGCACCTCGACGAAGCCGTCCGGCGCCGAGGTTCGCACGTCGGTCACGGTCGGCTCCTGTCAGGGTCGGTGCAGGCCGGCGCGCGGTGCGGTGTCCGCGTCGTCGTCGTCGTCCTCTCCGGGGTCGACGGCCACGACCACGACGGACACGTTGTCGCGTCCCCCGGCCCGCACGGCGGCACCGACGAGCTCGTCGGCTGCTGTCTGGGGGTCAGCGTACTGGCGCGCCAGCACCATGATGTCCCGGTCGTCGAGCTCGTTGCTCAGCCCGTCGCTGCAGATGACGAACCGCTCCCCCGGCGTCGGCGCCAGCACCCACACGTCCACGCGGGGCGCGGGGTCGGTGCCGAGCGAGCGCGTGATGACGTTGCGCAGCGGGTGCGTCGCGACCTCCGACGGGTCGAGCAGCCCGGCGTCCACGAGCTCGCGCACCTCGGAGTGGTCGCGCGTCACCTGGTGCATCCGGTGGTCGGCGAGCCGGTAGACCCGGGAGTCGCCGACGTTGAAGACGACCCACTGCTCGCGCCCGCCGGTGTCGACGACCACGACGCCGGTCGCGGTCGTGCCCATGCCGCGCTTCGCGGGGTCGGCATCGACGGTGTCGAGGATGCGCCGGTTCGCCTCGCGCAGCGCGGCGCTCACGTCGTCGGCGCTGGTCGGCGGGTGCTCCTCGAGCTCGCCGAGCGTCTCGACGACGATGCGGGAGGCGACCTCGCCGGCGGCGTGGCCACCCATCCCGTCGGCCACGGCGAACACCCGGCTGGCCGCGACGAGGCTGTCCTCGTTGTGCTCGCGCACCCGGCCGACGTCGGTGGCCCGCCCGGAGCGCACGAGCATCGAGCTGCCGCGCAGCACCCGCCCGGCCCTCACGCGTCCACCCCGTCGACGACGACGGACTCGAGGACCTGCTGGAGGAGGTCGTAGTCGTCGTCCAGGCCCTCGCCCGACACCCGGCCGCGCACGTGCACCGCCGAGACGGCGTCGTCGTCGGCACCCACCACGGCCACGAGGTGCACCTCGACGACGGGGCCGTCGGCCTCGTCCCGGGAGACGTTGTGCGCGGTCCACTCGCGGTCGGCGATCTCGACGAGGAACACCTCCTCGACCTCCCCCGATGCGCCGGCGGCCGCCGCGGCGACGGAGGACGCGACCGTCCCGGCGACGGCGTCCGGCGCCTCGACCCGGTGCCGGACCTCGACGACGACCTCGTCACCGGCGCTGCCCCGGCCGACGACGCGGACGAGCGCGTCCCCGGGCGGCGGGCACGACCAGCCGTCGGGGACCTCGAGCCGCAGCGCGGGCGGCGCCGGGCGGACCCGGGAGGGATACGCGACCACGGGCATCAGACGGTTCCCCCTCGGACGGCGGCAGGTGACCGACCGAGCCTAGACCGCGCCGCCGACCCCGACGATGGGGAGCGCTCCCCGGCGGTCGGTCGACGACGAGCTCGCGGCACGCCCCTGACCCGGGCGGTCGCAGGCCAAACAACCGCCTATCATGGGCGCGCGCCGTCGGGGTGACGGCGCAGGTCACCACCCGGGGGAGAGGAGCAGTCCGGCATGCGCCTGGCCCGAGCCGTCCCCGTGCCCGCCCGCGAGTGGGTCCGCGCCCACGTCCCCGACCCGGTCTGGCGCCAGATCCGCGACGTCGCCAACGGGCGCACCCTCCCCCAGCGGGCCGTGCGGGACCTGCGCGAGACCTCCGCCAAGGCCCGCGTCGCCCAGCACCGCCGCGGCTGGAGCGCGGTGACCGTCGCCGGGCAGGTCTACGTCGCCAAGCAGGTCGAGTCCTTCCGCGCCGGCGACGTGCTCGACGCCAACCTCGCGGTCGTCGCCGACGCCCTCGAGGCGGCCGACGTCCCCTACTTCGTCCTCGACGCCGAGCCGGGCACCCGCCGCGTCGTCGTCGTCCGGCAGCCGAACCGGGCGCAGGCCCTCAGGGCGCTCGCGGCCGCGTGCCGCGGTGACGTGGTCTACGTGGGCCGGGTCGGGGGCCAGCAGGTGCGCGGCGTCCGGGTGGTGCGTCCGCAGACCCTCCCGCGCCGGGCCAAGGTCGTGCGGGTCTTCCGGGCCTACGCGAGCCCGGACGGCCGCTTCATCGGCGGTCCGGCGCTCGGCTGCGACCTCGAGTTCTGGCCGGTGGCCTCCTCGGACCGGCCCGCGGCCGAGAACGGCGAGCCGATCCCGGCCGGCACGCTCGTCGCGCCCCGCGTCAACCGCTGGATCGACCTCATCACCCCCGACGAGCAGGAGACGACGCCGCGGCGCATCGGCGACACCGAGCGGCCGACCCTCGCCTCGGTCCGGTACCCCCACGTCCAGTCCGTCCAGTTCCCGGTCGACGTCGTCTACACGTGGGTCGACGGCAGCGACCCGGCCTGGCTGGAGCGCAAGGCCCGCACCCTCGAGCAGCGCGGCGGCGACGCCGGGGAGCTGCACGCCCTGGCCACCAACCCCAGCCGCTTCGTCTCCCGCGACGAGCTGCGCTTCTCGATGCGCTCGCTCGACATGTACGCCGACTGGGTGCGCCACGTCTACCTCGTGACCGACGACCAGGTCCCGGAGTGGCTCGACACCGACAACCCGCGCGTCACCGTCGTGTCGCACCGCGAGCTGTTCGGTGACCGCGGCCGGCTGCCGACGTTCAACTCGCACGCCATCGAGACCCAGCTGCACCACATCGAGGGCCTGAGCGAGCAGTACCTCTACCTCAACGACGACGTGTTCTTCGCGCGCCCGGTCAGCCCCACGCACTTCTTCGTGGCCAACGGGCTGAGCACGTTCCACATGTCGAAGGCGAAGATCGGCCTGGGCCACCCCTCGGCCGAGGACGCGCCGGTGATGAGCGCGGCCAAGCGCAACCGCGACCTGCTCGCCGAGGCGTACGGCGTGACCATCGCGAACAAGTTCTGGCACGTCCCGCACGCGCTGCGCCGCTCGACGATGACCGACCTCGAGCAGCGCTTCTCCGACGAGTTCCGCGCCACCTCCCGCGCGCAGTTCCGCAGCCCGATGGACGTCTCGGTCGCCGCCTCGCTCGGGCACTACTACGGCTACCTCACCGGGCGGGCCGTCCCCGGCCGGCTGCGCTACTTCTACGCCGACATCGCCAAGGACGACACGCCCGCGCGCCTCACCGGGCTGCTCGACGAGCGCAACTTCGACGTCTTCTGCCTCAACGACCACGACTCGAGCCGCCTCGACCCCGCCGCGCAGGCGAAGATCGTCCGCGACTTCCTCCAGGCCTACTTCCCCCTCAAGAGCTCCTTCGAGCGCGACTGAGCCGGGCCCTGCCGCCGCCCCCGCAAGGAGCCCCCATGCCGCCCACCTCCCACCCGGCCTCGACGGTCGTCCACCACGAGATGCAGGACTGGACGGCGCTCGTCGCTCCGGGTCTCTCGCCGCTCGGCGCGCGCCGGCGCAACCTCGTGATGGTGTCCGAGGCGCTCACCGCCGCGGGGGTGCGCCACTTCGCCGTGCGTGGGCTGCACGACCTCGCCAGCGCGGTGGGTGTGGACGACGTCGACCGCGAGCGCGCGCTCGACGCGCTGGCCGGCCTCGCCGCGAGCCCGGTCGCCTACGTCCGTCAGGTCGTCCCGCACGACGTGGGCCAGCACCGCCTGATGGACGGGTCGGACCCCGCCACGTGGCGGCGGCTCGCGGACGCCCGGGTCCTGCGCCTGGCGTGGTTCCAGACCGATGCTGCCGGCGCCACGGTCCTCGGCCCGGACCACGGGTGCGACGTCGAGTTCTGGACCCGGGGCGACCACGGCGACCTCGTCGGGCCGCGCCCGAACCGGGTGAGCCTGCGGCTGGCGGACGCCCCCCTGGTCCCGGTCGACGCCGACGCCTACTCGCGCCTGGCACCGGTGCCCGCGACGTCGGGGTCGCAGGTGCCCACGCACCCGGACATGGCGGTCCGGCTCCCGGAGGACGTCACCTTCCCGATCGACCTCGTCTACACCTGGGTCGACGGCACGGACCCCGCATGGGGCCGACGCCGGGCCGAGACGCTCGGCGAGGCCTACCACGCGGAGTCGTCCTCGTCGGCGCGCTACCTGAGCCGGGACGAGCTGCGGTACTCGCTGCGCTCGGTCGACCAGTACGCACCGTGGGTGCGCAAGATCTTCGTCGTCACCGACGACCAGCGGCCGGCGTGGCTCGTCGACCACCCGCGGGTCGAGGTCGTCGACCACCGCGAGGTCTTCGAGCGGGCGTCGTGGCTGCCGACCTACAACTCGCACGCCATCGAGAGCCAGCTGCACCACATCGAGGGCCTGAGCGAGCACTTCCTCTACCTCAACGACGACATGTTCTTCGGGCGGCCGGTGGTGCCCAACGCGTTCTTCCACGCCAACGGCCTGAGCATGCACTTCCCGTCGATGTCGCGGATCCCCCAGGGCCCGATCACCGGGCTCGACACCCCGGTCGACGCCGCGTGCAAGAACAACCGCGCCCTGCTGGAGCGGGACTTCGGCCCGGTCATCGTCCAGTCGATGCAGCACGTCCCCTACGCCCTGCGCCGCAGCGTGCTGGAGGAGATGCAGGAGCGCTACCCGCAGGCCTACGAGGTGACGGCCGCCAGCCGCTTCCGCAGCCCCTCGGACCACTCGTTCACGTCCTCGTTCCACCAGTACTACTCGTTCCTCACCGGCCGGGGCACCCGCGGCTCGGTCCGCTACGGGTACATCCAGCTGGCGGTGCCCGACCTGTCCGCGCGCCTCCAGCGGCTGCTCGCCCGGCGTGACTGGGACACGTTCTGCCTCAACGACGCCTTCTCGGCCGACGAGGAGCTCGAGGCCCAGACCCGACGCCTGCGGGAGTTCTTCGAGGCCTACTACCCGGCGCCCGCACCGTGGGAGGCAGGGGCGGACGCGTCGTGAGGATCGAGTTCCTCATCCAGAACTACTACGGCGTCGGCGGCACGAACACCGCGGTCCACAACCTCGCCCTGGGGCTCGCGGAGCGGCACGAGGTCGAGGTCGTCTCGGTCGTGCGGCGGCAGGACCACTGCCACCAGGACCCGGCCGGGACGTACACGGTCCGCCCGCTGCTCGACCTGCGCCGGGGCCGACCGGACGCCGCTGACCCGCGACGCACCGAGCGCTCACGGCTCGTGCCCCCGGACGAGGAGTACTACGGCCAGTACAACGCGCTCACCGACGAGCGGATCGTCGAGCACCTCGCGGCCGGCCGCAGCGACGTCGTCATCGGGACTCGGCCCTCGCTCAACCTCCTCATCGCTCGCCATGGCCACCCGCGCGCGCTGCGCATCGCGCAGGAGCACATGACGCACGACCTCATGGCGCCGGGCGTCGTCGACGCCCTGCGCGCCGCCTACCCGGGGCTCAGCGCGTCGGTGACGCTCACCGCGAGCGAGGCGACGTGGCTGCGCGGCCTCGTCCCCGGGCACCGCGTCGAGGCCATCGCGAACGCCGTCCCGGGGGCCGTCGTCGCCCCGTCCACGTGCGAGCAGCCCCTCGTGGTCGCCGCGGGGCGCCTCGACGTCGTCAAGCGATACGACGTCCTCGTGCGCGCCTTCGCGCTCGTCGCAGACGAGCTGCCCGAGTGGACCCTGCGCATCTACGGCGACGGCGAGCGCCGCGACGCGCTGCGGGCGCTCGTCGCCCGGCTCGACCTGCACGACCGGGTCCTGCTCATGGGGCGGGTGGCCCCGCTCGAGGTCGAGTGGGTCAAGGGGTCCATCGCGGCGTCGAGCTCGACGCACGAGTCGTTCGGGATGACCATCGTCGAGGCGATGCGGGCGGGCCTGCCCGTCGTCTCCACCGACGCCCCCTGGGGTCCGCGCGAGCTCGTCGCCGACGGCGAGAACGGCTACCTCGTGCCGGTCGGCGACGTCGAGGCCCTCGCGGACCGGCTACGTGTCCTCATGCGCGACACCGCACTCCGGCAGCGGATGGGCGCGGCCGCCGAGGCCTCCTCGCACCGGTTCCTCACCCCCGCCGTCGTCGACCGGTACGAGGCCCTGTTCGACGAGCTGGCGGCCGACCTCCCGCGTCGCCCCTCGATGCGGTCGGTCCGCTCGGTCCTCGGGCGCCTCGCCCGACGACGCGAAGAGCCGGTCGCCGGCCCCGTCGACGCCTCGCCCCCCAAGGCGAGCGTCGTCGCCGAGCACGGCCGCCTGCGTGTGCACCCCCCGGCCGGCTGGACGCCCGGGTCCACGCTCCTGCTGAGGAGCCGCGTCGACCGGTCGAGGCGGACCTACCCGTTCACCGGCCCGCCGGAGGCCCCCGTCTGCGAGGTGGCCGAGGCACTGCCGGACGGGCGGTGGAACGCGTACCTCGTCGAGGGCAGGGAGGCCGTCCGCCTCGACGCGTTCATCGACGCCCGGGCCCTGCTCGCCCCGCCGCAGGAGCGGGGGCCCCTGAGCGTGCTGCTGCCGTACCGCACGGCCGACGGCTTCCTCGCCGTGCGGTCGTGGACCCGCGAGTCGCACGTCGAGTGCACCGGGACGCGGTTCGAGGGCTCCGTCCTCGTCCTCGACCTCGAGCCGCACGGTCGGGCGTGGGACGAGGACCCCGGGGTCACGCTCCGCGCCGTGCGCCGGGGTGCCGTCGAGGTCGCCGTGGAGGTCCCGCTCGAGGCGAGCGGACCCGCCGGCTTCACGGGCCGGCTGCCGCTGCGCGACCTGGTCGACGCCCGCCTCACCCGGCACGACGACTGGGACCTGTGGGTGGTCCGGCGCTCCGGCGCCCAGGTGCGGGTCGCCCGCTTCCTCGACGACGTCGCCGAGCGCAAGGCCGTCTACCGCCACCCCCGGCTCACCTTCCACCCCGACGAGGGCTCGGCCCTGGTCGAGACGCACCCCGCGTCGAGGGTGGCGGTGCAGGTGTACTGGACGGTCGACAGCGAGGTGTCGGTCTTCGTCGCCGAGTAGGCCCCGAGGAACCTGCCGGGCGCCCGGCTCAGACCGCCGCGGACGCGGGCGTCGGCCCCGGGAGCCAGGCGTCGGCCTCCCCGGTGCCCGGGTCCGTGGTCGTCGGCTCCGGCGTGCTCGGCGGCGGGGTGGTCGGGGTCGGGTCCGCGCTCGGCGTCGCCCCGCCGGTGGGGGTCGTGTCGACGTTCGACGGCTCCGGCTGCGGAGCGACCGGCCCGGTCCCACCGCCGGTGCCCGTGCCGCCCGTGGTGCCGCTGCCCGCGGGGGTACCGGCCTGCGTGGTCTGCGAGGGCTGCGGGGCGTCCGGCGTGGCGGCCTTCTTGCCGTGTGGTCGGAGGGTTCGAGCCCAGGCACGACGCCCCGGTGGTCCTGACCGAGCAGGGCGGCCATCACGGCGACCCCTCTCGGCGTCACCGTTGGCCGTCTGGTCCCCCAGCACCGCGACGGGCCCCATCGCACTGAGTGCGGCGGCTCCCGGCCTCCCGGGCGATGTACCCCGAACCTCAGCCGTCACTCGCGGCCCGCGACTCCGGCTGCTCCGCCCACCACGCGAGCAGCCGCTCGCGGGCGACCTCCGGGCCGACCGGCCCCTCGTCGAGCCGCAGCGCGAGGAGGAACTGGTAGGCCCGCCCGAGCACCGGCCCGGGTCGGATGCCGAGGGCCTGCGCGATCTCGTGGCCGTCGAGCTCGGGCCGGACGGCCTTGAGCTCCTCCTCCTCCAGCAGGCGGGCGATGCGCTCCTCGAGCTCGTCGTAGGCCCGCGACAGGCGCCGCGCCTTCTTGACGTTGCGCGTCGTGCAGTCCGCGCGGGTCAGGCGGTGCAGCCGGGGCAGGAGGTCACCGGAGTCGGTGACGTAGCGGCGCACCGCCGAGTCGGTCCAGGCGCCGTCGCCGTAGCCGTGGAAGCGCAGGTGCAGCTCGACCAGCCGGGCCACGGCCTTGGTCGTCTCCTTGTCGAAGCGCAGCGCCCGCATCCGCTTCGCGCTGAGCTTGGCACCGACGACCTCGTGGTGGTGGAAGGACACCCCGCCGCCATCCTCGAAGCGCCGGGTCGCGGGCTTGCCGATGTCGTGCAGGAGCGCGGCCAGGCGCAGGACGAGGTCCGGCCCCGGCACCGACTCCGGCGGCCCGTCGGCCGGCCCCTCGAGGTCGATGGCCTGCTCGAGGACGGTCATCGAGTGCTCGTAGACGTCCTTGTGCCGGTGGTGCTCGTCGACCTCGAGCTGCAGGGCGGGGAGCTCGGGCAGGACGATCGCCGCGATGCCGCTCCGGACGAGGAGCTCGAGGCCCGCGCGGGGGTGGGCCCCCATGAGCAGCTTGACGAGCTCGTCGCGCACCCGCTCCGCCGACACGATGTCGATGGAGGAGGCCATGTCGCGCATGGCCGTCAGCACCTCCGGCGCCGGGACGAAGCCCAGCTGCGACACGAACCGGGCGGCGCGCATCATCCGCAGCGGGTCGTCGCCGAACGAGACCTCCGGGGTGGTCGGGGTGCGCAGCACGCGGGCCTGGAGGTCCTCGAGGCCACCGTGGGGGTCGACGAAGGCGAGGTCCGGGAGCCGCAGCGCCATCGCGTTGCACGCGAAGTCACGGCGCACGAGGTCGTCCTCGAGGGTGTCACCGAAGGCCACGACCGGCTTGCGGGTGACGCCGTCGTAGGCGTCGGCCCGGTAGGTCGTCACCTCGACGACGACGTCGCCGCGGCGGGCGCCGATCGTCCCGAAGGCGCGGCCCATGTCCCACGTCGCGCTGCCCCAGGCCGCGAGGATCGCCTCGGTGTCGTCCGGGCGGGCCGAGGTCGTCAGGTCGAGGTCGTTCGAGGTCCGGCCGAGGAAGGCGTCGCGGACCGGGCCGCCGACGAGCGCGAGGTCGTGCCCGGCCGCGGCGAAGCGCTGCCCGAGGTCGGTGAGCACGGGCAGCGCGGGGGCGAGGTGGGCGACGGCCTCGCGGAGCAGCGCGGCCGGGGGCTGACGGTCGGACACGAGGGTCAAGCCTAGGGGCGCGCCGCCGCCGCCCCGTCCGGAGGACCCTCGGCGGGCACCGCACCGGGGGCCCCGACGACCCGGCCGGGAGGTGCCCCAGTGGTTACAGTGACCAGATGAGCCACGCAGCAGCCGACCCCGCCGGGTCACCGCCGCGCCGGCTCCCGGCGGTCGAGGAGCGCAGCGCGGGCGGCGTCGTCGTCGACGTCCACGAGGGCCGCGCCCGGATCGCCGTCATCGCCCGCCGCAACCGGGCCGGCCGGGTCGAGTGGTGCCTCCCCAAGGGCCACATCGAGGGCCAGGAGACGCTGCCCGAGACCGCCGTGCGCGAGGTCGAGGAGGAGACCGGCATCGAGGGCCGCGTCCTCATCGAGCTCGGCATCATCGACTACTGGTTCGCGGCCGGCGACCGGCGCATCCACAAGTACGTGCACCACTACCTCCTCGAGGCGACCGGCGGCTACCTCACCATCGAGAAGGACCCCGACCACGAGGCCATCGACGTCGCGTGGCTGCCCCTCGAGGACGCCCACCGGCACCTGACCTTCCCCAACGAGCGACGGATCGCCCGGCTCGCGTGGCAGCGCCTCGCCGGGGACGCCGGGTGAGCACGACGAACGCGACGGCCCCCAGCGTGGGCCGCTCCGGAGCCGTCATGGCCGCAGGCACCTTGGCCAGCCGCCTGGCGGGGATGCTCCGCGCTCTCCTGCTCACCTCGGTCATCGGCAGCACCGGGCTCGCGGCCGAGGCCTTCACCGTCGCCAACACGCTGCCCAACAGCCTCTACCTGCTGCTCGCCGGCGGGACGCTCAACGCCGTCCTCGTGCCGCAGATCATCCGGGCGCGCACCCGGCCCGACGCCGGCGAGGACTTCGTCAACCGGCTCATCACGGCCGCCATCGCCCTCTTCGTCGTCGCGACGGTCGTCCTCACGCTCGCCTCGCCGCTGCTCGTGCGCCTGTACTTCAACACCAACGACGCGCAGGCCCTCCAGCTCGGCACCGTCTTCGCCTTCGTCTGCGTGCCGCAGATCCTCTTCTACGGGCTCTACACGATCTTCGGCCAGGTGCTCAACGCCAACGGCCGCTTCGCCGCCTTCACCTGGGCGCCGCTCGTCGCCAACGTCGTCGCCATCGCCGGTCTCGGCTGGTTCGTCGTCGCGGGCCTGCCCGTGCGCGCCGAGCCGGGCGCCTGGACCCCCCAGATGGTCGCGATCCTCGCCGGCACCTCGACCCTGTCGATCGTCCTCCAGGCCGCCGCCCTCGTGCCCCCGCTGCGGCGGATGGGCTTCCGCTACCGCCCGCGCTGGGGGTTCAAGGGGCACGGCTTCGAGGGCGTCTCGGACGTCGCCAAGTGGAGCTTCGGCTCGATCGTCGTCGTCCAGCTCGGGTTCTGGGTCACGACGCAGGTCCTCACCGACGCCGCGAGCAAGGGCAAGGCGCTCGGCCTGCCCGCGGCCGGCATCGCGGCCTTCAGCCCGGCCCAGCTGCTCATGATGCTGCCGCACGGCATCGTCACCGTCAGCCTCGTCACGGCGCTCTACACGCAGCTGTCGGAGGCCGCGAGCCGCGGCGACCACGAGACCGTCATGCGCCACCACGAGCAGGGCCTGCGGATGCCCGCGCCGCTGCTGCTGCCGGTCGTCGCCCTCGTGCTCGCGACCGTGCCCGTCGTCACGGCCACCCTGTTCTTCCGCAACCCGCTCTCCGACACGCAGGCGATCGCCGCGGTGCTCGTCGGCCTCTTCGGCGGCATCCTCCCGCTCGGCTGGGTCTACCTCAACGACCGCGTCTTCTACGCGCAGCAGCAGACCTTCTGGTCCTTCCGCACGCAGTGCGTCGTCACGGGCATCTCGATGGCCGTCGCCTGGTTCGCCTCGACCCTGGCCCCGCAGCGCACCGCCACCGTCCTCGCCTTCGGGCAGACCAGCGCCTACGTCGTCGGCGCCGTCGTCGGATGGCTCGTCCTGCGCCGGCAGCACGGGCGCATCGGGCTGCGCGGCGCCGCCCGCGTCTACGTCCGGGTCGGTGTCCCCGCGGTCGTCACCGCCGCGCTGCTCGGCCTCGCGATCCACGCGCTCTTCCCGGACTTCGGCACCGAGCGCGGTCTGCACACCTTCCTCCTCGGCGCGCTCGTGCTCGGTGTCGCGGGCGTCGTCGAGCTCGCCGTCACGTGGGGGGTCGCGCACGCGCTCGGGGTCGAGGAGGTCGGGCGCCTGCTCGCGCCCGTCGCGCGCCGCCTGCCTGGCCTGCGCCGTCGCTGAGGCGACCCCCTACGATGGACGGACCCCGCCGCACGCCGCGGCGGGCCGCCGTGACCGACGACGGAAGGAGCCCGCGGTGAGGGGTGTGGGACCCGGCACCGTGCTCGGGGGCAGGTACACGGCGCAGCAGAGGGTCGCGCAGGACCGCGGCACCGAGCGCTGGCTCGCCGACGACACCACGCTCGGGCGACGGGTGTCCGTGCTCGTCGTCCCGGCCGACGACCACCGCGCCGCCGCCTTCCTCGACGCCGCGCGCCGCGCCGGCTCCGTCACGCACCCGGTCCTCCTGCGCGTCCTCGACGTCGGTCGCGACGACGAGGTCGCGTGGCTCGTCGAGGAGGAGCTCCCCGAGGCCCGCACCCTCGCCGAGCTCGTCTCCGACGGCGGGGTCCCCGGCGACGAGGTCCGCCGCATCACCGGCGAGGTCGCCGCCGCGCTCGAGTCGGCCCGCGGCCGCGGGATGCACCACCTCGACCTCACCCCGGACGACGTCCTGCGCACCAGCGACGGCGAGGTGCGCCTGCGCGGCCTCGAGGTCGCCGGGGTGCGCGCCGGCGAGGACGGCCTGGAGCCGGACGACGCCGCCCGCCGCGACGCCGTCGGGGTCGTCGCCCTGGCCTACGCCGGGCTGACCGGCCTGTGGCCCCTCGGAGCCGGTGCCTCCGGCCTCGCCGCTGCCCCCCGCGTGCCCGGCGGGGTCGCCTCACCGTCCGAGATCGCGGCCGGTGTGCCGCGCGACCTCGACGCCCTCTGCCGCCTCACCCTCTCCGACGACCAGGGCCCGACCTCCCCCGGCGACTACGCGTCGCAGGTCGCGCCGTGGCCCTCGCGCCAGGTCGTCGGCCGTCCTGTCGTGCCCGTGCCCGCACCGGTGCTGCCGGAGCCGGTCGGCGTCGAGGAGCCGGTCGAGGACGAGCCCGCGTCCACCGAGGCCCCGGAGGCCGACGAGTCCGACCCCGAGACCGCCGACCCGGCGCGGGACGTCGACGACACCGAGGTGACCCGGGTCGTCGAGCGGCCGACGCCCCCCGCGTGGGCCGTCGACGAGACCGCGGACCGCGAGCCGGCCGACGGCTCCCCCGAGGACGCCCGCTCCGACGACGACGCACCGGGCCGCGCGGCCGCGTCCGGCGCCGCCGTGACCGCCGCGATGACCTCGGTCGGGACGAGCGTGAGCTCCTTCGCCCGCCGCGCCGTCGACAAGGTCACCGAGCTCTCGCCGGACACCCGGCGCGACCCCGACGCCGACGACGACCTGCTCTCCCCGCTCGTGCCGGCCGAGCCGCTGACCCGTGACCAGTCGAAGCTGGCCATCGGCATCATCATCACCTTCCTCGTCGTGGCCCTCGTCATCGGCATCGCGGGCATCCGCCGGATCGGCGCCAACACCAACCTCGGCCTCGACGGGCCGATCGCGACGAGCCCGACCGGCGGCGCCTCGCGCAGCCCGTCGGCGAGCGCGTCGAGCGACGAGGGGGACGGCGCGGACAGCGGCGAGCCCGAGCCGCTCGCCATCCTCAAGGTCGAGGCCTACGACCCCGAGGGCGACGGCTCCGAGAACGACAACCTCACCCCGAAGACCTACGACGGCGACACCTCGACCGGGTGGTTCTCCGAGAACTACCGGACCGACGCCTTCGGTGGGCTCAAGAAGGGGCTCGGCCTCGTCGTCGACCTCGGGCCGAACAAGAAGCCGCAGAACGTCGAGCTCGTCGTCCCGCAGGACGTCGACCTCGAGGTGTACGTCGGGCCGGACGCCACCCGCGACGGCGCGACGAAGATCGGTGAGAAGACCGACGCCAAGGGCACCCTGGAGTTCCCCGTCCCCGAGAAGGTCAGCGGGCAGTACATCATCGTCTGGTACACCGGCCTCCACGCGGACCCCGACGGCAAGCGTCGGGCGTGGCTCGACGAGGTCGTCGTCACCGGGTGACGGGTCCGCGCGTGAACGTGCCGGAGCCGGCCGACCCCGACGACGCCACCCTGCTGGCGCGGCACGTCGCGGGGGACGCCGAGGCGTTCGGC
This sequence comes from Phycicoccus jejuensis, assembly GCF_000720925.1. Taxonomy (GTDB): domain Bacteria; phylum Actinomycetota; class Actinomycetes; order Actinomycetales; family Dermatophilaceae; genus Phycicoccus; species Phycicoccus jejuensis. The sequence goes on along the minus strand of NZ_JOEE01000002.1, from coordinate 479,317 downwards.
GAGCTGTTCCGCCGGCACCGGGACCGGATGTACGCCGTCGCGCTGCGCACCACCGGGCAGCGCGAGCTCGCGGCCGACGCGGTGCAGGAGGCCTTCATCTCGGCCTTCCGCCGCGCCGACGCCTACCGGGGCGACGCCGCCGTCACGACGTGGCTGCACCGCATCGTCGTCAACGCCTGCCTCGACCGGCTCCGCCGCGAGAAGGTGTCCGTCCGGCGCGCCGGTGACCTCGGCGAGCTCGACCTGCCCGACCGGCACGACCACCACGCCTCGACGGAGACCGCGCTCGTCGTCCGGGAGGCCCTCGCGCGCCTGCCCGAGGGGCAGCGCAGCGCCCTCGTCCTCGTCGACATGCACGGGATGCCGGTGGCCGAGGCCGCCGTGGTCCTCGGGGTCGCGGAGGGCACCGTCAAGTCACGGTGCTTCCGGGGGCGCGAGGCCCTCGCCGCGATGCTGCGTCCCTCCGCAGGAAGCTCGGACGCGACGGAACCGCAGGGGGCCACGTGACGTCACAGCCCTGGCCCGCATCCTGCGCGCCGTCCCCCCGCCCCACCTGCCGCGTCCCGGACGCCACCGACCGGAGGAGCTCGTGAGCCACCCCCACGACGAGACCGACCCGGTCGAGCACGACCCCACGGGGATGCGCGCCCTCCTCGGCTCGCTCCCCGAGCCCGGTCCGATGCCCGCCGACCTCGTGGCCCGCATCGAGGCCGCCCTCGCGGCGGAGGCGCGGGCCCTCCAGGACCCGGCCGCCGGACCCGAGCGCCGCCCGGCCGCGCCGGACGACGTCGTCGTCCCGTTGCGCCGGCGCTCCCGCTGGCAGCTCGTCGCTGTCGCCGCGTCCGTCCTCGCCGTCCTCGGGCTCGGTGGGGTGGTCCTGCAGACGATGGGAGACGGCGGCGTCACCGCGAGCCTCGGCCTCGCCGGGGGGTCCTCCGACAGCGCCGGCTCCGGCGCCGCGCCGCAGACGTCCCCCGAGGACGGGTCCGCCCTCCTCGCCGACGACGACGACCTGGGTGTCGTCGTCCTCGAGAGCGGGCGCAGCTACGCGAGCGCCGACCTGTCCATTCAGGTCGTGCGCGGCCTGCCGTGGGACCGGACCGGACGCGACGCCACCGACGCGCCGACCGCGTCCCCGACCGCCAAGGCGCAGGTCGAGGCCCAGGACGGCGGCGGCCCGACCGCGTCGCTCGGGGTGCTCGCCACCGCGGCCGGGGCGCGGGCCTGCGCCGAGGGGCTCGACGTCCCCGACGCCGACACCGTCGTCGTCGATCTCGCGACCGTCGACGGGATGCCGGCCGCGGTGCTCGTCGCGACGGCCGAGTCGGGGCGTCGCACGGTCTGGGCGGTCCAGCGGGACTGCACCCGGGCCGCCGCCCACGTCCTCACCGGTCCGCTCGTCGTCGGCTGACGCTCCGCGCGCGGCCGTCCGGCGGGGCGCGGGCGTGTCGGGAACAGCGCGGCCCTAGGATCGGTTCAACGAATCGCACCGCATGTTGCGGTGTCCACCCGCTCGCACCACAAGGGGATGTGTCCCGTGACCTCGGACGTCCGCAACGTCATCATCATCGGCTCCGGCCCGGCCGGCTGGACCGCCGCCGTGTACGCGGCCCGCGCCAACCTCCAGCCGCTCGTCATCGAGGGCTCGGTCACCGCCGGCGGCGCGCTGATGAACACGACCGAGGTCGAGAACTTCCCCGGCTTCCGTGACGGCATCATGGGCCCGGACCTCATGGAGAACATGCGTGCCCAGGCCGAGCGCTTCGGGGCCGAGATCATCACCGACGACGTCGAGCACGTCGAGCTCGAGGGTGACGTCAAGCTCGTCCGCGACGGCATGGGCAACGAGTACCGCGCCAGGGCCGTCATCCTCGCGATGGGCTCGGCCTACCGCGAGCTCGGCCTGCCCGACGAGAAGCGCCTCTCCGGCCACGGCGTCTCGTGGTGCGCCACCTGCGACGGGTTCTTCTTCCGCGACCAGGACATCGTCGTCGTCGGCGGTGGCGACTCGGCGATGGAGGAGGCGACCTTCCTCACGAAGTTCGCCCGGTCCGTCACCGTGGTCGTGCGCCGTGACGAGCTGCGCGCCAGCCGCATCATGGCCGAGCGCGCGACCGCCAACGAGAAGATCCACTTCGCCTGGAACAGCGCCGTCGACGCCATCCACGGCGAGTCCAAGGTCTCCGGTGTCACCCTGCGCGACACCGTGACCGGCGAGACCCGCGAGCTGGCCGCCACCGGGCTCTTCGTCGCGATCGGGCACGACCCGCGCAACGAGCTCGTCAAGGGCCTGGTCGACCTCGACGCCGAGGGCTACGTCCTCACCGAGGGCCGCACCTCCAAGACCAACGTCCCGGGCGTCTTCGCCTGCGGCGACCTCGTCGACCACACCTACCGCCAGGCCATCACCGCCGCCGGCTCCGGCTGCGCCGCAGCCCTCGACGCCGAGCGGTTCCTCGCCCACTGATCCGTCGGGTGTCGGACCCCACCGGCATCCTCGAGTCACCACCTCGTCCCGCAGACCCCACCCGCACCACCCGGAAGGAACTCCCATGGGAGCCGTGAGCAGCACCACCGACGCCACCTTCGAGGCCGACGTCCTCAAGAACGACAAGCCCGTCCTCGTCGACTTCTGGGCCGAGTGGTGCGGTCCGTGCCGCGCCGTCGCCCCGGTCCTCGAGGAGATCGCGCGCGACCACGGCGACAAGGTCGCCGTCGTCAAGCTCAACACCGACGAGAACCCCGGCATCACGGGCCAGCTCGGCATCACGAGCATCCCGACGATGCACGTCTACCAGGGTGGCGAGATCGTCAAGACGATCATCGGCGCCCGCCCGAAGCCCGTCCTGCTCCGCGAGCTGGAGCAGTTCCTCGGCTGACGCGCCCAGACGCACGGAGCGGCCCCGGACCATCAGGTCCGGGGCCGCTTCGTCGTTCTCAGCAGCGTTCTGGCAGAACCAGATTCGCCGGGGTCAGGCCGGGATCTCGCCGCGCAGGCGCATCAGCTCGAGGATGCGGTTGAGGTCGTCGACCGACGCGAACTCGACCGTGAGCCGGCCCTTCTTCTGCCCGAGGGCGATGCGCACCCGGGTGTCGAGGCGGTCGGAGAGGTCGGCGGCCAGGTCGTCGAGCTGCGGACGCCGGGAGCCGGCCCGCGGCGCGCTGCGCCGGGTCGGGGCCTCACCCTCGCCGAGCGCGACGAGCTCCTCGACCGTGCGGACCGACAGGCCCTCGGCGACGATGCGCTGGGCGAGCCGCTCCATGGCGGCGGCGTCGGGGAGGCCGAGCAGGGCCCGAGCGTGGCCGGCGCTCAGCACCCCGGCCGCCACCCGGCGGGCGACGAGCGGGGGCAGGCGCAGGAGGCGCAGCGTGTTGCTGATCTGCGGCCGCGAGCGGCCGATCCGGGTGGCGAGCTCCTCCTGCGTGCAGCCGAAGTCGTCGAGCAGCTGCTGGTAGGCGGCGGCCTCCTCGAGCGCGTTGAGCTGGCTGCGGTGGAGGTTCTCCAGGAGCGCGTCGCGCAGGAGGTCGTCCTCGTCGGTGCTTCGCACGATCGCCGGGACGACGTCCTTGCCGGCCTCGCGCGAGGCGCGCCAGCGCCGCTCGCCCATGATGAGCTCGAAGCGGACCTCGTCGTCGGGCCCGGCGTCCGGCACGGGGCGGACGACGACGGGCTGGAGGACACCGATCTCGGTGATCGAGTGGACCAGCTCGGCGAGCTCGTCCTCGTCGAACACGGTGCGCGGCTGCCGCGGGTTGGGCCGGATGGCGTCGAGCGGGATCTCCGCGAAGCGGGCGCCGGGCACGGGGGCCAGGCCGTCGGCCTCGGCGGCGGGGGCCACCGCGTCGTCCGGGGTGGAGGGCGTCGGCGTCGGGCCCGTCGCCTCCGGCCGCTCGTCGGTGGTCACGCCACCGTCGCGGTCCTTGAATAACACGTCGACCGGGCGGTCCGTGGCCGGCTGCGCGGGGATGAGGGCGCCCAGGCCTCGCCCGAGGGCGCGACGCTTCTCGCTCATGCGGATTCCTCCGTCGTCGGGGCGGCGGCGCCACGCTCGGCAAGCTCGACGGCCGCCTCGAGGTAGGACAGCGCACCACTGCTGTTGGGGTCGTAGGTGATGACGGTCTGGCCGTGGCTCGGCGCCTCGCTGATCCGGACCGACCGGGGCACGGTGGCCCGCAGGGTCTGCTCACCGAAGTGGGCCCGGACCTCGTCCGCGACCTGCGCCGACAGCCGGGTCCGCCCGTCGTACATCGTGAGGAGGATCGTCGACACGTGCAGCGCCGGGTTGAGGTGGTTGCGGATCAGCTCGATGTTCTTCAGCAGCTGGCTCAGCCCTTCGAGCGCGTAGTACTCGCACTGGATCGGGATGAACACCTCGTTGGCGGCGACGAACGCGTTGACCGTCAGCAGGCCGAGGCTCGGCGGGCAGTCGATGAGCACGTAGTCGAGGCGGTCCCCCGCGGCCTCACGCTCCTCGACGTGGGCGGCGACCGCCTTCTGCAGGCGAGTCTCGCGCGCGACGAGCGAGACGAGCTCGATCTCGGCCCCCGCGAGGTCGATCGTCGCCGGCGCACAGGTCAGCCCCTCGATGTCCGGGCACCGCTGCACCACCCCGCTGATGGGTGCGCCGTCGACCAGGACGTCGTAGATGCTCGGCACCTCGGAGTGGTGGTCGATCCCCAGCGCCGTGCTGGCGTTGCCCTGGGGGTCGAGGTCGATGACGAGGACCGTGCTGCCCGCCTGTGCGAGGGCTGCGGCGATGTTGACGGTCGTCGTCGTCTTGCCCACCCCGCCCTTCTGGTTGGCCACGGTCAGGACACGCGTCTGCGCCGGGCGCGGCACCGGGCGGCCACTGAGGGTCACCCGCTTGCGCTCGTCCGCGGCGACGGCCTGGGCGAGCGGCGTGTTGCCGTCGGCTTCCGGGATGGATGCGGCGATGGCGGCTCGCTCCTCGTGGTCGGGTCTGGCGGGTTCCGCGTCGACGACCTGTCCGGTCGGTTCGACGGGGTCCGTGGAACTGGACGCCTGCTCCTCCGGCGGCTGCGGCGTTTCACGTGAAACGGCGGGCCACCCGACGCCGACGGGCGACGTGACATCCCCGAGGGGGAAGCCAAGTCCGTCGACGACGCGGGATGCGTCCGTGGGGTTGAGCACAGAGCTCACCGGTACCTCCTGCGACATGTTCAGCCCCCATCCAACCCCACGGGGGGTCGACACGCCAAAGCGAGCAGAGGCTGTGGACGACCCGGTGGACAACCACTCATGCGAGGGGTCGTTCGCGTGGCTCACGCCCCCGAAAACCCTGTCGTGGCGCGGGCTTGCGGTCGTTCTCGTCCGCAGGAGCGGTGGCCGGCCGCGGTGGAAAACCTGTGGACAGCGTGCCTGCTCCAGAGGTGTCGCGCCGGTGGGCTCCTCCGTCCGATGGCTCATGGGGCCGGCGGGCGTCGACCACGTCGCTGGCGACGCCGCGTGATGTGCGCTTGCGTCGACTGCGCCCCCACCGGGTCGTCGTCGAGGCCCGGCTCACTCGACCTCCTCAGCCCGGACGTCGTTCCGTGTTTCACGTGAAACAGCGGAGCACACATAGACGTCTCCGTGCCCCGACTCGGGGCAGGCTCTCCTGTCATGCACGGGGAGTCGACGAACGCCTTCGCGTCGTGAGCCCGCGTGCCGTCTGCGATCGGCCTGATGGGCTGTTACACGTGAAACGTGAGCAGTGACCCGCCCGGGGTCCCTTCGGTCTCCTGCCGATCTGGTGGCCATCGTCGTCGACGACGATCAGCCGCGGCACGGTGTTGTGCCAGCACCGCCAAGCACGGCGTGTTGCTGAGGGCATCCTTGTTTCACGTGAAACGGCGTCAATGGTGATGGTGCAGTACTGATCTCCCTCTCGGAAAGGTGCTGCCACTGGGCCCCGTGATCGCGCCGCCGCCCGATCGCCTCGGCGGCCGGGTGGCGCGCGACCAGTCACTGCGGACCGCCCGATGGTCCGTCCACATCCGCTCTAGATACCTGATTCGGGCACGGTTGCCCGTGGGCGCGGTGCCTTCACGGACGGCCAGTCGACAGGCAGGCGCGTTTCACGTGAAACGCGTTCCGCAGGATCGTGCGACCTGGTGTGCGCCGAACCGGGCTGCCGCCTCCACTCGACAGCTCACCCAGGTCACCGTGGCCGCTCACGTGGGCTGACCACCGGCGGTGGACGTCGCCCGGTCGTCGACCGCGGGGAGATTGTCGTCGACGAGGACGCCGGGTGCCCGCTCGCAGTCATGACGGTGGCTCCCCGCGTCCACCCCCGTGCTGCACGAACCTCGAGGCAGAACAGGCCGGGCCGGGCCCACCCGTGGCTCCGGTCGAGTCATGACGCCACCGTGCTGTCGCCGGCACCTACGGGGTGGCGTCGAGTCACGGGGCCGTGCCGCTGGACCCTGGTCGCGCTGTGCGCCCGGACCCACGACAAGCGCTCGACGCTCGGTACCGTGGCACCGCCGCTCCCCTGCGGGCGGACCGAGCACCCGGTCGGTCGACCAGCCGAGGCGGGTGCGAGCACGGCACCGCTGACAGAGGCTCCGAGCGGCCGACGACACCCCGGCGTCGGTGGTGGCGGCTGTCCCATGGTCCCGGTCCCCACCGGCCATCGCCCGCGCTCCGCACGACCTGCGGTGTCGGCGCCGACGTTTCACGTGAGCCACGCCGCCCCCCGGCCGATTTCACGTGGAACAGGCCGCCCCCCGGCCGCGCCGCTCGTTCACCGCGCGGCGCGGCGGGTCAGGTGCGGGGCCGCTTGGCGCTGCGACGGCGGGCTGCCGTCGTCGCGCGCGCCGGCTTGGCCGGCTGTGACCGGAACCGCAGGTCGACGGTGAGGACCGGCTCGTCGAGCACCGCACCCCCGTGCTCGCTGACGCGCGCCGCCTCCAGGCCCAGGCGCTGCAGGGCGCGGCGGTCCTCGTCCAGCTCCTCGCTGGCGCTGCGGCCCTTCATCGCGACGAGCATCCCGCCGTCCGCGAGGAGCGGCACGCACCAGCGCGCGAGCTTGTCGAGGCGGGCCACCGCCCGCGCCGTCACCCACGGCGCGGAGACGGAGCCGGCCAGCTCCTCCGCGCGGCCCCGGTGAACGGTGACGTTCTCCAGCCCGAGGTCCTCGACGACACCGGCGAGCCACGTCGTGCGCCGCAGCATCGGCTCGACGAGGTGGACGTCGAGGTCCGGACGCGCCACCGCGAGGGCGACGCCCGGGAGGCCGGCGCCGGACCCGACGTCAACGAGGGACGCCCCGTGGGGGAACGCGTCCTCGATGACGGCGCAGTTGAGCACGTGTCGCTCCCACAGCCGCGGCACCTCACGCGGCCCGATCAGCCCGTGGGTGACCCCCGTGTCGGCGAGGATCGCGGTGAACCGCTCGGCGAGGGCGAGTCGGTCACCGAACACCGCGGCCGCACCCGTGGGTGCGGCCGGTGGCGTGAGAGGACGCTCGTCCTGCTCCACCGGGGGGTCCTCGTCGGTCAGGACGCCGTGATGACGACGTAGCGGCGGGGCTCGCTGCCCTCGGACTCGCTGTGCAGCCCGGCGCTGAGCACCTCGTCGTGGACGACCTTGCGCTCGAAGGCCGACATCGGCTCGAGCGAGGCGGACTCCCCGGAGCTCTGGACCGTCGCGATGGCCTCCTTGGCGATACGCACGAGCTCCGCGCGACGGCCGGCGCGGTGGCCGGCGACGTCGAGCATGAGGCGGCTGCGCTCACCGGTCTCGCTCTGCACGGCGAGGCGGGTCAGCTCCTGGAGGGCCTCGAGCACCTGCCCGTCCTGACCGACGAGGCGCCGCGGCACGCGACCCTCCTCGCTGTCGACGATCGCCACCGCGGCGCGGTCGCCGTCGATGTCGACGTCCAGGTCCCCGTCGAGGTCGCAGATGTCGAGGAGGGTCTCGAGGAAGTCGGCTGCGACCTCACCCTCGCGCTCGAGCTGCTGGCGTCGCGCCGGGCGGCGCTGGCCGGCCGCCGGGGCCGCCGTCTCGTCGCCCGCTGGGTCGGCGCCGCCGTCGGCGTCGTCCGAGGTGGCGTTCGCGGCGTCCGCGGACGTCTCGTGCTGGACACCCCCGGGGGTGTCCGTCGTGGCCTCGCCCGGCGTCACCGCGCCGGCGGTCTCGGCCGCGCCGAGCTCCGCCGCGAGGGGCGTGGTCTCGTCGGCGGTGGGGGCGGTGCCCTCGGTCGTGTTCTCGCTCATGTGTGTGCCCTCCGTGTGGGACGTCGTACCGGTGTCGTGGGGCGTCGACGGCACCGAGGTGCCCGACGCAGTGCTCACTTCTTGCCCTTGGACCGCTTCTTGGACTTCGGCTGGACCCGCTGACCGACGATCGTCTGGTCCTCGACCTCGGCCTCGGCGGCCACCGCCGCGGCGCCGGGGACCGGCTTGCCCTTGCGCGCGAGCCGCGCGTGGTAGGCCCGCTCGGCGGCCGAGCCGGGCGCCGGCATCCGGCGGATCACATAAAACTGCTGCGTCATCGACCAGACGTTGGTCGTGAACCAGTAGACGAGGACACCGATCGGGAAGTTGACGCCGGAGACGGCGAAGATGATCGGGAAGATGTAGAGCAGCATCTTCTGCTGCTTGGCGAACGGGCTGTCGAGCGCCGACTGCGGCATGTTCTTCGTCATCAGCTGGCGCTGGGTGAGGAACGTCGTCGCCGACATGAGGATGATGAGGACGACGGTGACGATCTGGGTCGACAGGTTGTTCGCCCCGAGGAAGGTGTCGGACAGCTGGGCGCCGAAGATGGACGCCTTCTCGGCCTGAGCGGCCACCTCCTTGGTGATCGGGCCGATGCTGGCGGCGCTGCCGGTGCCGGCCGCGAGCTCGTCGAGACCGTTGAGGACCCGGAAGAGACCGAAGAAGAACGGCGACTGGACGAGGATCGGGAGGCACGAGCTGAAGGGGTTGGTCCCCTCCTTCTTGTACAGCTCCATCGTCTCCTGGGTCATCGCCTGGCGGGACTCGGGGTCGGACTTGCCCTTGTACTTCTTCTGGATCTTCTGCAGCTCGGGCTGGATGAGCTGCATCTTGCGCGATGCCTTGATCTGCTTGACGAACAGCGGGATCATCGCGGCGCGCATGACGAGCACGAGCCCGACGATCGACAGGGCCCACGTCCAGCCGGACGCCGCGGGCAGCCCGATCGTCGTCAGGGCCTCGTGGAAGCCGTACATGATCCAGGCCACGAGCCACTCGATCGGGGCCAGGATGCTGTTGAACAGGTCGCCCATGATGTCCTTCGCTGGGCCGGCCTCAGCCGGCGTGTGGGGTCACGGTCGTGACGGGGGTCAGGGGTGCGACGGGCTCGCCGGGCCCGTGCTCGGTCGGTACGGCTTGGGCCCGGTCGTGCCGGCCACCGGAGCACCGGTCACCGGGTCGCGGTCCGGCACGTGGTCGACCCCGCCCGGGGTCCACGGGTGGCAGCGACCGATCCGACGCACGGCCATCCACGACCCGCGCAGCGGGCCGAACCGCTGGAGCGCGGTCACGGCGTACTGCGAGCACGAGGGGTAGTACCGGCAGGTCGGCGGACGCAGGGGGCTGATGAACCGCTGGTAGCCGCGGATCATCCAGACCAGGGGCGCGGCGAGGAGGCGTCCGACGCTCACGAGGCACCTCCGACCCGACCGACCACCTTGTGCACCAACGTGTCGAGCGCACCCCCCAGTTCCGCGGAGGAGGCCTCGGCGGCGGCGGGGTTGGCCCGGACGACGAGGTCGACACCGGCCGGCACACCCGCGAGGCGAGCGGCGACGAGGTGACGCAGCCGGCGCTTCGTCCGGTTGCGCACCACCGCGTTGCCGACGGCCCGTGACACGACGAAACCGACCCGCGGCGGGCATCCCGCGCGCGCGTCGGTCCGGGTGGCATGCACCACGATCAGCCTCGAGCCGGCCCGGGTCGTCCCCCGGCCGCGGACCGCCGACGCGAAGTCCGCCCGCTCACGCAGACGGTTCGGCGCCGGCAGCACCGGTCGACCTCAGGCCGAGAGCTCGGAGCGACCCTTGCGACGCCGGGCGGCGAGGATGGCGCGACCCGCACGGGTGCGCATCCGCAGACGGAAGCCGTGCGTCTTGGCGCGACGGCGGTTGTTCGGCTGGAAGGTCCGCTTGCTCACGATGTATCTCTTTCGCGGTGTCGGGCCGGACGGCCCGGGGGCTGGGAAGACGGCCTGGTCGGCCGCAGTCGGAGACCCACGACGTGCTCGGGAGCAGCGTTCGCGGGCATGCGAAAACGGCCGGAACAGGCCCCCCCAAGGTACCCGAGGCGCCGCTCACCGACCAAACCCACGGCCGGGTACCGCCGGACCCGCACCACGCTCTACCATCGCACGGAGCATCGGGCGGGCGCGGCACGACACACGCGGAGCACGACTCCGGCGGCGTCGACCGCACCATGATGTCCCCACAGGCTGTGGACAATCGTGTGGACGACCATCCCTCCCACGCAGTGCCGACCGGCGCCGCGACCACCACCAGGGCATCGGAAGGACGGGAACCACGTGCCGGACGCGACGATGACCCAGGTGTGGCAGGCCACGCTGGAGGCGCTCGACGAGGACGGGATCCCGGTCCAGCAGCGGGCCTTCCTCTCACTCGCCCGCCTCGTCGGCCTCCTCGACGACACCGCCCTCATCGCCGTGCCGAACGACTTCACGAAGGACATCGTCGAGACCCGGCTGCGCGAACGTGTCACGCAGAGCCTCGGCGAGCGCCTGGGGCGCGACGTCCGCCTCGCGGTGACCGTCGACCCGACCCTCGGCGAGGTCGGGGAGCCGACGTCCAACGGCGTCGGCGACGACGGGCACGAGGCGCGGGCCGCGGACCGCCGTCAGCAGATCGACGACCTCGAGCTCGACGACGACGGCGACGGCACCGACCACTCCGCCGGCCTGGCCACGGCCCACGCCGACCAGGACGGCGGCGGCCGCGACCTCGTCGCGGTCCCCGGGATGCGCCGGCCGCGCCCGGGTGCGCAGGTGCCGGAGCAGATCGAGCTGACGCGGCTGAACCCCAAGTACACCTTCGACACCTTCGTCATCGGCGCGAGCAACCGGTTCGCGCACGCCGCGGCGGTCGCGGTCGCCGAAGCGCCGGCCAAGGCGTACAACCCGCTCTTCGTCTACGGCGACTCGGGGCTGGGCAAGACCCACCTGCTGCACGCCATCGGGCACTACGCGCGCAACCTCTTCCCGCACGTCAAGGTGCGGTACGTGAACTCCGAGGAGTTCACCAACGACTTCATCAACAGCATCCGCGACGACAAGGCGGCCAACTTCCAGCGCCGCTATCGCGACGTCGACGTGCTGCTCATCGACGACATCCAGTTCCTCCAGGGCAAGGTGCAGACGCAGGAGGAGTTCTTCCACACGTTCAACACCCTGCACAACGCCGGCAAGCAGGTCGTCATCACCAGCGACGTGCCGCCGAAGCTGCTCACCGGCTTCGAGGCGCGGATGCGCAGCCGCTTCGAGATGGGCCTGCTCACCGACGTGCAGCCGCCCGACCTCGAGACGCGCATCGCCATCCTGCGCAAGAAGGCCATCCAGGAGCGCCTGTCGGTGCCCGAGGACGTGCACGAGTTCATCGCCTCGCGGATCTCGACGAACATCCGCGAGCTCGAGGGCGCCCTCATCCGCGTCACGGCCTTCGCGAGCCTCAACCGCCAGCCGGTCGACATGAGCCTCGCCGAGATCGTCCTGCGCGACCTCATCCCCGACGACTCGACGAGCCAGGTCACGCCGGCGACGATCATCGCCCAGACCGCGGCCTACTTCGGGCTGACGATCGAGGACCTCCAGGGCCAGTCCCGCTCGCGCGTGCTCGTGACGGCGCGGCAGATCGCGATGTACCTGTGCCGCGAGCTGACCGAGATGTCGCTGCCGAAGATCGGGCAGCAGTTCGGCGGCCGCGACCACACGACCGTCATGCACGCCGAGAAGAAGATCCGCCAGCTGATGGCCGAGCGCCGCGCCATCTACAACCAGGTCACCGAGCTGACCAACCGGATCAAGCAGCAGTCCCGCTGACGCCCGGCGTCGGCCTCCCCGACGCCGTTGGGGTCCCATCGCCCCGTCGTGCCTTGCTGACCCCGCACGTGCGGGCTTATCGCTGTCCGCGCCCGTTCCGGACCTCCCCAACCCCGCACGTGCGGGCTTATCGCTGTCCGCGCCCGTTCCGGACCTCCCCAACCCCGCACGTGCGGGGTTATCGCTGTCGGCACGCGCTCCCGACCACGGAAAGCCCGCACGTGCGGGGTTATCGCTGTCGGCACGCGCTCCCGATCACGGAAAGCCCGCACGTGCGCGGTCATCGGGAGTCGGTCGGCCGTCCCCACCCGGTCCACACCTCGTCCCCCGGTCGTCCGCAGGGTTCTCCACAGGTTGTGCACAACCGGTGTATAACCTTCGTCCAAGGCTGGGAGGACGCTGGCCCGCGTCGCGCCGCGGAACCCGTCGTTCACCCCCCGTTCGCCCGACCCGGCCCTGCGTCATCCACCGCTGGGTACAAGCCTGTGGACAACTCGCCCCCACCCCCGCCACGACGCCCCGCACGCCACGGTTTGTCCACAAGGCCTGTGGACGACTGTGGACGACGGCCCCGACGCCGTGGACGACGGATGACGCCCCCGTGGACGCCCTGTGGACGCGGTCTCGTCGTCAACACGACGGTTGATCTTCTCCACGACCGGTCCACGGTCCGTCCACACCGCGCGCCGCGCCGATGACCTGCGCCGACGCCCCGCCGTCCACAGGATCCACACCTCCGACCACGACGACGAGATCCCTCAATCACCCTGTCCGCCCCGACCAGATGCTGGGGACGGCGACCCCCGGCCCGACCTCTCGAGGATGGACTCGAGCACCCGCTCAGAGCGGATGGTGCGCTCCGAGGACGTGCACTAGTGTCAGGGACCCCGCCCGCGTGAGGGAGGCGCCGTCGCGCGTCCCGAGCCGGTGCGGTGTGGTCTCCGATGCACGACAGGGGCGGCTGGTCCGCGCCGGACAAGGGTGGTAGCCGTGAAGTTCCGCGTCGAGCGCGACGTCCTCGCCGAGGCGGTCACCTGGGTGGCCCGTGGCCTGCCCGCGCGCCCGCCGGTCCCGGTGCTCGCCGGCATCCTCCTCGAGGCCTCCGACGACGGCACCCTGACCCTCTCGGCGTTCGACTACGAGGTCTCCGCCCGGGTCACTGTCGCGGCTGAGGTCTCCGAGGCCGGCACCGTCCTCGTGCTCGGGCGCCTCCTCGCCGACATCTCGCGCAACCTGCCGGACCGCCCGATCGACGTCGTCGCCGAGGGCAGCAAGGTCCAGGTCACGTGCGGGGCCTCCCGCTTCAGCCTGCTGATGATGCCCGCCGACGACTACCCGACCCTCCCCAGCTCGCCCGAGCCCACCGGGTCGGTCGACGGTCACCTCTTCACCCAGGCGGTCGCCCAGGTGTCGGTCGCAGCCGACCGCGGCGACACCCTCCCGATCCTCACCGGCGTCCGGGTCGAGGTCGAGGGCGACAAGATGACGCTGCTCGCCACCGACCGCTACCGCCTCGCGATGCGCGAGCTGACCTGGAACCCGACGGCGACCGACGCGAGCCACGTCGTCCTCGTCCCGGCCCGCACCCTCAGCGAGACCGCCCGCAGCCTCGGCGCCGCCGGCTCCATCGACGTCGCCCTCGGCGCCACCGCGGGCGGCGACGGCCTCGCCGGCTTCGAGGCCGGCCGGCGCCGCACGACCACCCGCCTCCTCGACGGCGAGTACCCCAAGGTGTCCTCGATCTTCCCGACGAGCTCCGAGACCGACGCGGTCGTCCGCACCGCCGAGCTCGTCGAGGCCGTCAAGCGCGTCGCGCTCGTCGCCGAGCGCAACACCCCTGTGCGCCTGCGCTTCTCGGGCGACCAGGTGGCCATCGAGGCCGGCACCGGTGACGACGCCCAGGCGTCCGAGGCGGTCGAGTGCGCCCTGACCGGCCCCGATATCGAGATCGCCTTCAACCCCCAGTACCTCCTCGACGGCCTCGGCGTCGTCGGCACCGACTGGTCGCGCATCTCGTTCACGCAGGCCTCGCGCCCGGCCGTACTCAGCGGCCAGGAGAGCGCCGACGGCGAGGCCGACACCTCGTACCGGTACGTCCTCATGCCGGTCCGCTTCGCGTCCTGACCCGCAGCCGCCCCCACCGGGCCGGTGGCGGGCGGCGTAGCCTTCGGGACGGACACCTGCGACACCTCGACGAAGGAGCCTTCGGATGCAGCTCGGACTGGTCGGCCTCGGCAAGATGGGCGGCAACATGCGCGAGCGTCTGCGCCGCGCGGGCCACGAGGTCGTCGGGTACGACCGCAACCGCCAGGTGTCGGACGCCCGCTCGCTCGCCGACATGGTCAAGCAGCTCGAGGGCCCGCGCGTGGTCTGGGTGATGGTCCCCCACGGCGCCCCGACGACCGAGACGATCGAGAAGCTCGCCGACCTCCTCGACAAGGGCGACCTCGTCATCGACGGCGGCAACAGCAAGTTCACCGACGACGCCGTCCACGAGAAGCTGCTCAAGGCCAAGGGCATCGGCTACCTCGACTGCGGCGTCTCCGGCGGCATCTGGGGCCTCGAGAACGGCTACGGCCTCATGGTCGGCGGTACGGCGGCCAACGTGAAGAAGGCGATGCCGATCTTCGACGCGCTGCGCCCCGAGGGTCCGCGCGACGAGGGCTTCGTCCACGCCGGCAAGGTCGGCGCCGGGCACTACACGAAGATGGTCCACAACGGCATCGAGTACGGCCTCATGCAGGCCTACGCCGAGGGCTACGAGCTGCTCGAGAAGAAGGACATCGTCGAGAACGTCCCCGGGGCCTTCAAGGCCTGGAGCCGCGGCACGGTCGTGCGCTCCTGGCTGCTCGACCTCATGGTCGCCGCGCTCGAGGACAACCCGAGCCTCGAGGACGTCTCGGACTACACGGTCGACTCCGGCGAGGGTCGCTGGACGGTCGAGGAGGCCATCGAGCTCGGCGTGCCGATGCCCGTCATCTCGGCCTCGCTCTTCGCCCGGTTCGCCTCGCGCCAGCACACCTCCCCCTCGATGCAGGCCGTCGCCGCGCTGCGCGGCCAGTTCGGCGGCCACCAGGTGATGACCGTCGCCGAGGGCGAGGCCCTGCGCGGCGGCGAGGACGCCACGAGCACGCCGGCCAAGCGTGCCGCGGACGTCAAGAAGGCCGCGACGAAGGGCACCGCCCGCAAGGCCGCCGCGAAGAAGTCGGCCGCCAAGCGCACCGACCTCTGACACCTGCCGCCGCGGGGCGGGGGCTCAGGCCACTCGGCCGGAGCGCAGGTCCCAGGTCACGGACACCGGCGTACCGGTCGAGCCGTCGGGGTTCCGGGGCGTCCAGGTCTCGGTGACCCCGCCCATCGCGAACGACACGACGTCGACCGGCAGGCCGGCGCTCGACATCACCTCGTAGCCGGTGAGCACGACGTCGGTGAAGGCCAGTGTCATGGTCTCGACGGGGTTCTCGCCGGTCCGCACGACGTGGACGACGGCGCTGCGCATCGTCCGACCGGTCACGAGCCGCCGGAGCAGCTGGGGCGAGGCCGACGACGAGAACGCGGCGAGCCGAACATCGCCGGCGACCGGCCGGCCGGCGGAGGAGCCGGCGCCGGTGGTGGTGCGCGTGGCCTTGACACCCCAGTCGAGCGCGAGCAGCTCGACGGCTCCGGGGAAGCGCTCGGCCTGCGAGTCGCCCGTGATGCCGTCCGCGACGAGGTACAGGTCGCAGCCGCCGGAGGCCAGCGCGTCCGGCGGGACGACGAGCCCGGCCGGGGTGGCGGCCTGCGCCGTGGCCGGGGTCGCGAGGCCGAGCGTGCCGAGGGTTCCGAGCCCGAGGGCCCCGACGAGGGTGCGGCGGCTGGTGCCGAGCGAGGGATGGGTCATCCGTGCCTCCTGGGTGCGGGCACCGGGGCGTCCGGTGCGCTCGGCGGGAGGAGGCACGGCACCGGCCCGGTGATACCGCGGCGGGCCGCGCACTAGTCTCGGGGAGTGTTCGTCCGGCACCTCTCCCTCGGGGACTTCCGCAGCTACGAGCGGGCCGAGCTCCCGCTCGGGCCGGGCGTGACGACCCTCGTCGGGCTGAACGGGCAGGGCAAGACCAACCTCGTCGAGGCCGTCGGGTACCTCGCCTCGCTCTCCAGCCACCGGGTGGCGACGGATGCCCCGCTCGTCCGGTTCGGCGCCGAGCGGGCGGTCGTGCGCGGCGCGGTGGTCCGTGACGGACGCGAGACGATGGTCGAGCTCGAGATCACGCCCGGCCGCGCCAACCGGGCACGGCTGAACCGCTCGCCGGTCCGTCCGCGCGAGGTCCTCGGCACGCTGCGCACGGTGCTCTTCGCGCCGGAGGACCTCGCCCTGGTCAAGGGCGACCCAGGCGAGCGCCGGCGCTTCCTCGACGACCTCCTCGTCGCGCGCCAGCCGCGGTGGGCCGGGGTGCGCCAGGAGTACGACCGCATCGTCAAGCAGCGCTCGGCCCTCCTCAAGTCCGCGCAGCCCTACCTCTCGCGCCGGGCGCGCGGGCGGCGGCCGCGCCCGGGCGCCGAGGCGCTCGACCCGGCGTCGGAGGCGGCGAGCGCGCTGCACACCCTGTCGGTGTGGGACCAGCAGCTCGCCGGGGTCGGCTCGCAGCTGCTCTACGCACGGCTTCGCCTCCTGCGCGACCTCGGGCCGTACCTGACCAAGGCCTACGACGAGGTGAGCAACGGGCAGTCGGACGCCCGGGTCGCCTACCGCTCCTCCCTGCGCGAGGCGACGGCGGGGCGCATCGCGGCCGGTGAGGTGCCCGAGGTCGCCGAGCTGCACGAGGAGGTGGTCGCGAGCCTCGCCGAGGTGCGGGACCAGGAGGTCGAGCGGGGCGTCTGCCTCGTCGGGCCCCACCGCGACGACGTGCTCCTCACCCTCGGGGAGCTGCCGGCCAAGGGGTACGCCAGCCACGGGGAGTCCTGGTCGTTCGCGCTCGGGCTGCGGCTCGCGGCCTTCCAGCTGCTGCGCACCGACCTCGGCGACGACCCGGTGCTCGTCCTCGACGACGTCTTCGCCGAGCTCGACGCAGGCCGCCGCGAGCGGCTGGCCGCGATGGTCGCCGACGCCGAGCAGGTGCTCGTGACGGCCGCGGTCCCCGCCGACGTCCCGGCCTCGCTCGCCGGTGCGACGCGCAGGGTCACGCTCGGCACCGTCGAGACCGACGAGGAGCCCGCGGCAGGCGTGCCCGCCGGCGCTGCCGAGGACGACGGCGCGAGCGAGGACGACACTGCGAGCGAGGTCGACACCGTGAGCGAGGACGACGGCGACGGCGTGGACGAAGGCGAGCAGGTCGCGGAGGCCGACGGTGCCGACCCCTCCTGACCCACGCGTATCGGGTGACCCGATACGGCCGCGCTCTCCCCGGGAACCGTTCCCCGGGGAAGCGACAGGTTCTCGGGGGAAGCAGCCCGACCAGGGCCCGGATGCCCCACCGTCCGGAGCGCCGACGCCGCAGCTCCCGGTCGAGGACGGCGACGACACCACCTCCGGGTTCGCCGCCGACGGGGCGCCCGAGGTCGAGGAGGGGCTCGCGGCGGCCGAGGCGCTGGCCCGCGCCCGCGCCGCGGCCCGGGCGAAGGGTTTGCGACCGGGCCTCAAGCCGCGCCGCCGCGCGAAGGACATCCCCGGCGGCGGCAAGCGCTCGGGCCGAGACCCGCAGCTGCTGTCGGACCAGATCGACCGGTTCGTCAACGACCGGGGCTGGGGCGCCGACGTCGCCGTCGGCTCGGTCATCGGCCGGTGGCCCGGCATCGTCGGGCCCGACATCTCGGCGCACTGCCAGCCGACGGACTTCGTCGACGGCGTCCTCACCATCCGGGCCGACTCGACCGCCTGGGCGACGCAGCTGCGGCTGCTCGAGAACACGCTGATGACCCGGCTCACCGACGAGGTCGGCGAGGGCACGGTCACCGAGCTGCGCGTCGTCGGCCCGAGCGCGCCGACCTGGTCGCGCGGTCGGCACCGGGTGCAGGACGGCCGCGGCCCCCGCGACACCTACGGCTGACCGGACCCCTTCGTCCCCCAACCCTCACCCATCGACTTCTTGCGAGTTCCGCCGCTCGACACGCCGTCCGGCGGCGTGTCGAGCGGCTCAACTCGCAATCAGTGGGGAAGAGCCGGGGGTGGGAGGGGCGTCAGGCGGGGGTGCGCAGGAGAGCGAGGGTGAGGCGCAGCTGGTGCTCGAAGAGGGCGCCGGGGTCGGTCAGGGTGTCGCGCCCGTACTGGCCGAAGACCTCGAGGCTCGTGCCGCCGACGAGCACCGCCCAGAGCAGCAGCGCGCGCCCCATGACGTCCGGGCCACCCGGCAGCCCGGTCTCGTCGCAGAGCCGGTGCAGGTCCGCAACCAGCCCACTCGCTCGATCCGGCCCGGCCGTTCCGACGGATGCCTCCAGCAGCGGCGCGTCGACCGGCACCGCGCCGACGGGCGACACATCACCCGCCTCGACGCCCTCCGCGAGCAGTTTGAGCAGGGCGAACGTCACGCGCGTGCCGGGCTCGACGGTCCGCTCGGCCGGCGCCTCGTACCCGGACACCGGGCTGCCGTAGAGCAGCGCGTACCGCGAGGGGTCGCCGACCGCCCACGCGCGGAACGCCGCGCCGGCGACGACGACCCGCTCGTCCCACGGCCGGTCGTCGGCTGCAGCGACTGCCGCATCGACGGCGTCGGCCAGCTCGGTGTACGCGTCGACGACGAGGAGCGTCAGCAGCTCGTCCCGGTTGGCGACGTGCCGGTACACGGCCGACGAGACCATCCCGAGCTCGCGCGTCACCGCCCGCAGCGACAGCCCTGCGGCCCCCTCCATCGCCAGGTGCCGCCGGCCGACCTCGACGATGCGCGTCTCGACGTCGCGGCGCCGCTCGGCGCGGGAGGTGGGGGACACAGGACCATCCAACCACAGGAACGAGAGCAGTGCTCTTGACAGCGCACAGGACCCGGGCGCACACTCCACACATAAAGAGAGCACCGCTCTCACTTCCCGAGGAGCCGATGACCGTGCCCGCCCAGCACCCCTCCGCCGACCGCTACGTCCGCCCCGACACCCGGATGGACGCGGCCTTCAACGCGCTCGTCCGCTGGCTCACCGCCCGCGGCATCAGCCTGCTCGGCTCCCGCGTCCTCACGGTCACCGGCCGGCGCTCCGGCCTGCCGCGCAGCACGCCGGTCAACCTCATGCCGCTCGACGACGAGCGCTACCTCGTCGCCCCGCGCGGCGTCACCGAATGGGTGCGCAACGTGCGCGCGAACCCCGAGGCCGAGCTGCGGCTCGGGCGTCGGACCGAGCGGGTGCGCCTCGTCGAGGTCCCGGTCGAGGAGCGCCCCGCGGTCCTGCGCGTCTACCTGCGGCGCTGGGGCTGGGAGGTCGGCCGGTTCGTCGAGGGCCTCTCGAAGGACTCGACCGACGCCGAGCTCGCCGCGGCCGCCCCCGGCTTCCCGGTCTTCCGGGTGACGACCGCCCCCTGAGCCACGGCGTCCGGCGGCTAGGGTCGGCCCGTGGATGCCGACGTCGCCCCCCTGGTCCGCCGTGACGACGAGGACCGGGTCGCGGTCCTCACCCTCGACTCGCCGGCCAACCGCAACGCGCTCTCGCGCCGCCTGCTCGCCGACCTGCGCGACCGGCTGGCCGAGGTCGCGCAGGACGAGTCGGTCCACGCCGTCCTCCTGCGCTCGAGCCATCGCGTCTTCTGCGCCGGCGCCGACCTCAAGGAGGCGGCGACCGTCGACATGACCGAGCAGGCCCGCGCCATCGTCGACGTCCAGCGCCGCATCGCCGCGCTGCCGGTGCCGGTCGTCGCCCGGCTCGACGGCCCGGTGCGCGCCGGCGGCATCGGGCTCGTCGCCTCCGCCGACGTCGTCGTCTGTCGCGACGACGTGGGCTTCGCCCTCACCGAGGTCCGCCTCGGGCTCGCGGCCGCGACCATCTCCATCCCGCTGCGGCACCGCCTCACCCCGCGCTCGGCCGCCGACTGGTTCCTCACCGGCCGCGTCTTCACCGCCGCCGAGGCCCGCGCCCAGGGGCTCGTCACCCACGTCGCCGACGAGGCCGGGATGGACGCCACGGTCGGCGCCGTCCTCGACGACCTGCGGGCCGGCGCCCGGCAGGGGCTGACCGCCGCCAAGCAGATCCTCAACGCCGACCTCCTCGCCTCCTTCGAGCGCGACGGGGAGGCGATGGCGCGGACGTCGGGCGACCTGTTTAACTCCGACCTCGCGCAGGAGCGGATGGCCGCGGCGCTGCGCCGCTGACCACCCGCCGCGGCCAACCCGTCGGGTCGCGGCTGTCGGTGGGCGGGTCCATCGTGGAGGGATGACGCACTCGCCCGCCCGCTGCTCGATCGTCCCGCCGTACCTGCTCGCCGCGCTCGCGGCCTCCGGCGACGACCACGTCGCGCAGCGCGCCGACGCCACGCTGCGCAGCGACGCCGAGCTCCGGCGCGGGCGGGTCACGGCCGAGGCGCGTCCCGGCGGGACGACGCTGCCCGGCGGGGCGGCCGGGAGCGCCGACGGGCCGCAGCGCACCGTCCACGACGCCCAGCAGGGCACGACCCTGCCGGGGGTGAAGGTGCGCGGCGAGGGTGACCCGGCCACCGCCGACACCGCCGTCACCGAGGCCTACGACGGCCTCGGCGCCACGTGGCAGCTGTGGCAGGAGGCGTACGGGCGCAACTCCCTCGACGGCAAGGGCCTGCCTCTCGTCGCCACCGTCCACTACGGGCGCGACTACGACAACGCGTTCTGGGACGGCGCCCAGATGGTCTTCGGCGACGGTGACGGCGAGGTGTTCCTCGGGTTCACCCGCAGCCTCGACGTCATCGGCCACGAGCTCGCGCACGGCGTCACCCAGTACACGGCGGGCCTCAACTACCAGGGCCAGTCGGGCGCGCTCAACGAGTCGGTGTCCGACGTCTTCGGCGTCCTCGTCAAGCAGCACTCGCTCGGCCAGGACGCCGCCGCGGCCGACTGGCTCATCGGGGCCGACCTGCTCGCGCCGGGAGTCAAGGGTGTGGCGCTGCGCTCGATGGCGGCGCCCGGCACCGCCTACGACGACCCGCGCCTGGGCAAGGACCCCCAGCCCGCGCACCTGCGCGACTACGTCGAGACCTCCGAGGACAACGGCGGCGTCCACATCAACTCCGGCATCCCCAACAAGGCCTTCCACGACCTCGCCGTCGCGCTCGGCGGCAACGCCTGGGAGGTTGCGGGCCAGGTCTGGTTTGACACGATCGTCGGCGAGATCCACGCCGACTGCGACTTCGCGACGTTCGCCGGGCTGACGCTCGCGGCCGCCACCGCAAGGTACGGCGAGGGCTCGCGCGAGGCCCAGGCCGTCCGCGCCGCGTGGAGCGGTGTCGGGGTCGAGGTCGGTGCGGATGCCCCCGCGCCCGGCTCCCCGACCCCGCAGGCACCAGGCACGCCGGCCCCGGATGCCCCCGCCCCCACCCCGGACGCGCCGGAGGCGCCGGCGCCCGGCACCGAGCTCGAGGTCCGGCGCACCGGCGGGTTCGCCGGTCGCACCCGCACCCGCACGGTCATCCTCGGCGAGCTGCCCGAGCCCGACGGCCGCGCCTGGCACGACCTCATCGCCACCGACCGCCTGCGGATGCTCGCCGCCGGCGTCGAGCGCGACTACCCGGACGCGTACTGCTACGGCGTGCGCTGCGCGGTGCCGGAGGTCGACGTCGTCGTGCCCGAGCCGGCCCTGACCGACGACGTCCGCGACCTGTTCGAGCGCACCCTGCGCCCCCACACGGACGGCTGACCTGCGGGGGGACCGCCGCAGGAGCGGCGGGTCGTTCGTTCGGCCGGACTCCCGGGACGTCGGGGGGAGCCGGGCCGCGAGCGGCAGCGGTTGGCGGCGGCGCGCGGGCACCGTGGGAGAAACCTTCGCCCACGGTGACCACCATCCGCCGGTCGCCGCCCATCGGAACGGACTCCGACGTGAACGACCACGCCTCCGGCCGCGACCCCGGCCACCCCGCGCGCGACCCCCGAGACCCCGGGGGCGCGCGCTCCGGTGACGGTGGACCCGGCGGCCGCGGCCCGATGCGCGACCTGCTCGCCAGCGCGCTCGTCGGCATCGAGGCGCGGCGCCGGGTCGACCCCTCGCACGTGGGCCGGGTGCGCGTCACCTCGGCCACCGGCGGCGGCCCGCTCGTCGTCCACGACGACGGGGTGGGCTTCACGCCCCAGGAGGTGCGCTGGCTGAGCGCCGCGCCCGCCACGGCCGAGCACGGCCAGGTCCGCGAGGGCCTGCGCCGGTACGAGACCTCGCTCCTCACGGCCTTCGGCGTCGCCGACGTCGTCGAGCTCGTGACCCGCTCGGCGCTGGTCCCGATGGCCCCGACGATGCGCTGGGTCGGCCTGCCCGACGGCACCGTCCTCGTCACCCTCGCCGACGAGCCGCTCGAGCGGCCCGGCACCCAGATCCGCCTGCACCCGCGTCGCGCCACCCGCACCTGGTGCACCCCCGAGACCGTCCTCGAGCAGGTGCTCGACATCATCGACCAGCTGCCGGTCGCGGTCGAGGTCGACGGCGTCCTCGTCTCCGGTGGCACGACCCTCTGGGAGCGCCCCGCCGCTCAGCAGGCCGAGTGGTGCCGCCAGCGCCTGGGTGTCGACCCGCTCGCGGTGCTGCCGCTGCGCACGACGGTCTCGGGCGTGCGCGCCGTCGCCGCCGTCCTGCCGGTCGAGACCGGGCCCGACCACCACGAGGGCCACCGCCGCTACGTCGGCGGGATGCTCGCCGAGGAGGGCCCGTCCGCCCTCGTCCCGGACTGGCTGACCTTCTGCACGGTGCTCGTCGACGACCGGCGCGACGCCCTGACCGACCCCGCGCACGACGACGCCGCCGTCGCAGAGCGCGTCGGGCGCGCGGTCCTCGCGCAGCTCATCCTCCTGGGAGCGGCCGACTCCGCGCTGTACCGGCAGGTCATCGACCTCCACGGCAGCGCCCTGGCCCGGCACGCCCTCGAGCACCGCGACCTGCTCGACCTCGTCCGTTCGACGGTGCCGCTGCCGACGACGCTCGGCCCCCGCACCCTCGACGAGCTCGCCGGCCTCGGCGAGGTGCTCTACACCGACGACCCCGCCGTGCTCACCGCCGTCACCGCCGCGGCGACCCGGGACGGCCTCGCCGTCGTCGACGCGACCCGGCCCCACCTGGCCACGCTCCTCGACGGGCTGGCCGCGGCGCGGGTCACCGGACCGGCCGTCGTGCGGGTCCGGCCGACCGTCGCGGACGTGCACGGCGCCGCGTCCTGACTCCCGGCGCGGGCGAGCCCGAGGAAGGCCGCTCAGCGCCGCTGGGAGCCCCGGTTGCGTGTGGGGAGTCGTGGACACCCTCGAAAATCGGTGAGAACCGGCGCCACGGGCCTCCCAGCGGGTCATCTGTCGGCCCCGAGCGGTAGGATGGGCGGCAACAGCGCGCCCGTGGGTGACCAGCCCGTGGGCGCGCGCCATGAGCACCGGTCGGGCGTGCACGCCCCCCGGAGCCAGCCGACGAAGGAGCCCCGTGGCCGACCAGCCCGACACCCCCGACGTGCCCGCCGAGGACCCCGTGGTCCCGCCGCAGGAGGACCAGGCCACCCCGGTCGCCGGCCCCGCCTACGACGCCTCCGCGATCACCGTGCTCGAGGGGCTCGAGGCCGTCCGCAAGCGCCCGGGCATGTACATCGGCTCCACCGGCGAGCGCGGCCTGCACCACCTCGTCTGGGAGATCGTCGACAACGCGGTCGACGAGGCCCTCGCCGGCTACGCCGACACCATCGACGTCATCCTCATGGAGGACGGCGCGGTCCGGGTCAAGGACAACGGCCGCGGCATCCCCACCGACATGCACCCGACCGAGGGTGTGAGCGCGGTCGAGCTCGTCCTCACCCAGCTGCACGCCGGCGGCAAGTTCGGCGGCGGCGGGTACAAGGTCTCCGGCGGCCTGCACGGCGTCGGCTCCTCAGTCGTCAACGCGCTCTCCACGCGCCTCGACGTCTGCGTGCGCCAGAAGGGCCACGCGCACCGGATGTCCTTCGACCACGGCGTGCCCACCGGCCCCCTCACGCAGATGGAGGAGACCGACCGCACCGGCACGACCATCACGTTCTGGGCGAGCCCCGAGATCTTCGAGACGACCGAGTACGACTGGGAGACGATCCGCTCGCGCTTCCAGCAGTACGCGTTCCTCAACAAGGGCCTGACGATCAACCTCGTCGACGAGCGCGTCACCGAGGCCGCGGGCGAGGGCGAGCCCGACCTCGACGGCGTCGACTCCGACATCACGGTCGTCGAGGACAGCGAGGACGCCGGCGCCGACGGCACCGCCCGCACGACGACCGCCCGCTCGGTCTCCTACCGCTACGACAACGGCCTCGTCGACTACGTCGACCACCTCGTCGCCTCCAAGCGCAGCGAGCCGGTGCACCCCGACGTCATCGCGATCGAGGTCGAGGACGAGGCGCGCAGCCTCTCCCTCGAGCTCGCGATGCAGTGGACGACCGCGTACTCCGAGTCGGTCCACACCTACGCGAACACCATCAACACCCACGAGGGCGGCACCCACGAGGAGGGCTTCCGTGCGGCGCTGACCAAGCTCGTCAACGACTTCGCGCGCAAGCAGAACCAGCTCAAGGAGAAGGACGACAACCTCACCGGTGACGACGTCCGCGAGGGCCTGACCGCCGTCATCAGCGTCAAGCTCGGCGAGCCGCAGTTCGAGGGCCAGACCAAGACCAAGCTCGGCAACTCCGAGGTCAAGGGCTTCGTCCAGCGCGCGATGACCGAGGAGTTCGGCGACTGGCTCGAGCGCCACCCGAACGAGGGCAAGGAGATCGTCCGCAAGGCGATCCAGGCGGCGACGGCCCGGATGGCCGCGCGCAAGGCCCGCGAGGCCACCCGCAAGCGGGTGCTGGAGTCCGGCGGCCTGCCCGGCAAGCTGCGCGACTGCCAGGCCAAGGACCCGGCCGTCTCCGAGGTCTTCATCGTCGAGGGCGACTCCGCCGGCGGTTCGGCGGTGCGCGGGCGCAACCCGCACACCCAGGCGATCCTCCCGATCCGCGGCAAGATCCTCAACGTCGAGCGCGCGCGCCTCGACAAGGCCCTCGCCAACCAGGAGGTGCAGGCGCTCATCTCGGCGTTCGGCACCGGCATCGGCGAGGACTTCGACATCGAGAAGGCGCGGTACCACAAGATCGTCCTGATGGCCGACGCCGACGTCGACGGCATGCACATCCGGACCCTGCTGCTCACGCTGCTCTTCCGGTTCATGAAGCCGCTCATCGAGGCCGGGTACGTCTACCTCGCGCAGCCCCCGCTGTACCGCCTCAAGTGGAGCAACGCGGCGCACGAGTTCGCCTTCACCGACCGCGAGCGCGACGCGCTCATCGCCGAGGGCCAGTCGAAGGGCCGGCGCCTGCCGAAGGACAACCCGGTGCAGCGTTACAAGGGTCTCGGCGAGATGGACTACCAGGAGCTGTGGGAGACCACGATGGACCCCGACCAGCGGGTGCTCCTCCAGGTGACGCTCGACGACGCCGCCGCGGCCGACGAGATCTTCTCGATCCTCATGGGCGAGGACGTCGAGAGCCGGCGCTCGTTCATCCAGCGCAACGCGCGCGACGTGCGTTTCCTCGACATCTGACGCCGCGCGTCACCCACGACCTCCCCTGACGACCCGCTAGGCAAGGACCTCCATGACCGACCAGCCCGTCGAGACCGACCGCACGGAGCCGATCGACCTCAACACCGAGATGCAGCGCTCGTACATCGAGTACGCGATGTCGGTGATCGTCTCGCGCGCGCTGCCCGACGTGCGCGACGGCCTCAAGCCGGTGCACCGCCGCGTGCTCTACGCGATGTACGACGGCGGCTACCGCCCCGACCGCGGCTTCAACAAGTGCAGCCGCGTCGTCGGCGACGTCATGGGCCAGTACCACCCGCACGGTGACAGCGCGATCTACGACGCCCTCGTCCGGCTCGTCCAGGACTGGTCGCTGCGCTACCCGCTCGTCCAGGGCCAGGGCAACTTCGGCTCCCCCGGTGACGACCCGGCCGCCGCGCCGCGGTACACCGAGTGCCGGATGGCGCCGCTGTCGATGGAGATGGTCCGCGACATCGAGCAGGAGACCGTCGACTTCAAGCCGAACTACGACGGCAAGACGCTCGAGCCGGAGGTCCTGCCCTCCCGCTTCCCGAACCTGCTGGTCAACGGCAGCGCCGGCATCGCGGTCGGGATGGCGACGCAGATCCCGCCGCACAACCTGCGCGAGGTCGCCGCGGCCGCCGAGTGGATGCTGCGCCACCCCGACGCCGGCCGCGAGGAGGCGCTCGAGGCGGTCATGAAGACCATCCCGGGGCCGGACTTCCCGACCGGGGCGCTCATCATGGGCCACCGCGGCATCGACGACGCCTACCGCACCGGCCGCGGCTCGATCATCATGCGGGCGGTCGTCGAGGTCGAGGAGATCCACAACCGGCAGTGCCTCGTCGTCACCGAGCTGCCCTACCAGGTCAACCCGGACAGCCTCGCGCAGAAGATCGCCGAGCACGTCAAGGACGGCCGGCTCGCAGGCATCGCCGACATCCGCGACGAGACCTCGGGCCGCACCGGCCAGCGCCTCGTCATCGTGCTCAAGCGCGACGCGGTGGCCAAGGTCGTGCTCAACAACCTCTACAAGCACACCCAGCTGCAGACGACGTTCGGCGCGAACATGCTCGCCCTCGTCGACGGCGTGCCGCGCACGCTGCCGATCGACGCGTTCATCCGCTACTGGTGCGAGCACCAGATCGACGTCATCCAGCGGCGCACGGCCTACCGGCTGCGCAAGGCCGAGGAGGAGATCCACATCCTCCGCGGCTACCTCAAGGCGCTCGACATGCTCGACGAGGTCATCGCGCTCATCCGCCGCAGCCCGACGGTCGAGGAGGCGCGCAACGGCCTCATCGAGCTCCTCGAGATCGACGAGATCCAGGCGCGGGCCATCCTCGACCTGCAGCTGCGGCGCCTCGCGGCCCTCGAGCGGCAGAAGATCATCGACGACCACGACAAGCTGCAGGCGCAGATCGAGGACTTCAAGGACATCCTCGCGACGCCCGGCCGCCAGCGCGACATCGTCTCCGACGAGCTGCGCGCGATCGTCGACAAGTTCGGCGACGACCGCCGCACGACGATCATGCCGACCGACGGCGACATGTCGATGGAGGACCTCATCCCCGAGGAGGACGTGGTCGTCACCATCACCCGCGGCGGCTACGCCAAGCGCACCCGGGTCGACGCGTACCGCTCGCAGCGGCGCGGCGGCAAGGGCGTGCGCGGGGCGGCCCTGCGCGGCGAGGACATGGTCGACCACTTCTTCACGACGACCTCGCACCACTGGCTGCTGTTCTTCACCAACCTCGGCCGGGTCTACCGCGCCAAGGCGTACGAGCTGCCGGACGCCGGCCGTGACGGCAAGGGCCAGCACGTCGCGAACCTCATGGCCTTCCAGCCGGGCGAGGAGATCGCCCAGGTGCTGGCCATCCGCTCCTACGAGGACGCGCCGTACCTGCTCCTCGCGACGCGGGCCGGCCTGGTCAAGAAGACGCGCCTCTCGGAGTACGACAGCCCGCGGGCGGGCGGCCTCATCGCCGTCAACCTGCGCGACGGCGACGAGCTCGTCGGCGTCGGGCTGGTCGAGGCCGAGGACGACCTCATGCTCGTCTCGCGCAAGGGGCAGTCGGTGCGCTTCCACGCCGACGACGCCACGCTGCGCCCGATGGGCCGCGCGACCTCCGGCGTCACGGGCATGAAGTTCCGCGACGGCGACGAGCTGCTCTCGATGTCGGTCGTCGCCGACGGCGAGGACCCGGACGTCTTCGTCGTCTTCGAGTCGGGCCTGGCCAAGCGGTCCAAGGCGTCGGAGTGGAACGTCAAGGGGCGCGCCATCCTCGGTGTCGCGGTCGCGAAGCTGTCCGAGAAGGGCGGCGACCTCGTCGGGGCGCTGACCGTCGACGAGGGCGACGAGGTCCTCGTCGTCTTTGAGAAGGGCAACATCGTCCGCTCGCGGGTCGACGAGGTGCGCCTGACCGGCCGCAACACGATGGGCGTGCAGTTCGCCAAGCCGGGCCGCAACGACGCGATCGTCGCCGTCACGCGCAACCCCGAGAAGGAGGTCGAGGAGGCCGTCGAAGCGGCCGAGGAGGCCGCCGGTGAGGGCGCGGGTGACGAGGTGGTCACGACTGTCGAGACCCCGGGTGGCGAGGTCGCAGCCCCGGCGGAGGATGCCGTACCGTCGGACCCGACGTCGACCGACGACTCGTCGGGCGACGACGCAGACCGAGGAGGCCGTGAGTGAGCACCGCAGACAGCGCCGGGCGTCCCGCCCGTCCGTCGGGTGCCGCGCGCCCGGCCCGCCAGGAGGCTGCCACGATGCAGCGTGACGCCACCCGTCCGGTCCCGACCGGCCGCGAGGCCGTGCCCGCCGCCGGTCGCGAGGCCGCGGGCTCCGGGTCCACGGCCGCTACGGCGACGAAGCCGGCTCCCCGGCCCGCGTCGTCGCGCCGGGTCAAGCTGACCGTCTCGCGCATCGACCCGTGGTCGGCGATGAAGATGTCGTTCCTGCTCTCGGTGGCGCTCGGCATCGCCCTCGTGGTCGCCACGGTGGTCCTGTGGACCGTCCTCGACGCGATGGGCGTCTTCGACAAGGTCAACGGCGTCATCGGCTCGGTGATCCAGGACGGCGGCACGCGCTTCGACATCCTCGACTTCGTCGGCTTCACCCGCGTGGTGTCGCTGTCGATCGTCATCGCGGTCGTCGACGTCATCCTCATCACCGCGATCGCCACCCTCGGGGCGTTCCTGTACAACCTCTCCTCCGCCCTCGTCGGCGGCGTGCACCTCACCCTCACCGACGACTGAGGTGCAGGTCGGAGCCGCCCCGACCCCCGTTTTGGGGAGCGGGGCGGGCATCGGGTAATCTCGTGCACCGCGCCTCCTGAGAGGTGCGACGCCGGTCGGTGACGGGCCTATAGCTCAGACGGTTAGAGCGCTTCCCTGATAAGGAAGAGGCCACAGGTTCAAGTCCTGTTAGGCCCACCACCCGACCTCCCCGGCTCCCAGGTGGTGTTCCGTGAAGAAGCTCCTCGTCCTCCTCGCCTCTGCGGCAGGTGCGTTCGCCCTGAGCAAGCAGATCAAGGACAAGCAGGCCGAGAACCGGCTTTGGGCCGAGGCCACGGACACCCCGCAGAGCTGACGCTCACCCCGCCGCCCACGCGCGGCACCCGGGGGCCATGGCGCAATTGGTAGCGCACCTGCTTTGCAAGCAGGGGGTTAGGGGTTCGAGTCCCCTTGGCTCCACCGCAGGTCAGAGGCCCTTTCCGCTCGTCGGTGAGGGCCTCTGACGCGTCCGTACCCCAGAGAAGTACTGCAGTAGGCAGCTGCTACTTGCTGCTCTGCCGGCCCGAGGTGTCCCCAACCCCCGCAGCATCCATCACCCGACCGGTGTCCCCTTCGTCCCGGCGAGCGAACCGTGAACTCGGGCTCCATGAGCGACGGTGAGAATTGCGGGCACGGCTTGCAGGTCGACGAGCTCCTCCGCACCGTCCGAACTGCGCTTCCCTGCGTTCCTCCGGTGAGGCGGCGCAACGCCCTGGCGATGGCGCCCTTTGGCAGACCGGCACCTCTTCGCGTTCATGTTCTGAGGTGGACGAGCCGGTTCCTAGCACCTCGACCCTTGGCGACCGGTCGATCGACGCGAACGGTGGTGGAATCCAAAGCGAGGTCCAACGACAGCGCTCTCAGTTTCCTTGAGGGCGGGGCCCTGTGGCCGCCTCGAACCGACTGAGCTTGGAAAGGCCGCGGCGCCACCTGTACTCCACGACTGACGTCGCTCCACGCCGGCGGAGATGGTTTGGGGTGGGTGATCAGTTGCCGACAAGGCGGCTGTCAGGCCCCCCCGATACGCTCGTCGCGTGGAAGACATCTCGTCAGGGGCCCCGCCCTTCGAACTCGTGGCTGCGGAGTTGCCACCCGAACTTGAATCGCTCCTGCTCAGCCAGGAGCTGGATGATGACGAAGTCGTCGTCCTGCCTCAGCGAGTCCAGGCAGGCCGCGGAGAGTACGCGGTAGAGGCCGTTCAAACAGTGAAGGTGCTCCGGGCACAAGGTCTCCAAGCCAGGCTCCTCCATTCCAGCGGGAACCGGACTTCCGTAGCGGAGTTCTCCACGGATGAAGTGGTTGCTCTCACCCTCTTTGTGGCCCAGTCACTAGGCCAGGAAGGCATTTCTCGATTGGTCGACTATCTGGTCGCTACGGTTAGGGGAGCAGGTAGGCGCGCAGCTCCCGCAACAATCGAAATCGAGATCGATCGCTTGGTGATCGAGGGTGATCGGAGGACCATCGAAGGAGTCGTGGTCAAGGGTAGAGGTGAGGAAGCGATTGACGGGGTTGTCAGTGTCCTTAAGCGTCTCGGGACGAGTGACTAGCGGCGACGCCTTCAATAGCAGCGGACCGCGCTCCCTCTCCGGTAGGACGATCCAGGGAATTGCGATTCATACGGGAGTGCCTCTCCCCCCGGAACGTGGACTGGGCCGAGAACAGGAACTCGAGGCTGAGGGCCGACGGCTTCTCCGGGCTGCGCTCAGGGAATTCGGCGCCATGGTCAGGGCAGGAGATGAAAGTGACTCTGAGCGGCGGGCAAGGCATGCCCTTGAACTCGCGGTGGACGCCTACAACTGCCTCGAAGACACGACTAGCGCCGATTGGTGCCATCAGTGGATCCATACGATCGGAGCCTTCGTCGCGGCGAATTTCGGGTGCGCTCATGAACTGTCGGAGGGATTGTGGTTCACAAGGTGCCCAGTGGTACTGGTGCACCTCCGGGTTGGTTTGTCGGTAGGCTTCACCGCTACCCGCGTCTGTTCAATCTGCAGACTCGACATCATGGAGTGCGACCACATCCTGGGACGGCAGTATGCAGTCGGTGGTGGTCAAGATGCCGAGGGCATCTGCCGGGTATGCGCCATCGTTGGGTGTAGGGAACATCGTGAAGGCGTCACGTATCCGGTCACGGCTCATCCCCTCGTCATATCGGTCGACGAGTTGAGGGAGATAAGTCTCGTTCCAAGGCCCCGCGACCCATTGGCCCGGGTTCAGGCGGTCTCTCTGCTGCCCGCAGAGGTGGTGAGGTATCGACCCGCTCAGGGCGAGTGCCCATGTGCAGGTGGATGTCCCGGATTCAAGCAGGCGCTGGATCTGATCTCCGGAGCCTTCCCATTTCGGCTGGACCCGACCCTGGAAGGTAGCGGGTCCCCCGCGGGTTCGCAGCGTCCCTAGCGCTGCCAGCCCTGAACGCGGCAATCAAGAGCCGGACAGTTCAACGCCGAGGCGCTTGAGTGCGTCCCGGGTTGAGTCCGAGGACACCTGAGAGTAGATCTCCATTGTGAGGGCGATGCGGCTGTGGCGTAGGACGGCCATCGCGACGCGAGGGTGAACGTCGACGGCAACGAGGAGACTGGCGCACGTACGCCGAGTGGAGTGAATAGGCACGACCGGAACACCGGCCTTCGCGGCCCTCAGCTTGAAGTCGCGGTGGAAGTTGCGTGGGTCGACCGGATCGCCGAGCCGGGTCGTGAAGACCAAGCCGCAGTCGCCCCACATGTCGCCGGCCGCGAGCCGTCGTCTGGCCTCCTCGACCCGATGCCGCTCGAGTGCCCGCACCGCGATCTCCGGCAGCGGCAGCGGGGCATCCGAAGACGGGGTCTTCGTGTGTCGCCGGAGCAGCTGGTGATCGACCCGCTGTACCTGCCACGCGATGAGCGCCTCGCCACCCTCGAGGTCGACGTCCTCCCAGGCCAGCCCTAGCAACTCCCCGCGACGCAGACCGAGCGTGAGAAGCAGGACGTACCCGGCATACATCGGGTCACCATCCGCGCGCGCCGACTCGAGGAACCGCCGCGCCTCATCGACGGTCCACACCGGCATCTTCTTCGACCGCGGCATGCGTACCCGTACGAGCGCGGCAACGTTGCGGAAGACGAGCTCCTCGCGCATCGCCTGGGTCAGCGCGCCCCGGTGCACCCGCCACGCCTGGTGGACCGTCCAGTCCGAGGCGACCTCATGGCAGCAAGCGCCGAGGGTGCAGCACTGCGGCTCGGGGCGGGCGGCATCCTTGCCCTGGAAGCAGCACTGGCAGCGGACCCGCAGCGTGTTCACCCACACCTGGACGTCCCGGACCATCAGCTTGTCGAGCTTGCGGTCGCCGAGGTCCGGGATGATGTACAGCCGGGAGAACATCTCGTAGTTCGAGGTGGTGGCCGGCGACAGGGTCGGCCGCACCGTCTCCTCCAGCCACCGCTCGAGGAAGTCCCGCAGGCGCGGGGAGACCGGAACCATCGGTCCCCGCCGCCCCTGCTCGTGGAGCCGAAGCCACTTGTCGTGGACCTCTGGCCTGGTCTTCCCGTGGACGGTCTTGCGCTGCCGGCGGCCCTTCGGGGTCACGATCCACACGTGCGCCGTCGAGCCGTTCCGGTACGGGTAGATCGACCCCTCGCCGTTCGCCCGCCGGCTCACGGCCAGTCCGCCTCCGCCGCGGCGGCGCGCATGGCGCCGTACTCGTCGACCCACGCCGGCGGTCCGGGGCGTGAGCGCCGTCTACCGATCCCGGCCCGATCGAAACGTTCCTCGCGTGGTCAGCCCGGAGAGAGAGTGCCGAAATATCGCTAACTGACAACACTCGCCGTGGCGAAGTCTGCGGCGGGCATCGGCGTTCGCAGTTGCCAGGTGATGGCGATGGGCCGCTCTCCGCGGTGCTCGTCATAGTCTGCCTCGCCCAACAGGAGGTAGGGGGCGCCAGCGCCAAAAGGAGAAACCCGATTGATGCGTGAGAATATCAATATGTGTGTTCCCAGGCGCCCATGGTTAAGGTAGCGCTGTCCCGTTTTTGATGCGACCGTGGTTCTGCCCTGTGTCTCCCAATGGAAGCGATCAGGGCTCATCGCAAAGTCCTGATACATGGTGGTGGGTGAGAACTCTGCCTCGGATTTGCGTAGTGTAATGAGACACGCATCGGCACGGAACTTAGGCGCGAAAAACACCCCGTTCTGGAAGCTTTTGGGTTTAATGCCATCAACTGCCGAATAGTCGAGTCCTGCAAGGATTTCTTCGCGCGTGTAACGCGCGTGAGTGCGCAGCGGACTCAATGAGAGCTCGCCGGTTAGCCGATTCGTGACCCGTTCGGCGTGGGCGAGCGATGTCTGGATGACTGCTCGTAGATCTTCACGAACCGCTGGCTCAGCGCGCAGCGCCTCGAGCCCCGCTCGGTACGACGTGAAGCCTCCTCCGTCCGGCCAGAGCGAAAAGAACAGCATCCGCCCGTATGCCTGGATGACCGCATCCGCCGAGTCGTAGCTCAGCGCGTCATCAGCCAGCCAAGTGAGGTAGGCCGCCGCGCGCTCGGGGTCGTCCACGTGGCACAGCGCACGCACACGCTTGAGCAGAGCGGTCTCCCAGGGTCCGCCCGTTGGCACGGACACCCCAGCCTCGCGACGGAGTCGAGTCCACGAGCGATCCCCGCGGACGACGTCCGACAGCTCGACCCCGGACTCGTCGAGGAAGGTCTGCAGCTCACTGGTCGGGTGGGCGCGGAGCTCGGAGGTGATGTTGGGCCAGCGGCTTGTCACCTGACTCTTGATGTTCTCGAGGACAAGCCGCTGACTCTGACGGTCCAGGACGATCTGTGTCCCAGAGGGGAGGAAGGGGAACCCCTGCTCGATGTCCCGCTCCAGCGCGGCTCGCGTGCTGCCGGTCATCGCGCGGAAGCGCTGGTCGAAGCGGAACTCCTTGCGGTGGTGCCCCACGAAGTCGAGCGCTGTGAGCACAGCTTTGTCCTTCGCGCGGCGAAGACCGCGCCCCAGCTGCTGGAGGAAGACGGTCGCGCTCTCGGTCGGACGCAGGAAGAGCACCGTGTTGATCGAGGGGACGTCGACACCCTCGTTGAAGACGTCGACCGTGAAGAGGGCCTTGAGGCGCCCCTCGCGAAGGCTTGCCACCGCCGCATCGCGGTCACCCGAGACGGTGTCGCCGAGCACCGCTGCCGCCGGGATGCCTGCGCGGTTGAAGACCTCGGCCATGTACCGCGCGTGATCACGGGAGACGCAGAAGGCCAGCGCCTTCATGGTCGACAGATCCGCGACCTTGTCCTGGACCGCCTTGAGGACGATGCGAGCGCGAGCGTCATTGCCGGTGAACAAGTTGGACAGCTCGCTGGTGTCGTAGGCGCCGGCCTTCCAGTCCAGCCGGGTCAGGTCCATCCCATCGGCGATCGCGAAGTAGTGGAACGGCGTCAGCAGGTCGGCCTTGAGGGCATCCCACAGCCGAAGCTCGGCGGCGGTGCGTCCATCGAAGAATGAGCGGACGTCGAGGCCGTCACCGCGCTCAGGTGTGGCGGTCAGGCCGAGCAGCTCGCGCGGATTGAGATGGTCAAGGATCTGCCGGTAGGTCTTGGCTTCTGCGTGGTGGAACTCGTCCACGACGACCACCCGGTAGGCACCAGCAGGGATGTTGCCAATCCCGTACGAGGAGAGCGACTGCACAGAGGCGAAGACGTGGTCCCAGCGTTCGGGGCGCTTGCCGTCCACGTACAACTCACCGAAGTTGGCGTCGCCCAGGACCTCGCGATAGGTGCGCAGTGACTGGTGAAGGATCTCGCGGCGGTGCGCCACGAAGAGCAGCGTCGGCCGGGTGGGGGCTACTTCGGCGAGGCGCCGGTAGTCGAGCGCGGCCACGACCGTCTTGCCTGTGCCTGTCGCGGCGATGAGCAGATTGCGATGCCGGCTATGCACGACGCGCTCGACCTCGAGCTGATCGAGCATCTCCTGTTGGTAGGGGTACGGCCGCACCTCGAGACCGGACAGCGTCAGAGTGACGCGACTGCTGTCGCGCCGCCCCGAAGCTTCGGCCAGGGCGTCGTCGAGCTTGTCGCGGTCGACGTCGGGGTCGTAGGTCTCGAAGGACGCCTCGTTCCAGTACGAGTCGAACGTGGCAAGAAACTTCTGCAGGAGCGGAGGGTTCGAGACTGCCGACAAGCGCACGTTCCACTCGACGCCGTCGAGCATGGCCGCTCGCGAAAGGTTGCTGCTGCCGACATACGCGGTGTCGAAGCCGGTGTTGCGGCGGAACAGCCACGCTTTGGCGTGCAGCCGCGTGCGCTGGGCGTCGTACTGGATCTTGACCTCGGCACCGAACTCTCGCACCAGCCGGTCGAGAGCTTGACGCTCAGTCGCGCCCATGTAGGTCGTCGTGATGACACGCAGCGGCACCCCGCGCTCTCGCGCTGCGCGGAGCTGCGTCTCGAACAGCCGCAGGCCGTACCACTTGACGAAGGCCATGATGACGTCGATGCGGTCGGCGCTCGCCAGCTCCGCCCGCACCTCGTGCCCGACTCCGGGCTCTCCCGGTGCGTTGGTCAGGAGGGCAGCGTCCGACAGCGGAGTGGCCGGACGTTCGCGCGTGAGGTGTCGCGGCGCGCCCGGGGCGGCCGGCGTGGTGAGCGCGAGGAGCTGGCCGGCCGACGACACCGAGTCCTCGGTCGCACCCAGCGTCTCGACGACCTCATTGACCAGCCGCAGCCGACGCTCGGCGTTCTTCTCTCGGCGCAGCGCACGGAGGGTCACATCCCGGATGTGCCGAGCCAAGACCTCTGGTTCATCGGCCTCGTCGATGGAGGCCAGTTGCGGTTCCAACGTGGATACGCCCTCCAGGCGCTCCCGCAAGGCACGCGTCAGCAGGCTCTCGTAGAGCCCCTCCAGCAGACTGTCTCCCCCGTCGCTCACCGCAGCAGCTTGCCAGGAGTCACCCCGACGATCAGCGAATCCGCCACCTTTGTGTCGGACAATCGTCCCCCCCTTTGTGGAAGTCGCTGTATAACAGGCTGACTGTGCCTACGGTGGCCGGATGACGGGGGCGGTTGACGAGAAGCGGATGCGGCTGCGGTACGCGGGGGTGTGTCGGGTCTGCGATGCCGAGCTGCCTGCGAAGGCCGAGGCTGTCTACGAGCGAGCGACGAAGAGCGTGCGCTGCGTGGCGCACGACCAGCCGGCGGACGAACCACCCACGCCGGCGGTCGAGATGGAGGACGCCTCGCTGGACGCCCAGCCACGGGTCGCTTATGCGGCCGAGCCGGCCGAACCCGAAGTGGTCGACAGCGGCGTCGCCGGGGCATCGGCTCGTCGAGAGTTCGAGCGGCGGAAGGCCAAGCGCGAGGAGAGCATCCGCACCAGGCACCCGAGGCTCGGTGGCCTCATCCTCGCGGTGAGCGACGACCCGCAGTCGACGCGGGCGTGGGACACCGGCGCCATCGGTGAGGAGAAGCTCGGCAAGGGCCTTAACGCCCAGGCCGGCGACACGGTCCGACTGCTCCACGACCGACGCATCCCACGGACGCGCGCCAACATCGACCACATCGCCGTCACCGCCCACGGAGTGGTCGTCATCGACGCCAAGCGCTACAAGGGCCGGCCGTCGCTGCGGGTGGAAGGCGGCATCCTGCGGCCACGGGTCGAGAAGCTGATGATCGGCTCGCGGGACTGCAGCAAGCTCGTCGACGGCGTCCTCAAGCAGGTGTCGCTCGTCCGCGACATCGTCGGGGAGGACGTGCGGGTCACGGGCGCGCTCTGCTTCCTCGACGCCGACTGGCCGCTGCTCGGCGGCGACTTCACCACCCGCGAGGTGCGGGTCCTCTGGCCGAAGAAGCTCTACAAGCACCTCCAGCAGCCCGGACCGCTGGATGCCGCCGCGGTCGACGCGCTTCACCGCCGTCTGGCCGCCGCCCTCCCGCCGAGCTGACCGCCGTCGAACCCCGGCGAAATCGTGATGAGACGGCGGAAACGCCCCTGACCATCGGCTTTGTCGTGGACCCCGTCGACAACCTTCGACAGTAGCCCGATCGGACCATTCCCCCGCGTGCGCGGCAGGTCTACATTCGGGCTCGTCGACTCCTGGCAGGGCCTCGAAGGGTTTCGAGCCGACACGGCCGACGTCCCGGGACGGTGACGCGACGGGTGCTGAGGGCACCTGGTCGCGACCCCCTCCATCGCCCCGGGACGTCCCGGCCGGACAACTCCATCCACACAGACGCACACGGCGCACGATCCAGAGCGTGCGCATCCCCGGACAGGGCGGCCGACAGGGGGTCGCCCCGTCCGGACACGACGGCGCCGGCCGTATCCCCGGGGGGATGCGGCCGGCGCCGGTCCGTCTGCGCTGCGGTCAGCTCTTGTCGTTCGAGCCGCCCTCGACGTTCGGGGTGGAGAGGTCGGAGCCCTCGGAGGTACCGGTCGTCGACGGGATGGTCGAGTCGCCGGTCTTCGCGTCGTTCCAGGTGGCGGCGGCCTCGTCGGCCGCGTCGCTCGCGGCGTCCTTGAGCTCGTCGGCCTTCGCGGCGGCCGCGTCCTTGGCGTCGTCGGCCTTCGAGGCCGCGGCGTCCTTGAGCTCGCCGGCCTTCTCGAGGCCCTTGTCCTTGAGCTCGGACGCACGCTCGGCGGCGGCGCCGGCGGTCTCGGCGAGCTTCTCGCGCACCTCGCCCGCCTTCTCCTTGGCGCTGTCGACGGCGTCGGACGTCTTGGTCGAGGCCGACGACGGCGGCGTGTAGGAGCCGGCGCTCGCCCACGGGTCGGGGCGCTCGGAGCTCTTGCGGTACGCCATGACGGCGGCGCCGGCGGCGACCGCACCGAGGAGGAGCACCCAGCGGCCCTTGCCGCGGCTCTTCTTTGCGCGGGCGTCGCCCTTGAGGACGGCGTAGGCGTCGGGGGCGCGCTCGGCGGCCTCGGCGGCCTGCTCGCGCGCGGTCGCAGCACCGGCGGCGATGGCGGTCAGGGCCGCCATGACCTTCGGGAGGACGTCGTCGGAGAAGGTCTCCTTGGCGTGCTCGGCGCTCTTCTTCGCGTGCTCGACGCGGGGAGCCAGCGCCTCGAGCGCCTCCTCGGCCTTCTCGCGCGCGGTCTCGGCGGCGTCCTGGGCGCGCTCGCGGCCCTCGCGCACCTTCGGCGCGACCGAGCCGGCGTAGTCACGCGCGGTGTCGGCGTAGTCGTGCGCCTGCTTGGTGGCGTCGTGGGCGAGGTCGCG
Organism: Phycicoccus jejuensis; assembly: GCF_000720925.1. Lineage (GTDB taxonomy): Bacteria > Actinomycetota > Actinomycetes > Actinomycetales > Dermatophilaceae > Phycicoccus > Phycicoccus jejuensis. Next base: position 441,159 of record NZ_JOEE01000002.1, on the reverse strand, counting down.
GGCCGACGTGTTCGCGTCGTGGGCGAGGTCACGGGCCGACGCGTACTGCGCGACGGCCTCCTTCTTCGCCTTCTTGCCCTGCTTGCGCAGGTGCTTCGCCTCGGACTTGCTGCTCTTGCGGAGGTCCTTGATCTCGGACTTCGTCTTCTTGCGCAGGTCGTGGGCGGTGTCGGCGGCGCGCTCGGCGGCGTCGCGCGAGGCCGCGCTCACGCGGTCGGCGGCATCCGTCACGGCATCCACGGCCTGGTCGGTCCTGCTCTTGCTGCGGAACACGCGTCCTCCTCGGTGTGGGACATCTCTTCCGTCCATCCTGCCCTGTTTGCGCTGCTCGGGGCACATCAGGACAAGCCTTGATGCCGTGAGCCGCCCCACCCGGCGGCGTCGGGCCCGCGTGAGAGGATCGGAGGCATGAAGGCAACGCTGCACACCAACCACGGCCCGATCGTCGTCGAGCTCTTCCCCAACGAGGCGCCGAAGACCGTCAAGAACTTCACCGGCCTCGCCACGGGCGAGCAGGAGTACAAGGACGACGCGGGGCGCACCAACCCCACCCCGTTCTACGACGGCCTCGTCTTCCACCGCATCATCCCCGGCTTCATGATCCAGGGCGGCTGCCCGCTCGGCCAGGGCATGGGCGGTCCCGGGTACACCTTCGACGACGAGGTCCACCCCGACAAGCAGTTCGACCGCCCCTACCTCCTCGCGATGGCCAACGCCGGCAAGCGCATGGGCAAGGGCACCAACGGCTCGCAGTTCTTCATCACCGTCGCGCCGACCACCTGGCTCAACGGCAAGCACACGATCTTCGGCGAGGTCGCCGACGGCGCCAGCCGCGAGGTCGTCGACAAGATCGCCGGTGTCCGCACCGGCGCCCAGGACCGTCCGGTCGACGACGTCGTCATCGAGCGCGTCGAGATCGAGCAGTAAGCACCACGCACCACCACCCCGGGAGACCGACGTGTCCGAACCACCGCCGATCCCCCCGGTGAACCCTGCGCCGGAGGCCGCGGGCCAGGTCCCGACCTGCCCGCGGCATCCGGACCGGGAGTCCTACGTCCGCTGCCAGCGCTGCGGACGCCCCGCCTGCCCCGAGTGCCAGCGCCCCGCCGCCGTCGGTATCCACTGCGTCGACTGCGTACGCGAGGCCTCGAAGACCGTCCGGCAGGGTCGCACGACGTTCGGCGGAGCCGTCACCGACGGCCGGCCGCTGGTGACGTTCTGGATCATCGGCATCTGCGTCGCGGTCTACCTGCTGCAGACCGTGCAGCCCTCGCTCACCCGCGACATCGCGTTCGCGCCCGTCGTCGGCGACACGCAGCCCTGGCGCTTCATCACCTCCGGGTTCGCCCACGGCGGCCTCACGCACATCGCGTTCAACATGTACGCCCTCTTCGTGATGGGCCAGTACCTCGAGCCGATGCTCGGCCGCTCCCGGTACATCGCCCTCTACCTGCTCAGCGCGTTCGGCGGGTCGGTGGGCATCCTGCTGCTGGCGTCGAAGCCGGCCGGCGGGGTCGTGACGCTCGCCGACGAGTCGTGGATCACCGCGGCGGTTGGCGCCTCCGGGGCGGTCTTCGGCCTCTTCGGGGCGTTCCTCGTGTTGCAGCGCCGGCTCGGCCGGTCCGCGGCGGGGATGTACGTCGTCATCGGCATCAACGCGGCCATCGGGTTCGTCATCCCGGGCATCGCGTGGCAGGCGCACCTCGGCGGCCTCATCACGGGAGCCGTCGCCGCGGCGGCCATCGGCTACCTCGGCCGGGCCAAGGACCCGCTCCAGCCGCCGGACCGGCGCATCCACTGGGTCGCGCTCGGTGGGCTGTTCGTCGTCCTCGTCCTGCTGTCGGTGGCCAAGTACGCCCTCTGACTCTGACCCCAGCTGTTCCTCGATGCCCCGGCCGCTGCGGCCGGGGCATCGCGCTGTCCACCGGTCGTCCACAGGCGTCCACAGCGCATCCACGCGTTGTTCGCACACTTGTCCACAGGCTGTCCCCATGTGGATTACACGCGTGTCATTCATCCCCAATGGGGACAACCCCTGTGGACAACTGGGGACGAACCTCCAGAACCTGGGGACGAGGTGTGGACGAGCGGTGCACGACGGGGAGTCCGGGCCGGTCATGCACAGGACCCCGGGGCTGCACCACGCATGTCGCGTGGGAGCCCCGGGGTCCGGGGAGCGGTGCCTGTGGACGGCGCCGGCGTCGACCTCGTCGGTCAGCGCCAGCGGGTCGTCATGAGGAAGCCGGAGAGCATGAGGCCGAAGCCGACGCCGAGGTTCCACCGGCCGAGTTGCGGCACGGGGTACTGGTTGGCGCCCGAGATGTAGAAGGTGACGACCCACAGCAGGCCGAGCACCATGAGCGTGAGCATCACCGGGACGAACCAGCGCGCGTTGGGGCCCTGCTGCGCCGCCGACGCCGTCCGCTGCGGGGTGTAGGCGGGCTTCTTGCGACCCTTGGACTCGGGCACGGGAACTCCTCCGGTTCGTTCAGACTCGTGCCCTAGCGTAGAGGCCACGTCGTCAGGAGAGGGGAGGCAGGGTGCCGGGCACGCACGCCGGTCGGTCCGAGCGGTCCTCGCGGCACGCCGGCCGGGTCGACCGACCCTCGCCGTGGCCCTGGCTGGTCCCCGTCGCCGCCCTCGTCGCCGGCGCCCTCTTCGCGAGCAGCGTCCGCGCCTCCGACGGCGAGGAGCTGCGCACCGGCTACACCCGGCTGCCCGACCTCATCCGCGAGCAGACCCGCGTCAACGCCGACCGCGCCGAGAAGGTCGACACCCTGCGCGCGCAGGTCGAGGACGCGACCGCCGCCTTGGCGCCCGGCGACCTCACGACGCAGCGGCTCGAGCGCCAGGCCGCCGAGATCGCGACGGCGGCGGGGCGCACCGAGGTCCGGGGGCCGGCGCTGCGGGTCACGCTGACCGACGCCCCGCTGCCCGGCGGCGAAGTACCGGAGGGCGGCGACCCGGACGACTACGTCATCCACCAGCAGGACATCGAGGCCGTCGTCAACGCCCTGTGGGCCGGCGGCGCCGAGGCGATCATGGTGCAGGACCAGCGGATCATCTCGACGAGTGCCGTCCGTTGCGTCGGCAACACCCTCATCCTCCAGGGCCGCGTCTACTCCCCGCCCTACACGGTCACGGCGATCGGGAACCTCGAGACGATGCGGTCCCGGCTGCAGCAGGACCGCGCGGTCGACCTCATCCGTCAGTACGCCATCGCGTTCGGCCTCGGGTACGACCTCGAGGACGCCGGCACCCAGACCCTGCCCGCGTACGCCGGCAGCATCACGCCGACCGTCGCCGAGGTGGCCGGGTCGTGATCCGTCGCGCCGTCGGCGTGGTCGGCGAGCTCCTCATCACGGCGGGCGTCCTGGTCCTGCTGTTCGTCGCGTGGCAGCTGTGGTGGACCGACGTCACGAGCAACCGCTCCCAGGAGCAGATCGTGCGCGCGCTCGACGAGGGGTTCGCGTCGGGGCGTGACACGGGCGCCGCGCTGCACGACGCGTTCCCGGAGCTGGGCGAGGCTGATGCGTTCGCGGTCATCCGCATCCCCCGGTTCGGCGCGGACTTCGCGCGGCCGGTCATCGAGGGTGTCGGGCGTCCGGTGCTGGCCCTCGGGGTCGGGCACTACGAAGGGTCGGCGTCGCCGGGAGCCGTGGGCAATTTTGCGGTCGCGGGCCACCGGACGACGTACGGGCGGCCCTTCCACGAGATCGACACGCTGCGCGACGGCGACCGCGTCATCGTCGAGACCGCGCCCACGGTGTACGTCTACGAGATCACCGGGCGTGAGATCGTCCGGCCGTGGCAGACCGAGGTCATCGCGCCGGTGCCGGACTCGCCCGGGACGAAGCCGACGGAGCGGATGATCACGATGACCTCGTGCCACCCGAAGTACAGCGCGACGGAGCGGTTCGTCACGCACGGTCGTCTCGTCGAGGCCGTGCCGCGGGCGAAGTGGCGGCTGGCCGACTGGTCGACGGTGGAGGGGTAGGCGGATGTACGCAGCGCTGTGGCGATTCTTGCCCGGGCCCTCGTGGGTGCGGGCGCTGACGTGCGTCGTGCTGGTGGCGGTGGTCGTCGCCGTGCTCTTCGAGTGGGGGTTCCCGGCGATCGCCGAGGTGCTGCCGTTCAACGACAACACGGTGGGGTGAGCGCTGGAAGTGCCCGGCGACCCGCGGAAGGGTGCGGACCGGGGGCGGACCGGGCTGGGTCGGCGCGACCGGGCGGGGCACCATAGGGGGATGACCCGCGTCCTCGTCGTCGACAACTACGACAGCTTCGTCTTCACGATCGTCGGCTACCTCGAGCAGATCGGCGCCGAGTGCGAGGTCGTCCGCAACGACGCCGTGTCGCCGTCCGACGGCGCCGACTTCGACGGGGTGCTCGTCTCGCCGGGGCCGGGGACGCCCGAGGAGGCCGGTGTCTCGATGGCGATGATCGAGGCGTGCGCCGAGCGGGCGCAACCGATGCTCGGGGTGTGCCTCGGGCACCAGGCGCTGGGCGTGGTCATGGGCGCGACGGTGGGGCGGGCGCCGGAGCTGCTGCACGGCAAGACCTCTCGCGTGCTGCACGACGGGTCCGGGGTGCTGGCCGGCGTGCCGCAGCCGTTTACGGCGACGCGCTACCACTCGCTGACCATCGACCCCGCGACGATGCCGGAGGCGCTCGTGCCGAACGGGCACACGGAGTCGGGCATCGTCATGGCCGTGCGGCACGCGACACTCCCGCTGCACGGGGTGCAGTTCCACCCCGAGTCGGTGCTCACCGAGGGCGGGCACCTCATGCTGGCCAACTGGCTGCGCATCGCCGGGATGACGGACGCGGTGTCGCGGGCGGAGGGGCTGTCGCCGCTCGTGCACGACGCGGCGGGGGTCGCGCGGATGGTGGCCGCGACCTGAGGAGGGCGACGCAGGGGCGTTCGGCTCCTGCGCATGGGTTGCGAGCGTCGAGCGGAGGGCGCCCGGTGCGGGTCTCCTGAGAGCCGGGGGCCGAGGTAGGTGTCCCCAGCCTCCATGCGTCGCGGAAGGTTTACCTTGCCCCGCGCAACCACGTCCTTGCACCGCGGAAGGTTTACCTTGCGGGGACGACCGCATGGTTGCGTCGGGAAGGGATCCCTTGCGGGGTGGAAGGGAAACCTTGCCGGGCGCAAGGTAATCCTTCCGGGGAGGCAGGATCCTGGGAGAGGTACATGTCTCCCGGGGCCTCTTGGGCGCGGTCGCCTCAGCGTCGTGTGGTGATCTCGCCTCGCCGCGGGGGTCTCGCCGTGCCGGGGTCTCCTCGGCGTGCCGGGGTGTCCTAGCGGGGCGGCGGGGCGCGATCGCACCGGCAGGGCGAGACGGCCCCGGCTGGGCGAGGTCGAGGCGGGGCGGCGGGACCTGGGCCGGGGGTCGGGATGACCGGGGCCGCGGGGGCGAGTCCGGGTGGACCACCCCCGCCGACCGGGTCAGCTCGGGGAGGGGCTCGGCGACGGGCTCTCGGTGGGCGACTCCGACGGGGTGGGGGTCGGCGTCGGGGTCGGGGTGGGCGTCGGCGCGGCCTTCTGGGCGACGACGATCTTCACCGTCGAGCCGGTGTCGACCGCCTGCTTGCCCTTCGGGTCCTGGCTGATGACGTCGCCCTCGGCCGCCTGGTCGGTCTGCTCGTACGAGGTCTCGACCTTGAGGTTGGCATCGGCGAGGGCGCTCTGGGCCTCGTTCTGGCTCATCCCCACGACGTTCGGCACCTCGACCTGGCCGGTGCCGACCGTCACGTTGATCCGCGTCCCGGGCTTGACCGCGACCTGCGAGCCGGGGTCGGAGGAGATGATGACGTTCTCCGCGGTGTTCGCGTCGTTGACCTCGTCGACGGTCCCGAGCGTCAGCCCGAGGTCGGAGAGGATGCCGCGGGCCTCGTCGAGCGAGCGCCCGGCCAGGTCCGGCACCTCGACGTTGTCGGGCCCGCCGGAGACGGTGATGCGCACCGTCGAGCCCTGGTCGACGCGGGTGCCGCCCTCGGGGGTCTGCGAGATGACGTTGCCCTCGTCGACCGTGTCGGAGGCGGCGACCATCGACTCGACGCGGAAGCCGGCGCCGGTCAGCGTGGCGGTCGCGGCGTCCTGCGGGGCGTCGACGACCGACGGCACCTGCACCTGCGGTGGCGTGTCGGACTCGCCGAGGTAGTTCACGAGGCCGAACACGAGCAGCCCGAGCGCGGCGAGCACCGCGACGACGAGGAGGATGGCCGCGGCCGGGTTGCGCTTCTTGCGCTCCTCCTCCATCACCTCGCGGCGGGTCAGCGGCTCGTTGTCGGCGGGCGGGGTGGCGAACGGGGCGTCCCACGCCGCGGTGCGGTCGGTGAGCGCGGTCGAGGAGGCCGGCAGGGCCTCGGTGACCCCGGCCGCCGCGGCGCCGGCCAACGCCGCGGCCGCCGAGCGGGCGGCGATGCTCACAGGGCGCCCGAGCCGGACGGCCTGGAGGTCGGCGCGGAACTCGTCGGCGTCCTGGTAGCGGTCCTCGCGCGGCTTCTCGAGCGCGTGGAGCACGACGGCGTCGAGGTCGGCCGAGATCCCCTCGGCGAACCGCGACGGCGGCACCGGGGCCTCGCCGACGTGCTGGTAGGCGATGGCGACCGGGCTGTCGCCCTGGAACGGCGGCCGGCCGGTGACCAGCTCGAAGAGCATGCAGCCGGCGGAGTACAGGTCCGAGCGCGCGTCGACCGTCTGCCCCTGCGCCTGCTCCGGCGAGAGGTACTGCGCGGTGCCGATGACGGCCTGCGTGGCGGTGACGGTGGCGTTCGCGTCGGCCATCGCCCGGGCGATCCCGAAGTCCATGACCTTGACCGAGCCGTCGGCCGCGACCATGACGTTGGCCGGCTTGATGTCGCGGTGGACGATGCCCTGCCGGTGGCTGTAGGCCAGCGCGTCGAGGACGCCCTCGGTGACCCGCACGGCCTCGGTCTCGTCGAGCTGCCCCTTCTCGGTCAGCTCCTCGCGCAGCGTCCGCCCGTCGACGAACTCCATGACGATGTAGGGGATGTTGACCTGCGCCCCACCGGACTCGGTGTGCAGGTGGTCCTCGCCGTGGTCGTAGACCGCGACGATCGAGGCGTGGTTGAGAGCGGCCGCCGACTGCGCCTCGCGGCGGAACCGGGTGATGAACGTGGCGTCGCGCGCGAGGTCGCTGCGGAGCATCTTGATGGCGACGGAGCGGCCGAGCCGCGTGTCGAACCCTCGGTGGACCTCCGCCATGCCGCCGCGACCGAGGAGCTCACCGACCTCGTACCGGCCGCCGAGCAGCTTCGGGACGTCAACCATGTCGTGCCTTCCTCATTCGCTCAGCCGTGCTTCCATCATCGCCTTCGCGATGGGTGCGGCGACCGCACCACCGCCGGTCTCGCTGTTGGCCGTCCCGCCGTCCTCGACGACGACCGCGACGGCGATCTTCGGGTCGTCCGCCGGGGCGAACGAGATGAACCAGGCGTGCGCGCGCCGGCCGGTGCCGTGCTCCGCGGTGCCGGTCTTGCCCGCCACCGACACGCCCTGGATCTGCGCCCGGGTGCCCGAGCCCTCCTGCACGACACCGATCATCATGTCCGTGAGGGTCGCGGCGACCTCGGGGGTCACGGCCTCGGACAGCTCGGTCGGGTCGGCCGACTCGATGACCGACAGGTCCGAGCCGATGACGGACTGCACGAGGTAGGGCTTCATGACGACGCCCTTGTTCGCGATGCCGGCCGCGACCATCGCCATCTGCATCGGGGTGACGCGGACGTCGTACTGGCCGATCGAGGCCTGCGCGAGCTGCGGCTCGTTCATCTCGGCGGGGACGCTGCTCGGCGTCACCCGCATCGGGACGGTCAGCGCGTCGCCGAAGCCGAACTTCGCGGCCTGCTCGCGCAGCGCGTCGGCGCCGATCTCCATGCCGGCCTCACCGAAGGCGGGGTTGCACGAGACGACGAGGGCCTGCTTGAGCGTGATCCGGCCGGACGGGCTGCACGGCACGTTGCCGTGGTTGGGCAGGTCGGTGTCGGTGAGCGGCAGGTCGAGGGAGGCGCCGCCGGGCAGCTCGGAGTCGGCCGTGTACTTGCCGCTGGTCAGCGCCGCGGCCGCGGTGACGACCTTGAAGACCGACCCGGGCGGGTAGAGGTCGCCGGCGATGGCGCGGTCGACGAGCGGCCGGCCGTCCGCCTTGAGCAGCGACTGGTAGTTGGCGTCGACCTTGCCGAGGTCGTGACCGGCCAGCGTGTTGGGGTCGAACGAGGGGTGGCTGACGAGCGCGAGGATCGCGCCGGTCTTGGGGTCGAGGGCCACCGCGGCGCCGCGCGCGTCGCCGATGCCGTCGGAGGCGGCCTTCTGGACGGCGGCGTCGAGCGTGGTCTCGACGGTGGCGCCCTGCGGCCGGCGTCCGGTGAAGAGGTCGGAGATGCGCCGGTAGAAGAGCTTGTCGCTCGAGCCCGACAGCAGCTCGTTCTCGGACTGCTCGAGCCCGCCGACCGCGCCGTAGAAGGAGTAGAAGCCGGTGACGTGCGCGAAGAGGTCGGCGTCGTCGTAGGTGCGCTGGAACTTGAACTCGTCGTCGGTCGGCACCGACTTCGCGATCGGGGTCTGCCCGACGAGGATCTCGCCGCGCTCGCGGGCGTACGTGGCGAGCAGCGTCCGGCGGTTGTCCGGGCGGCCGTTGAGGTCGGCCGCGAAGACGTACTGGATGAGCGTCGTCGAGACGAGCAGCGCCGCGAAGAGACCGGCGACGAGGAAGGAGAGGCGGCGGACGGGGGCGTTCACGACAGCTTCACCACCTCGGTGCGGGCCTCGCCGACCGCGCTCTGCGCGGACTCGTCGGGCAGCGGGCGGCGGGCGTGGTCCGAGATGCGCAGCAGGATGGCGAGCAACGTCCAGTTGGCGAGCAGCGAGGAGCCGCCCGAGGAGAGGAAGGGGGCCGTGAGACCGGTCAGCGGGATGACCCGCGTGACGCCGCCGACGACGACGAAGCACTGGAGGGCGAGCGAGAACGAGAGGCCGGCGGCGAGCAGCTTGCCGAAGCCGTCACGCGTGCCGAGCGAGGTGCGCAGGCCGCGCTCGACGAGCAGCGCGTAGAGCACGAGGATCGCGAAGAGCCCGACGAGCCCGAGCTCCTCGCCGAAGCTCGAGATGATGAAGTCCGACTCCGCGAGGTAGGTCAGGTCAGGGCGCCCGCGGCCGAGGCCGGTGCCGACCATCCCGCCGGCGGCCATCCCCATGAGGCCCTTGGCGAGCTGGTCGGAGGTCTGCAGCGCCTCGGGGCTGAAGGTGTGCAGCCACAGCAGGACCCGGACCTGGACGTGCGCGAACGCGAGGTAGGCGACGTACGCGCCGGCCCCGAAGAGCCCGAGGCCGATCGCGATCCACGACACCCGCTCGGTGGCGACGTAGAGCATCGCGACGAAGAGGCCGAAGAAGAGCAGCGACGAGCCGAGGTCGCGCTCGAAGACGAGCACGCTCAGGCTCGCGAGCCACGCGATGAGGATCGGCCCGAGGTCGCGGGCGCGCGGGAGCGTGAGGCCGAGGATCTTGCGGCCGGCGACCGACAGCGCGTCTCGCGTCTGCACGAGGTAGCCCGCGAAGAACACCGCGAGCGAGATCTTGGCGATCTCACCCGGCTGGAACGAGAACGGCCCCAGCCGGATCCAGATGCGCGAGCCGAACTCGGAGGTGCCGATGACCGGCAGCAGCGGCAGCAGCAGCAGCGAGAAGCCGGCGACCCCCGCGACGTAGGTGTACCGGCGCAGGATGCGGTGGTCGCGCAGCACGACGAGCACCGCGGCGGCGATCGCGACGGCCAGCGCGCTCCACATCAGCTGGCGCAGCGCCACCCCGTCGGCGATGTCGCGGCCGCGGGCGATGTCGACGCGGTGGATCATCACGAGGCCGAGTCCGTTGAGGAGCGTGACGATCGGCAGGAGCAGCGGGTCGGCGTACTTCGCCCGCCAGCGCAGCACGACGTGGAAGGCCAGCGACACACCGAGGTAGCCGAGCCCGAGCGCGGCGAGGCCGGGCGGCACCGTGCCGGTCGTGGCCAGGCCGAGGTTGACGTAGGCGAGCCCGACGATGCCGACCGCCCCGAGCACGAGGACGAGCTCGGTGGTGCGGCCGGAGCGCGGCGCGACGGACGAGACGGTGCTCATGCCGGCGGCGGGACGGTCGGGGTGGACGTGGTCGAGAGCGAGGGCAGGCCGCTGGACGACGCCGACGGGGACGCGGACGGCGACGGGGACGCGGACCCGGAGGGGGACGCCGACGGGGACGCCGACGGGGACGCGCTGGGGCTCGGCGGCGTCCATCCGGGCTGGACCGTGCGGCACTCGTCGCCCTGGCTGCGGGCGTAGCGGCACGCCTCGGCCTGCAGGCGCAGCTCGGTGACGCGTGCGTCGGCGTCGGCCCGGCTGCTCGCCTCGATGCCGGCCTCGATGTTCTGCTGGTAGGAGTCGGGCAGCTCGTCGACGGGGATGGTCGTCGCGTACTCCGGGGAGTGCAGCGAGATCGGGCCGAGGTCCTGGTCGACCCCGCGGAAGACCGTGACGACGCCGTCCTGCTCGCCGAGGTAGTACTGCTGCTGCGACCACGCGTAGGCCGCGTACGAGCCGCCGGCGACGACGACCGCGGCGACGACGAGGGCCGCGACGACGCGCAGCACCGTGCCGCGGCGGGTGCGCGGGCCCTCCTCGGCGAGGGTGACGCCGTCGTCGTCGGTGTCGTCGTCCCCGCCGGTGGCCGCCTTGCTCAGCGCGGCGGCCTTCTCGGCCGGAGTGACCGGCACCGGGCGCGTGCCGCGGCGGCGCTCGGCCGCGGCGCCGACGACCTGCGGCTGGGTGGGCGGGGCGTCGACCTTCGCGATGTCGACGAGGTCGCCGACGATGACGGTCACGTTGTCGGGGGCGCCGGCGCGCAGGGCGAGCCCGACGAGCCGCTCGGCGCACTCGCCGGGGTCGCGGGTCTCGCGCAGGACGTCGTCGACGGTCTCGCGCGCCACGTAGTCGGTGAGGCCGTCGGAGGCGATGAGGTAGCGGTCGCCGGCGCGGCCCTGGCGCACGACGAGGTCGGGCTCGTCCTCGTCGCTGCCGGTGAGCACGCGCGTGACGAGCGAGCGCTGCGGGTGGGTCTTCGCCTCGTCGGCGGTGATGCGTCCCTCGTCGACGAGGTTCTGCACGAACGAGTGGTCCTTGGTCACCTGCGTGACCTCGCCGTCGCGCAGCAGGAACGCGCGCGAGTCGCCGATGTGCGCCAACGCGATCCGGTCGCCGGTGCGCAGCATCGCGATGAGCGTCGTGCCCATCCCGTCCAGGCGCGGGTCGTCGTCGACGGCCGTCCCGATCTCGCGGTTGGCCTCGCGGATGCGGTCGAGCAGCGCCTGGCTCGCGTCCCGCCCGGACAACGACTCGCCGTCGAGGTCGACGAGGGCCGCGACGACCGTCGAGCTCGCGACGTCGCCGCCGGCGTGCCCGCCCATCCCGTCGGCCATCGCGAGGAGGTGGGGGCCGGCGTAGCCCGAGTCCTCGTTGTTGGACCGCACCATGCCGACGTCGGAGCGCGCCGCGTAGTGGAAGGCGAACGGCATCGGCTACCTCTGCAGCTCGAGCGTCGTCTGGCCGATTCGCAGCACGCTGCCGGCCGCGACCTCGCGCGGCTCGGTCAGGCGGGTCGCCCCGAGGTAGGTCCCGTTGGTGGAGCGCAGGTCCTCGACCATCCAGCGGCCGTCGTCGCCCTCGAAGATGCGGGCGTGCCGGCCGGACGCGTAGTCGTCGTCGAGGACGAGGGCGCACTCGGGGCTGCGGCCGATGAGCGTGCCCGAGGAGCGCAGCGGCAGCGTCGTGCCGGAGAGCGGGCCGGCGGTGACGACGAGGCGGGTCGGGCCCTTGGACGCCTTCGGCGGCCTGGGGGTGCGCTCGCGGCGCGGGGCGCGCGGGGCGGGGTTGCCCTTGGCCGGTGTCGTGCCCGCGCGCTTGCGGACGCGGGTGCCGTAGAGGTCGCCGCGCAGGACCCCGACGACCGCGAAGACGAACGCCCACAGGGCGACCAGCAGCCCGAGCCGGAGCACGGTGAGGGTCAGTTCGCTCAGCATCGCGGGGTCACCGCCGCCCGGCGCGGAAGGAGACGGAGGTGCGGCCGACGGTGACGCGGTCGCCGTCGGACAGGTGCGCGCTCGTGATGCGCTCGCCGTTGACGAACGTGCCGTTGGTCGAGCCGAGGTCGCGGATCGTCGTCACGAAGTGCGGGCCGTCGGTGGTCACGCGGAGCTCGCTGTGCCGGCGCGAGATGCCGGGGTCGTCGAGGATGATGTCGGCGCTGTCGTCGCGGCCGAGGATCGTCATCGCGCCCATGAGGGGGTAGCGCTCGCCGTCGACGTCGAGCCACGGACGGTCGGCCGGGTTGACGCGGCGCGGGCGGGCCGGCGGGGCCTGCTGCTCGTTCGGGCGGGTCGGGAGGTCGTCGGCCTCGGCGGCAGCGGGAGCCGGCGCGGCGGCGGCTGCTGCGGGCGTGGCGGGAGCGGCGGGCGGGGCCGGGGGGCGCTGGTGCTGGCCGGTGTGCCCCGTGGCGCGGGGGCGCGAGGCCTTGCTCGGGCGCAGCCGGAAGACCCCGGTCTCGAGGTCGTCGTGCTCCTCGAAGACGATGTCGAACGGCCCGGCGGGCTGGTAGTGCTGGCCGTCGCAGTGCTCCTCGGCGGCGGCGACGAGGTCCTCCTCGACGCTCTTGAGGTCGGGCTGGAGCCGGTCGAAGTCACCGGGGCTCAGCTCGATGACGAAGACGTTGGGGACGATCGCGCGCCCCGAGGAGGTGACGGCGCGGTCGTCCATCGCGCGGCGCATGTTGCTCGCGATCTCGACGGGGTGCACGGCCGAGCGCAGGTGCTTGGCGAAGGTGCCCTGGACGGCACGTTCGATGCCCGCCTCGAGGCGGTCGAGCAGTCCCACGGCGCACCTCCTCGTCGGTCACGGGCCGGCAGACGTCGCTCCAGCCTATCCGCCGGGGCTGGACGCTCCCTGAACGCGTGCGCCCGCGCGCGAGGCGCGTCGGGACGGTCGGCTGGCTAGCGTGGACCCATGGTGGACCGGGTGCAGACGCTGAGACCGCGCGAGGTGCCGCTCGGGGGGCCGCGCGCGATGACGGTGCGGCGCACCCTGCCGGCCAAGGAGCGCTCGTTCGTCGGGGCGTGGTGCTTCGCCGACCACTACGGGCCCGACGACGTCTCGGTCAGCGGCGGGATGGACGTCGCGCCGCACCCCCACTGCGGCCTCGCCACCGTCTCGTGGCTGTTCTCCGGCGAGGTCGAGCACCGCGACTCCCTCGGCACGGTCGCGGTCGTCCGTCCGGGCGAGGTCAACCTCATGACGGCCGGACGGGGCATCTCGCACTCGGAGGTGTCGACTGCCGGCACGCGCGTGCTGCACGGCGCACAGCTGTGGGTCGTGCTGCCGTCGGTCGCCGCGTCCGTCGAGCCGCGGTTCGAGCACCACGTGCCGGAGGCGGTGCATCCCGCGCCCGGGGTCGAGGCGCGCGTGTTCGTCGGGTCGCTCTGGGGTTCGCGCTCACCGGTGCGGGTCGAGACCGCGCTGCTCGGGGTCGAGGTCGTGCTCGAGGCCGGGGCCTCGGTGGCCCTGCCGGTGCCGGACGGGTTCGAGGTCGGGGTGCTCGTCGACCGTGGGTCGGTGGACTTCGCCGGTGCACCGGTGGCCGCGACCGAGCTGGGCGTCGTGGAGGCGGCCTCGGCGGACGGCGACGGGGTCAGGGACGGGCGGTCGCTCGTGCTGACGGCGGGGGGCGAGGGCGCCCGCGTCCTCGTCCTGGCCGGTGAGCCCTTCGGCGAGGAGATCGTCATGTGGTGGAACTTCGTCGGGCGCTCGCACGACGAGGTCGTCGCCGCCCGCGAGGCGTGGGAGGCCGGCGCCGACGGGTCGGCGGGCCGCTTCGGCCGGGTCGAGGGCTACGAGGGCGACGTGCCGCGCATCCCCGCGCCCGGCCTGCCCGGCGTGCGGCTGCGCTCGCGGGGCAACCGGGGCCGGCCCGCCCGCCCCGAGACCGAGGCCGAGCCGATGTCCTGAGCAGGCCGCTCCGGGGGTCGCTTTGGTCGATCGGGCATCCATCGGGCACACTGGGACGGCTCATCCGAGCACCACGCGCAAGTGGCGGAACGGCAGACGCGCTGTCTTCAGGTGGCAGTGTCCTTACGGGCGTGGGGGTTCAAATCCCCCCTTGCGCACAGCACGAGGACGACCCCGACCAGGTTCTGGTCGGGGTCGCGCTCGTTCCGGGGGCCAGGACCCGCCGCGAACGTGTGTGAGGCCCCCGCGGCGAGACCGACGTTCTTTACACACGTTCGTGGGATGACCGGGGCGGGGATCAGGGGTCGCCGAGGCCGGCGTCCCGGGCGACGAGCGCGGCCTGGACCCGGTTCGTCACGAGTTCACGCATGAACTGAAACCACCCCACTGGAGGTCCCCGTGAACATCGTGCTCTGGGTCGTCGCCGTCGTGCTCGCCCTCGCGTTCCTCGCCGCCGGCGCCATGAAGCTCTCCCGCCCGAAGGCGGGGCTCGCCGAGTCGGGCCTCGGCTGGGTCGAGGACTTCTCGGCCGGCGCCGTCAAGGGCATCGGCGTCGTCGAGGTGCTCGGCGCCCTCGGCCTCGTCCTGCCCGCCGTCACCGGCATCGCGCCGGTCCTCGTGCCGCTGGCGGCGACGGGGCTCGCGCTGACGATGGTGGGTGCCGCCGTCGTCCACGCCCGTCGCGGCGAGACGCCGATGATCGCCGTCAACGTCGTGCTGCTGCTCCTCGCGGCGTTCGTCGCCTGGGGCCGGTTCGGCTCGTACGCGTTCTGAGCCCGGCGCCGGCCCGCCCGGGGTGGTCGTTCAGGCGGCCACGGGGGCGGGCGGCGCGGGCTCCATCGCCGGGTCGCGCGCCGCGGCGAGGGCCCGGTGGCGTTCGTACGCCCACCCCGGGCCGCGCAGCAAGAACGACCACCGGTCACGCCAGGTCTGCGACCCCGCGACGTCGCGGGCGATGTCGCGCCACTCGTGGGTCGCGATGACCGCCGGGTCGTAGGTGTCGATGTTCTTCGTCAGCCCGTAGACGACCGGCTCGTCCTCCTCCTCGAACGTGCCGAACAGCTTGTCCCACACGATGAGGATGCTGCCGTGGTTGCGGTCGAGGTAGCGCGAGTTGGACCCGTGGTGGACCCGGTGGTGCGAGGGCGTGTTGAGGACCTTCTCGAGCCACCCGATGGAGCGGACCGCCTCGGTGTGGATCCAGAACTGGTAGATGAGGTTGAGCGCGCGGGCGTTCTCGATGACGCTCGGCCGCACCCCGGCGAGCGCGAGCAGGCCGTAGGGGACGCTCATCGTCACGCCCTCGGCGACGGGCTGCCGCAGCGCTGTCGAGAGGTTGTAGCGCTCGCTGCTGTGGTGCACGACGTGCATCGCCCAGAGCCAGCGGCTCTCGTGGTTGAAGCGGTGGTTCCAGTAGTAGATGGCGTCCCAGCCGAGCAGCGCGACCGTGTTGGCGAGCAGGCCGGTGCCGAGGTCGCGGCCGGTGCGGGCGAAAAGCTTCTCGCCGCTCGTCTGCGCCGACCAGGTCGTCGCCACCGTCAGCGCCGTCGACGCGACCGCGGCCACGGCCATCCCGCCGGTGACGCGGCGCAGGGCGGGGACGGACTCGGGGTCGGCGTCCGCAGTGGTGGTGCTCCGGCGGACCTGTCGGGCCTCCTCGGGGATGCTGCCCGCCGGCGGCAGGCCGCCCTCGTCCCGGTGCCGGCGTACGACGTCGAGGACGGTGGTGGCGGCGCTCGCGGCGACGGCGGTGCCCATCAGCCAGCGGGCGCCGCGGCCCTTCCCCGGCGTCACGGGGTCGAGGAGGCGCTTCGCGACGAACGGGGCGAGGAGGCTGCCGACGCCCATCGTCAGGCTCGCGACCGTGTCGGCGAGCTCGTAGTCGCCGGCGCGCGTCGTCCCGGCCGGGGCGGGGTGGCGCTTCTGCCACCAGTACTCGGCGGCCATCGCACCGACGAAGGCGGGGATGGCGAGGACGGTGAGGTCGGGCCGCTTCACCCGGCCACCGTACCGACCGGTAACCCGGTTGTCAGGAGGAGCGGACGGGGGCTTCACCACGCTCAGGGCGCGTCCCTGACCGCCACCCACCGGTCGGCCACGAGGACCTCGCCCGGACGGTCCGGGCCGGCGGTCGCGGTGGTGACGTCGACCGCCTCCCCCGGCGCGAGCAGCACGGGCGGTCCCTCGACCGCGTCCGGCACGCCGTCGGGCAGGGCGGAGACGCCGGGGACGAGCAGGCAGGGTGTGACGGCGGTCAGGTGGGCCCGCACCGACGGAGGGAGCGGCCGACCGGAGCCGGCGTCCGGGCGATCGCTCGTCACGGCGAGCTCCTCGGGCCGGCAGCGGGGCGCGACGTCCGGACGCACCGGGTCCTCCCCGCTCCCGGCTCCGTAGCCCCGGCGCTCCCACGGCGAGAGCGTGACCTCGGCGCCGGGGTCGACGGTCGGGACGCCGGTCCCCGCGGAGGGTGCGAGCCGGACCGGGAGGGGGTCGGGCCCGGCCGGCCCGAGGACCGAGAGCCGCTGGGCGGCGGCCCCGTCGATGCCCTGGACCGGTCGCCACGTGACGAGGGCGGAGGCCGACTCCCGGGGCGCGAGGACGACCTCGCCACGCGACGGGGTGGTGCGCAGGGGCACGTCCTCGCCGTCGCGGGTGAGCACCAGCCCAGTCGGTGCGGCGAGGCGGCACGCGAGGGGGCCGGTGTTGACCACGAGGAGGGGCACGGCGTCCACGCCCGTGAGGTGCTGCGGCGGGCCGAGGGCGAGGTCGAGGTCGTCGTCGGCGCAGGGGTCGGCCTCGCCCCGGGACGTGGGTCGCAGCGACGCGCCCGGACTCCCTCGCCGTGGTGGCGAACCGGTGACGAGCTCCCCCGCGTCCGGAGGGTCGAGGTCCAGGTGGGGGGCCGGGTCGTCGCCGACGGGCTGCACGGGCTCGGGGGTGACGCCGTCGGGGCAGCCGACCGGCTCCGCGGTGAAGGCCGTGCGGGAACGGTCGACGGACAGGCGGGCGCAGACGACGCGCCACGCACCGCCGTCGTCGACGAACGGGCCGCCTCCCGCGGTGCGGTGCCACACGACGACCGGGACCGCCCCGGCGGCGGCCCGTCCGCCCTCGCGCTCGCCGTAGGTCGCGTACTCGACCTGTCCCACGCCGCTGTCCGTGCGCTCCGGGTCGACGACGGAGGGCCGCGCCTCCCGGACGAGCGCCTCGACCTGCGCGCTGCTGCGGACCTCGAGCCCGGCGAGCGCATGGTCGAGCCCGTGCGTCAGGGTGTCGAGCGCGAGCCCGTCGATCGTGTGCGACACCGCTGCCGAGCACCCGGAGGTCGTCAGCAACGCGGCGACGACACCCGCGACCCACACCCCTCGCCCCCCGGTCATGACCTCATCGTGCAGGACGTCCGCGGCGAGGGTGTGACGCGAGCCGGCGGACGGTGCGGAGATCTCGTGGAGACCGCGCCGTCCCCTCGGCACGGACGGCCGGTCGGGCAGACGGCCTCGGGCAAGGTGCCCGTCGGCGTCGCTCAGCGCGTGGTCCGCTCCTCGCTGACCCTCGGACCCGGCCGAGGACGTCGGGGCCGCAGGGCGGCGTGCAGGGCGACCCCGAGCAGGACGAGGACGACGGCCAGCCCGGCGGCCCCCAGCGGCGGGGAGACCACGGTCGCGCCGGCCAGGGGGATGGCCGCGACGGCGCCCACCCCGACGGTGACGAAGACGGCGCGGTGCAGCAGCCACCAGACTCCGCGCTCGCGGTCGACGAGCCGCCGGCCCGCGTCCACGAGTCCACCGAGGACGAGGGCCGCCCCGGTCATCGCGAGCAGCGTCGGCGGACCCAGGGCGGCCCAGGCCTCTTGCTGGTGCTGCCCGAGGTCCTCCCGGGTGCAGGTGCCCGCGGCGAGGCACGACGGCTCGGCGAGGAAGAAGCCCCAGTAGACGTCGGCCCGCCATCCCAGGGAGAGCATCCACAGCAGACCACCGACGAGCACCAGCCACCCGACGACGGTCGTGTCGCGCGGCGGCGCCCCCTTCTCGTCCTCCCCCGGAACCATGCCCCCATCCTCACCGCCGGGTCGGTGCGTCCGTGGGTGCAACGGGCGCAGGACGGGTGGAGATCGCGTGGAGAACGATGCCACAGTCACCGACTCCCCCGTGGGGGCCGCCGACCCAACACACTGGGGGGATGACGCACCACGACGAGACCCCGACCCGCCGCGAGAAGACCGGCCGCGCCCTGCGCGCGCTGGGCAAGGTGGCTCTCGGCGCCGCTCTGGTCGGTGCCGGCACCGCGCACCTCACGAGCAAGCGCGAGGAGTTCCAGGCCCAGGTGCCCGAGTGGATGCCCTTCGACCCGGACGACGTCGTCGTGTGGTCGGGCTACGCCGAGATCGCCCTCGGGGCGGCGACGCTCCTCACGTGGCGCCAGCCGTCGCGTGCGCGGATGGGGCGGGTCGGCGCGCTGTTCTTCCTCGGGGTCTTCCCGGGCAACGTCGCGCAGTGGCTCGAGCGCAAGGACGGCTTCGGCCTCGACACCGACGAGAAGCGCCTGGCCCGGCTCGCCTTCCAGCCGGCGCTCATGGCGTGGGCGCTCTACGCCGGCGACTCCCGCCGCCAGAAGCGCCTCGCCCGGGGCTGAGCCCGCAGCCCTCACGGGCCGACCGGGCGGGGTCGGTGGGCGGAGGCAGACTGGGGGCGTGCGCGCGCGTCCGGTGATCCTCCACCTGGACCTCGACGCGTTCTTCACGGCCGTCGAGCAGCTCCACAAGCCGTCGCTGCGCGGCAAGCCGGTCGTCGTCGGCGGGGTCCGCGGTCGCGGCGTCGTGTCGACCGCGTCGTACGAGGCGCGCGTCTTCGGCATCCGCTCGGCGATGCCGACCGCCGAGGCCCGCCGCCGCTGCCCGAACGCCGCCTTCCTCAGCCCCCGCTTCGAGGCCTACCGCGACGCCTCGCACGCCGTGATGGACCTCGTCCGCGAGCTGACGCCCCTCGTCGAGCAGGTGTCCATCGACGAGGCCTACCTCGACCTCACCCCGCAGCACCCGCAGGCCGACGTCGGGCTGGTCGGCGAGCTGGTCGGGGGGCTGCGCGCCCGGATCCAGGCTCGGACCGGGCTCACCGCGTCGGTGGGCGCCGGCACGAGCAAGCTCGTCGCGAAGATCCACTCCGACCTCGCCAAGCCCGACGGCCAGATCGTCGTGCCGCCCGGCGAGGAGGCCGAGCGCCTGGCCCCGATGGCGGTGCGCGCCATCCCCGGGGTCGGCCCGGCGACGGCGGCGCGGCTGACGGCGCACGGCATCGCGACGGTGGGGCGGCTCGCCGCGCTCGACCTCGACGAGGTCGTCGCGCTGCTCGGCAAGGCGCACGGCACGCAGCTGCACGCGTTCGCGCGCGGCGAGGACGACCGCGAGGTCGTCACCGAGCGCGCGGCGAAGTCGGTGTCGGCCGAGTCGACCTTTGAGACCGACGTGACCGACCGGGTCCGGCTCGCGGAGCACGTGCGCCGGCTGACCGACCGGGTCGGCGAGCGGCTGCGCGCCGACGGGCTCTCGGGGCGGACCGTGGTCCTCAAGGCGCGACGCCACGACTTCAGCACGCTGACCCGCTCGACGACCCTCGACCAGCCGACCGACGCCGACGCGGTGGTCCTGCGGCAGGCGCTGCGCCTCCTCGACGGCCTCGACGTCGCGGACGGCCTGCGGCTGCTCGGCGTCGGCGTCTCGGGCCTCTCGCTCTACACGCAGCCGGACCTGCTCGACGGACTCCTCGACGACCGGCCGGGCCCGGTGCGCACGGGCACGGTCGAGGACGACGACGAGTTCGTCCGGCCGGACGCCGGCGGGGGCGCGCTGCCGGTCGAGGAGCCGGCGGGCCCGGGGGACGAGGCGCCGGCCGCGGACCAGCCGGCGCCGCGCTCGCCGTGGCGCCCGGGCCAGGACGTCGAGCACGTCGAGCACGGCCGGGGCTGGGTGCAGGGCAGCGGGGTCGGGCGGGTGACCGTCCGCTTCGAGGGTCCGAACACCGAGGTCGGCCGCATCCGGACCTTCGCCGAGGACGACCCCGACCTCACGCCGGCCGACCCGCCGGTCTGGCAGCCCGAGGACGCGGCCGACGAGGCCGCGGGCTCCTGACCCAGGGCGCGCGCGATGGCGTGAGACGTGGGGCGATCACCCCACGTCCGGCGCCAGGAACGGCACCACCGCCGGAGCCCGGACTCACGCCACCGGTCGCTCGGCGGCGTGTCAGACGATGACGTCGTCGATGGTGACCTCGACGGGCACGCCCTCCGGCGGCAGCGCGTCCGCGCCGAGCGTGTCGACGACCGCCCGCGCGACGGTCGACCGCACGGCGCTCGCGGCATCGGCGAGGACGGCGCCGTAGGTGGCGGTGACGTGGACGGCCACCGAGGTGCAGCGGTCCTCCTCGAGGCCGACGCGGATCTGGGTGGGCGTCACGCCGACGAGCGCGGACACGGCCTCGCGCAGGACACCGACGAGCACCCACTCGCGCACGACGAGGACGTCGTTGCGTCTCCGTCAAGGTCTCGACCCTGGGAGGCAAGCGATGACCCGTTCCGCGATGCGGCTCGACCGCAGCCTGACCCTCGTCGTCGGGCTGCTCCTCCTCGCCGGTGGCGTCGCCCTCGGCCTCTGGTGGGCGGGCGTGCTCGGCTCGGCCGACACCCTGGCCGTCCCCGCCGCCGGCTCGTGGGCCGCCGCCTCCTGGTGGACCTGGCTCGTCGCCGTCCTAGGTGTCCTGCTCGTCGTCGCCGGCCTGTCGTGGCTCTCGGCGCACCTGCAGCGCGTCGGCATCCGGGCCATCTCGCTGCCGGGCAGCGGTGAGGACGGGCGCCTGCGCCTGCGCCTCGGCGCCCTCGCCGACGTCGTCGCCGCCGCCGCGGAGTCCCGGCTGGCCACCGAGTCGGCCTCCGGCTCCGTGGGCTCCGGCACCGACGCCGGGGTCGTCGAGGTCACCGTCACGGCCCGCCACGACGCCTTGCTGACCGAGCTGCGCCGCGACCTCGCGGCCGTCGACGCCGAGGTGGCCACCGCCACCGGTGGTGCCGTCCCGGTCCGCTACCGCGTCAAGGTGCACCGGCCGCCGCGCAACGCGGCCACCACCTGACCCCCCCGGGTCATCCCGAACCACCCGTCCGACCCATCCACCACCACAGAGAGGAACACCACCATGGGTATCGCTGACAAGGCCAAGAACGCCGCTCAGGACCTCACCGGCAAGGCCAAGGAGGTCATCGGCGACGCCACGAACAACGAGCGTCTCGAGGCCGAGGGCAAGGCCGACCAGGCCGAGGCCAAGGCCACGAAGGCCGGCGAGAACATCAAGGACACCCTGTCCTGATCCTCGCCGCACCACACGGGAGGGCCCGTCACCGCAGGGGGTGACGGGCCCTCTCCGCGTGCGAGGCCACGTGGTCGGCGACGAGCCCGGGCCACGCCATGATCCCGTAGGGCGTGCGGGCGACGACGAGCCGGCTGTCGTCGACGAGCTCGTGCAGGAGGGCTGCCGTGCTCAGCGGATGCCCCGGGTCGTCGCTCCACGCGAGGACCAGGGTGGGCACGTCGATGCCGGTCAGGGCCTCGGCGGGCGGCAGGTCGGTGGAGGCCGCGCCGCGCAGGACGCTCGGCAGCAGGTGCTCGGGGACGGCCGGCTCGGTGAGCGGTGCGTCGGCGAGGGCGGGCGGTGGCCCCGTCGTGGCCGCCCGGGCGACGAACGCGGCGAGGCCCTCGCGCTCGACGAGCTCGGCGCTCGCGAGGTAGGCGGCCGCCTGGGCGCGCCGGGTGGTCCAGGCCGTCGGGGGCACGGCGAGGGTGAGGCTCGCGAAGCGGCCCGGGTCGCGCAGGGCGGCGTGCAGCAGCGTCGCCGTGCCCATCGACGGCCCGAGGCCGTGCACCGTCTCGCCGGGGGCGACGTGGTCCAGGAGCGCGAGGAGGTCCTCGGCGAGGTGGTGCCACGCGTAGGACGCAGGGTGCCGGTCGCCCGTCGAGCGGCCGTGTCCGCGTGCGTCGTAGCGCAGCACCCGGTGGTGGCGCAGGGCGCGGGCGAGGTCGAGGCCCATCCGCTCGTCCCGCTCGCGGCAGGAGGTGAGGCCGTGCAGCTGCACGACGAGCGGGCCGTCGTCACCGACGACGTCGTGGTCGAGCGTCGCGCCGTCGAGCTCGAACGTGGGCACAGCGCCTCCAGGGCGGTCCGTCGTCGGGGATGCGCCTAGAGTACGGCGGCATGCGCCTGACCAACGTCGCGCAGATGGCCCTCCCCGACGGGCGCGTCCGCAGCCTCGGCGTGGTCGTGCCGCCCTCGCGCGGACGGGCGCTGCCGGTCTCGTTCGACCAGGGGCGGCACGTCGGCGAGGGTGACCGGCCCGGGTCGTGGATGGCGGTCGCCGTCCGGCTGCCCTCGGCCATGGACTCGGACGCCCTCGCGGAGGCCTGGTGCGCCGTCGTCCGGCGGCACGGCACGTTGCGGACCGTGTTCTCGCAGAACCCGTCCGGAGAGGTCGAGCTGCACGAGGTCGACGTCGCGCCGGGGTCGTGGGTCGAGCACGCGCTGGACGGGCGACCGGCGCGCGAGGTGCTGCGGGAGGTCCTCGACGCGACCTGCCGCTCGTACTCGGTTCCGGCGCACCGCATCTGCCTCGTGGAGCCGCCGGATGGCTCGCGCCCGTCGCTCGTCGTCGCGGCCGAGCACGCCCACGTCGACATGTGGAGCCTCGTCGTGCTGGTCAGCGACCTGCTGGCCTGTCTCGACGACGTGGTCGCCGGTCGCCCCGTGGGCGCGGCGCTGCCCGAGGTGCCGGCCTTCGCCGAGCACACCGCAGCGCTCGCCGCCCGGCCCCCCGCGCCGGGTGAGGTGCGCCGCCGGTGGGCCGACGTGCTCGAGGCCGAGGGCGGGGTGATGCCCCTCTTCCCCCTCCCCCTCGGCGACGTCTCGAGCGCGCGCCCGGAGGTCGTCGAGGTGCGTGACGTGCTCGACGCCGAGGAGGTCGAGCGGCTGACCGTCCGGGCCCGGGCGGACGGGGTGCGGCTGGTCGCGATGGCGACGTCGGCCCTCACCCGCGCCTCGCGCGCCCTCGCCGGCCGCCCGCTGCGGGCGGTCTTCCCCGTCCACAGCCGCTACGAGCCGCGCTGGCACGACGCGTGTGGGTGGTTCATCACCAACGCGGTGCTCGAGTCCTTCGACCCCGAGCCGGCCGCGTGTGCCACGGCGGTGCGCGAGGCGCTCTCGCTCGGGTCCTGGCCGCTCGCCCCCATCCTCGCGCCGTGGGGCGGGATGCCGCAGGCGCCGGGGATGTTCGCCGTCTCGTGGCTCGACACCCGCCGGCTGCCGGTGGAGCTCGACCCGGCCCTGGAGCTGCAGTACGTCTCGGCGCGGATCCGCACCGACGGCGTGATGGTGTGGCTCGTCGTCAACGGGTCGGGCCTGCACCTGCGCTGCCGCTACCCGGACACGCCGGAGGCGCGCGAGCACGTCGGCCGGTGGCTCGACGCCGTCGAGGAGGGGCTGCGCGCCGACGTCGGTGGGCCGGTGGCCTAGGTCGTCGTCCCCGTCGACCCCGTCGACCCCGTCGGCCGGGGCAGGGTCGTGCCGAGCAGGGTGACGCCCTCGTCGCCGCCGAGCGGCTGCAGCCCCAGGCGGCGGTAGAAGGCGATGGCCCCGGGGTTGCGGGGGTCGACGCCGAGGTGCAGCCCGGCGACCCCGTCGGCGGCGAGCTCGTCGAGCACCGCCTTGACGAGCCGGCGCCCCCATCCACCGCCCTGGAGCCGGGGCAGCAGGTCGACGTGCAGGTGGGCCGGGTGCGTCGCGAGCAGCGCGGGGTCGGTGCGCGGGCCGGCGTGGATGCGCTCGACGACCGCGGCGTCCGCCGGGGTCGTGCCGCTGCCGCGGGGGTGGCGCGCGCGCAGGGCCGGCCACCACTGGTTCTCGAGCCAGTCCTCGAAGGCGGCGGTGTCGGCGGCCGCGACGCAGTAGCCGGCGACCCCGAGCTCGTCCGCGACGACGAGCGCGAGGCATCCGGGGCCGTGGAGGTAGGGCTGCGCCCACACCTCGCCGAGCACGTCGGGGTCGGCGTGCAGGGCGGTGGCGTCACGGCCCGCCGCACCGGTGCGCAGGCAGACGCGGCGCAGGTCGGCGGCGTCGGCCGGGGTGGCGCGACGCATCCGCGGGGCGGGGGGCGGGGTCGGCGGCGTCACCCGTCCACGGTAGGTCGCCCGCGCACCGACCCGCCCCACCGCCCGGGGTCGAGGGCGCACGCGGTAGCCCCGGCGACCGCCAGCGCACTCGACCCGAGAGGGAGAGGAGCGCAGGGGGAGTCGAGGGCGCAGGTGGCAGCCCCGGCGACCACTTGCGCACTCGACCGGGGAAGGGGTCGCCCACGAGACTCTTAGGTAAGCCTCACCTTCGTGTGGTTAGGTGTACCTCACCACGGGAGGTCCGTGGGTCCGAGCGCGAGGAGCAGCGGTGATCATCTGCCAGTGCCGCGTCGTCAGCGACACCGCCGTGCACGCCGCGGTCGAGGCGGGCGCCACGACCCTCGCCGAGGTCTGCCGCACGACCGGCGCGGGCACCGACTGCGGCGGCTGCGTCTTCACGGTCAAGGCCCTCGTCTGCGAGCATGACGTGCTCACGGCCCGCACGATGGACGACCTGCAGCACCTGACCGTCGGCCGGGCCACGACCCCCGACCAGGAGGACCTCCGTGCAGCCAGTTGACCGCCGGGTCGTCGACCTCTTCAACGAGGCGCTGACCTTCGAGCTCACCGTCACGAACACCTACTTCCTCCACGCGCGGATGCTCGACAACTGGGGGTTCACCAAGCTCGGCAAGGTCTTCTACGACCTGTCCATCGACGAGATGAAGGACGCCGACGCCCTCATCAACCGGATCCTCTTCTTCGAGGGGCACCCCAACGTCCAGAAGCTCGGGGCCATCCGGGTCGGCGAGACCGCGGAGGAGATGCTGCGTCTCGCGCACGCCTCCGAGCTCGAGGCCATCGCGCAGTTCAACGCGGCGGCCAAGGAGTGCCACGCCCTCGGCGACCACGGCTCGGCCTCGATCTTCGAGGAGATGGTGCGCGACGAGGAGCGGCACGCCGACTTCTTCGAGTCGCAGCTCGAGGCGATCGAGCGGATCAGCATCCAGCAGTACCTCGCCCAGCACATGGAGGCGGGCACCGGGCCGACGCCCGAGTGACCCCACCCCGTCGCTCGACCTCCCACTGATTGCGAGTTCCGCCGGTCGACACGCGTCGGACCGGCGTGTCGAGCGGGTCAACTGGCAAGAAGTCGGGGGGTCAGGCGGGGGTGTCCATCCGGTCGGGATGGGTGAGCAGCTCGACGACGATCGACTGCAGCCGGCCGGCGTGCGCGCCGTCGACGACCCGGTGGTCGGCCGTCGCGACGAGCACGGCGACCGGCCTGACCTCGACCCGGCCCCCGACCGCCACCGGGCGCTGGCGCACCGCCCCGATGGACAGGTAGACCGGCGTGCGGGCGAAGGGGGCCGGCGCGAGGTAGGCCTCGTCGAGCCCGAGCGGTCCGACGTTGGAGACGAAGCCGGTGCCGAGCGGCCGCCCGGGCTGGCCGAACGCGGGCAGACCCAGCCCCCCGACCAGCAGGCTCGCCGTGGCCATGACCGGCCGCATGACGAACCACGGGGCGATGCGCACGAGGCCGTTGGTGCGGCGGTGGTGGCGGTCCTGCCGCCCCCGGACCGCGGCCACGGCGTCGTGCACGCGGGTCGCGATCTCGACGGGGGTCAGCCGGTCCGCCTGCTCGACGCGCACCGGTGCGAGGTCGACGCCCTCCTCGATGTCGACGGCGAAGGCGATCGTGCAGTCCTCGATGGGGTGCAGCCGCCCGAGCACGACGCGCGCCCGGGCTTCCGGGACGGCCCGCAGTCCCCGCGCCAGCGCGGCGCCGACGAGGTGGGTCAGGGTGACCCGCACGCCGGTGCTCGCGCGCAGGCGCGAGAGGTGCGCCAGCGCGGCGCTCACGTCGACCTCGACGCGGGCCTGGATGCGTCCCTCGACCGGCGGGCGCCACGTGGCGACGGCGATCTTGCGGCGGACCGAGCGGTGGCTCATCCGCGGATCCCGGTGAGCGCGAGCCGGACCGCGAGGCCCGGGGCGGCGGCGAGCGCGGCGAAGGGCGCTGCGCGCCGGGGCAGCCGGACGTGCGGCCGTCCGGCCTCGACGGCGTCGAGCAGCGCCTCGGCGGTCGCGGCGGGGTCGAGGTCCCGCAGCACGCGCAACCGCCGGGCCCGGGCGAACGCCGCCTCGGCCGGAGCATGTCGACGGGCCCGGTCCATCATCGAGGAGTCGACCGGCCCGAGCTCGGCGACGGTGCTGCCGATGCCCGAGCCGCGCAGCTCCAGCCGCAGGCCGGCGGCCGCCCGGGTGAGACCCGCCTTGGTCGCGCCGTAGGGCCCGAGGCCGGGGAAGGTCGCGACCCCGGCGAGCGAGGAGACCCAGAGGAGGTGGCCGCGGCGGCGGGCGCGCATCCCGGGGAGGGCCAGGCGGGTCAGCTCGAGCGGGGCGCGCAGGTTGAGGGCGATCGCGGCGGCGAGGGACGAGGCGTCGAGGTCGTCGAGGCGGCCGACGAGCTCGACCGCGGCGTTGTGCACGAGGACGTCGGGCGGGCCGTGGGCCGAGTGGGCGGCGGCGAGCAGCTCGGCGGGGCCGCCGGGGGTCGCGAGGTCGACGGGCACGGGGTGGGCGCCGGTGCGCGACGCGAGGTCGCCCAGCGCGTCGCGGCTGCGCGCGGTGACGGTGACGCGGGCGCCGCGCGCGGCGAGACCGTCGGCCAGGCGGGTACCGATCGTCCCGGTGGCCCCGGTCAGGAGGACGTGGGCCCCGTGGAGTCGCATCTGCCCAGTCTCCGTGACGTCGAGGGGGTCACCGGCGCGGCACCCGCCCGGCGGTGGTCGGTGTGCAACGTGGCGGCGCGGGGCCGCGGCGCGTCAGTCGCGCCGCGCCAGCGTGAGCGCGAAGTCCCCGGCGTCGTCGGTCCACGTCCGCTCGACGCTGAACCCGGCCTCGCCGAGCTCCGCGGCGATGCCCTCGTGCCGGAACTTCGTCGAGATCTCGACACAGATCTCCTCGCCGGTCGCGAGCTCGACGACGAGGTCGGCGCCCGGGACGGTGACGACCTGCGGCTCCTCGGCGCGCAGCCGCATGTCGATGCGCTCCATCCGCGGGTCCCAGAAGGGGACGTAGCTGAAGGCGCCGGGGTCGAAGTCGGCCCCGAGCTCGCGGTTGACGACGACCAGGCAGTTGCGGATGAACCGCTCGGTGACGCCGGCCGAGTCGTCGTAGGCCGCGACGAGGCGGTCGGCGTCCTTGACGAGGTCGGTGCCGAGGAGCAGCCACTCGCCGGTGTCGAGGGAGTCGGCGAGCGCGCCGAGGAAGGCGGCCCGCTCCTCGAGGTAGAAGTTGCCGATCGTGCTGCCGAGGAAGGCGACCATCCGGCGGTCGCCGCGGGGCAGCTGGCCGAGGTGGAGGGTGAAGTCGCCGACGACGGCCTCGACGGCCATCCCGGGGTAGCGGACGCTGAGCATCGACGCCGCCTCGCGCAGCGTGCCGTCGGACACGTCGACCGGCACGAAGCGCGCGAGCGGGCCGTGCGAGCGGTCCTCGGCGCGGAAGGCGTCGAGGAGCGTGCGGGTCTTGTCGCTCGTGCCGCTGCCGAGCTCGACGAGGGTCGAGGCGTCGCACACCTGCGCGATCTCGGCGGCGTGCGCGGTGAGGATGGCCCGCTCGGCCTCGGTGGGGTAGTACTCCGGCAGCCGGGTGATCTCGTCGAAGAGGTCGGCGCCGACCGGGT
This sequence comes from Phycicoccus jejuensis, assembly GCF_000720925.1. Taxonomy (GTDB): domain Bacteria; phylum Actinomycetota; class Actinomycetes; order Actinomycetales; family Dermatophilaceae; genus Phycicoccus; species Phycicoccus jejuensis. The sequence goes on along the minus strand of NZ_JOEE01000002.1, from coordinate 413,272 downwards.
CGTACAGCCACTTCGGGGGAAGCCGCCGTGGGCGGCCGCCGAGCCCGCGGCGCACGTCGTCGACGAGCGAGCCGGAGGCCCAGTCGGGGTCGAGGAGGACCTGGACCCGGGGCTCGACGACGCCGCTCACGCGTCGGCCCCCGTCGCCGCGTCGGCCGGTCGGGCCTGCGGCGCACCGCCGTCGGCCAGCCGCACGCCGGACAGGGCCCAGCGCGAGCCGTGCGGGAAGAAGTTGCGGTAGGTGAGCCGGGCGTGCGCCGGCGGGGTGAGGGCGCAGCCGCCGCGCAGGACCATCTGGTTCGACATGAACTTCCCGTTGTACTCGCCGATGGCTCCCGCCGGGGGGTGGAAGCCGGGGTAGGGGTGGTACGCGGACGAGGTCCACTCCCAGCAGTCGCCGTAGACCTGACGCAGCCGGTGCTCGCCGTCCCGCTCCGGCGCCGCGGCCGGGTGGTAGTGCCGCAGGTCGGCGAGGTTTCCGCCGGAGTGCGCGGCGTCGGCCTGGCCGTCGACGACGACCGCGTGCTCCCACTCCGCCTCGCTCGGCAGCCGCTTGCCGGCCCACGCCGCGTACGCGTCGGCCTCGTAGAAGCTGACGTGGCTGACCGGCAGGCCGGGGTTGACCGGCCAGGTGCCGTGGAGGGTGTGCTCGAGCCAGACGCCGTCGTGCTCGGTCCAGTACAGGGGTGCCCGCCACCCCTCCGCCCGGACCCGCGCGAGGCCGTCGGAGAGCCAGAGCTCGGGGCGCTGGTAGCCGCCGTCGGCCATGAACTCGAGCCACTCGCCGTTGGTCACGAGGCGGTCGGCGAGCCGGTAGGGCTCGAGCCACTGCCGGTGGCGGGGCAGCTCGTTGTCGAAGGAGAAGCCGCCGCCCTCGTGGCCGATCTCGACGAGACCGCCCTCGACGTCGACCCAGCCGAGCGCGTCCGGCTCGCTGGGCGCCGGCCGGGTACCGCCGTAGACGGGCTCGAGCGGGTTGCGCGAGAGGACGTGCTTGATGTCCATGAGCAGCAGCTCCTGGTGCTGCTGCTCGTGGTGGAAGCCGAGCTCGATGGTCGGCGCGAGCTTCTCGAGGGAGCCCTCGTCGAGGCGCTCGACGAGGTCGCGCATGCGCTCGTCGACGTTGCCGCGGTAGACCCCCACGTCCGCGGCGCCCGGGCGGGTGATGAACCCCCGGTCGGCGCGCGAGTACCGCGGGCCGATGCCCTCGTAGTAGCTGTTGAAGAGGAACCAGTAGCGGTCCTGGAAGGGCGCGAAGTCCTGCTCGTGCTCGCTGAGCACGAAGGTCTCGAAGAACCACGTCACGTGGGCGCGGTGCCACTTCGTGGGTGACACGTCCGGCATCGACTGGACCGTCTGGTCCTCGGGCGAGAGCGGGGAGGCGAGGGTCTCGGTGTGCGAGCGGACCTCGTCGTAGCGGGTGGTCAGGGTGCTGGCGTCCCACGTCGAGGTGGACATGGCGGCGCTCCTCTCGGTCGGGGCCGGTCGAGCGTGACGTCCATCCTTACCCAGCCCACCGACAGGGGACACCCCACGTGCACCGGTCATCGGGACGACGGCCGCCGTCCACCCGGATGACGGGTGTCATCACGGGTCGGTGGCCGGCGGCACTGCCCCGGCCGGCGGGGCGACGGCCAGGCTGGGACGACCACCGAGAGAGGACCGTCCGATGACGACGACCCACCACCCGTCGGCCGCCCGGGTGCCGACCGACCGGCCGCACCGCGGCATCCAGCACCTCCTGCACCCGCAGGTGCTCGGCGTCATCATCGGCGGCTCGGGGGCCAGCGCGTTCGTGCACGTCAACAAGGACCTCCTGCCGGGCTCGTGGCCGACCGTGGCCGTCCTCGCCTGGGCGGCTGCCGTGTTCGTCTGCGCCTGGGCCGTGCTGCTGCGGCCGCGGCGCTTGCGTGACGTCGGCCCCCCGCGCCCCGGCGCCGGCCTCGTCTACAGCGCCTCGGTGCTCGGGATGCTCGCCGGCTTCGCCATCGGTCGGTTCGTCCTCGACGCCGCGGGCCGGCCGGAGCTGATGCCCGCCGTCGTCGTCGTGGCCGTCGGCCTGCACTTCGTGCCGTTCGCCCGCGCGTTCGGGGCGCCGGTGTTCGGCACGCTCGGCTGGTCGCTCGCCGCGATCGGCGTCGTCGGGGTGCTGCTCGGCCTCGTCGCCGGCACCGTGCCCGTCGCGGCCGCCGCCGTCGTCACGGGCGTCGTCATGCTGCTGCTCATGGCGCTCGACGCCGTCCGTCCCGGCGCCCCGTCGTGACCCCGGACGCCGGCCTCGTCGAGGCCCCGACGACCGTCCTCACCGCCTGGCCCGGCCTGCGCGACGGCGTGACCGCCCGCGTCGAGGGTACCGACCTCGTCCTCACCGGCGAGGGCCGCACGACGCGGCTGCGCGGCATCCCCGAGGCCCTTCGCCGCCACCTCGCCGAGGGCCGACCGGACGCCGATGAGGTGGTCCGTGAGGCGACCGAGCGACTGCTTGCGCGGATGGGGCACCTGACGACGACCCGGCTGCGCTGTGACGCCCACGAGGTGATGCGCCACGAGTCGACGACCCGCTCGACGGCGTACGAGCCCGCCGACCTCGCGGAGACCGATGTCCTGCGCCTCGACCGGTTCGCGCTGTTGCGCACGCGGGGGGACGTCCTCGTCCTCGAGTGCCCGCGGGCCACCCACCGTTTCGTGCTCACCTCCGACCTCGCCCGCGCGCTCGCCGTCGACCTGGGCACCCCGCGCCGGGTCCGCGACCTCGTGACGGGTACGACCTGCGAGGACGCGGCCGTCGAGGTCCTCGGTCACTGGGTGGGCGCCGGCCTCGTCGAGCGGGCCCGCCCGGACGGCGGCTTCGCGACGGACACCGACCCGACGCTCGTCCAGTGGGACTTCCACGACCTGTTGATGCACAGCCGCAGCCGCTCCGGGCGCCACGACGAGCCGCTCGGGGCCCTCAGCCCGCATCGTGGCCGCATCCACCCGCTGCCGGCGGTCGTCCCCCCGCGCGGTGACGCCCTCGCGGTCGTCGACCTGCCGCGACCGGCGCCCTGGACCGGCGGGCTGAGCCTCGCCGAGGCCGTCGAGCGGCGGCGGTCCATCCGCGACTACGCGCGGACCCCGGTGTCGCTCGAGGAGCTCGGCGCCTTCCTCCACCGCTCGTTCCGCGACCGCGCGCGCTTCGACCCGCCGGCGGACGCCGGGCAGGAGTCGAAGGTGTCGCGCCCCTACCCGAGCGGTGGCGGCCTCTACGAGCACGAGCTGTACCTCACCGTGCGCCGGTGCGAGGGACTGGCGCCGGGCATCTACCACTACGACGCACTGCACCACCGTCTCGAGCTGGTCACCGACGACGCCGGCGGGGCGAGCGCGATGCTCGCGGTGGCGGCGGCGGCCACGGGACATCCCGCGAGCCCGGACGTGCTGCTGACGCTCACCGCGCGCTTCCAGCGGATGTCGTGGCGCTACCGGTCCATCGCCTACGCCAACGTCCTGCGGACCACCGGGGCGATCTACCAGACGATGTACCTCGTCGCGACCGACCTCGACCTCGCGCCCTGTGCCCTCGGCAACGGGGACGCCGACCTCGCCGCGCGGGTGCTCGGGCTGGACTACCTGCGGGAGTCGTCCGTCGGTGACTTCGTCCTCGGGCGCCGCGACCCGCGCGACGTCGTCGAGGGCGCGCCGATGGCCGGCTGGACCGTCCTCGACGAGACGACCGCCTGAGCGTCCCCGGTCCGGCACGTCGGAGGGGGCGTGCCCGCCGGGGGTCCCTCCCAGGCCGCCCGGTGCGGAACCGCGCGCCGACCGGCCGAGACGGGGGGGGTCCACGAGACCCCGGGTTCGGAGCCGGGGTCTCGTGGACCTTTCGGGGTCACCCCGAGAAGCGGGGGCCGGTGCGACGGGTGGGGTCAGGCCGGGACGGCGGACGGCGGGACGGGCAGGCCGAGGTCCGGGACGCTGCCGGCGGGCGCCGGGAAGGTCGCGGCGAGCACGGCGTAGGTGCGCAGCTCGTCGAGGATGGTCAGCCCGAGCCGGTTGTGCGTCATGTGGACGTGCGACGAGACGACCGTGCCGGGCAGGGGCACCCCGGCCGTCGTGAGCGTGCCGACGAGGTCCGCGACGTCGTCGTGCCAGCCGCGAGCCCACCCGGACAGCTCGGCGAAGGCCGCCGGGGACGGAGCCGCGCGCACGATGGAGACGCGGGCGACGAGCGACGGCTCGTACCCGTAGGACGCCGCCCAGGCGGCCCACGAACGCCGACCGATCTCGTGGAAGACGGCCCGGGCGACGTCCGGGCCGATCGAGCGTGCTGCGGCCTCGGTGAGCCGCAGCGCCACCTGTCGCCGAGCGCCGAGGTCCGGCAGGCGGGGGAGCAGCCGGACGACGAGCTCGCTCGAGCGGGTGAACAGCTCCTCCGAGGCGTCCATCACCGCCGGGCCGCCGTACCGCTCGATCTCCGGCTCGTAGTGCGCGGCGTGGACGCCGGGCACGCGGAGGGTGTCGACCCGGCGGTTCTCGCCGGTCTCGCCGCGGGCCTGGCGTCCGGCCTCGGCCATGTAGGTCGAGACGTCGACGAGCGGCTCGTCCGGGCGGGGCGCCGCGTGCTGCGGCAGCAGCTCCTCGAGCCGGGCCGTGAGGCGGGCGGCTTCGGCGTCGTCGAGGTCGCGGACCCGCAACCGGACGTGGGGGCCGCCCTGCCAGTAGCGGACGAAGAACCACGGGCGGCCGGTCTCGGCCGCCACCGGGGCGACGACGTGCTCGACGACGCGGTCGAGGGCGCTCACGGCCCCGGTCGAGAGGTGGAGGTGGCGGGTGGTCCAGCGGGTCACGTGCATCAGCTCCTGAGGTCGATCTGCAGCCCGCCGTGCGGGGCGTGGTGGGACACCACGACGGCGATGCCGGGCATCTCGTCGGGGTCGAGGGCGAGCGCGTCGGCGACGTCGCGCTCGTCGAGGGCCCGCACGGGACGGGCCACGAGGTGGCGGGCGGCGGCGCCGAGCCCCAGCCCGTGGACGAGCCAGCCGGTCGCGACGTGGGTCGCCGTCCAGGCGCCCGGCCCGGCACGGCCCACGGACGCGCGCGGACACGACGTGACGACGAAGACGAGCGGTGCGCGGGCGATGTCGCTGCGGGAGAGCTCGTCCGAGCCGTAGAGGTAGGAGCCGGTGAAGCGCTGCACGGCGTCGTGGGGGACGTCCGTCCGGCGGTGGAAGCGGCCGGCGAGCACCTCGTGCACGCCCGGGATCAGCCCCGGGACGTCACGCACGACCGCGTGCAGGCGCAGGCCTTCGACCGCCTCGTCGACCGGCGAAGGGGGCACGGCCCAGCGGGCGAGGGCCCTCGCGTCGTCGAGGGACACGGGGGCGTCGGCGACGCGGAACCCGAAGAGGCGGCGGGGCATCCGCCCGGCGCTGCGGCGCCAGAGCACGTCGCCCCAGGAGCCGGCGCCGTCGTCGCTCTCGACCGACAGGCCGGTGGGCACGGCGACCGGCGGCCGTTCGAGGGTGTGCGACCGGTAGACCCGGGCGAGGTCGGCGCCGGCGTCGTCGAGGTGCTGCGCGGCCCCCGGCGCGGACGGTCCCGGCCGCGGTGCCTCGCCCGTCTGCCCCGGGACGGCGTCGGTGGGGGTCAGCACCCACGGCGGTGACCAGCGTCCGGGGTCGCGCCACAGCCGCGCGAGTCCGCCTGTCTCCCAGCCCTGCCGGGGGGTGTGAAGCGTGAGGGGGAGGCCGTCGAGCCGTGAGAGCGCCGCGAGGTGGCGCAGGAGGATGCCCGTCTCGAGGGCGACGAGGCTGCCGCGGAACCAGCCGTAGCCCGAGGGAACGGCGTCCCACCGCCCGGTCAGCGCGACCGCCCCGGTCGCGTGCTCCGGGTCGGCGGTGACCCCCGTGGCCAGCACCGCGCGGCGGTCCGGGTCGAGGACGTGCCACTCCCCGTCGACGACGACGGCCGCCGCGACGGGGAAGAGGCAGCGGGGGGAGGCGTAGGCGCGGTGGTCGTTGTAGGGGTCGTCGGGGTCACGGCGCACGGGGGCGACGGCCCGCGCCGCGAGCCGGAGCAGGCGGGCGTCCACGGGGCGCCCGCGGTCCGTGTCGGTGGAGGATGAGCAGTGCGCGAACGGGGTCCGTCGAGCGGCGTCCCACAGCCCCCGTGGCCACGGCCGGGTGACCGGCGCCCCGGCCACGAGGGACGAGAGCGGCTCGGGGGGCGGTGGTGAGGCGTCGCCCGAGCCGCGCAGCACCCAGGGCGCCGGCCCCGGACGGTCCACCCCGAGCGCGTGGTCGTACCACAGGGTCTCGCGGTCCACCGCGCCCTGGCGCGCGGACCCCGGCAGCCACCCGGGTCCGCACGGCCGGGGCGGCACCGCGACGCTCACGGGAACGGGTGCGGGTCGAAGGGGTGCGGCCCGGGTTCGCGGCCGGCCAGGGCGGCCTCGAGCCGGGGGATGCCGAGGAGGCGCTGGTGGGCCTGCCCGAACACCATCGGGACGGTGCCCGGCACGACGGTCTTGACGACGTGCAGCCCCTGGTCGCGGTGCTCGCGGGTGGACTGGTCGACGACGACGACCTCGTCGAGGCCGGCGGCCCCGAACCGGTCCGCGACGAGCCCGAGCGTCGTGAGGATGCTCCCGTCGGCCGGCGTGAGGGCTGCGGGCCATCCCGGGAAGGCCTCGGCCAACGAGACGTCCGGGCCGCCGAGGACGGCCCTCACCCGGTCGAGCACCTCCGGCGCGGAGGACCAGCGGACGTGATCCTCCAGCTCGCGCACCCGCCAGGAGTCCTCGACGAGCGCGAGGGCGTCCGCGTGGTCCCAGTCGAGCGGCATCGTCGCGAGCTGCGCGACCTCGCGCAGGCCCGAGCGGGCGGCCGACACGGGGTCGGCCCCGGAGCCGGCGCTCGTGAACGACGCGGGGAAGCGCCCGTCCCGCGAGACCGCCAGCACCCAGACGACGGGCAGGTCGACGTCCTGCGTGGCCCGCAGGAAGTGCACGTCGAGCCCGCGCGACTCGACGAGGGCCACGAGCGCGTCGACCACCGGGTCGGCGAGCTCACCGGCGGGGATGCGCGGCAGCGGCGCCGCCCGGTGCCACGAGAGGAGGAAGGCGTCGCGTTCCGCGACCTCGAAGAGCGCGTGCACCGTGGCCTCGGCGAGGCTCGACCCGAGGGCGCACCCGCTGGACGACTCGAGGAAGAGGCGCCGGCGCTGTTCGGGGCCCGCCGCACGCGAGCCGCGCAGGTCGCGCTTGAAGGCGTGGTCGTACTGGTAGAAGCCGATCTCGGCCGGGACGAGCCGCGGGCGGCCCGTCGCGAGGTCGACACCCCAGGCCCAGTCCAGCGGGACGTCCGGGCCGTACGCCTCGACCTTCGAGGACGGGTGGGCCAGCTGCTCGGCGGAGTACTGCCCGAGCCGCAGCGGGTCGACCGCGTCGGCGGCGACCTCGCGGTAGGTGCGGTCCTCGACGATGGGCGCCTCGTAGGGGAACCCGGCGAGCCGTTCGTACGCCTCGAGCACCGCGACCGACCGGGTCTGGTCGAAGGACAGGGCGCGACCGTGACCCATCACGGGACCGCCGGCGAGGACGGCCATGCTCATCGCGTAGGGCACGCTCTCCTCGCGCAGGATGCCGCGCACCGGGCCGTACCGGTCGTCGACGGCGGCCTCGAGCCGGTCGGCCCGCAGCAGCGGCGTGCCCGCGGCGACCCGGGTCGGGTCGTCGGCGTCGACCGGCTCGTCGACGAGGGGGAGCCCGGCCGGTGGCGCCGACCCCGGGACGGGACCGCACCAGGCGCAGGTCGGGTGACGGAGCACGTCGTGGCGGGTCACCCCGTCGGTGGAGACGACGACGACCTCGCCCTCGCGCAGCGGGCGGGTGTTCCGCAGCGTCGTGGCGGCAAGCTCGAGGAGGCTCGCCGGGGCCGGGCCGCTGGGGGTGGTCGCGACCCGCAGGTCGGTGCCGAGGACGTGGTCGAGCACGGTGCGTCGGCGGGTCTCGGCGCACGCGGGGCACCCGGCCGTCGAGGACGGTGACCAGACCGGCCCCGCGACGACCGCGTCGGCCGTCGTCTGGAGCGGGACCAGCGCGCTGTCCCCGGCCCGGGCCGCCTGGACCGCACGCTCGAGGGCGTCGTGGTCCCACCCGGTGGTGACGACGACCGCGGCGTCGGTCCGGGACCGCAGCTGCGCCGCGACGGCCTCGACGCTCCCGGTGCGGGCGGCGCCGCGGAGCGTGTCGGGCTCCTCGACGATGCGGACCTGTCCGGCGTGCAGCGGGGCCGGGCCCAGGTGCGGGTCGGCCGGGTGGGCGCGCCCGACGAGCCGGAGACCACGGACGGCGAGCCAGGTGCCGAGGTCGTCGGCCAGCATCGCCACGGCGGTGGCCGGCGCGGTCCGCAGCGCCGCGGTGCCGGGGGCACCGAGCAGCACCGAACCCTCGGCGGGCAGCGTGTGGACGGCGACCGCCCGCGAGAGCGCGTCGAGGGCGGCCTCCTGCGCGTCGGGTCCCCAGGCCGTCGTCGCGCGGCCGTCGGCCAGGGCGCACCGGGCGAGGACCCAGCCGAGCCCCGGCAGGCCGTGGACGGTGACGCGCGGCGCGGCGCCGGCCGTCGTCAGGGCGTCGACGAGGCGGACCCCGCGGGGGTCCTCGACCTCCAGCAGGGCACCGTCACCGGCACGGCCCGCGAGCAGGCGCAGGGCACCGTCGAGCAGCCACCGCCGGCCCGTCGTCCCGGCCGCGCCACCGCCGCTGACCCGCCGAGCCACGGCGAGGGCTGCGGAGGCGGCGGCGTGCTGCTGGTCGACGCCCTCCGCCACGACGACGCCGCGATCGGCCGTGCGCAGGCGGCGTAGCGCGACGGGCATCTGGGGCAGGGCGTCCTCGTCGTCAGGGGTGACGAGCCCGAGCCACGGGTCGGTCAGCCGCCCGAGCCATCCGGCGAGATCGGCGTCGTCCCCCTCGTCGTCGACGGTATCGAGGGTCGCCTCGGTGCCGTCGTGCGGGGTCTCGCGCGGTAGGTCGAGCGCCCGCACACCGAGGGTGTCGCCGGAGACGACGTAGGCGTCGGGGCCGGCGACCGAGGCGAGGTCCTGGAGCAGCAGGTGCACGGCCGAGGACACGGCGACGGCGGTCGCGGCGGCCTCGTCGACGACGGGTCCCTCACGGTCGAGCGTCCGGTCGACGAGGGTCCGCCAGCGGGTCCAGCCGCGCAGGTCGTGGACGAGCGGCCCTACGAGAGAAGCCCGCTCGCCCACGACGACGGGCAGCACGCGGCTCGCGCGCGGCGGCACGTCACCGACGCGGTCGCGCGGGAGGACGGTGACCGCGACGTCGTGCTCGCGGCCGGAGTCCTCGACGTCACCCTCGATGCCGAGCCCGCGCAGCGCGCTGCCGGCGACGGCCAGGGCGTCGTCGGGGCCGACGAGGAGGATGCGGGCCGAGAGGATCTCCTCGAACGCCGCGTACGGCTGGGCCGAGCGGCACTCGAGGTAGGCGAGGAGCTCGGCGTGGCGCTCGCGGTCCGCGCCCACCGGGGCGTCCGGCACGAGGTGGTCCAGCCGCAGCACCATGTCGTGCGCCTCGAGCTGGCCGAGCAGGTGACGCACGGCCGGTCGCGCCTTCTCGGTGCCGATGGCGCCGACGAGGTCGTCCTCGTCGGCGCCCTCGCCGAGCAGCGGGAGGCAGCGCGCCATGAGGTCGGCGAAGCCGGACCATCCGGAGAGCGCGAACTCCCCCGTGCCGGAGCTGACGTAGACGCCGTCCGGCAGCGGTGCGTGGTGCAGGTCGGGGCGGGCCTTGAGTCTCATCCTTCTCCTCCGTGGCTGAACCGGCCCCCCGCGGGGCGGGAGACCTCGAGCACCCACTCGGCGGCGTGGGTGCCGTCGACCACCCCGGGGGCGGCCTCCTCGAGGTAGAGGGCGGGGGCGTCCTCGCCGCCGCGCCGCTCGAGCATCCGGGGCAGCACGCGCACGCAGAGGGCGCTGCCGAGGTCGACGTACTGGGGCTTGCTGCGGAACCGGACCGCCTGCGCCTCCGGGCTGCCGACCGACGCGGGACCGGTGTCCGCCGGGACGGACTTGACGACCACCTCGCGGGGGACGCCGTGGGCCGCGCACCAGCGGGCGACGGCGAGGACGCGGTCGGCCTCGTCCGGCTCGGCGAGCGCGGCGGCCAGGTCCTCACCGGGGTACCAGCGGGCCCGGCTGACGACGACGTCGCCGACGAGCACGCGAGGCACGCGGCGGGTGGTCGTCCGGTCGCGGCCGTCGCGCTCGGCCCACGCGTCGGGCAGGCCGTTGTAGAGACGTCCGGCGATGACGAGCCCCGACGCCACCGAGAGGGGCGGCGGGTACAGACCGGGATGGCCGCCGCCGACGGGCAGGACCTTGAGCCGGCGCTCGCCGTCGAGGACCTCGAGGCGGTCGCTCGCGGCGTCGTGGCGCAGCTCGAGGCGCTGCCAGTCCTGCGGCTCGAGGACGTCGTCGAGGACGGGCGGGTGGACGTTGACGTTCATCCCGTGGTGGCTGCGGTCCTCGACGAGGGTCGTGCCCGGCTCGGCGTAGCGCGCCTCGAGGCCGGCACGCAGCCGCGCGAGGGTGTGGCCACCGAGGGCGCGGTCGGGTCCGAGGAAGCGGGAGAAGAGCATCCCGTGGCCGGGCAGCCCGTCGTTGACGACGAGGCGGCCGCCGAGGGACTGCACGAGGACGCCGTAGCCGAGCGGGCGCTCGCGCAGCCGCTCGGGCATCCCGGCGAGGAGCCGGTCGACGTCCGCGTGCGTGAGGACGACCTCGTCGAGGCCGCGGGCCAGGGCGTCCTCGACCGCGGCGCCGACGGCGTCCTCGACCCCGCGACGCACGGCGTAGAGGCGGGCGAGGGTCGAGTCGGCGCCGCCGACGGTGTCGAGCACCGACGGGTCGTCGGCGGCCTCGGCGTAGACGCGGGTCATCCGCTCGGCCGCCTCGGTGACGGCCGCCACGAGGGCCGGGGCGTCGTCGACCAGGCGCACCGTGGCGCCGGCGCCGTGCCGGGCGACGAACGCCTCGCCGAGCGCGACGGCGACGTCGGCCAGCCAGTCGAACGTGGCGAGCAGGTCGACGGCCGGGCCGAGGTCGTCGAGCGCGGGTCGCCAGTGGGCGTCGTCCACCGGGGCGAGCTCGACGAACCGGTCCTCGGTCACCCCGATGCGCGCGGGCCGGCCGGCGGCCCGGCTGAGATCGCCGAGGGAGGTGTCGAGACGGTCGAGGACCGCGCGGCGCTCGTGCGCCGGGGCCTCCCCGAGGGCGGCGAGGTCGGCGGCGACGCCCGGCAGGTGCTCGGCGAGGAGGGCGGAGCCGCGCGGGGTGAGGTCAGCCAGGTCGGCGTCGGTGCTCGGGGCGACGGTGCAGACGAGTCCGCGCTCGACGGCGGTCCGGACGAACTGCTCGAGCCGGTCGCGCAGGGCGTCGTCGGCGTGGGCGGTACCGAGCGTCGCGACGAGGTGATCGACGACGACCGACACGCGCGCGGGACCCATCGCGACGGCCTCGACGAGCTGCCGCAGCGGCGGGGCGAGCGGCACCCCGACCCGCTGCCAGCCCTCGGCGGTCGGTCGAAGGACGTAGAGGCGCTCGCCGTCGGTCGCACCGGTCGGCGGGATGCCGATGTGCGGGTCCGGGCCGAGGACGCCGTCCTGCTCGAGGGCGCCGCCGACGACGTGGTCGAGCATGACGCGGTCGAGGGAGCAGACGCTGCGCTGGCCGAGGACGACCGGTCGGTCGGGGTGCGCGCCCCCGGGCTGGGCGTGGGTGAGGCCGACGGCGGTGAGGCGCGACAACGGGCTCGTGCGGACCGCGGCGCGCATCACGTACTGGACGAGCCCGCGCTCGGACTTGAGCACGCGGCTGGCCGCCCGGCCGGTCGGGGCGACGGCGTCGACGTAGCGCCCGGCCTGCTTGGCGACCTCCGGCGCCACGAGCTCGAGGGCGGCGCGCAGCTCGGGGTCGGTCAGCTGGCGGGCGAGCTCGCGGCGTTCGCGGGCCAGGGCGTCGTCGTGGTCGGCGCGCAGGGCTGCCAGGGCGGTGTCGCGCCGGGCGGCGGCGGCCTGCCAGGCGTCGACCTCGGCCGGGTGCTCGCCCGGGGGGAGCTGCTTGCCACGGCGCAGGGCCCGGCTCGTCGCGAGGAGGGCCTTACGGGAGTCGGGGTCGATGGCCTCGCCCACCAGGACGTGGAGGGCGGCCCCGGCGGCGTCGGCGGCCTGCGCGACCTCCACCTCGGCCGAGAGGACGGCGGCGACCGCATCGGTCAGGTGGGTGTCCGCGAGGCTGGCCCGGGTGAAGGGGTTGACCCGGTGGAACCAGACGGGCCCGGCGTCGGTGGGAGACGCGGTGCGAGGGGTGGGGCGGGCGGCGAGGTCGGTCATCGCGTCTCCTCCTGGTGCGTGCCGACGATGGCCAGCCGGTCGGTCCACGTCTGGCCGAGCACGTCGTCGACGGCCTCGGCGACGGCGTAGCACCCCCACGCGCGGTGCAGCGGTGCGACGCCGAGGAGCGGCAGCTGGCCGTAGACGGCGTTGACGAGGACTCGGTAGGCCGCGAACCACTCGCCGGCGCCGTCGGTGGCACCCGAGCCGTAGACCGTGCGGTGGAAGTCGGTGTCGGGGTGGTCGTCCCCGGTCGGGGGTCCGGCTGTCGAGGTCGGCGCGGCGGCCGCGTCGACGAGGGTGTTGGTCAGCTCGCCGCGGCGCACCGACTCGTCGAGGACGCCCCGGGTGTACGCGAGGGCGGTGCGCCAGGCGGTGACGTCGCCGCCGCCGTCGCCGGCCAGCAGGGTCTCGACGCGGGCGGTGACGGCGGGGCGCTGCGCCGCGTAGCGCGCGACGAACTCGGGTCGCAGGTCGCCGCGGGGCGACCACGCCGCGAGCAGCGCCTCGGCGTGGGAGCGCAGCGAGAAGGTGCCGAAGCCGGGGCCCATCACGTGGGCGTCGGCGATGACGGTGAGGACGTCGACGAGGGTGGCGGGCAGGCGGTCCGCGTCGTCCGCGACGGTGCGGACGCTCCGCGCGACGGCCGGGGCGAGCACCGCGTCGGCGAGCGAGTGCAGGGGGCCGGTCGGGCCGGTCGGCGTCGCCGCGGCCTCGTCGAGAAGGAGGGTCGCGCCGTGTTCGCGCAGCGGGAGGTAGGGCGGCGGCACGTGCTCGAGGCGGCCGCGGACGCGGGCCCGGTCGAGGTACTCCGCCGGGTCGAGCGGCGTGGTCGGGGCCCGGCCGGCGTCGACGGTCCGGGCGAGGGCCGCCCAGGTCCCGGCGGGGGCGGCGGGGCCGAGAGCGACGACGTCGGCGTGCGGGCCGCCGACCCAGCCGCGGCGCATCCGCACGAGCTGGCGGCCACCTTGGCGTGCCTCCTCCCACACGGGGAGCACGCAGTCACGGACCCACGTCGGGGTGACCTCTCCGTGGGTGTGGACGCGCAGGCCCACCACCTCCCGGTGGGGGGTGACGGGGGTCGTCGTGGCGGTCATCGGGTGCTCCGTTCGGTCGTGCGCTGGTTCGTGCTGCCTCTGTGGTCTCACGGGCGGGCGGGTCGCCGGGAGGGGCGACGCGCCAGGTGGTGACAGCCGTCATCCGCGCCGTGACCGCCCCGGTACCCCGGGGGGCTCTCCCTCCCCGCGCGCCCCCGCGAGGGCGCTCGGGGCACGGCCGTCCGCGGAGCGACGAGCGACCAGCTCGCCCCGCCGGCTCGACGTCGCCTCACCGCCCTGCACCCACCCCGCCGGCCCGGTCTCGTCCTGCCGCCTCGTCATCGCACCCGGCACGGCGAGATCTCCCTGACTTTGGTCGTCCTCGACACGGAGCTGTTCGGTCGGTACCGAAGCCGTTGCGCAGCAACGGTTTTGCGTACACGGCAAGCCCGGTGGAGGTCTCTGAGGAGAGTCGGGGCGGAGTGACGTGGGTCATCTCGCGGGTGACGAGCACCCCGTGCTGCTTGCAGTCCCCTTCTGCCGCAGGCGTTCCCCGTCATACCTTCGTTTTGGCGCAAGTGAGCCGCTGGAAATCCGGTGGTAAGCGCCGGATTTCCAGATCACCACACCATTCGAAGGAGACACACCATGAGCAAGGACACCCAGGACATCACGTTCGACAGCTTCGACGTCCAGGACGTCGAGGTCCTCGAGGCCGCCGACGGCACCGCCCTCCCCGAGATGGGCGCGTCGAGCGGCTCGATCGGCACCTCGTCCTCCTCGAGCTCGACCTGCTCCGCCTGCTGAACGTCGTTCACGCGCAGCACGACCACAGGACCCACCCGGTGCACCGGGTGGGTCCTGTCGTGCTGCCTGCGCCAGGACGTCGGCCACGTCCTGCACGTCCGAGAAGGCACGGGCGGGGGTGACCGAAGCCGGCGAGCGGGGTGTCGCGCGGCGGCGGGTGCGGTGACCGCAGTCATCGGGCAGTCGTGGTCGTGCACACTGCCGCCCGCGCGCCGGCCGGAGAAGAGTCGGGCATGCCGGAGGGACGACCGACCGCCGGCCCCGACCATCCCGAGGAGACGGCCATGGAGGACACCACGACCGCTCGCCAGACCATCACGGCGAGCGCAGCACGAGGCATCGGAGGCATGCGCTCATGACCATCACGACCCACCGGGTGCCGACCGCCCCGACGCTCAAGCCCACCGCCACCCTGGCGCCCGAGCACCCCTACCCCACACCGGGACCCGAGGCCGTGCGCGCCGGGTCGCCCGCCGCCGCCGCCGGCGGCCAGAAGCCGCAGGCCGTCCTGCGCCTCGTCGTCGGCCACCCGTGCCGCCTCACCGGCGAGGTCCTGGCCCAGAGCCTCGGTGGGTCCGGGGACTTCGCGGCCATCAAGCTCGTCCACGGCCTCGAGCAGGTCAGCGACGTGGTCGCCCAGTGGAGGCCGCACGTCGTCCTGCTGGCCGGCGTGGCCGGCCAGCCGCAGCTCGAGATGGCGAAGGAGATCGCCGCCACCCACCGCTGCGGGGTCGTCGTCGTCGCGACCGAGCCCTCACGCGCCGCCGTCGACACGGCGTTGCGCCAGGGCAACATCAGCCTCCTGAGCCACCAGGCCGGGCTCGCGCACCTGCTCCACGCGGTCCGCGGCACGGCCATGGGCTGCCCGACCATCGACACCTCGTTCGCCCCGACCGGTGACGACGCCGCAGGCTGCACCCTGACCCCGCGGGAGCGCGACGTGCTCCTGCTGACGACGGAGGGCCTGCCCGTCAAGGAGATCGCCACCCGGCTCTTCCTCACCGGCGGGACCGTGCGCAACATCAGCTCCTCCGCCATCCGCAAGCTCGGCGCCCGCAACCGTTACGAGGCCGCTCGCCAGGCGCACGACAAGGGGTGGCTCTGAGATGACGGCGCGCGCACCGCACCCCGTCGTCGTCGGTGGGGGGATGGCCGGCCTCATGCTGGCGGCCACCCTCGGCGGGCTCGGCCACCGCAGCACCGTCCTCGAGCGGGCGTCGTCGCTCGACGAGATCGGCGCCGGGGTCCAGCTCTCCCCCCGGTCGGTCAACCTGCTGCGGCAGACCGGAGTCCTGAACGAGGTGCTCGAGCGCGCGGTGGCGGTTTCCTACCGCGAGGTGCGGTCGTGGCGCGGCGAGGTGATCAGCCGCACCGAGCTCGGCGACACCTGCGAGGACCGCTACGGCGCGCCGTACCTCGCGGTGCACCGGGCCGACCTCCAGCACGCGCTGCTCAAGGCCGTGCCGGACGACACCCTCCGGCTCGGGGCCTGCGTGACGGCGGTCGAGACCGGGGCCGAGGGGGCCCGGGTGACGCTCGACGACGACACCGTGGAGGAGGGGTCCCTCGTCGTCGGGGCGGACGGCATCCGCTCCACCGTGCGGGGGGTCTTCGCCCCGGACGCCCCCGTCGCGAGCGGGCTCGCGGCCTACCGGGCCCTGGTCCCGACGATGCTGTGTCCGCCCGAGGCCGCGCAGCCCGTCGTGCGGATCTGGGTGGGGGCCGGCTCGCACGCCGTCGTCTACCCGATCCGCGGTGGCGAGATGCTCAACATCGTCGCCGTCGTGCCCTCCACCCGCGGCGGGGAGGACTGGACCGCCCCGGCTCCGGTCGACGAGCTGCTTGCCGCCTACCTCGGCTGGGACGACCTCCTGGCGGGGATCGTCGCCCGCGTCGGGGCGACGAGCGCCTGGGCCCTGCACGACCGCGAGCCGCTGCACCGTCTCGCCGACGGCCGGGTCGTCCTCATCGGGGACGCCGCCCACCCCATGCTCCCCTTCGCCGCGCAGGGCGTGAACCAGGGTCTCGAGGACGCCTGGGTGCTCGGCCGCTGCCTCGGGGCCCCGGGGTCGACCGGGGTGGCCGACCGCCTCGCCGGCTACAGCCGGCTCCGGGCGCCGCGGGCCGCGCAGGCGCAGGTCGCCTCCCGTCACCTCGCGGCGACGTTGCACGTCCCGGACGGGCCGTGGCGCGACGTCCGGGACGCCCAGCTGGTGGCTGGTGCCTCGCTGTCCGCGCAGGACGAGCTGCTCGCCCCGCTCGGCTGGCTCCCGCCGAGCTGACCGCCACGTCCTCCGTGTCCGCCCGGCACGGTGATGCGCGGGGCCGGACCGCGCTCAGCGGATGCCGGTGCGCGCGAACCCTTCGACGAAGTAGCGCTGGGCGACGAGGAAGAGCGCGACCATCGGGGCGACCGTGATGATCGCGAAGGCCATCGTGCCGCCGTAGTCGGACCCGAGCTGCCCCTGGAGGTAGAGCAGCCCGATGGGCAGCGTGTAGAGGGCGTTGTCCTGCAACGCGACCAGCGGCCACGCGAGGTCGTTCCACGACGACAGCAGCGTCATGAAGAACAGCACCGCGAGCAGCGGCCGGCTGAGCGGCAGGACGATCGAACGGAAGATCCGCAGGTGGCCGGCGCCGTCGACCCGGGCGGCGTCGATGAGCTCGCGCGGGATGGCGAGGACGAACTGCCGCGCGAGGAAGGCGCCGAAGCCGCTGGCCGCCGTCGGCAGGATGACCGCCCAGTAGCTGCCGAACAGGCCCATCGAGGTGACGATCCGGAACAGCGGCACCATGATCACCTGGAGCGGGATCATCACCGTGGCCACCGTGAGCAGGAACAGCGCGGTCGACCCCGGGAAGCGCAGCTGCGCGAACGCGTACCCCGCGAGCATGCTCACCGTCACCGAGAGCAGCGCCACGGTGAGCGAGATCGCGACGGAGTTGCCGACCCACGCGGCGACGGGGAAGGCGTCGAGGACCCGGCGGAAGTTGTCGAGCGTCAGCTCCCGCGGGACGAGGCGCAGCGTGCCGCCGAGCAGCTCCGAGCGGGAGGTCAGCGCGACGACGACCATCCAGTAGAGCGGGAACAGCGTGACGAGCGAGACGACGACGGCAGCAGCGAGGCGGGCCGGCATCCACCGGTCGCGGCGGCGCCGGCGGTGGGCGCGGACGGGGGCGGCGGTGCTCATCCGACGAGGTCCTTGGTGCGGCTCGTGCGCCAGCGCAGCCAGGTGAACGCGAGGCTGACGACGAGGAGGAAGACGCCGATCGTCGCGGCGTACCCCTGGTCACGCGTGACGAAGCCGTTGTCGTAGGCGTAGGTGACGAGCACCGTGGTCGCGTTGCGCGGGCCGCCGCCGGTGAGGACGAAGACGATGTCGAACACCTGGAACGAGTAGATGACGTTCATGACGACGAGGAAGAACGACGACGGCCCGAGCATCGGCACGACGACGTACCGGAACCGCTGCCACGGCCCGGCGCCGTCGAGCGTCGCCGCCTCGAGCGTCTCGCGGCCGATGCCCTGGAGGCCGGCCAGGTAGATGAGCATGTTGAACCCGGTTCTCCACCACAGGGTCACGAGCACGACGGTGACGAACGCCGCCGTCCCGCCCGACTGCCAGTCGACCCCGGGGAGGCCGAGGGCGCGCAGGACGGCGTTGGCGAAGCCGCTGTTCTGGTCGAACACGAGGACGCCGACGAGCGCCGTCGCGACGCCGCTGACGGCCATCGGGAGGATGAGCACGGACCGGAAGAGGCCGCGCGCCGGGAGCACCGAGTTGAGGAGCACGGCCGCCCCCAGCCCGAGGGCCATCGACCCCGGCGTCACGACGAGGGTGAAGAGGACGGTGTTGAGCGTCGCCCGCCAGAAGACCGGGTCGGTGAACAGCCGCGCGTAGTTGTCGAGGCCGACCCACACCCCGTCGCCGAACCCGTTGGTGCGCTGCAGGCTGAGGGCTGCGGCGCCGGCCAGGGGGACGAAGACGAAGGTGCCCAGCAGCACGAGGCCGGGCGCGAGGAAGCCGTAGGCGGCGAGCGCCTCCTTGACGGCGCCACGCCGGGGCCCCCGCCGGCCCCGGCGCGGTGGGTCCGGTGCCCGGACGCCGGGCGGAGCGGTGGCCGCGGTCGCGGCGGGGACGGTGCTCACCGCGCGACGGCGGCGCCGATGCCGTCGGCGAGGTTGCGCACGGTCGTCGCGGCGTCCTGGTCGCCGACGAACGCCTCCTCGAGCTGGTCCTTGAGGACGGTGATGATCGCCGACATCGACGGCGAGGCGACCTGCCCGGAGTCCCGCGGCAGCACGGCGCCGGCCTGGGCGACGAAGACGGGCGAGAGCTCGGGGCGGACCGTGAACTCGATGCCCTCCTGCACGAGGTCGGCGCGCGTGGGCAGCAGCGACGCGCCGGCGCAGAAGTCGGCCATCGGCTGCTTCTGCGTCACGTGGTCGAGGAACTTCGCCACGAGCGCGGGGTCCTTGGCGGCCTTCGTCGCGACGAGGGCGTTGCCGCCGAAGTCGCCGGCGGAGCGGACGTTCTTCGGCGGGAACGTGACGCCCCACTCGAAGCCGGCGGTGGTCGTGGCGTCCGGGACGAGAAAGGCGCCGCCGAAGTTCATCGCCGTCGTGCCCGAGTACCAGAGGTCCGCGGCGTAGGTCGACGACTTGACGGAGCTGTTCTGCGGCACCAGGTTCTGCCGGAAGAAGCCCTGCGTGAACTCGACCGCGGCCCGGCCGGCGTCGGAGTCGATGGCCGCCGCCGTCAGGTCCTCCGTGAGGAAGCGGCCGTCGGCCTCGAAGAGCCAGCTGAGCCAGCGCGTCACGCCGTTGCCCTGCCAGTTGTACGCGAAGGGCCACTTGTCGTCGGGGAGCTTCTGCCGCAGGCGCTTCGCGACGTCCTCGAACTCCTGCCAGGTCCACGCGTCCTCGATGCGCGTCGGGACGTCGGTCACGCCGGCCGACTCCATCAACGCCTTGTTGTAGAGGATGACAGAGGTGTCGGTGTGGTGCGGGACGCCGTAGGGCTTGCCGCCGTTCTGGACCGCGGCCCACGCCTGGGGGGTGAACCGGTCGGAGAAGCCGCTGTCGAGGTGGCTGCTCAGGTCGAGCAGCTGCCCGCGGCCGGCGTAGCTGCCGAACGTGTAGTACGGGACGCGGAAGACGTCCGGCGGGTTGCCGGCCTGCAGCTGGGCGTCGATCGTCGTGAACATCTGCTCGTACGGCACCGAGTTCAGCGTGACCTTGACGCCGCTGTTCGCCTGCTCGAAGGAGGAGATGGCGGCACGGAGGCCGGCGAGCTCGGCGTCGGTGCCCCACGTCGTGAACGTGACGGTGCCGGAGGAGGCGGATGCGCCGCTGTCCCGGCCGGAGGTGGAGAAGCCACCGCACGCGCTGAGCGCGAGGGGTGCCGAGGCGGCACCGGCGGCGGCGAGGAGCTGGCGACGGGTCAGGGGCATGCGGACTCCGGGGAGTGGTGCGGGCGGGATCGCCTGCGGCACGCTTCTCGACCACGGACCCGGGCGACGCTAGCCCCCGTCGTCGCAGCCGCGAGCACGCGTGCGTGATCCGCGTCACCGCTGTCGAAGGTCGGGCTCTCCGGCCGACGAGACGAGAAGGTCCACCGGCAACCTGCCGGTGGACCTTCTCGTCGACGTCGCGTCTCAGGCGCGCACGCGCTTCACGCTGACGAACCAGGCGATGCCGGTGACGACGTGCATCGCCGCGAGGACCAGCCGACCGCCGAGGGCCCCACCCATCGACAGGGGCATCACGACGGTGCCGACGCCGATGAGCAGCCCGACCCAGGGCAGCGCCCGGGCGCTCGCCGGCGAGACGCGGGAGAAGAGCACGAGCGCCACCCCGCCGACGACGATCGGGACGAGCGTCATCGTCACGACGGCGAACGGCGCGACGGTGACGGGGGCGGCACCGGGCGGGGTGAGCACGGTCTCGACGCCGGTCACCCGGGCGATGGTGTGGACGAGGACGTTGACGACGACGGCGACGACGGCCGCGCGGACCGTCGCCGTCACCAGGGTGGACGCGGTGGGACGGGCGGCCGGGGCCGCGAGGGGCGCGTCGGCGATGGTGTGTGCGGACATGGTGGCTTCCTTTCGTGGTGTGCCGGAACGGGGCACGGGGGTGGTTGACCTCGGGTCACTGCTCGCGGCAGAACTCCCGGATCGGGTACCCGACGTGCCGGTCGGCGGTCGGGAGGTGCCCGAGGACGATGTGCCCCGGGCGCAGCTCGGTGCTGTTGAGGACCTCCGCGCCCGGGCCGAGCACGCGCACGTGCCAGTCGTGCTGGAGGATGAGGTTGACGGCGCGTCCGTCCGAGCTCTCGGCGTCGATGCTGATGAGCGGGCGGCTCTCGATCTTGACGCGGCCGACCGTCACGAGGCGGGTGCTGCCGTCGGTGCGCACCGCGGTGACGCGGTCCCCGGCCCGCAGCTCCGAGAGGTAGCGGGTGCGGCCGTTCTCGCCGAGCGTGTACGAGTGGATGGCCCCGGCGTTGACGCGGAAGGGACGTGTCGGCATGTACGGCAGCGGGTGCGTCTCGCTGACGCAGAGCACCTGGCCCTTCGACGTCGAGCCCACGAGGATCCCCTCGTCGAGGCCGAGGTAGGAACAGGTGTCGATGCACGCGCGCTCGCCCATCCCGACGTGCGTCGTGCGCACGACCCGCAGCTCGTCGAGCTTGACCGGGTCGGACCCGCCGAGGGCGGCCGCCCGCAGCGCGGTGGCCTCACCCACGGCGCGGGCCCGCAGCGCGACGCCGTCCGACCCGTGCTCCAGGACGGTGTAGATGATCTGCGCCTCCTCGAGGTCACCGGCCATCGTCACGACCGAGCCGTCGCAGGCGTCGGCCGCCGCGAGCACGATCTCGAGCGGGATCTTCGTGGGGTCGCGGAACCGGATGACCGTCAGGTCCTGCGTGCTCGCGGCGCGGCAGGCGTCCTCGAGCGTCGGGGCGTCGGCGACGTCGACGTAGACGCCGAAGCGCACGTCGGGGTGTGCCGCCTCGAGGGTCTGCCGCTCGGTCGGTGTCATGGGGGCCACGACGACGTCGGCGACGCCGAGGTCGGTGCCGGGTGTGACGGGCTCCTCCGAGAGGAGCACGCGGTCGATGGAGGGCGGCAGGCCCGCGAGCTCCGAGGGGTGAGCCGCGACGAGGCCGTCGATGCCCTGGTGCAGGGCCTCCTCGACGATCGCGTCCCGGGACGTCGCCTCGCGCAGGTCAAGCCAGCACAGCCTGGTCGTCGTCGACATGGGTCATTCCTTCCTGGTGGGTGTGCGGGCTCGCGACGAGTCCCGGTCTCTGGTGGATCAGGGCCGCCACGGTGGCGGTCGTGCGGCGGGGGTCGGCGGCGCGGAACAGCGCCCGACCCATGGCGAGCCCACCGACGCCCCCGGCGAGGGCGCGACGCACGTCGGCGACCAGCTCGCGCTCGGTGGCCCGGGGGGGTCCGCCGGCAAGGAGCAGGGGCACGGGGCAGCTCTCGACGAGGTCGCGGGTCGTGGCGACGTCGCGGGGGGCTGCGGTCTTCACGAGGTCGGCCCCGAGATCGGCGGCGACGGTGACGGCCCGCAGGAGCAGCTCGGGGTCGGCAGAGTCGAGGACGGCGGGACCGCGCGGGTAGACCATGACGAGCAGCGGCAGGTTCCAGCGGTCGCAGGCGGCGGCGACGGCGGCGAGGTCGGCCAGCTGCCTCGCCTCCGTGACCGACCCGAGGTTGACGTGGACGCTCACCGCGTCGGCACCGAGCCGGAGGGCCTCCTCGACCGAGGTGAGCATCACCTTGTCGTCGGGGTCGATGGCCGAGGCGGTGCTGCCGTTGAGGTGCACGACGAGCGAGACGGCGGCGAGGTGCTCGGGAGCCACGTGCCGGACCGCCCCCTTGTGCAGGACGACGGCGTCCGAGCCGCCCGCCGCCAGCGCGGCGACGAGGTCGTCGAGGCTGCGGCCGGGGCTCGTCACCGGCCCGCAGGCGAGGGTGTGGTCGAGCGGCGTGACGAGGAGCCCGTGGGGGCCGTGACGGTAGAGGCGGCGCAGGCGCGTGGTGCGTGGGCCGGTCGTGGTGGTCGGCACGGTCATCCCCCCAGGAGCTCTCGGACCAGGCGGCGGTCGGGCTTGCCCGACCGGGTCAGCGGAACGCCGCGCCAGACGACGACGCGGGTCGGTGCGTGGGCGGCGCTCAGTCGCCGCGTCACGTGGGCGACGAGCTCGGCCTCGTCGACGTCGCAGCCGGCCGTGGGCACGACGACCGCGTGGACGGACTCGCGCCGCTCGGCGTCGCGCAGCCCGTGGACGACGGCCTCGGACACGGCCGGGTGCTCGCGCAGCGCGGACTCGATGGCCGCCGGGTGGATCTTGAGCCCGCCCAGCTTGATGACGCCGCCGAGCCGCCCGACGAGCCGGATCCGGCCGTGGGCCTCGAGGGCGCCGAGGTCGCCGGTGCCGACCCAGCCGTCCGGGGCCATCCGGTCGGTGTCGTCCTCGGCCCAGTAGCCGTCGGCCGTCGTCTCGGAGCGGACCCACACCGCGCCGACGTGGCCGAGCGGCAACGGGGAGCCCGAGTCGGGGTCGCGGACCTCGACCTGCACCCAGGGGAAGGGCCGCCCGACCGTGCCGCGCAGCAGCGGCTCGTCGTGGTCCTCGGGGGTGAGCACGCTGATACCGCCGGTCTCGGTGGTCCCGTACACCTGGGCGACGGCGTCCCCGAACACGGTGCGCGCGGCGGCCACGCGGTGCGGTGCGGCCGGGGTGCCGCTGTAGACGACCCTGCGCAGCCCGTCCAGCCGTGCCGTCGCCGTCCGTGGGTGGTCGAGGAGCGCGCAGAGGTGCGGCACGGCGAGGTACAGGTCCGTGACGCCCGCCTCCACGGCGTCGAGCACGGCGTCGGGGTCGAAGCCGCGGTGGAGGACGACCGAGCCGCCGCGCAGGAGGACGGCGTCGAGCATCGGGGCCGTCGTGTGGGTGACCGGGGTGACCGACAGCAGGCGCGTCGGGACCGGACCGAGGTCGTCGGCCAGACGGGCGACGAGGCGCTCACGCGCCGCGTGGCCCTGGCGGACGAGGCGCGGGGCGCCGGTCGTGCCGCTCGTGACGTCGACGACGGTGCACTCACCGGGGTCGTTCACCCACGGGGCGACCGCCGGCGCGGCGCCGGCATCGTCCGTGGTCGGGACGACGAGGAGGCCCGGGCGCAGCGCCCGCAGCTCTGCGGAGCGCTCGGCGGAGGCGGCGTCGGTGACGACGACGTCTGCGCCGGTCCGGTCGAGGACGTCGAGCTGGGCCTCGACGGCGAACTCCTCCTCGTCGCTGCGCGGGTTCATCGACCGCAGGTGGACGACGGTGCTGCCGACGAGCCGCGCGGCGTGCCGGGCGACGACGACGTCGGGGTCGTTGGGCCCGCTGAGCAGCGCAACCACGCGGCCGGCGCCGACGCCGTGCGCGGCGAGGACCGCGGCGGTGGCGCGCGCCCGTGTGACGAGCTCGTGGCCGGTCAGGATGCGGTCGGGCGTCAGCAGGGCCGGCGCCGCGGAGTGCTCGAGCCGGGCGAGCAGCGCGGCGCTGCTGCCGACGGCGTGCGCGCCCGGGTGGGCGGCGGCCGGACGCTGGAGGGCCTCGGTGGTCATCCGTCACACCACCTTGAGCTGGGCCATCATGCCCATCGCGCCGTGGTCGAGCATGTGGCAGTGGTAGGGGTAGACGCCGCGGTAGCGGTCGAAGGTCAGCCGCACGCGGATGCTCTCCCCGGGAAAGATCTGCACGGTGTCCTTGAGCCCGAGCTCGTTGGGGGCGGCCGGTCCGGTGCTGCGGTCGACGACCCGCATGTGCGCCAGGTGGCAGTGGAAGTTGTGCGGGACGGTCGGGTTCGCGTTCGTCACCGTCCACTCCTCCGTCGTCCCGAAGCGCACGGTGGTGTCGACGCGGCCCATGTCGAAGCTGCGGCCGTTGATCGACCCGAACATCGGGGTGACGCCCGGCTCGCTGCTCTCGAGGGTGAAGGCCCGCTTGACCGTCGCGGCGGGGACGGGCGGGAGTGTCGTCAACCGCTCGGGCACGACGCTGTCGTCGGGGGCGTCCGCGCCGACGCGGAAGCGCATCACCTGGCCGACGTCCTCCATCGGGCCGGGGCCGATGTAGTTGACGACGTCGACCTCGGTGCCGGGCGCCCACTGCGAGAAGTCGATGACGAGGTCGGCGCGCTCCCCGGGCGAGACGACGACGACCGGGGCGGTGACCGGCGCCTCGAGGAGGCTCGCGTCGCTGCCGATCTGCGTCATCGGGGTGCCGTCCGAGAGGCCGAGGACGAAGAAGCGCATCGCCGAGGAGTTGATGACCCGGAACCGGTACTTGCGCCTCTTGACGTCCATCCGCGGCCAGGGTGTGCCGTTGACGAGCACGGTCGAGCGGTGCTCGGTGTCGTCCATGGTGAAGACCAGTCGGCCGTCGGAGCCGAAGTCTCCGTCGCGCAGGACGAGCGGCACCTCGAACTCGCCGGAGGGCAGGCCGAGCGCGTCCTCCTCGGGGCTGGTCACGACGTACGGGCTCGACATGCCCCGGTAGACGTTCTCGGCGTCGGTGTGGTGCGTGTGGTCGTGCAGCCACAGGGCGGCGGCAGGCTGGTCGTTCTCGTACACGTAGCTGAAGACGCCGCCGGGCGTGACCGGGCGCGACATCTGGCCGTCGAACACGTCGCGGTTGACGCCACCGTGGAGGTGCACCGACACCGGCACCTTCGTCTCGTTGCGCTGGATGACGACCGTCCGGCGACCGGAGCGGGCGCGGATCACCGGCGGGACCCAGCTGCCGAAGTAGCCGTACACCGGCACGCGGTGGCCGGGGAAGATCTCGGCGGTCACCTCGCGGATGCTGCTGAGGTAGACGTCCTGGCCGCCGCGCGTCGTCACCGGCTTCGCGGTGCGCAGCAGGGGCAGCGGCAGCGTGAACTTCTCGAGGTCCGGGCGGGTGCCGGCGTCGTCGGGGCGGACGGTGGACATCGCGGCGCCGGTGTGGGCCCCGTGGCCACCCCGGCCCAGGGCGAGGCCCTGCGGCAGCTCGGCGGTGCCGGCCCGGGCGACGAGCTGCTGGCCGGCGACGGCGGACAGGGTGCCGGCTCCTGCGAGCCGGATGGCGCTGCGGCGGTTGATCATGACCTCTCCCCGGGGTCTGGGCGGATGTGTGCTGGACCCATCGAATGCGGTGTGCGACAGCGGGAGAAGGTCTCGGGCCTGGATGGCGGCCCGTCATCACCCGGGTGGTGACATCGGTCACCACGCGCAGGGCCGGGACGCTGACACGCGTCAACACCCGGCGGGTCGGAGACGAGGTCACGACCGGCCGGGTGTTCGACGGTGGGGTGCTGCGTGGAGGGCTGGGTCAGGTGTCCTCACGACGGAAGGCGAGGACGCCGGCGGTCAGGCCGAGGACGAGGAGCGTGCCGGTGACAGCCAGGCCGATGCCGACGGCGGGGACGGCGAGGTCTCCCGCGAACGCGCTGCGGACGGCGTCCACGACATAGCGGACCGGCATGACGTCGCTGACGGACCGCAGCCAGCCCGGTCCGAGGGTCATCGGCAGGAGGATGCCCGAGAGCAGGAGCACCGGCATCGTCACGACGTTGACGAGCGGCGCCATGATCTCCTCGCTGCGGGTGCGCAGGGCGACGGCGTTGGACAGCGCCGACCCGGCGGCCCCGAGGAGCAGTGCGAGCCCGACCCCGGCGAGGGCGCCCGACCACGGCGCGTCCATCCCGAAGGCGTAACCGGCCCCGACCAGCACGAGGCACTGGATGCCGAGCTGGAGGACGTCGCGGCCGAGGCGGCCGAGCAGCAGCGCGCCGCGGCTGGCGGGAGACACGCGTTCGGCCTCGAGGACCCCCTCGCGCCACTCGGCGAGCAGCCCGAAGCCGACGTACAGGGCACCGAAGAGGCCCATCTGCACGACGAGCCCGGGGACGAAGAACGTGTAGGCGTTCTCCACACCGATCTGGGTGGCGATCGGGCCGAGCAGGGGTGCGAACAGGACGAGGTAGAGGATCGGCTGCGCCACGCCGAGCAGGACCCACGCGGGGTTGCGGAGGTTGAGGCGCACCTGCCGGCGGAAGACGACGGTCGCGTCGCGGAGGAGCTGCATCGGGTTCTCCTGGGGTTCGGGGGCGGGTCAGGCCGCGGCGTCGCGGAGCGAGCGCCCGGTGAGGGTGAGGAAGACGTCGTCGAGCGTCGGTCGGCGCACGTCGAGGCCGACGACGGCCAGGTCGTGCCGGTCCAGCTCGCGCACGACGACGGCGAGGCCGCCGGAGCCCGCGTGCAGCGGTCCGGTGAGGGTGCCGTCGTCGGTCGGGCTGAAAGCGTGGCCGAGCACCGCCCGCAGGCAGAGTGCCGCCCGTCCGGCCTCGGAGGGGTCGGCGAGCCGTACCGTGAGGACGTCGCCGTCGAGGTCGGCCTTGAGGGCGTCGGAGGTGCCGTCGGCGACGACGCTGCCGTGGTCGACGACGACGAGCCGGTCGCTCAGGGCGTCGGCCTCGTCGAGGTAGTGGGTCGTGACGAGCACGGTCGTGCCATGGCTCTCGCGCAGATCGCGGATGTGGTCCCAGAGGTTGGCGCGCGACTGCGGGTCCAGACCGGTCGTCGGCTCGTCGAGGACGACGAGCTCGGGCCGGTGGACCAGGGCCGTCGCGATCTCGAGGCGGCGGCGCTGCCCCCCGGAGAGCGAACCGGTGGGCCGCTCCCAGAGATCGCCGAGGTCGAGCCTGTCGAAGAGGTCGTGGGCCCGCTCGCGGGCGGCGCGCCGGGTCAGGCCGTAGAGCATCCCCCGGTCGGTGGCCTCGTCACCGCAGCGGGCACGACGCGAGGTCGAGCCGCCCTGGGCGACGTACCCCAGCCGCCGGCGGACCTCGCGCGGGGCGGTCCGCACGTCGTGGCCGCAGACCTCGACGGTGCCGGAGGTCGGGCGGAGCAACGTCGAGAGGATGCGCAGCGTCGTCGTCTTGCCGGCGCCGTTGGGTCCGAGCAGTCCGACGATCTCGCCGCGATCGACATCGAGGTCGATGCCCCGCACGGCGTCGACGGGGCGGCGTCGGCGACCCCGGCCGGTGTCGAACGACATCCGCAGGTCTCGGGTACGGATCACGGGGCTCCCCTTCGGCGGTGCGGGGGCCGGGTGCCCCGCGGGTCACCCCATCAACGCAGGCGGGCCGCGGGGGGCCAAGGGGCCGGGAGCCGGGCGGTGACACGCTGCACCCGGCCGATGACCGATGTCAGCACGTGCGTCGCGTCAGAGCCAGCCGCGCCGCTCGGCCTTCGCGAACGCCTCCGCGCGCGACTGCGCGTCGAGCTTGACCATGGCGTTGCTCAGGTAGTTGCGCACGGTCCCGCGCGAGAGGAACAGCTCGCCCGCGATGTCCTCGGTGCTGCGCCCCCGGCCGACGAGCCGGAGGATGTCGATCTCGCGGTCGGTCAGCGGGCACGGGCCGCTGCGCAGCGCCTCGGCGGCGAGCTCGGGGTCGATGGCCGTCCCGCCCGCGGCGACGGTGCGGATGGCCTCGACGAGCCGGCTGCCCGTCGTCGACTTGAGGATGTAACCGTTGGCGCCCGCCGCCAGGGCCTTGTGCATGTGCCCCGGGCCCTCGAGGGCGGTGAGCAGGAGCACCTTGCAGTCGGTCACCTGCGCGGCGGCCTCGATGCCGGTGGCGCCGGGCATGTCGACGTCGAGCACCGCGACGTCGGGCTGCAGGCGCTGCACGGCCGCCGCCACCTCGTCGCCGCGGCTGACCCGCCCGACGACCTCGAAGGACGGCTCCGTGTCCAGCAGGGCCTCGAAGGCCTCGGCGACGAGGTCGACGTCCTCCGCGATGAGGATCCGCAGTCGCTCGGGGTCGACGACGGTGTCGGGGGCGGTGTAGGTGTCGGTCACGATCGTGCTCCCAGGGGTGTCGGCCGGTCGGCCGCGAGGTCGGAAGGGTCGGTGGTGGGCATCCGGCAGATCGCCCGGAACCGCCCGCCGGGCAGGTGCCCTGCCTCGAGCGAGCCCCCGAGCGCGGACGCCCGCGCGGCGAGGTCCGCGAGTCCGGTTCCCCGGGCCCGCCCGGTGTCGGAGGCGCCGTCGTTGAGGATGACGAGCACGCTGGCCGTCGCCTCCTCGCGCAGGCCGATCTCCACCCACGTGGGCCGGGAGTGCTTGAGGAGGTTGGTGACGGACTCGCGCAGCACCCGTGAGCCGAGGGTGTCGACGAGCTCGCCCACGGGACCGTCCGCGTCGACATCGGTCGTGCAGCGGATCCCGAGGCGCTCGAAGATGTCCTGTGCCGATGCGAGCTCGTCCTCGAAGCCGACGACGGTCTCGCCACGGGTCAGGCCGCGCAGCTGCGACTGTCCCTCGCTGACCATCCGGGCGACCTCCTCGAGCTGCTCGCCGCAGCGCTGCGGGTCGCGCTCGAGCAGGCGGATCGCGGTCTGGATGCGCAGGCCGACGGCGACGAGGCTGCGGCCGAGGATGTCGTGCAGGTCACGCGAGATGCGGTGGCGCTCCTCGTCGACGCGGAGCCGGGCCACGGTCTCGCGCGCTCGGGCGAGCTCTCCGACGGTGACGGCGAGGCGGGTCAGCACGTAGAGCAGCAGCCCGATGGCGGCGGCGACGAGCGTGAGGAACCCGGCGATGAACGGGTTGACGTCCTGGGTGAGCATGAAGCCCCCGATGAGGAGGACGTAGCCGACCCAGGTGACCGCGAGTCGCCGGCCGCCGAGCAGGAGCATCGCCGTCCCCAGCACGAGCGAGGCGTTGAGCCAGATGCCGGCGACGAACGACGCGGTCGCGGCGAGCACGACGAGCCACGGCATCCACGGCGGCACCGGGCGGTCGCGGACCGTGCGGAGCTGGACCATGGTGAAGAGCACGGCGGCGGCGAGGCCGGCGACGACCGCGGCGACGCGCTCGAGCGGCATGCGGTCGTCGTCGACCTGCGTGAGCATGGACAGGGTGCCCTGCACGACGATGACGATGACGACCGCCCACGACGCGACGAGGGCGATCCGGGCATCACTGCCCTGGTTCTTCACTGGCATCCCCGCACGACTCCTGCCCTCCCTGCGACGCCAGCACCGTAACAGCCGCCCCGCGTCACCGCGCGTCGAGGAACGGGCCGAGCTCGACGACGGCGTCGACGAGCGGGTGTGTCGTGGCCGGGAGCCGGTCGAGCTCCTCGACGACGACGACCGTGCGCCCGTCGACGTCCACGAGATCGCGGACGGCGTCGAGGACACGGCCCAGGCCGTCGGAGTCGAGTCGGGCGGCGGGCTCGTCGAGCGCGACGACGTCGGGACCGCCGGCCAGGGCCAGCGCGACCCCGAGGAGCGTGCGGTCGGCGGGGTCGAGGGCCGCGACCGGGCGGTCGAGAACGGCGGTGAGTCCCAGCCGGGCGGCGGCTCGGACGGCTCCGCGGCCGGCGACCGCCAGCAGGTCGGCCGCGGTGGAGCCGTCCGCAGGGTCCGGGTCGTCGGTGACGACCAGCTGCCAGGACGTCGTGGCGACGTCGCGGCGGGAGGAGCCGTCACCGGTCTCGACGGTCCCTCCCGCCCGGGCGAGCTGCCCGGTGAGGCAGAGGACGACGGTGCGCCCGGCGCGGGCGGGGGTGAGGACCGTGACGGTCCCCGCCTCGACCTCGAAACGGGTGCCCTCTAGGGTCGCCGCGGCCCGCTCGGGGGCTCCGGCGACGTCGAGGTCGTTCACCAGGAGGGCGACGACCCGGGTGGCGGGGAGCTCCGGGCGGACCCGCGGACCCGTGCGGACGGGGGTCGACGTGTCCATCTCCGTGCTCAGCAGTAGACGATGGAGATGGTGCTGAACTGCCAGTCGGCGACGACGCCGGTGGTGGTCTCGTCCTCGGTGGCCAGGGTCTGCATCTCGGTGACGCTCATGGTGTGTGGTCCTCTCCCAGTGGTGTGTCGGTGGGCTCTCCCTCCGACTGGCTCTACTCTTCCCGGATCGTCGGGGGCCCTGTAGTACCCGCCGTCAGTGGCTCGTCGTGACGGGTGTCATCCCCGTGGGGACCCTCGTGACGGACCGGGCGACCTCGGGCAGCGCGAGCACCTGCGTGACCGTCCGCGCCATCCTCACGACGTCCTCGTCGCTGACGAGAACCGCTCCGGCAGAACCTGATCCGAGATCCGCTGAGCACCGGATGTTCTGCTCGCCGAGCAGCAGGTCCGCGTCCCCCGCGAGGGGGTGCTCGCGTCGCGAGGTGGCGGAGACCGGCACGGTGTACCAGCCGAGCCGCTCGCGGTGGAGCGTGACGCCCGGGTGGTCGGGGGCGACGACGGCGAGGGTCGCGAGCAGGCCGGCGCGCCCGTGGAGCAGGCCGGCCCCGGCGACCGAGCGCAGCTCGAGGGCACGCACGACGCCGGTGACGGCCTCCCCCGGCGTGACGGCCGCAGGGTCCGGGGCCGAGTCGGATGGAGGGATGCCGGGCTCGTGGCGCCCACCGAGGGCGGCCGCCAGCAGACCGAGGGCGGCCGACCCGGTGCCGAGGTAGGGCATGACGCGGTTACCGTCACTCGCGAGCCAGGCCCCCGCGCGCGCCCGGACTGCGGCGCACTCGCGGCGCATCGCGAGAGCGGCCGCGGCCCGCAGCCGCGGCGACACCCCGTCGCCGGCGTGGCGGTCGACGAGCTCCGCGACGCGCAGCAGGGCCAGGCCGACGCCCGCCCAGCCGTCGAGAAGCCCGGCCCGGGCTCCCGGCGGTGGCACATCGGCCTCGACGGCCTCGAGGGTGTCGGCGGCCAGGCCGAGCGCCGAGGCGACGAGGGCCGGCTCGTCGAGCAGGCCGGCCAGCTCGGCGTGGGCGAGGGCCCGCCCGGCGCTGCCCCGCGACCACCAGGGGCTCGCGCTCTCGCGGTCCGCCCAGCGGCCGACGAGCGTCCGTGCGGCCTCGCGCTCGCCGAGCCGGGCCAGGCACAGGGCGATGCCGTCGGCGCCGTCGGCCAGTCCCGGCACCAGCCACGGGGCGGCGAGGGAGCGCTCGACGAGCCAGCGGCGCCAGGCCGCCGGGACGGGACGGCCGGTGGCGGCGAGCGTGATGAGGACGCCCCCGGCGCCGTGGAGCAGGCCGAGGCCGCCCCCCGGGACCGAGAAGCCCGCCACGTCGGACGGCAGCAGCCGGTCGTGGCGGGCGGGGTCGGCGGCGACGTGGAGTCCGGCGACGAGGCGCTCGGGGCAGGGCGACGCCGGTCGACACGGCGCGGGTAGGGCCCCGGGTTCGGCCACGGCCCTTCCTCCGTGGCCGACCCCGTCCGTCCCCGCGAGGTCGGCCTCGCCGACCCGGGTCAGCTCCTCCGCGAGCTCGGGGCGCCGGGCGGTCAGGGCGTACTGGGGGTTGACGAGCAGCGCCCCCATCCGCGCGAGGGCCGCGAGGTCGGCCGCCGGGGTCACGTCGTCCCCGGTGCTCGAGAGAGCGGTGGCGACGCCCTTGGCGACCGCGACACCGTCGAGCGAGGAGGACTCGAGGTCGACGAGGACAACCCGCCCGTCACGCTCGATGACGTTGCCCGGATGGACGTCGCGGTGGGTGACGCCGTGCGCGTGGAGCACCGCCAGGGCCTCCGCGGTACGGGCGACGACGGCGTCGACCCACGCCCGGTAGGCGGCGGCGTCGGCGCCGGGCACGGCCGCGGGGTGGCCGGTCGCCATCCCGGAGGTCACGATCGGGCCGGCGACGTGCTCCATGACGAGGAACTCGCTGTCGCCGGCGACGTGGTGCGCGACGACCTCGGGGACCACACCGGTGCCGGCGAGCCGCAGGAGCGCGCGCCGCTCGTGGCGCAGGCGGGTGACGGCGTCGCTACCGGCGAGGTCGAAGCCGGTGTGGCGGCGGGCCTCCTTGAGGACGACGCGACGGCCGTCCTCCCACGTGGCGGTGTAGACCCCGCCGGCGTTGGAGCGGTGCACGACCCGCACGTCGGCGACCGGCAGGACCGCGGCGCCGTCGCGCGCGGAGGCGGCGTCACATAGGGCCGAGACGAGAGCCGGTACGACGGCCGCTGCTCGACAGCCGCTGTGCGGCGACCGGTCGTCGGCTGCCGACCCGGTGCCGGCGTCGCCCACGCGCCCGATGCCCCAGCGCCCCTGCGCGTCGACGTGTCGGACCCCCCGGAAGGCCCCGAAGCGCACCGAGACGGGGGCGCCGTCGACCGGGACGTCGCTGAGCACGCGGGCGCCGGGCTCGCCGGCGAGCAGCACCGTGAGGCGCGCGACGATGCGCGCCAGCGACGGCTCGTCGACGGGGTAGACCGTGACGACCTTGCCCGCGCCGGCTGGCTCCGCGTACTTGGCCTGCGTCGCCGCGACGAGGCGCCGGGTCCGCAGGTGCTTGCACGTGAGGTCCTCCGCGAGCGCCTCTGCGACGACGAGCGGCACGACGTGCTCGGCCCGGGACGGGACGCACGACACGTGCACCTTCCAGCCGGAGTCGGGCAGGATGCACGGGGTGCGGTAGACCCGCCACGGCCCCTGGTCGCTCACCTCGACGCGCTCCGGGACGACCGCCGGCCCGAGGACGTCAGCGGCGTCGCACGGGACCTGCCACACGTCGTCGTAGAAGTCGGGGTCGGCGTCGGCGTGGGCGAGGTGGCGTGGGTCCATCCGGGCTCCTGCGGCTCAGGGTGGAGGAACGCCGGCGGCTCCCCCGGGCTGTCGATCCTGTCGGCGTCGCGCACCGGCCGTCAGTGACAGGTGTCACCGGTCGGGATGACCGGTGTCATCTCCGGGGTCGGCGCGCCCGCCGTGGCAGCGCCCTGGCCGGGGCCGCTCAGGCCGCCGGCGGCAGGGTGAGGACGTCGACGCCGTCCTCGGTGACGACCACGGTGTGCTCGCTGTGCGCAGTGCGGCAGCCGGTCTCGCTGCGCAGGGTCCAGCCGTCGGGGTCGGTGACGAGGCGGTGGGTGTCGGCCATGACCCACGGCTCGATGGCGAGCATCAGGCCCGGGCGCAGGGTGTAGCCGCGGCCCGGCCGGCCGGTGTTGGCGACGTGCGGGTCCTGGTGCATCGTCGAGCCGATGCCGTGCCCGCCGAACTGGGTGTTGACGGAGTAGCCGGCGCCCTCGAGCACCGCGCCGATGGCGTGCGAGACGTCGCCGAGCCTCGCCCCGGGCCCGGCGACGGAGATCGCCGAGGCGAGCGCGCGCTCGGTGACGGCGATGAGCGCCTCGTCCTCGGGGGCGGGCGTCCCCACGACGAAGCTCACCGCGGAGTCGGCCGCGACGCCCCCGAGCACGACGGCGAGGTCGAGGGTCAGCAGGTCGCCGTCGGCGAGGGCGCGGTCGTGCGGCAGGCCGTGGAGGACGGCGTCGTTGACCGACGTGCAGATGTAGTGACCGAACGGGCCGCGGCCGAAGGACGGCTCGTAGTCGACGTAGCAGGAGGTCGCCCCCGCGTCCTCGATCATCGCCCTGGTCCAGGCGTCGATCTCGAGGAGGTTGGTGCCGACGGTCGCCCGCTCCCGCATCGTCGCCAGGATGGCGCCGACGAGCGCGCCGGTGGCCCGGGCGCGCTCGACCTGCCGGTCGTCGAGGATCTCGATCATCGGGGCGGCCTTTCGGTGGGGGTCGGGTCCAGTCTCACAGGGCCGGACGCCGCGGTCGCCCGCACGCCCCGAGGGGTGTGCGGGCGACCGAGGGACGGTGCGGTGCAGTGCGCGTCGGTCAGGCGGCGACGAGCGCCGGGTCCCCGACGGGGTCGCTCGAGCGGTCGCCGTCGTAGACGCTCTCGTCGAGGATGCCCTCGCGCCTGGCGACGATCGTCGGCACGAGCGCCTGCCCGGCGACGTTGGTCATCGTCCGCATCATGTCGAGCACGGGGTCGATGGCCAGCAGCAGGCCGACGCCCTCCAGCGGCAGCCCGAGCGTCGACAGGGTGAGGGTCAGCATGACGACGGCGCCGGTCAGGCCGGCGGTGGCCGCCGAGCCGACGACGGACACGAACGCGATGAGCAGGTAGTCGGTGACGGACAGGTCGACCCCGAAGAACTGCGCGACGAAGATCGCGGCGAGGGCCGGGTAGATCGCGGCGCAGCCGTCCATCTTCGTCGTCGCGCCGAGCGGCACGGCGAACGAGGCGTACTCGCGCGGCACCCCGAGGTTGCGGGTGGTCACGTACTGCGTGACGGGCATGGTGCCGACGGAGGAGCGCGAGACGAAGGCCAGCTGGAGGGCCGGCCAGGCGCCGGAGAAGAACTTGCGCGGCGAGAGGCCGTGCAGGCGCAGGACCACCGGGTAGACGACGAGCAGGACGATGGCGCAGCCGACGTAGACGTCGATCGTGAACACGGCGAGCGGCGCGAGGAGGTCCCAGCCGTAGGAGGCGACGGCGTTGCCGATGAGGCCGAGCGTGCCGAGCGGCGAGAGGCGGATGATCCACCACAGCACCGTCTGGACGACGGCGAGGAAGCTCTCGGAGAACGCGACGAAGGGCTCCGCCTTCTGGCCGGTCTTGAGGACGGCGACGCCGATGAGCAGGGCGACGACGACGATCTGGAGGACGTTGAAGCCGAGGCTGACCGAGCCGTCGTCACCCGTGCTGCCCTCGAGGCCGAGGATGTTCGAGGGGACGATGCCCTGGAGGAAGTCGGTCCACGAGCCGGTGGTGCCGGGCGCCGAGGCGGCGGAACGGTCGACGCTCGTGTGCAGGCCGGGGTCGGTGAGCAGGCCGATCGTGATGCCGATGACGACGGCGACCGCGGCGGTGATGGCGAACCAGAGCAGCGTCTGGCCGGCGAGCCGCGCCGCGTTCGTCACCTCGCGCAGCCGGGCGACGCTGACGACGATCGCGAGGAAGACGAGCGGGACGACGATCGTGCGCAGCAGGCTGACGAAGCTGCTGCCGATGACGTCGAGGGTCGTCGCGAGCCCGTCGACCGACCAGGTGCGCGCGACCCAGCCGAGCAGCGCGCCGACGACGAGGCCGGCGATGATCTGCGCCCAGAACGGGAACCGGGGGCGGCGGTGCGCGCGGGTCGGTGGGGCGTCGTCCGGGTGGCGGGCGTCGGTGGCGGTCGAGGAAGCCACGGGGTTCCTTCCGAGGGTGGTCAGCAGGGGGACGGGCGCAGCGGCGCGCCGGAGGTGCTGGTGCACGGGGGTGGTGGTCCCACCCGAGGGGCGTCAACACGACCTCGCCGCGAGGGATTCCCCCCCTTCCTCCCGCGAACGTGTGTGAGATCGCCGGTGACCCCCGGCGATCTCACACACGTTCGCGGTGGAGCGGGGGTCAGGTGTCGCCGCGGGTAAGGGGCGGGCTGAGGACCTCGAGGGTGCCGCGGCGGTAGAGCCGGGCCGGGCGGCCGCCGTCGGCCGTCGAGGTGAGCTCGGTCTCGGTGAGGAACCCGGGGGTGCGCGTCACCTTGCGGTGGAAGTTGCGGGGGTCGAGCGGATGGCCCCACACGGCCTCGTAGACCGCGCGCAGCTGGGCGACGGTGAACTCCTCGTCGCAGAAGGCGGTGGCGAGCGGCGAGTACTCGAGCTTCGCGCGGGCCCGCTCGAGGCCGTCGGCGAGGATCCGCGCGTGGTCGAAGGCCAGCGCCGCGAGGTCGAGGTCGTCGACCGCGACGAAGCGTGCGGCCGCGGCGTCGGTGCCCGCGGTGGGCTCGGGCAGGTCCGGCGCGAGCGCCAGCCAGGCGACCGAGACGGTGCGCATCCGCGGGTCGCGGTCGGGCGCACCGTAGGTCGCGAGCTGCTCGAGGTGGACGCCGTCGCCGACCCCGGTCTCCTCGCGCAGCTCGCGCCGCGCGGCGGCGAGGAGGTCCTCGTCGGGCCGGACGAACCCGCCCGGCAGCGCGAGCGCACCGGCGTACGGCGCCTCGCCCCGCTCGACGAGCAGGACGGTGAGCCGGCCGGCGCGCACCGTGAGGACGACGAGGTCGACGGTGACGGCGAAGGGCGGGTGCTCCATGCCGCCATCCTACCGGGTTGTCGTCATCTTGACGAGATGGGTGACGAGGGCTTATCGTCACATCAACGACAAGTCCTACCGAGGAGGCAGAGATGGCCACCATCACCCGTTACCCGTTCGCCGCCCACCTGCGCAGCACGACGACGATGCACGTCCACCACCTGGCCGGCGGCCGGGTCCGGCACAGCGGCCCCGGTGCCTCGTTCTGGTTCCGGCCGATGTCGGCCGCGATCAGCGAGGTGCCGGTCGACGACCGCGAGCAGTCGGTCCTCGTGCCGGTGCGCAGCGCCGACCTCCAGCAGCTGAGCGCCGCCGGCGTCGTCACCTACCGGTTCGCCGACCCGGTGCTCGCCGCGACCCGCGTCGACTTCGCCGTCGACGTCGCGAAGGGCGTCTGGCTGCGCACACCGCTCGAGACGGTCGGCGGGATGATCCACGGCGCGGCGGCCGCCGCCGTCACCTCGACGCTCGCCGGCCTCGACCTGCGCGCCGCCCTCGCGACGCCCCCCGCCGAGCTCGCGACCCGGGTCACCGCGGCGCTCGCGGTCGACGAGCGCCTGACCGCCGTCGGCGTCGAGGTCGTCGGCGTGCGCTTCGGGCTGCTGCGGCCCGAGCCCGACGTCGAGCGTGCCCTGCAGACCCCGGCGCGCGAGGTCATCCAGCAGGAGGCCGACCGGGCGACGTTCGAGCGGCGGGCGGTCGCCGTCGAGCGCGAGGCCGCCATCGGGCAGAACGAGCTGGCCAGCCGGATCGACCTCGAGGCGCGGCGCGAGCGCCTCGTCGCCCAGCAGGGCGCCAACGACCGGCGCGAGGCCGAGGAGAAGGCGGCCGCGCAGGCGGTCGGGGTCCGGGCCGAGGCCGAGCGCACGACCGCTCTCGCAGAGGCGTCGGCGCAGGCGCTGCGGCTCACCGGGGCCGCCGAGGCGGAGGCCGAGCGCGCCCGGCTCGCGGCCTACGAGCAGGCGAGCCCCGCCGTGCTCCTGGCCCTCGCCGCCCGCGAGGCCGCCGGCAACCTGCCCCACGTCGACCAGCTCGTGCTCACCCCCGACCTCCTGAGCGGCGTGCTGGCCCGGCTCACCGCCCGCGCCGAGGACGGCGCTCGATGAGCACGCCCCGGGCGGTCGTCGTCCGCCGGCGCACCGAGTACGACGAGCTCCTCGCGCGGCACGGGACCCTCGGCCAGGCGGAGTTCTTCCTCCGCACGCGCGGGCAGTCGATCGACCCCGTCCGCGAGCGCCACGAGCGCACCGGCGCCGCGGTCGCGGCGGTGCTCGGGGCCATCCCGGCGGAGTGGCGGCGGGCCGAGGTCGAGCGGGACGAGCTGCCGCGCTTCCTCTTCGAGCCCGGCGACGTCGTCGCGGTCGTCGGCCAGGACGGCCTCGTCGCCAACGTCGCCAAGTACCTGCACAACCAGCCGGTCATCGGGTTCGACCCCCTGCCCGGGGCCAACCCCGGCGTCCTCGTGCCGCACGACCCGGGCTCGGCGGCAACCCTGTTCGCCGCCGTCGCCGCAGGGCGGGCACGCATCGTCGAGCGGACGACGGTCGTCGCCCGTACGGACGACGGGCAGGAGCTGCGCGGCCTCAACGAGGTGTACGTCGGCCAGCCCGGCCACCAGTCGGCCCGCTACGACCTGGCGTGGCGGGGTCGCTCCGAGACGCAGTCGTCGTCCGGCGTCATCGTCGGGACCGGGACGGGCGCCACCGGCTGGTGCGCGTCCATCGCCCGGGCGAGCGCGCCCGACGCGGTGCTGCCGTCGCCGGACGAGCGGGGGCTCGCCTGGTTCGTGCGGGAGGCCTGGCCGTCCCCGACGACCGGGACGACCCTGACCGCCGGGGCGCTGGGTGCGGACGAGGCGCTGCGGCTGCGGGTGTCGTCGGACTCGCTCGTCGTGTTCGCCGACGGGCTCGAGGCCGACCGGCTGCTCGTCGGGTGGGGGCAGGAGGTGTCCGTCGGGGTGGCCGAGCGGGGCCTGCGCACCGTCGCCTGACGTCCGTGTCACCCCCGTCCCTTCCGCGAACGCGTGTGAAACCGCCGGTGACCCCCGGCGATTTCACACACGTTCGCGGTGAGGAGGGGTCGGGTGCAGGGCCGTCGTCAGGTGAGGGGGGCGAAGCGGGTGACGACGAGCACGGGCTCGCCGGCCTCGTCGGTCGCGGCGAGGTCGAGCTCGGCGCCGATGCGCCAGTCGTGGTCGCCGTCCTCGTCGTCGAGCACCTGCTCGACGACCCAGGTGCCGTCGCCCTCCTCGACCCGGAACAGCTGGGGGCCTCGGGCGGCCGGGCCGGTGGAGATCTCGCCGTACTCCGCGAGGTACTCGGCCGCGGCCTCCTGCCACTGCTCGACGGTCAGGCCGCCGTCGAGCGCGGCCAGGGCCTCGTAGCGACGCAGGGCCAGCAGCTCGACCCGCCGGAACATGCTCTGGCGCACCATGACCCGCAGCGCGCGCGGGTTGTCGGAGAGCGCCCGGCCCTCGGTCGACGGACGCACCTCGGTGCCCGGCTCGTCGCGGTCGGGGTGCGCCAGCGACTCCCACTCGTCGAGGAGGCTGGAGTCGGTGTGGCGCACGACCTCGCCGAGCCACTCGACGAGGTCGTCGAGCTCCTCGGTGCGCGCCGAGTGCGGCACGGTCGAGCGCAGCGCCCGGTACGCGTCGGTCAGGTAGCGCAGGACGATGCCCTCGGCTCGCGCCAGCTTGTGGTGGGCGACGAACTCCCCGAACGACATCGCGCGCTCGAACATCTCGCGGACGACCGACTTCGGCGAGAGGTCGCGCGGGTCGACCCACGGGTGGCTCTGGCGGTAGGTGCGCAGCGACAGCTCGAGCATCTCGGCGAGCGGCTTGGGCCAGGTGACGTCCTCGAGGGCGTCCATCCGCTCCTCGTACTCCATCCCGTCGGCCTTCATCGCGGCGACGGCCTCGCCGCGAGCCTCGAACTGCTGGGCCTGGAGCACCTGGCGTGGGTCGTCGAGCGTGGCCTCGATGACGCTGACGACGTCGAGGGCGTAGCCGGGCGCCTCGGGGTCGAGGAGCTCGAGCGCGGCGAGCGCGAACGCCGAGAGGGGCTGGTTGAGGGCGAAGCCGTCGTGGAGGTCGAGCGCGACCTGGAACGGTCCCTCGTCGTAGCGGCGGCCCTCGCGGCGCAGGAAGCGCTCGAGCGGGGTGACCTCGCGCGGCGCCTCGTCCCCGCTCTCCTCCGGCGCGGCCGGGGTGGCGTCCTCCGTCGCGGCGGGGGCGAGACCGGCGGCGGCCAGCGCCTCGCCGAGCGCGCCCATCCCGCCGGCGTCCAGCGGCTGCGGGGCCGGCTCGGGGGTGGCGGCGGGAACCGGGTCGGGCTCCGCGGCAACGACATCCGGCTCGGGTGGCAGCCACGCGTCGACGCGCGAGCCGTCGTCGGGCTCGACGACCCCGGCCCGCACGAGTGAGCCGAGCACCTGCACCGCGCGCTCGACGAGTCGCTCGCGCCGCTCCTCGCTCTCGTGGTTGTCGAGGACGAGGGTGTGCAGGGCGTCCTGCTGGCCCTCCCACTGGTCGAGGACGTTGAGGACCATGGCGTGCGTGACGCGCATCTTGGGCTGGAGCGGCTCGGGCGCTGCGGTCACGAGCTTGTCGAACGAGGCCTCGGTCCACGTCAGCACGCCCTCCGGCGGCTTCTTGCGGACGATGCGGCGCTCCTTCTTCGGGTCGCCGCCGGCCTTCGCGAGGGCCTTGCTGTTCTCGATGACGTGCTCGGGCGCCTGGACGACGACGTACCCGACGGTGTCGAAGCCCGCCCGCCCCGCGCGGCCGGCGATCTGGTGGAACTCGCGCGCCCGCAGCAGCCGCTGCTTGCGGCCGTCGTACTTGGTCAGCGAGGTCAGCAGCACCGTGCGGATCGGCACGTTGATGCCGACGCCGAGGGTGTCCGTGCCGCAGATGACGGCGAGCAGCCCGCCCTGCGCGAGGGTCTCGACGAGGCGCCGGTACTTCGGGAGCATCCCCGCGTGGTGGACCCCGATGCCGTGGAGGACGAGCCGGCGCAGCGTCTGGCCGAAGCCCTTGCCGAACCGGAAGCCGCCGACGGCCTCCTTGATCGCGGCCTTGCGCGCCGACGAGACGACGTCGACCGAGGCGAGGGCCTGCGCCTGCTCGACCGCGCCCGCCTGGGTGAAGGACACGACGTAGACCGGTGCCTTGTCGTCGCGCAGGAGCAGCGCGAGCGCGTCGTGGACGGCGGTGAGCGACCACTCGTACTCGAGCGGCACCGGACGCTGGACCCCCGTGACCGTGACGACCTCGCGGCGGGTGCGGCGCTGCAGGTCGCGCTCGAGCTCCGTCGTGTCGCCGAGCGTGGCCGACATGAGCAGCATCTGGGTGTCGGGCAGGAGGAGCAGCGGCACCTGCCACGCCCAGCCGCGGTCCGGCTCGCCGTAGAAGTGGAACTCGTCCATGACGACGAGGCCGACGTCGGAGGCGTCGCGCTCGCGCAGGGCGTGGTTGGCGAGGACCTCGGCCGTCGCGCAGATGATCGGGGCACCGGGGTTGACCGCGGCGTCGCCGGTGAGCATCCCGACGTTCTCGGCGCCGAAGGTCTCGACGAGGGCGAAGAACTTCTCGGAGACGAGGGCTTTGATCGGCGCGGTGTACCAGGAGCGGCGGCCGGTGGCGAGGGCCAGGGCGTGGGCCGCGACGGCGACGAGGGACTTGCCGGAGCCGGTTGGCGTCGCGAGGACGACGTGCGCGTCCTCGGCGAGGGCGAGGACCGCCTCCTCCTGCGCCGGGTAGAGCGCGAAGCCGCGCTCGCCGGCCCACTCGACGAAGACGTCGAGCGCGGCGTCGGCACCGAGGTCGCCCAGCGGGCCGTCGGCGGAGAGGCGGTCGGTGAGCGTCATCGCCGTCGATCCTCCCACCTCCGACGGGCCTGCCCGTCGCCACCCGCGGCTACCGTGACGAGGGACGAACGGAGCACCGATGACCGACGAGATCTTCTCCGCGTACCTGGGCCGTCGCAAGACGGCCTCGGACGCCTTCGTGGCCGGCGACGTCGGCCCGCTGCACGAGGTGTCGACCCACTGCGACCCCGCGACGATCCTCGGGCCGGCCGGCACCGTCGTCACCGGGGCCGACGCGGTGAACTCGGCCAACGCCGACGGCGCCGCGCACATGGCCGGGGCCGAGCGCAACGACCTCGAGACGCTGCACTCCGGCAAGGAGGGGGACGTCGCGTGGTGGGTCGGCGTGCAACGGTCGGTCGTGTCCGTCGCCGGTCAGGACGCGGCCGTGCCGATGGACCTGCGGGTCACCGAGCTCTACCGGCGCGAGGACGGCTCCTGGAAGGTCTTCCACCGG
This sequence comes from Phycicoccus jejuensis, assembly GCF_000720925.1. Lineage (GTDB taxonomy): Bacteria > Actinomycetota > Actinomycetes > Actinomycetales > Dermatophilaceae > Phycicoccus > Phycicoccus jejuensis. The sequence goes on along the minus strand of NZ_JOEE01000002.1, from coordinate 371,772 downwards.
CACGCCGACCCGCTGAAGGACTCCTGACCCCGGCGCCGGCCGGATGCCTCAGCGCCGGTGCGGGGTCTGCGAGGCGCCGACGTGCTCGGTCATCCACTCGACGAGCGGCCGGACGGCCCGCCAGTCGGCACGGACGTGGTCGAGCACCGCGTCGGTCGCGAGCCAGTCCGGGGCGCCGTGCTGCCGCGACACCACGAGGTGCTTGTGGCGCATCAGGTCCAGGCGCGGGTGGTCGGCCGGGACGCCGCGCGGTCGGGTCCTGACGGCCTCGCCGCCGGTCTCCCAGCCCTGCCCGACGAGCCGGTGGACAACCGCCTCCAGCGCCTGGCCGGTCGCCGGGGCGTCGACGGCCGCACGGTAGCGGGCGGTCTGGTCCGGACCCGTCGGGTGGAAGCCGCCGCCGGTCATCAGGCCGGTCGCCGACACCTGGACGTACCAGCCGACGCCCGGCACGGTGGCCGCCAGCGCGCCCTGGTGGTCCTTGTAGGGGGACTTGTCGTGGCTGAAGCGCACGTCGCGCTGCGGACGGTAGAGGTGCGCCGCCCCGAACTCGTCGGTCAGCGCCTCGGTGAGCCACTCCATCGGCTCGCGCACCGACTCCTCCCACCGCGCGCGCTGCGCCTGCCACCACGTCCGCGTGTTCTCGGCCGCCAGCTCCTCGAAGAAGTCGAGCGCGTCGAGGGGGATGCCCTCTGCGCTCGCGCCGCCGTGCCCGTCCATGCTGTCGAGCCTAGGGACCGCCGGCCCCGCTGTCGTCCCCCCGCGGCGAGGATGGGGCGATGCCCGAAGGCCACACGATCCACGCGCTCGCCGGGCGGGTGGAGGACGCCTTCGCCGGCACGCCGGTGCGGTTCTCCTCGCCCCAGGGGCGGTTCGCGGAGTCGGCGGCCGCCCTCGACGGCGCCCGCGTCGAGTCGGCCGAGGCCCACGGCAAGCACCTGGCCATCCACGTCGAGGGCGAGCAGGTCGTCCACGTGCACCTCGGGCTGTTCGGGCGCTTCGGGGTCCGGCAGCACCGGCGCGTCGACCGCGGCGAGCCGCCGACCGACCTGCCGGTGGCCGGCCAGGTCCGGATGCGGATGGTCAACCGCACCCACGTCGGCGACCTGCGCGGCCCGATCGTCTGCGAGCTCGTGACCCCCGCCGAGTGGCGAGAGGTGCGTGCCGGTCTCGGGGCCGACCCGCTGCGCGACGACCGGCTGCCCGACGCCGTGCGCGACCGGCTCGCGCGGACGCGGCGCGCCATCGGGGCCGTCCTCATGGACCAGTCGCTCGTCGCCGGCGTCGGCAACGTCTACCGGGCCGAGCTGCTGCACCGCCACGAGCTGGACCCCCACACGCCGGCGCGCGACGTGCCGGCCGGTGTGGTGACGGCCATCTGGGACGACCTCGTGCGGCTCATGCCGCTGGGGGTGCGCACGGGCCGGATCCTCGTGTCCGACAGCGACGTCGAGCGGGCCGAGTTCCTCATCGCGAAGGGAGGCACCGGGCGGGTGCGGCCGCACTACGCCGTCTACCGGCGCCACGGGAAGCCCTGCCCGCGCTGCGGCGAGACGGTCGTCAAGGAGACGATGGCCGGGCGCAACCTCTTCCGCTGCCCGGGCTGCCAACACTGACGCGGCCGGCCTCCGGCCGGGTCGCCGTCAGCCGACGTGCGTGACGGTGACCCGGCCGTCCTCGACGTGCCAGCGCTGGTCGAGGCGGACGGTGTCGAGCAGCCGTCGGTCGTGCGTGACGAGCAGCAGCGCCCCGTCGTAGGCCTCGAGGGCCTCCTCGAGCTGCTCGATCGCCGGCAGGTCGAGGTGGTTGGTCGGCTCGTCGAGCACGAGGACGTTGACACCGCGCGCCTGGAGCAGCGCCATCGCGGCCCGGGTGCGCTCGCCGGGTGACAGGCGCCCGACGAGGCTCGCGACCTGGTCGGCGCGCAGCCCGAACTTCGCGAGCAGCGTGCGGACCTCGGCCGAGGTCATCTCGGGGACGGCCGCCTCGAAGGCGTCGGCGAGCGGCCGGTCATCCGCGAGCCCGGTCCGCGCCTGATCGATGCCCCCGAGCGCGACCGAGGCGCCGAGGCTCGCCCGGCCGGTGTCCGGGGCCAGCCGCCCGGTGAGCAGGCCGAGCAGCGTCGTCTTGCCGGCGCCGTTGGGCCCCGTGACGCCGATGCGCTCGCGCGCCGCCACCTGGACCGACACCGGGCCGAAGGCGAAGTCCCCCAACCGGACCGCGGCGTCGTCGAGGGTCGCGACGACGGAGCTCGACCGCGGCGCGCTCGCGATGCTGAACTGCAGCCGCCACTCCTTGCGGGGCTCGACGACCTCGTCGAGCCGCGCGATGCGCGACTCCATCTGGCGCACCTTGCGGGCCTGCTTCTCGGACGACTCGGTCTGCGCCCGGCGGCGGATCTTGTCGTTGTCGGGGCTCTTGCGCATCGCGTTGCGGACGCCCTGCGAGCTCCACTCGCGCTGCGTCCGGGCCCGTCCCTCGAGGTCGGCCTTCGTTGCGGCGAACTCCTCGTAGGCCTCGCGGGCGTGCCGGCGCGCGACCGCTCGCTCCTCGAGGTAGGCGTCGTAGCCGCCGTCGTAGACCGCCACGGCGTTCTGCGGGAGGTCGAGCTCGACGACGCGGGTCACGACCCGGGAGAGGAACTCGCGGTCGTGCGAGACGAGGACGACCCCGGCGCGCAGGCCACCGACGAAGTCCTCGAGCCGCTGCAGGCCGGCGAGGTCGAGGTCGTTCGTCGGCTCGTCGAGGAGGACGACGTCGAACCGGCTGATCAGGAGGGCGGCCAGCGCGGCGCGGGCGGCCTGGCCGCCGGACAGGGCCGTCATCGGGGTGTCGGTCGGCAGGTCGAGACCGAGGTCGGCGAGGACCGGGGCGAGGCGCTCCTCGAGGTCCGGGGCACCGGTCGCCTGCCAGTGGTCGAGGGCGTGCGCGAACTCGTCGCCGGCCGAGGCGGGGGCGTCGTCGGCCGCCATCGCCGCGGCCGCGTCCTCCATCCGGGCGGTGGCGGCGGCGGCACCGGTCCGCCGGGCGACGTACCCGGCGACGGTCTCGCCCGGGACGCGCTCGTGCTCCTGCGGCAGCCAGCCGACGAACGCGTCGGCCGGGACGGTGCTGACGGACCCGCCGAGTGGCGCGAGGTCGCCCGCGAGGATGCGCAGCAGCGTCGACTTGCCGGCCCCGTTCGCGCCGACCACACCGACGACGTCGCCCGGCGCGACGGTGAGGTCGAGGGACTCGAAGAGGGTCCGGTGCGCGTACCCGCCGGCGAGGCCCTTGGCCACGAGGTCCGCGCTCATGCGCCGATCGTAGGCGGCGGCCCCTGCCCTTCTCCGGGCGACCTGCGCGGGTCCGCGTGCGGTCGCACCCGGAGAACCGCAGGTCGCGCGGAGCAGGGCCGGACGCGCACGCCGGGTGTCCGGACCCCGGTTGGCCGGGACGCGTCCCGAGGGTGTCCACTGGAGGGATGCGAGCCATCCACCTCTTCGGGGCCGGCGACGTCCGCGTCGTCGACGCACCCGACCCCGCCCTGCGCCGTCCCACCGACGCGGTCGTCCGCGTCGTCCGGTCCTGCATCTGCGGCAGCGACCTGCACCCCTTCCACAACGCCGAGCGCGACGAGGCCGGCCACCCCATCGGCCACGAGTTCGTCGGCGTCGTCGAGGAGGTCGGGTCCGAGGTCGCCACCGTGCGCCCCGGTGACTTCGTCATCGCCCCCTTCGTCGTCTCGTGCGGCGTCTGCGAGTTCTGCCGCGCCGGGCTTCAGACGTCGTGCGTCCGCGGCGGCTGGTGGGGTGACACCGAGGGCAGCGGCTCGTCCGGCGGGCAGGGCGAGGCCGTCCTCGTGCCGCTGGCCGACGGCACCCTCGTCCCGGTGCCCGGCATCACCGCCGACACCGACGAGCGGATGCTCGCCTCGCTGCTGACGCTCTCGGACGTCTACGGCACCGGGTGGCACGCCGCCCTCACCGGCGGGGTCTCGCAGGGCAGCACGGTCACGGTCATCGGCGACGGCGCGGTCGGGCTGCTCGCCGTCCTCGCCGCCCGACAGCAGGGCGCCGAGCGCATCGTCCTCATGGGTCGGCACGCGACCCGTACCGACCTCGGGCGCGACTTCGGCGCCACCGACGTCGTCGCCGCCCGCGGCGAGGAGGGCATCGAGGCGGTGCGCGACCTCACGGACGGCGGCAGCCAGGTCGTCCTCGAGTGCGTCGGGATGATGCCCGCCTACGAGCAGGCCCTCGGCGTCGTCCGGCCCGGTGGCACCATCAGCCGCGTCGGCGTGCCGCAGTACACCGACGGGCCGGTCGGTCGGGTCCTGTTCAGCCGCAACGTGACCCTGACCGGTGGCGTCGCGCCGACCCGCGCGTACATCGACGAGCTGCTGCCCGGCGTCCTCGACGGCAGCGTCGACCCCGGCCGCGTCTTCGACACCGTTCTGCCCCTCGAGCAGGGCCCCGAGGGCTACGCCGCGATGGACGAGCGGCGCGCCCTCAAGGTGATGCTCCGCCCCTGACCGCCGCGCGCCACCCTCCGGGCGTCGAGTGCGGAAGTGGCTGCCCCGGCAACCACTTCCGCACTCGACCCCGGAGAGGCGGGGTGGTGTGGGAGCGCGGCGTGCAGGGATGCGCGGTCAGGAGGGCTCGGGCAGCTTGCCGCTGCGGGCGACGTCCGGGTCGGTGCACGACGACAGGTCGAAGCAGCACGGCCGGCGCTTGCCGTGGTCGATCTTGTCGATGCTCACGCCGACCCGCTTGGCGCGCGTTTCGGCGCTGCGCGTGGCGCCGACCCATCGCACCCACTCCCAGCGGGCCATCGGCGTGATGTCCTCCCAGACGTCGCGGATGTGCTGCGGCGCCTCGTCGAGCGCGCCGGCGAGGTCGGCCGGGACCTCGGGCTCGGGCCACGCCTCGGCGACGGCCAGCTCGAGCTCGACCGGCGCATCACCGGCGGTGTCGGGCAGCCGGACCCAGTGGCCACGCCGCCCGTCGGGCTCGACCACCGTCTCGAACGCCTCGCCGTCGAGCGTCCCCGTCACCGCGACCTGACCGCGTGACGGCAGCGCGCGGCTGGCGTCCTCCGGGAGGCGCACGAGCCGGGTCGTGCCGACCGTCTCGGGCGTGCCGGTGAAGCGGACCGTCGTCGTGCCGGTGCTCGTCGTCATGCGCTCATCCTCGCGGCTCGAGGACCTCCACGGCCAGCACCGTCGGCAGGTGACGGGCCACCTCGTCCCAGCTGTCGCCCTCGTCGCGGCTCGCGAACACCGACCCGCTGTTGGTGCCGAAGTACACGCCGGCGGGCTCCTGCCGGTCGCCGCTCATCGCCTGGCGGAGCACCGTGAAGAAGCACGACTCCTGCGGCAGGCCGTCGCGGCGGGCCTCCCACGACCGGCCGCCGTCGCGCGAACGCCACACGGCCGCAGCCGCATCGGGCGGGAAGCGGCCCTCCATGTCGCCGTTGAGCGGCAGCGTCCACACGGTGTCGGCGTCGCGCGGGTGGGCCCACAGCGGGAAGCCGAAGGTCGACGGCAGGCCCTCGGTGGCGGCCCGCCAGGTCGCGCCGTCGTCGTCGGAGCGCCAGACGCCGTAGTGGTTCTGCTGGTAGAGCACGCCGTCGGAGGCCGCGTGCTCGAGGTGGTGGACGCAGAGGCCGACCTGCCCGTCCGACGGCCCGGCCGGGTGGTCGGCGGGCTCGTCCTGCGCGGCGTCGGCGAGGTCGTTGCGCCGCTCCCACGTGACGCCGCCGTCGGTCGTCGCGAACACGCCCGCCGACGAGATGCCGACCCAGATCCGTTCCGGGTCACGGGGGTCGGCGACGATCGAGTGCAGGACGAGACCGGCGCCGCCGGGGTTCCAGTCGGGGCGCGAGGGGTGGTCGCTCAGGCCCTTGACCTCGTACCAGGTGCGGCCGTCGTCGTCGCTGGCGAGGAGGACGGCGGGCTTGGTGCCGGCGTAGAGGCGCTCCCCGACGCGGGCGAGCGACCAGACCTGCGAGAAGCCGTCACCGAAGGGGGCCGGCTCCTCGGTCCACCCGATCATCTGCGCGAAGCCGGGGTCGTTCGCGGCCCAGGCGTCCATCTGGCCCGTCGTCAGCTTGGTCAGCTCCCAGGTGTGTCCGGCGTCCTCGGAGCGCCAGACCCCGGCGCCGGACCAGTCGCCACCGCCGCCGGCCCACATCGTGCCGGTCGCCGGGTCGCCGACGACGTGGTTGATCGGCCAGCCGTCGCAGTAGGGCCCGCGGACGCTCCAGCCGCCGCGGTCGGCGTCGCCGTCGAGGACGAAGGCGCCCTTGCTCGTCCCCACGAGGAGGTGGATGGGTGCGTCAGGCACGATCGGCTCCTTCCGCCGGGGTCCCGCCCCGGAGGGTGGTGGGGCGGTGCCGACCAGTGTCCCGAGGACACGGGAGGGCGGCAAGGGTGCGGGCCGGTCGGGATCGGTGAGCGCTCATGGAGGGTCCGACCGGCGCCGGCGGCGGAACTCATCGGTCGCGAACCTCGCACGTGCGGGCTTTTCGCGGGCCGGGAGCGTCACGGACAGCGATATCCCCGCACGTGCGGGCTTTTCGTGGTCCGGGAACGTCACGGACAGCGATATCCCCGCACGGGCGGGCTTTTCGTGGTCGGGGGGCGGTGGGGGCGACGACAACCCGGCACGTGCGGGCTTTTCGTGGACGGAACGGGGCACAGGGTCGAGGGCTCGGGCGCTCGCGGCCCGATCGCGTGCCCGGGCGGGTGATGATCGAGGGGTGCCCCGGGCCACCGACGTCCCGGGGCACGCCGAGCGACGGGAGCGCACCGCATGGACCTGGACCTGACCGACGACGAGCGCGACATCCGGCAGTGGGTGCGGACCTTCGTCGAGAAGGAGGTGATGCCGCTCGAGCAGGACGTCCTCTCCCGCGAGCGGCGCCACGAGCGCGGCCTGCCGGCCGAGGAGCTCGCCCGGCTCCAGGCCACGGCGCGGGAGTCCGGCTTCTTCGGCGTCCTCACCCCCGAGGAGCACGGCGGGATGGGCCTGTCGGCGGTCATGGCCGCCCTCGTCGAGGTCGAGCTGGGCCGTTCGTTCGTGCCGTTCCGGTTCGCCGGCGACGCCGACAACATCCTCTTCCACGCCTCGCCCGAGCAGCAGGAGGCCTACCTGCGCCCGACGATCGAGGGGACGCGCCGCAGCTGCTTCGCCATCACCGAGCCGGGCGCCGGCTCCGACGCGCGCGCCATCCGGACCAAGGCAGACCGCGACGGCGACGACTGGGTGATCACCGGTGAGAAGACCTTCATCACCGGCGGGCACGAGGCCGACTTCGTCATGGTCTTCGCGGTGACCGACGCCGAGGCCCACCGCGAGGGCCGCACCGGTGAGTCGGTGACCTGCTTCCTCGTCGACCGCGAGCGCGGCTGGACCTCGCACCCCATCGACACGATGGGCGAGTGGGGCCCGGCGGCGCTGACCTTCGACGGGGTGCGCGTGCCGTCGTCGTCGGTGCTGGGCGAGGTCGGCAAGGGGTTCGCGCTCGCGATGCAGTGGATCGGCAAGGGCCGCTACCTGCTGCCGGCGAGGGCGCTCGGCGGGTGCGAGCGGATGGTCGAGATGGGGATGGAGTGGGCACGCAACCGCGTCACCTTCGGGCAGCCGATCGCCGAGCGGCAGGCCATCCAGTGGATGATCGCCGACTCGGCGGTCGACATCGAGGCGCTGCGCTGGCTCGTGCTGTCGGCGGCGTGGCAGGTGGATGCGGGGCGCGACAGCCGGCAGGCGCAGTCGATGGCCAAGCTCTTCGGGGGCGTGCGCGCCAACGAGATCGTCGACCGGATGCTCCAGGTCCACGGCGGGATGGGGTACACCCGCGAGCTGCCGCTCGAGCGCTGGTACCGCGAGCTGCGGCTGCTGCGCATCTACGAGGGCACCGACGAGATCCAGCGTCGGACCATCGCCCGCAACCTCCTCAAGGGGCACGCGAGCGTCCGCGGCCACCTCGGCTGACGCCCCTCCTACCCGCACCACGCGTATCGGGTGACCCGATACGACCGCGCCTCACCCCGGAACCGTTCCGGGGTGAGGCGCAGCGTTGTCGGGTCACCCGATACGCGTGGGACCTGACGGGGTCAGGAGGCGGAGAGGCGCTCCACCTCGTCGGCGGTCAGGCGCAGGTCGGCGGCCCGGACCGAGTCGGTGATGGACTCGGGCCGCGAGGCGCCGGGGATGGGGATGACGACGTCGGCGAGCGCGAGCTCCCACGCGAGCGCGACCTGGTGCGGGGACACCCCGTGCTCGCGGGCGACCTCGGCGAACGCGCCGTGGTCGTCGCCGAGCCCGGAGGCCTTCTTGATGCCGCCGAGCGGGCTCCACGGCAGGAACGCGATGCCGAGCTCCGCGCAGTGCCGCAGCTCCTCGAGCGAGGAGCGGAACGCCGGCGAGAACTGGTTCTGCACCGACACGAGCCGCCCGCCGAGCACCTCCTGAGCCTCGTCGATCTGCGCGACGGACGCGTTCGAGATGCCGGCCATCCGGATGACGCCCTCGTCGAGGAGGTCGCGGAGCGCGCCGACGGACTCGGCGTACGGCACATCCGGGTCGGGACGGTGGAACTGGTAGAGCCCGATCGCGTCGACGCCGAGGCGCTGCGCCGAGGCCTTCGCCGCCTCCTTGAGGTACTCCGGCCGGCCGTCCTGCGTCCACGAGCCGTCGCCGGGGCGCAGGTGCCCGCCCTTGGTCGCGACGAGGATGCCCGAGGCGTCGCCGCTCCACGAGCCGAGCGCCTTCGCGATGAGGGACTCGTTGTGGCCGACCTCGCCGGCGTCGCGGTGGTAGGCGTCGGCGGTGTCGACGAGGGTCACGCCGGCGTCGAGCGCCGCGTGGATGGTGCGCACCGAGCGCTCCTCCTCCGGGCGGCCCTCGATCGACATCGGCATGCCGCCGAGGCCGATCGCACCGACCTGCAGGTCTCCGAGTGCACGCTGCTCCATGTCACCAGCTCCTTCGGTTCGGGGTGGGTGCGCACCGGTCGGGCGCGCACCACGTCACCTCAGGGCCAAGGCGGTCAGCGGTGCCGATGTTCCCGCCGCGGAATTCGGGCTCTCAGCCGTGGAGCAGGCGCAGCAGCCGCGCGACCTCGGCGGCCAGCGCCTCGCGCCCGGGTCCGACGTACTTCCGGGGGTCCACGACCCGGGGGTCGGCGGCGAGGACGTCGCGCACGGCGGCGGTGAAGAGCGCGTTGAGGTGGGTCGAGATGTTGACCTTCGTCATCCCGGCGCGCACGACGGCGGCCAGGCCCGCGTCGTCGAGGCCCGAGGAGCCGTGGAGGACGAGCGGCACGGGGACGGCGGCCGCGATGCGCGCGACGAGGTCGGTGTCGACGGCGGCGTCGCGGGTCGTCATCGCGTGCGAGGTGCCGACGGCGACGGCGAGCGAGTCGACGCCCGTGGCCTCGACGAACGCCGCGGCCTCGGCGGGGTCGGTGCGGACGCCGGGCGCGTGCACCCCGTCCTTGCCGCCGACCTCGCCGAGCTCGGCCTCGACCCGAACACCCGCGGCGTGGCAGTGCTCGACGACCGCGCGGGTCGTCGCCACGTTGTCGTCCCAGGGCAGCCGGGAGCCGTCGAACATCACGCTGTCGACACCGAGCGCGACGGCCTCGTGGACGAGGTCGACGTCCTCGGCGTGGTCGAGGTGCACGACGACCGGCACCGCGGCGCGGCGGGCCAGCGAGAGCGACGCGAGCGTCACCGGCTCGAGCGCCCCGTGGAAGGCCGCGGTGTTCTGGCTGACCTGGAGGACGACCGGCAGGCCGGCCTCCTCGGCTCCGCGGACGATGCCCTCGGCGTGCTCGAGCAGGACGACGTTGAACGCGCCGATGCCGTGGCCGCCGGCGCGGGCCTGCGCGACGGCGTCGGTCATCCGAGCACGACCGAGCGGGTCAGCGAGCGCGGGTGGTCGGGGTCGAGCCCGCGCCGCTCGGCGAGGGTGACGGCGAACCGCTGGGCCACGACGAGCGCGGCCATCGGGTCGAGGTCGTGGTGCACGAACCGGGCTCCGGTGGAGGCGACCTCGTCGGCCAGGCCGTCCGGCACCTCGCCGAACGCCCAGACGAGGCGGCCGGGCTGCGCGATGGAGACCGGGCCGTGCCGGTAGTCCATCGCGGGGTAGGCCTCGGCCCAGAACTGCGCGGCCTCGCGGGTCTTGAGGGCGGCCTCGGAGGCCAGCCCGACCGTCCAGCCGCGGCCGAGGAAGGTGCACTGGTCGACGTCGAGGAGGCCGTCGACCTCGAGCTCGAGTGCCGCGCGGCAGTCCTCGGTGGCGGCGGCCAGGTCCTCGCCGAGGTGCGCGCGCAGGAGGGCCAGGGCGCTCGTCGCGAACCGGGTCTGGACGACCGACTCCTCGTCGGCGAAGGGCATCCCGACGACCTGGTCGGCGGCGTCTGCGGCCGGTGAGTCCTCGACGGCGGTGAGGAGCGTCGCGGGCGTCCCGTCGAGCGCGGCGAGGAGGTCGACGACCTCGGACGTCGTGCCCGAGCGCGAGATGGCGACGACGCGGTCGTACCGGCGCCCGGTGGGGAACTCGCTGCCCGCGAAGGCGTCGGTCTCGCCGTGCCCGGACCGCTCGCGCAGCGCCGCGTAGGCCATCGCGACGAACCAGCTCGTGCCGCACCCGACGACCGCGACGCGCTCGCCCTCGCGGGGCAGGCGGTGGGCGACCGTGCCGGCGAGCGTGGCCGCCTCCGTCCAGCAGCCCGGCTGCGAGGCGATCTCGGTGGCGACGTGCGTGGTGGGCATGCGGTGTCCTTCGGCCGGGCGAGGCGGACGAGCGGATGTGCGCGAACGCCTCCTCATTCGATCAGAACCGCTCACACCAGCACAAGCCGACCGGACGACCGCGCGACCGCGCGACGTCCCGATTCGGCATCCCGGACCCTGACTTGGCCCACATATTGCCCATCCGCCACCTCGGAAGGGCTCGAGAGGGCTCCGGGAGGTGGCGGATGGGCAATCAGTCGGGGTCGGGGGGGCGTCGGGAGGAGGGGCTCCCGGGCGGGAAGAAGGGCTCCCGGGCGGGGAGAGGGTCACCCGGACGCGGCAGGGAGGGGTCAGCCGCCGTTGCTCTTGCGGTTGGCCCAGCGCTCGCCGGCGTCGCCGCCCCAGGCGTCCCACGCGACCCGTCCGGGGCTGGGGTAGCCGTCCGACCCGCGCCGGAAGCCCTCGGCGTCCTTGTCGCCGGCGTGGCGCGAGAAGTAGTCGCGCATCCGCTTGAGGACGTCGGCGCTCACGTCGTCGCCGTCGGCGAGCTGGTGCGCCCGCTTGCGCCCGGTGTCGGTGAAGCCCTTGCCGGCCTTGCCGTCCTCGATCCACCCGACCGCGCGCTTCGCCGCCTTCCGGACGTCCTGCGGCGGGACGGGGCTCACGAGTGCTTCTTCAGGGCCGACTCCTTGTGCGCCGCCGTCGCGCCGGTCTTGTCGGACTCGACGATGTAGTACGGGTCGTCGTCGGTCGGCTTGAACTTCTGCCCGTCGTGCTGGAAGTCGGAGGTCTTCTTCTCCTTGACCTTGCCGTGCGTCTCCCCCTGGGAGGTCCCCCACGAGACCTTGTCGCCCTTGCTGTACGCCATCTGCCGCTCCGTCCGCTCGCGTGTCGTCGTGCTCTCGGTCCATCGACCGTAGCCATCGCCATCGACGCATGGACCGGCGCTGACCTGCTGTTTCGCACCTTCGACAGGCGCGCCGCCCCGACGGCGGGGGGACGACGACCCGGTCTTCGGTGGTCGTCACGAGGCGTTCGCCGACCGTTCACGGATCCGCACCCCGCCCCGGTGGCCGAGGTCGGACCCCGGTGTTAGGTTCGCCGCGCGACGGGAGCCGAGGGGTCGTTGACAGGCCGCCCCCCTCCCGCCCTGACCCAGGAGGATGCATGACCCGGACGCCCCTGCGGCGGCTGCTGACGGGGGTCGCCACGAGCGCCCTCGCGCTCGCCGCCCCGGTCGCCCTGACGCCCACCACGGCGTCGGCCGCCACATCGGACCTCTTCTTCTCGGAGTACGTCGAGGGATCGAGCAACAACAAGGCGGTGGAGGTCTTCAACGGCACCGGCGCCCCGGTCGACCTCGCCGCCGGCCAGTACTCGGTCCAGGTGTTCGCCAACGGATCGTCGTCCGGCAGCGCGCCCATCGCGCTCACCGGCACGGTCGCCGCGGACGACGTGTTCGTCCTCGCGAACACCTCGGCGAACGCGGTGCTCAAGCCCCTCGCCGACCAGCTGTCGGGCAGCGCCAACTGGAACGGCAACGACGCCGTCGTCCTGCGCAAGGGCGACGCCGTCCTCGACGTCATCGGGCAGGTCGGCACCGACCCCGGTGCGGCCGGTTGGGGCTCCGGGGACACGACGACCTTCGACCACACGCTGCGCCGGATGGCCTCCGTCTGCGCCGGCGACACCGACGGCAGCGACGCGTTCGACCCGGCCACGCAGTGGGACGGGTTCGCCCGCGACACCTTCGACGGCCTCGGCGCCCACGCGGTGACCGGCTGCGACGGCGGCCCGGTCGAGGACGAGGCCCCCTCCGTCCTCTCGACGACCCCGGCCGACGGCGGCACGGTGACCCCGCGCCAGCGTCTCGGCGTGACGTTCTCCGAGCCGGTCGCCCTCACCGACGGCGCGCTGTCCCTCGCGTGCTCGGCCTCCGGCGACGTCGCCCTCGCGGTCTCCGGCGGACCCACCGACTGGTCGATGGCGCCCGCCTCGCCCCTCGCGGACGGCGAGTCCTGCACCCTGACCGTCGCGGCCGACGGGGTCACCGACCTCGACCAGGTCGACCCGCCCGACACGATGGCCGCCGACGTCACGCGCCGCTTCACGGTCGCGAGCTCGTGCGACGCCGACTTCACGCCGGCCTACGCCATCCAGGGCAGCGGCGCCCAGGCCGCGGTCACCGGCCCCGTCGCGACCGAGGGCGTCGTCGTCGCCGACTACCAGGGCGCCTCCCCCGCCCTGCGCGGCCTCTACGTCCAGGACCTCGAGGGTGACGGCGACCCCGCCACCTCCGACGCCGTCTTCGTGTTCACCGGCAGCGACGACGACGCCTCCGTCGGCGACGTCGTCCACGTCACCGGCACCGCGGGTGAGTTCCAGGGCCAGACCCAGGTCACCGTGAGCAACCTCGAGGTCTGCGGCACCGGCTCGGTCGCCCCGACCGAGGTCGCCCTGCCGATGACGCGCGCCGACGACTTCGAGCGCTACGAGGGCATGCTCGTCACCTTCCCGCAGGAGCTGACCGTCACCGAGCTCTTCCAGCTCGGGCGCTTCGGCCAGGTCACCGTCTCCTCGGGCGGCCGCCTGCAGCAGCCGACCAACGTCGTCGCCCCGGGCCCCGAGGCCAACGCGCTCCAGGCGCAGAACGACCTCAACCGTCTGATCGTCGACGACACGACGCAGGCCCAGAACCCCGACCCGATCGTCTGGGGTCGTGGCGGCCGGCCGCTGAGCGCCGAGAACACCCTGCGCGGCGGCGACACCGTCACCGGCGCCACCGGTGTCCTCACCTACACGTGGGGCGGCAGCTCGGCCAGCCCGAACGCCTACCGCCTGCGGCCGGTGACGGCCGACGGCACCGGCATCGAGTTCGCGGCCGCGAACCCGCGTCCGACCGCCGCCCCGAACGTCGGTGGCGACGTCCAGGTCGTCGGGATGAACCTGCTCAACTACTTCAACACCTTCACCGGGTGCACCGGTGGTGTCAGCGGTGCCTCGCTCGACTGCCGCGGCGCCGAGAACCAGGCCGAGCTCGACCGGCAGACGGCCAAGACCGTCGCGGCGATGACGACCCTCGACGCGGACGTCTTCGGCGTCAACGAGATCGAGAACGACGGCTACGGCCCGGACAGCGCGCTGGCCCACCTCGTCGACCGCCTCAACGCGGCGACGGCTCCCGGCACGTACGCCTACCTCGACGTCGACGCCCGCACCGGGCAGGTCGACGCCATGGGCGACGACGCCATCAAGGTCGGCGTCGTCTACAAGCCCGGTGCGGTCACCCCCGTCGGCACGACCGCGGCGCTCAACTCCGCCGCGTTCGTCACCGGCGGCGACCCGGCGCCGCGCAACCGCGCCTCGCTCGCGCAGGCGTGGAAGGTCAACGCGACCGGCGGCGTCTTCGTCACCGACGTCAACCACCTCAAGTCCAAGGGCTCGGCCTGCTCGGCCCCGGACACCGGTGACGGTCAGGGCAACTGCGCGGTCGTCCGCACCAACGCGGTGAAGACGCTCCTGCAGTGGCTCGGCACGGACCCGACCGGGACCGGCGACACCGACGTCCTCCTCGTCGGCGACTACAACTCGTACGCCAAGGAGACGCCGATCCGCACCCTCGAGGAGGGCGGCTTCACCAACCTCGTCGAGAAGTTCCAGGGCGAGGACGCCTACTCGTACGTCTTCGACGGGCAGTGGGGCTACCTCGACCAGGCGATGGGGTCGGCCTCGCTCGTCTCCCAGGTCACCGGGGTCGCGGACTACCACATCAACAGCGACGAGCCGTCGGTGCTGGACTACAACACCAACTTCAAGTCGCCCGCCCAGGTCGCGTCGCTCTACGCGCCCGACCAGTACCGCGTCTCCGACCACGACCCGGTCATCGTGGGCCTCAGCCCGCGGGGTCCGCTCGGGGCGACGGCGGCCTTCGCCGACGCCTCCGTCCGGTGCGGTCGCGACAACGCGTCGCTGACGGTGTCGGTGGCCAACGCCGACGACGCGACGACCGTCGTCGTCGACTGGGGTGACGGCACGAGCACGACGCGCGAGAACGCCTCGGGCGACGTCACCCTCGGCCACACCTACCGGACGGCCGGGAAGCACACGGCGACGGTCACCGTCACCGACGCGGCCGGCACCGTGGTGCGCACCAGCGCCGACGTCGTCGTCGACTACCGCCTCGACGTCCTGCCGCAGGGCACGCTGACCCTGCCCCGCGGGGTCACCGTCCCGGTCATCGCGGCCGTGCGCGACTGCAACGGGCTGCCGGCCCGCGGCATCACCGTGCCGGTCGTCACGCTGACCGGCGCCGACGGCAGCACCGTGTCGAGCACGTCGATGCGGGCCGTCGGCCCGCTGTGGCTCGACACCGTGCGGACCAAGGGCCTGGCCAAGGGCACGTACACGCTGAGCGTGACCGTGCCCGAGACCGGCCAGTCGGAGTCCTCGACGCTGCGCCTGCGCTGAGCCGCCGAGGGGCCTGACCGGGCCCGGCACGACGGACCCCCGGGTCGCCACGCAGGTGGCGGCCCGGGGGTCCGGTCGTGAACGGGGGTCTCGCTCAGGCGCCGCGGCGCGGGCGCGCGCTCTGCGAGAACGACGCCGCCGAGCCGCCGGAGCGGCCCCCGGCCGAGCCGGCGCCCGAGGACGCGCGGCGCGGGCCCGAGCGGGCCGGACGGCCGGAGGACTGACCGGCGGAGCGCGCCTGGCCCTGGCCGCGGCCGCCGCCCTGCCCGCCGCGGGCGGAGCCGGAGCCCTGCCCACCGCGGGACGGACCGCCACCCTGGCCCCCGCGGGAGGGGCCGGAGCCCTGGCCGCGTGCGGGGCGACCGGAGCGCGACCCGGCGCCTGACCCGCCACGACCACCGGAGGCGCCACGACCACCGGAGCGCGAGCCGGAGCCGTTCCGACCCCCGTCGGCCGCCGGCGCGAGGACGAGACCGCCCTCGACGAAGGTCCGCTCACCCGGCGCGAGCCGGCTGAGCATCGGGTGCTTCGCGTCGACCCGCGTCGTCGTCGGCTTGACCCCGGCCTTGCGGGTGAGGTCACGGACGTCGCGCACCTGGTCGTCGGTCATCAGCGTGACGACGGTGCCGGACGCGCCGGCCCGGGCGGTGCGCCCGGAGCGGTGCAGGTACGCCTTGTGCTCGACCGGCGGGTCGGCGTGGATGACGAGGGCGACCTCGTCGACGTGGATGCCGCGGGCGGCGATGTCGGTGGCGACGAGCGTCTTCGCGGTGCCGGAGTGGAAGGCCTCCATCGTCCGGGTGCGCGCGCCCTGGCTGAGGTTGCCGTGCAGCTCGACCGCCGCGACCCCGGCCGCGTTGAGCTGCTTGGCCAGCTTCTTCGCGCGGTGCTTGGTGCGGGTGAACACGACGGTGCGCCCGGGGGCGGCGGTGAGGTCGACGAGCACCGGCAGGTGGTCGGCGGTGCCGACGTGCAGCACGTGGTGCTCCATCGTCGCGACGGGCGACTGCGCGGAGTCGGCCTCGTGGGTCACCGGCTCGTGCAGGTAGCGCCGGGCGATGACGCCGATGCCGGCGTCGAGCGTGGCGGAGAACAGCATCCGCTGGCCGCGGGGCGGTGTCGCGTCGAGCAGGCGCCGGACCTGCGGGAGGAAGCCGAGGTCGGCCATGTGGTCGGCCTCGTCGATGACGGTGACCTCGACGGCGTCGAGGGACACGTGGCCCTGGCCGATGAGGTCCTCGAGGCGCCCGGGGCAGGCGACGACGACGTCGACGCCCTTGCGCAGCGCGGTGACCTGCGGGTTCTGGCCGACCCCGCCGAAGACGGTGCGCGAGGTGAGGCCGAGGGCGCTCGCCAGCGGCGTCATCGCGTCCTCGATCTGGGTCGCGAGCTCGCGGGTCGGGGCGAGGACGAGGGCGCGGGGGCGCTTGGGCTGGCGTCGGGTCCGGCTCTGCGAGAGGCGGGTCAGCAGCGGGAGCAGGAAGGCGACGGTCTTGCCGGAGCCGGTCCGGCCGCGGCCGAGCACGTCACGGCCGGCGATCGAGTCCGGCAGCGTCGCGGCCTGGATGGGGGTGGGGGTCGTGATGCCGCCGGAGGCGAGCACGTCGACGAGGGTGGACGGCACGCCGAGCGCGCCGAAGGAGGAGGTGGTCACGAAGGGGGTCTCCCGGGAGTGGGCGTCGCCGGTCCGCGGACGGCAGCGACGGGGCTGGATGTTCTGCCGGGCGGGGCTCTGGGGCCGCGGCTCAGGGTGATGCGGACCGGGTCCGTCACACAGGCATCGACATCGGAGAGAACGAGGGGCCCGAGGCAGAACTGGGCGGGCCGCTGGTGACCAGTCTACCGGTCGCGGGGCGGTCCCCCGGACCACCGGGGTCCCCGCAGGACCGTCGGGAGGACGCAGCGGGTCAGGCGGTCCCGGGCAGGTGGGCCGCCCCGATGGCGCCCGCCCAGTCGCCGAGCTCGGCCCGCACGACCTCGAGCGCGTCGTCGGGGCCGCGCAGGCGCAGGGCGGCGCGTAGGGGGTCGAGGAGGACCGGCCCGGCCTGGGCCATCCCGCCGCCGACGACGACGCGCCGCGTGCCGGCGGAGGCGACCACCGGTGCGAGCGTGCCCGCGAGGACCTCGATGGCGTGGTTCCAGATGCGTTGTGCGACAGCATCGCCGGCGGCCACGGCCTCGGCGACGGTGCGCGCGTCACCCTCTCGGCCGGCCTCCCGCCACCGACGGCCGACGGCTCCGGCGCCGGTGAGCGCCTCGAGGCACCCGCTGCGCCCGCAGCCGCACCGCGGACCGGCCGGGTCGACGACGACGTGCCCCAGCTCCCCGGACCAGGACGAGCCGCGGACGACGCGACCGGCGGTCATGAGGGCGACGGCGACGCCCGTGCCGAGCGGGACGAAGAGGACGTCGTCGACCCCGCGGGCCGCCCCGAGCAGGTGCTCCCCGAGCAGCCCGGCCCGCACGTCGTGGCCGACCGCCACCCGTCCGGGCACCCGCCCGCGGAGGGCGCCGAGGAGGTCGAGGTCGCGCCACCCGAGGTTCGCCGACCACTCGGCGACGCCCCGGCGCTCGTCGACGAGCCCGGGGACGACGACCCCGACCCTCGACGGCGTCGCGCCCGCGAGCCCGTCCCCGGCGGCGACGGCGAGCAGCCGGTCGACGCCGCCGGCGACGACGTCGCCGAAGCGAGCCGCGAGCCCCTCCGGCGTCGGCTGGACGTCTCGCGCCACGACCGAACCCTGCTGCACGAGAACGGTCTTGATGCGCGTCCCGCCGATGTCGACGCCGACGGCGAGGTCGCCCCCGTCGACGGCAGGACCGCCGTCCGCGGGGTTCGGGCCGGGAGTGCTCAAGGGATCCTCCTCGTGCGCGAATGCGATGGGTTGGCGGGCCGATCGAGCATAGACGGACGCGGGCCGCCGGGCGCGCCCTACGATGACCGCGTGAGCGACGAGGCCAACGGCACCCGCACGCCGACCTCGCGGTGGGCCGCCGTCCTCGACCTGCTCGCCACCCGGGGGCGGCTCTCGGTGACCGAGACCTCGCGTGAGCTCGGCGTCTCGGAGGCCACGGTACGGCGTGACTTCACCGAGCTCGCCCGCCGGCAGCTCGTGACGCGCCACCACGGCGGGGTCGTCGCGACCGCGGTCGCCTACGAGCTCCCCTACCGCTACCGCGTGAGCCAGACCGACGAGGGCATCGACCGGATCGCCGCCCGCGCGGCCGCGCTGGTCGGCCCCGGGGAGGTCGTCGCCCTCAACGGCGGGACCACGACGACGGCCACGGCGCGCGCCCTGACCTCCCGCGAGGACCTCGTCGGCGAGGACGGCCCGGCGCTCACCCTCGTGACCAACGCGCTCAACATCGCGGCCGAGGCCGTCCTGCGCCCCCACGTGCAGTGCGTCTCGCTCGGTGGCGTCGCCCGGCCGGAGTCCTACGAGGTGACCGGTCCGCTGGCGGCCCAGGTCATCCAGCAGCTCTGGTTCGACGTCGCGGTCGTCGGGGTCAACGCGCTCTCGGCGGCCGAGGGGGCGACCTGCCGGTTCGAGGACGAGGCCGCGGTCGTGCGCGCGATGGTCGAGCGCTCGCGACGGGTCGTCGTCGTCGCCGGGGCGGCCAAGCTCGGCGAGCGCACCTTCGCGGCCATCTGCCCGGCGGAGCGCATCGGCACGCTCGTGACGACCGCCGACGAGGCCGCCCCGGAGGTCGCCGCGCTGCGCGAGCGGGGCGTCGAGGTGCTCTGCGTCTGACCGCGACGCCGCCCCGGTGGCCGACCCGCGCGCGGTGCTGTTCACTGCTCGGGACAGCAGCCGCGACATCCGCCACGGATGAGCGTTCGTGATCGCTTCGTTCACCTATCGCTCACAAACGTGCGCGTGTGTACAGTGGCAGGCGCCCGGGCCGGCGGGTGGTCACGAGCCACGCGGCGGGCAGGGCGGCACGCCGGACCTCCGGCTTCTCGACGAGGAGAGCGATGAGCAGCACGCGACGACACATCATGCTGGCCGCGACCGCGGTGACGGGGGCCATGGTGCTCTCGGCCTGCGGGGGCGGCACGGGGGCCGGGCAGGCCGCCGGGGGCTCGGGGGACGGCGAGAAGGCCACCTCGATCACCCTCATGGCCGCCGAGTACTCCAAGGACAACACCAAGGCGTTCTGGGACGCCTTCGCGAAGGAGTACAAGAGCAAGTACGGGTACACCCTCAACGTCAACGTCGTCAGCTGGGACAACATCGACCAGCAGTCCTCGACGATGATCCAGAACAACCAGCCGCCGGACATTCTCAACCTCAACGCGTACGCCAGCTACGCCAAGGACGGCCTGCTCTACGACGCCGACGCGGTGCTGCCGTCCGAGGTGAAGTCCGACATCCTGCCGACGTTCGTCCAGTACGGCACGTACGACGGCAAGTTCTACGGCTTCCCGGACCTCTCCAGCGCCCGCGCGCTCTTCTACAACAAGACCCTCTTCGACAAGGCCGGCATCAGCGCGCCCCCCACCACCTGGGCCGAGCTCGAGGCCGACGCCAAGAAGGTCAAGGACGCGACCGGCGACGCCGGTTACGCGATGCCGCTCGGGCCGGAGGAGGCCCAGGGCGAGTTCTCGATGTGGCTGTTCAACAACGGCGGCGACTGGAAGAGCGACGGCTCCTGGTCGATCAACTCGGACAAGAACGTCGAGACGCTGACCTTCCTCAAGAAGCTCGCCGACGAGGAGCTCACGCAGTCCAACCCGGCCCGCACCAACCGCGCCGACGCCTTCGACCTCTTCAAGTCCGGCAAGGCCGGGATGGTCGTCGGCTTCAGCCCGCTCGCGGCTGCGCTCGACGCCGACAAGACCGTCGACTACGGCGTCGCGCCGTTCCCCTCCAACGACGGTTCCGAGAGCAAGACCTTCGGCGTCACCGACTACCTCATGGCGTTCAAGAAGAGCGGCAACCAGGACGCGGTCAAGGCGTTCTACGAGCTCTACTACGACAAGGACCAGATCAACGCGTTCATCGAGAAGGAGGGCTTCCTCCCGGTGACGACCTCGGGCCTGGAGTACTTCCAGAAGGACGACGCGCTCAAGGTCTACCTCGACACCCTGCCGAACGCGCGGCTCACCCCGACCGACGACCCGACGTGGGACAAGGTCAAGCTCGCCGTCCAGCAGAACCTCGGCGCCGCGATGACCGAGGACCCGAAGTCGGTCCTCGACAAGCTGCAGCAGTCGGCCGAGGCGGAGAGCTGACCGACGTGACGACGACCGACGACGTCCAGGCGCCGTCGGCCCGCACCACCCCCGGCGGTCCGCGCGCTCGACGCCGGACCGCCGGGGTCGGTCGGGTCAGCGCGCCGGTCGCGCTGCTCTGGCTGGCGCCCGCCATCGCGCTCATCGTCGGTGTGGTGTTCTACCCGGCCGTCATGCTCTTCCGCGCCTCGCGCTCGGAGTACTCGATCACCGGGCTCTACCAGGGCTCGGCCGGCTGGGACAACTACAGCAAGGTGCTGGCCTACCCGGACCTGCCGGTCGTCCTCAAGAACACCGTGGTCTGGGTCGTCGCCGTCGTCGCCATCACGATCGTCCTCTCGCTGGCGCTCGCCCAGCTGCTCGTCAAGGACTTCCCCGGCCGGCGCTTCGTGCGCTGGGCGGTCATCGTGCCGTGGGCGGCCTCGCTCGTCATCACGAGCCAGCTGTTCGTCCTGCTCTACGACAGCAACTACGGGCTCATCAACCACGTGCTGACCGGGCTGCACCTCATCGACGAGCCGATCAGCTTCCTCGGCGACGACCGCTTCACGATGGCCTCGATGATCGTCGTCGGCGTCTTCGTCTCGCTGCCCTTCACGATCTTCGTCTTCATCGCGGGCCTGGCCGCCATCCCGACCGACGTCATGGAGGCCGCCGAGGTCGACGGCGCCTCGCCGTGGCAGCGCTGGCGGCAGATCACCTTCCCGCTGCTCCGACCGGCGATGCTCATCGCGACGGTGCTCAACACGATCTACGTGTTCAACAGCTTCCCGATCATCTACACGCTCAACGACCGCAACCCGGGCTTCACGCACGACACCCTCATCACGTTCATGTACAAGCTCGCGTTCAAGAGCCAGGAGAAGGACGTGGGGATGTCGGCCGCGACCGGCGTGCTCAACGTGGCGATCATCCTGCTCGTCGTCCTCGTCTACCTCAAGGTCGTCAACTGGCGGGAGGAGACCCGATGACGACGACCCGCCGCCCCCGGCTCGTCGCGTTCACCGCGGCCGTCGTCGCGCTCGTCTTCCTCGCGCCGTACGTCGTCATGGTGCTCGACAGCCTCCGCACGAGCACCGACGTCAAGACGACCCCGCCGTCGTTCCTCCCGCGGGTGTGGCAGTGGGACACCTACGCCACCGTCATCGGCGACGGCCGGTTCCCGCACTGGCTGCTCACGTCGCTCATCGTGTCGGTCGGGGCGACCGCCGTCGTCGTGCTCGTGGCCGTCCCGGCGGCGTACATGACGGCGCGGCACCGTTTCCCGGGCCGCGGGGTCTTCCTGCTCGTCGTCCTCGTGACGCAGATGTTCGCGCCCACCTCGCTCGTCGTCGGCCTCTACCGGCAGTTCTTCGAGCTGAACATGATCAACACCTACGGCGCGCTGATCATCACGAACGCGGCGTTCAACCTGGCCTTCGCGATCTGGATCCTCCACGGGTTCTTCTCCTCGATCCCGGTCGAGGTCGAGGAGGCGGCCGCGCTGGACGGCGTCGGCCGGGTCGGGATGCTCCGGCGCATCATGCTGCCGCTGACGCTGCCCGGGCTCGTCACCGCGACGATCTTCACGTTCATCGCGGCGTGGAACGAGTACGTCGTCGCGCTGACGCTGATGATCGACGACGACAAGAAGCCGCTGACCGTCGGCTTCCGGTCCTACGTCACCGGCTACGAGCAGAACTGGGACCAGCTGTTCGCGGCGTCGGTCATCGCGGTCGTGCCGGTCGTCATCCTCTTCGCGGTCATCGAGAAGCACCTCGTCGGCGGCCTGACCGCCGGCTCCGTCAAGTAGCCCTCCACCCATTCCCGACTTCTTGCGAGTTGAGCCGCTCGACACGCCGTCCGCACGGCGTGTCGGCGGCGGAACTCGCAAGAAGTCGGGTGGATGGTGGCCGCGGCGCGGCGCGGGTCGGACGGTGCGTGCCGCCGTCAGGTGCGGAGGGCGGGGACGACGGTGCCGGCGAGCACCCAGGTCGACGCCCCGAGGACGAGCACGAAGGTGGCGAGCCAGAGCACGCGCGGCACGCGGGTCAGCTGCGCGAGGACGGCGGGGTCGCTCGTTCCGGGGTCGCGCGCTCCGGCCACGGCCGCGAGGTGGCGCCACGCGCCGACGACGAGGACGAGCCCCACCCCGACGAGCACCTGTGCCTGCACCCGGACCGCGCCCGACCACCACAGCCACGCGGTGAGCGCCCCGACGACGAGGACGACGAGCACCGTCAGCGCCGACCGCGACCGGACGAGCGCGACGAGCAGGACGACGAGGACGGCCGCGAGCACCGGTGCGGCCCAGCCGCGCACGGCCAGCCAGGCCAGCGCGGCACCGACCACGGCGGGCGCCGGGTAGCCGGCCCACGTCGTCGCGACCCGACCGGGGCCGCGCGCCGGCCCGACCGTCACCGCGTGCCCCGACATGTCCCCCCGCAGGACGAACCCGGTGAACCGGCGGCCGCACAGCATCCCGACGACGGCGTGCCCGAGCTCGTGGACGAGCGTCACGCCGAGCCGCAGCACGGACCAGACCGGCCCCACCCCGACGGCGACCAGCGCCGCGACGAGCACGACGAGGAGCGGCCGGCCGGAGAGGGCGACCTCCCCCACCGGCTGCACCCGCTGCCACACCTGCTCGACGTCCACGGTCACGGACCGTAACGGCCGCACCTGTGCCCCCGGTGGGAGGGCCCGGCCGGGAGCCCCGGTGGGACAGTCCGGGCGGCCGGTAGCGTCGGGGAGGTGACCGGCCTCGTCGACATCCACTGCCACGGCGCCGCGGGCGCCGAGCTCGGCCTCGCGACCGACGGCTCCCGGGCCGCGGCCGCCCACCACCGCGCCGACGGGGTCGAGCACCTCGTCGCGAGCCTCGTCTCGGCACCGTTCGACGATCTCGTGGCGCGGGTCGCGACGCTCGGTCCGCTCGTCGCGGACGGCACGCTGGCGGGCATCCACCTCGAGGGGCCCTTCCTCGCGCACGGCCGTCGCGGCGCCCACGACCCCGCCGCGCTGGCCGACCCCGAGCCCGCGCTCGTCGAGCGGCTCGCGGAGGCCGCTGCGCTCACCGGGGCACCGGACGCCCTGCGGCAGATGACGGTCGCCCCCGAGCTGCCCGGCGCCGACCGGCTGGTGCGCGCCCTCGTCGAGCACGGGGTCCGCCCGGCCGTCGGGCACACCGAGGCCGACGCCGCCCTGACCGCGCGCACCCTTGCCGCCGTCGCCGACCTCCAGGGCGCCCCGGCGCTCGTCACCCACCTCTTCAACGGGATGGCGCCGATGCACCACCGGGCCGGCGGACCGGTCGCCGCCGCCCTCGCCGCCGCGGCCCGGAGCGACGCCGTCGTCGAGCTCATCGCCGACGGCGTGCACGTGGCCCCCGAGGTCGTCCGGATGGTCTTCGAGACGGTCGGGCCCCAGAGCATCGCCCTCGTCTCCGACGCCATGGCCGCGACGGGCCTCGGCGACGGCCGGTACCGGCTCGGCGGCCTCGAGGTCGAGGTCACCGGGGGGACGGCGCGCACGACCGACACCGGCTCCATCGCCGGCAGCACCTCGACCCTCGCCGGGTGCGTCCGCTGGTGCCTCGAGGTGGTCGGGCTGCCCGAGGACGACGTGCTCACCGCCGCGACGAGCACTCCCGCGCGCGCCCTGGGCCTCCTCGTCTGACGAGCCGCCGGTCGGCGCTTCGACCCGTCGCCCGAAGGGGTGCGGATGCATCGCGTGCGCAGGTCGTCGCGTGCCTACAGTTGGGGCATGGAGCCGCTCCCGATCTTCCCCCTGGGCGGGGTCCTCCTGCCCGGCGGCCGGATGCCGCTGCAGCTCTTCGAGCCGCGCTACCTCGACCTCGCCCAGCGGCTGGCCGACGAGCCCGAGGGCGAGCGGCGCTTCGGCATCGTCCGGATCCGGCAGGGGCACGAGGTCGGCGAGGGCGCGGCCACCGACCTGCACGAGATCGGCTGCGAGGCGGTCGTCGACGCGATGGCCATCGCGCAGGGCTCGGCCGGTGCGGTCGTGCACCTCGTGGCGCGTGGTGGGCGACGCTTCCGGCTCGACGCCATCGACGAGGGCGCGGGCACCTCGTTCCTCACCGGTCGTGTCTCGTGGCTGCTCGAGCCGGCGGCCGCGACGGACCCCGACCTGCGGGCGCTCGCCGCCCGGGTGCTCGCCGCGCACGCGGCCTACCTCGAGGCGCTCGGGGCCACGGCGGACCCGGTCGAGGGGCGGCCGGTCGACCTCGCCTACCGCATCGTCGAGCGGATGGTGCTCGAGCCGGGCGACCGCCAGCGGGTCCTCGACTCCGCCGACGCGGTGACCCGCCTGCGGCTCGTGCTGGGCCTGCTGACGCGCGAGACGGCCATCGTCCAGCGCTTCCGCGCCGTCCCGACGCCGACCGACCTCGGCGAGGCGTCCCTCAACTGAGGGTCGGGCCGCCTCGTAGGCTGCCGGGCATGGACCTCGGCCACCTCCAGCGCGTCATCGAGCAGACCTACGGTGAGCGCGACCGCGAGCGCGGGGTACCGAGCACCGTCGCCTGGCTCGCGGAGGAGGTGGGGGAGCTCGCACAGGCGGTCCGCAAGGGGACGGCCGCGCAGCGCGAGCACGAGTTCGCCGACGTCGTCGCGTGGGTGGCGTCGCTCGCGAACCAGACGGGGGTCGACCTCGACGCGGCGCTGGCGCGCTACGCCGACGGCTGCCCGAAGTGCCACGCGATGCCCTGCGCCTGCGCCTGACCCGCATCCCCCCGGCGGCTGCCGGCCGGTCGGGTCAGCCGGTGGGCAGCGTGCGGGCGAGGAACTCCACGGTCCGCGCCCAGGCGGCGGCCGACGCGTCGGCGTCGTGGTTGACGAAGTCGTCGTTGTCGAAGGCGTGGTCGGCGCCGGGGTAGGTGACGACCTCGGCCGGGGCGTCCCCGCCGGTCACCCGCTCGGTGACGCGCTCGACGACGTCCATCGGCAGGTAGGCGTCGGACTCGCCGAAGACGTGGAGCGAGGGCGTCGACACCGACGGCACGGCGTCGACGAGCTGCGGCAGCGCCGAGCCGTAGAACGAGACGAGCGCATCGGCCGGCTCGCCGGCGACGACGGCGTAGCCGAGCCCGCCGCCGAAGCAGAAGCCGACCACGCCGGCGCCGCCGGTCACGGTCTCGTCGTCGCGCAGGGCCCGCAGCGCCTGGGTCGAGTCGGCGACGGCGGCGTCCCAGTCGAGCCGGCCGAGCAGCCCCATCGCCTCCTCGAGCATCGAGGGCCCGTTCGGCACGTCGGAGACCCCGAGCCGCCAGAAGACCTCGGGGGCCAGCACGACGTACCCGAGGGCGGCGAGGTCCTCGGCGCGCCGGCGGATGTAGGGGCTGATGCCGAAGATCTCCTGGAGCAGCAGGACGCCGGGGCCGGTGCCGCTCTCGGGGAGCCAGCGGTGGGCCGGCATCGTGCCGTCGGGGAGGGTGACGTCGACGCGCTCGCTCATCGGGTCAGTATGTCCGTGCCCGCTGTGTCGTGCAGGAACCGTCGAAGGTGTCGTTCCCCGTCCGGGCGCGGGCTGCGGTCAGGCGTAGCGGCGCGCGGCGTCGAGCGCCTGCCGGACGTAGCCGCCGCCGAAGAGCACCGCGTGGAGCAGCAGCGGGTGGACCTGGTGCAGCAGCACCCGCTCCCGCCAGCCGTCGGCGAGCGGGGCCGCCTCGTCGTACGCCGCGAGGAGGCGCTCGAGGCCGGGGGCGCCGAAGAGCGCGAGCATCGCGAGGTCGCCCTCGCGGTGGCCACCGTGCGCGGCCGGGTCGATGAGGACCGCTCCGTCGCGGGTCCACACGACGTTGCCCGACCAGAGGTCGCCGTGGATGCGCGCGGGCTCGTCCGGGGTGTCGAGGGCGCCGGACGCCAGGCGCTCGGCCAGCCGCTCGAGGAGTGCCACGGCGTCGTCGTCGAAGGTCCCGCGCTCGCGGCCCAGCCGGGCCAGGGGCAGCACGCGGGCCTGCGCGTGGAAGGCACCCCAGGTGTCCCACCGGCCGAGCACCAGCGGCAGGGGCTCGCTCAGCGGGCCGAGCCAGCCGTCGCCCTCCCAGCCCTCCGGCGCGCAGCCCCAGGCCGGGGCGCCGGCCGCGTGCAGCGTCGCGAGCCCGCGGCCCAGCTCCTCGGCGGCCGTCGGCGTCGCCGGAGCGGCGTCGAGCAGCGGCAGCTCGAGGTGGTGCGGCCCGTCGTCGAGGACCTCGGCGACGGCGGCGCCGCGCGCGGCCGCGAGCCAGCGCAGCCCGGCGGCCTCCCAGGCGAAGTAGCCCGCGGGCGCCGTGGTCGAGGTCTTCCGGTACCGGCGCGGCATGCGTCCCATCGTGGCACTCGCGGCGCCCCCGACGTGCCGCCGCTCGGTATCCTGCACGTCGAGCAGACCGGGTGACCTCGGAGGATTCCCCTGATGACGAACACGTTGACCGTCCCACCGCCGGAGAACGAGGACACCGACCAGACCGCACTCCTGGCCCGGCTGACCGATGAGGTCAGCGGGGTCCTGGAGTCGATGGGCGAGCTGTCGGACTACCTCGAGCGCGTCGTCCACGCCGTGCGCCGGGCCGTCGACGGCTGCGACGAGGTCGGGGTGACCATCCTGTCCAAGGACCGGCCGCACACCGCCGCCTACACGACCGTCCAGACCCTCGAGATCGACGCGGTCCAGTACGCGCTCGACGAGGGGCCGTGCCTCGAGGCCGCCCGCACCCGCGAGGAGCAGCTCGTCGTCGACCTCTGCTCCGACGACGGGCGCTGGCCGCTCTTCGCGCAGGCCTCCCGCGAGGACGGCCTGCGCAGCCTGTACGCCGTCCCGCTGGTCAGCGGTGACCAGTGCGTCGGGGCGCTCAACCTCTACGCCTGGGCCACGGACGCCTTCGACGGGTTCGACGCCGCGCTCGTCCGGGTCGCCGCGAGCCGGTGCGCCGACGCGGTCGTCGCCGTCACCGCCCTCGACGGGATGCGCGAGCTCGCCGGCCAGCTCGAGCAGGCGATGGCCAGCCGCGCCGTCATCGAGCAGGCGAAGGGCGTCATCATGGCGATGCGGGGGGTGCCCGAGCACGACGCGTTCGAGATCCTGCGCAAGGCCTCCCAGGACCGCAACGTCAAGGTGCGGCTCCTCGCCGAGGACGTCGTCGCGGGTGTCCTGCGCGGCAGTGCCGACCCGGGTGGTGCGGGCGCCTGATCGGCGTGTCCTAGAGTCGGGTCATGGCGCGTCCCCACGCGGCAGCCCTCGTCGAGGATGCCTACACGAGCCGCAAGGCGCGGTTCCTCGAGGCGCGCGGCTGGGTGACCCGGATCGTTCCCTCGACGGGCTACGGCAGCTCGTCGCAGCTGCGCGTGTTCGGGCGCGTCATCCACACCCGGGGGCGTCCCGAGGACGAGCCGACCGAGCCGACGTACGCCGCGCGCCTGCGCGCCGTCGAGCTCGAGACCCGGGGCTGGAAGGCCTTCTTCGCCACGCCCGCGGTCGAGGAGCCGGTGACGGTGCGGGTCAACGAGCGCCTGGTCAGCACGCGCACCGACCGGGGCGGGTTCATCGACCTCGTCATCCGCGGGCACGGCCTGACCCCCGGCTGGCACCAGGTGTTCCTCTCCTCGCCCCGGGCCGAGACCATCGACGTGCCGGTGCTCGTCGTCGGGTCGCAGGTGACGCACGGGATCATCTCCGACATCGACGACACGGTGCTGTCGACCTCGCTGCCGCGCCCGATGATCGCCGCCTGGAACACGTTCCTGCGCTCCGAGGGGGCCCGGCGCCCGGTGGCGGGGATGGCCACGATGTACCGCGAGCTGCTCGCCGCGCACCCCGAGGCGCCGGTCGTCTACCTCTCGACGGGCGCGTGGAACACCGCGCCGCAGCTGACCCGCTTCCTGCAGCGCAACGGCTACCCGGCGGGTCCGATGCTGCTCACCGACTGGGGCCCGACGAACACCGGCTGGTTCCGGTCCGGGCAGGAGCACAAGCGCGCGCAGCTGCACCGCCTGGCCCGTGAGCTGCCGAACGTGCGCTGGCTCCTCATCGGTGACGACGGCCAGCACGACCCGCGCCTCTACACCGACTTCGCGGCGGCGCGACCGGACCGGGTGCGCGGCATCGCGATCCGCGAGCTGACCGCCGGCCAACAGGTGCTCTCCCACGTCATCCCGATGGCCACGGACGACATCGCGCCGGCCCCGACCGAGCGGCTCGAGGTGCCGGTGGTGCGCGGCCCCGACGGCTACGAGCTGTCCCGTCGCGTCCGGGGGCTGTGGGAGGGCGGGGTGCCGCAGCGCACGCTGCGCGAGTACGCCTCCACCGTCGTCACCTCGTCCGAGGACCCGCCGGCCTACGTCGTCGAGGACCCGGACGAGCGCTGACCTCCCCCGCGTCGGTGGTGGACGGTAGCGTCGGGCCATGCCCGAGCTGCCCGAGGTGCAGGCGCTGGCCGACTTCCTGACCCAGCGCACCGACGGGCTCGTCGTCACCGGCGTCGAGCTCGGGAGCTTCCACGTGCTCAAGACCTTCACGCCGCCGCCCGACGCCCTCGTCGGCGCCCCGGTCGACGGGGTGTCGCGGCACGGCAAGTTCCTCGACCTCGACTGCGGCGGCACGCACCTCGTCTTCCACCTCGCGCGGGCCGGCTGGCTGCGCTGGTCCGACGCGATGCCGGCGACGGTGCTGCGGCCGGGCAAGTCGCCGATCGCGCTGCGGGTGCGGTTCGACGACGCGTCGGGCTTCGACCTCACCGAGGCCGGCACCCAGAAGCGCCTCGCCGCCTACGTCGTCAACCGCGTCGAGGACGTGCCGGGCATCGTCTCACTCGGGCCCGACCCGCTCGCCGACGAGTTCACGCAGGAGGTCTTCGCGGGCATCCTCGCGGAGCACCGGATGCAGGTGAAGGGGCTGCTGCGCGACCAGTCGATCATCGCCGGGGTCGGCAACGCCTACTCCGACGAGGTGCTCCACGTCGCGAAGCTGTCGCCGTTCGCGATCGCGGCGAAGCTCGACGCCGAGCAGGTGACCCGCCTGTACACGGCGCTGCGCGAGACCCTCGCCCACGCGGTGGCGACCGCGTCCGGCAAGCCGGCGAAGGAGCTCAAGGACGCCAAGCGGGCGGGGATGCGGGTGCACGGCCGCACCGGCGAGACCTGCCCCGAGTGCGGCGACGTCGTCCGGGAGGTCTCGTTCGCCGACTCCTCGCTCCAGTACTGCGCCACGTGCCAGACCGGCGGCAAGCCCCTCGCCGACCGGCGCACGAGCAAGTTCCTCAAGTAGCGCGGACGCGACCGGCGGCGCCGGCCGGGCCGTGCGCGATGCTGGGGGCATGAGCGAGTTCCCCGACGTGCCGGTCTCCGCGGTCCCCGACGACGCGACCTTCCTCGACATCCGCGAGCAGGACGAGTGGGACCGCGGCCACGCCCCGGGCGCCGTCCACATCCCGATGGCCGAGCTGCCGCAGCGCCTCGACGAGCTCGCGCCCTTCCTCGACCGCGACGAGCCGCTCGTCGTCACCTGCCGCTCCGGCGGTCGCGTCTCGCGGGTGCTGCCGTGGCTCGCGCAGCAGGGCTACGAGGTGGCCAACCTCGAGGGCGGGATGCGCGCCTGGCACGCGGAGGGTCGCCCGATGGAGGCCGCCGGCGGCGCGGAGCCCCAGGTCCCCTGACCCGCCGCCCCATCGCGCGCTACACCGCAGTAACTGCCGCCGTGACGACACGTACTGCGGTGTAGCCCGACACGGAGGCGGGTCAGGAGACGAGCTTGAGGCCGACGACGCAACCGACGATGCCGAGCACGAGCAGGACCCGCAGCAGCGAGACCGGCTCCTCGCCCGTCGCCATCGCGACGGACACGGTGAGCACGGCGCCGATACCGACCCACACCGCGTAGGCGGTGCCGACGGGCAGCTCGCGCATCGCCCAGCCGAGTCCGCCCATGCTCGCGGCGAGCGCGACGACGAAGACGACGGCGGGGACCGGACGGCTCAGGCCCTCGGACCGGCCGAGGGCGGTGGCCCAGACGGCCTCGAGGACACCGGAGAGGACGAGGACGACCCACGACACGACGTGCTCCTGCGGGCCGTCTTGTCGCGTCACCGGGTACGGCGCCCATCGTCCGGGAGCCCGTGCGGGGCTCTGCCGCCACTGTCGCACGCCCCGTCCGCCGGGGCAAACCCGTGTCGATGGGCTCGTCTGTGACTCTCTAGCTCTTCCACTAGACGAGGCCAGACGCGGGCATCGACGGGTGGCACCGCGGTCGCCAGCTCGCTCTTGACGCTCCCCTGACCCGGGCCGGGTGAGCCGCAGGGGCACCGGCCACCCCGGGGTCACGGACCCTTCACGCACCCCTCGTGCCGTGCTCCCCCGCCGGTCGCCGACCGGCGGCGAGGGTGGCGGCCATGACCACGACAGCCTCCCGCCGGACCCTCCTGCGCGTCGGGGCGGTCGCCGCCGCCGGCGCCGCCACGTCCACCGCCGCCCTGCGCGCCGACGCCCGCCCCAGCGCGGCCGCCCCGACGCCGCGCACCGACCCCTTCACGCTCGGCGTCGCCTCGGGCGACCCCTCCCCGGACGGCTTCGTCCTCTGGACGCGGCTGGCCGTCGAGCCGCTGGCCGCCGACGGCCTCGGCGGGATGCCGGACCGCACCTTCGTCGTCGGCTGGCAGGTCGCGCGGGACGAGGACTTCCGCCAGGTCGTGCGCTCCGGCGTGGTCCCGGCCCGGGCCGCCAGTGCGCACGCCGTCCACGTCGAGGTCGGCGGCCTGCTGCCCGGCCGGGAGTACTTCTACCGATTCCGCCTCGGGCGCTTCGTCACCCGCACCGGCCGCGCGACGACCGCCCCCGCGCCCTGGCAGTCCCCGACGTCGCTGACGATGGCCTTCGCCTCCTGCTCCAACCTGCCGGCGGGGTACTTCACGGCGTACGGGCACCTCGCCGACGAGCGGCCCGACCTCGTGCTCCACCTCGGGGACTACCAGTACGAGGGCGCCGGGGACGGCATCGGACGGCACCACGCCGGCCCGGAGACGACGACGCTCGCGGGCTACCGGCAGCGGCTGGCGCAGTACAAGACCGACCCCGACCTCCAGGCGGCGCACGCCGCCGCCCCGTGGCTCGCGGTCTGGGACGACCACGAGGTCGACAACAACTACGCCGACCACGTGCCCGAGAAGGTCTCGGAGACACCGGGGTTCCTGGACCGGCGGGCTGCCGCCTACCGCGCCTACTACGAGAACATGCCGCTGCGCCGCACCTCCGTGCCGCACGGGCCGGACCTGCAGCTCTTCCGGCGGGTTCGCTGGGGCTCGCTCGCGACGTTCCACATGCTCGACACGCGGCAGTACCGGTCCGACCAGGCGTGCGGCGACGGCTACAAGGACTGCCCGGAGGCCGCCGACCCGCAGCGCTCGCTGCCGGGGCACGCGCAGGAGCGCTGGCTGCTCGACGGGTTCCGGCGCTCGCGCGCCCGCTGGGACCTCCTCGGGCAGCAGGTCTTCTTCGGCCGGCGCGACAACGACCCCGGCGCCGCGACGACCGTCTCGATGGACTCGTGGGACGGCTACCCCGCCTCGCGCGAGCGGGTGACCCGCGGCTGGGTCGACGCGGGCGTCCGCAACCCGGTCGTCCTCACGGGTGACGTGCACGCGCACTGGGCGTCCGACCTGTACCTCGACGGGGACGACGGCCGAGTGGTCGGGTCGGAGCTCGTCACCTCGTCGATCACGTCGGGCGGCGACGGGTACGACGAGGCCGACGGCACGCACCCGTGGGCCGCGTGGAACCCCAACCTCCGGTTCTGGACCAACCTGCGGGGCTACGTCAGCACGACGATCACCCGAGACGAGCTGACCGCGCGCTTCCGGTGCGTCCCGGTCGTCACGACCCCCGGGGCGGAGGCCTTCACCCGCGCGACCTTCGTCCTCGGCGACCGGGAGCGGGGGCTCGTCCAGGTGCAGGACGCCCCGCTGGCGAGCGCCGTGGCCCGCGGCACGGCGCGCTCGGACGCGGAAAAGATCGCCGACACCGTCCGCGAGGAGACGCACGGCGGCAGCTGACCGCTGCGATTCGGGCTCCGGCACACGCGGACCCGCCCCGCATCGCCCCGGTCGTGGGGCGGTGGGGGGCGGGTCACTGTACGTGGCGGGTCGGCGTCAGGCGCGGAAGCCGTCGAAGACCCGGTACATGAAGTCCGTGCCGCGCTCGAGGGCCTCGACGTAGATCCGCTCGTCGTTGCCGTGCATCCCGATGAGCTGGTCGTTGTCGATGACGTACGGGTAGACGCCGTACCCGGGGATGCCGCGCTCGCGCCACGGCCCGAGGCTCGTCCCGGCCTCGAAGAGCGCCGGCGAGAAGACGGCCTTCGGGTAGGTGCGCTTCGCCGCCCGCTCGATCGCGTCGTAGAGCGGGGTGTCGAGCGACGCCGGCGCGGTGGCCCACGTCTCGTCGAGCTGGTCGAGGTAGTCGGCCTCGCTGACACCCTCGGGCGCCCCCAGACGGACCTCGATGTCCTTGCCGCGCAACGTCCGACGCAGCCGCGCCACGAAGTCACGCGGCTTCTCGCCACCGGGGATGCCCCGGCAGTTGACGCGCACGTGCGCCTCGGACGGGATGACGTTCTCCTTGTACCCCGCGTCCTCGATGACGAAGGCGGTCGTCGTGCGCAGCAGCGCCGAGTGGAGGTAGGGGTAGTCGGAGTACCGGACGACGAGCGCGGCGGCCCGCTCGCGGACCTTCGTGCTGCGGGTGCCGAGCATCAGCCGGATCGCGTTCGCGAACCGGCGGTCGTCGGTGGCCCGGGCGAGGGCGGCGAAGTACTCGCGGGTGACCTTCGTGAGGTGCACCGGGGCGAGGTCGTCGCCGATGTCCGCGACCGCCCGCGACAGCGAGACGATCGCGTTGTCCGGGATGGGCTTCGACGAGTGCGTCGCGGTGCCGGAGGCGTAGAGGTCGAGGTTGAAGTAGACCTTGTCCTGGCGGGTCACCGTCACGAGCATCGGCGTCGTGCCGTTGGACTGTGCGAGGAACCAGCCGCCCTCGGTCAGCACCATCCCGGCGTCGAGCTTGTCCCAGTGCTTCTCGGCGAGCCAGCCGGAGCCGTAGCTGCCGGCCTCCTCGTCGCAGTCGGTGAGGACGATGATGTCGCGCTCGAACCGGTGCCCCTCCTGGACGTGCCGCAGCAGCCCGGCGATGGACGCCGCGTTGGCGCCCTTCATGTCGAGCGCGCCACGGCCGTAGATCTCGCCGCCCTTCACCACGGCGGCGAAGGGGTCGACCGACCAGTTCTCGCGCTCGACGGGCACGACGTCGGAGTGGCCGAGCAGGAGCAGCGGCCGCGCCGAGGTGGTCCCCTTGATCCGCGCGATGAGGTGGACGTTGTCCGGCTGGGGGGTCGGGATGATCTCGGAGCGGACGCCGGCGGCGTCCCAGACGCCGCGCAGCCACTGCGCGTGCGCCCGGGTCTTGCCGCCCTCACCGAAGTTCTGGGTGTCGAAGGAGATCATCCGGCGCAGGAGCGCGAGCGGGGTCGGCGCGGTCGCGGCGGGCAGGCCGGCGACCGGTCGGGCCACGGCCCCGCTCCCGCTGACGAGGCCGGTGGCGGCGAGGGTCGCGGCGCCGCCGGCGCCCGCGAGGAGGGCGCGTCGCCCGAGGAGGCGGCGGGCGGTGTCGCCGTCGGTGGGGGTGGTGTCGGCTGGTCCGGTCGATGGGTGGTCGGTCATCGTCGTGGTCCTCACGTCATTGTGTGGTGGATGTCGCTGTGTGGTGGTCCCGGGGCGCCCCGACTGTTTCCCCGGGTCCGGGGGTGACCCACGGGTAGGCCCGGCGTCGTCGACGAACGGTCCCCGCGGTGGTGCGAGCGGTCGGGCGACCTCCGCGGCGGGGTGACATGGGCGGGCCATGTCACCCTGGCGCGTCGGCGGCGACACGATCGGGGCGTCTGCGGATGTATCGGGTCAGGGCTAGAGATGCCCATACGGTGTGATCGTGGACCCGATCCGGAACCCCTACGCCCCCGGCGCCGGCCAGCGGCCGCCCGAGCTCGCCGGGCGCGACGAGCAGCTGGACGCCTTCGACGTCGTCCTCGAGCGGGTGGCCCGGGGCCGTCCCGAGCGCTCGGTGGTCCTCACCGGCCTGCGCGGCGTGGGCAAGACCGTCCTGCTCAACGCCCTGCGCTCGGCCGCGGTGCGGGCGGGGTGGGGCACCGGCAAGCTCGAGGCGCGGCCCGACCAGTCGCTGCGTCGGCCGCTGTCGTCGGCCCTGCACCAGGCGGTGCGCGAGCTCGGGCCGGCGGGCGGTGCCGGGGACCACGCGCTCGGGGTGATCCGGTCCTTCGCCCAGCGCGAGCCGGAGTCGGGCCGCTCGGCCCGGTCGGCCCCCAAGCTGCGCGACCGCTGGAACCCGGGCATCACCGTGCCCGCGGTCGCCGGGCGCGCCGACTCGGGCGACGTCGAGATCGACCTCGTCGAGCTGCTGTCCGACCTCGGGGGGACGGCGGCCGACACCGGCCGCGGCATCGCCGTCTTCATCGACGAGATGCAGGACCTCGGGCCCGAGGACGTGTCGGCCCTCTGCGCGGCCGCACACGAGATCAGCCAGACCGGGCTGCCGCTCATCGTCGTGGGCGCCGGGCTGCCGCACCTCCCGGCGGTGCTGTCGGCCTCGAAGTCGTACTCCGAGCGGCTGTTCCGGTACTCGCGCATCGACCGGCTCGACCGCGACGCGGCGGACGCGGCGCTCGTGCGGCCGGCGGCCGACGAGGGGGCGGAGTACGAGCCGGACGCGCTCGCGGCGATGTACCTCGCCACCGGTGGGTACCCCTACTTCATCCAGGCCTACGGGAAGGCGGTGTGGGACAGGGCACCCGGCTCGCCCATCACGCCGGCCGACGTCGAGGTCGCGGCGCCGGAGGCCGAGGCCGAGCTGGCGGTCGGGTTCTTCGGGTCGCGGTTCGAGCGGGCGACGCCCGGTGAGCGCGAGTACCTGCGGGCGATGGCGGAGGTCGCCGCCGCGGCCGGGGGCACCGACGACGCCGACGCCGTCCCGACCGCGGACGTCGCGGCGCACCTGGGACGCAAGCCGCAGTCGCTCTCGCCGGCCCGCGACGCGCTGCTCAAGAAGGGCCTCATCTACTCCGGCGAGCGGGGGCTCATCGCCTTCACCGTGCCGCACTTCGGGCGGTACCTGCGCGACCACACCTGATCCGGGCACGCGCGGGCGGGCGTGCAGCAATCGTCACATTCGTCGATTTCTGCACGGCGTACAGGACGGGCACCGGTCGCGCTCCGGAGTGCGCGCGACCGGTGCCCGTCCAGCCCGGGGGGCGCCGCCTCAGGTGCGGCGCATGACGTCGAGGAAGGTCCCGACCTCGGCGCGGAGCATCTCGGCCATCTGGGCCAGGCCCTGGCCGACGCGGGGGTCGAGACCGTAGCCCCCGTCCGACATCGAGGCGTTGCCCGTCGACGGCGTAGCGCAGGTCGTCGACCATCGGCGACATGTCGCGCACCATGCCGTGGACCGACTGGATCGCGTTGATGCTGCGGCCGGAGGCGGCGATCATCTCCTGGACCTGGTTGGTGATGCCCTCCGTCGACTTCGCGGTGGTCTCGGCGAGCGACTTGACCTCGGAGGCGACGACGTCGAACCCGCGGCCGGCGGTCCCGGCCCGGGCCGCCTCGATCTGCGCGTTGAGGGCGAGGAGCCTGGTCTGTGCGGCGACCGAGGAGATGAACCCGGCGACGTTCTCGATCTCGCGCGAGGCGCCGTCGAGGTTGGCCATCGTCGTGCGAGCGGATCTCGCGGTAGAGGGGCTCGATGACGATGAGGGCCGAGCGGCTCGGCACGCGACGGTTCGAGTGGTAGCCGATGATCGAGCCACGGGCGTCGAACGTCGGGGTCACGTAGGAGAAGACCCAGTAGTGACCGCCGTCGCCGGCCATGTTGACGACGTAGGTGAAGAGCTCCTGGCCGGCCCGCAGCCGGTCCCAGAGGAGCTTGAACACACCCGCGGGCATGCTCGGGTGGCGGATGATGTTGTGCGGCTTGCCGAGCACGTCCGCCTCGTCGAAGGCGGAGACGCGGCAGAACACCTCGTTCGCGTACGTGATCCGACCCTGCAGGTCGGTCTTGGTCACGATGATCTCGTCGCGACCGAACGTGCGCTCGACGCCGCTGGGGGTCGTGCGTGTCATGGGGGGCCTTTCTCCGGAACGGCAATGTCCACCCCGCTCATCGGCGCCGCGACGGGGTGCTCGAGCAAGATCGCGTCAAGATCGGCTCAGGATCGGCGTCGGCCGCCCTTGCTAGGTTGGCCGGGTGCTCGGACGCCTCCTCATCGCCGTCGTCTCGGTCCTGCCCCGGCACGGGATGAGCCGCGGCGCCGGCTGGCTGGCGAGCCGGACCATCCCGCGCCGCCGGCGCGCCACCGTGCTGGGCGGCTTCAGCCGCGTCGTCGGCGCCGACCCCCGCGAGGCGGCGCTCCCGCTCGAGGAGTACCCGACGCTCAACGCGTACTTCACGCGCACCCTCGCGCCCGGCCTGCGGCCGGTGGCCCCGGGGGCGCTCGTCTCGCCCGTCGACGCCACGGTCGGGGCCTGGGGCGAGGTCGTGTCCGACACGCTGGTGCAGGCCAAGGGGCACGACTACTCGCTCGCGGCCCTGCTCGCGGACCGGGCGTACGCCGACCTGTTCGAGGGCGGCACCTACACGACCCTGTACCTCTCGCCGAGCGACTACCACCGCATCCACGCCCCCATCGACGGTCGGGTCACGGCGGCCACCTACGTCCCGGGCGACCTCTGGCCGGTCAACAGCGCCGCGGTGGCGAACGTCGCCGACCTCTTCGCGCGCAACGAGCGCATCGTCGTGCGGATGGAGACCGAGGGCGGCGGCCACGTGGCCGTCGTGCCGGTCGGCGCGACGATGGTCGGGATGACGCGCCTCGCCTTCGACGAGCGGCTGCACACCAACGCGCGCCGGCGCGAGGTGCAGCGGTACGACTACCACGAGCCGCACCACCTCGCGGCCGGAGACCCGCTCGGGCACTTCGAGTTCGGGTCCACCGTCGTCCTCGTGTGCTCACGGGGGGCCGGAGTCGTCGAGCCGCTCACGCTCGGGGCATCCGTGCGGATGGGCGAGCGGATCGGGTCCCCGGCGACGTCCGGCTGAGACGGGGCGCGACGGTGTCGTCGCGCACCATGTCGCACGGGCCCAGGGGCGACCGCTCGTCCTGGGGTCGCACGCCACCGTCGCTGCGCAGTGCGGGTGGCACGGTGTCCCGGTCCGGCGTCGACGGAGCCGCCGGGAAACGGAGGCAGACCGATGACGTCCACACCGTCCGCCGCCCGCGCGACCGCCCTCGGGCGCAGCCTGGTCCTCCTCGTGGCGCTCGCCGTCCTCGGGGCCGTCGGCCTCGTCGTGACGACCTCGCCACCCGCGCGGGCCGCCGGGCTCACGCAGGTGACCGGGTTCGGCAGCAACCCCGGCGCACTGGCGATGTACAGCTACCGACCCGACGGGCTGCCCTCCGGCGCACCGCTGGTCGTCGAGCTGCACGGCTGCACCCAGAACGCGTCGACGTACTTCGCGAACTCCGGGTGGCGCGAGATGGCCGACCGCCACGGGGTTCGCCCTCGTGCTCGCGCAGCAGAGCAGCAGCAACAACTCGAGCTCCTGCTTCAACTGGTTCCAGGCGTCCGACACGGCGCGCGGGCAGGGTGAGGCGCTGAGCATCAAGCAGATGACCGACTACGCGGTGTCCTCCTACGGCCTGGACTCCTCGCGGGTCTACGTCACCGGCCTCTCCGCCGGCGCGGCGATGACCGCCGTCATGCTCGCGACCTACCCCGACACCTACGCGGGCGGGTCCATCAACGCCGGCCTCCCCTACCGCTGCGCGAGCAGCACGCTCGACGCGTTCTCGTGCATGAACCCCGGTGTCGACAAGACGCCGGCCGCGTGGGGCGACCTCGTCCGCGCCGCGTCCTCGGGGTACCCGGGCAAGCGGCCGCTCGTCTCGATCTGGCAGGGGACGTCCGACACGACCGTGGCCCCGATGAACGCCGGCGAGCTGCGCGACCAGTTCACGAACGTCGCCGGCCTGTCGCAGACCCCGACGAGCACCGGCACCGTCGCCTCGGGTGTCACCTACGAGGACTACGCGGGGCGGGTGCGGGTCACCCGCGTCCAGGGGATGACGCACGGCACGGCCGTCGACCCCGGGACGGGCACCGCGCAGTGCGGCACGGCCGGTGCGTACTTCATCGACACCTCGGTGTGCGCCGCCTACCAGTCCGGCGGCTACGCCTACGCGACGGGCTCGAACCAGAACCTCGGCCTCTACAACACGTACTACACGTCGACGCTCAGGCAGACCTCGACGGGCTACTGGGAGAAGTGCTGAGCCACAGCGGTTCCGCATCGGCGGCGGGGTAGAACGGAGCATGCGCCTCCCCACCCCGCCGCCACCCGGCGGTGACGACCCCGTCGCGTGGGTGCGCGAGCACCTCGGCCACCTCGTGCGCGAGGGCGCCGACGGCACGCGGCGGGGCGGGCACGTCGGGGGGCAGAGCGCCGCCGACACCGCGCTCGCGACGCTCGACGTCAGCGGGTACGCGTCGCGCCGCAGCACCGTCCTCCCGGTCGAGCGGCGCGGGGCGAGCCGGATGTCCCCGTACATCCGGTACAACCTCGTGACGCTGCGCGAGGCCTGGGACGCGGTCGCCGACGCCCCGGCCCGCGACCGGGCCAAGTACCGCGACGAGCTGCTCTGGCAGGAGTACGCCCGTCACCTCTACGCCCGGGTCGGCCGGGCGCTCGGCCGACCGCTGCGGCGCGAGCAGCCGCGGACGGCGGACCGCTGGCCGACCCCGTGGCCCGACGAGATGGCGTGCATGGCCGCGACGACGGGCGAGCTCGTCGAGGACGGCTGGCTGGTCAACCAGACCCGGATGTGGCTCGCCTCCCAGTGGGCGGTGCGGGCCGGCGCGGACTGGCGGGTCGGCGAGGACGTCTTCTTCGCCCACCTGCTCGACGGCTCGCGGGCCGCGAACCGGCTCGGGTGGCAGTGGACGGTCGGCACGGGGTCCGGGCGTCCGTACGGGTTCAGCCGCTGGCAGGTCGAGAAGCGGGCGCCGTCCCTGTGCCGCGGGTGCGCGCTCGCGGACCGCTGCCCCGTCCAGGGCTGGCCCGACGACGGCGTCGGCCCACCGGCGGACGGTCCGCCGCTCGGTCGGGCGCCCCTCCCGGCGGGCCCGGCCGAGGTCGAGGGGGGTGGGGCGGACGAGGTCTGGCTGACCGCGGAGTCCCTCGGCGACGCCGACCCCGCCCTCGCCGCCGACGAGGAGCGCCCGGCGGTGTTCGTCCTCGACGAGCCGCTGCTGGCCGGGCTACGGCTCTCGGGGAAGCGCCTCGTGTTCCTCGCCGAGACGCTCGGCGACCTCGCGACGCGGCGTCCGCTCGAGGTGCGGCTCGGGGTCGTCGCGGAGGAGCTGGCCGGGCGGCGGCTCGCGGTCACCCACGCGCCCGTGCCCGGGTTCGCCCGGCGCGCTGCCGAGGTGACACCGGCCGAGGTGCACCCCTACCCGTGGCTCGTGCGGCCGCGCAGCGTGCCGGTGCAGTCGTTCACCGCGTGGCGGCGCGCGGTGGGGGCGCCCCGCTCCTGAGGGTCAGAAGGGAGGGGTGTCGGGCCACCGGGTCGGAGGTCGCCGAGGCGGGTGGTCGCCGGTCGGTGCGACGGTGAACCGGCGGCTCGGGCGGTGGACCTCGACCCGACAGGGCGCTCGTCCCCAGCGGTCGCCGCCGAGGCGCGACTCGAGCGCGTGCTCGACGTCGCTGTGCGGACCGTCCGGAACGGTGAGCCGGGGTTCGCCCGGTGGGGCGGCGAGGTCGTCGGGGGCCGGGAGGTCCCGCGGCGGCCGGTCCCGGAGGTGGTCGGGCGGGTCGGTCCTGCGGACCCGCCCGGTGGGGTCGGTGACGGTGTAGGTGCCGTCCGGGTCCAGCCGCGTGCGCCATCCGGGCCGCTGCTTGGTGCGGTGGTGGCGGCGGCAGAGGCAGACGAGGTTGAGGGCGCTGGTCGGGCCGGCGGGCCAGGGCACGACGTGGTCGAGGTCGCACCAGCGGGCCGCGACGGAGCACCCGGCGAAGCGGCAGTGCCCGTCCCGCGCGCGGACCAGGGCCGCAAGGGCCGCACCCGGCCGGTAGGCGGTGGTCGCCAGCGCGTCGCCGGCGTCGAGGAGGGCGCCGGTGACCGGGTGGGCGTCGTGCTCGACG
Source organism: Phycicoccus jejuensis (assembly GCF_000720925.1). GTDB lineage: Bacteria > Actinomycetota > Actinomycetes > Actinomycetales > Dermatophilaceae > Phycicoccus > Phycicoccus jejuensis. The sequence continues at coordinate 331,118 of NZ_JOEE01000002.1, read as the reverse complement.
ACGGTGGTGCTGACGGTGGCCTGCCGGAGCACGAGGTCGGTGAGCGCGCGGGCCCGGGCCCGGTCGATGCGCGCGCACGTCCCGTCATCGACGTAGCGCTGCGCGAGCGCGTCGATCGCCGCCCACGCGCCGCGCGCCTCCTCGCTGGGGAAGGTCCCCAGCCACGTGTCGACCCCCGGCTCGTCGACCCAGCGGCGCAGACCCGTCGCGGAGCGGGCACGCTCGGCGCGCTGCCGCAGGAGGTCGGGGTCGATCGTCGCGAGCAGGCGGCGGACGCGGCGGCGCAGCCGGGTGGCGTCCTCCCGCTCGAACCACTCGTCGAGGGACGCCACGACCGCTCGGCGGACGTCCGCCGGGCACTCCTCGAGCTCGGCGGCGACGACGTGCGCGCGGGACGCGTCGAGGCGGCCCTGACCCATCGCCGCGTGCAGGCCGCCGAGCCCGGTCTCCGTCGGCGTGCCCTCGGGGCCGTCGGCGGCCCGTCGCACGGCGTCCCGGACCCGCTGCTCGGCGGCGATGGCCGAGAGGCACAGGACGCCGGAGACGATGGCCGGGGCGTCGAGCGCCACGTGCCCAGGGGCCTTACGGATCTCGCGGACGGTGCCGTCCTCGGCCCGCTCGGGCTCGAGCGCCACGAGGCCGACGAGGACCTCGTCCTGCAGTGCCGTCGCCTCGTCGACGAGGGCCCGGAGCTCGCCGAGGGTCGCCGTCAGCGCCTCACGGGTCCCGACCCGCGTGCCGTGCGAACGCCCGGTGGAGAGGGCCGAGCGCGCCCGGCGCACCACGTCGAGGAGGTCGTCGGACCTGCGGTCGGTGCCCATGTGCTCCCCCCTCCCCTCGGTGGTCCGATCCTATCGAACGCACGTCCGATCGACAAGATCCCAGAGGGCTGAATTGGTTGCACGGCAACCTCATTCGCCACACCACCACCATGCTGATCCCTCTCCGGGCGAGGGCTCAGGACGGTGCGCCCCCACCCGGTGGACGCCAGTCCTCCGGCGGGTCCTCACCGACCCGGCCGTCCACCGCCTCGCGGAGCAGGTCGGCGTGGCCGGTGTGCCGTCCGTACTCCTCGAGGAGGTCGAACAACAGCCGCCGGATGCTCGCGTGCCGGCCCTCCTCGTCCGCCGCGTGCGCGGCGCCGTCGAGCCCCCGGGTGGCGACCGCTTCGCGCACCAGGGCCCGGTTGCGTTCCACGGCACCGTCGTACAGCGCGTACAGCACCTCCGGCGGGTCGGACGCGGCAGAGGTCATCTCCCAGTCGTCCTCGTCGTCCCAGCCGTTGTCGTCCCAGACGTCGGGCATCGGTGCGCCGGAGAGGCGTCGGGTCGAGGAGAAGTCCTCGACCGTCGCGAGGTGCTTGAGCAGCGCCCCGAGGCTGAGGGTGGACGTGGGGACGGTCGCGCGCAGCCCGTCGGCGTCGAGGCCGTCCGCCTTGTACCGGAACGTGGCGCGCATCCGGTCCAGTGACCCGAGCAGCTGGTCGGCCTCGGAGCCGGCGAGCGGCGGCTCCCACGGCGGCGGGGTACGGCTCACGGCAGGCGCTCGAGCATCGCCAGCGAGCGCTCGACGACGAGCGCGGTGGCGTCCGCGTCGTACGACGGCAGGGAGCTGTCGACGAACAGGTGGACGTCGCCGGGGTAGACGAAGAGCTCTGCGGCGGAACGACCCTCGACGAACTCGCGTGCGGCGTCGACGTCCCCCTCGGCGCCGAAGAAGGGGTCCTCGGCCATGCCGTGCACCTGCACCGGGAGCCCGTCGGGCCACGTGCCGAAGTTCGACGGGTCGGCGAACGCCTCGAACAGCAGGGCTCCCGCGGCCCCGGGGGTGTTCTGCGCCACCTGCTGGGCCGCCATGACGCCGAGCGAGATGCCGGCGACGACGAACCCGTCACCGAGCCCGTCGGCGGCGGCGACGCCCCGGGCCCGCATCTCCGCGAAGCCGACCGACCCGACGTACGCCGCGCCCTCGTCGATCGACGCGAAGGTGCGCCCCTCGAACAGGTGCGGTGTGTGCACGGTGTGCCCGGCGGCGCGGAAGCGGTCGGCGAGGTCGACGACCCCGGGGGTCAGGCCCTGGATGTGGTGGAGGAGCAGCATCTCGGTCATGCGCAGCACCGTAGGGGCGGTTGCGGACGGTCGGCGTCCGGTTGAGGATGGCGGCGTGCGCCCCGACACCAGCCCGGCCGCCCGCGCCCTCATCACGATGGAGGCGATCCAGGACGAGCCGGGCATCACCGCCGAGCGGCTCGCCGAGCGACTCGGGGTGTCCGCGAGGGCGGTCCGGCGCTACGTGGGCATCCTGCGCGACGCCGAGGTGCCGGTGGAGTCGACGCGGGGGCCCGCCGGCGGCTACCGGCTCGGCCGGGGCACGCGGCTGCCGCCGCTGGTCTTCAGCAGCGCCGAGGCGCTCGGGCTCGTCATGGCCGTGCTCGACGGCCACCACGCCGCGGCCGACCCGACCGACCCCGTCGGGGTGGCGGTGGCGAAGCTCCTGCGGGCGATGCCGCAGCACGTCGCCGACCAGGCCGACGTCGTGCGGCGCACCACCGCCGCGGCCCCCGACCGCGGCGCCGCGCGGCCCGACCCGGCGACCACCGTCGCGCTCGTGCGGGCGCGCAGCGAGACCCGGTGCGTCACCGTGCACTACCGCTCCGAGAACGGCCGCGAGTTCACGACCGACGTCGAGCCGTGGGCCGTCGTCGTGCGGCACGGGCGGTGGTACCTGCTCTGCCGGTCGCTGCGCTCGGCGTCGGTGCGGACCTACCGGGTCGACCGTGTCCATCGGGTCGACCTGCTGGACAGCACCTTTCGCGTGCCGGACGACCTCGATCCCGTCGCCTCCCTCGAGGAGCACCTCGGCGCGGGATGGGAGCACGCGACCGAGGTCGTCATCGACCTTCCCCCGGAGCGTCTCGACCACGTGCCGCGCACGCTCGGGCGGCTGGAGGCCGACGGCCCCGGCCGGACGCGGCTGGTCGGCACGACGAGCAACCTGCCGGGGTACGCGAGCGACCTCGCCCAGCTGCAGGTGCCGTTCACGGTCGTCGCCGGTCCGGAGCTGCGGGCGGCCGTCGCCGCCCTGGCCGATCGGCTCGCCGCTGCGGTCGCCGAGCCGGCCCCGTCGACGACCTGAGAGAAGCCCGGACCCTCCGGCGCGCGGGCCACCCCGGCGTGCGGTAGGAACGTCCGGGTGACCACGCCCGACCAGACCTCGCAGAGCGGCCAGAGCCAGCTCGGGACGAGCCTCAAGCCCCGCCACATCACGATGATCTCGATCGCGGGGGTGATCGGCGCCGGCCTGTTCGTCGGCTCCGCCAACGCGATCGAGCAGGCCGGCCCCGCCGTGCTCGTCTCGTACGCCCTCGCCGGCAGCCTCGTCGTCCTCGTCATGCGGATGCTCGGCGAGATGGCGACGGCCAACCCCGACACCGGCTCGTTCTCGGTCTACTCCCAGCGCGCGCTCGGCCGCTGGGCGGGCTTCTCGGTCGGGTGGCTCTACTGGTGGTTCTGGGTGCTCGTCATCCCCGTCGAGGCGACGGCGGCGGCGGACATCCTCAGCCGGATGGTCGGCCTCGACCAGTGGATCTGGGCGCTGCTCGTGACCATCCTGCTCACCGGGACCAACCTCGTGTCGGTCGGCAACTACGGCGAGTTCGAGTTCTGGTTCGCGCTCGTCAAGGTCGTCGCGATCATCGCCTTCATCGCGCTCGGCGTGCTCGCCATCCTCGGCCTGCTGCCGACCTCGGAGGTCAGCGGCGTCTCTCGGCTCTGGGAGCCCGACGGCTTCTTCGCCGGCGGCGGGGGCGCCATCATCGCCGCGATGCTCACGACGATGTTCTCGTTCATGGGCACCGAGATCGTCACGATCGCCGCGGCGGAGTCGCCCGACCCGGCCAAGGGGATCACCAAGGCCGTCAACTCGGTCATCTGGCGGATCTTCATCTTCTACATCGGCTCGATCGCGGTCATCGTCTCGCTGGTGCCCTACAACCGGCTCGAGAACGGCTCGTACCAGACGGTGCTCGAGGCGATCGGCATCCCGGGAGCGCCGGTCATCATGGACGTCGTCGTCCTCACCGCCGTCGCGTCCTGCCTCAACTCGGCGCTCTACACCGCCTCGCGGATGGTCTTCTCGCTCGCGGCCCGTGGTGACGCGCCGAAGGCCATCGGCCGGGTCAACGCCCGCGGCGTGCCGGTCGTCGCCATCCTGCTCTCGATGGTGCTCGGCTTCCTCGCGGTCGTCGGCAACTACGTCCTGCCGGACAAGATCTTCGGCTACCTGCTCGCGACGTCGGGCGCCATCGCGCTGTTCGTCTACCTGTCGATCGCGGTCAGCCAGCTCGTCCTCGGCCGGCGGATGCGGGCGTCGCACGAGGTGCCGCCGGTGCGGATGTGGCTCTTCCCCGGCCTGACCATGGTCGTCATCGGGTTCATCGTCGTCGTCATCGGCCTCATGGCCTTCGACCCCGGCCAGCAGCAGGCCATCGCCTTCTCGGTCGTGTCGGCGGCGGTCATCGTCGCGCTCGGGGTCTACCGGCAGCGGCGCGCGGGGGACGCGCGCGAGGTCGTCGAGGACGAGCCGGCCGCCCGCGCCTGAGGCCGTTCGCCGGGGTGCCGGTCGGCGCCGCGCGCTCGGCTCAGGCGCCGGGCGCGCAGACGACGCCGCGGTTGCCGTCCGGGTCGGCGAGGACGACCAGCCGGGGAGCCTGGCTGTCGTCGACGACCGTCGCGCCCGCGGCGACGGCGGCGGCGATGCGCGGGCCGGCGGCCTCGGGGGCGACGTAGACCTCGACGTGGACGCGCTGCCCGGCGCGCTCCTCGGCGGGGTCGTCGAACCAGAGGTTGGGGATGCGCTGGGCGGCGTCCCGCACCTCGTCGCCGGGCGTGCCCCGGCCGCGGCTCGCGGGGTCGCCGGTGAGCAGCGCGGCCCAGACCGGGGCGACGCGCGCGGAGTCGGGGGTGTCGAGGCCGAGCTCGAGCACGCTGACGGCGGCCGGGTCGGGGTCGAGGCCCTGCGCAGCGGCGACCTCGGTGATGCGACGGGCGAGGTCGACGTCCTGCTGCGTCATCCACTCGACGACGTGCTCGGTGCCGTCGTCCTCGCGGTAGACGGCGTCCTCGGTGCTCAGCTTGAGGTCGACGACGCCCGGGGCGATCGCCACGCGCGGGTGGTGGCCGACCTCGTCCCCCGCCTCGGCGACGGCGGCGACGAAGCGGGCGGCCGCCCCGAAGTCGTCGACGCGGTAGCGGGCGTGCAGCCCCTGGGCCAGCCGGCGCCAGTCGTCGAGCGCGGCCGCCGCGATGTCGTCTCCCCCGAGCATGTCCATGGCGGGCGACCCTAGCCCCGATGGGCCGTGGACGACAGCCCCCGGGACGGCGGCTCCGGGTCAGGGAGCGACGAGCTCGAACACCTCGAGCGTGGCGTCCATGTACCTGGTGCTCGGGCCGAGGTGGCGCATCCCCAGGCGCCGGCACACGGCCGTCGAGGCGGTGTTCTCGGGGTGGACGACGGCGACGACGCGGGTCAGCCCCCGGGCGAAGGCGTCGTCGAGGACCATCCGTGCCGCCTCGGTGGCGTAGCCGTGGCCCCAGGCGTCGGGGTGCAGGTGCCAGCCGACCTCGACCTCCGGAGGCCGGTCCGCCTGTTCGTCCGTGCTCAGGGGCACGGGCTTGAGGAGGAGGTTGCCGAGCCGGCGCCCGTCGTGGTCGGCGACGAGCCAGACGCCGTGCACGTGGTGCGCGCTGATGGCCCGCCGCCGGTGGATCGACGCCAGCGCCTCGTCGCGCGAGGTCATCGTCGACGGGGCCGCGCCGAGGTGCCGGACGACCTCCCAACGGCCCTCGAGGTCGAGGAGGAAGTCGGCGTCGGCGGGCTCCCAGGGCCGCAGCACGAGCCGCTCCGAGGTGAGGGTGCGCACGGCGCCGACCCTAGCGACGAGGCGCCGGCGCCGGGCGCGTGCCGGATGTCCCCGCAGCCGCCGGGTCGTCCGGCAGCAACCCCGGCGTCCGATCTGCCGGCCTCGCGCGTCCGGAGTGCGGGCAACCTGAGACGACCGGCGGGGTCCATCGATAACATGTGGTCAGCCATCTTCAAACGAGGAGTTATCGATGTCCCTCCACCTCGGCGACACCGCCCCCGACTTCACTGCCGACTCGACGGCCGGCCCGATCAGCTTCCACGCGTGGAAGGACGGCGCTTGGGCCGTGCTGTTCAGCCACCCGGCCGACTTCACGCCCGTCTGCACGACCGAGCTCGGCCGGACCGCGGCGCTCGCCGGGGAGTTCGCCGCGCGCAACGCCAAGCCGATCGCCGTGTCCGTCGACTCGGTCGAGGACCACGGCCGCTGGGTGCCGGACATCGCCGAGGTCGGCGGGGTCGCGGTCGACTTCCCGATCATCGCCGACCAGGACCGCGCCGTCGCGCAGGCCTACGACATGATCCACCCCGGCGAGGGTGACACCTCGACCGTGCGGTCGGTCTTCCTCGTCGACCCCGGCAACAAGGTGCGCCTGACCATCACCTACCCGAAGTCGGTGGGGCGCAACTTCACCGAGATCCTCCGGGCCCTCGACGCGCTCCAGCAGACGGACGCCGCCCCGGTCTCGACGCCGGCCGAGTGGCAGCCGGGCGACCGCGTCATCGTCGCCCCGACGATCTCGACCGACGACGCCCGCGAGCGCTTCGAGAACGTCGACGAGGTCAAGCCCTACCTGCGCTTCGCCGACGCCCCGGCCTGAGCCGGCGGCCGTCCGGCCCGAGACACGCGAACGTCCACGAGACCCCGGCTCCGAGCCGGGGTCTCGTGGACATTTCGGGGTGACCCCGAAATGTTGAGGCGCCGGGGTCAGGCGGGGGTGTGCGGGGGGAGGCGGTGGAGCTCCACGTCGTGGATGCCGCCGTCGGCCAGGCGCAGGGTCATCCACGTGAAGTCCGGCTGGCGCCGGCGGTCGGTCGGCGAGCCGGGGTTGAGCAGCCGCAGGCCGTCCTGCGCGGTGTCCCACGGGATGTGGCTGTGCCCGAACACGAGCAGGTCGACGTCCGGGTACGTGACGCGCATCCGCTCCTCGCGGCGCTGCTTCTGGCCGGTCTCGTGGACGACGGCGACGCGCACGCCCTCGATGGTCGCGCGGGCGACCTCGGGCAACCGCGCCCGCAGGCCGGGGCCGTCGTTGTTGCCCCAGCAGGCGAGCAGCCGGGCGCTGCGGGCCTCGAGGGCGTCGAGCGTCGCCTCGTCGACCCAGTCGCCGGCGTGCACGACGAGGTCCGCCGCCTCGACGGCGTCCCAGAGCGGCGCCGGCAGGTCCTTGGCCCGCTTGGGCAGGTGGGTGTCGCTCATGAGCAGCACCCGCGTGCCGGGCTCGCGGCTCATGCCTCGTCCTTCGGGCGGTTGCGGCGGCAGGCCTCCGAGCAATAGCGCACCTCGTCCCAGTCGCGGGCCCACTTCTTGCGCCAGGCGAACGGCCGGCCGCACGTCGCGCAGACCTTGGTGGGCAGGTCGGCCTTGCGGGTCATCCGCGCCATCGGGCGTCCTGGTCGTGGCGGCGGCTCATCGCCTCACCGTACGTCGCCGCGTGCGGGCAGCGGCAGCTCGCGTGCGGTCCATCGACGCCGCAGCCAGCGGTCGTGCGAGGCGACGAGCACCGTCGCCGGCGACGCGTCGACGGCCTCCTCGAGCTCGTCGACGAGGGTGAGCGACAGGTGGTTCGTCGGCTCGTCGAGGAGGAGGACGTCCGGGCGGTCCAGGACGACGAGGGCGAGGGCGAGCCGTCGCTGCTGGCCGAGGCTGAGGTCGCCGACCGGGCGGGCGGCGTCGCGCGGGTGGACGAGCCCGAGCGGCAGGAGCGCGGCCCGCGCGTCGTCCTCGTCGAGGCCCTGCTGCGCGGCGACGAGCTGCTGGGGGCTGCGCCGCGGGTCGTCGAAGACGGTGTCCTGCGCGAGGCGCGCCACCCGGCCGCCGACGTCGACGCCGCGGTGCCGCGGGGCGTCCTCGAGGGCGCGCAGCAGCGTGGACTTGCCGCAGCCGTTGGGCCCGGTGACGAGCAGGTGCTCGCCGGCCGCGACGTCGAGCCGCGCGAGCCGGAGGCGTCCGGGCACGTGGAGGTCGCGGACCCGCACGCCCGAGGACGGCGCGCCCCCGCGGCCCAGGTCGACGTCCAGCCTCAGCCGCGCCGGGGGACGCGGCACGGGGTCGGCGACGATGCGCTCGAGGCGCCGCTCGGCGTCCTTGGCCCGGCGGCGGGCGGCGGTCTGCACGCGCGAGCCCTTGAACGCGTGGATGAACTTGTCGTTGTCGGTCGGGCCCCGGCCGTGGGCGACGCCGCCCTCGCGGGTGACGGCCCGCTCGCGCAGGTCCGCGACGAGCTCGCGCTCCTCGAGCCACTGCTCCTCCCAGCGCCGGCGGGCGGCCGCCTTCGCCGCCCGGTAGTCGGCGAAGGAGCCGGTCCAGGACGCCCCGCCGACACCGTCCGTGCCGCGGTGGCGCGGGTCGAGGTCGACGACCCCGGTGCAGGCCCGCTCGAGCAGCACCCGGTCGTGGCTCGCGACGAGCACGGCTCCCGGCATCGACGACAGCTCGGACTCGAGGAACTCGAGCGCGGCGTCGTCGAGGTGGTTGGTCGGCTCGTCGAGGAGCAATGCGTCCGGGCGGCGCACGAGGAGCGCCGCGAGGGCGAGGCGGGTGCGCTCGCCGCCGCTCGTCCGCGCGACGAGCCGGTCGTGGGGGATGCGCTCCAGCCCGAGCGCGTGCGCCGCCACCTCGGCCCGGCGGTCGGCGTCCCACGCGTCGCGCGCGACGGCCCGGGCCAGGGCGTGGTCGTAGGCCGCCGAGGTCGTGGCGTCGTCCGGCCGCGTGGCGAGGTCGGTGGCGAGCCGCTCGACGTCGGCGGCGAGCCGGTGCAGCGGCGCGAGGGCCGCGCGCAGCACGGCGCCGACGGTCGCGGACGGGTCGAGCCCGGAGTCCTGCGGGAGGTACCCGAGGTCGTCGGGGACGCCCGCCGACCCCGACGTCGGGGCGAGCCGGCCGGCGAGGCAGGCGAGGAGCGTCGACTTGCCGGAGCCGTTCTCGCCGACGAGCCCGACGCGGTGGCCGGGCGGGACGGTGAGCGAGACGCCGTCGAGGACGAGGCGGCCGTCGACGGCGTAGGACAGGTCGCGGACGACGAGGGGGGAGGATGCTGGCACGGGGACTCCACGCGGTGGTGCTTGCGTGCTCGCCGGGCGGTGCCTCGGGCGCGAGCAGGGCGTGGGTCAGTGCTTCATGGTCCGACCACGGTACCCCGGTGAAGCGGTCTGGCCGCAACCACTTTCGTCCCCGGAGCCCCCGCGCACGCCGGTGCGGGCTACACCGCAGTAGTTGCTGCTGTGGCGACACTTACTGCGGTGTAGCCCGCGATGGGTGGTGCGGGTGGCGGGCTCTCACCGGTGTCGAGTGCGGAAGTGGTCGCCGGAGCAACCACGTCCGCACTCGACTCCGATGGGGCGGGGGTCAGCGGGGGCCGGCCACCGACGCCAACGTGCCGCCGGCCCGGTCGAGCCAGCCGACGTAGACGCGGGTGTTGCTCCCGCCCCGCCGGTCGAGGTCGACCGTGATGCCGCGCTCGGTGGCGCCGCCGATCGTGACGGTGCGGGACCCGATGGTGCCCTTGCCGTCGACGACGTAGACGTGCGCCGTCCCGGCGGCGTTGGCGTGCAGGCGGACCCACGCGGTGTCCTTCGAGGTCGAGACGCGCTCGACCCATCCGGCGCGCTGCGGCGCGCTCGCGGGGCCACCGGCCAGCGGCACGTCGTTGCGCACCGCCTGCTCGAGCGACGGCGGGCTGTCGAGCGACGACAACGCCGTGCGCGGGATCACCGGCTCCGGCGCCTCGGTCGGACGGTCAGCCGGCGGGGTGTAGCCCGGCAGCGTCGCGACGCCCCAGCGGTACGGGTCGCCCTGCACGCCGCCCCAGGTCGACCAGCCGATGCGGGTCTGGCCGGTCTTGTCCTGGGTGTCGGAGTCGTAGACGAACAGGTCGAGCCCGAGGTGCTCGGGGTCGACCGCGCCGGGGAGCTCCGACATCGGGATGGACACCTCGACGGTGTAGCCGTCGTACGGCTCGTCCACCGTCGACGCCACCTTCATGCCGGGAGCGGTCTCGGCCGCCGGGCCCTGGTGGTTGTCGGCGTCGCGCAGGCCGCACGCCGGACCCTCCGCCGTGGCGGGGAGGACGGCTGCCTTGAACGTCGTCGAGGTGTTCTCGCTGTCGCCCCGCGGGTCGATCGCGATCTCGACCGAGTCGGTGCGCCAGTGCCGCTTGCAGTCCGCGGTGTCGAGCCGGGTGCCGAGCACGTCGTCGGTCACGTGCACGAGGACGTTGAGCGTGTCCTCGTGCCAGGCGACCTTCGCCGTGGCCGAGCAGTCGGCGGCCGAGGAGCAGGCCGTCCCCTCCCAGAGGCGGGAGATGTCGATGGCCTCACCGGGGTACTCGCCCGGCGACTCGGTGCCGTCGACCACCGGTGCGGCGGAGGCCTCCTCGATCGTCGTGGTCGGGACGATCTCGAGGGCGCCACCGGCCGTCGAGGTGCCCGCCCGGGTGGTCGTGACGATCCGGTAGGCGTAGTCACCCGCCGCGGCGCCGGGGGTGCCGCCCTGGTTGGAGGTCGGGAGGGAGGCGTCGGTGTTGGTGACGGTGAACGTCACGCTGCCGTCCGCCCCGGCCGCCAGCGGCCCGTAGTCGGCGCTCGCCGGCTCGGCGGAGAAGCCGTCGGGCAGCTCGAGGGCCACCGTGCCGGCATCCGGGCGGGTGCCGTTGTTGTGCAGGTCGACCCGCACCTCACGGCTCTTGCCGGAGGCGATGGGCAGGACCGGCGTGACGGTGCCGCTCAGCTGGGGCTCGTCGGCCGTCGCCGGGGCCCACCGCTCGAAGTCGGCGACCTGGGGCAGCAGCTGCTGGCGCGCCGAGACGGTCGGGACGACCTCGACGACGCGGTCCGAGTAGCCGGACCCGACCTTCGTCGAGAGGCGGGCGGCGACGCGCGCCCGCTGGCCGGCGTCGGCGTCGGCCGCCGGGGTGACCGTGAACGTGCGGGTGATGGTGCGCCCGGGCTTCACGGTGCCGAGGTCACGTCGGCCGGTCGCGGTCCAGCCGTCGGGCAGGTCGAGCCGGACGGAGGCACCCGGCAGGGCGCGACGGGGCGCCGTGACGGAGACCGTCGCCTCGAACGACCGGCCGGGCAGGACGCCGAAGCGGTCGGTGTCGACGCGCAGGCCGGTGCCCAGCGGGACGGTGCCCGGTGCGTGCACCTTGGACCCGGCGAGCGCCGACCAGGAGCGCTGCGCCGCAGCGGTGCCCGGCTCGGCGAACGGCACGCGCGAGTCGACCTGGCGGAAGACGTCGCAGCCGATCTTCGTCGGGTCGGTCGGCACGTCGGGGAAGCCGGCCCAGCCCTGGGAGGCGTACTGGCGCTGCGCGTCGCGCTCGACGGCGGCCCAGGTGCGGCCGTCCGGCGAGGTGGCGCCGGCCCACACGCCGTAGACCGTCTGGGTCGGGTCCTTCGGGGCGAGCTGCGCCATGCACTGCTCACCGGTCGGGGCGGTGGCCGACCCGCGCATCATCAGCTTGTCGGGCGAGAACGGCCGCAGGCCCTCCGTGCGGATCTGCTCCGGGTAGCGCGTCGGGTCGCCCGCGGCCGCGAAGGCCTCGGTCGCGAGGCGCGCGGCCTCCTGGTGGTTGCCGTGGTTGCCGGGAGACGGCGCGGGGTCCATCGTGAAGAGGATCTCGGGGCGGGTCTCGCGGATGACCCGGACGACCTTGCCGAGGACCTCGTCGTGGTCCCAGACCTCCTGGGTCAGCGGGTCGCTGACGGTGTAGTAGAAGTCGACCTCGTCGAGGTTGAAGATGTCGGTGATACCCGCCCGACCGACGGCCGAGCGCTCCTCCTTCTCGCGCAGGAGGCCGAGCGGCGGGCCCTCCTCGGGGCCGACCGCGTTGCCGCCGCCCTCGCCGCGCGTCACGGTGACGACGCCGGTGCGCAGGTGGTTGTCGTGACCCCACTGCCCGTAGGCCGACAGCGAGCCGGCCTCGTCGTCGGGGTGCGCGCCGATGAACAGCGCCCCGAGGTCGACCGGCTTCCCGGCGGACGTCGTCGAGGTCGGCGGGCGCGAGGAGTGTCCTCCGCCGTGGTGGTCACCGGACGTGGTCGCCGCGGCGGCCCCCGCCCCGGTGAGCGCGAGCGCGACGGTGGTGGCGAGCGTCGCCACCCTCCGCGCGGACGCGCGTGGTCTGCTGACGTGCGTGGTCATCGTTGACCCCAATCCCTGTCGGTGGTGCGGAATCCCCTGCCCTACTCCCGGACTGCTCCTTCGAGCATCCCGGCGATGAAGTGGCGCTGCAGGAACAGGTAGAGCACGACCACCGGGGTCGCGACGATGCAGGCACCGGCCGCGAGGAGGGTGAAGCCCTGCGTGTACTGCCCCTGGAAGAACGCCAGCCCGAGCGGCGCGGTGCGCAGCGACTCGGAGACGACCATGACGAGGGGGACGAGGAACTCGTTCCACGTCCACATGAAGGTGAGCACGGTGAGCGTGACGACCGCCGGCCGGGCGAGCGGCACGAGCACCTGCCAGAGGATGCGCCACGTCGAGGCGCCGTCGAGCCGGGCGGCCTCGACGACGGACCGGTTCGCGGAGCGGAACCAGGCCCGCATCCAGAAGGTGCCGAACGCCACGGACTGCGCGACCTGCGGCAGCAGCAGCGCCCAGATGGTGTCGGTGAGCCCGAGCGCGCGCAGGTCGTAGTACAGCGGCACGAGCACGGCCTCGCTCGGCATCATGATGCCGACGAGGAAGACGTAGAACAGCACCGTCGCCCCGCGGAAGCGCATCGTGCCGAGGGCGTAGCCGGCGAGGAGCGAGAAGACGACGCTGACGACGACGACCGTGCTCGAGACGAGGAGGCTGGTGCGCAGGTAGCTGCCGAACCGGCCCTGGTTCCAGGCGGTCACGAAGTTCTCGGGGTGCAGGCCGAGGACGCCGGCGCCCACGGTGCCGCCCGCGGCGTCGTCCGGCCCGAGGGCCGCGACGACGACCCCGAGGATCGGCCACAGCGCGAAGACGGCGAAGGCCGCGAGGATGACGTAGTTGGTGGCGCGCTCGGCGCGGGAGACGCGCATCAGCGGTCCCGCTCCGCGATCCGGGTGATGCCGAACGAGATCGCGAAGATGATGACCGTCAGCACGACGGCGATGGCGGCGGCCGACCCGACACGCCCCTGCTGGAAGGCGCGGTTGTAGACCTCGTACGACGGCACCGAGGTGCTCGTGCCGGGCCCGCCTCGGGTCGTCACGTAGACGAGGTCGAAGGTGCGCAGCGCCGCGATCACGGTGAGCGTCAGGGCGACCGCGATCTCGCCGCGCAGCGCCGGCAGCGTGACGACGAAGAACTCACGCACCGCGCCGGCGCCGTCCAGCCGGGCGGCCTCGTAGAGCTCGGTGGGGATCTTGCCCATCCCTGCGAGCAGCAGCACGGTGACGAGGCCGATCTCGAACCACGTGCCGATGAGGCCGACCGCCGGCAGCGCGGCGGTGTAGTCGCCGAGCCAGCCGCGGGTCAGGGCGTCGAGACCGATCGCCGACAGCAGGTCGTTGATGCTGCCGTCGGGCGCGTACATCCGGCGCCAGGCCACGGCGATGACGACCATCGCGACGACCTGCGGCAGGAAGACGACGGTGCGGAAGAAGGCGAGGCCGCGGACCTTGGCGCGCCCGAGGACGGCGGCGAGCACGAGGCCGACGACGAGCGGCAGCAGCGCGTAGAACGCGATGAGGACGAGGGCGTGCCCGAAGGACGCGCGCAGGGCCGGGTCGCCGACGACCTCGACGTAGTTGTCGAGGCCCGCCCAGGTCGCCAGCGTGTTGCCGTTCCAGTCGTAGAGCGAGATCTGGACGGCGCGCAGGAGCGGGTAGAGGAGGAAGGCCGCGTAGACGAGGAGCGCCGGCAGGACGTAGAGCCAGCCGACGGCGCGCGGCTCCCCGGGGGGCCCGCCGCGGCGTCGGCGGCGGGTCCCCTCGGGGGTGCGGGCGCGGCTGGGTGCCGCGGTCGCGGTGTCGCTCATCCGTTCTGGGCGACGAAGTCGCCGTAGTCCTTCTGCACCGTCTCGAGGAACTGCTCGGGCGTGGCCTTCTTCGCGAGGAGGTCCTGCAGGGCCGCGCCGAGGGTGTCGGACATCGTCGGCGTCGCGTAGTCGAGGTACGGGACGAGCGAGTCGTCGTCGACGGCGGTGCCGAAGGCGGTGAACACGTCCTGCCCGATCGCGCTCGGCGCCTTCTGGTCGGCGGTGTCGGCGACCGGCAGGTTCTCGGTCTTCGCGAGGACGCCCATCGCGTCCTTGTTCGTGATGAAGTCGATGTAGGCCGCGGCGGCGTCGGGGTTCTTCGTCTTGCTCGAGACTGCCCACGGGATGCCCGTGCCGCCGGTGGCGACGGGCGCCTGCTGGGCCTTCGGCGGCAGGACGAAGGTGACGTCGTCGCCCATCGCCTTGCCGAGGTCGGCCTGCAGCCAGGTGCCGGCGATGAGGTAGGCGCCGGTGCCCTTGCTGAACTGCTGCCAGGCGGGGTCGTAGCCGAGGCCGTTGACGTCCTTGGAGAAGTAGCCCTTGTCGACCCAGTCGACGAGCGTCTGCGCGGCCTTCGTGTTCTCGGCGGTGGTCCAGCTGCCGCCGGACTGGCCGAAGCCGAGGGTGCGGATCTGGTCGGCCGGCGTGGTCTGCGCCTGGACGGTGCCGAAGACGTGGATGGCGGGCCACTTGTCGAGGTTGCCGAGGACGAGCGGCTGCTCGCCGGCGTCCTTGACCTTCTGGAGGCTCGCCTCGAAGCCGGCCCAGTCCGTCGGGACCTCGGAGAGACCGGCCTTCGCGAGGACGGCCTTGTCCGCGTAGACGCCGACGACCTCGCCGACCTGCGGCAGGCCGTAGAGGTTGCCGGTGCCGAAGGTCTTGCCGTCGGGCGAGTAGCTCGAGTACTTGCGGACCGACTCGGGGTAGCGGTCGGTCCAGCCGTAGGCGTCGGCGTAGCGGTCGAGCGGCAGGAGCTGCCCGGCCTGGACGAACTTGCCCATGTCCGGGCGCCCGTTGTTGGCCTGGAAGACGTCCGGGGCGTCGTTGCCCGAGAGGGCCAGGCCGAGGGTGGTCTTGAGGTCGTCGAACGAGCGCGAGACGCGCTTGAGCGTGATGTTCGGGTACTTCGCCTGGAACTCCTTGTTGAGCTCCTCGATCTGCGCGGCCTGGCCGCCGCGGACCTCCTGGTCCCAGACGGTCAGGGTGACCTGGCCGAGCGACGCGGGGTCGGTGTTGACCGTCCCGGTCGGGGCGGCGCTGGACCCCGTGCCGTCGCTGCCCGACCCGGGGGTGCAGGCGGTGAGGGCCAGGGCGCCCAGGGCGCCGACGGCGATCAGGCGGGTGGTGGGTCGTCTCCTCATGCGGGTGCTCCTCGGTGGATGACGGTGCCGCGGGGGTATCCCTCGACGTCGACGTGGCGGGCGATGGTGGCGGTGGCGCGGCGCCCGGCGCCGACGGGGACGTCCTGGACGAGGTCGTCGAGGAACGCGTACCGGCGGCGGACCGAGCGGTGGTAGCTGTCGGTGGCCTCACCGTCGCGCAGGTGGTGCCACCAGTCGGCGATGTCGCCCCAGCCGGGGGCGGCGAGCGAGCCGCCGAAGTGCTGCACGGCGAGTGCCGAGCACAGCGCGGCGAACGAGATGCGCTGCTGGAGAGGCCACTCCGCGAGGGTCCCGAGGACGACGGCGGCCCCGAAGACGTCACCGGCGCCGGTGGGGTCGAGGGCGTCGACGCGCAGCGCGGGGACGACCGCCTCCTCCCCGGTGCGCGAGTCGATGGCCAGCGCGCCCTCCTCGCCGTTGGTGACGACGGCGAGCGGCACGAGGTCGGCGAGCGCGTAGAGCGCCTCGCTCGGGGTGCGGGTGCGGGTGTAGGCCATCGCCTCGACGGCGTTGGGCAGGAACGCGTCGCACGTGCCGAGCTGGTCGAGCACCGTGCGCGGCCACGTGCCGCTGGGGTCCCAGCCGACGTCGGCGAACACGAGCGCGCCCTGCGCCCGGGCCTTCTCGACCCACGTCGGCTCGTCGGCGTCGACGAGCAGCCGGTCGGGTGCGAGCTCGGCCATGACGGCGCGGCTGCGCGGTGGCTCGCCGATGAGCGCGGTCGCGTCGAGGGGCGGCGGGTGGCCGTGGCTGACCATCCCGCGGTCGCGGGCGACGGCCATCGAGACGGTGACCGGGGAGTGCCAGCCCTCGAAGCGGCGCGAGCGGGAGAGGTCGACGCCCTCCTCGTCGGCGAGGGTCTCCCAGCAGAAGTCGCCGTAGGCGTCGTCGCCGAACGCGGCGGCGAGCGAGGTGTTGAGGCCGAGCCGCCGCGCGGCGACGGCGAGGTTCGCGATGCCGCCGGGGCACGAGCCCATCCCCGTGGCCCAGACCTCCTGGCCGCCGTCGGGCAGCGCCTCGAGGCCGGTCATGATGATGTCGAGGAAGACCGTGCCCCAGACGAGGACGTCGATCTGCGGGGCGTCGTCGGCCCGCTGCACGGCGAGCGGGTCGAAGGCCGGGGACGGCACGGCGGGCTCCTCGGGTCAGCGGGGCGGTCGAAGGGCCAAGCATGCACCCGACGACGGGGTCGGACAAGCAGTCGGTGCACACAATTCTTCATCCGTGATCATGACGTGACGAAATCTGATCGGTACAGTGACGGCATGCGAGCGGCCCGGCAGCGATCCATCGTCGGTCGCCTCCGCGCGCGCGGGGTCGCCTCGACCGAGGAGCTCGCCGAGCTGTGCGGGGTGTCCGTCGCCACGGTGCGGCGCGACCTCATCGAGCTCGAGCGGCTCGGCTCCCTGCGTCGGGTGCACGGCGGCGCCGTCCCGACGAACGTCGCCGACGCCGACGCGCTGCGCGGCTTCGCCGAGGTCGCGGCCACCGACGCCGCGGACAAGGCGGCCGTCGCCCGGCGGGCCGCCGCGATGGTCGCCGACGGCGACTCGGTCGTCCTCGACATCGGGACGACGACGATGTTGCTCGCCCGCGAGCTGCGCGGCCGGCACGTCACGGTCGTCACCGCGAGCCTCGCCGTCCTCGACGTCCTGCGCGACGACGACGCCGTCGAGCTCATCCTCCTCGGCGGCATCGTCCGCCGGACCTACCACTCGCTCGTCGGGTCGCTCACCGAGGACGCGCTGCGCCAGGTGCAGGGCTCGTACGTGTTCCTCGGCGCCAGCGGCGTCCGGGCCGACGGCACCGTGCTCGACACGACCGCGGTCGAGGTGCCGGTCAAGCGCGCCCTGCTGCAGGCCGGTGACACCTCGGTGCTCCTCGTCGACCGGCACAAGATGCCCGGCACCGGCTCGCTGCGCGTCTGCGAGGCCGGCGCCGTCGACCTCGTCCTGACCAACGAGGGGGCCGACCCCGCGACCCTGGCGGCCTGTCGGGCCGCCGGCACGGAGGTGGTGCTCGCATGAAGCTCGCGATGCTCGGCGGTGGGGGCTTCCGGACCCCGCTCGTCTACGGCGCCCTGCTGCGCGACCGGCACGAGCGACGGGTCGACGAGGTGTGGCTGCACGACGTCGACGAGGAGCGGCTGGCCGCCATCGGGCGGGTGCTCGCCGAGATGGCCGACGGCGACCCCGACGCCCCCCGCGTCCACACGAGCACCGACCTCGACACCGCGCTCGAGGGCAGCGACTTCGTCTTCTCGGCCATCCGGGTCGGGGGCCTCGAGGGTCGCACGGCCGACGAGCGCGTCGCCCTCGACCTCGGGCTGCTCGGCCAGGAGACCACCGGCCCCGGCGGCCTCGCCTACGGGCTGCGGACCGTCCCCGTCGCGCTGCACGTCGCCGAGCGCGTCGCCGCGGTCGCCCCCGACGCGTGGGTCATCAACTTCACGAACCCGGCCGGGATGATCACCGAGGCGATGCAGTCGGTGCTGCACGACCGCGTGGTCGGCATCTGCGACAGCCCGATCGGGCTCGCGCGCCGGGCCGCTGCGACGCTCGGCATCGACCCGGCCCGCACGACCGTCGACTACGTCGGGCTCAACCACCTCGGCTGGCTGCGCGGCCTGCACTTCGACGGACGCGACGTCCTGCCCGACCTCCTCGCCGACGACGCCGCGCTCGCCTCGATGGAGGAGGGGCAGCTCTTCGGGCTGGACTGGGTCCGCACGCTCGGGGTCGTGCCCAACGAGTACCTCTACTACTACTACTTCACCCGCGACGCGGTCCGCTCGATCACGGCGGCGCCGCAGACCCGCGGCGAGTACCTGCTGGACCAGCAGCAGGGCTTCTACGCGTCGCTGCGCTCCGGAGGGCCCAGCGGCCCGGGCGGGTCCGGTGCGCTCGCCGAGTGGGACCGCGTGCGGATGGAGCGCAACGCCACCTACATGCAGGAGGCGCGCGGCGAGGACGAGGAGCGCGACGAGGCCGACGTCCAGGGCGGCGGCTACGAGGGGGTCGCGCTCGCCATCATGGCGGCGATCTCCCGCGGCGAGCCGGCCGAGCTCATCCTCAACGTGCGCAGCCGGGGCACGGTCCCGGGCCTGCCGGACGACGCGGTCGTCGAGGTCCCCTGCACCGTCGACGCCTCCGGCCCCCGGCCGCACCCGCTGCCGCCGCTCACCGGGCACGCGCTCGGGCTCGTCGAGCAGGTCAAGGCCGTCGAGCGGCTCGTCATCGCGGCGGCCCGCACCGGCTCCGAGCGCGACGCGGTGCAGGCCTTCGCCCTGCACCCCCTCGTCGACTCCGTCACCGTCGCCCGCGAGCTGCTCGCCGGCTACCGGTCGCGCATCCCCGCGGTCGACGCCGTCTTCGCGCGCGGTCGCTGAGGCCGGGTCCGGGCCACCCGCCTCGTAGCATCGGCCGGGTGGGAGACCGACGATGAGCCCGCGCCGCCGGGCGTTCCTCGCGGGGGCGCTCGCCGTCGTCGTCCTCGGCGTGCTCGCGCTCGTGCTCGTCCCCCGGCTGGCGTCGGACCCGGCCGACACCGCCGCCGGCCCGGTGCTGCTCGTCCCCGGGTACGGCGGCAGCACCGCATCGCTCGCCCCGCTCGTCACCGCCCTGCGCACAGCGGGTCGCGACCCGCGCGTCGTCGAGGTCGGGGACGGCACCGGTGACCTCGCGGCCCAGGCGGCCGCGGTCGGTCGGGCCGCCGACGCCGCGCTCGCCGAGGGCGCCGCGTCCGTCGACGTCGTCGGCTACTCGGCCGGGGGTGTCGTCGCGCGCGTGTGGGTGGCCGGCGAGGGCGCCGGGGTGGCCCGACGCGTCGTCACGCTCGGGTCGCCGCACCACGGCACGACCGTCGCCGACCTCGGCGCCCTGCTCGGCGGGGCCTGCCCCACGGCCTGCCGCCAGCTCGCCGAGGGCAGCGACCTGCTCGCCGGCCTGCCCGAGACCCCCGGCAGCGCCCGCTGGACGAGCATCTGGACCCGCGACGACGAGACCGTCACCCCGCCGGACTCGGCCGTCCTCGCGGGCGCGGAGGACGTCGAGCTGCAGGCGGTCTGCGCGGACGCGCGGGTGACCCACGGCGGGCTGCCCGGCGACCCGCTCGCGGTGGGCGTCGTCCTGCGCTCGCTCGGCCGCACCGCCCCGGACGCCCCGCCCACGAGCGCGGACTGCGCGGCCCTGCGGGGGGCCGGCGCCGGGGCGCTCGGCGGCTGACGCGGCTCAGCTCGTGACGTCGCGGGTCGTGAAGTTGGCCCACGCCGCGCCGAGGAAGACGAGCACGTACCCGGCCTGCACGAGCGCGCCGACCTGGAGGTCGTGCCACGGGATGGGGTCGCGGAACAGGTCGACCCACGCCAGCCAGTACCGGGTCGGCAGGTAGTCGCGGACCGAGCCCGCGGCGTCGAGCGTCACGAGGACGGTGCTGCTCACGAGGGCGGCCAGCCCGCCGAGGGCCGCGCCGAGCGAGGAGTCGGTGAGCGTCGAGAGGAAGAGCGAGATGGCCGCGAGCCCGACCATCGACCAGCCGATCGAGAGCACCATGACGCCGGTGCGCCACGCGAGGTCGGTCGGGGTGAGGGCGGTGCCGGAGAGCGTGGTCGTCGTCAGCTGCCCCGAGTTGCCCAGCAGCGAGATGCCCGTGACGTACCCGACGACCGCCACGGCGACGACGGCCAGCAGCGTGTACGCGACGACCGACACGAGCTTGGCCGCGAGGAGCCGGGTGCGGCCCACCGGCCGGACGAGGAGGTAGCGCAGCGTCCCGGTCGACGCCTCGCCCGCGACCGCCTCGCCCGCCTGCACCGCGACGGCGATCGGCAGGAAGAACGGCAGGACGATGCCGAGCGCCGCCGCCGGGTAGAGCGCGCCGTTGCCGAGGACGGCGGCGAGCAGGGTCGGCCCCTGGCCCGGCCGGGGCGCGATCCCGGTGACCGCCAGGAAGACCGCGACGACGACGGGCAGGAGGCAGAGCAGCCCGATGCTCACCCAGGTGCGAGGACGCGAGACCAGCTTGCGCAGCTCGACCCGGATCACGAGGTCAGCTCCAGCACCGACCCCTCGAGCGTGCGTCGCTCGGGGGCGGCCTCGAGGACGGCGACGTCGGCCCGCACGAGCCGCGACGTCGCCTCGGCGACGCTCGACCCCTCGAGGACCAGACGGCCGGCGGGCTCCCCGGTGCGTCGCCGGTCCGGTGGGGGCACCCCGAGCGCCCGCGCCGCGGCCTCCACGTCGTCGACGTCGACGACCGTGCGGCCCGTCGGACCCCGCAGGGCGTCGAGGTCGTCCTGGGCGACGAGCCGGCCGCGGTGCAGCACACCGACCCTCGTGCAGAACAGCTCGACCTCGGCGAGCAGGTGGCTGGAGAGGAACACCGTCGTGCCGCCCTCGTTGAGGCGCAGCAGGAGGTCGCGCACCTCGGCGATGCCGCGCGGGTCGAGGCCGTTCGTCGGCTCGTCGAGGACGAGCAGCCGCGGCCCCCGCAGGAGGGCGGCGGCCAGCCCGAGGCGCTGGCGCATCCCGAGGGAGTAGGCGCGGACCGGCTTGCGGCCGACGTCGGCGAGGCCGACCTCCTCGAGGACCGACTCGATGCGCCGCCGCCGGCTGCGTCGGGAGCCGACCTCGGCGGCGAGGGGGTCGCCGACGTCACGGGGGCCGGCGGCGTCGAGGAGGCGCAGGTTGGCCCGGGCCGACAGGTGCGGGTAGGCCGCCGGACCCTCGACGAGGGCGCCGACCTGCGCGAGGGCGGCGGCGGCCTGCCGGGGCACCGGGTGGCCGAGGACCTCGGCCTCGCCGCTCGTCGCGTGGACGAGGCCGAGGAGCATCCGCACGGTCGTCGTCTTGCCCGAGCCGTTGGGCCCGAGGAAGCCGTACCGGTCGCCCGGCCGCACGAGCAGGTCGAGGCCGTCGACGGCCGTGACCCGCCCGAAGCGCTTCGTAAGGCCCCGCGTGGCGACGGCGGGGGTGTCGGGGCTGGGGTCGGTCACTGGTCCTCCCGGAACGGGGGTGGTGAGGCGAGCGGGGCGGTGGCGACCTCGTCGAGCAGCGCGGGTTCGACGAGCCCGGCCACGACGTAGGCGTGGAAGCGGTCCTCGCCGCGGACGAGCTCGACGTTGAGCAGGCTCGAGCCGATGCGGACGACGGAGCCACCGGGCAGCTCCTCCTCGACCGAGCCGGCGCGCGTCGCGTTGCCGACGACCTCGCGCGCCACGCGGCCGGGCAGCGGCAGCACGAGGACGCGGGTCAGTCCCGTGCCGTAGGTGCTCGCGCCGTCGAGGACCTGCGTCGACGCCGGGAGGCCGGCGAGCTCGTCCGGCAGGTCCCACGGGGAGCGCTGCGCCACCCGGGCGACCAGGTCGGGGGCGGAGTCCAGGGAGCGTCGCGCGGTCGGCGGCGACGGCGGGTCGAGGACGTCGGCGGGGGGCCGTCCGGTGCGCACCCCGCTCACCTCGCTGACGAGGGCGTCGGCCCCGCCGCGCGCGGTGACGACGACGCGCAGCGGCAGGCCGGTCTCGCGGTCGACCCAGACGTCGGCGCGGGCGAGGGTGCTGCGGGCCGAGGCGGGGACGACGCGCAGGCCGTCCGTGGTGCGTCCGTCGATGCGCTGTGGGGGCAGGGCGGACAGGCGGTCGTCGGGTCCGACGGCGGACAGCAGGCGGCGGCCCGCGCTCGGTGCGACGAGGTCGTCGGCCCGGGGCAGGCGGACCGACGGGTCGCCGGTGACGGTGGCGAGCCGCCGGCTGCCGTAGTCCCACGTCGTCGTCGAGGTGGCGAGGCCGTAGGTGTCGCGCTCACCGGCCGCGTCGACGGTGTCGACCCGCCAGCGCCGCGGGCCGTCCCACCAGATGCGGGTGCGGGTCGTCCCGCCGAGGAGCGTCGCGAGGTCGCCGAAGCCGCCGACGTCCGGCAGGGCCAGCCCGCCGCGGCTCTCGCCGACGGCGGTGTAGGCGACCGAGGCCGACGCCAGGGCCCGCTGCCGCACCTCCGCCGGGGTCGTCGTCGCCGCCCCGACCGCCACGGTCGACCGGAGGACGGGCACCGCGGCGAGCATCCCGACGAGCACGCCGGTCGCGGCGACGACGGCCGCCCACCGCCGCCGCGCGTCACGACTGACGACGGTGCCCATACGGCATCCTCACCCGGGAACCGGCCGGGGACAACGTGTCCGATCGTCCGTCCACCGGCGCCGTCCAACCGTGCCCGCCCCGGCACCGCTTCTCGCACCGCCTTCTCCGCGCGACCTGCGCAGGTCCGGGTGCGACCGCACGCGGACCCGCGCAGGTCGCCACGAGGAGAGGCCGGACCCGTGCACGCGCCGCGGCGGCCGGCCGGGTCGGTCAGGTGCGCTGCTGCACCGTGACCGGGTGGTCGGGGTGGCGGCGCAGCCACTCCGCCGCGAACGGGCAGTCCGGCCGGACGGCGCGGCCCTCCGCGGCGAGCTCGTCGAGCGCGGTGCGCACGAGCGCGCCCCCGACGCCCTGCCCCTCGAACGCCTCGCCGACGCCCGTGTGGACGAGGACGACCGCCGAGCCGTCACGGCTCTCGCGCCACACGAGCTCGCCGGCGACCTGCCCGTCGACCCGGGCCACCCACGCGTGCTCGTTCCTGCTCACCTCGACGTCGGCCACGCCGCACCACCTCCTGCGCCCATGCTCGCACCTCCGGGCCGGACGACGCGCCGGTGCGCGGCCACTGTCCGAACGGCCCGTTGCCCGCAGCGCGTCGCCGGGGTGTACTGCGAGGGTGTCGAGCAGGACGGCCCGGCGCGGCGCCGGTGGCCCCGACGGGGTCCGGTCGGTCGTCGCGGAGTCCTGGCTGCGTTCGTCCGCCGCGGGCGTGGACCCCGAGGGGCACCTGCCCCCGGTCGTCCTCGACGGCGGTGACCTCGCCGACTACCGCACCGCGCACGCCCTCTCGCACGTCTTCCCGCTGCTCTACGACGTCCTCGGGCGCGCGGCGGTCGACTGCGACGCACTGATGGCGGTCGGTGACGCGAGCGGCCACCTGCTCTGGGTCGCCGGGGCCCGGCACGTGCTGCGGCGCGCGGAGGACATCAACTTCGTCGAGGGCTCGGCGTGGAACGAGCACTCCGCCGGCACCAACGCCCCGGGGATGGCCCTGCACCTCGACGGTCCCGCCGTCGTGCGCGCCGGGGAGCACTTCAACCGGCTCGTCCACCCCTGGTCGTGCGCGGCGGCGCCCATCCACGACCCGACGACGAGCGCGGTGCTCGGCGTCGTCGACATCACGGGGGGACCCGACGTCGCCTCCCCGCAGAGCCTCGCGATGATCCGGGCCGCGGCGCGGATGGCGGAGTCCGAGCTCGGCCGGCTCGCGCTGACCGGGACGCTGCTCGGGGGCGGGGAGCATCCCGGCGCCGGGCTCGGGCCGGGGGTCGTGCGGGTGCGCGGCCTGGGTCTGCCGGAGGCCGTCGTCGAGGTCGACGGGCGCACGCACCGGCTCAGCCGCCGGCACAGCGAGATCGTCGTCGCGCTGACCGAGAACCCGCGCGGCCTGTCGGCCGAGCAGCTCGAGACCGAGGTGTACCCGGGGCGGGTGACCTCGTCGACGTTGCGCGCCGAGATGACCCGGCTGCGGACGCTGCTCGGACCGGAGGTGATGCTCTCGCGGCCCTACCGCGTGCAGGCCGAGACCGAGACGGACTGGTCCGGCGTGCTCGCGCACCTCGCGGCCGGGCGGGTGCGCGACGCGCTGCGGGCGTACAAGGGCCCGCTGCTGCCGGGGTCGGAGGCGCCGGCGGTCGTCGATCTGCGCGAGGTGCTCGAGGCGCGGGTGCGCGCCGCCGTGCTCGCCTCCGGCGAGGCCGACCTCATGGTCGGGTGGACCCGCTCGCGCTGGGGCGCCGGTGACCTCGAGATGTGGGAGCGCCAGCTCGACACGCTGCCGGCGGCCTCCCCGCTGCGCCCCGTCGCCGAGGCCGAGGTCGCGCGCCTCCTGCGCGACGACGCCTGACCCGCCACCCCCCGTCCCCACCCGCCCCACCCGCCTCCCCTTTTCGGGGTCACCCCGAAATGTCCACGAGACACGACCTCGGAGCCGGGGTCTCGCGGACGAACCGGGGTGCAGCACGGTGCCGGGGCGACCTCGCCGTGCCGGGGCGAGCTCGCCGTGCCGGGATGGTCTCGCCGTGCCGGGGTGGTTCCGACGTGCCGAGGTGCTGTGGCAGGGCGGCGGGGCGAGGTCGGGGCGGCAGGGTGATGTGGGGGCGGCGGGGCGCGGTGAAGGCGGTGGGGGCGAGGTCGAGGTGGGCCCGTGGTGCCGAGGTGGGCCCGCGGTGCCCAGGTGGGCCCGCGGTGCCGGGGTGGGCCCGCGGTGCCGGGGCCGCGCTGCAGCGTGGTTGCAACGTCGCGCTGCCTACGGTCCTCCCCATCCCGCACCGGGCACCCCACGATCGAAGGAGATCGAGTCAATGACGACGTACACCCCGCCGGGCCGCGACGGCAGCAGCATCGAGGTCAAGGGCCGCTACGAGAACTACATCGGGGGCCAGTGGGTGCCGCCGGTCAAGGGCAACTACTTCGAGAACATCACCCCCGTGACGGGCCAGGCGTTCACCGAGATCGCCCGCGGCACCGCCGAGGACATCGAGCTGGCGCTCGACGCCGCGCACGGCGCCTCCGCCGCCTGGGGCCGCGCGAGCGCGACCGAGCGCTCCAACATCCTCCTCAAGATCGCCGACCGGATGGAGGCCCACCTCGAGGACCTCGCCGTCGCCGAGACCTGGGACAACGGCAAGCCGGTCCGCGAGACCCTCGCCGCCGACATCCCCCTCGCGATCGACCACTTCCGCTACTTCGCGGGCGCCGTTCGCGCACAGGAGGGTTCGATCGGCGAGATCGACGAGTACACCGTGGCGTACCACATCCACGAGCCGCTCGGCGTCGTCGCGCAGATCATCCCCTGGAACTTCCCGATCCTCATGGCCGTCTGGAAGCTCGCCCCCGCGCTCGCGGCCGGCAACTGTGTCGTCCTCAAGCCGGCGGAGCAGACCCCGTGGTCGATCCTCAAGCTGGTCGAGCTCGTCGGCGACCTGCTGCCCGACGGCGTCCTCAACGTCGTCAACGGCTTCGGCGTCGAGGCCGGCAAGCCGCTGGCGTCGAGCCCGCGCATCGCCAAGGTCGCCTTCACCGGCGAGACGACGACCGGCCGCCTGATCATGCAGTACGCGAGCCAGAACCTCATCCCGGTCACGCTCGAGCTCGGCGGCAAGAGCCCGAACATCTTCTTCGAGAACGTCTCCGCGCAGCGGGACTCGTTCTACGACAAGGCCCTCGAGGGCTTCGCGCTCTTCGCGCTCAACCAGGGCGAGGTCTGCACCTGCCCGAGCCGCGCGCTCATCCAGTCCTCGATCTACGACGAGTTCCTCCAGGACGCCGTCGACCGCGTCGGGAAGATCGTCCAGGGCAACCCGCTCGACACCGACACGATGATCGGCGCGCAGGCGAGCAACGACCAGCTCGAGAAGATCCTGTCCTACATCGACATCGGCAAGCAGGAGGGCGCGAAGGTCCTCATCGGCGGCGCGCGGGCCGACCTCGGTGGCGAGCTGTCGGGCGGCTACTACGTCCAGCCGACGGTCTTCGAGGGCGAGAACTCGATGCGCATCTTCCAGGAGGAGATCTTCGGGCCGGTCGTGTCGGTCACCCGCTTCGAGGACGAGGCCGACGCGCTGAAGATCGCCAACGACACCCTCTACGGCCTCGGCGCCGGCGTGTGGAGCCGTGACGGGTCGCAGGCCTACCGGGCCGGCCGCGAGATCCAGGCCGGCCGCGTGTGGACGAACAACTACCACGCGTACCCCGCGCACGCGGCGTTCGGCGGCTACAAGCAGTCGGGCATCGGGCGCGAGACCCACAAGATGATGCTCGAGCACTACCAGCAGACGAAGAACCTCCTCGTCAGCTACAGCCCCGACGCGCTCGGCTTCTTCTGAGCCGATGAGCGTCCCGGCCACCGCGAGCCGGGTCGACGTCACGGGTGGGGCGGCGGAGCTCCTCCGCCGCCTCACCGCGACGCACGGCCCGCTGATGTTCCACCAGTCCGGCGGTTGCTGCGACGGGTCGGCCCCGATGTGCTACCCCGACGGCGACCTCATCATCGGCGACGCCGACGTCCACCTCGGGACGCTCGACGTCGGTCTGGACCGGGCTGTCCCCGTGTGGATCTCGCGGGCGCAGTTCGAGTACTGGCGCTACACGCACCTGACGATCGACGTCGTACCCGGCCGCGGCGCCGGCTTCTCGCTCGAGGCGCCCGAGGGCGTCCGCTTCGTCATCCGCTCCCGGATGCTCACCGTCGACGAGCTGCACGACCTCGACGACGACTGACCGGCAGGGCCGCGGGACCGTCCGGCCGGGCGGTCCCGTGGCCGGTCCGGGCGTGCTTGGCTGGGGGGATGGACCGCGCCACCCTCCGCCAGATGCAGGCTCCGCTCCGCGAGCGCTACGCCGCCGACCCGTCCTCCGCGCACACACCGCTGCACGCCACCGCCGACTTCCGGGACGAGGGCGTCACCTGCACCGTCGACGGGTTCGCGGGACCGGTGCGGGCCGGGCTGCACCGCGCGACCGGCGGCGACGGCTCCGACGCGTGCAGCGGCGACATGCTCCTCGAGGCGCTGCTCGCCTGTGCCGGGGTGACCCTGCGCAGCGTCGCGACCGCGATGACCCTGGCGCTCGGTGAGGTCCACGGGGTCGCCGAGAGCTCGTTCGACGCCCGCGGCACCCTCGGCCTCGACCGCGAGGTGCCGGTCGGCATCGGCCCCGTCACCCTCACCTTCACCGTCGCGACGGACGCCGACGACGCCGCGCTCGAGCGGCTGGCGACCTCGACGGAGCGGTACTGCGTCGTCGGTGCGAGCCTCCGGGAGGCACCGACCGTCGTGGTCCGCCGGGCATAGCCTGTCCCCAGCACGGCGACCCCCCCGCCGCACGAGGAGGACATCAGGATGAGCGCACCCCCCGGATGGCACCCGCAGCCCGACGGCCGCGACCGCTGGTGGGACGGCCAGCAGTGGACCGACCACTTCCGGGACCCGGTGGCCCCCGCCGCTCCGGCGCCCTACGGCACCCCGGGCGCGCCCCAGGGCCAGTGGCCGCCGCCGAAACAGGGGATGAGCAGCGGCGCCAAGGGCTGCCTCGTCGCCGCGGTCGTCGTCGTCGTGCTCGTGGTCGTCGCGCTCGTCGTCGGGGGGATCTTCCTCGCGCGCACCGCGAACCGCGTCGTCGAGGACGTCCGGACCTCGTTCCCGACCTCCAGCGCCTTCCCCTCCGGCCTCCCGACGGAGCTGCCCGGCGGTGGCGAGCCGGTCGAGGTGTCGGTCGGCGAAGGGTTCGAGCTGGGGCCGGCCACGGTCGAGCCCGGCTGGACCCTCGGGAGCCTCGGTGGCGTCGGGGCGAACGTCGAGGGCATGACGGTCACGTTCGGCAGCGACAACGCCTTCCCGGTCGTCTTCTCGATGGACTTCGACAGCGGGGCGTCCACGACGTGCACGGCGAGCCCTGCAGAGGGGTCCGACACCGGTGAGGTCGCCTGCGTCCCGATGGTCGACAACGCCCCCGACGACGGCGCCCGCGTCACGGTCACGCCGCGCTTCTGACGGCGGGTCACCACCGCC
The DNA here is from genome assembly GCF_000720925.1 of Phycicoccus jejuensis. Lineage (GTDB taxonomy): Bacteria > Actinomycetota > Actinomycetes > Actinomycetales > Dermatophilaceae > Phycicoccus > Phycicoccus jejuensis. The sequence goes on along the minus strand of NZ_JOEE01000002.1, from coordinate 303,001 downwards.
GGCTCACGACCCGGTGGCGGTGACGACGTCCTGCACGAGCTCGTCGGTCCGCAGGTCGGCGGGGTCGACCTCCGGCGAGAACCCCATCCGCACGACGACGAGCCGCTGCGACGGCACGACGTAGACCCGCTGGCCGTCGTGGCCGCTCATCCAGTAGGCGTCGGTCGGCAGGAGCGGCGTGACGAGCGAGCCGTCGGCCTGGCGGTTGACCCACCAGCCGGCCGCGTAGCCCTTCTCCTCGCTGCGGTCGACCGGCTCGGCCGTCGTCGAGCGCTCCATCCATCCCTCGGGCAGGAGTCGCTTCTCCTCCCACACGCCGTCCTGCAGCGCGAGCTGCCCGAGCACCGCCCAGTCCCGGGGCGTCGCCCACAGGTACGAGCTGCAGACCGGCGTGCCCGCGGCGTCGGTCTCCCAGACCGCCGACGACAGGCCGAGCGGGGCGAACAGCTCGGTCCGGGGGAAGTCGCGGTCCGGGGTGTCGGCGAGCGAGGACAGCCACGAGCAGACGAGGTTGGTCGAGCCGCTCGAGTACTGCTGGTAGGTGCCCGGCCGGTGCGCCAGCGGCTGACTCGCGACGTACTTCGCCATGTCGGGCGCGTCGTAGAGCATCTCGGTGATGGGGGTGCCCAACGAGTAGGTCTCGTCCCACCGCAGCCCGCTCGTCATCCGCAGGAGCTGGTCGACGGTGATGTCGGCGCGCCCGTCGGTCCACTCCGGGCGCAGGTGGTCCTCGCCGAGGTCGAGCCCCCGGTCCAGGACGTACCGGCCGACGAGCAGGTTGGTCGCGCTCTTGGCCATCGACCACCCGAGCTGCGGTGTGCCCGGGGTGAACCCGTCGGCGTACCGTTCGGCCACGAGCTTGCCGTCCTGGACGACGACGACGGCCCGCGTGCCGAGCCGTCGCTTGGCGGCGTTGGTCAGGTCGTCGCCGAAGGCCCGGGCCATGGCCCGGCTCAGCGCCTTGTCGGCGCGCGGCACCTCGGCCCCCTCGAACGGGTTGCCCTCCGGCTCGACCTTGGTCGCCCGGCGCTGGTCCTGCGGCTGCTCGGGCGCGACGGTGCAGCCGTACCCCGGTGTGTACCAGGCCTTCTGCTTGGCGAGGACCCAGGCGACGGCGGAGGTCGAGGAACCTCCGGCCTCGTCGACGTAGCCGGTCAGGTAGGGCACGAGCGGGTTCGGCGGCAGGTCGGCCCCGGGGTCCGTGCGCCCGGCCACGAGCTCGACGGCACACGCGTTGTGCGCGGCGTAGCCGGTGCCGGTGCGCAGCAGCGGTCGGTACTGGCGGTACCCGAGCACGGCGCCGACGACGACGAGCACGAGCAGGACGGCGAGGATCCGGCGCAGGACACGCATGGCGGGACGGTACCGCCCGGTGGCACGCGCTGCGGGGACGTCGGCCGAGCGGCCGGGACCCGCAGGTTAGGCGGCGGGCAGGGCCTCGAGGCGCAGCCGCAGGCGGTCGAGCAGCTGGGTGAGCAGGCGCGAGACCTGCATCTGGCTCACACCGATCGACTCGCCGATCTCGCGCTGGGTGCGCTCCTCGACGAAGCGCATGCGGAGGATGACCTGCTCGCGCGGCGTGCAGCGACGGACCTCCTCGCGCAGCGTCGCGGACAGCGCGAGGTCGTCGGCCCAGTCGGCCGAGCCGGTCAGCAGGTCGCCGACCCGGCCACCGCCGGGCAGCGGCGCGTCGAGGGAGTCCGGGGTGAACGCCGACCCGGTGGCCCGGGCGTCGCGGACGTCGACCTCGCTACGGCCGATGGCCTCGGCCACCTCGCCGGCGGTCGACTCGCGGCCGAGGCGGTGCCGCAGGGCCTCCTCGGCGGCGACGAGCTCGGAGCGCAGCTCCTGGAGGGCGCGCGGCGGGCGCACCGCCCAGCCGGCGTCCCGGAAGTGCCGCTTGAGCTCCCCGCGGACCGACGGCACGGCGTAGGCGGCGAAGCCCCGCCCGGCCCCGGGCCGGTAGCGCCGCACGGCGGCGACGAGCGCGGCCCGCGCCACCTGGACGAGGTCGTCGGTCTCGATGCCGCGCCCGGCGTACCGCAGGGCGAGCGAGTCGGCCAGCGGCAGGGTCTCGGTGACCACCGCGGTGAGGACCCGGTCGTGCTCGGGGCCCGCGGCTGACCGGTACAGCTCGACGAGGAGCGACTCGAGCCGCTCGTCGTGCTCGCGACGCTGCAGCTCGCGGCCGGAGACCTGGTGGTCCCGGGTGGGGACCTGCTCGACGGCGACGATCTGGGACATGGCACTACCTCCGGTCCACGACGAAGACCGGTGGCACCTTGCTCGACCACCGCAGACCCCGATCGGGGTCTGGTCACGACGCTAGACGGACCTTCGACGCCCGAGGGCGGGAGGGTCGCGAAAGTTCGACAAACTTTCGGCAGGACCGAGCGGCCGACGACACGGCTCGACTCGAACTCCCCTGCCGGGCAACGACTTCGCCCCCTCCGGCGCGAATCCGCACGAGGGGGCGAAGGTTCGACAGGTCGTGTCCGCTCAGTCGTCGGAGACGTGGATGACGAGCTTGCCGCGGACGTGGCCCTCCTGGCTGCGGGCGAAGGCGTCGCGCACCTCGTCGAGGCCGTAGCGGCCGGCCACGTCGACGGTCAGGCCGCCGCGGGCCGCGAGGTCGGCGAGCCACTGCAGCTCCTCGCCGTCGGGCCGCACCCACACCCACGACCCGCCGCGCTCGATGACCGACGGGTCGGCGACCGAGGCGTGCCGGCCGCCCTCGCGCAGCACGCCGAGCGTGTCGTCGAGGACCCCGCCGACGAAGTCGGCGACGGCGTCCACACCGTCGGGGGCCAGGGCACGCACGCGCTCGACGAGGCCGTCGCCGTACGTCACGGGCTCGACGCCGAGCTCGCGCAGCCGGTCGTGGTTGGACTCGGAGGCGGTCCCGATGACGCGCGCGCCGAGCTCGCGGGCGACCTGCACCGCGAGGAGCCCGACCCCGCCGGCGGCGGCGTGCACGAGCACGGTGTCGCCCCGGCCGACCTCCAGCCGCTTGAGCGTGCGGTAGGCGGTCTGGCCGGCGAGCGGGAGGGCGCCCGCGCTGTCCCAGTCCAGACCGGCCGGCTTCTTCGCCGCCGCGCGCACCGGGACCGTGACCAGCTCGGCGAAGGTGCCGCCGTGGACCCAGTCCTTGCGCGCATAGGCCAGCACCTCGTCACCGACGGCGAGCTCCGGGGTGTCCGGTCCGACGGCGCGGACGACGCCGGCGACGTCCCAGCCGGGGACGACCGGGAAGGTGGCCTCCATCATCCCGTCGAGGCCGCCGGACATCAGCTTCCAGTCGACGGGGTTCACCGAGGCGCTGCGTACCTCGACGAGGGCCTCGCCGGGGCCGACCTTGGGGTCGGGGAGGTCGTCGCGGACCTCGAGGACGTCGAGGTCGCCGTAGTGGTCGTAGGTCACTGCTCGCATGGGGGAGTCAGCGCCACGGACCCCGGGCGGCATTCCCGCGCGTCCCCGCACCCTCGACGCGTCACGCCGCACGGAAGCTCGTCGATCGGTGTTTGTGCCGGTCACGAGCGGGTACGGTCGGGGGGCCCTGCCACCGCGGGGAGCACGAACGGACGAGGAGGTCCGGGGGATGACGACCGTTCACGTCGCCGAGGGGGCGACCGGCGCGGGGGACGACCCGCTGCTGGCGTCGCACCTCGCCGAGCTGCGCACCGCGCTTGCCGACCACCCGTTCCCCACCCACCAGGACGACCTCATCGCGTCCTGCCTCGCGCTCGGCACGCCCGCGCGGGTCTGCTGCCGGCTCTCCCTCCTGGACCGCACGCACGAGTACGCCTCGCTCGACGAGGTCCAGGCCGCCATCGTCGCGGCCTGCCCGCCGCCCGGCGCCTGACCGCGGCACGCACCCCGCCCGAGCGGGTCCGGGACGCGACCGCGACCCACTAGCGTGGCCTCCCACGGGACCCCGGACGGCCGGGGCCACGACCGAGAGGAACCACCCCGATGGCCGGTGGGCTCGTCGCACTGCTCGACGACATCGCCGCGATCGCGAAGCTCGCGGCCGCGTCCGTCGACGACGTGGGGGCCGCGGCCGGGCGGGCCAGCGCGAAGGCCGCCGGCGTCGTCGTCGACGACACCGCCGTCACGCCCCGCTACGTCACCGGGGTCTCGCCGGAGCGCGAGCTGCCGATCATCAAGAAGATCGCCATCGGCTCGATCCGCAACAAGCTGCTCATCATCCTGCCGGTGGCCCTGCTGCTCAGCCAGTTCCTCCCGTGGCTGCTCACGCCGATCCTCATGCTCGGCGGCACCTACCTCGCGTACGAGGGCGCCGAGAAGATCTGGGAGAAGCTCGCCCACCACGAGGCGCACGCCGAGCCGGTCACCGAGGTCGGGCCCGAGCAGGAGCAGCAGATGGTCTCCGGCGCCATCCGCACCGACCTCATCCTCTCAGCCGAGATCATGGTCATCGCGCTCGACGACGTCGCGTCCGAGCCGTTCCTCACCCGGGCCGCCGTGCTCGTCGTCGTCGCGGTCCTCATCACCGCGCTCGTCTACGGCGTCGTCGGGCTCATCGTCAAGATGGACGACATCGGGCTGCACCTGGCCGGCCGGGAGTCCAGCGGCGCCCGCCGGGTCGGGGAGGGCCTGGTCCGGGCCATGCCCAAGGTCCTCTCGTTCCTCTCGACCCTCGGCATCGTCGCGATGCTCTGGGTCGGCGGTCACATCCTCCTCGTCGGCGCCGACGAGCTCGGCTGGCACGGCCCGTACTCGCTGGTCCACCACGCCGAGGAGGTCGTCCACGACGCCACCGGTGCGCTCGGTGGCCTGCTCGGCTGGCTGACCAACACCCTCGGCTCGGCCGTCGCCGGCGCGGTCGTCGGCGCCGTGGTCGTCGCGGTCGTGCTCGCCGTGAAGCGGGCCCGCGGCGGCGACCCTCAGGACGCCGCCGCGTCGCACTGACACCGCGGCGTCGCTCCCGTCCGGTCAGGCGCGGGTCGCGGTGAGCAGCAGGTACTCCCAGCGCATCCGACCGTCGGCGTCCGTCCCCTCGCGGGCCACGCCGTCGATGGCGGCCTCGAGGGCAGCCCGCTGCTCGGGGTCGTGGGCGACCGAACGGTGCACGGCCACCGTCGGCCCGTAGCGCTCGACGAAGAACGTCCGGAACTCCTCCGGGGTCGCGAAACCCTCGACGACGAGCTCGCGGCGCTCGGCCCGCAGGTCGCGCACACCGTCGCCGAGCAGGCCCTCGACGTGCTCCGGCCGCCCCCACAGCGGCGGCGGCTGCGCCCCGGGCGGCGGGGGCGGCGCCCACGGCCGGATGGCGGCGAGCAGCTGGCCGATGAACCCCTCGGGTGTCCAGGACAGCAGGCCGATGCGCCCGCCGGGCCGGCAGACCCGCAGCAGCTCACCGGCCGAGGCCTCGTGCACCGGCGCGAACATCACGCCGACGCAGGAGAGCACGACGTCGAAGGTCGCGTCGGGGTAGGGCAGGTCCTCGGCGTCGGCGACGTCCCAGAGGACCTCGAGCCCGGCGTCCCGGGACCGTTCCCGCCCGACCTCGACCAGCTCGGGCGTGAGGTCGGACGCGGTGACGTCGGCGCCGGCGCGCGCGGCCGGCAGCGAGGCGTTGCCCGCGCCCGCGGCGACGTCGAGGACGCGCTCCCCGGGCGTGATGGAGGCGGCCTCGACGAGCACCTCGCCGAGGTGCGGGATGACCCGGTCGGCGACGCTCGGGTAGTCGCCGAGCGCCCAGAGGGCGGCATGGCGGGCCTTGACCTCGGGCGGGGCCGGCGGGGCGTGGTGGACGGTCATGGTGGTCTCCTCTCGTCGGGCGACCAGCGTCCCGCCGGGCCGCGCCGGCCATCCAGTGCCGGATGTGGACCGCCTCCGGTCCACGATCTGTACTGGCGCGCCGGGCCCGGGCAGCGGTTCACTGGACGCACCGGCGTCGGCGGCGACCACCCGTCCGCCGTCCAGGGGAGGTGTGCGATGGCCTCGACCTACGGTCAGTTCTGCCCGGTCGCCAAGGCGATGGAGGTGCTCGACGAGCGGTGGACGCTGCTCGTCGTGCGTGAGCTGCTCTGCGGCAGCACCCACTTCAACGACCTGCGGCGCGGGGTGCCGCGGATGTCGCCGACGCTGCTCTCGAAGCGGCTGCGGAGGCTCGAGCGCGCGGGGGTGGTGGAGCGCCGGGTCGTCGGCGGCCGGACGTCGTACCACCTGACGCGCAGCGGGGAGGAGCTGCGCGGGGTCGTCGAGGCGCTCGGGGCCTGGGGGGTGCGCTGGGTCGGTGACCTCGGCCAGGAGGACCTCGACCCGCACCTGCTCATGTGGGACCTCAAGCGGACGCTGCCCCTCGACCGCTGGCCGCGGGAGCGCACGGTCGTCGCCTTCACCTACACCGACGTCGAGCCGCGCGCCCGGCGCTGGTGGGTCGTCGTCGACGGGGCGTCGGTCGACGTGTGCGACGCCGACCCGGGGTTCGAGGTCGACGCGGCGCTCACGACGACGCTGCGCACGATGACCGAGATCTGGCGCGGTGACCGGGCATGGGAGGAGGCGGTGCGGGGGCGGCTCGTCGCCATCGACGCGCCGGCCGACGTCGTCCGCGCCGTGCCGGGCTGGGTCGGCATCTCGACCCTCGGCGCCGTCCCACGCCCGGCCTGACGCTGCGGTCGGGCCGGGCGGTGGGAGGCATCCGCCGGGGTGGGGCGGGGTGTCAGGACGAGGGGGCGGCGGCGCTCAGCTTCTCGAGGAGCTCGGGGGCGACCTCGTCGAGGAACGGCGTCTGGTGCTCGCCGCCGACCTGGACCAGCGCGATGTCGGTGAAGCCGGCCTCCCAGTAGGGCGCGACGGCCTCGACGATCTTGTCGAGGTCGGGGCCGCACGGGATGGACTCGGCGACGTCCTCCTCGCGGACGAACTGGGTGGCCCCGCTGAAGCCCATCGGGGTCGGCAGGTCGGCGTTGACCTTCCAGCCGCCGGCGAACCAGCGGAACTGCTCGTGGGCGCGGGTGACGGCCGTGGCCTCGTCGCGGTCCCAGCAGATCGGGATCTGGCCGATGGCGCGGGCGCCGGAGCCGATCGTCGAGCCGGCGAGCTCGTTCCACTGCTCGACGAGCTCGGCCTCGGGCTGGACGGCGACGAGGTGGTCGGCGAGCGGGCCGAACCGCTCGATGCCCGCACGGCCGCTCACCGCCACGCCGATCGGGACGCCCTGCTCGGGCAGGTCCCAGAGGCGCGCGGAGTCGACGTCGAAGTACTCGCCGCGGTAGGTCGTCAGCTCGCCGGTGAACAGCTCGCGGATGATCTCCATGGCCTCGGCGAGCATGTCCTGGCGCTGGGCGACCGGCGGCCAGCCCTGCCCGATGACGTGCTCGTTGAGGTTCTCGCCGGAACCGAGGCCGAGGGTGAAGCGGCCGTCGGCGAGGATCTGGAGGGTCGCGGCCTGCTGCGCGACGACGGCCGGGTGGTAGCGCATCGTCGGGCAGGTCACGTAGGTCGCGAGGTCGACCGTGCTCGTCGCGTGGGCGACGGCGCCGAGCATCGTCCAGGCGTGGGGGGCGTGCCCCTGCTCGGTGAGCCAGGGCGAGTAGTGGTCGCTGGAGACCAGCAGGTCGAAGCCGGCGGCCTCGGCGCGCACGGCGGCGTCGACGAGCTCCTTGGGGCCGCTCTGCTCGGTCATCAGGGTGAAGCCGAAACGGGTCACGCGTCCTGCTCCTCGGGTCGGGCGGGGGCCGGCGGGTCCGGCCGCTCGCCCGTCCTCGTACCCCGCGGCGCCCCGCGCCGAACCCCTCGCCCGCGTCCACCCCGCCTCCCTCCCGCGAACGTGCGTGGACCCGCCGGTGGACCCCGGCGGGTCCACATGCGTCCGCGCTGGTCGGGGGCGTGGATGGCGCCTACCGTCGGGGGATGGGGTACCCACCACGCCTGTACGACGGGGACGACGGCGAGGTCTCGGCCTGGACGCACCCGGCCGACCGCCCGCCGGACCTGACCTACCCGAACGGCAACGAGGTGCACTACCTCGCGTCGGGGGCCTCGACCGGCGGCCTCTTCGGCCTCTACCGGTGGACCTTCGCGGGGCCACCGAGCGGGCCGGGGCCGCACTTCCACCGGACGCTCAGCGAGTCCTTCCACGTCCTCGAGGGCGTCGTGCGGATCTTTGACGGGCGCGACTGGGTGCGCGCCGGCCCGGGCGACTTCGTCCACGTGCCGCCGGGCGGCGTCCACGGCTTCCGCAACGAGGACGGGCCCGCGCGGATGCTCCTGCACTTCGCGCCGGGGGCGCCGCGCGAGGGGTACTTCGAGGGCCTCGCCGCGGGCACCGACGGCTGGAGCCGCGAGCACTACGACGCCTTCATGGCCGAGCACGACAACATCTGGGTCGACGGCACCTGACCCCGACCGCCGCCCCTCCATCCGCGAACGTGTGTGAAACCGCCGGGGACGTCCGGCGATTTCACACACGTTCGCGCGAGAGGGGAGGGGGTCAGGGGCGGCGGGGGCCGAGGCGTCGGGCGAGCACCCCGGCGGCGACGAGCAGCAGCACACCGGCGCCACCGGCGAGGAGGATGGTCGTCGCGTCCTGGCCGGCCGAGGCGCCGACCGCGACGTAGGCGACCGTCCCCGGCACGACGCCGAGCGCCGTCCCGAGCAGGTAGTCGCGCCGCCCGACCCGGCTCACGCCGGCGCCGTAGTTGACGACCGTGAACGGGACGAGCGGCGTGAGCCGGGCGATGACGACCGCCAGCAGCCCACGCTCGCGCAGTACCCGCCGCACCCGCTCGACCCGGGCGCCGGTGATGCCGTCGACCGCGTCGGCGCCGAGCCGGCCGGCCAGCTCGAACGTCACCCAGGCGCTCGCGACCGCACCGACCCACGACAGCGCGCTGCCCGCGCCGAGGCCGAAGAGGGCGCCGGCGATGCCCGCGAGGAGGTTCTTCGGGACCGGGACGAGGGTGAGGACGACGTGCAGCACGACGAAGACGACCGGGCCCCACGCGCCGCTGGCGGCGACGGCACGGCGCACCGTCGCGAGGTCGCCGCCGAGCAGGAGCAGCGCCAGCCCGCCGGCGAGCAGCACCCCGACGACGAGCCCGACGAGGCGCAGGCGGGCGGCGGTCGAGGACGGCATCCCGGTCAGCCTAGGCGCGGGTGGTGACGTCGACTGCGCCCGCATCCGGGCTTGCTCGAGCGGCGCCGAGGCCGCTCAGCGAGCCGGTGCGCAGGTGTCGGCGGTCGCCAGCCGCCGGCCGAGGGCGCCGACGCCGAGGGCGGCGACCGGCACGAGGGCCCACGTCGTCACGGCGACGCCCGTCATCAGCCGGGCGCGGGCGAGCAGGACGAGCGGGCTCGCGGCCCAGGGGGCGGTGGCGAGGACCCGGGCGGGCGGTCACCGCCGGTCGGTGGCCTGCTCGGCGGGCTCGTCGGCGCAGGTGCAGCGGGCGGGCGGCGGGACGGACGCCATGACCATGTCGGCGTGCATGCCGCAGCCGGCCCAGGTGGTCTTGCCGCAGACGTGGCAGGTGGCGGGGGAGCACACGGGGACCTCCGGGAGGGCGAGGGGGGAGCGGTCGACCACAGGATGGCATATACCCGTGGGGGTATCAATTCACGAGCAGCGACCCGGTCAGGCGAGTCCCGCGGCCCGGGTGCCGGTGGACCGCGAGCGGACCGCGACCACCCCGGCGGCGAGCACGACGGCGGTGATCACGCCGAACCCGAGGCGCGGCTCGAGGGGCACGAGGATGCCGATGGTCCCGCCGACGACCCAGAAGGCCTGGAGGATCGTCTCGGACCACGAGAACACCCGCGCGCGGACGACCTCGGCGACGTCGCGCTGGATGAGGGCGTCGAGGCACAGCTTGGCCAGCTGCCCGAAGACCCCGCCCGCGAGCCCGACGAGGGCCAGCACCCAGACGGAGTAGAAGAGCGACGTGGCGAGCGCGGCGGCCGCCGCGACGACCGCGATGGCGGTGGCCATCACCTCCGGCGCCGGGGTCTCCTTGCGGTTGCCGATGAGCGACCCCACGCCGTTGCCGACGCCCGCGGCCCCCGCGACGACGGCGAGGACGAGCGGCCCGTTCCAGCCGGGGATGGGGTGCTCGCGCATGAGGAAGGTGAGGAACAGGGTGAGGAACCCGGTGAGGAGGCGTGCGCCCGTCGTCAGCCACAGCACGTAGCGCACGGTGACCGGCAGCGCCCGCAGCCGGCGGGCGCCGCGCTCGGGCGAGCCGATGGGCTCCTCCCCGACCGGCGTGCCGTCGACGTCGAGCTCGCCGAGGCTGGAGTCGACCCGCGCGGGCAGGCGGATGGCGAGAACGGTGGCGGCGACGAAGATCACGAAGGCGACGCGCAGCGACCAGTCGGGCCCGATGCGCGACGCGGCCCCGGCGACCCCGCCGCCGAGGACCATCCCGACGATGCCGGCGATGTTGAGGCGCGAGTTGGCGCTCACGAGACCGATGCCCGCGGGCAGCAGGCGCGGGACGGCGGCGGCGCGGGCGACGGCGTAGGACCGAGATGCCACGAGGCACCCGAGGGCTGCGGGGAAGAGCCACGGGCTGTCCTCGAGCACGGCCGTGGCCAGCACCCACGCGAGGAAGCCGCGCATCGCGAGGGTCGTGCCGAGCGCCCAGCGGCGCCCGTGCCGGAAGCGGTCGAGCAGCGGCCCGATGAGCGGCGCGAGGAGGAGGAAGGGCGCCATCGTCAGGAGGAGGAAGAGGGCGACCCGGCCGCGGGCCTCGTCCGTCGGCATCGCGAAGACGGTGCCGGCGAGCGACACGGTGACGGCGGCGTCACCCGCCACGTTGACCGCGTGCAGCTCGGTGAGCCGCGCGAGCCCGGTGTCGGCGGCGCCGTCGGCCCCCGCGAAGCGCCGGAAGCGCTGCCCGGCGGCCCGGCCCCCGCGCCCGACGACCCGCGCGGACGCGGCGCCCCCACGGCCGACCGCCCGCAGGCCCCGGCCACCCCCGCGGCCGACGGCGCGGGCCCCGTCGGTGAACCGGCGCGGGCGCGCGGCGCGCGGCTCCTGCTCCGGTGGGGTGGAGGGCGGGACGGTCACGCACCGATCCTGCCTCGTGCCGGGCGGGTCGTGGGGGACCGGGCCGCCGTCGTGTCCGTCCCGTGGTCGCCCGCCCGCGCCACCGGGCCGGAACAGCCGCCGTCGACGTGGCGTTGAGCGACGCATGACCACCTCCGAGACCGGCATGGCCGAGCGCTACCAGAGGGCCCGGGGGCTCTTCGAGCACGGCGAGTTCCAGGCCGCCGCGGAGGAGCTCTCACAGCTCGTCGACACGAGCGCCTACGAGCCGCCGCTGCACGGGACGACCGAGCTCCGGCTGCTCCTCGCGCGCTCCTACTTCCACTCCGCGCAGCTGTCTCGCGCCGAGACCGTGACCCGCGCCATCCTCGTCGACGACCCCGACGAGGCCTACGCGAACCTGCTCCTGGGGCGCACCCTCCAGCGCCAGGGGCGAGCGGCCGAGGCCAAGCCGCACCTCGTGATGGCCGAGCTGCTCGGCGGCTACGGCGACGAGGGCCGGCTGCCCCCGGTCGTCAGCGACGAGGGGGTCGGGGGCGTCGTCGACGTCGAGCCGCCGGCGCGGGGTGTCGACCGCGGCACCGACGAGCCCCGCCCGGGCACCCCGTGACCGACTACGGGCACGCGCTCGAGCTCGGGATCTTCCCGACGCCCGAGGTCTCCTCGGCCGAGCGCGTGCTCGAGCTCGCCCAGCTCGCCGACGTCCTCGGCCTGGACCTCGTGACCGTCCAGGACCACCCGTACCAGGCGCGCCACCTCGACGCGTGGACCCTCCTGTCGGTCATCGGCGCCCGCACGACCGCCGTGCGGGTCGCGCCGAACGTCGTCAACCTGCCGCTGCGCCCGCCGGCGGTCCTCGCGAAGTCGGTGGCGACGCTCGACGTGCTGACCGGCGGCCGGGTCGAGCTGGGCCTCGGCGCCGGTGCCTTCTGGGACGCCATCGAGGCGGCCGGCGGCACCCGGCTCTCGCCCCGCGAGGCGGTCGACGCGCTCGAGGAGGCGGTCGCGGTGCTGCGCGCCATGTGGACCGGCGAGGGCACGGTCCGCGTCGACGGCCGCCACCACCGCGTCCACGGCCTGCACGCGGGGCCCGCGCCGGCGCACCCGGTCGGCCTCTGGCTCGGCGCCTACAAGCCACGGATGCTGCGCCTCACCGGTCGCGTCGCCGACGGCTGGCTGCCGAGCATGGGCTACGCCGACCCGGACGCGCTGGGGGCGATGAACGCGGTCGTCGACGAGGCGGCGCTCGAGGCCGGCCGGGCGCCCGAGGACGTGCGGCGGCTCTACAACGTCTTCCCGGCGCGCTCCGGCGGCGGCAGCGGGCTGCGCGGCCGGCCGTCCGACTGGCCCGAGCAGCTGGCCGCCCTGACGCTCGCGCACGGGATGTCGACCTTCGTGCTCGGCCCCGACGACCCCGGGCTGGTGCAGGCGTGGGCGCGGGAGGTCGCGCCGGCGACGCGCAAGCTCGTCGAGGCCGAGCGGGAGCGGCGGGCCCCCGGCTCGGCGCCGGCACCGGCCGAGGAGCCGGTCGAGGTCCAGGACGAGCCGGCTCCCGGCATCGAGACCTCGCGCCGACAGGCCGCCACCGCACCGCCGTTCGTGCCGACCCCCGACGACGGCCGCCGGCTGACCGGGGACCTGCCCTGGGACGAGGCGTCGCGTCCGAGGTACCCGGACTCCTCCGACTCCTCGGGGTACACCGAGGCGCAGTTGGCCGTGCCGCGCCACCTCGTCGACGTCCACGACCACCTGCGCACCGAGCTCGCCCAGGTCCGCGACGTCGTCGACCAGGTCGCCCGCGGGATGCTGTCGGTCGGCTCGGCCCGCTCCGCGGTCAACGCGATGACGATGCGCCAGAACCAGTGGACGCTCGGCGCGTACTGCGAGTCGTACTGCCGCGTCGTCACCGGGCACCACACGCTCGAGGACGCCTCGATCTTCCCGCACCTGCGGTGGACCGACCCCGCCGCGGCACCGGTCATCGCCCGGCTCGAGGAGGAGCACGAGGTCATCCACGACGTCCTCGACGACGTCGACCGCGCGCTCGTCGCGCTCGTCGCCGACGAGGACGGGGCGATGGACCGGCTGCGGCACGTCGTCGACGTGCTGACCGACACCCTCCTGTCCCACCTGGCGTACGAGGAACGCGAGCTGATGCACCCCCTCGCGCGCCACGGCTTCCACTGACCGCCGACTTCCTGCCCCTCCGCCACCCGGACGCCTCGAGAGCCCGACTGATTGCGAGTTCCGCCGCTCGACACGCCGCTGAACGGCGTGTCGAGCGGCTCAACTCGCAAGAAGTCGGGAAGGGCCGGGGTCAGGAGCGGGCGGGGTGGGAGGCGTGGGCGGCCTCGAGGGCGAGGAGGTGCTCCTTGGCCGCGGAGCCGCCGGCGTACCCGCCGACCCCGCCGGCCGCCGGCAGCACCCGGTGGCAGGGCAGCGTGACGCACAGCGGGTTGCCGCCGAGCGCGGTGCCGACCGCCCGCGCGGCCCCCGGGTGCTCGACCGCGGCGGCGAGGGCCGCGTACGTCGTCCGCTCGCCGTAGCCGACCCGCGCCGCCAGGCCGGTCAGCACCTCGCGCTGGAAGGGCGACGCGAGGGCGAGGTCGGGCTCGACGTCGACCCGGCGCGTGCGACCGGCGAGGAAGTCGCCCAGGGCCCGGCGCGCGGCGTCCGTCGGGGCGGGATGGCGAAGCACCCGCGGGCTGACGGACGCGGCGAGGCGGGCGAGCCAGCGCTCCTCGGCCGCGTCGTCCGGGGCGAAGGCGGTCGCGAGCACCCGGCCGTCGTCGCGCACCGCGACGAGCATCCGCCCGACCTCGGTGTCGTCGAGGACGTACGAGACGTCGGTCGGCGCGAGGCGGGGCGGTCCGGCCAGGGGCGGGTCGAAGGAGGTGAGGGCGGTGAGGGCAGCGGGCGTGGTGGCGGGGTCGGTCATCGGAGGTCCTCCGGGTCGGTGAGGTCGAGGCGCAGGGCGGCGACGGCGTCGCTGACCAGCCGCCGGCTCATCCCGGGCGACGTGCCGAGGGCGGCCGCGACCGCGCGGTGGTCGAGGTCGCCGACGAAGCGCAGGACGACGGCGTCACGCTGCCGGGGCGGCAGGGCGGCCACCCGCGCCCAGAGCCCGTCGTCGTGCGGGGTCGGCGGGTCGACGACGGGCGCCTCGGCGAGGACGGCCGGGTCCTCGTGCGGGGTCGTGCGCCGGGCGGCACGGTGGTGGTCCATCGCGCAGCGGTGGGTGACGGTGAGGAGCCACGAGCGCAGGTTGCGGGCGTGGGTGAGCCGGGGGTAGGCGGCGAGCGCCCGGGTCCACGCCTGCTGCGCGACGTCGTCGGCGTGCACCGGCCCGACGAGGCCGTTTGCGAGACGGGCGACGTCGCGCCAGTGCTCGTCGACGAGGTGCTGGAAGGGCGGGAGGCTCACGATGGTCCAACGGTAGGGCGGCCGGGAGTGTGAGTGGCGTGACCGCGGGCCGGCCGCACCACCCGCGGGTCGGCCGAACGGCGCGTCCTCGGCCCCGAGGCGTCGTGGACGGCCGTGACCGTGGATGATGGTGTCCCGTGACCGTCGAGCAGCAGACGACCACCCGTCCCCTCGTCGTGGCCCACCGTGGCGCCAGCGAGGAGGAGGCCGAGCACACGCTCCGGGCCTACCGCAAGGCGTTCGCGCACGGCGCCGACGGGGTCGAGTGCGACGTGCGCCTCACGGCCGACCACCACCTGGTCTGCGTCCACGACCGGCGCGTCGAGCGGACGTCGAACGGGTCCGGGGTCGTCTCGACCCTCGAGCTCTCCCGGCTCGAGCAGCTCGACTGGGCGTCCTGGAAGAGCGGCCCCGGCGAGTCCGAGCGCCCCGAGTCCGACCCCGAGCGCGGGCACCTGCTGACCCTGCGACGCCTGCTCGACACCCTCGTCGACACCGGTGACGAGGTGCTGACCCTCATCGAGACCAAGCACCCGACCCGGCACGGCGACGACGTCGAGAAGACCCTCGTCCAGGTGCTGCGCTTCTTCGAGCTCGACCGGGGCGACCGCCCCGGCCGACCGCACGTGCGGGTCATGTCGTTCTCCGCGCGCGCGCTCGCGCGGGTGCACCGGCTCTCGCCGCAGACCCCCCTCGTCCACCTCCTCTCGGCGACGGGCCGACCGCTGCCGCCCGACGGGACGCTGCCCAAGGGGGTCGGCACCGTCGGCCTCGACATCGTGTTCCTGCGCAGGAAGCCGTCGGTGGTCGAGAAGTACCGCCGGCACGGCCACGACGTGTTCGTGTGGACGGTCGACGACGAGGCCGACATGGACCTGTGCCGCGAGCTCGGGGTCGACGTCGTCATCACCAACCGCCCCGGGACGGCCATCGCCCGGTTCGGGAGCAGGTTGTAGCGTGACGCCCGTGACCTCGGAGAACACACCCCTGACTCCCGACGTCGAGGAGGAGGTGCTCGGCGTCGTCGAGTCCTCCGGGCCCGGCGCCGACAGCATCATCTGCACCGTGCGCGTCCCGTCGGACGCCTCGTCGGTCGGCCGCGTCCGCCGCGCCATCGTCACCGACCTCACCGAGCGCGACCTCGACGAGGACCTCGTCGGCGAGGCCGAGATGGTGACCTCGGAGCTGCTGACCAACGCCGTGCGCCACGCCCGTCCGCTCTCGGATGGCACGATCCGCGTGCGGTGGAAGATCCGCGGCGACGTCGTCGAGGTCGAGGTGACCGACGGCGGCGGCGCCACCGTCCCCAAGCCGGCGCCGCGCACGGTCTGGCTCTCCTCGGGCCGCGGCCTGCGCATCGTGCGCTCGATGGCCCACGAGTGGGGCGTCACCGAGGACCGCACGGGCAACGTCGTGTGGGCCACGCTCGGCGGGCCCAGCCGCCGCCGCGCCACCTGAGCGACGTCCCTTAGGGTGCTCGCATGGGCAAGGCATCCCGACGTCAGCGCGGCTCCGACCGCACCCCGAAGGCCGCGCGCCCGGCGCCGGCCCCGTTCGAGGCGCGGCCCTTCGCCGGCCTGCCCGGCGAGACCGACTGGGTCGCGATGCGCGAGATCCTGCCGGCGGCCACCGCGGTCGTCCGGGTGCGCCCCGAGCACGTGCCCGACGGCGCCCCGTCGGAGGTGACCGTCGCGACGGTCCTGCCGATGGCCTGGCCCGCGCTGCACCGCACCGACGGCACCGTGCTCATCGGCACGCAGTCGGGCAACGCGAGCGGCGACGCCTCCCGCGACCTCGCCGCGCAGCTGCTCGCCGGCCTCGCCGCCGAGCAGGGCACCCCGGTCACGAGCACCCCGCAGGTCACCGCCGACAGCCCCCGCCTTCAGGACGTCCTCGCCGAGGACACGACCTTCGAGGTCACCGTCCACGAGGGCTTCGACTTCTGGGTCGAGGGCCAGGAGCTCGAGGGCGAGGCGCAGGAGTCCCTGGAGCGCGCCAACTCCTCCGTCGTCCCGACCGTCGCGATGACCTCGCTGCCGTCGGCGTACTGGGTGCGCATCGGGGACCGTGCGCACGTCCGGCTCGTCCTGCCCGAGGACGAGGACGTCGCCACCGACGCGCTCGCCCGCCTGCACGCCGCCGGTGAGGACGGCCTCGGCGAGGGGACCCGCCTCCTCGGTGCCTTCCGGACCGGCGGCCTGCTCGTCCCCGTCTGGGACCTCGACCCCGAGCTCGAGGCCGGTGACCACGAGTCCGAGCTCGCCGCGTTCGGTGAGCGCTACCGGGCCGCGCTGGCCGCGGACGCGCCCCTGACGCCCGAGGAGCGGCGCGCCCGCTCGGGGCTGCTCAGCCGCCAGGTCACGCTCCGCTGATGGCCGGGGTCGCGGCGGTCGTCCCCTGCAAGGACGAGGCCGACCGCATCGGGGCCACCGTCGCGGCGGTGTCCGCGCTCGACGTCGTGACCCGCGTCGTCGTCGTCGACGACGGCAGCTCCGACGGCACGACCGCCGCGGCCGAGGCCGCCGGCGCCGACGTCGTGCGCCACCCCGTCAACCGGGGCAAGGCGGCGGCCCTGCGGACCGGTGTGGCCCGGGTCCGCGAGCTGGAGGCCGCGGCCGGCGAGGCGCCGGCCGCGCTGCTCTTCGTCGACGGCGACCTCCAGGAGACCGCGTCCGCGCTCGGCGTCCTCACCGACGCGGTGCTCGACGGCAGCGCGGACATGACGATCGCGACGCTGCCCGCGCAGATCACCGCCGGTGGCGGGCGCGGGCTGGTCGTCGGCCTCGCCCGGCGAGGCATCGAGCACCTCACGGGTTTCCGTGCGGTGCAGCCGCTCTCGGGGATGCGCTGCCTGTCCCCGGGCGCCTACGAGGCCGCGTCGCCGCTCGCGCGTGGCTGGGGGGTCGAGACGGCGCTGACCGTGGACGTGCTCCGTGCCGGGCTGCGCGTCCTCGAGGTGCCCTGCGAGCTCCAGCACCGGGTGAGCGGCAGCGACTGGCGCGGCCAGCTGCACCGGGCCGGCCAGTACCGCGACGTGTGGCTGGCCCTGGTCCGGCGCGGTTGGCGGCCGTGGCAGCGGGGCTGAGCGCCGCCCGGCACGACCCCCCGACCGTCGCGTCGGACGGGCCGGTGCGCACCGACGGGGTGCGCCGGCTGCTCCTCGGTGCCTCCGTGGCGCTCCTGCTCGTCGTCGGCCTCGCCCGGCCGAACGCCGCCCAGCCCGACCTGTCGCCGCGCGGCTGGGCACCGGGCACGCTGCTGCCGCTCGACCTCTCGCCCGCCCTCGTCACCGGCGTGCTGTGGGCCGCGTACCTCGTCGGTGCCGCAGCGGTCGTGCTCGGGCTGCGCTCGGGCACACCGGCCCTGCGGGGATGGCGGGTGCCGGGAGCGCTGGCCGTCGCCGCGCTGCTCACCGCGCCCTTCGGCTCCGCCGACCACGTCAGCTATGTCGCGTACGGGCGCATCCTCGCCACCGGGGGCAACCCGTGGGTCGAGTCGCCGAGTGACTGGATGAACGGCACCGACCCCGTGACGAGCCGGGTCGAGGCGCCCTGGACCGAGGAGCCGAGCGTCTACGGGCCCTTCGCCACGCTGCTGCACGGACTGTCGGCCCTCGTCGGCGGACCCCAGCTGCGGCAGGAGGTCTGGGTCTGGCAGCTGCTCGTCGTCCTCGCCTGGCTCGGCGCGCGCTGGGCGCTGCGGTCGGCCCTCCCCGCGCGGCTGCACGGCCGGGTGGACGCGGCGTGGACCCTCAACCCGCTCGTCCTCGGGGCCGGGGTGCTCGGGGCGCACGTCGACGTCGTGGCCGCGGCGCTGCTCGTCGTCGCCGTCTCGCTGCTGGTCCGGCTGCCCGGCCCGGCCGGGCTCGCCTGCGCCGGTGGGGTGCTCGCGCTCGCGGCCTCGACGAAGGTGACGTACGGGGTCGGCCTGCTCGCCGTCGTGACGGCCCTGTGGCTGGTGCGCGACCGGTCGGCGCCGGTCGCGTCGGCGCTGCGCCGCGTCGTCGTGCTCGTCGGCGGCTTCGTCGTCGTGGCCGGGCTGCTCCAGCTCTGGGGCGGGTCGCACGTCTACGACCAGCTGCTGCGCTCGCGGCAGGCCGTCTCGCTCGCGACGCCGTGGCGCCCGCTCCTCGAGGCGCTGCGCTCCTCCCTCGGCAACGCGGACGCCCGGACGCTCGTCAGCGCCGGGGCCGCCGTGCTGGCGGTGCTGCTCGCGGTCCTCCTGGGGCGCGCGACGCGTGGAGCCGTCCGCAGCACCGACCCCGCGCCGCAGCGCCTCGTCGCGACGGCCCTGCGCTGGACGGCCGTCCTCTCGCTGGCTTACTCGCTCGCCGCCCCCTACTCGCTGCCCTGGTACGACGTCCTCGTCTGGGCCGCGCTGCCCGCGCTCGCCGCCGGCTGGGTCGACCGGCTCGCCCTCGCCCGGCTGCTGCTCATGTGCCTCGCGTACGTCCCGGGCCGGGTCCTCGGGATGACGCCCGGCGTCGAGTCGGTGACGCTCGGGTTCCGGCGCGAGGTCGCGCCGTGGCTCGCGCTGCTCGTGTGGCTCGTGGCGGTCGGGGTCAGCGTCGCCGTCGGCCGGCGCGGGTCGGCGCCGTCGTCCGTGCCTCCTCGAGCAGGTACCCCACCGACACCGACACGATGAGCGGGACGGCGAGCGTCGCCCCGACCGCGGGGATGGCCACGCCGGAGTCGTTGACCGCGAACCCGATCGCCAGCACGAGGAACAGCGCGACGAGGCCGGGGCGGAACGTCGGTGCCGCGTCGAACGAGCGCTGCAGCGAGCGCGAGCCCCACGACGTCGGGCGCGCGAGGACGTAGGCGACGAAGAGCAGGGCCGCCGGCACGAGGAGCGTCAGGGGCGCGTTCTCTCGGAGGATCTCGAGGTTCTGCTCGGCCTTGCGCACGACGATGTCGTCGGCCGTGCCGTCGATGATCGACTGGACGAAGCGGCCGAGGTGCGTCCGGCTGCCCGGCGGCCGCAGCCAGTCGGCCCCGGCGGCCGCGAAGAACACGACGACGACGGAGACGACGATCAACCCCCAGCGCTTCCACGTGAGGCGGATGCCGAGGATCGTCAGGACGAGGTAGACGACCGCGGGCAGGAGCGCCGGCGGGCCGCCGAGGTCGGCGCCCCAGAACGGCGCCGCGTCGACGAGCAGCGCGACGAACCCGATGCCCCCGACGGCGACCGCCGCGGCGACCCGCGCCCCGCGCAGGACGAGGACCGACGAGACGGCCGTCGCGAGGAGGATCGCCGCCGTCCCGAACAGGGCGAACGTCGGGTTCCCCATCCCGTAGAAGCGCCCGGCGACGACCGGCTGCAGGCCCATGAGCGACGACAGCTGGAGGCGGGAGCCGGTCATGACGTCGGCGGCGAGGACGACCGCGGTGACCGCCGAGACGAAGGCCATCGGCCCGAGGGGGCGCTTGCCCCACGGCCCGCGGAGCGCGACGCCGGCGATGACGGCGACGAAGGCCAGCACCGCCGCGACGACCGCGAGCATCTCGACGGGGAAGCGCCACCACGGCACGAGGTTGGCGAGGAAGGTCGAGACCGGGACGGCCGCCGCGGCCACCGACAGCACGCGCACACGCGTCAGCACGGTCGCCCGGGTGGCCTCCGAGCCGATCCGGCCCTTCCAGACGAGGAGCACGAGCAGGTAGACGACGAGCTGGCCGTACGCGAAGACCTGGAAGAACGGCTCGACGAGGCCGTGGACGTCGTGGCTCGCCTCGTCGAGGTCCCGCAGGTGGGTGAGCCGCTCGGTGGCGCGGCGCTCGGAGCCGTCCGGCGCGGGGTCGGTCGTCAGCGGCGAGCCGGCGACGGAGTCGGGGACGGGCAGGCCGACCCCGGCGAGCACCGTCGCGGTGAGGTCGGGGGCCTGGGCGAGGCCGTCCTGCCGGGTCGAGCCGGAGACGAGCGTGCCGGGGCCGAAGTGCGGGCCACGGGCGAGGACCATCCGCAGCCGCTCGGAGAGACCGGCGTCCGACAGGCTGGCGACGACGAAGTCGGCGCCGTTCGGGCCGGCGTCGAGGACCTGCCCGATGCGCTGGTCGACCGCGCGCACCTGCTCGACGCGCGAGCCGGTGGCCTGCTCCCCGGGTGCGAGGTCGTCGGGGTCGCGGACCGTGCCGACGTCGACGAGCGTGACGGGGCAGGTGTTGAGGTCGACGAGCAGGTCGTCCGGGGCGAAGTCCATCTGCTGGGTCACGCGGCCGTCGGGCAGCGCGCCGCCCAGCGCCGCGTACGGGCCGACCGTCGCGACGCACATCTTCTGGGCGTCGACCTGCTGGGCGAGCAGCCCCAGCCGGGTGTCGAACTTCTGCTCCGCCGCGGCCGCCTCGTACTGCGGCCACTCGGTGACGCGTCCGTCCTGCACGGTCGGCGGGCCGGGGCAGGCGCGGTCGGCGGGGTTGGCGGCGTCGCCGGTGCGCGGCACGGCGGCCCGCGAGCCGGCGGACAGCCCGAGCCACCCGTCGGCGGGGCAGGTGTTGGACCACACGGAGCGGACCGACAGCGTCGCGCCGGAGCCGCTGCGCAGCATCGACCAGAGGGTCGGGGTGTCGCGGGCGTTGACGTCGGACCACGACAGGCCGCCGGTGCCGACGAGGACGACGGCGCCCGTGGGCTCGCGCGCGGCGGTGGCCGAGGACCCCGGGACGGCGAACAAGAGCCCGCCGACGACGGCCACCAGGGCCACGGCGACGGCGAGGGCTCTGCGGGTCACGCGGCCCAAGGGTAACGACCCGTGGTGAGAATGGTGTCGTGACCTCCCCGCCTGCCCGACGCCCCGCCGTGCCCCGGCACCGCTGGATCCTCGCTGTGGTGCTCGTGGCGCTCGCCGCCTCGCCGGTGGCCCTGCGCTACCTCGTCTTCTGGCCGCTGGACCAGTGGCAGGTCGACGTCGACGTGTACCGGCAGGCGGGGGTCTCGATCCTCACCGGGCGGCCGGTCTACTCGGCGATGACCGAGGCGCCGCAGCTGCTGCCGTTCACCTACCCGCCGTTCGCGGCGTTCCTCGGGATCCCGTTGGCGCTCATCCCGTTCGGTGTCGTCGGCTGGCTCTGGACGGCGATGCAGGTCGTCGCGACGACGGCCATCGTCTGGTACGCCGGCCGGGCGCTGCTGGCCCGCTCCGGGTCGTGGCTGCCGCTGGCGCTCGCGGCCCTCACGGCGCCGATGCTCTGGCTGCACCCCGTCGGCGACGGCATCCGGTTCGGGCAGGTCAACGCCTTCATCGTCCTCGCCTGCGTCATGGACCTCGTCGAGCCCCGACCGCGCCTCGCGCGCTGGCTGCCCAAGGGCGCGCTCATCGGGCTGGCCATGGCGGTCAAGCTGACGCCGGGGGTCTTCGTCGTCCACTTCCTCCTGACCCGGCGCTGGAAGGAGGCGGCGACCGCCGTCGCGTCGGCCGCGGTCGCGACGCTGCTCGCGGCCGCCGTCCTGCCCGGCACCTCGTGGACGTACTGGACCTTCGCGCTGCGCGACCCCACGCGCCTGGGGCCGAACGCGGGGACGGCCAACCAGTCGGTGCGCGGCTTCCTGCTGCGCCTCGGCCCGGAGGGGCTGCCCGGCACCGTGATCTGGCTGGTCGTCGTGGCCGGCATCGCGTGGGTGGGGTTCCGGCTGGCCGCCCGGATGTACCGCGCCGGCGACCCCGTCGGCGAGCTCGCGGTCGTCGGCATCGTCGCGTGCCTCGTGTCGCCGGTGTCGTGGGTGCACCACTACCACTGGGTCGTCGTCGTCGTGCTGGCGCTGCTCGGGGCCCGGCCGTGGGAGGAGCGGCACCGGCTGTGGGCCGCGGCGGCCGTCACGGTCTTCTTCACGCTGCGCCTGCCGTGGTGGGGCATCGACTGGCTCGCGCAGCGGGACTGGCCGCAGTGGCCGGGGCGGGTGCTGCAGAACGCCGACGTCGCCGGTGGGCTGGCGTGCCTGGCGCTGCTGTGGTGGAGCGCCCGTCGGCGGGACCGCGACGCGGAGGCGCACGAGGGGGCCGGCGCGGACCCGGACGTCGAGGCGCGGCCGTCGTCCCCGGCCCTAGCCTGAGGGCATGCTCGACATCGGACCGGCGGAGGCGCTGCTGCTCGCGGTTCCCGCGCTGCTGCTCCTCGCCGCGGTCGCGCTCGTCGTGCTCCTCCTCGTGCGGACGGCCGGGCTGCGCCGGCGGGTCGACGCCCTCGAGGCGCACCGGCCGGCCGGCGACACCGACGTCAGCGCGTTGCGGGCCGAGGTCGCCCAGGCGCTGCGGCACGTCGCGGTGGTCCGCTACGACGCGTTCGGCGACATGGGCGGCCGGCTGAGCTTCAGCGCGGCCGTCGTCGACGACCGGGGCGACGGCCTCGTCATCAGCTCGATCCACGCGCGCGGCGAGTCGCGCACCTACGCGAAGGGGGTCGTCGGCGGCGCGTCCGAGGCGACCCTCTCGCCCGAGGAGCAGCAGGCCCTCGCCGCCGCCCGCACCGGCAAGGAGCAGCCATGACCACCCGCTTCGGCTACCTCGGACCCGAGGGCACCTTCACCTCGATGGCGCTGGACGCGTGGCCGGCCGCCGGCGACGGGGCGGAGCGCGTCGCGTTCGGGTCGGTCGGGGCGGCGCTCTCGGCGCTGCGGGCCGGCGACGTCGACGGGGCGATGGTGCCCATCGAGAACTCCGTCGAGGGAGGTGTGTCGGCGACGCTCGACGCCCTGGCCAGCGGCGACCCCCTCGTCGTGACGGGCGAGGTGCTCGTGCCGGTGCGGTTCGTCCTCGCAGCGCGCGGCGGGGTGTCGCTCGCCGACGTCCGCGCCGTCGGGACGCACTCGCACGCGTGGGCCCAGGTACGCGGCTGGATGGCGACGCACCTGCCCGAGGCCGTGTACGTGCCGACGCTGTCGACGGCGTCGGCCGCCGAGACGCTCGGGGCGGTGCACGAGGGGCGCGCCGGTGCGGTGGACCAGGCGGGCGCCGGCTCGCCGCAGTTCGACGCGGCGGTGTGTGCGCCGGCCGCGGCGTCGCTGCACGGGCTGTCGACGCTCGCCGAGGGCATCGGCGACATGCAGTCGGCGGTCACCCGCTTCGTGCTCGTCGCGCGGCCGGGCGCGATGCCGGCGCCGACGGGGGCCGACAAGACGACGGTCGTGCTCTACCAGCGCGAGGACCACGCCGGTGGGTTGCTGGAGCTGCTCGAGCAGTTCGCGGCGCGGGGCATCAACATGACGCGGCTGGAGTCGCGGCCGACCAAGGAGTCGATGGGGGCGTACTGCTTCTCCGTCGACGTCGAGGGGCACGTGCTCGACGAGCGGCTCGGGGAGGCGCTCATGGGGCTGAAGCGGATCTGCGCCGAGGTGCGCTTCCTCGGGTCCTACCCCCGGGCGGACCGGCAGCCCGCGACCGTCGGGCCGCGCGCGAGCGACGCCGACTTCGCCGCGGCCCGGGAGTGGATCCAGGGGCTGCGCGCCGGAGGCGCCTGACCCGTCGAAGGCCGGACCCCGACCCCGCCCCGTCGTGCCCACCGCCGCCGATCCTGAGAGCGGGCCCCGGTATGGATGACTCCCAGCCTCCATGCGCCCCGGAAGGTTTACCTTCCACCCGCAAGCATCTGGTTGCACAGGGAAGGTTTCCCTTTCACCCCGCAAGTGTCTGGTTGCTGCAGGAAGGTTTCCCTCCTCCGCGGGAACCATGTGGTTGCGCCGGCGAGGTTTTCCTTCCGCGCAGCATGGATGTGGTTGCGCGCGGAAGGTTGACCTTGCGGCCGAAAGCAGATGGTTGCGAGGTGGAAGGTAAACCTTCCGGGGAGACAGGAGGCTGGGAGGACACACCTCGACCGGCCGCTCTCAGGATCGCGGTCCCTGCGCCCCGGGTGCTCGGGTCGGGACGGTCGGAGGGTGGGGGCGTCGGGTGGTCGGGGGCTCACACGCCGGCGGGCTGCCGCTCCATCCCCAGCCACCAGCGCTCTCCGTCGCCCCAGTGGAGGTAGAGGTACGGGCCCGAGATCTCGAGTCGCGGCCGGGACGACAGCATCTCGAGCGCCCACGCCTCCTGCGCCATCCGGTCGGCGTCCAGGCACGCCATCTCGGTCACGGCGAGCCCGTCCGGGACGGCCAGCCGAGACTCCTCCACCGCCACGCGCCCCCCGCCGGAGTTGCACCCCGGCTGCACCGTGAGCCGATCCCCGTCGACGGAGAACGACAGGGTCCGCGGGACGACGGGGGCCGGGGCCCCGGTGGTGTTCACCGCCACCCACCGCCCCGCGAGGTCGTCCACCGACCCCACCGTCCGCGACCCGTTGGCCGAGCCGTCGCCCCCGTCGCCCACCACCTGCAGCCGTAGGGCCGCCGCCCCCGCGACGACGAGCAGGACGACGGCGAGGGCGGCGGCCACGCGACCGGACAGGCGCTGCATGCCCGTGCGACGCCCGTCAGGGCGCGACGGTTCCGCCGGCGGTGCCTCCGGACGAACCGCTCGGGTCGTCCGGCGACGCGTCCGGCGACGCGTCCGGCAACGCGTCCGGCAACGCTGCTGCGGACCCCGTCGCCGGACGCCGCTCCGGGATGCCCCCGGGGTCCGTGTGGGCCGTCACCCACGCGTCCACCTCGTCCCACCGGGCGTCCAGCCACGCCGCGAACGCGACCGGGTCGGACGGCACGTCCTCGCTGCGCCAGGTCCACGTCCGCACGAGGAAGGGCCGGTCGCGGAACGGCATCGCGTCCCAGATGAGCCGCGGGCTCGAGAGCTGCCCGTACCCCGCGTGCGCCACGACCATGACGTCGGCCCCGGGTCTGGCCTCGCGCGCCGCCCACGCCCCCCGCGTCTTCGGGGGGAGCACGTTGACCAGCGCCTCGGCGCGGGCGGCCCGGCGGTGCTCGCCGCGCCGCCGCAGCCGCTCGATGAGGTGCGCCCGGCGTGACGGGGTCCAGTTCTGGCCCTCGGGGAAGATGAGCAGGACGTCGTCGTCGCCGAGGGTGCCGGCCATCCCGCGCACACCGGCCAGCCGGTCCTCCCCGGCCGACGGGACGAAGAACGAGTCGAGGCGGGTGAGGATCGTGTCGACCCCGGGGTCCCACCGCAGCGCCTCGGCGAGGACGATCCGCGGCAGCCGGCCGGCGGTCCGGGCCAGCAGCCAGGCGACGGCCAGCGAGTCGAACGGCCCCGCGTGCCGCGCGAGGGCGAGGAGCGGACGCCCCGCGGTGCCGAAGTGCATCCGGTCGGTCAGCCGCACCTCGAGCCCCAGCCAGCGCCGCGTGTAGAACATCAGGGAGTCGAGCGCGTCGGACAGCAGCCGCTCGTGCGCCTCGCGCCACTCCGGGGCCCGGTCGTCGTGGGGCTCCGCCCCGAGCACCCAGCAGCGCACGAGCATCCGGATGTCGACCCACATGAGCAGGACGGCGAGGCAGGCGCAGCGGAACAGCCGCGCGCGCCGGTCGACGAGCGAGTGCAGGGCCCCGGCCACGACGACCGGCACCATCAGCCCGGTGACGACGAGGCCGACGAGCGGCCAGAGCGGCGCCAGCACGCGGCGGACCGCCCGTGGCGGCGGGGGGATGCCTCGAGCGCCCATGCCCGCGAGCCTAGGGCCAGGTCCGGCTGCGGGACAGGGCCTCCGGCAGGTGCCCCGTCAGAGCGCGGCCAGGTACGCCGCCGACGCCTCGAAGGCCTGCCGCTCCCGCTCGCGCATCCGGGAGGACCGGGCCGCGCGCAGCGACACGCTGGGGGTCGACTCGGCCCCGCTCGGCAGGACGTGGGTCTCGACCTCGGCCGGGACCGACGCCATCTCGTGGACGTACCGGTGGCGGCGGGCGATCTCGAACGCCACCGTCCCGACCTCCCACGGCCGGCGCGGCGGCGCCAGCGGCTGCTCGACGCGCCCGACCTGGAGGACGAACACCCGGGTCGCCCCGAGCGCCAGCGCCCGACCCACGGGGATCGAGTGCACGAGACCGCCGTCGAGGTGCGACCACCCGTCGATGACGACCGGCGGGAAGAGTCCCGGCACCGAGCACGACGCGACGACCGGCCACGCCAGCGGCCCGGCTTCGAACCACGCGGCGCTCGCGTCCTCGATGCGGGCCGCGACGCACTGGAACGGCACCGCCAGCTCCTCGAACGTCGACACCGGCAGGTAGGTGTCGATGACGTGCCGCAAGGGCGCGTTCGACAGCAGGTGGGTGCGCGACCGGGCCGCCCGCGCCGCCTGACGCACCGGGTTCTCGACGAACACCCCCTCGCGGACGACCGCCTCCCAGACCTCGGCCAGCCGGCCCGCCCCGGCGGGCGTCGGGTCGGCGGCCACGAACGCCCCGTTGAGCGCCCCGATGCTCGTCCCGAGGACGAGGTCGGGCACGACACCGGCGTCGGCCAGCGCGCGGACCATCCCGACCTGCGTGGCCCCGAGGACGCCGCCCCCGCCGAGGACGAACGCCGTGAGTCCCTCGCCGTCCGCCATCCCGCCATGATGCCGCCCGGTAGCCTGCGACCATGGCTGGCGCGGCGATCTTCGACCTCGACCGCACCCTCCTGCAGGGCGGCACCGGGCCGCTGCTCTCGCGCGCGATGTACGACCTCGGCGTCGTGAGCCGGCGGCTGCCCGGTGAGGGTCTGCTCTTCAAGGCCTTCGACCTCATCGGCGAGACCCTGCCGAGCATCGCCCTGGCCCGCCAGGCCACGCTCGTCGCGCGCGGCCGCGCCGGGGACGCGTTCGACGCGGCGGCCACCGCTGCGGCGGAGACGATCTCCGCGGTCATCCACCCGTTCGCGCTCGCGCTCATCGAGCAGCACCGCGCCGCGGGCCGCCCCGTCGTCCTCGCGACGACGACGCCGGAGCACCTCGTCCGCCCCCTCGCCGACCGGCTCGGCGTCGACCACGTCGTCGCGACCCGGTACGCCCTGACCGAGGACGGGCGCTTCAGCGGCGACCTCGAGGGGCCGTTCGTCTGGTCGCGCGGCAAGCTCGACGCGGTGCGCGCGTGGGCCGCGCGCGAGGGCATCGACCTCGCCGAGTCCTTCGCCTACTCCGACTCGATCTACGACCTGCCGCTGCTCTCGGCGGTCGGCACCCCGGCCGCGGTCAACCCCGACCCACGGCTCACCGTCTACGCGCTCGCCCGGGGGTGGCCCATCGTGCACTTCGACGTCTCGCCCGGAGTCGTCAAGATCCCGGTCCTCGGGGTCGAGCTCCAGCGGCTGCTGTTCCTCGCGAGCCCCTCGCTGCTCACGCCGTACGCGCGCTTCGACGTCGGCGGCACCGAGAACATCCCGCGCACCGGGCCGGCCATCCTCGTCGGCAACCACCGCAGCTACTTCGACATCCCCGCGATGATCCAGATGATGCGCCGCACCGGCCGCACGGGGCGCATCCTCGCGAAGAAGGAGCTCTTCGACGTCCCGGTCGTCGGGGCGCTCGCGACCGCCCTCGGCGGCATCCCCGTCGACCGCGCCGGCGGTGGGCAGGAGTCCTTCGAGACCGCGGCCGTCGCGCTCGAGGCCGGCGAGCTCGTCTGCCTCCTGCCCCAGGGCACCATCCCGCGCGGCGAGCGGTTCTACGACCCGGTCCTCAAGGGGCGCACCGGCGCCGCCCGGCTCGCCGCCGCGACCGGCGCCCCCGTCATCCCCTTCGGGATCTGGGGCAGCGAGAAGGTGTGGCCGCGCAGCTCGGCCACCCCGCGGATGCTCGCGCTCACCGACCCTCCGACGGTCCGCGTACGGGTCGGCGAGCCGGTCGAGGGGCTGGGGGGCACCCCCGCGGCCGACACGAAGAGGATCATGGCGGCGATCGTCGACTGCCTCCCGCCCGAGGCCCGCGAGCAGCGCACCCCGAGCGCCGAGGAGATCGCGCTCGCGACCCCGCGCGGCCGCTGACGAGATGGCAGGAGGGCCGGCGCCCGTCGGTCCGAGGCGGTGACCTCTGACCGGGAGGCGAGGCCGCGCGGGCCCCTGCGCCGGCGCGGACCCGCCTCCGGTCAGGACGCTACCGACGGCCACCGCCGGCTGCGATGGGGAGAACTCCCCTCCTGACGAAATATATTCCGCACCAATGGAAATGCGCAAACGCTGGTGTCGGGCCGCCTCGGGCGACAGGGTGGGACCATGACCGCGCCCACGACCGTCATCCTCTTCGGCGCCACCGGCGACCTCGCGCAGCGCAAGCTCATCCCCGGGCTGCTGCACCTCTTCCAGTCGCGCCTGCTTGACGACCTGCGTGTCGTCGGCACCTCGCTCGACGACAAGTCGCCGGACGAGTTCCGCGACTTCGCCCACACCGCGATCCGCGAGCACAGCACCCGCGACATCGACGAGGCCGACTGGCGCGAGTTCGTCCAGCGGCTCGACTACGTCCCGCTCTCGGCCGGGCCCGACGCGCTCGCCGAGGCCGTCGGGCGGGCCGAGAAGCAGCTGCCCGGCGAGGTCGAGCTGCGACTGCACTACCTCGCGGTCCCGCCCAAGGCGGCGCTCGCGGCCGTGAAGACCATCGCCGACGCCCGGCTGGTCGAGCGCAGCCGCGTCGTCATGGAGAAGCCCTTCGGCCACGACCACGCGAGCGCCGTCGCGCTCAACGCCCAGCTGCACGAGGTGTTCGACGAGGACCAGATCTTCCGGATCGACCACTTCCTCGGCAAGGAGCCGGCGCAGAACATCCTCGCGTTCCGCTTCGCCAACGGCCTCTTCGAGCCGATCTGGCACCGGAACAACATCTCCCACATCCAGATCGACGTCCCCGAGACGCTCGGCCTCAGCCAGCGCGCCGACTTCTACGAGGCGACGGGCGCCTACCGGGACATGGTCGTCACGCACCTCTTCCAGATCCTCGCCTTCACCGCGATGGAGCCGCCGACGGCGCTGGAGCCGCTGGCCATCAGCCGCGAGAAGAACAAGGTCTTCCGCTCGATGCAGCCGATCATGCCGTCCGACGTCGTGCGCGGGCAGTACACCGGCTACCACCAGGAGCCCGGGGTGGCGGCGGACTCCGACACCGAGACCTTCGTCGCGCTCAAGTGCTACGTCGACAACTGGCGCTGGGCGGGGGTGCCGTTCTACCTGCGCACCGGCAAGCGGATGGCCGAGGGCGCGCGGATCATCTCCATCGCCTTCAAGGAGCCCCCGCAGTCGATGTTCCCGAAGGGCTCGGGCGTCGGCGACCAGGGGCCGGACCACCTGACCTTCGACCTCGCGGACCGGTCTCGGATGTCCTTGTCCTTCTACGGCAAGCGGCCCGGCCCGGGCTTCCGGCTCGACAAGCTCTCCATGCAGTTCTCGATGCAGGAGACGAGCTGGGCCGGCGCGGTGCTCGAGGCGTACGAGCGGCTCATCTACGACGCGGCCCGCGGCGACCGGACCCTCTTCACGTCGGCGACCGGCATCGAGCGGCTCTGGGAGATCAGCCAGCCGATCCTCGACAACCCGCCGCCGGTGCACCCGTACGCGCAGGGGACGTGGGGCCCGAACCAGATCCACCAGCTCATCGCGCCCTTCACGTGGCGGCTGCCGTTCGAGCGCACCTGGCGCGAGCACACGAGGGGCTGAGCGCCGGCCGGCGCGGCCGGCGCCGGCGACCCCGGGTCAGGCGCCGGCCGGCCGCCCGTTCTCGGTGCGGACGACGAGCACGCGCGGCTGCACCTCGACCGAGAGGCGGCTCGCCTCGCCGATGATGTCGCCGTCGACCTGGACGCGCTGCGGCTCGTCGACCTGCACGGTCGCCGTCTGGCACTTGTGCCGCGCGAGGTTGGCGTTGGTCCGGTCGCTGCGGGTGATGACGCGCGCCGCGACCGACGCCCACGCAGCCACCCCGCGGGGCGCCAGGACGATGACGTCGAGCATGCCGTCGTCGGGCTCGGCGTCGGGGAGCAGGTCGATGCCGCCGGTGATCTTGCCGCAGTTGCCGATGACGACCATCCGCGCCCGCTGCGTGGCCGGTGGGCCGCCGTCGACGGTCAGCGTGACCTTGAAGCGCTCGGTGAGCATGTGGCGCAGGCCCGCCGGGACGTACGCGCCCCAGCCGATCCGCGACTTCAGCTGCTCGGACGTCGAGTCCATGATCGCGGCGTCGAGGCCCATCCCGGCCATGACGAAGAAGGCGTGCCGCTGCGCGCCGGCGCTCGAGCCCTCGCCGGCGCCCTCCTCGAGCTCGAGGTCCTCGGGGTCGAGGGTCAGCCAGGCGGCGTCGACGTGCCGGTTGCGCCCGGTGAGGGCGACGACCATCGCGCGCTCGAGGTCGTCGACGGGCATCTCGAGGTTGCGGGCGAGGAGGTTGCCGGTGCCGCCGGGCAGCAGCCCGAGCGGGACGCCGGAGCCGACCATCTCCTGGGCGACGGCGCGGACGGTGCCGTCGCCGCCGAGCGCGCAGACGAGGTCGACCCCGCTCGCGAGGGCCTCGCGGGTCTGGCCGAACCCGACGTCGTGGACGGTCGTCTCGTGCAGCTCCGGCGGGGCCCAGTCCTGCGCCTCGCAGACGCGGGCGAGGGTGGCGCGGACGGCGTCGAGGTCGTCGAACTTCGTCGGGTTGACGACGACGGCCACCCGCTTGCGCGGCGGCGGGGCGTCGTCGACCCCGCGGAAGCTGTCACGCGAGGGGCGCTGGGCCGCGACGTGCCGCCCGGGCTCGCGCGCGGACAGCACGAGGTAGACGCCGACGACGGCGAAGAGCACCGCCACCGCGACGCCGACCCAGGTCCACGCTTCGCCAGACACACACCGGAAGGTACAGGAGGCCCGGCACGCCCGTAGTCTGCGGGGATGACCGAGAACGCCGACGCCGCCCTGGTGCCCGACACCAAGGACTGGACGTGGGTGCTCGAGCGCCCGTGCCCCGACTGCGGCTTCGACCCGCGGGCCGTCGCCTCCGACGACATCGCCCGGCTGGTGACCGCCTTCACGGACCCGTGGGCGTCGGTGCTCGAGCGTCCCGACGCCGCCGTCCGGCCGGACCCGGCCACGTGGTCGCCGCTCGAGTACGCCTGCCACGTGCGCGACGTCTGCCGCCTGTTCGACCAGCGGCTGGAGGGCATCCTCACGCAGGACGACCCGACGTTCGGCAACTGGGACCAGGACGCCACCGCCGTCGCCGAGCGCTACGGCGAGCAGGAGCCGGCCACCGTCTCCGTGGAGCTGCGGGAGGCCGCCGCCGGCCTCGCCGACCGGTTCGCCGGCGTCGAGGACGTCGCGTGGTCACGGACCACCACCCGCTCCGACGGCGCCCGGTTCACGACTCTGTCCTTCGGCCGCTACGGCCTGCACGACCTCGCGCACCACCTCGTGGACGTCGGGGTCGCCCTCCCGTGAGTCCCGAGCTCGTCTACGTCCTGCTGGGCGGGGCGCTCCTCCTCGCGGCCGTCCTCCCGCAGGCCCTGCACCGCTGGGCCCTCTCGGCCCCGATGGTCCTCGTGGCGGTCGGGCTCCTCGTGGGGACGACCGCGGTCTCCGGTGACGTCGTCATCGACCCCGTGGCGCTGCGCCCGTGGATCGAGCACCTCGCCGAGTTCACCGTGCTCGTCGCCCTCATGGGCGTCGGGCTCGCGCTCGACCGCCCGCTGCGGCCGCGGCTGCGCGCGTCCTGGGCCTCCTGGGAGCCGACGTGGCGGTTGCTCGGCATCGCGATGCCGCTGACCATCGGCGCGGTCGCCCTGCTGGCCTTCGGTCCGCTCGGGGTGGCGTTCCCCGCGGCCCTGCTGCTCGGGGCGGCGCTGGCGCCGACCGACCCCGTCCTCGCCTCGGACGTCCAGGTCGAGGGGCCCACCCTCGAGGGGGACGACGACGACCTCGACGAGGACGACGAGGTGCGGTTCGCGCTGACGAGCGAGGCCGGGCTCAACGACGGCCTCGCGTTTCCGTTCGTCTGGGCGGCGATCTTCCTCGCCGGCGCGGCCCCGGCCGGCGGCGTGCTGCGCTGGGTCGGCTGGGAGCTCGTGGGGAAGGTCGTCGTCGGCGTCGCGGTCGGATGCCTCGTCGGCTGGGTGCTGGCCCGGCTGGCCTTCCGGGCCTCGCGCCGCTCGCTGCGTCTGGCCGAGGTCGGTGAGCCGCTCCTCGCCCTCTCGGCCCTCCTCCTCGCCTACGGCGCGGCCGAGTTCGCGCACGGCTACGGCTTCCTCGCGGTCTTCGCCTGCGCGATGACCATCCGCTCCTTCGAGCGCCACGACCAGTACCACCGGCACATGCACGACGTCGTCGAGCGGCTCGAGACCCTGCTCACCCTCGTCATGCTGCTCGGGCTGGGCTTCGCGATCACGACCGGGCTGCTCGCCAACCTCGACTGGCGCGGCGTCCTCGTCGGGATGCTCCTCGTCTTCGTCATCCGGCCGGTCGCCGGCTACGTGTCCTTCCTCGGCCACCGCAAGGGCACCCGCACCGCGTGCCTCAGCGTGCCGGAGCGGCTCGTCATCGGCTTCTTCGGGGTCCGGGGCATCGGCTCTCTCTACTACCTCGCCTTCGCGCTCGGCCACGCGCGCTTCACCGAGGAGCGCTGGCTGTGGTCGGCCGTCGGGTTCACCGTGGCCCTCTCGGTCGTCGTCCACGGCGTCCTCGCCACCCCCGCCATGCGCTGGTTGGAGCGCCGGCGCGACGAGGCGGCCGCCGAGGGCGGGGGGCGCCCCGGCGGGCCGGGCGGACCGGACGGGATGGCCCGTGCGACCTGAGGTCCGTGACACCCCACTCGTCCTCGTCGTCGTCAACGACCCCGACAGCGGCCCCGGGCGCTCCGGGGCCTGGCTCGAGGAGGCCGGGGTGCGGCTGCGGGTCGTCGACGGTCCGTCCGTGCCGGCGACGACGGAGGGTCTCGACGGCGTGCTGCTCCTCGGCGGCGGCTTCATGCCGGACGCCGACGATCGTGCCCCCTGGCTGCCGGCCGAGCGCCGGCTCGCGGCCGCCTGCCTCGACGACGGCACGCCGCTGCTCGGCATCTGCCTCGGCGCCCAGCTCCTCGCGCTCGTCGCCGGCGGCCGGGTCACGGCCGACTCGGGCCGCCCCGAGCGGGGGTCGGTCGTCGTCCGGCGCACGCCCGCGGCCACCGGTGACGCGCTGTTCGGCGGCCTCCCGGACACCTTC
This sequence comes from Phycicoccus jejuensis, assembly GCF_000720925.1. Taxonomy (GTDB): domain Bacteria; phylum Actinomycetota; class Actinomycetes; order Actinomycetales; family Dermatophilaceae; genus Phycicoccus; species Phycicoccus jejuensis. The sequence continues at coordinate 269,549 of NZ_JOEE01000002.1, read as the reverse complement.
CCGGCGATCCAGAACCACCGGGACGAGGTGACGGCGCTACCCGAGGCGGCCGTGCACCTCGCGGCCTCCGACACCTGCCCGCATCAGGCCTTCCGGGTCGGCGCCGCCGCCTGGGGCGTGCAGTTCCACCCCGAGGCCTCGGCCGAACGCCTCGAGCGCTGGGACGCCGGCCGGGTCGCGGCCGAGGGGTTCGACCTCGACGCGCTGCGGGCCGCCGCCCGCGCCGCCGAGCCCGCGTCGGAGGCGGCCGCCCGGGCGCTGCTCGTCGCCTTCGTGGCCGTGGTCGGGCGAGGTCAGGAGCGGGCGAGCGAGCGGCCGGGGATCGCGTCCAGCAGCCGGCGCGTGTAGTCCTCGCGCGGGTCCGCGAACAACGCCTCCGGGTCCCCGTGCTCGACGATCCGGCCGTCCTTCATCACGTAGACCCGGTGCGCCACCAGTCGCACGACGGCCAGGTCGTGGGTGATGAACAGGTAGGACAGCCCGAGCTCCTCCTGGAGCCGGACCATGAGGTCCAGGACCTGCTCCTGGACGAGGACGTCGAGCGCGCTGACGGCCTCGTCCATGACGACGAGGCGCGGGTCGAGCGCCAGGGCGCGGGCGATGGCCACGCGCTGACGCTGCCCGCCCGACAGCTCGTGCGGGCGGCGCTCCGCGAGCGCGACCGGCAGGGCGACCCGGTCGAGCAGCTCGCGGACGGCGACCCGGCGGGTGCGGGCGTCACCGACGCGGTGGACGACGAGCGGCTCCGCGACGGCCTGCTCGACGGTGTAGCGCGGGTCGAGGGACGCGTACGGGTTCTGGAAGACCGGCTGCACGGCCCGCCGGAAGCCGCGCAGGCGGCGGCCGCGTCGTCCGGTCACGTCCTCGCCGTCGAAGTGGACCGTGCCCTCGTCCGGGTCCTCGAGCCTGAGGGCGAGACGGGCGGTCGTCGACTTGCCGGAGCCCGACTCGCCGACGACCGCGACGGTCCGACCGACCGGTACCTCGAGGTCGACCTGGTCGACGGCGGTGAGGGGCTCGGACCTCCCGGGCACCCGGTAGCGCCGCACGACACCGGACAGGGTGAGCAGCGGGCTCTCCTCCCCGGGGTCGACGGCACCCTCGGACGCGCCGGCAGGACGGTCCCGCACCTTGCGCGCCGCGAGGCCGGGCGCTGCCCCGAGGAGACGGCGGGTGTACTCGTGACGGGGCTGCGTGACGAGCTCCTCCGCAGGCCCGGTCTCGACGATCTCTCCCCGGTACATGACGGCCACGCGGTCGGCCCGTTCGGCCGCGAGGGCGAGGTCGTGCGTGATGAGGACCACCGCGGACCCGAGGTCGTCGGCCAGCTCGGCCATCTGGTCGAGGACGAGCCGCTGGACCGTGACGTCGAGGGCCGAGGTGGGCTCGTCGGCCAGCAGCACCTCAGGGCGGCAGGCCAGGGCCATCGCGATGAGCACCCGCTGGCGCATCCCTCCGGAGAACTCGTGCGGGTACTGGTCGACCCGGTGCCCGGCGTCCGTGAGGCCCGCGCGTTCGAGGAGGGCCACGGCATCCGCTCGGGCCGCGGACCCCCGGGCGCGGTCGTGCACCTCGAGGGCCTCGGCGATCTGGGCCCCGACGGTGAGCACGGGGTTGAGGCCGGTCATCGGGTCCTGCGGGACCATGCCGACGCGCCGGCCACGCACGTCGCGCAGGGTGCGCTCGTCGGCGGTCGTGAGGTCGAGGTCCCCCAGCCGCACGCTGCCCGCGGTGATCCGGCCGTTCTCCGGCAGCAGCCGGTTGACGCACGAGGCGAGCGTGGACTTGCCGGAGCCGGACTCGCCGACGACGGCGACGGTCTCGCCGGCACGGACGTCGAGGTCGACGCCACGGACCGCCTCCACGTCGCCGCGCGCGGTGCTGAACGCGACGCGCAGGCCCCGCACGGAGAGGACGGGGCCGGCGCGACCGGGGTCGGACGGGGTGCTCATCGCGTGGTCTCCTCACCGCGGGGTGCCGCCGCGAGGACCGCGGCGGCGATCTCGTCCCCGGTGGCCAGGCCGGCCAGCGGGTCGGGGGTCTCCGGCGCCGGTGGGACGGCGAGGAGCGGCCCGGTCGTGCCGTGCAGTCGGGTGGCGGCCGCGGCCACGACGACACCGGTGGCCGGGTCGAACGCCCAGAAGGTCCCGGTGAACCCGCTGTGCCAGAGCCACCTCCCGGGACCACCGCGCCCGTCGGCCCGGTCGTGGACGCGGAACCCGAGCGCCTGGCTCGGGTCCACGGCGGTCGGGCGCGTGAACCGGTCGAGGAGGGTGGTGTCGACGAGTCGTCCGTCGGTCAGGGCGGCGCCGAGGAGGAGGAGGTCGGCGAGCGGCGCGAAGAGGCCGGCGTGACCTGCGACGCCACCGAGCGCGTGCGCCGCGTTGCCGTCGTTCGCGCGTCCCCGGACCGGACCGGCGCGCCAGCCCCGGAAGTCCGCGCCGTCCCCGTCGACCGGGTACGGCCGGCCGGTGGCGACCATGACCTGCTCGACGACGTCGCTGTCGGAGCTGGTGGCGGCCTGCGCCGCCGCGACCGGGCCGAACCGGGCGGCGAGGCCCAGCGGTTCGGCGACGCGGGAGCGGAAGGCCACGTCGAGGTCCTCGCCGCAGGCCCTCTCGACGACGAGCCCCGCCAGGACCATCCCCAGGTCCGAGTAGCGGCACTCGTGGCCCGGAGGGCGGTGGAGGGGGAGGGCGAGGACGCGCTCGAGGGTCCCCTCGCGGTCGGTGCCGGCGAGGTAGAGCGGGCGCCACGGCGGCAGTCCTGCGCTGTGCGAGAGCAGGTCCGCGACGGTGGCGTCCTCGCGCAGCCGGGCGTCGGCGGCGTCCGGGAGGTACTCCCCGACCGGGGCGTCCACGTCGAGCAGCTGCTCCGCGGTGAGGAGGAGGGCGAGCGTGGTGGTCACGGCGACCTTGGTCACCGAGGCCAGGTCCAGCCGGCAGTCGGGGGTCATCGGCGTCCCCTCGGCGTCGGCCGACCCCAGGTCGGCCCAGCCGGATGCGGCGACGTCGCACCCGCCGTCGGGGGTGCGCCACCCCACCACGGCTCCGGCCGGGTGGCGCTCGCCGAGGGTGAGGAGGTGCTGTGCCGTGTCGGCCGGTGAGCTCACGGAGCCCCCTCGACGACGAGCGAGCCGGGCCAGCTCGCAAGCGGGGGACCGGGCCGCCAACCGCCGACCCCCGGGACGAGCACACCGCCGAGGACGCGGGGGCCGCAGGCCCCGGTGCAGGACGGGACGTTGCCGGGCAGGCCGTGGGCGGTGGCCCAGCCGATGAGGGCGAAGGCCACGGCCTCCTTCTGGTCGGAGGGGATCCCGAGGCTCTCGGTCGTGGTCAGCTCGACCCCCTCGAGGAGTGCGCCGAGCCGGGTCATGAGCCCGGGGTGGCGGACCCCGCCACCGGACGCGACGACGAGGGCGAGGTCCGCGGCCCGCACGGCGTGGGCCACGGTGCGCGCGGTGAGCTCGACGAGGGTCGCGACGAGGTCGGGGAGGAGGGGGTGCGTCCCCGCACGGGCGAGCGCGTCGTCGAGGTAGGCGCGGTGGAACAGCTCCTTGCCGGTGCTCTTCGGCGCGGGCAGCGCGTAGTACGGCTCGGCGAGCAGGACCTCGAGCAGGCCCTCGTCGACCGTTCCCGCCGCCGCCAGCCTGCCGTCCGCGTCGAACGCCGCGGCGCCGTCGGTCCCGGTCACCACGGCGGCGTCGACGAGCGCGTTGGCCGGCCCGATGTCCCAGGCGACGGGGTCCGCGCCCGGTGCGCAGACGGTGATGTTCGAGATGCCGCCGAGGTTGAGCGCGCCGGCGCGCCTGCCGTCGGTCCCACCCAGCAGGAGCCGGTCGAGCACCGGGACGAGCGGCGCGCCCTGCCCACCGGCGGCGAGGTCGGCGGCGCGCACGTCGGCGACCACGGGGACGCCGGTGGCCTCGGCGATCCACGCCGGCTGCCCCAGCTGGAGCGTGCCCAGGGCCTTCCCGGCCTCGACCCAGTGGTAGACGGTCTGGCCGTGGGAGCAGACGAGGTCGACCGCGCCCACGGCCTCCAGCGCGTCGGCGGCGGCCGCGGCGAACGCCTGCCCGATCCGTGTGTCGAGCTCGCACACCGCGTCCATCCCGACGGCCGTCGGGGGCAGGGCGTCGAGCAGCCGGCGGCGGAGGTCCGCCGGGTAGGGAGCGGACGCGGTGTGCACGAGCCGCATCCGCAGCCGGTCGCGGTCGGCGACGAGGTCGACGACCGCGACGTCGATCCCGTCGTGCGAGGTGCCGGAGATCATCCCGAGGACGCGCATCAGCGACCCCCGGCGCGCGGGTCGAGGGCCGAGCGCAGCGCGTCCCCGAGCAGGTTGAGCCCGACGACGGCGACCACGAGCCCGATGCCGGGGAACACGAGCAGCCACGGGGCGATGACCGCGAGCGTCTGGGCGTCGTAGACCATGCCGCCGAGGGAGGCGGCGGGCGGCGGCGTGCCGAAGCCGAGGAAGCTGAGCGAGGCCTCCGTGAGGATCGCCCAGGACAGCGACAGCGTCGTCTGGACGACGAGGATGCCGGTCATGTTGGGCACCACGTGCTCGACGAGCGTCGAGAGGCGCGAGCGCCCGACGGCCTGGGAGGCGACGACGTACTCGGCGGAGCGCAGGCTGAGCACGGGGCCCCGGGCCACGCGCGCGAAGATCGGGACGTAGACCACGGCGATGGCGATGCTCACGGTGAGCCAGCTGCGCTCGAGCGTGGCCGCGAGCGCCAGGGCCAGGAGGAGCGAGGGGAACGCGAAGAGGATGTTGGTCAGCATGCCGGCGAGCCGGTCGACCAGCCCGCCGAAGAAGCCGGCGAGCACCCCGAGGGTGAGGCCGACCGCCCCGGACGCGGCGACGGAGACGACGGCGACCCGCATCGAGTTCGCGAGACCCGACGCGACACGGGCGAAGACGTCACGGCCGAACTGGTCGGTCCCGAACCACGCGTCGCCGGACGGGCCGAGCAACGAGCGGGACACGTCCTGAGCGGCGGGGTCCCGCGGGGTCAGGCCCAGGGCGGCGACGAGGGCGAGGCCGACGACCAGCACCATGAGCAGCACCCCGACCGCGCCCGAGGGCGTGCCGAAGGCGGCCCGCCACGCACGCGCCCGACCGGCGGCGGCCGCGCCCGGCTCGAGACCGGTCTCGGTGGCGCTCACCGGGCACGCACCCGGGGGTCGACCAGCCGGTAGACGAGATCGGTGAGGAGGTTGACGAGCACGAACATGACGGCGATGACGAGCACGGTGCTCTGCACCACGGCGTACTCCTTCTGCTGGAGCCCGAGCAGCACCTGGCGGCCGATGCCCGGGACCGCGAAGATCTGCTCGGCGACGAGCGCGCCCGAGAGGAGGAAGCCGAACTGCAGGCCCGTCATCGTGACGACGGGGATCAGGGCGTTGCGCAGCACGTGCCTCACCTGCAGCAGTCGCGGGGGCACGCCCTTGGCCCTCGCTGTCCGGACGAAGTCCTCCGAGCGCACCCCGAGGATCGCGGTGCGCGTCGTCTGCAGCACCGGCGAGGCGATGCTGACGCCGAGCACGAGCGCGGGCAGGGCCATCTGCTGGAGGTTGAGCCAGGGGTCCTCGAGCAGGGTGCGGTACCCCTCGCCGTTGGGGTACCAGCCGAGCTGGTTGGCGAGGAACGTGGCGAGGGCGGTCGCGAGGAGGAACGAGGGGACGGACAGCGAGAGCAGGCTCCCGAGCTGGGTCGCCCCGTCACGGGCCCGCCCCGGACGGCTGGCGGCGAGCATCCCCCCGGGGATCCCGAGGAGCAGCCCGACGACGATCGCGAGGACCGCCAGCTCGACGGTGTTGGGAAGCGCCTGCGCCGTGAGGGCGGCGACGCTCGTGCCGGAGGCCGTCGAGAGCCCGAGGTTGCCCGACAGGACTCCGCCGAGCCACCCGAGGTACTGCACGGGCCACGGTCGGTCGATGCCGTAGTACGCCTCGAGGGAGCGGATCTGGTCGGGGCTCAGCTCCCCGGCCGCGATGCCGTACGACGCGGTGATCTGGTCTCCCGGCACCACGCGCAGCACCACGAAGGTGAGCAGCGAGACGCCGACGAGGGTGACGACGGCCTCGGCGAGCCGGCGGACGAGCGGACGGGAGAGGGCTGCGCGCAGTCGGGTCATGTCAGCCGAGCGAGGCCTTCCACAGGGTGCTGAGGCTCGCGTCGGTCCGGGCCTCGAGCCCCTGCATCGCGCTGTCGTGGACGAGGAACAGCTTCGGCGTGAACAGCCACACCCAGGCCGCCTGGTCGACGAGCTCGTCCGAGACCTGCGCGTAGACGGCCTTGCGCTCGGCCGGGTCGGTCGTCGCGACTCCCTCGGTGAACAGCCGGTCGAGCGAGGGCGAGGAGTAGCCCGCCACCTTCTGGAAGCTGCCCTTGCTCGTGAAGTACCGGGCGTACATGGTGTTGGGGTCGGCACTGCCCCCGTTGAGCGCGATCGCCGCGTCGAAGTCGCCCGCCAGCCAGCGGTCGACGTAGTCGCCGGAGTCCAGGCTCTCGAGCTGGACCCGGATGCCCACCTTGCCGAGCTGGGCCTGGATGGCCTGGGCCTCGTCGACCGCGGTCGAGTACAGGCCCTGCGACGTCATGAGCTTGAGGTCGAAGCCGTCGGGCGTCCCCGCGGCGGCGAGGTACTGCTTGGCCTTGGCCAGGTCCTGCTCGGGGCAGGGCTGGGCGGCGGGGTCGGAGCGGTACTGGGGTGAGGTGATGGGGCCGGTCACCTCACCGGCTCCGAGGGCCGCGGAGTCGACGACCTCCTGCCGCGAGACCGCGCACTGGATGGCGAGCCGCGTGTTGACGTCCGAGAGCGTCGGTGACGACGCGCGCAGCTGGAGGGCGTGGTAGCTGAGCGAGTCGACGGCCGTGCTCGTGACCTTGCCCGTCCCGGCGGTCCGCGCGGTGATCGGGTCGTCGAGCACCGTGAGGTCGACGGCCCCGGTGCGCAGGGCCGAGACCATGGCCTGCTCGTCGGGGATGACGCGGAACTCCAGGCCCGCCGCGCCCGGCGTGCCGCCGTAGTAGGAGTCGTTGCGCTTCAGGGTGATCGACTGGTTCGGGGTCCGGGTGTCCCAGGCGTACGGGCCGGAGCCGAGCGGCGTCTTCTCGAGGGTCGCCGGGTCGGCGTCGGAGGGGACGATGCCGGTGTTGGTCCCGGTGAGGCCGCTGGGGAACGAGGCGTCCGGACGGCTCAGCGTCACGACGACGGTCTGGGCGTCGGGAGCCTCGACGGAGGCGACGCTCGCGAAGTACGACGCCGACGTGGCCTTGGACTCCGGGTCCATGATCGTCTCGAACGTGTGCTTGACGTCGGTCGAGTCGAGGGCCGACCCGTCACTGAAGGTGACGCCCTGCTTGAGGGTGAAGGTGTAGGTGAGCCCGTCGTCCGAGACGGTCGGCAGCTCGGCGAGCCCGGCGACCGGTTCGGAGTTCGCCCCGGTGTCGAGCAGGGTGCTGTAGACCTGCGACAGGACCTGGATCGCCTGCTTGGAGGTGACCGTCCACGGCAGCGTCTGGGTGGGGTCGGCGCTGATGCCGACGACGATGCGCCCGTCGCCGGACGCGGCCGTGCCGCTGGTGGCCCCGCCTCCGCAGGCCGAGAGGCCGAGGGCCGCGCAGAGGGTGAGGGCCGCGGTGGCCCGGGCGGACGGTCGTCGGACGGAAGGCATCATCGGCTCCTGGAGGTGGTCGGAGGGCCCGTGTCCCCGCAGGTCGGGGACCGGCACGGTCCACGCGGCCGATGCTAGGTCAACAAGTCACGCAGTGGAACGCATGGACGTTACTTATTCACGATCCGAGCGGTCGACCGCCACCGGCAGGTGTCCGCCGAACGGGGGTGCGGCCCCCGTCCTCACGGCGCCACACTGGGCGCGTGCCGTCCGCCGCCACCGTCCTCGCCTTCGCCCTCGCCTCGGTCGTCATCGTCGCGATCCCGGGACCGTCGGTGCTCTTCACCATCGGCCGCGCCCTCTCGGCGGGGCGCCGGGCCGCGCTGCTCACCGTGCTGGGGAACGCGGGTGGCATCCTCACCCAGATCGTCGCGATCGCCGTCGGTCTCGGTCCCCTCGTCGCCTCGAGCGCGGCCGTCTACACCGGGCTGAAGCTCGTCGGCGCCGGCTACCTCGTGTACCTCGGCGTCCAGTCGGTCCGCCACCGCCGCGACCTCGCGGCGGCGCTGTCGTCCGGGCTGCCGCCCGCGCCTGCCTCGCACGCGGTCCGGGCCGGCTACGTCGTCGGCGTCACCAACCCGAAGTCGCTCGTGTTCTTCATGGCGCTGCTGCCGCAGTTCGTCGACCGCACGGGCCCGGTCGCGCTCCAGCTCCTCGTCCTCGGTGCCGTCTTCGCGGTCGTCGCGCTGGCGGGGGACGGCGCGGTGGCGCTCGCCGCGTCGCGGTTCCGCGAGTGGTTCGCGTCGTCCCCGCGCCGGATGGAGCGGGTCGGTGGCGTCGGCGGGCTCATGATGGTCGGCCTCGGCACCGGCCTGCTCGTCACCGGCCGCCCCGACTGAGCCGGGCGCGGCCGGTACCGGGAAACACGGAGGAGGCGGCCCCGACCGCGTCGTTAGACTCGCCGCGTGATCGACATCAGGCTGCTCCGGGAGGACCCCGACACGGTGCGCGCGAGCCAGCGTGCCCGCGGTGAGGACGACGGCGTCGTCGACGCCGTGCTCGCCGCCGACGAGCGCCGCCGTTCCTCGCTCACCGCCTACGAACGGCTGCGCGCCGAGCAGAAGTCGATGGGCAAGGACGTCGCCCGCGCCCAGGGCGACGAGAAGCAGGCGCTCCTGGCCCGCACCAAGGAGATCGCCGCCGAGGTCAAGGCGCTCTCGGCCGCGGCCGACGACGCCCAGACCGAGCTCGACGCGCTGATGCGCACGATGGGCAACGTCGTCGAGCCCGAGGTGCCGGCCGGCGGCGAGGACGACTACGTCGTGCTCGAGGATGTCGGGACGCCCCGCGACTTCGCGGCCGAGGGCTTCGAGCCGAAGGACCACCTCGCGCTCGCCGAGGGCCTCGACGCGCTCGACATGGAGCGTGGCGCCAAGGTCGCCGGCTCGCGCTTCTACTTCCTCAAGGGCGTCGGCGCGCGGCTCGAGATGGGCCTGCTGCACCTCGCGATGCAGAAGGCGATCGGCCTCGGGTTCGTGCCCCTCATCACCCCGACGCTCGTCAAGCCCGAGGTGATGGCCGGCGCCGGCTTCCTCGACCACCACGCCGACGAGGTCTACCGGCTCGAGGCCGACGACCTCTACCTGACCGGAACCTCGGAGGTCGCGCTCGCGGGCTTCCACGCCGACGAGGTCGTCGACCTGTCGGCCGGGCCGGTCCGCTACGCCGGGCAGTCGACCTGCTACCGCCGGGAGGCCGGCTCGTACGGCAAGGACACCCGCGGCATCATCCGCGTGCACCAGTTCAACAAGATCGAGATGTTCGTCTACTGCCGTCCCGAGGACGCCGCCGCCGAGCACGAGCGCCTGCTCGCCCTCGAGAAGGAGATGCTCGCGCTCGTCGAGGTGCCCTACCGGGTCATCGACACCGCCGCCGGCGACCTCGGTGGGCCGGCCGCGCGCAAGTTCGACTGCGAGGGATGGGTGCCCACGCAGGGCCGCTACCGCGAGCTGACCTCGACCTCGAACTGCACGACCTTCCAGGCGCGCCGCCTCAACACCCGCTTCCGGGGCGAGGCGGGCAACGAGGTGGCGGCCACGCTCAACGGCACGCTCGCCACGACGCGCTGGCTCGTCGCCATCCTCGAGAACCACCAGCAGGCCGACGGGTCGGTCGTCGTCCCCGAGGCGCTGCGGCCGGTCGTCGGCCTCGACGTCCTGACGCCCGTCCGCTGACCCGCCCCGCCCCGGCCACCCCGGCCGGTCAGGCCGGGAGGTCCGGGTTCCTGCCGAACCGCCGGATCTCGTGCGGCCAGCCGCAGGCCGCGGAGATGCGGGCGCCCCAATCCCGGGCGGCCGCGTCGTCGGGCACGTCGACGACCGCGAACCCGCCGAGGAACTCCTGCGTCTCGACGTACGGGCCGTCGGTGACGACCACCTCGTCGCCGACCGTCGGGTCGACGGAGTAGACCGGGGCGTCCTCCTCGAGGCCGCCCGCGAAGACGTAGACGCCGGCGGCGCGCATCTCGTCGACGACGGCCAGCGCGAGGGGGGCCCTCGACGCGAACCACTCGGCGGGGTGCTCCCCGACCCACTGCTGGTTGAAGTACAGGAGGTACTCGGCCATCACTCGTCCTTCCGTCACGGCGGCCCGCCCGTCGAGCCGTCCCACGTCCCGATGACGAGCGAGCCGCGCCGGGATCGACACGCTAGCGGCCCGATCCCGTGGACGGCGGCGACGGCGTCAGCGCACGGGCAGCCCGGCGGCGGCGAAGGCCCGGCGGGCGATGTCGCGCAGGACCTCCTGCTTGCGGGCGTTGTACTGCATCGCGTGCTCGCCGGCCCCGACCGCGGCGACGGACGCCTCGCGCTTGACGGCGGCGTAGCGGTCGCGGTCGTCGTCGTGCGCGCGCAGCCAGTCGCGGAAGACGCGGTCGCGCCACGGGCCGGCGCTGTCGGGCCCGAACACGTGGAGGTTGGCTGCCGGGTCGGCATGCCGCAGCAGGCGGTGGCCGTCCCACCACGGCTCGCGCACCCAGAGGACGAAGCCGGCCGTCTCCAGCGCGGGGACGTAGTGCTCCTCGTCGTCGGGGTCCGCGACGACGAGGTCGAGGTCGATGACGGGCTTGGCGGGCAGGCCGGGGACCGATGTCGAGCCGATGTGGTCCAGCTGCAGGACCCGGGGCCCGAGCGCGTCACGGACGAGGGCGTCGAGCCGCTCGAACGACGCCGGCCAGGCCGGATCCGGGTCGACGACGGCGACCATCGGGGACGGCCCTCCGGCGACCCACGGGGAGGCGCCGGGGGGCGGGGTGTCGTCGGGGAAGGACGCGATCTCCTCGGCGGTGGCCACCGCCGCACCCTAGTCCGGTGGGCCGAGGTCGGCTCCCCCTCGCGGGGGAGGCCGCACACCGCGGCCCCGACCTAGGCTGGTCGCCATGCCCAGCCCCGTGCGCCCCGCGCAGCCCGCGCGACCCCTCCTCGCCCGCGTCGCCGGGTGGTTCGGGGCCGACGAGACGTGGCAGCGGCCGCGACCGCCCGTCGGCCGCGCCGACGTCGCCTGGGCGGTCGCCATCGGGGTCTTCGGCCTCGTCGCGCTCGAGCTCGTCCGCAGCGTCGGCGTGCTCCGTGAGACCGGCGCCCCGTGGTGGGTGCAGTGGCTCGCCGTCGCCACCGGCGCCGGGCTGCTCGTCGGCCGGCGGCGCTGGCCGGTCACCGTCGCCGCGCTCGCCGCCGTCCACATGATCGTCGTCGGCGTGACGATGCCGATGGTCATGGGCCAGTTCACGATGCAGGTCATCTACTTCGTCGCCCTCATGTCGGGGGTGGCGTGGGCGCGCGACCGGCGCTGGATGCTCGTCGTCGTCGGGGTCATCGTCGTCGTGATGTTCACGTGGATCGCGCTGCAGTTCGCCCTCGGCAACGCGGCGCAGGACTACGTCGACGAGGCCACCGCGGGCGAGCGCTACGGGGTCCTCGGGCAGATCCCCGCGGCGGTCCTGCTCACCCTCGTCATCAACGTCGTGTACTTCGGCGGGGCGGTCGTCATCGGCCAGCTGCAGTGGCGCTCGGCGCGCGACCGCGCGGTGCTCGAGCGGCAGGCGGCCACCATCACGGCCCAGACCGAGGCGCTGCGCCAGCGCGCCGTCACCGAGGAGCGGCTGCGCATCGCGCGCGAGCTGCACGACGTCGTCGCCCACCACGTGTCGGTCATCGGCATCCAGGCCGCGGCCGCCCGGCGGGTCATGGACCGCGACCCGGAGGCCACGCGGACGGCGCTCGCCGGCATCGAGGGGTCCTCGCGGGAGGCGGTGACGTCGATGCGTGGCCTCCTCGGCACGCTGCGCGAGGTCGAGCGGCCGGGCGCCGCGTCGGACGCCGCGGCCCCCGGGCGCGCTCCCCAGCCGGGCCTCGCCCAGCTGCCCGACCTCGTCGCGGCCTGCACGACCCCGGGTCGCCGCGTGGCGCTCGACGTCGTCGAGGCCCGGCCCGGGGCCGCGTCCCGGCTCGGCACGCCGCTGGCCCACTCCATCCACCGCACGGTGCAGGAGGCGCTGACCAACGTCGAGAAGCACTCGACGGCCACGCGCGTCTCGGTCGTCGTCCGGCTCGACGACGTCGCGGGGTTCGCCGAGGTCGAGGTCGTCGACGACGGCCGCCCGCGCGCCGGCACCTCCGGCAGCGGCCTCGGTCAGCTCGGCATCCGCGAGCGGACGGCCTCGCACCGCGGCACCGTCGAGATCGGCCCGCGGCCGACGGGCGGCTACCGGGTCCGGGCCCGCTACCCGTGGCGCGAGACGGCGCCGGGCGTCCCCGACAGCCCGGACGGCCTGCCCGACGCCGAGGTGGTGGAGCAGTGAGCGGCGAGGCCGGCCCGACGGACGCGACCGACGCCGCCGCACCGCTGCGGGTGCTCCTCGTCGACGACCACGCGATGGTCCGCTCGGGCTTCACGATGATGCTCTCGGTCGAGGACGACCTCGAGGTCGTCGGCCAGGCCGCGAACGGGGCCGAGGCCGTCGTCGTCGCCCGCGAGACCAGGCCCGACGTCGTCCTCATGGACGTGCAGATGCCCGTGCTCGACGGCATCGAGGCGACGCGGCGGATCGTCGCCGAGGACCTCGGCCGGGTCGTCGTCCTCACGACGTTCGACCGCGACGACTACCTCTTCGACGCGCTCGACGCCGGGGCCAGCGGCTTCCTCCTCAAGAACGCCGAGCCCGAGCAGCTCGTCGAGGCCGTGCGCGTCGTCGGCTCCGGCTCGGGCATCCTCGCGCCGGAGGTGACGCGCCGGGTCATCGAGCGGATGACGAGCGAGCGCCCGGCCCCGCGCCGCCCCGACCCGCCGGGCCTGGACCGGCTGACCGAGCGCGAGCGCGAGGTGCTCGTCCTCGTCGGGCGCGGCCTGTCGAACGGCGAGATCGCGCGCACGCTCTTCCTCGGGGAGGCGACGGTCAAGACGCACGTGTCGAACTGCCTCGCCAAGCTCCAGCTGCGCGACCGGGTGCAGGCCGTCGTCCTCGCGCACGAGGCGGGCCTCATCACCCCGGCGGAGGGCTGAACCCACCCACGGGGGGATCCGCCGACGGCCGCGGACGCCTAGCGTCGGAGGCATGTTGGAGATCAAGGGACTCACCCGGCGCTTCGGTGACACGACCGCCGTCGACGGCGTCAGCTTCGACGTCCGCGACGGCATCCTCACCGGCTTCGTCGGCGGCAACGGGGCGGGCAAGACGACGACCATGCGGATGGTCATGGGCGTCCTCGGCATCGACGGGGGGGAGGTGCGCTGGCGCGGCCGCCCGGTGACCGCGCAGGACCAGCGGCGCTTCGGCTACATGCCGGAGGAGCGGGGCCTCTACCCCAAGCAGCGCGTCCTCGACCAGCTCGTCTACCTCGCCCAGCTCAAGGGGATGGAGGCCGCGGTGGCGCGCGGTGCGGCGCAGGAGCACCTCGAGCGGTTCGGGCTCGACGGCCGTGCGGGCGACCGGCTCCAGGAGCTGAGCCTCGGCAACCAGCAGAAGGTGCAGGTCGTCGCCGCGCTGCTCCACCGGCCGACGGCGCTCATCCTCGACGAGCCGTTCTCCGGCCTCGACCCGACGGCCGTCGACTCGATGGCCGACATGCTGCGCGAGCACGCGAGCACCGGTGTGCCGGTGCTGTTCTCGAGCCACCAGCTCGACCTCGTCGAGCGCCTCTGCGACCGCCTCGTCATCCTCTCGCGGGGGCGCGTCGTCGCCTCGGGGGGCGCCGACGAGCTGCGCTCGCGCGGTCCCGTCCGCTACCGACTGAGCCTCGACCGCGACGCCGGCTGGGTGCGCGAGGTGCGCGGCATCCACGTCGTCGACGTCGACGGCCGCACCGCCCTCGTCGAGGTCCTCGAGGAGGGCGCCGAGCAGGCCGTGCTGCGCGAGGCCGCCGGGCGCGGCGCCGTGCACGAGTTCGCCCCCGTCCGACCGGCCCTGGCCGACATCTACCGAGAGGTGGCCGCCTGATGACCACGACGCTGACGCCCCCGCAGACCTCCGTCACCGACGAGCCGGTCGCCGGCCGCGCGGCGTGGACGCTCGTCGCCCGCCGCGAGGTCGTCGTCAAGCTGACCGACCGCGCGTTCGTCATCGGCACCGTCGTGACCCTCGTGCTCATCGCCGCGTTCATGGGCTGGCAGGCCTGGAGCGCCGAGCGCACGAGCACCTACACGGTCGCCGCGACGAGCGCCGACCGGGCGATGGCCGACCGGCTCGCGTCGTCCGCGACCGGCATCGACGACAAGGTGGAGGTGGGCGTCGACCCCGTGGCCGACGACGCCGCCGCCCGCGCGCTCGTGACGTCCGGTGACGCCGACGCCTGGCTGCACCGCGTCGACGGCGGGTGGGTGCTGACCTCCGACACCGAGTCGCAGGACGACCTGACCCGGGTCACGCAGGAGGTCGTCCGGCAGGCGACGCTCGAGCAGCAGGCCGGCGAGCTCGGGACGAGCGTCGAGCGGCTCGAGGCCGGCAGCCGGGTGACGACCTCGCTGCTCACCGGCGACGCCGAGAAGGCCGGCCTCGCGCAGGGCGTGGCGTTCGCGTTCGCCTTCCTCTTCTACATCGCGACGCTGACCTTCGGCATCACGCTGGCCAACAGCGTCGTCGAGGAGAAGCAGTCGCGCATCGTCGAGATCATCGCGACCTCGATCCCGGTGCGGCAGCTGCTCATCGGCAAGATCGTCGGCAACAGCGTGTTGGCCATCGCCCAGATGGTGCTCTACGCGGGGGTCGGGCTCGTCGGGCTGTCGCTCACGCCGTACGCGTCCCTCGTGACGGCGGTCAGCGGGCCGGTCGTGTGGTTCCTCGTGTTCTTCGTCGCCGGCTTCGTCGCCCTCGCCGCGCTGTGGGCCGTCGCCGGGGCCCTCGCCTCGCGGACCGAGGAGGTCCAGAGCACCGCGACCCCGCTGACGATGCTCGTCATGGCGGTGTTCTTCGGGTCGCTCTTCCTCGACGGGACGGCGAAGGTCGTCGCCTCGTACGTGCCGCCGTTCTCGGCCGTGCTCATGCCGACGCGGGTCCTCGAGGGGACCGCGCAGTGGTGGGAGGCCGTCGTCGCCCTCGCCGTGCTCGTGGCCGCGGCGGTGCTCGTCCTCCGAGTGGCCGAGCGCCTCTACCGGCGGGCGCTGCTCCAGACGAGCGGCAAGCTCTCGATGAAGCAGGCCTGGGTGGCCCCCGAGTAGGCGCCCCACCCGTCGAGTGAACAGAACACGCCGTCCGTGGTCCGCCGCGCACGGCGTGTTCTGTTCACTCGACGGGGTTACTGCCGGGGGAGGGGCGCCTGCGCGGTCCCGATGGCGGGGGAGGTTGACGGCGGCACAGCGAGTGACGCTAAGGTGAGGCTCACCTAAGTAAGGCAAGCCTCACCCCGACTGGAGTCCATCGTGCCCTCGCGTCGCCGGCTGCTCACCGCCGCCCCTCTCGCCGCAGCCGCCCTCGTCCTCGCCGCCTGCTCGACCGGCCCGACCGGGGCCTCGACCCCGAGCGCGTCGACCGCCGCCACCGCCGACGCGGCCGCCTTCCCCGTGACGATCGAGCACGCCTACGGCTCGACGACGGTGACCCGGGCACCCACGCGCATCGCGACCGTCGGATGGGCCGACGCCGACACCCTCGCCGCGCTCGGCATCGTCCCGGTCGGCGCCCCGAAGATCACGTGGGGAGGCAACGACGCCGGCTCGACCGACTGGTTCGACGAGCAGGTCGAGGAGATCGGCGCCGACACCTCCGGGATGGCCCGCTACGACGACTCCGCCGGCATCCCGTTCGACGACATCGCGGCCACCACCCCGGACCTCATCCTCGGCCTCAGCTCCGGTGTGTCGCAGGAGGACTACGACAAGCTCTCGAAGATCGCCCCGACCGTGCCCTGGACCGAGAAGGCGTGGGGGACCCCGTGGCAGGACCAGGTGGCGGCGATCGGTCAGGCGGTCGGCAAGCCGTCGGAGGCGGCCGCGCTGACCGCGAGCACCGAGAAGACCATCGCCGACGCCGTCGCCGCCAACCCGGAGATCAAGGGCAAGACCGCCGCCTGGGCCTGGTTCACGCCCACCGACCTCAGCACGATCGGCCTGTACACGACCTCCGACCTGCGCCCGCAGATGCTGCGCGAGTTCGGGTTCGCCGACTCCCCGACCGTCGCCGAGCTGAGCGCGAAGGACCCGTCCGCGTTCACCGCCAACCTCAGCGCCGAGAAGGCGTCGAGCCTGCAGGCCGACGTCGTCGTCTTCTACGCCGAGCAGGGCGCCGGCGCCGAGGAGCTGCGCAAGAACGCGCTCATCGGCCGCATCCCGGCGCTCGAGGACGGCCACTACGTGGCGAGCGCCGACAACGAGGTCGCCCTGTCGATGTCGCTGCCCAGCCCGCTGTCGGTCCGCACGGCCGTCGAGGACTTCCTGCCCAAGCTCGTCTCCGCGGTCAAGGGCGAGCCGTCCGCGTGACCACCACCGCCGCGCCGCCGACCCGGCCCGCCCCCGCAGGGGGGTCGCGGGGCGGGTCGGCACGCGTCGCGCTCCCGTGGGCCCTGGCGGGGTCGGCGCTCGTCGTCCTCGCGGCGGTCGCGGCCTCGCTCCTCCTCGGGGTGCAGCACCTCGCGCCCGGTGCCGTCCTCGACGCACTGACGGGGGGTGGCGCCGATCCCGAGACGGCTGCGATCGTCTCCTCCCGCGTCTCCCGCACCGTCATCGGCCTCGTCGTCGGCGCGGCCGTGGCGCTGTCGGGAGTCGTCCTCCAGGGCCTGAGCCGCAACCCGATCGCCGAGCCCGGCATCCTCGGCCTCAACTCCGGGGCCGCGCTGGCGGTCGTCCTCGGCATCCGCTTCCTCGGGCTCGACTCCGTCGGCGGCTACGTCGTCGCCGCGATCGTCGGCACCCTCGCCGTCGCCGTGCTCGTGCAGTCGCTCACGCTCATGGCGCCACGGGCCAGGGCCCCGGTCTCGATGGCGCTCGCCGGTGCGGCGGTGATGGCCCTGGCGCAGAGCCTCATCGGTGCTGTGCTCGTCACCGACCGCGGCTCGCTCGACAGCTTCCGGTTCTGGCAGGTGGGTTCGGTCGCCGGCCGGGACGCCGGCCAGGTCCTCGACGTCCTGCCGTTCCTCCTCGTCGGCGCCGCGCTCGCCCTGACCTCGGGGCCGACCCTCGACGCGGTCGCGCTCGGCGACGACCTCGCCCGCGGCCTCGGCCAGAACGTCGTGCTGCACCGCGGGCTCGCCGCGGCCGGCGCGGTGCTGCTGGCCGCCACCGCCACGGCCCTCGCCGGACCGATCGCCTTCGTCGGGCTGGTCGTGCCGCACCTGGTGCGCGTCCTCGTCGGGGTCGGGCACCGTCGCGTCCTCCTCGTCTCGGCCCTGCTCGGCCCGGCCTTCGTCGTCCTCGCCGACGTCGTGGGGCGCCTCGTGGCCCCGCCGTCGGAGGTGCAGGTCGGCATCGTCTGCGCGGTGCTCGGCGCGCCCGTCCTCGTCCTCGTCGTCCGCCGCGTCAAGGGGATCTGATGTCGACCGCCCTGCGTGAGAGCGAGGTCCGCGACTCCTCCGCGACCGCCGACGCCCTGGCCCGGGCACGGCGCGGCCCGCGGCGTCGTCGCCGCCTCGTGGTGGGTGTCCTCCTGCTGCTCGTCGTCGCCCTCGTCCTCGTCCGCGCGCTGCTCGGCGACTACCGCGTGTCGTTCGTCGACGCCGTGCGCATCATCGGCGGCGAGCAGGTCCCCGGGGCGTCCTTCGTCCTCCTCGAGTCCACATTGCCCCGCGCCCTCATGGCGGTGCTCGCCGGCGCCGCCTTCGGGGCCGCCGGGGCCGCGTTCCAGACGATGCTGCGCAACCCGCTGGCCAGCCCGGACGTCCTCGGCATCACCCTCGGTGCCAGCGCGGGCGCGGTGCTCGTCGTCGTCGCCTTCGGGGTGCGGGGCACCCCCGTCACGCTCGCGGCCCTCGCCGGGTCGGTCCTCGCGGCGGTGCTCATCCTGTCCCAGGCCGGGGGGCGCGGCGGGGCCACCGGCCGGATGGTCCTCGTCGGCGTCGCCCTCGCGGCGGGCCTGTCGGCGCTCGTGCACTGGCTGCTCGTGCGGGCCAGCATCTACCAGGCGCAGGACGCCCTGGTCTGGCTCAGCGGCAGCCTCAACACCGTCACGTGGACCGACATCCTGCGCCTGCTCGCCGTCGACGCCGTGCTCCTGCCCCTGCTGCTCGTCGCCACCGGGCGGCTGCCGGTGCTCGGGCTCGGCGACGACCTCGCCGCGGCCCTCGGGGTGCGCGTCGCCCGCCTGCGCGTCGGCGTCACCGTCCTCGTCGTCGGTCTCGTGGCGGCGGCCACGGCGGTCGTCGGGCCGGTCGCGTTCGTCGGGTTCCTCAGCGGCCCGATCGCCCGCCGGCTCGTCCCCGGTCGGCCGTCCGTCGGCGTCGCCGCCCTCGTCGGCGCCGTCGTCGTCGTCGCGGCCGACTACGCCGCCGCCTACGCCGTGCCGGGCACCGCGCTCCCGGTCGGCCTGGTCACCGGTCTGCTCGGTGCCCCCGTCCTGCTCTGGATGCTCCGCTCCCGTCCCACGTCCCAGGAGGGCCGATGACCGTGACCGAGACCGCACCCCGCGTGCCCCAGCACCCGGCGGAGGCGCCGGCCGGATCCCGCCTCGCCGCCCGCGACCTGCGGCTGGCCTACGACGACCGGGTGGTCGTCGACGGCGTGACCCTCGTCGTGCCGACCGGCCGGACGACGGCCGTCGTCGGCCCGAACGGCTGCGGCAAGTCGACGCTCCTGCGCGGGCTCGGCCGCCTGCTGCGGCCGCGCGGCGGCCAGGTGCTCCTCGACGGCGACGAGATCGGGTCGCTGCCGACGCGCGAGGTCGCGCGCCGGCTCGGGCTGCTGCCGCAGCAGCCGATCGTCCCCGAGGGGGTCAGCGTTCTCGAGCTCGTCGAGCGCGGACGGCATCCGCACCACGGGCTCTTCCGCACCTGGGGTCGCGACGACGAGGTCGCGGTGGCCGACGCCCTCGAGCGCACCGACCTCGTGCACCTCGCCGGCGTGCCCGTCGACAGCCTGAGCGGCGGTCAGCGGCAGCGGGTCTGGCTCGCGATGGTGCTCGCCCAGCGCACGCCGGTGCTCCTCCTCGACGAGCCCACGTCCTTCCTCGACATCGCCCACCAGCTCGACGTCCTCGACCTCGTGCGCCGCCTGTGCGACGACGACGGCACGACCGTCGTCATGGTGCTGCACGACCTCGCGATGGCCGCGCGCTACGCCGACCACCTCGTCGCGATGCGCGACGGCCGGGTCGTCGCCGAGGGCACGCCGCACGAGGTCGTGACCCCCGAGGTCGTCGAGGCCGTCTTCGGGGTGTCCGCGCGGGTCATCGAGGACCCCGAGACCGGGACGCCGGTGGTCCTGCCGCGCCGGAGGGTGTTGTGAGCGCAGTGGCCCGCGAGCGCCGCGCCGACGCCTCGACCGGCATCGTGCGCGCCGACTTCCCGCAGTACGCGGCGACCGTCGCCGAGGTGCACGACCTCGGGGCCGGGATGCGCCGGCTCGTCTGCGAGGCACCGGGACTGCGCGACTTCGTGCCGTGCGGGCCGGACGAGTACGTCGGCCTGCTCATGCCGCCGGCGGGCGCCCCGCTCGTCCTGCCCGACCCCGAGCCGGTCAACGTGCGCGCGACGGTGGCCGCGCTGCCGCCCGCCTGGCGGCCGGCGCTGCGCTGGTACACGGTCCGCGAGCACGACCCCGTCCGCGGGCGGGTCGACATCGACGTCGTGACGCACGGCGACAGCGGCCCCGGCTCGACGTGGGTCTCGCGCGCCCGACCCGGCGACGCCGTCGGCATCCGGGCGAGCGGGGCGCTGTACCGCGGGTTCGAGGCCGGCGGCCGTCAGGTTCTCGTCGCCGACGAGACCGCGGTGCCGTCGGTCGCGGCGATCCTCGACGCGTGGGGCGGCGCCGACGACGCCCGCGACCACGGGGTCGAGGTGCACGTCGAGGTCGCCGACCCGCGGGTGCTCGACGCCTACGACCTCGGCGACGCCCGTGTCCACGTGCGCCGGGGTCGCCCCGGGAGCGCCGTGCTGCCGGCCCTCGACGCCGAGCTCGCCCGGCGCCCCGGCCCGGTCGCCTACGGCTGGGCGTGCGGCGAGGCCTCGCTCGCCGCCGGCGCCCGGCGCGTCCTCGTCCGTCACGGCACCGACCGGCGCGGCGTCTTCTTCTGCGCCTACTGGAAGGTCGGCCGCCCCCGCCCCTGACGCAAAGCCCGGCACGTGCGGGGTTGTCGCTGTCGGAACAGGGCCGCGGGCTCGGGAAGTCCGCACGTGCGGGGTTGTCGCGGTCGGGATCGGCCGGCGGGCTCGACAAGCCCGCACGTGCGGGGTTGTCGCGGTCGGGATCGGCCGCGGACTCGACAAGCCCGCACGTGCGGGGTCGCCGCGGTCGGGATCGGCCGGCGGGCTCGACAAGCCCGCACGTGCGGGGTTGTCGCTGTCGGAACAGGGCCCCGGGGTCGTCGCCGGTCCGTGACGCGGACACCCGGCGTTCACCCCGCCTCGGTAGCGTGGGCAGCGATGAGAACTCCACACCTCGTGTGCCTCGACATCGACGGCACGACGGTCGACCACGACGGCCGCCTCCACGACCCCGTCCGCAGCGCCGTGCGCGCCGTCCTCGACGCCGGCCACCACGTGACGATGGCCACCGGCCGCGGCGTCCTCGGCACGCTGCCGGTCCTCGACCAGCTCGGCCTCGTCGACGGGTACGCCGTCTGCGCCAACGGCGCGATCACCCTGCGCCTCGACCCCGCGCTCCCCGACGGCTACGAGGTCCTCGAGGCGGTGACCTTCGACCCCGCCCCCGCCCTGCGCGTCCTGCGCGAGGAGTTCCCCAGCGCGCTCGTCGCGGTCGAGGAGCTCGGCGTCGGCTTCAAGGTCTCCGCCCCGTTCCCCGACGGCGAGCTCGACGGCACGCCCCAGGTCGTCCCCTTCGAGGAGCTGATGGCCCACCCGGTGACGCGCCTGACCATCCGCGACCCCGAGAGCTCGAGCGAGGAGTTCCTCGCCGGCACCGAGCGCATCGGCCTGCACGGCGTCGAGTACGCCGTCGGCTGGAGCGCCTGGCTCGACATCACACCGGAGGGCGTGTCCAAGGCTGCCGCGCTCGAGGTGGTCCGGCGCCGCCTCGGCGTCGAGCCCGGCGCCACCGTGGCCGTCGGCGACCAGCGCAACGACCTCGAGATGCTGCGCTGGGCGGCCCGCGGGGTCGCGATGGACAACGCGCCCGACGAGGTCAAGGAGGCGGCCGACGAGGTGACCGGCCACGTCGACGAGCACGGCCTCGTCACGGTCCTCGACTCGCTCCGCTGACATCCGCGGGGGCGGATCTCGACGCCACCTCCCCGGGGGTGGCAGGGTGTCCTGCCATGAGCAGCGCCGACGTCTCCCGTGTCACCCGTGAGGCCAACGAGAGTCCTGTCGTCGAGTGGGGCGCACGGGTCGGGTACGCCGTCCTCGGGGTGCTGCACCTCGTCATCGCCTACCTGGCCGTCAAGATCGCCTGGGGCATCGGCAGCTCCGGCTCGCAGAGCGCGGACCAGTCCGGGGCCCTCTCGACGGTCGCCGGCTCCACGACCGGACCGTTCCTCCTCTGGGTCGCCGTCGTCGGCTTCGCCCTCCTCGGGCTCTGGAACCTCACCGAGGGCGCCATCAGCCACAGCGAGGCGACCGACCGGCTCAAGCTCGCCGCCAAGGGCGTCATGTACCTGTTCTTCGCGTGGACGGCGTTCAAGGTCGTCGCGCTCGGCACGGAGGGCTCGAGCGAGAAGGACACCGAGGACGCCACCCAGGCGCTCATGGGCAGCCCCGCCGGGCAGGTCCTCGTCGGGGCGCTCGGGCTCGTCGTCCTCGGCATCGCCGGGTACCACGTCTACAAGGGCTGGAAGAAGAAGTTCCTCGGCGACCTCACCGAGCACCCCGGGGACTGGGCGGTCCAGGCCGGCAGGGCGGGCTACGTCGCGAAGGGCGTGGCGCTCGTCGTCGTCGGCGTGTTCTTCCTCGTCGCGGCGGTGCAGCACGACGCCGACAAGGCGCAGGGTCTCGACGGGGCGCTCAAGTCGCTCAAGGACATGGCCGGTGGGCCGGTGGTCCTCACCGTCGTCGCACTCGGCATCGCCGCGTACGGCGTCTACTCCTTCGCCCGCGCGCGCTACGCGCGGCTCTGAGCCGCCCGGTCGCCCGACCCGTCCGTCGACGCGCCGGTGTCCCGGCGCAGGTAGCCCCACGCCAGCAGCGCGCACGCGATGCCGTTGGCCAGCCCGACGACGATGTCGGTCACGTGGTGCGCGCCCCGGTAGAGGCGCGCGAACGACACCGCGAGCGGCACGAGGACGCACACCGCGATGACCGCCCGGCGCACGGCGAGGTTCGGGATGCGGGTGGCCATGAGGACGAACGAGACGTACAGCGCGGTCGACGCGCCGACGTGACCGCTCGGGTAGCTCGACGTCGGCGGCGTGGGGTCGAGGCGCTCGACCGTGGGGCGGGGTCGCCCGACGACGGCCGTCGCGATGACGAAGATCGTCGCCTGCAGCGAGATCGCGAGCAGCGGGACGACGGCGAACCACCACTGCCGGGTGCGCCAGAGGACGACGAGGGCCACGAGCACGGCGACGGCGATGACGTACTCGGTGTTGCCGATCATCGACATGACGTTGGTGATGCTCTCGCCGAGCGGGGTGCGCCGGTCCTGGAACCAGCGGCTCACCGCGTTCTCGGCCTCGAAGCCGCGCAGCGGGCCCATGATGACCAGCCCGATGGCGACGATGACGGCGAAGACGCCGACGCCGGGGAGGACGGCGCGGACGGCCGCGTCGCGCAGGGCCGAGCCGAACGAGGGGCGGGACGTGTCGTCGTCCCAGCGGGTGAGGAAGGACATCAGGACTCCTGGCGAGAGGCGGAACGGTCGGAGGCGACGTCGGTGTCGGCCGGGTGGCGCGTGGTGTCGGGGTCGCGGGCGTCGTCGGGGTCGCGCGGGTTCCAGCCGGTGTAGCCCGCGTAGGAGGCGAGGACGAGGCCGGTGCCGGTGAGGACGCCGACGGTCACGTCGCTCGGGTAGTGGACGCCGAGGAACATCCGGTCCAGCGCCGTGACGACGACGACGGCCGCGCCGAGGACGACGGCGACCGTCCGGGAGGCGCGGGTCCTCAGCAGCGGCCACACCAGGATGAGCAGGACCGACACCCACGCCGCCGAGTTGAGGGCGTGCCCCGACGGGAAGGAGTACCCCGGTGCCTCGGAGACCGGGTCCTCGACGACGGGCCGGGCGCGCTGGAAGACGTACTTGGCGACGAGGCCGACGAACCACGAGAGCATGAGCGTCGCGAACGCCCACCAGGCCCGCGTCCGCATCCCCTTGCGCAGCCAGACCCAGAGGCAGACGAGGGTGCCGACGACGTGCAGGTTGACGGGCTGGCTCACGGCCTGCCACACGATGAACGCCTCGCGCAGACCCGGGTGGGCGCGGGTGACGTCGGTGAGGTGCCGGATGACGTCGTCGTCGAGGCTGATGAGCGGGTCCCAGCGGCTGCGGACGAGGAACCCGACCCCGAAGAGCACGAGCCCGGTGACCAGCGCGTAGAGGGCGGCCCGCCCGAGGCGGCGGGTGCGCGTGCGGGACGGGGCCGCCTCGTCGGTGCTGGTCATCCGGCATGTCTACCGCACCCGGGGCGGGCCGCGGTGGGCGCGGGCCCCTCCGCCGCGTGGGATGCTGGGCGCGCCATGGCCGAGCTCCACGTCACCTCCGCGACCAACCCGCGCCTCAAGGCCGTCGCCGCGCTCCGGCGCCGCCGGGCCCGCGAGGCCGAGGGGCTGACCGTCGTCGACGGCTACGACGAGCTGCTGCTCGCCGTCGACGCCGGGGTGCGGCCGCGCACGCTGCTCTACTGCCCCGAGCTGATGCTCGACGCCGACGCGCAGCTGGGGCTCGTCGAACGGGTCCGCGACCTCGGGGCGAGCACGATCCGCTGCGGGCGCACGGCCTTCGAGAAGGTGGCCTACCGCGAGGGGCCCGACGGCTTCATCGCCGTCGTCCCGGTCGCCGGCACGCCGCTGCGGGCGCTCGACCTGCCCGAGAACCCGCTCGTCGTCGTCCTCGAGGGCCTCGAGAAGCCGGGCAACCTCGGCTCGGTCCTGCGCAGCGCCGACGCCGCCGGGGTCGCGGCGGTCGTCGCGGCCGACCCCGTCACCGACTGGGGCAACCCCAACGTCGTGCGCGCGAGCAAGGGCACGGTCTTTTCGGTGCCGGTCGCCTCCGCCCCGCTGCCCGAGGTGCTCGCCTGGCTCGCCGACCGGGGCATCCGGCTCGTCGCGACGACCCCCGACACCGAGATGCTCCACACCGACTGCGACCTGACCGGCGGGGTCGCCGTGGCCGTCGGCACCGAGAAGACGGGCCTGACCGACGCGGCGCTCGCGGCCGCCGACGCGCGCGTGCGCATCCCGATGGCGGGGACGGTCAACTCGCTCAACGCCGGCGTCTCCGCCGCGGTCGTGCTCTACGAGGCGGTGCGTCAGCGCCAGGGCTGAGTCGCCGTTCGGCCGTCGCCGCGACGGCGGAACGGCCCGACGTCGCCGTCGGGTCGTGACCGGGGCCCGCCCGCGAACCTAGGGTCGGCAGGGCGGGGACCCCTCTGGAAGGTGGACCGACATGGACCGGGACCGGATGTGCGAGATCGTCGACGGCGTGCGCGCGCGAGGTGGCGGTGACGTCGACCGGATGGCGGTCGAGCTGTTCGACACCCTCTGTGGGCTGGGCGCCGACGAGGTCGTCGCCTTCCATCGCGAGTGCGGGCGCCAGCACCGGCGGATGTTCGTCCACCCGCTCTGGTGCGCGGGCGACTTCGCCATCGGCCCGCTGGGCGACGACCTCTTCGCGGACCTGCGCACGCACCTGCTCTTCCGCGGTCTCGAGGTCGTCGACGAGGTGCTCGCGGACCTTGACGCCCTCGCCGGGTACCTGCCGGCCGACCTCGACGAGGTCTGCCTCGCGCACGAGCTCGCGGCCGCGGCGCCCGACGCGTACCAGTACCTCACCGGGGTCGACCTCTACGAGGCGTACCCCCGGCTCGCCGCGTCCGACCTGCCCGACGGGCACCCCCTCGGCGCCGTCCTCGACCCGGTGCGGTACGCGGAGGTGCTGCCCCGGCTGGCCCGCTGGCGGCGTCGGCGGACACCGTCGGGCTCCCGGCGGCACGGTGGCTTCTGAGCCACCGCGGCCGCGGCGTCGCCCGCGGTGGTCCCACGACGGGATGGGGCTGCTGTGGCCGGTGGGACGTCCGAGCCGGTACCCTCCGACCCCGGTCAAGAGCACCCTCGCGCGTGTGCGACCATGAACGGCATGCGAGTTGACCACGTCGTCTACGCGGCCGAGCACGATGGCGTGCACGCGACGGCCGAGCGTCTCGCGAAGCTGATCGGCGTCGAGCCGGTCGACGGGGGAGTCCACCCGCGCTTCGGGACGCGCAACGTCATCCTGCCGCTCGCCCACGAGCGGTACGTCGAGGTCGTCGAGGTCCTCGACCACCCCGCCAGCGACAAGGCGCCCTTCGGGCAGGTCGTCCGGGCGCGCTCCCAGGCCGGCGGTGGCTGGCTCGGCTGGGTCGTCCGCGTCGACGACATCGCCGAGCAGGAGCAGCGCCTCGGCCGCGAGGCCGTCAACGGCAACCGGCACCGCCCCGACGGGGTCGAGCTGCGCTGGCGCCAGCTCGGGGTCAAGGGCCTGCAGGCCGACCCCCAGCTCCCCTTCTTCATCACGTGGGAGGAGGGCACGCCGCACCCCTCCGAGGACGCCGACACCGAGGTGACCATCGAGTCGCTGACGATCGCCGGTGACCCCGACCGCGTGCGCGACTGGCTCGGCCTGCCCGCCGACTACACCTCGTCGGTCATCGAGTTCTCGTTCGTGGCGCCGCACGGCACCCCCGGGCTCATGGCCGTCACGTTCGACACCCCGCAGGGCGAGGTCGTCGTCTGACGCCCCGCCCCCGCGACGACGAGGCCCCCGCCGGACCATCCGGCGGGGGCCTCGTCACGTCCTCGGGCCGACTTCTTGCGAGTTCCGCCGCTCGACACACCGCGGGGCGGCGCGTCGAGCGGCGGAACTCGCAGTCGGTGGGGAAGGACGGGTCAGCCGCGGGGGGTCCAGCGGCGCAGGCGCAGGCTGTTGGTCACGACGAGGACGCTCGAGGCGGCCATCGCGGCGCCGGCGACCATCGGGCTGAGCACCCCGGCGACGGCGAGCGGGATCGCCGCGACGTTGTAGCCGAACGCCCACCCGAGGTTCTGGCGGATGGTCCGCAGGGTCGCCCGGGAGAGGTCCATCGCGTCGACGACGGCCGGCAGCTCCGAGCGCAGGAGGACGATGTCGGCGGCGTCGGCCGCGACGTCGGTGCCGCTGCCCATCGCGATGCCGAGGTCGGCCTGCGCGAGCGCCGCCGCGTCGTTGACGCCGTCGCCGACCATCGCGACGACCCGCCCACGGCGCTGGAGGTCGGCGACCATCGCGTGCTTGTCCTCGGGCCGGACGTCGGCGACGACGCGTCCGACGGGGATGCCCACGTCGCGGGCCACGGTGAGCGCGGCCCGGTCGTGGTCGCCGGTCAGGAGGTAGCAGACCAGCCCGGACTCGTCGAGGGCGCGCACGGCCCGCCCGGAGCTGCGCCGCACGGTGTCGGCGACGGTCAACGAGGCCCGGGCCCGGCCGTCCCACCCGACCCAGACGCAGGTGCCCTCGGCGGCGGGGGTCGCGATCTCGCGCGGTACCTCGTCGAAGAGGTCGGCCCGGCCGACGACGACCTCGGTGCCCTTGATGCGAGCCCGCGCGCCCGCGCCGGGGAGCGCCTCGAAGTCGGAGGCCTCCGGGACGCCGAGTGCGCGGGAGCGGGCGGCCGCCACGACGGCCCGCGCCACCGGGTGCTCGCTGCCCTGCTCGACCGCCGCGGCGGCCCGCAGCGCCTGGTCCTTCGGCAGCCGGCCGGCGGTCGCGACGTCGACGAGCGTCATCTCGCCCGAGGTGACGGTACCGGTCTTGTCGAGGACGACGGTGTCGATGCGCCGGGTGTCCTCGAGCACCTCGGCACCCTTGATGAGGATGCCCATCCGCGCGCCGCGGCCGGTGCCGACGAGCAGGGCCGTCGGCGTCGCGAGGCCGAGTGCGCAGGGGCAGGCGATGACGAGCACCGAGATGGCGACCTCGAGCGCGCGGGCGGGGTCGCCGGACCCCAGCCACCAGCCGACGAAGGTGAGCGCCGCGACGGCGAGCACGACCGGCACGAAGACGGCCGACACGCGGTCGGCCAGGCGCTGCACCGGCGCCTTGCTCGTCTGCGCGCGCTCGACCATCCGCGTGATGCCCGCCAGCGTCGTCTCGGCGCCGACGCGCGTGGCCTCGACGACGAGGCGGCCGGTGGTGTTGACGGTGCCGCCGGTGACCTCGGCGCCCGGCGCGACGTCGACCGGCACCGACTCGCCGGTGACGAGCGAGGCGTCGACGGCGCTGCGCCCGTCGCGGACGACGCCGTCGGTGGCGACCTTCTCGCCGGGGCGGACGACGAAGCGGTCGCCGACGCCGAGCCGGTCGACGGGGATGCGCTCCTCGACGGTGGCCCCGGAGGCGGTGTCGGTGCGCAGCACCGCGACGTCCTTGGCGCCGAGGTCGAGCAGGCCGCGCAGCGCGTCGCGGGTGCGGTCGGTCGCGCGCGCCTCCATCCAGCGTCCGACGAGGAGGAAGGTCGTGACGACGGTCGCGGTCTCGAACCAGACGTGCGCGCCGTCGCCGTCCATCCCGCCGGCGCGGCCGGTCACCACGACGACGAGGGACGAGAGGTAGGCCGCGAGGACGCCGAGCGAGACGAGGGTGTCCATCGTCGAGGCGCCGTGCCGGGCGTTGAGCGCGGCGGCCCGGTGGAACGGCCAGCCGGCCCAGGCGACGACGGGGGTCGCGAGGACGAGCTGCACCCAGGGCGAGGCCGTGAAGTGCAGGCCGGGGACCATCGCGAGGACGACGACGGGGACGGTGAGGAGGGCGGCGACCTCGGCGCGTCGGCGCAGGTCGTCCTGGCGGGAGACCTGGTGGTGGGCCGTCGGCGCGACGGCGCGCTCGACCGCGGCGCCCGCGTCGACGGTGGGTGACGCAGGGGCGTCGGTGGACGCGTCGTCGGCGGTGGTGGCGTCGGCATCGGCGGCCGGGGCGTCGCCGAGCACCTCGGCGCCGTACCCGGTGCGCTGCACGGTCGCGACGATGTCGGCGACGGTCAGCGGCCCGGTCCAGCGGACGGTGGCCTTCTCGGTCGCGAGGTTGACGACGGCGTCGACCCCGTCGAGGCGGCCGAGCTTCTTCTCGATGCGCGCCGAGCACGAGGCGCAGGTCATCCCGGAGATCGCGAGGTCGACCTCGTGGACCTCGTCGGCGGGACGGTCGGTGGTCTGGGTCATCTCAGCTCCTCACGAGGCGCGTGACGGCGGCGATGACCTCGTCGACCTTCTCGGCCGCGGCCTCGTCGGACTCGCGTGCGGCGTCGACGACGCAGTGGGCGACGTGCTCCTCGAGCAGGCCGAGGCTCACGGCCTGCAGCGCGCGGGTCACGGCGCTCACCTGGGTGAGGACGTCGATGCAGTAGGTGTCGTTCTCGACCATCCGGGCGATGCCCCGCACCTGGCCCTCGATGCGCTTGAGGCGGCGCAGGTGGGCGTCCTTGGTCTCGGAGTAGCCGGGGACGACCGGCTCGGCCGCGGGGGAGGTGGTCATGCGTCGATGATACCCCCATGGGGTATTAGGCGACCATCCGGGGGCCGCCGTCCGCGTCAGCCGAGGTGCTCCTTGACGAGCTTCTTCGGCGCCCTGGTCGCCCACGCGTCGGTGATGATCTCGGCGAGCTCGAGGTAGTCCAGCCGCCCGAGGTCGCGCTCGCGGACGAGGACGGCGTCGTAGCCGTCGAAGTGTGGTGTCGTGAACCAGGGCTCGCCGAGCTGGAGGATCGACTCCTTGTCGTCCGGGCCGGGCACGACGATGCAGATGACGTCGTCCATCCGCTCGCCGGTGTCGGGGTCGACCGCGTCCTTGCGCGGCCCCCGCCAGGTGACGAAGCCCTTGCCGCGCACCGCGTAGGACGGGTGGGTGTCGGTGCCCTCGCGCGTGACGTCGGGCAGGGCCATCGCGATGCCGTCGACGTCGTCACGGTCGACGGGACGCGGGTCGGTGCTGGACACGGCCCCACCCTCCCACGCCGGGCGTCCCGCGTCCCACGCGAAAGTGTGTGAAACCGCCGGGCGGCACCGGCGGGTTCACACGCGTTCGCAGAGAGGGGGAGGCGGAGGGCGCGGTCAGTCGCGCGGCGGGGCGACGATCTCGAGCGCGGCGCCCCAGCCGTCGTAGGTGATGGTGACCCGCGAGTCCCCCATCGTCGCGTTCGCGTCGCGCAGCAGGCCGTCCTCGTCGACCCGGACGATGTAGGTGACCGTGTCGGGCGACCCGGGCTGCGTCACCATCCCGAGCGCCGCCCAGGCGGCGTCCGCCCGCACGGCGACGGCGTAGGTGGTCAGGGTGTGGCCCTCGACCACCTCCGTCCTGCCCCGCGTCACCGACCGGACGCCGTCCTGCCATGCCCGGACGTGGTGCGACGGGCCGGCGGCCTCGAGTCCCTCCGGGCGCTCGTCGACCTCCGTCCACGGCGACCCGAGCGGCTCCTCGTCCTGGGTCCACACGACGTCGTCGATGACGACGACGTTGAGCGACTGCTCCGCGTCCCGCAGGAGGACCCGCTGTGCACCGGTCGAGAGCAGGAGGTCGGCGTTGAGGAACTCGTAGTCCGAGTCGACGACGACGTTGACCGAGTCCTGCCCCTCGACCTTCTCGAGGAGTCCACCGAGGAACGCCTCGGCGTCGACCGGCCCCGGCGCGGGGGCGGCCGACGTGGACGCGGCGGTACGCGACGCTGCCGGCGCGGCGGTCGCGCCTCCGGCCGGGGTGCCGGTGCACGCAGCCACCGTCATCGCGCCGGCGACCGCCACGAGGACGAGAACGGTCCGACCGCGCCACGGGGCGCGACGGAGCTCAGCGGTGGACCCACCCACGATGCAACCCCCTGAACGACTGGGCGCAGTCTCCCACCGCGAACGCGTGTGAACCCGCCGGTCGGCGCCGGCGTGTTCACACGCGTTCGCGGGAGGAAGGGGCGGAAGGAGGGGCGGAAGGAGGGGGCGGGCAGCGTCAGAGGGTGCGGGTGAGGAAGGTGCTGTGGCGGTCGGGGCGGTAGTCGCCGAAGGGCTCGCAGTCGACGAACCCGTGCGCGCGGTAGAGGCCGCGCGCCGGCGCGAAGACGTCGCCGGAGCCGGTCTCCAGGCTGACCCGCGTCGCACCGGCCGCGCGCGCCTGCTCCAGGGCGTGGTCGAGCAGCCGCCGCCCGAGGCCGGAGCCGCGCAGCGAGGGCGCGACCCGCATCGTCTTCAGCTCGAGGTGGCCGCCACCGAGGTCCTTGAGCGCCACCGACCCGACGAGCGCGCCGGCCGCCTGCGCGACCCACAGCCGCACGGCGGGGTCGCGGAACTGCTCCAGCGAGAGCGCGTGGCGGCTGCACGCCGGCGCGGTGGGCTCCATCTCGGCGAGGTGCTCGGCGACCAGCACGGCCAGCCGCGGGTCCTCGAGCCGCGCCGGGACGATGGCCACCGCCGCCGTGCTCACGGCAGGTGCCGCACCAGGGTCGGGGCGAGGCCGACGTAGGTCGCCGGCGTCATCGCGGCGAGGCGCTCCTCGACGTCGGCGGGCAGCCCGAGGCCGCGGACGAACGCGACGAGGTCGTCCTGGCCGATGCGGCGGCCGCGGGTCAGCTCCTTGAGCCGCTCGTACGGCTCCTCCATCCCCGGCACGCCGCGGGCGCCGAGCGCGCGCATCGCGGACTGCACCGGCTCTCCGAGGACCTCCCAGTTGGCGTCGAGGTCGGCGGCCATCGCGGCCGGCACGGCGTCGAGGCCGTCGAGCCCCCGGTGCGCGTTGTCGATGGCGAGGAGGCTGTGCCCGAACGCGGTGCCGATGTTGCGCTGCATCGAGGAGTCCGTGAGGTCGCGCTGCAGGCGACTCTGGACGAGCGTCGAGGCGAGCACGTCGAGCAGGGCGTTCGAGACCTCGAGGTTGGCCTCGGCGTTCTCGAAGCGGATCGGGTTGACCTTGTGGGGCATCGTGCTCGACCCGACGGTGCCCTGACCGCGCACCTGGGCGAAGTAGCCCATCGAGATGTACGTCCACACGTCCGTGCACATGTTGTGCAGGACGCGGTTGAAGCGCGCGATGTCGGCGTAGAGCTCGGCCTGCCAGTCGTGGCTCTCGATCTGGGTCGTCAGCGGGTTCCACGTGAGGCCGAGGTGCTCGACGAAGGTCCGGCTCACGTCCTCCCAGTCGGCCTCGGGCACCGCGGCGAGGTGGGCGCCGTAGGTGCCGGTGGCGCCGTTCAGCTTGCCGAGGTACTCGGCGTCCTCGATGCGGCGCAGCTGGCGGCGCAGGCGCCACGCGAGGACGGCGAGCTCCTTGCCCATCGTCGTCGGGGTCGCCGGCTGGCCGTGGGTGTGCGCGAGCAGCGGCACGTCGGCGAGCTCGGTGGCCATCGACGTCAGCTGTTCGACGAGGGCGGTCGCCCGCGGCAGCCAGACCTGCTGCACCGCGCCCTGGACCATGACGCTGTACGAGAGGTTGTTGATGTCCTCGCTCGTGCAGCAGAAGTGGATGAGCTCGGCGAGACCGGCGTCCTCCGGGGCGGGGGCGATGTCGCGCAGCCGCGCCTTGAGGAAGTACTCGACCGCCTTGACGTCGTGCTGCGTCACCCGCTCGGTGGCCGACATCTCGTCGATCTCGTCGGCGCCGAAGGTCGTGACGACGGCCCGCAGCCGGGCCTTCTCGTCGTCGGTGAGGCGGCGCACGCCGGGCACGACCTCGCGGTCGGTCAGGTGCAGCAGCCACTCGACCTCGACGTGCACGCGGGCGCGGTTGAGCGCCGGCTCCGACAGGTGGTCGACGAGCCCGGCCACGACGCCGCGGTACCGGCCGTCGAGCGCCCCGAGCGCGATGGGCGGGGCGACGTCGACGAGGGACTGGGCGGCGTGGAGCCCGGACGCGACCGGGGGCGTGCTCGACATGGCCCCCATCCTCCCAGAGTGCGCGCGGGCGTCGTCCCCGGCGTCCGGGCGCCGCCCGCTGCCGGGTCGGCGGTCAGGCGTCGAGGGCGCGGCGGACGTGCTCGACGATGCCCGGCACGGCGGCGCGGATCTCGTCGTAGGTCTGCTCGTACTCGGCGTCACCGCCGTACCAGGGGTCGTCCATCCCGAGCTCGCCGACGGCCACGGCGTCCGGGTCGAAGGAGCGCACCAGCCGGACCTTCGCGGCGTCGTCCTCGTGGCGGGCCAGGCGGCCGAGGCGCTCGGCGTGCGGGTGGTCGGCGGCGAGGACGAGGTCGGTGTCGTCGAACCAGTCGGCGCGGAACTGCCGGGCGCGGTGGGCCGACCAGCCGACGTCGGGATGGCCGTGCCGGCGCAGCGTGGCGATGGTCCGCGGGTGCGCCGGGTTGCCGAGCTCCTCGGCGGAGGTGCCGGCCGAGTCGACCTCGACGCGGTCGCCGAGGCCGGCGTCGTCGAACGCCTCGCGCAGGAGCATCTCGGCCATCGGCGAGCGGCAGATGTTGCCGTGGCAGACGACGGTGACGCGGTAGGGGTGGTCGCTGGCGCTCATGCCCCCATCATCGCCGGGCTCCGTGCGGGTGCGGCGCCCGCCCCGGCCGGTCGTCAGGAGATGTCGAACCAGCCCGGTGCGGCGGCGGTGAAGTCCTCGGCGGTCATCGACCCCGCACCCGCGGGGATGCGTCCCCAGAGCGGCGCCCCGGTGACGCGCGGGAGGTCGACGAGGTTCTCGGTCTCGGCGAGCCCGGGGTCGGCCGGCCACGAGCCGACGACGACCCCGATGAGCGGCAGCGAGCGGGTGGCGAGCGCCTCGGCGGTGAGCTGGGCGGTGCTGAGCACGCCCAGGCCCGGCGACACCACGAGCACCACCCCGCACGAGACGCCCTTGTAGCGCAGGGCGGTGCCGAGGTCGGCGAGCGTGCCGCCGCGGGAGTCGAGACGCACGAGCAGGCCGCCCGCGCCCTCGACGATGGTGACGTGGGCCTGCGCCGCGAGCTCGCCGATCTGCTTGGCGTGCAGGGCGACCGGCGGAAGCGTCACGCCCTCGCGGCGGGCCGCGGCCTCCGGGGAGAGCGGGTCACGCAGCCGGAGGAGCTCGTGCGTCACGAGGTCGGTGCCGACGAGCCGGCGCACCGCGTCGACGTCACCGGGGTCGCCCGGGCCGACGCCGGTCTGGGTGGGTTTGACGACCTGCACCTCGGAGCCCCGCCCGCGGACGAGGGCCGCGAGGGCGGCGGTGGCGACGGTCTTGCCGACGTCGGTGCCGGTGCCGGTGACGAGGACGACGGAGGGGAGTGCGCGCGGGTCGCTCACTGCTCGCGCCCGGGGACGATCTCGGCGAGGACGGCTGCGGCACGGTCGAGGTCGTGCGCGGTGTGGTGGGCGTGCGCGGTGAGGCGCAGCCGCGACGTGCCGTCGGGGGTCGAGGGCGGGCGGAACGCGCCGACGCGCACCCCGAGCGCGAGCGCCCGCTCGACGGCCTCGACCGTCTCGTGCGGCCCGGGCATCGGTACGGACATGACGGCCCCGGTCGGCGCCTCGACCCCGACGGCCTCGGCGAGGCGGGCGGCGTTGGCGTGCAGGCGGGCCGGGAGCTCTGGATGGTCGCGCAGGACCTCGAGCGCGGCGAGCGCCGCGCCGGCCGCCGCCGGGGCGAGGCCGGTGTCGTAGACGAACGGCCGGGCCGTGTTGACGAGGTGCTCACGGACCTCGGGGGCGGCGAGGACCGCTCCGCCCTGGGAGGCCAGCGACTTCGAGAGGGTCGTCGTGACGACGACGTGCTCGGCGCCCATCGACCCGGAGGCCGCCACGAGGCCGGCGCCGCCAGGCCCGACGACCCCGAGCGCGTGGGCCTCGTCGATGACGAGCAGGGCGCCGGCCTCGGCGGTCAGCGCGACGAGGTCCTCGACGGGCGCGACGTCACCGAGCACTGAGTAGACCGACTCCGCGACGACGACCGCGCGCGGGGTGTCACGGCGGGCCAGGAGCTCGGCGACGTGCTCGAGGTCGTTGTGCCGCGAGACCGTCACGGCGGCCCGGGCGAGGCGGCAGCCGTCGATGAGCGAGGCGTGGGCGTGCTCGTCGCTGACGACGAGGGAGCCGGCGTCGGCGAGGGTCGTGAGGACCGAGAGGTTGGCCGCGTAGCCGCTGGAGAGGACGAGGGCCGAGGGGGCGCCCGTCATGGCGACGAGCGAGGCCTCGAGCTGCTCGTGGACGTCGAGCGTGCCCGTGACGAGCCGGGAGGCGCCGGCACCGGTGCCGTAGGTCTCGACGGCGGCGACGGCCCCGGCGACGACGGCGGGGTGGTGCCGCAGGCCGAGGTAGTCGTTGCCCGCGAGGTCGAGGACGTCGCGCGCCTTGGTCGTCACGAGACGCCGGGTCAGGCCCACGGCGTCGCGGGCCGCGGCGGCGTCCCTGATCCAGTCCAGCGGGCTGCTCATCCCTCGATCCTGCCATGCCCGGCCACCGGCACTTGTGACAAGTCCTTGACACAAGTGCCGCGAGCGGTCATCCTCCTTGTGTCAAGCATCCGGTACAAGTAAAGGAGACGACCGTGCTCGTCAGCATCCTCGCCCTGCCGCTCGCGCTCGTCGCCTTCGGTGTCGCCCTGGCGCGTCGCCACGTCGTCACCGTCGGGGTCAACGAGCACGCCGAGGTCGTCCGTATCGCCGACCGCACCCGAGGATGGCGGCTCGTCGGCCTCGCCCTGGGGCTCGTCGGCGGCGGGCTGCTGCTCGTCCTCGGGCAGCGGGTCGACGCGCTCGGCCGGCTGACGGCGCTCGCCCCGGCGGCCGTCGGCGCCGGGGTGCTGCTCGGCACGGTCGTCGGCGAGCTGACGGCACGGCCCTCCGCCGGGGTCCGGCGCACCGCGGTCGTCGAGACGCGGACCGTGCGCTCGGTGCTGCCGCGGGGGCGGGCGACCCTCCTCGCGCTCGCCACCGTGGCGCTCGGCGGGGTCCTCGCCGCCGGGACCGCCTGGGGTTCGCCGGACGACCTCGGCCGCGCGGGTCGCGCCCTCTCCGAGCGGTGCACGCTGCTCGTCGACGGGGTCGCGACGCAGGTGGCGGGCTCGCGCGGGCCGTGGCCGGGGTCGTTCTACACCCTGCCGCTCGCGGCGACGTCCGGCGTCCTGGCGCTGCTGACGGTGCTCGCCCTGCGGGCGGTCGTCCGTCGGCCCCGCCCCGACCCGCACGGCCTCGGCCTGGACTCGGTGCTGCGCCGGTGGTCGGCCGGGACGGTCCTCACCGCCGCGCTCTTCGCGGTGCTCGGCACCCTCGGGCCGGTCGCCTCGCTCATGGTCGCGCCGCTCGCCGACCTCGACTGCGGCACCCCGGTCCAGGCCGTCGGCCGCTGGGTCGTCACCGTCCTCGGCCCGCTCGCGCTCGTCGGGGCGGCCGCCGCGCTCGGGGCGCTGCTCGTCACGCCGCGCGTGCGCGTCGAGGACCTGCCGCGCCCGCTGCCGGGGGACGCGGCGCCGGTCGGGGCCCCGCGGCGATGACGCTGCAGTCCGTCACGGTCGACGTCCTCGACCCGACACCGCCCTACGAGCAGCTCCGGCGCCAGCTGGCCGACCTCGTCGGTTCCGGCGTGCTGGCGCCGGGCGACCGCCTGCCCCCGGTGCGGCAGCTGGCCGCCGACCTCGGGCTCTCGCCGGGCACGGTCGCCCGCACCTACCGCGAGCTCGAGCAGTCCGGCCACGTCCGCTCGCGCCGGGGCGGGGGGACCCGTGTGGCGCCGCACCCCCCGACCACCTCGACCCCCGAGCAGGCCCTCGAGGAGGCCGCGCGCGCCTACCTCGAGCGGGCCCGCGTCCTCGGTCTCGGCCCCGCCGAGGCCGCTGCGGCCCTCGACCGCCTCACCCCCCGCTGACCCAGCCCCACCCGCCCCACCTTTTCGGGGTCACCCCGAAATGTCCACGAGACCCCGGCTCGGAGCCGGGGTCTCGTGGACGAACCCTTGTGTCGGGGTGCTGCCTCAGCCGGTGAACACCCGCAGGCCGCGCGGCGTGCCGATGCCGCTCGGGGCGTCGTAGCCCTTCACGCCGCGGCAGAGGTAGTCGCCGCCGCAGAAGCCGTTCGTGCCGCCGACGACGTCGTTGACGAAAGCGGTGCGGCCGTACAGCGCGCTCGTCCGCACGGTCCGGCCGGCGCGGGCCGCCCCGACCATCCCCGCGACGAGCGGCGCGGACGTGCTCGTGCCGCCGAGGACCACCCAGTCCGGGCCGAAGGGGTTCTCCCACGTGTCGTAGACGGCGACGCCGGTCTGCGGGTCGGCGACCGCCGAGATGTCCGAGACGGTGCGCATCGCGCAGTGCGTGTCCTTCTGGCCGGCCGGCTTGGGGAACCACGCCGAGCACCCGCTGCCCGCGAACTCCCAGACCCGCTCGGACCAGCCCCGGGCACTGGTGCTGCGGCGCAGCGACGTCCCCCCGACCGCGATGACGTCCGGCAGCGCCGCGGGGAAGCTCGCCGTCGTGAAGCCCCAGTCGCCCGAGGAGACGACACTGATCATCCGGTCGCTGCGGTAGGGGCGCTTCACCGTGAGGGCGTAGCCGGACTCGTCGGCGCCGTAGCTGTGCGACGCGACGCTCGCGCCGAGGCGACGGGCCGTCTCGGTCGCGGCGGCGAGGTTCTCGAGCGACGGGTCGTCGGCCGTGACGAGGAGGATGCGGCAGGTCGGGCAGGCGGCCGAGACCATCTGGACGTCCATCGAGCCCTCGAGCGCCCAGCCGGGGTCGCCCGCCGGGAGGGGCGCGGCGCGGCCCTGCTGGTTGACCTTGCGGAAGCAGCCGGTCGACGAGCGGCACGGCGGCAGCTTGTACGTCGCGCGGTAGACGGCGAGGTCGGCCTCGGCGTGGGGCACGTCACCGGCGATGAGCACGGCGACGGTGGCGGTGCTGCCCGTCGCGGGGAGCCCGTAGGCCTTGCGCAGCTGGTCGGCGCCGTAGCCCGGCGGGCGGGTGGCCGCGGTGGCGAGGGCCCCGGTGCCCCGCGCCCCCACGCGGCGGTCGGTCGCGGCGCTCGCGGCCAGCCCGGCCTGGCGGGTGACGCGGTCGACGCGGCCCTTGGCGAGGCACCGTGCCTTGCCCGGACGTGGTGTCGCGCAGGCGTTCTCGACGACCGCGGGCGCGGTGAGCGTCACGTCCGCCGTGGCGGGCGACGGGTCGAGCGGAGCCGCGCTCGTCGGGGCGGCCACGAGGGTCGCGCCGACGACGGCGGTGGCGAGGAGGGCGCCCGTGGCCCGCAGGATGCGGCGGCCGGGACGGGGGGAGGCGGTGCGCTGACGGTTCATCGTGGTCTCCAAGGTCTCAGCGCACGGTCCACGCGCGGGTGATGGTCTGGGTGACGGTGCTGCTCGCCGAGTCGTTGGCACGGACGCGCAGGTCGGCGGTGCCGGCCGAGCGCGGGACGCGCAGGTCGAGGGCGAACGTGGTCGGCCCGGTACGGGTCCACGGCACCGTCGTCCACGGCCCCGAGCCGTACCTCACGTCGACGGCCAGGCTCGTCACGCGGGCCGTCGACAGGTAGGGCGTCAGGGTGAGGGTGCCGGTGTGCCGGCCGGGGAGCACGGTGCCGTCGTCCCCGATCCGGAGGTCGTAGCGCGGCTCCAGCATCGCGAGCGCGCTGCACGGCCCCACGCCGTCGAGGCAGTACTCGCCGGGCACGCTGCCCCGCGCGGTCCGCGGGACCTGCCAGGTCGTCGTGGTCGTCGAGTCCGCGAAGCCGAGGCGCCGCATCCGCTCGCGGTGCTGGATGACGACGGGCGCCGTGCCCTTCGGCAGCTCGACGAGGTCGACCATCGGGCCGTCGGACTCCCGGAGCACCCGCCCCGCGGTCGAGACCGACCACCGGACGCGCGACGGGTCGTCGACCAGGCCCCAGTGCGCGGGGTCGTTGTCGGAGAACGACGGCACGCCGAGGAACAGATAGCCGTCCTGGAGGCACGCGCCGCACACCGGGAAGG
This sequence comes from Phycicoccus jejuensis, assembly GCF_000720925.1. GTDB lineage: Bacteria > Actinomycetota > Actinomycetes > Actinomycetales > Dermatophilaceae > Phycicoccus > Phycicoccus jejuensis. The sequence continues at coordinate 231,253 of NZ_JOEE01000002.1, read as the reverse complement.
TCGGGCTCGGTCGGACGATGCTCGGGTGCGACGGCCGCTGGTTCCACACCTCGGAGTGCGAGGTGCCGGGGACGATGGGCCGCTCGGCGGACGTGAGGTACTCCGAGCCGACGTTGCTCTCCCAGTCGTAGGCGGCCGTGTACGACGCCGACACCGTGAGGCCCGCGCTGCCGCCACTCCACACCGTCGTCCGGGCGGGGGCCGGCCGGAAGAAGCCGATCCCGATGCCGCTGCCGTTCGGAAGGGTGATGCCGTGCTCGATGAGTGCGTCCATGCCGCTGCGTGCCGTGCTGCCGCGGTACCGGTGCGTGACCTGCATCAGCTCCGACGGCTTCGGGTCGAGGGTGATGTCGGCGGGCAGGGCGTCGGCGAATGCGGCGCCGAGGTCGTACTGGTACGCCGGGGCCGCGGCGTGTCCGCGCTCGGTCGAGATGGAGGTGTAGGCGCTGTCCAGGGAGCCGTGGACCACCGAGCCGGCCGGCACCGGGGAGTAGCGCACCGGCTGGCCGTCGAAGGAGATCACTCCGAGGGCGAACGAGCCGGCGCCCTTCGCGTCGAGGCGGTTGACGTCCAGGGCGGTGAAGACGGTGTCGGTCGGCTGCGGGGTCCGCGTGCGCGCCTGGGCCGTGGCGGCGCGGGTGTCGAGCCGCAGCGTCGTCGGGCCGGTGACGAGGGACTCGGGCTGCACGACGAGCCCGCTCGAGGTCTCGTCGCCGAACAGCGCGGCCAGCTGGTAGTGGCCGGCCGGGACGCTGAGGCGGGCTTCGCCGCCCACCGTGAACCCGGCGGTGAAGGCCTTGCGCATGTCGTCGACGTTGGTGAGGATCACGAGCCCCTCGACCGGGGTGCTGCCGTCGCCCAGCCGGATCTTCACGGTGTGCATCGGGAAGGTCGGGCGGACGGTCGGCGAGGCGGCGGTGATGCCGGCGACGCCGCGGAACACCGATGCGGCGGAGCGTGTCCGCAGGGCCTTCGCGAGCGCGGCCGACGACTCGGCGGTGACCACCCCGGTGGCCGTGCGCCCGGAGCGCTTCGTGATGCTCACGCCCGGGACCGCGGTCGGGGTCGAGGTGGAGTCGTACGTGACGGTGACCGGCGTCTGCGCCGGCTTGGTGGCGAGGGTGCGGGCGTCGAAGAGGGAGAGGTCGAGGCGGCCGACGAGGGGGCGGACCGCCGACGGCACGACGTACGTGTGGTCGGTCGTCCGCACGACCGAGAAGGACGAGCGCGACCCCGGGCTGCGGGTGACCGTGAGCGGCCGCCCGGCCCCGGGCAGCGTGACGACGTCTCCGGTGATGAGGCGGACCCGCTGCGCCGCCGAGAACGCCGAGGCGTCGACGGCCGGGCTCGCGGTGGCGGCGCGTGGCGCGACCGTCGGTGGCGGTGCGGCGTCGGCCGGGATCGTCAGGCCGGCCGCGGCGAGGGCCGCGACGGCGGCGCCGGACGCGGCGCGAACCGCGGTGGAGATGGGTCGACGGCGCATGCTGTTCTCACCTTCAGGAGTCCCCGGCACTGCTGTGGTGAGCGATGTCTACTCGGTATGCGAGCGGCTCCACAAGAGTCTTGCGAGAACTCGCAAACGGCGGCAGGCGGCCCTCAGCGGTGGACGTCGGCGACGGCACCGACGAGACCGGCCGTCAGGGTGGTGAGGTCCGCGTCGGAGGTGACGTAGGGAGGCATCGTGTAGACGAGGTCCCGGAACGGCCGGACCCAGACCCCGCGGGCGATCGCCGCGGCGGTGACCTCGGGGACGCGCACCGCCTCGCGCAGCTGGACGACGCCGACCGCGCCGAGGACCCGCACGTCGGCGACCGCGTCCAGCGTTGTCGCAGAGGCGAGCCCGTCGCGCAGGCCGGCCTCGAGGCGTGCGACCTCGGCCTCCGTGTCGCGTCGGGCGAGGAGGTCGAGGTTGGCGACCGCGACCGCGCAGGCGAGCGGGTTGGCCATGAACGTCGGGCCGTGCATGAGCCCTCCGGCGGCGCCCCGGCTGACCCCCTCGGCGACCTCGCGGGTGCAGAGCACCGCCGCCAGCGTGAGGTACCCGCCGGTCAGCGCCTTGCCGACGCAGAGGATGTCCGGGGTCGTGGTCACGCGGTCGCCGGCCCAGCGCGGGCCGGTGCGGTGGAAGCCGGTCGCGATCTCGTCGTGGATGACGAGGGCGCCGTGCTCGCGCGCCAGCCCGTGCAGCACCTCGAGGACCCGCGGTGGGTAGACGTGCATGCCTCCGGCGCCCTGGAGGACCGGCTCGAGGATGACCGCGGCGATGTCGGCAGCGTTGCGCGCGAACACTTCTCGCGTGGTGGCCTCCCACGCGACGAGGGCGGGGTCGTCCGCGGCGAGGTCGATCCCGCCGGGCGGGCGCGGGACGAAGACGTGCTCGGGCAGGACGCCGCGGAAGAGCGCGTGCATCCCGCCGTCGGGGTCGGTGACGGACATCGGCGAGAAGGTGTCGCCGTGGTAGCCGCCGCGGACGGTGAGGAAGCGGGTGCGTCGGCGGCCGGCGGCGAGCTGGTACTGGAGCGCGGCCTTCATCGCGACCTCGACCGAGACCGACCCGGAGTCGGCGAGGAAGACGTGCTCGAGCCCGGTGGGCGCGAGGGCCAGCAGGCGCCGCGACAGCTCGACGGCCGGCTCGTGGGTCAGGCCGCCGAACATCACGTGGGCCATGCGGCCGAGCTGCTCGGTGACCGCGGCGTCGAGCTCGGGCACGCGGTAGCCGTGGACCGCACACCACCAGGAGCTCATCGCGTCGACGACCTCGCGCGCGTCGCCCGCGGCGTCACGCAGGCGCAGGCGCACGCCCTCGGCGGACTCGACGACGTACGGGTCGGTGGGCGTCAGCGCCGAGGAGTAGGGGTGCCACACGTGCGCGCGGTCGAAGGCGCGCAGGGCGGCGAGGGCGGCGGCATCCATCGCGGCCCATCATGCCCGTCGGTTCGTGCGGCCCCATCACGGCGAACGCGTGTGAGCTCGCCGGGGGGCACCGGCGTGTTCACACGCGTTCGCGGGAGGGGCTCGAGGGGTGGGGGGAGCCTCAGGCGGCGTCGCGGGCGCGCTCGACCTTGGCCGCGAGCGAGCGGACGAGGTCGCGCAGGGCGGCGTCGAGCTCGGCGTCGGCCAAGCGGCCCTCCTCGAAGGCCTGGAAGGCGGAGCCCACGCCGACGGTGTCCTCGAGGACGTCGGCGCCGGCGACCGTGAGGACCTTGACGCCCTCCTCGCGGGCCCACTGGGCGGCGCGCGGCGAGCCGCTCGCACCGAGGACGGCGGCGGGCTTGCCGGCGACGGCCGCGGCGCCGCGGGGGCGCGAGACCCAGTCGACGGCGTTCTTCAGCGCGCTCGGGAGGGAGCCGTTGTACTCGGGGGTGACGAGCAGGAGCGCGTCGTGGTCGGCGACGGCGTCGCGCAGGTCGCGGGCGACCTCGGGCAGCGCGTCGTCGTGGTCGAGCTCCTCGGAGTAGTGCGGGAGGTCGGCGAGGCGCTCGAAGACGGTGGTGCGGACGCCGGAGGGCAGGTGGGCGACGGCGGCGTCGGCGAGCTGGCGGTTCGTGGAGCCGGCGCGCAGGCTGCCGACGAGGACGAGGACGTTCACGGTGGTGTTCTCCCGGTCGTGGCGATGGGCGGATCGGACGGGGCGATCGACGCTGATCAGGTCGTTGAACGCGCAACGACCCCCGGCTATTCCGCCCGGCCGCCCGTCAGCCCCAGGTCGTGCGCTCGACGCTGCCGTGGGCCACGCACGTCGCGGTCCATGCGGCCGGGGTGACCTGCACCTTCATCCGGCGGCGGCAGTGCACGCAGAAACGCGGCGGGTCGAGCGCACCGCGGCGCTCGCACGCCGCGTGGTCGCCGTCGGCCAGCGCGAGCCCGCACTGGCCGCACCACGTGCCGGGCTCGTCGCCCCGGGCGACCGGCTCGTGCGCCCCGGCATCCGCGAACACCATCGGGGTCAGAACGTCTCGTTGAGCGCCTTGACGGGCATCTCGAGCTCGTCGAGGAGGGCGAGGTCCTCGCGGGGGTCGCGCCCCAGCGTCGTCAGGTAGTTGCCGACGATGACCGCGTTGATGCCGCCGAGCAGCCCGTCGCGCGTGCCGAGGTCGCCGAGGGTCAGCTCGCGGCCGCCGGCGTAGCGCAGGATCGTCCGCGGCAGCGCGAGGCGGAAGGCGGCGATGGTGCGCAGGGCGTCGCCGGTGCCCATCGGCTCGAGGTCGCCGAACGGGGTGCCGGGGCGCGGGTTGAGGAAGTTGAGCGGCACCTCGTGGGGCTCGAGCTCGCCGAGCTGCGCGGCGAGCTCGGCGCGCTGCTCGAGGGTCTCGCCCATCCCGACGAGTCCGCCGCAGCAGAGCTCCATCCCGGACTCCTTGACCATCCGGCAGGTGTCGAGACGCTCGTCGAAGGTGTGCGTCGTCACGACCTGTGGGAAGTAGGAGCGCCCGGCCTCGAGGTTGTGGTTGTAGCGGTGCACCCCCATGTCGACGAGCTCGTCGACCTGCTCCTGCGTGAGCATCCCGAGCGAGGCGGCGACCTGGATGTCGACGGCGGCCCGGATGGCGGCGACGCCCTCGCGCATCTGCTCCATGAGCTTCGCGTCGGGGCCGCGGACGGCAGCGACGATGCAGAACTCGGTGGCCCCCGTGGCAGCGGTCTGCTTGGCCGCGCGCACGAGCTCGGGGATGTTGAGCCACACCGAGCGCACCGGGCTCGTGAACTGGCCGCTCTGGGAACAGAAGTGGCAGTCCTCGGGGCAGCCGCCGGTCTTGAGCGAGACGATGCCCTCGACCTCGACCGCGGGCCCCTGGTACTTCATCCGCACCTCGTGGGCGAGGGCGAGGAGGTCCTGGAGGCGCTCGTCGCCGGTGCGCAGGACCTCGAGCACCTGCTCCTGCGTCAGGGGGACGCCGCGCTCGAGCACCTGCTCGCGGGCGACGTCGAGGATGTCGGTGCCGGTGGCCTGTGCCGTCATGCGGGTGATTGTTGCAGCCGACGTCGCGTCGGGCGCGCCCCCGGGCCGGACGGACGGACCCCCGGCCGGCGCGCGCTGCACCGTCCGGGGGTCCGAGGAGCTCGTCCGAGGACCGGGGTCAGCTGAGGAACTGGCCGAGCATCCCGCCCTGCTGGCCGCCGCCGCCCTGGTGGCCGCCGTCGACGACGTTCTCGCAGGGCTGCACGAGCACGTAGCCCTGGCCGCCGAAGGCCATCTGGAGCAGCTCGCCGGTGCCGCCGCGGATCATCGATCCGAAACCGCCGGTGTCGACGCGGACGTCCATCGAGACGCCGGAGGTCCACAGGACGACGGCCTGGGCGTCGGCGAAGGTCGGGGAGGAGGCGACGTCGAGGGCGATGGGGTCGCCCTTGGTCGTCACCGCGACGTAGCCGGTGCCGCGCAGAGAGACGTTGTAGAGGCCGCCGGTCATCGCGGCGCCGCGGGCCTGGATGCGGTGGATGTCCCACTGGATCGAGCTGGAGAACGCGAGGACGTTGTTGCCGTTGACCGAGATCATGTCGTTCTCGAGGTACATGACCTGGATCTCGGCGGCCTCGTCGGCGACGAAGAGCTCGCCCTGGCCGGAGCACTCCATCATCTTGACGCCCTCGCCGGTCATCGCCGCCTTGAACATCTTGCCCATGCCGCCCGAGCCCTTGTTCGCGAAGCGGACGTCGCCCTGGTAGGCGACCATCGAGCCGGTCTTCGCCTGGACGGGCCCGTAGCGCATGTCGATGCGCAGGAGCTTCTTGTTCTGGAGGGAGAACGGGTCTTGGCTCTCCTTCTCGCGGAAGTCCTGGAACAAGGAGCCGTGGATCGTCATCGTGCCGCCTTCTCGTGTCGTCGGGGACGGCGTCCCCGCTGTCGTCAACGCTAGAAGAGACGAGGGGGTCGGCACTATGGTTCCGGGGAGTCCCGAGGGTCAGGTCAGGGAGGTCCCGGATGAGCTTCTTCGAGCGGGCGAAGGCGGCGGCGAGCGACCTCGCCGCCAAGGCCGACGTCGCGATGTCCAACGCCGGCATCAACGTCCCGGGGATGGGGGGCGACCGCGCGCTGCGCGACCTGGGGGTGCTGGCGTGGCTCGAGGCCACCGGCCGCCCCGTCGACGCCGCCGACCGCGAAAGGGTGATGGCGACGCTGCGCGAGCTGGAGACCGCCGGGCGGCTCGGGCCGCTCACGGTGACGCCCGCCCAGCCGTACGGGGCGCCGCCGCCCCCGCCCGGGTCCGCGGGTGCGCCGCCCCCGCCCGGGGCGAGTGCGCCACCGCCTCCGCCGCCCGCCCCGGGGGCCGGTGCGCCCCCACCGCCCCCGCCGGGTGGGGTCTCGCCCGCGGGGGACGCGCCCGCCGGCCCGCCGCCGGGCGCCGCCCCGGACCTGCGGCCGCCGCTGTCCGACACCGACGACCAGCCCCCGTCGTCCACGCCGCCGCCTCCGCCGCCCCCCAGCTGGGCCTGAGCGGGGTGGCCGCGGGGGCCGCGCCGACCTGGCGCGCCCACGCCGCGCACATCGCGGATCGAGACGGCAGGGTCCCTGAGAACGGGGAGCCGTGGTGTGCTCTCCCGGGATCCATGCCCGGCGGAAGGTTTCCCTTCCCCTCGCAACCACACGTTTCATTCGCGGAAGGTCTACCTTTCGCGGCGCAAGGGATCTGTTGCCGGGTGGCAGGGAAACCTTCCGCGGGGCAAGGAGTCTCGTGGGTGGGTCCGAAGATGGTTGCGCGCGGAAGGTAAACCTTCCGGAGCGCCAGGAGGCTGGGAGCACACACCTCTGCCGGGGGCGGTGGCGACCGCCCGGTCGCCGATGGGCGGGCGCCGGTCAGGCCCGCCGACGGGCGGCGTCGAGGAGCCCACGGAGCACCGCGGCCTCGGCCTCGGGACGCTCGCCGTCCGCAGGGCGCCCCAGGGCCCGCAGCCGGTCGGCCGCCTCGACCCGCTCCGCCACCTCCTGCTCGACCACGGCTCGCACCTCGTCCTCGGAGAGCTCCCGCCGCGGGACGTCCGCCGCTCCCACCCCGAGGGCCGCCTCCTCCATCGCACCCGCCCGCGGGCGGTCGCCCGACGGGACGGCCTCGGCGTTGCCCAGCGCGGCGAGGGCCGAGCGCAGGGCCGAGACGGTGACCGCGTCCCGGGCCCGCATCGCCGGCACGAGGCCGGCCGACAGGGCCGCCCGCAGGTCGCCCGGCGCCGCCTCGCCGGTCACGACCAGGCCGCCACGAGGAGCGCCAACGGCGCGGCGAAGGCCACCGCGGCGATGGCGTAGGCGGTCGCGGCCAGACGGGGGTGCGGCCCCAGCGCGAGCAGCTGCATCCGGACCGGCGCCGACGTCCCCGCGCCCATCGCCTCGTCGGGGTAGCGGCTCTGGGCGATGGCCACGAGGGCCCGCGCCGTCGCCACCTCCCCGCTGCGACGCACGGCGGCCCGGTCGGCCAGCGCCTCGACGAGCAGCCGCACCTCGGTCAGCGCCCGGTGCGAGCGCAGCGCCGACGGCACCGACTCGTGGAGCACGGTGAAGAACTCCAGCAGCAGGTCGTGCCGGGCCCGCAGGTGCGCCTTCTCGTGCGCGACGACGGCCGCGAGCTGCTCCTCGGGGAGGGTGTCGAGCACGCCCTGCGACAGCACGACCCGCGACGAGCGCCCGGGGATGCAGTACGCCGTCGCGGTGGGGTGTTGCAGGACGCGCAGGCCGTCCCGGTCGTGCTCGGCGACGATGTCGACGATCTCGCGGTGCCGTGCCCGGGCCGCCCGGATGCGGGTGCCGACCCGGTGCCCCGACACGAGCACCCGGACGATGAGGGCGGCGCTCACGCACGCGGCGACGACGACGAGCGCCGGGTGCTGACGCAGGTCGTCGGCTCCCGCGAAGAGCGGCAGCGCGGCGGGCGCCACGAAGAGCGCGGCGAGCACCCCGCCGAGCGAGACCGCCTGCCAGGCCAGGAGCGCGGCCCGCGGCGCACGCCGGAAGCGCGGCTGGCGGGCGAGCAGCCCGGGCGCCACCCACACGAGGGCGACGGCCAGCCCGGCAAGGACGAGCGGGAGCACGACCCCATGGTGGCAGGGGAGCCACCGCCGCGTCAGCCCGCCGCGGGCAGCGTCACCTCGGGCGCCCGGGCTCCCGGAGGGCGCAGCGCGGGGAAGGGCGGCAGGAGGGCCGTGGGGCCGAGCGAGGGGAGGTCGGTCTGCGCGGGGTCAGCGGCGCAGCCGACCGCGTAGACCCCGCGGGCTGCTCGCCCTCTCCTCGGCTTTGGCCTCGACCTCGGCGAGCACCGCCTTGATGTCGGCGATCTCCTCCGAGCTCGCGCCGTCGAAGAAGTGCAGGAGGGCGGCCCGGCGGTCGGTGACCTCCATGTCGTCGAGGGTGCGCCGCATCGTCTGAGCAGTGAGGGCCTCGCGGGAGTCGGCGGGGAAGTAGCGCCAGGCGCGGCCCTCCCGCACGCGCGTCACGAGCTCCTTCTTCGCGAGCCGGTCGAGCACGGTCATCACGGTCGTGTAGGCGATCTCGCGGTCGCGCTCGAGGATCTCGAAGACCTCGCGGACGGTCGCGCCGTCGGTGTGGCCGGCCTCCCAGAGGCGCTCCATGACCACGCGCTCGAGGTCGCCGAGTCGGGGTGCGGAGGTCGAGTGCGGCATGGCTACTCCTGGGGGCCGGGACGGACGGAGAGGTCGAGGACGGCGTCGAGACGGTCGAGCGCCTCGGGGCGGTGGCTCACGAGGACGACGGCGCGGTCGCGGGTCGCGTCGAGGACATCATCGAGCACGGCCGTGGCCGTCGGGTGGTCGAGGTGCGCGGCGGGTTCGTCGAGGAGCACGACCGGGCGATCCGCGAGCACCGCGCGGGCGACGCCCAGGCGGGTGCGCTCGCCGCCGGAGAGCCCGCGGCCGCCGGTGCCGAGCCGGGTGTCGACGCCGTCCGGCAGGCCGTCGAGCCAGCCCCGCAGGCCCGCGAGGTCGAGGGCGCGGCGCAGGGCGGTGTCGTCGCAGCCGGGCCGGGCCAGGCGGAGGTTCTCGGCGAGGGTCGTCGCGAAGACGTGGGGCTCGTCGTCGACGACCGCGACGTCGCCACGGGTGTCGGCGAGGGCCAGCCCACGGACGTTGGCGCCGCCGACGGTGTGCCGGCCGCCGCTGACGTCGAGGCTGCGGGCGAGCACGGCCAGCAGCGTGCTCTTGCCCGACCCGTTGGGCCCGACGACGGCGACGTGGCGGCCGGGCACGAGCTCGAGGTCGGTCGGGGCGAGGTCCTCGCGCGCCCCCGTCCACGACGCGCTCGCGGCCTCCAGCCGGACGCCGCCGCCACCAGCGGCGGAGAAGTCGGGGCGGGTCGCCGGGTGCGCGGGCTCGTGCACGGCGGGGTCCTGGTCGAGGAGCCGCTCGAGCCGCGCGCGGCTGCCCTGGGCGCGGGCGAGGGCACGCATCGTGTCGACGAGCGGGGCGAGGGCCTCGCCGACCGCGACCGGTACGAGCACGAGCAGGGCGGCGACGGGACCCCCGGTGGCGGCCGGGTCGACGACCGCGGCGGCGGCGACCGTCGCGGCGGCCGTGCCGAGCAGCAGGAGGGCGGCGACGAGCGCGCGGCCCCGGCTCTGCCGCCGGACGGCGGCCCGCAGCGTCGCGTGCGCCGCGTCGAGCCAGCCGAGCGCGGCGCCCTCGGCCCCGATGGCCCGCAGCTCGCCGGCCTGGCGGGCGACGAGGTCACCGACGCGGGCGGTCTCGGCGCGGGCGGCGAGCAGCTCGTCCCGCGACCGGGACTCGAACCACCACGCGAGGACGCACCCGAGGGCGACGACGACGAGCAGCCCGACGACGACGAGCCCGACGGCGGGGGCGAAGGCCGCCGTCAGCGCGGTTGCGAGCAGCCCGGCGACGGCGCTGGAGACGAGCGGCACGGTGACCCGGACCTGCGCCTCGACGACGTCGGTCAGGTCGTCGACCACGCCGGTGAGGACGGCCGAGCGCGAGCGGCGCCCGAGGCGCGCCGGGGTCAGCGGCACGAGCGCGCGGTACACGGCGCCGCGCCGGTCGGCGAGGTCGGCGAGCGCCGCGTCGTGCGACACGATCCGCTCGAGGTAGCGGAAGAACGGCCGGGCCATCCCGAACGCGCGCACGGCGACGATGGCCGCGAGCAGGGTGAGGATGACGGGCCGCTCGCTCGCGCGGACGACCAGCCATCCGGACGTCGCCGTGAGGGCGATGCCGGCCGAGGTCGCGGCGCCCCCGAGGAGCCCGCCGAGGACGGTGGCCCGGGTCGGGCGCAGGACGGTCGTGGTGTCGCTCACCGGTGCACCTCCGCACCGGTCGCCGTGACGACGACGTGCCGGTCGGCGAGGTGCACCAGCTCCGGGCGGTGCGTGACCACGACGACGGTGCGTCGCTCGGCGAGTTCCTGGAGCAGCGCGTGCACCTGGGCGCTCGCGTGCTCGTCGAGGTGGGCGGTGGGCTCGTCGACGAGCAGCACGGGCGCGGTCGACAGGGTCGCGCGAGCGATGGCGACGCGCGAGCGCTGGCCGGCCGAGAGCCCCACGCCGTCGTCACCGAGCGGTGTGGCCAGCGCGTGCGGGAGGCCGGCGACGAAGCCCTCGAGCCCGACGGCCCGCAGCGCCCCCCAGAGCGCGTCGTCGGGGGCGTCGGTGCCCAGGCGCAGCGCGTCACGCAGGGTGCCGGCCGGCAGGAACGGGCGCTGCGTCACGAGGTGGCAGCGTCCGGCCACGACGACACCGGAGGCGGGCGTGCGCAGGCCGGCGAGCAGCTCGAGGAGCGTCGACTTGCCGACGCCCGAGGGGCCGGTGACGACGGTGAGGCCGGGGCCGGCGGACAGGGTCACGTCACGGACGACCGGCTCGGGGCTGCCCGGGTAGGCGTACGAGACCTCCCGCAGCTCGGCCCCGACGAGGTCAGCGCTCCGTCCCGCGGGCGAGGGCGCCGGCTGGTCGGCCGTGAGGTCGTCGAGGACGGCGGCCACCGCCTCTGTCCCGTCGGCCGCGTTGTGGAACTCGGCGCCGACCCGACGGATCGGCCAGTAGGCCTCCGGCGAGAGGAGGATGGCGAGCAGGCCGGTCTGCAGCGCGACCGTCCCGTGCGTGAGGCGCAGGCCGACCGTGACGGCGACGATGGCGACCGAGATCGACGCGAGGAGCTCGAGCGCCGCGGAGCTCATGAAGGCCAGGCGCAGCGTGCGCATCGTCGCCGTGCGGTGCCGCCGGCTGACGTCGCCGACGACCTCGGCCTGGCGCTCGGCCCGTCCGTACCCGACGAGCGTGGGGAGCCCGCGCATGACGTCGACGAAGTGGCCGGACAGCTGCGAGAGGGCCTGCCAGCGGCGGTCGGTCTCGTCGCGGGTGGCGGCGCCGATGAGCGCCGCGAAGAAGGGGAGGAGGGGCAGGGTGAGGACGACGACGAGGGCGCTCAGCGGGTCGACCCACAGCAGCGCCGCGACCGCCATCACGGGGACGGCCGCCCCGGCGACGAGGGCCGGCAGGAAGCGGGCGGCGTAGGGCTCGACCGCGGCGACCCCCTGCGCCGCGAGGGTGGCGGCGCGGTCGGGGTCCGGGCGGTGCTCCGCGGGGACGGTGAGCCAGCGCCGCAGGAGGGCGCTGCGCAGGGCGGCGGTCACCTCGACCCCGGCCCGGGCGGCCACCCGCTCGGAGGCCCAGCCGAGGCCGGCGCGCCCGACGAGCAGCCAGGCGAGCCAGGCCGCGGGACCGACGACCCCCGCGCCCTCGACGACCGCCACGACGAGCGCCGCGAGGGCGAACGCCGTGCCGATCGTGGCGGCCCCCTGGAGCACGCCGACGACCGCCAGGAGCAGGACGGGGCGGCGGGCCGCGGGGGCGACCGCGAGGACGCGGGGGTCGAAGGGCCTCATCGAGGGGTCAGGGTCCTCACTTGACCGCGACCGGGGCGGGGATGTGGTGCGTCCCGATCCGCTTGCGGAAGGTGTAGTAGGTGTACGCGGTGTAGAGGAGCACGATCGGCGTGAAGACGAGCGCCGCGCCGGTCATGATCTTCAGGGTGAGCGGGCTGCTCGACGCGTTCTCGATGGTCAGCGACCGACCACCGGCGAGGCTCGTCGGCATGACGTCCGGGTAGAGGGCCAGGAAGTACGTGGCCACCGCGGTCGCGGCCGTGACGGCCGTGCCGATGAACGCCCAGCCCTCGCGGCCCTGCGTGTTGGCGTAGATCGCCGCGAGGAGCGCGACGGCGGCGACGACCGTGGTCACCCACGACCACACCGAGCCGGTCGCGACGTTGAGCCAGAGCAGCGTGACCACGGCGAGGCCGGCCGTCACGAGCCCGAGGACGGTGCCCATCCGCCGGGCGTCCTCGCGGATCGACCCGCTGGTCTTCAGGGCGAGGAAGAACGCGCCGTGGGTGAGCGAGAGCGCCAGCACGGTGAGGCCACCGAGCAGGCTCAGCGGGTTGAGCAGGGTGAAGAGGTTGCCCGCGTACTCCGAGTCGGCGTCGAGCGGGACGCCGCGCACGACGTTGGTCAGCGCGACCCCGACGAGGAGCGGCGCGGCGACCGAGCCGCCGATGATGGCGATGTCCCAGCGCTTGCGCCAGGTCGCGTCGTCGCGCTTGCCGCGGTACTCGAAGCCCATGTTGCGCACGATGAGCGCGACGAGGACGAGCAGGAGCGGCAGGTAGAACGCGGAGAACATCGTCGCGTACCACTCGGGGAAGGCGGCGAAGGTGGCACCGCCGGCGGTGAGGAGCCAGACCTCGTTGCCGTCCCAGTGGGGGCCGATCGTCGTGAGCATCACGCGGCGGCGCTTCTCGGTGTCCTCGGCGTCCGTGCCGGCGCCGAGCGAGGGGAGCAGAGCGCCGACACCGAAGTCGAAGCCCTCGAGGACGAGGTACCCCGCCCAGAGGAGGCCGATGAGGCCGAACCAGAGCAGCTGAAGAGTGTCCATGGTGTGCGAGTCCCTGTGGTCAGTAGGCGAACTGGAGGGGGGCGTCCTCGGGGACGTCCGTGTGGTCGGCCGGGTCCTCGAAGGGCTCGGCGCCACGGCGGACGTAGGTGAGGAAGAGCTTGACCTCGACGACGGCGAGCGCTGCGTAGAGGAGCGTGTAGACGACCATCGACACCCAGACCTCGCCGACGCTGACCGAGGGCGAGACACCGGTGGCGGTCGTCATCAGGCCGTAGACGAGCCAGGGCTGGCGACCCATCTCGGTGAAGATCCAGCCGAAGCTGTTCGCGGCGATGGGCAGGAGCGGGGTGAGGACGGCGACCGCGGTCCACCAGCGGGCCTGCGGCACACCGTTCTTGCGGGTGACCCAGAGCGCCGCGGCGGCGAGGAGGATCGTGAGGAACCCGGCGCCCATCATGAGGCGGAACGTCCAGTAGGCGACCGGGATGATCGGCGCGTAGTCGTCGGCCTGCACGAGCGCGGCGACCTCGGGGCCGTACTGCTGGCCGACCTTCTCGGCCATCGCGCGCTCGGAGACCTTGAGGTCGTTGATGCCCTCGACCGTCCCGTTGAAGTCGCCCGTGCCGAGGAAGGAGAGCAGCCCGGGCACCTGGATGACGCGGGTGGCGGTGCTGCCGTCGAGGGGGCCGATCGACAGGACCGAGAACGGGGCGTTGCTCGTCGTGTCGTAGAGCGCCTCTGCCGCAGCCATCTTCATCGGCTGGACCTCGGTCATGATCTTGCCCTGGACGTCACCGGAGACGATGACGCCGAGCGAGGCGACGAGGGAGACGACGGCGCCGACGCGGACGGCCTTGCGGTACATCGGGGCGTCGTCGGTGGCGTGGTCACGGCGCAGCAGCCAGAGCGCGACCCCCATGATCACGGCGCCGCCGACCATGTAGGCCGAGAGGACGACGTGGGGGAAGGTGACGAGCTGGACCTTGTTGGTCAGCACGGCGAGGAAGTCGGACATCTCGGCGCGGCCGGTCTCGGGGTTGAACCGGAAGCCGACCGGGTGCTGCATGAACGAGTTGGCCGTGAGGATGAAGTAGGCCGACAGCACGGTGCCGACGTGGGTGAGCCACATCGAGCTGGCGTGGAGCTTCTCGGGGATGCGACCCCAGCCGAAGATCCAGACGCCGAGGAAGGTCGACTCGAGGAAGAAGGCGAGCAGCGCCTCGAAGGCGAGCGGGGCGCCGAAGATGTCGCCGACGAAGCGGGAGTAGTCCGACCAGTTCATCCCGAACTGGAACTCCTGGACGATGCCCGTGACGAGACCGAGCGCGAAGTTGATGAGGAAGAGCTTCCCGAAGAACTTCGTGAGGCGGTAGTACTCGGGGCGGTGCGTGCGGACCCACTGGGTGTGGAAGTACGCGACGACGCCGGACATCCCGATGGTCACCGGGACGAAGAGGAAGTGGTAGACCGTCGTGATGGCGAACTGCCACCGGGCGACGTCGAGCGAAGATCCCATGCCTTGCTCCTGGAGCGCGTAGTACGACGTGATGTAGTACAAACTACACAACGTCGTAGATCGCACCCAGTCGTCCCGGTGTGAGGCGGGCCACGCAGGCCAGCGTCACCTCACGCGGGCGTCGGAGCGCGACACAAGGCTTCGTCCACGAGACCCCGGTTCGGAGGTCGTGCCTCGTGGACATTTCGGGGTGACCCCGAAATGTCGACGCGTCGCGCGCCCCGGTTGTGCCGCCGCTCAGGCGTCGGGGTAACCGTGCGGGTTGCGCGACTGCCAGCGCCAGGTGTCGGCGCACATGTCGTCGACGGTCCGCGTCGCGCGCCAGCCGAGCTCGGCCTCGGCCCGCGACGGGTCGGCGTAGGACGCGGCGATGTCGCCCGGCCGGCGGTCGACGACCTCGTGCGGCAGCTCGTGGCCGCAGGCCCGCTCGAACGCGTGGAGCAGCTCGAGCACCGACGTGCCGTGGCCGGTGCCGAGGTTCCACGTCGACACCGCGTCGTCGGTGCTCCCGAGGCGCGCCAGCGCGGCGACGTGTCCCGCGGCGAGGTCCTCGACGTGGATGTAGTCGCGCACGCCCGTGCCGTCGGGCGTCGGGTAGTCGCCGCCGAAGACGAGGAGCTTGTCGCGCCGGCCGACCGCGACCTGCGCGATGTACGGCATGAGGTTGTTCGGCACGTCGGACGGGTCCTCGCCGATCGTCCCCGAGGCGTGGGCGCCGACCGGGTTGAAGTAGCGCAGCAGGGCGACGCGCCACGTGGGGTCGGCGGCGGCGACGTCGCGCAGCACCTGCTCCTGCATCACCTTGGTCCAGCCGTAGGGGTTGGTCGCCGAGGTCGGCAGGTCCTCGTGCATCGGCACCGGCGCCTCGGCCCCGTAGACGGTGGCCGAGGACGAGAACACGAGACGGCGCACGCCGTGGCGGCGCATCGCCCGCACGAGAGAGAACGTCGACCCGAGGTTGTTCTCGTAGTACTCCAGCGGCTTCTCGACGCTCTCGCCGACGGCCTTGAACCCCGCGAAGTGGATGACCGCGTCGAACGGCTCGTGCGCGAAGAGGTGCTCGGTCTTGTCGTGGTCGGTCAGGTCGAAGGAGCGGACGTCGAGCGGCTGCCCGGTGATCGCCTCGATGCGCCCGACGACGGTGGGCTTGGCGTTGGCGAAGGAGTCGACGACGACGACGTCGTGCCCGGCGCCGACGAGCTGGACGACCGTGTGGGACCCGATGTAGCCGGCACCGCCGGAGACGAGGACGCGCATGGCGTCGACCCTAGCGTTGGAGGGGTCGGGCTCAGTCGTCCTCGGGGAGGACGACGCTCAGCACCCACGAGACGAGGGTGATGACGATGGCCGCGAGCACGGCGTCCCAGAAGAAGTGGTCGATGGTGAACGACAGCCCGAGGCCGTTGCTGATCCACTCGGTGATCTGGAGCATCAGCGCGTTGACGATGAACGTGAACAGGCCGAGCGTCAGGATGATGAAGGGGAACGAGAAGAACTTCGCGATCGGCTTGATCACCGCGTTGACGAGCCCGAAGACGAGCGCGACGAGGACGATCGTGAGGATCTTGCGGCCGGTGGAGACCTGGTCCTCGGCGAGGTCGACCCCCTGGACGACGAGGGCGGCGACCCAGAGGGCGACGGCGTTGATCCCGACCCGGATGAGGAAGTTCGTCACCGCTCGATCATGACAGGTCGCGGGCCCGGGGTGACGGACCCGCGAGGGCGCATCCGGCCTACATCTCCTCGTGCGTGTCGGGGTCGCCGTCGAAGAGGCGCCCGTCGGGCCGGCCGAGGCCGGTGATGGCGGCCATCTCGTCGTCGGTCAGCGCGAAGCCGGTGACGTCGAGGTTCTCGCGCTGGCGGGCCGGGGTCGCGGACTTGGGCAGCGGCATCGAGCCGAGCTGCACGTGCCAGCGCAGGATGACCTGACCGGGGGAGACATCGTGCGTCGAGGCGGCCGCGGCGACGGGGTCGGCCCCGAAGGGCGCCTGCCGCTTGCCCAGCGGGCTCCACGCCTGGGTGAGGATGCCGAGCCGCGCGTGCACGGCCCGCATCTCCTCCTGCGGGAAGAGCGGGTGCAGCTCGACCTGGTTGAGCGCCGGGGTCACACCGGACTCCTCGATGACGCGGATGAGGTGCGCCTCGGTGAAGTTGCTGACGCCGATGGTCTCGACGAGGCCCTCCCGCTGCGCCTCGACGAGCGCCTGCCAGGCCTGCGGGTAGAGGTCGCGGCTCGGGTTGGGCCAGTGGATGAGCGCGACGTCGATCCGCTCGAGGCCGAGCGTGCGCGCCGAGTCGCGCAGCGAGGTGAGCGCGAGCTCGCGCTCGTGGAAGCGGCCGGGGACCTTCGTCGCGACGCGCACCTCCTCGCGCGGGACGCCGCTGCGGCGCAGGGCCTCGCCGACCTCGGCCTCGTTCTCGTAGTTGACCGCCGTGTCGAGGTAGCGGTAGCCCGCCTCGAGCGCGGAGACCATCGCCTCGATGCCCTCCTCGCCGCGCAGCGGGTAGGTGCCGAAGCCGACGAGGGGCGCGGTCGTGCCGTCGGAGAGCCGGTGCGGGATGGGGTCGGAGGCCATGCGCCCACGCTAGCTGCGAGGCGTCCCCGCACCGGTCCCACCCGTCGAGTGAACAGGACGCGCCGTCGGGGCGGACGCTCGCACGGCGCGTCCTGTTCACTCGACGGGGTGCGAGGCCGGAGGGCGGCGGCGCTCGGCGGCGGCGCTCGCCGGCGGTCCTACAGTGGAGGCCATGACCGACGACCTCACCGCCGAGGCCGCGGCGCACCCCACCCCGGTGCGCCTGCGCGACGCCCTCGGCTCCCTGCCCGCGTACGCCCCCGGCAAGCCGGCGACGGCCCGCGAGGGGCTCGTGACCTACAAGGCGAGCAGCAACGAGAACCCGTTCCCTCCGCTGCCGTCGGTCCTCGACGTCGTGCGCGACGCGGCGGGCGGCATCAACCGCTACCCGGACATGGCGGTGACCGCGCTCACCGAGGCGATCGCCGCCCGGCTCGGCGTCCCGGCGGCGCGGATCTCGACCGGCCCGGGGTCGGTCGGCGTCCTCGACCAGCTCGTCCGCGCGACGTGCGACGACGGCGACGAGGTCCTCTTCGCGTGGCGCAGCTTCGAGGCCTACCCGATCCTCACGACGCTCGCCGGCGCGACGCCCGTCATGGTGCCGCTGGCGCCCGGCGAGCGCCACGACCTCGACGCGATGGCCGATGCCGTCACCGAGCGCACGCGGCTCGTCCTCGTGTGCACGCCGAACAACCCGACGGGCACGACGGTCGGCGCCGACGAGCTCGAGGCGTTCCTCGCGCGCGTGCCGCGCGACGTGCTCGTCGTCATCGACGAGGCCTACCTCGAGTTCGTCGACGCCCCGGACGCCCCGGACGCGATGGCCGTCCACGAGGCCCACCCCAACGTCGTCGTGCTGCGCACCTTCTCGAAGGCCTACGGGCTGGCCGGCCTGCGGGTCGGGTACGCCGTCGCGCACGAGCCGGTGGCGCAGGCGCTGCGCAAGTCGGCGCTGCCGTTCGGGGTCAACTCCCTCGCGCAGGTCGCGGCCCTGGCGTCGCTCGACGCCGCCGACGAGCTCGACGTGCGCGTCAAGGAGCTCGTCGCCGAGCGCGAGCGGGTCGTCGCGGCGCTGCGCGAGCAGGGCTGGGACGTGCCGCAGCAGCAGGCGAACTTCGTGTGGTTCCCGCTCGGGGACGACACCCCGGCCTTCGCGGCGGCCTGCGACGAGGCCGGGCTCACCGTCCGGCCGTACGCCACCGACGGGGTGCGCGTCACGATCGCCGAGCCCGAGGCCAACGACCGCCTCCTCGAGGTCGCCGGCCGCTGGCGCGCGGCCCACCCCGCCTGACGCCCCTCCTCCTTCCTCCTCCCACGAACGCGTGTGAACTCGCCGGGGTCGCCCGGCGGTTTCACACACGTCCGCCTGGCCCTGACCCGTGACCGACGACCCCGCACGTGCGGGGTCATCGCGTCCCGTCCCCCGCCGGCGTGGCAGGGGGCGTTGCCGGGGGCGCGGGCGGTGGCGCAGGAGCCGGGGTGATCGCCCCACGTCCTGCGCCATCAGCCACGCCACCGACCCCGCCGTCCGCGGTTCCCGCCGCCGTCCGCCCGCGCTGCAGCCCGCGGCCACCCACCGGCTCCTCCACGTGCTCCTCCTCGCGAACGCGTGTGAACCCGCCGGGTCGCCCGGCGGTTTCACACGCGATCGCGGATGGTCGAGCACGGCAGGGCAGGATGGCGCGCGTGCGCATCCTCCTGACCGGCGCGGCCGGGTTCATCGGCACGGCGACCTGGCGCGAGCTCGTGGCCGACGGCCACGACGTCGTCGCGGTCGACCTCCTCCTGCCCGAGGCCCACGCGGCCACGACGCGCGACGACCCGCCGGCGGGCGTCCACGTCCTCGACGTCCGCGAGGCCGGGGGCTGGGCCGACCTCCTCCAGGGGTGCGACGCCGTCGTCCACCTCGCCGCGATGGTCGGCGCCGGCGCGACGGCGGCCGACCTGCCCCTCTACGCCGGCCACAACGACCTCGGCACCGCCGCGCTGCTCGCCGCGATGCACGCCGAGGGGGTCGGCCGGTTCGTCCAGGCGTCCTCGATGGTCGTCTACGGCGAGGGCCGCTACTCCTGCCCGCAGCACGGCCCGCAGGCGCCCGGCCCGCGCACCCGCGAGGCGCTCGACGGCGGCGAGTTCGACAACCCCTGCCCGGTCTGCGGCGGCCCGCTCGACTGGGACCTCGTCCCGGAGGACGCCCCGTTCGACGCCCGCAGCAGCTACGCCGTCAGCAAGGTCGCGCAGGAGGGGTACGCCGCGGCGTGGGCGCGCCAGGCCCCGGGCGCCGCCATCTCGCTGAGGTACCACAACGTCTACGGGCCGGGGATGCCCCGCGACACCCCCTACTCCGGGGTCGCCGCGATGTTCCGCTCCTCGCTCGAGCGCGACGAGCCGCCGACCGTCTACGAAGACGGCCGGCAGATGCGCGACTTCGTCCACGTCGCCGACGTCGCCCGCGCCAACCTCGCCGCGGTCCGCGGGGTGCTGGAGGCCCCGGTCGCGAGCCACCGCGCCTACAACGTCTGCTCGGGCACGCCGATCGCCATCGCCGACGTCGCGCGCCACGTGGCCGCCGGCTCCGGCCGAGACCTCGAGCCGCGCATCACCGGCCAGTACCGGATCGGCGACGTGCGCCACGTCGTCGCCTCGCCGGAGCGGGCCCGCGAGGAGCTGGGGTTCACGGCGTCCGTCACGCCCGAGGAGGGCCTCGGCGCCTTCGCGACGGCCCCGCTGCGCGCCTGACGAGCCCGCGCGCCCGGCATCACCTCCGCCGCGGGCCCAGGTGCGGGCTACACCGCAGTAGGTGCTGCGCTGGCGACACGTCCTGCGGTGTAGCGCGCGATGGACGCGGTCACCAGACGGTGCGGACGAGGTGCTGGACGAGCAGCGCGAGCACCCCCTGGCCGACGAGCGCCGGCCGCCGCCAGCGCTCGGGCAGCCACAGCGTGCCGAGGAGCATCCACGGCACGAACGGCAGCCAGATGCGCTCGACCTCGGCCTTGCTCATGAGCGAGAGGTCGGCGACGGCGACCATCCCGACCCCCGCGGCGACGAGCGGGCCGGCGGCGCGCTCCCACGTGGCCGCCGACGCACGACCGGCCGCGCTCACGAGCCGCACCACGGGCCGCGACGCCGCCGCGACCCCCGCGGGCAGGGCGAACCCGGCGCAGATGACGAGGGCGCCGAGGTTGCCGACGACCCAGTACCAGGCCGGCCGGCGGCTCGCGACGTCGCCGGGCGCCCAGTAGCGGTCGTGGAGGACCGGGAAGGCCTCCCACCAGGCGAAGCCGAGCGCCGCGAAGGTGAGCACCACTCCGAGGGCCACGAGCGCCGCCACCGCGGCCACGCGCACCCGCTCGGCCCACGTGGTCCGCGCGGCGAGCAGCACCCCGACGGCGAGCAGCCCGGCGAGGACGAGCCCGTAGGACTCCATGACGCACCAGCCGAGCAGCAGCCCGGCGACGACGGCGAGCGCCCAGCGGCGGCCGCCGCCGGCCCGCAGCGCGGCGGCGAGCGCGGCCATCCCCCAGGCGACGGTGGCGGCGAAGACGGCGTCGGCCGAGACCGCGGCGATGACCGCCGACGGCCCGACGACGAGGAAGGGCAGCGCGCGGCGGGCGGCGTCGCGGGCGCCGAGGCGGTCGAGCGTCACGGCGACGGCGACCGGCGTGGTGGCGGCGACGGCCACGACGATCGGCCCCGCCACCTGCCAGGCGCCCAGGCCCAGCCGGTCGAGCCCGATGAACATGAGGACCGCGCCCGGCGGGTGCCCGGCCAGGTGCACCGCCCAGTGCCCGGGCGCGTCGAGGGGGATGCGCGAGACGTAGACCCGCAGCATCTCGCCGACGTCGTCGATCTTGCGGGCGCTCTCGAGGTACTCGGTGCCGTGGTCGAGGACCCGGCCGAGGCCGGCGTACCCGTCGACGAGCGCGAGCGAGACCATCCAGGCGGCGCCGACCACCCACGACGCGAGCAGCAGCCGCCGCCACGGCACCCGCTCGACGAGCGACGGCAGGCGCGGGTGCGCGAGGGCCACGACGACGAGGACCGCGACGACGCTGCTCGGCCCGTACCGCAGGACCCAGTCGCCGATGAGGGGAGCCGCGCCCCCGGCGACGACGTCGACGCCGGTGAGCACCGGCACGAGGACCGCGAAGCCGACGACGAGCGCGCCCGCGAGCAGTCCCCACCCGGCGCGCCGGCCGGCGCCGTCGACCCGCGGCGCGGGCGGTCGGGTCGTCACGGGCGCGGAGGTCATGGCCCCAGCATGCCCTGCGCACCTCGACCGCCCGCCCTCCGCGACCGACCCCACCTACGACGTCGCACGAGGGAGGCCGTGCGCTCGGCGCGTCCGGGCGACCGCGACCACCTAGGCTCGCGCCGTGACCACCTGCGACCTCGTGCTGCCGTGCCGTGACGAGGCGGCGGCCCTGCCCGGCGTGATGGCGCGCGTGCCCGAGGGCTTCGCGGTCATCGTCGTCGACAACGGCTCCCGCGACGGCACCGCCGAGGTCGCCCGCGGCCTCGGCGCCACCGTCGTCGCGGAGAGCCGGCCGGGCTACGGCGCGGCGGTCCACGCCGGCGTCGAGGCGGCCAGCGCCGAGTACGTCGCGGTGCTCGACGGCGACGGGTCGATGGACCCCGCCGAGCTCGTGCCGCTGCTGGAGGAGGTCCGACGCGGCGAGGCCACGATGGCCGTCGGCCGCCGCCGCCCGGGCGCGCGCGGCGTCTGGCCGTGGCACGCCCGCACCGGCAACGCCGTCGTCCTCGCGTGGCTGCGCCGGCGCACCGGCCTCTCCGTCCGCGACATCGCGCCGGCGCGGGTCTGCCGGCGCACCGACCTCCTCGACCTCGGGGTGCAGGACCGCCGCTTCGGCTATCCCGTCGAGCTGCTCGTCCGGGCGCAGCGGGCCGGCTGGACCATCACCGAGCACGACATCACCTACCTGCCCCGGGCGGCCGGCACCAGGTCGAAGGTGTCGGGCTCGGTCCGCGGCACGCTGCGGGCGGGCCGCGACTTCGCCCGCGTCCTCGCGACGGAGGCCGGCCGGTGAGGGGCAGCATCCTCGTCATGGCCAAGGCGCCCGTGCCCGGCCAGGCCAAGACCCGCCTCGCCGCCCGCGTCGGAGACGAGGCGGCGGCCGACCTCGCCGCCGCGGCCCTCCTCGACACCCTCGACGCCGCCGCGCAGGTCTGGCCGCGCGGCCGCCGCGTCCTCGCGCTCGCCGGCGACCTCTCGCAGGCCCTGCGGGAGAAGTCGATCCGCCGGAGTGCCGCCGACTGGCACGTCGTGCCCCAGGGTGGCGTCACCTTCGCCGAGCGCCTCGTCGACGGCCACCGCCAGGCCCACCGGCTCGCCGGCGGGCCGGTCGTCCAGGTGGGGATGGACACCCCGCAGGCCCATCCCGACCAGCTGCGCGCGGTCGCGGACGCCGCCCACGACCACGACCGGCCGGTGCTCGGGCCCGCGCTCGACGGCGGCTGGTGGGTGCTCGTGACGACCCACCCGCACCAGGCGCGCGTGCTCGCCGGGGTGCCGATGAGCCGCGACGACACCGGCCGCCTCACGGCCGCGGCGCTCACCGAGGCCGGCCATCCGCCGGTCGAGGGGCCGGCCCTGCGCGACGTCGACGAGGTCGAGGACGCGCAGGCCGTCGCGCTCGAGGCGCCGGGCACCCGGTTCGCCGAGCGGTGGCGCTCGCTCGTGCTCCTGCCCGAGGCCGACCGCGGCAGCACGGGCGCGAGCCGATGAGCGAGCGGGCGCTGCGCGGGCTCGCCGCGCGCCTCGACGCCCGGATCCCCCGGCCGGAGGACTTCGACGACACCCTGCGCGGCCCGCGCACGGCGGCCCGCATCGGCGTCTGGCTCGGGCCGGCGTTCGTGCTCTGCTTCCTCACCGGCCTGTTCAGCCACGCCCTCCAGCACCCCGGCTCCTTCCCGCTGCCGACCGGGCCGACGCGCCTCTACCAGGTGACCCAGGGCCTGCACGTCGCCGCGGGGACGGCCGCGGTCCCGCTGCTGCTCGTCAAGCTGTGGTCGGTCTTCCCCCGCTTCTTCGAGCGGCCGCCGCTCGCGCCGCGGCGGCTCGTCCTGCACCTGCTCGAACGCGTCTCGGTCTTCCTCCTCGTCGGGTCGGCGGTCTTCCAGCTCGCGACCGGGCTGGCCAACTCGGCGCAGTGGTACCCGTGGCGCTTCGACTTCATCCGCTCCCACTTCGCGATCGGATGGGTCGCCGTCGGGTCGGTGATCCTCCACGTCGCGGTCAAGCTGCCGCAGGTGCGCGCGGCCTTCGGTGCGCCGCCGGAGACCCGGTCGGCGCGGGCGGGAACGCCGTCGCGTCGCTCGCTGCTGCGGACGACGTGGCTGGCCTCCGCGGTGGCGGTCGTCGCGACCACGGCCGTCGAGCTGCCCGGGCTGCGCCGGGTCGCGCTGCTCGCGGTCCGCTCCGGCACCGGCCCGCAAGGGATCCCGGTCAACCGCAGCGCCGTCGGGGCGCTCGTCGCCGACCTCGCCGTCGACCCCGCGTGGCGGCTCAAGGTCACCGGGCCGTCGGGCACGGTCGAGCTGTCGCGGGACGACCTCCTCGCGATGCCCCAGCGGTCGGTCGTCCTCCCCATCGCGTGCGTCGAGGGCTGGAGCGCCAGCGGCACGTGGGGCGGCGTGGCGGTGCGCGACGTCGTCGCGCTCGTCGGCGGCACGACGTCCGACGACGTGACGGTCCGCTCGATGCAGCCCCGCGGCGCCTACCGCGAGTCGACGCTGCCGTCCGCCTGGGTGGCCCGCACCGACTCCCTGCTCGCGCTGTCGCTCGCCGGCGAGCCGCTCGACCCCGACCACGGGTACCCCTGCCGCCTCATCACCTCGGCGAGGCCCGGTGTGCTCCAGACCAAGTGGCTCGGCGAGGTCGAGGTGGTCCGGGCATGAGGGCCGCCCGGCTCGCGCTCGGTGCCCTCGGCCTGGCCGCGCTCGCGTGGGGGCTGCTCCTCGTCGCCGACCTCGGCCCGCAGGTCGTCGACGTGCTCGTGTGGGTCGTCGGCGGCGTCCTCGCCCACGACGCCGTCCTCGCGCCGGTCGTCGTCGGGCTCGGCGCGCTGCTCGCGCTCGTCGTCCCGCCGTGGCTGCGCCCACCGCTCGTCGGGCTGCTCGTCGTCCTCGGGCCTCTCACCCTCGTCGCTGTCCCGGTGCTCGGCCGCTTCGGCGCGCGCCCCGACAACCCGACCCTGCTCGACCGCCCGTACACCACCGGCTGGTTGGTCATCGCGGCGGTCGCGGTTCTGCTCACCGTGGTCGCGGCCCTGCGGGCCCGGCGCGCTCAGCTCGTCGACGAGACCGAGCCGCGTCCGTAGGGGTGCGGGCGCTTCGCGACGACGTCCGAGAGCCGGGCGAGGCCCGCGGCGTCCCAGCCCTCCGGACGCGTGATGGCCACCCAGGCGCGCAGGTTGGCCGGCGCCGAGTAGAGGTGCCCGTAGCCCATCGGGACGCTGCCGGCGCCGGGCAGGTCGAGCAGCACCTGCACCATCGTCACGAGCGGGAACCAGCCCATCCGTGGTGAGACGTCCGGACCCCGCTGGTCGGCCCGCAGCCACGCCGGCGGGGTGAACGCGAGGTCGGTGCTGAAGAACACGACCGGGTCGGACGCGTGCTGGAGGTAGACGACGCGGGTCGGCCCCCACTGCCCCGGTGTCCGGTCGACGTCCCGCGTCTCCGAGGCGAAGCGCACGGTCCGCCCGCCGCCGTACACGGGCAACGACGCGGGGCTGCCGGCATCCCGTTCGGCGACGAGCTGGGCGTGCACCGGTGAGACGAACGGCGGCCCGACGAGCAGCGCGCCGTCGATCGGCTCGTTGATGAGGTTGAAGGACCCGAGGATGCTCTCGACCCCGTACGCGCCGAGCGAGAGGCCGTAGAGGTAGAGGCGGGGTCGGCTCTCCTCGGGCAGCGTCGACCAGTAGCGGTGCACGGCCGAGAACACCGTCTGCGAGGTCTCGCGCGCCGAGTCCTGGTCGGCGAGCAGCGAGATCCAGCTCGGCAGGTACGAGTACTGCACCCCGGCGATGGCGGTGTCGCCGTTCCACAGGTACTCGAGCGGGTCGGTGCCGTTGCGGTCGAGGTACCCGGTGCCGGTCGTCGTCGCGAGGACGAGCACCTTGCGCCCGAAGGCGCCGGTCCGCTGGAGCTCGCGCAGGACGAGCTGCGCCCGCTCCTCGGCCGTCTCGGCGCTGCGCAGCCCGACGTAGACGCGCACCGGCAGGCGGGCGCCGCCACCGGTCACCGCGTTGATGGCGTCCACGCTCGGCCCGCCGGACACGAAGCCGCGCCCCTCGGCGCCGAGGTCGGCGAAGTCGACGAGCGAGCCCGGGCCGCCGGAGCGCACCGGCGCCGTCGGGGCGCGCGATCCGCTGGAGACGACCTGGTCCGACGGGGCGAAGAGGGCGTTGGCGCCGGCGAAGAAGGCGTTGACCAGCACCCCGGTGAAGGCGGCCCAGAGACCGACGACGACGAGCGTGCCGCCGAGCAGCGCCGAGACACGTCGCGGCATCCGGCGGTTCAGCCGGCGGCGCACCGCGAGGAAGGCCCAGGCCACGGTGCGCGTCACGAGCAGGAGCCCGACCGCCGCCAGGACCGTCACCGCCGCGACGAGCGGCCAGCCGTCCGGCCCGATCGGCGGCATCCCGTAGAGGACCCGGATGTCGTTCTGCCAGCCGACCTGCTTCCACGCCGCGAGCACGAGGGCGGCGACCGCGACCGCGGCGGCCGCCCCGACGACGGCCTCGTGCAGGCGGCCACGCAGCCGCGGGATGCCGAGGTAGGCACGCAGGGCCGAGAGGGCCGTCCCCGCCGCGTAGCCGAGGAAGAGGCTGACCCCCGAGATGGCGCCCTGGACCACCGAGGGCCGCGGCAGCAGCGAGGGGGCGAGGGAAGCCGCGGTGAAGACCGCCCCGAGGAGCAGCCCCGGCCCGGAGAAGCGGGCCTCGGTGATGCGCGACGGCGCGCCGAGGGGCGGCTCGAAGCGCTGGAGGCGCGCGCCGGTGGCCGCGAGGCGGGCCACGAGCGGGAGTGCCCGGCCGCGCCGGTCACCCGGCCGTGCGCGCGTCTGCAGGGTCATCGTCCTCGTCCCGTGGGTCCCGTCGCGGCGTCGGACCGCCGCACCGGTCAGGGTACGGTGGCCCCGACACCGGCCGTGACCCCTGCCACACCCCGCAGCGACGTCGCGACGCCCCCGAGAACGGCCCCCCACACCGGGGCCCGAGAAGGAGTGCCCAGTGAGCGACAACGAGGTCGCCCCCCTCGAGACCGCCTTCGGCGTCGACCACCACGTGACCACCGCGGAGGCCCCCGAGCGCCCGGCGCACGAGGGGGGCCCCGAGATGGTCCAGCTGCTCAGCCCGGAGGGCGAGCGGGTCCCCAACGCCGAGCTCGACGCGCTCGTCGACGAGCTGTCCGACGAGGCCCTGCGCGGCCTCTACCGCGACCTCGTCCTCGTGCGCCGCTTCGACGCCGAGGCCACCGCGCTCCAGCGCCAGGGCGAGCTCGGCCTGTGGGCCAGCCTGCTCGGCCAGGAGGCGGCCCAGGTCGGCTCCGGCCGGGCGATGCGCCGTCAGGACTACGCCTTCCCGACCTACCGCGAGCACGGCGTCGCCTGGACCCGCGGCGTCGACCCGGTCAACCTCCTCGGGATGTTCCGCGGCGTCAACCACGGTGGCTGGGACCCCAACGAGAAGAACTTCCACCTCTACACGATCATCATCGGCGCCCAGACGCTCCACGCGACGGGCTACGCGATGGGCGTGCAGCGCGACGGCGACGTCGGCACCGGTGACGAGCGCCGCGACACCGCCGTCATCGCCTACTTCGGTGACGGCGCGACCTCGCAGGGCGACGTCTCGGAGGCGCTCGTCTTCGCCGGCGTCAACAACAGCCCGGTCGTCTTCTTCTGCCAGAACAACCAGTGGGCGATCTCCGAGCCCAACGAGAAGCAGACCCGTGCGCCGCTGTGGCACCGGGCCCGGGGCTTCGGCTTCCCCGGCATCCGCGTCGACGGCAACGACGTCCTCGCGGTCTGGGCGGTCACCAAGCAGGCGCTCGACGCCGCCCGCTCCGGCCAGGGCCCGACCTTCGTCGAGGCCTTCACCTACCGGATGGGCGCGCACACGACCTCTGACGACCCGACGAAGTACCGCGTCTCGGCCGAGGTCGAGGTGTGGAAGCACCGCGACCCCATCGAGCGCTACAAGCGCTGGCTGACGACCACCGGCAAGGGCGACGCCGACTTCTTCGACGCCGTCGACGCCGAGGCCGACGAGCTCGGCACCTCGGTCCGTGAGCGCTGCCTCGCGATGCCCGACCCGCAGCCCTCCGAGATGTTCGACCACGTCTACGCGACCGAGCACCCGGTCACCGCGCGCGAGAAGGAGTGGTTCGCCGGCTACCACGCGTCCTTCGAGGAGGAGGGGGCCCGATGAGCACCACGACGATCGCCAAGGGCATCACCTCGGGCCTGCGGGCCGCCATGGAGAAGGACCCCAAGGTCGTCCTCATGGGCGAGGACATCGGCAAGCTCGGTGGCGTCTTCCGCGTCACCGAGGGCCTCCAGAAGGACTTCGGCGAGGACCGCGTCATCGACACGCCGCTCGCCGAGGCCGGCATCATGGGCACCGCGATCGGGATGGCCCTGCGCGGGTACCGCCCGGTCGTCGAGATCCAGTTCGACGGCTTCGTCTACCCGGCCTTCGACCACATCGTCAGCCAGGTCGCCAAGCTGCACGCCCGCTCGCTCGGCTACGTGAAGATGCCGCTCGTCATCCGCATCCCGTTCGGCGGTGGCATCGGCGCGGTCGAGCACCACAGCGAGTCGAACGAGACCTACTTCGCGCACACGGCCGGCCTGCGGGTCGTCGCGTGCAGCAACCCGCACGACGCGCACTGGATGATCCAGCAGGCGATCGAGTCCGACGACCCCGTCGTGTTCTACGAGCCCAAGCGGCGCTACTGGGACAAGGGCGAGGTCGGCGACGGCCCGGACGGCGCGCTCGGCTCGGCCCGCGTCCTGCGCGAGGGCACCGACCTCACGCTGCTGGCCTACGGCCCGATGGTCAAGACCTGCCTCCAGGCCGCGCAGGCGGCGCAGGAGGAGGGTCGCTCGCTCGAGGTCGTCGACCTGCGCTCGCTCTCGCCGCTCGACGAGGGGGCCATCCTCGCGTCGGCGCGCAAGACCGGCCGGGTCGTCGTCGTCCACGAGGCCTCGACCTTCCTCGGCATCGGCGCGGAGATCTCGGCGATGGTCACCGAGCGCGCGTTCTACGAGCTCGAGGCGCCCGTGCTGCGTGTCGGCGGCTACAACGTCCCCTACCCGCCGAGCCGTCTGGAGGAGGAGTTCCTCCCCGACCTCGACCGGGTCCTCGACGCCGTCGACCGTTCGCTCGCGTACTGAAAGGCGCTGCCGCAGATGGCTCTTCGTGAGTTCAAGCTCCCCGACCCGGGCGAGGGTCTGACCGAGGCCGACATCGTCACCTGGCACGTCGCCGTCGGTGACACCGTCAAGGTCAACGACGTCGTCGTGGAGGTCGAGACGGCCAAGTCGCTCGTCGAGCTGCCCGTGCCGTTCGCCGGCACCGTGTCAGCGCTGCACGTCGCCGAGGGCGACACCGTCGAGGTCGGCACGCCGATCATCACCGTCGACGACGGCGTGGGCGGCGCGTCCGCTCCTGCCGCTCCGGCGCCCGCCGCGGCGCAGGAGCCGGCGGCTCCGGCAGCTCCTGCCTCGGACGGCGAGGAGATCGGCGAGGGGCTCATTGGGGGCACGACCTCGACCGGCCGCACCGCCGTCCTCGTCGGCTACGGCGTCAAGCAGACCGAGGCCGTCCGCCGTCCCCGCAAGGGCGCCGCGAACCCGGCCCCGGGCACGTCGCCGTCCCCCGCGCCCGTGCAGCAATCGACGAATGTGTCGACTTCTGTACGGTCGGACGCCCGGCCGGACGCTTCAGGCGTGCAGGAATCGTCGAATGTGTCGACTTCTGTACGGTCGCAGGCGGCGACGGGCGCCCGCGCGCTGGCCAAGCCGCCGGTGCGCAAATTGGCCAAGGACCTCGGCGTCGACCTCGGCTCCGTGACGCCCACCGGTGACGGCGGCGTCGTCACCCGCGCCGACGTCGAGGCCGCGGCCTCCGGTGCCTCGCAGCCCCCTGCGGCGGCCCCCGACCGCGGAGCAGAGACGGGAACCCGCGAGACCCGTGTCCCGGTCAAGGGCGTCCGCAAGATGACGGCGCAGGCGATGGTGGGCTCCGCGTTCACGGCCCCCCACGTCACCGAGTGGGTCACCGTCGACGTCACCGCGACGATGGAGCTCGTCGAGAACCTCAAGCGCGACAAGGAGTTCCGTGACGTCAAGGTCACGCCGCTCCTCGTGCTGGCCAAGGCGATGTGCGTGGCGGTGCGTCGCAACCCCGAGATCAACGCGAGCTGGGACGAGGCCGCCCAGGAGATCGTCCTCAAGCACTACGTCAACCTCGGCATCGCGGCCGCGACGCCGCGCGGCCTCGTCGTCCCCAACATCAAGGACGCCGACCGGATGACGATGCGCGAGCTCGCCGACGCGATCGCCGGCCTGACCGCGACCGCCCGCGAGGGGCGCACCCAGCCGGCCGACATGTCCGGCGGCACGCTGACGATCACCAACGTCGGGGTGTTCGGCGTCGACGCGGGCACGCCGATCCTCAACCCCGGCGAGTCGGCCATCCTCGCGTTCGGCTCGGTCACCCGCCGGCCGTGGGTCGTCGGCACCGGGGCCGACGAGCGCATCGAGCCGCGGTGGGTCACGACCCTGGCGCTCTCGTTCGACCACCGCCTCGTCGACGGCGAGCTCGGGTCGCGCTTCCTCGCCGACGTCGCGGCCCTCCTCGCCGACCCCGCCCGCGGGCTGGTCTGGGGCTGACCCGTGGCGACGGGGGAGCACGGGGTCGTCTTCCCGACGGCCGGTGACCGACGCTCGACGTCGGCCACCGGCCGCGGGGTCGTCGCGGACGCCCTGCGCCCGGTCGACCCCGTCGGCGCCGGCGCGGCCGAGCGCGAGACCAACTGGCGCAGTGGGTATCCCACCCACTTCCGCCGTCTCGTCGAGGCCGGCCTCCCCAGCTACTCGGACGCCCGGTCGGTCGCGGAGGCGGGGCTCGCGTCGGTCCACCAGCGGATGCGCTGGAGCCCCGACGGCGCCGAGGAGCAGCCTCTGTCGGCGGCCGTGGCCGGTGGCACCGCGCCCGGGGTCGAGACGCTGGCCGGCGGCGGCCGCGCCGACACCGCGCTCACCATCCCCTACCGCGGGCGCCGGCTCGCCGGGGACGACCTGCGCCGCCAGCTCGACGCGTGGGTGGACGCCGACGTCGTCGAGCCGAGCCTGCGCGACGCCGTCACGGCCGTCCTCGAGAACCCCGAGTGGCTGCGGCTCGACGGGCGCACGGTCGTCGTCCTCGGGGCCGCGGCCGAGATGGGCCCGCTGCGCTCGCTCCTGCGCTGGGGTGCCACCGTCGCCGCGCTCGACCTGCCGCGCCCCGAGCTGTGGACCCGCTTGCTCGACGACACCCGCGGGCTCGCCGGGGCCCTCGTCGTGCCGGCGCGCCCGGGTGACGGGGACCTCGCCCACCGCGCCGGCGTCGACCTGCTGCACGACCTGCCGGACGCGACCGCGTGGGTCGGCGGCCTCGAGGGCCGGCTGGTCCTCGGCAACTACGTCTATGCCGACGGCGCGACCAACGTCCGGGTCAGCACCGCCGTCGACGCGCTGACGCAGGCCGTGCTGGCTCATCGCTCCGACACCGCGCTGTCCTTCCTCGCGACGCCGACCGACGTCTTCGCGGTGCCCGGCGAGGCGGTCGACGCGTCCGTCGAGGCGTACGCGACCCGGCGCACCTCGAAGGTCCTGCGGGTGCCGCTGCGCACGCTGTCGGGTGGGCGCCTGCTGCGGCGCAGCTACGTCCCGGGCACGGAGCCCGGCATCAACGACTCCGTGGTGCTCCAGCAGGGGCCGAACTACCTGCTGGCCAAGCGGATCCAGCGCTGGCGCGCGACCGCGGCCCGCGCCGCCGGCACGACGGTGTCGTTCAAGGTCGCGCCGCCGACCCGCACGCGCTCGGTCGTCAAGAACCGGGCGCTGGCGGCGGCGTACTCGGGGGCACACCGGTTCGGGGTCGAGGTCTTCGAGCCCGGCACCGCGAACACCCTGATGGCGGCGTTGCTCGTCCACGACCTCGCCCAGGGCTCGCCGGCGCACGACCACCCGTGGCAGGACGAGGCGTACGCCGCGGCCCACGGCGGCCTGTGGCGGACGGCCTACGACCCGCGCAGCGCGCTCGGGCTCGCGGCCCTGCTCGGCGCAGCCTCCGCCCGCTGACCCACCCGTCCGCCCCTCCTTCTCCCCGAACGTGTGTGAAATCGCCGGTGGACCCCGGCGATTTCACACCCGTTCGCGATGAGGGAGGCGCTGGGAGGGGAGCCGGGAGCCCGGGAGCCGCGGGTCAGGGGTCGCGGCGGTGGGGTGCGAGGCGGGCGGCCTGCCGGGTCAGGTGGTCGCGCTCGTCGGTGCGCGTCGCGGCGGCCGCGGCCTCCGCGGAGAGGCGCGCCGCGTCCGCGAGGTCGCCGGCGCGCTCGTGGAGGTGGGCGGCGACGGCGGCGTACCGCGGCAGCGAGGGGTCGAGCTCGCGCAGGGCCCGGAGGCCGGCGGCCCCGCCGTCCGCCTCACCGACCGCGACCGCCCGGTTGAGCCGGTGGACGGGGCTGCCGGTCAGCGCGACGAGCTCGTCGTACCACTCGACGACCTGCGCCCAGTCGGTCTCCTCGGCCCGCAGCGCGTCGGCGTGCAGCGCCGCGACCGCCGCCTGCGCCTGGTACTCCCCGAGCCGGTCACGCGCCAGCGCGTCCTGGAGCAGGTCGATGCCCTCCGCCGCCAGCCGCCGGTCCCAGCGCGAGCGGTCCTGCTCGGGCAGCGGCACGAGCCGGCCCTCGGCATCCCGTCGCGCCGCCCGCCGGGAGTGGTGGAGCAGGAAGAGCGCGAGCAGCCCGCGCACCTCGGGCTCGTCCGTCAGCGCCGCGAGCCGCCGCACCAGCCGGATGGCCTCCGCGGCGAGGTCGACCTCGCCGGCGTAACCCTCGCTGAAGACGAGGTAGAGCACCCGGAGCACGGTCGCGAGGTCGCCGGGGACCCCCAGCGGCACGTCGGCCACGGTGCGCTTGGCCCGGCTGATGCGCTGCGCCATCGTCGCCTCGGGCACGAGGTGGGCCTCGGCGATCTGCCGGGTCGTGAGCCCGCCGAGCGCCCGCAGCGTCAGGGCCGTCGCGGCAGACGGTGACAGCGACGGGTGGGCGCAGAGGAAGTACAGCCACAGGGTGTCGTCGGACGCCGCCGCACGGCCGGGCGGGGGCTTGTGGTGGAGCCGCTCCTCCCGGGCCCGGCGCGCGGCGTCCGAGCGGACCAGGTCGACGTGCCGCCGCCACGCGACCGTGACGAGCCACGCCCGGGGGTCGCGCGGCGGCTGCTCGCCCCACTGCTCGTGCGCGGCGAGCAACGCCTCCTGCACGGCGTCCTCGGCCGACGCGAAGTCCGCGCCGCGCCGGACGAGGACGCCGATGACCTGCGGCGCCAGCTCGCGCACGAGCGTGGGGTCGAGCGCGCTCACTCGACGGCGTTGGGCCGGTCGTCGAGGAACGGCCGCAGCTCGAGCCACTCGCCGATCGGGACGCCGCCCGCGCCCGGCGCCGACGACAGGACGGACGCGACCTCGAGGGCGCGCTCCTCGGACTCGACGTCGATGACCATCCATCCGGCGATGAGGTCCTTGGTCTCGGCGAACGGCCCGTCGACGACCGGTGGCCGGCCCTCGCCGTCGAACCGGACCCACGTGCCGCCCGGCGAGAGCGCCTGCGCGTCGACGAACTCGCCGCTCTCGCGCAGCTCGTCGGCGAGGTCGTCCATGAAGCGCACGTGCGCGTCGACCTCCTCGGGCGTCCACCGGTCCATCGGCACGTCGTGCACCGCGGTCTTCGGGCCGCGGTAGTGCTTGAGCATCAGGTACTTCGCCATCGGTCTCTCCTCGGTGTGGTGCGGCCCATTCTGGCCGCGCTCACCCCTGGGTCGGAGCCGCCGACGGGTTCTCGACATCGCCGCCGGACCGGTGGCGCGGGCTCAGGCGTCCGGCGGGGTCGGGGGAGCGCTGCGGGCGAGGAACTCCTCGCGGGTGTTGACCTTGGGGAAGGGGGCGTCGGGCGCGGCGACCCCGAGGGCGTCGGCCAGGGGCTGCCAGCCGTCGCCGGGCTGCCACTCGACGAGGCGGTCGGCCGGGACCTCCTCGCGCACCTGGCGACCCCAGTCCTCGTAGAAGCGCATGGCCGTGGCCGCGTCGTCGAGCGCCTCGGGGCTGCCGAGCATCCGCTGCCCGAGGACGGCCATGACCTCGGTCATGTCGCGCCGCTCGTCGGCCGGGACCTCGGCGAGCCACGGCGGCAGGGCGTCGTCGGGCAGGTCGCCGGCCGACCCCAGGTCCCGCCACCGCCGGATGTTCGGCAGCACCGTCGCATCCATCGACGCCCACCAGGTCTCGGGGTCCGTCCGCCGGGTGAGAGCACCGGGGCGTCGGGGAAGGCCTCGGCGGCCTCGCGCCAGGCCAGGCAGAACGGGGTGTCCACACCGGCCCCGTACCCGGCGAGGAAGGCCGGCCAGTCCACGTCCTCCCCCCGGAAGGCCGCGGCCCAGGTGCGGGAGTCCCGGGGCCGTTGGAACCACTCGGTCATGTGGTAGCACGGTGCACCGGTCAGCTCGCGCAGCGCGTGGCTGAGCGACATCGTCCCGGTGCGGGGCAGGGCGGCGCCGACGATGCGCACGGGCGACCTCCGAGGATCGGTCATGGGATCCCCGAACGCTAGCCTGCATGATGGGCCCATGAGCTCGTCGACGATGCCGAAGCGCCCCTCCGACCCCCTCGACGTCATCGACGTCGACTCGATGCTCACCGACGAGGAGAAGGCGATCCGGGCCACGGTCCGGCAGGTCTGCGACGACCTCGTCGACCCGCACGTCATGGGCTGGTACGAGGCCGGCGACCTCCCCGTCGCGCGCGAGCTGGCCCGCGAGTTCGGCAAGGTCGGCCTCCTCGGGATGCACCTCGAGGGCTACGGCTGTGCCGGGATGTCCTCGGTCGACTACGGCCTGGCCTGCCTCGAGCTCGAGGCGAGCGACTCCGGCATCCGCTCGCTGGTCTCGGTGCAGGGCAGCCTCGCGATGTACGCCATCCACGCGTTCGGCTCCGAGGAGCACAAGCAGGAGTGGCTGCCGCGGATGGCCGCCGGCGAGGCGATCGGCTGCTTCGGCCTCACCGAGCCCGACCACGGCTCGGACCCCGCCTCGATGCGCACGCGCGCCCGCCGTGACGGCGACGACTGGGTGCTCGACGGCTCGAAGATGTGGATCACCAACGGCACGCTCGCCGACGTCGCGGTCGTCTGGGCCAACGCGGGCGAGGAGCACGGCGGCATCCGGGGCTTCGTCGTCCCGACGGACACGCCGGGGTTCGAGGCGCACGTCATCAAGAACAAGATGTCGCTGCGGGCGTCCGTGACCGCCGAGCTGACCTTCAGCGGGCTGCGCCTGCCGGCCGATGCCGTCCTGCCCGAGGTGCGCGGCCTCAAGGGGCCGCTGTCGTGCCTGTCCGAGGCCCGCTACGGCATCGTCTGGGGGTGCCTCGGCGCCGCGCGCTCGGCCCTGGACTCCGCCCGCCGCTACTCGATGGAGCGCACGCAGTTCGACCGGCCGATCGCCGGCTTCCAGCTGACCCAGGCCAAGCTCGCGCACATGTCCACCGAGCTCCAGCTCGGCCGGCTGCTCGCCCTCCACCTCGGCCGGCGCAAGGACGCGGTCGGGCTGCGGCCGGAGCAGGTCTCGGTCGGCAAGTACAACAACGTGACCAAGGCGATCGAGATCTGCCGCACCGCGCGGACCATCCTCGGCGGCAACGGCATCAGCGGCGAGTACCCGGTGATGCGCCACGCCAACAACCTCGAGTCGGTGCTGACCTACGAGGGCACCGTCGAGATGCACACGCTCGTCATCGGTCAGGCGCTGACCGGCGAGGCCGCCTTCCGCTGACCCCACCGGTGCGCGCTACACCGCAGTACGTGCTGCTGTGGCGACACGTACTGCGGTGTAGCCGGGACCCGGGACGGGGCGCGGTGAGGCGCGGCGGCGTCGGGACGAGGTGGTGGCGGCCGTCGTGGCGTCGGACGTGGGGTGATCACCCCCGTTCCTGCGCCGTCGAGCGCGCCACGACGCACGCCGGAACCGGTTTGTCGCCTCTCGCCTCCCGGGAGCACACTGGAGGCGACCTGTTCCAGAACGCTCGACCCGGCCGGGTGCCCCGGCGGTCGCCCGACCGACGAGGCCCCTGTGCTCGCCCCCTACCGCCCCCTG
This sequence comes from Phycicoccus jejuensis, assembly GCF_000720925.1. Lineage (GTDB taxonomy): Bacteria > Actinomycetota > Actinomycetes > Actinomycetales > Dermatophilaceae > Phycicoccus > Phycicoccus jejuensis. The sequence goes on along the minus strand of NZ_JOEE01000002.1, from coordinate 195,871 downwards.
TTCGCCGTCCCCGGTGCCCTGCCCTTCATCGCCGGGACCGCCCTCTCCCGCACCGGCGGCGCGATGTTCGGCGTCGCCGTCATCGTCATGGTCAGCGAGCGGCAGGGCTCCTACGGCCTCGCCGGGGCGGTCAGCGCCGTCGGGCTCGCGGTGCTCGCGGTCGCCGGCCCGGTGCTCGGGCGGCTCATCGACCAGTACGGCCAGCGCCGGGTCGCCCGGCCCTTCATGGTGCTCTCGGCGGTCGCCGGCCTGGGCACCGCGCTCGCGTCCGGGTTCGGTGCGCCGGTCTGGACCCTCTTCGTCCTCTACGGCGTCAGCGCGTTCCTGCCCGAGCCCGGCCCGATGTCGCGCGCCCGGTGGGCGCACATCTTCCGCGACGACCCGGACCGCCTCCACACCGCGATGTCCTTCGAGCAGGTCGCCGACGAGGCGTCGTTCGTCATCGGTCCGGTCATCGCGGTGCTGGTCTCGACGCTGTGGTTCCCCGAGGCCGGGCTCGTCCTCGCCGAGGTCCTCTTCACCGTCGGCGTCCTCACCTTCCTCGCCGCCCGGGCGACCGAGCCGCCGGTCGTGGCCCGCGCCGACCGGCCGAGCGGGCTCGCGATCCGCCGGCCCGGCCTGCTCGTCGTCGCGACCGCGCTCGTCATGACCGGCGTGATCTTCGGCGCCAACGAGGTCGTCGCGGTGGCCTTCGCCGAGGCCGACGGCAACGCCAGCCTCTCGAGCCTCGTGCTCGGCGGCTTCGCGGTCGGCTCGACGCTCTCGGGGCTGTGGTTCGGCGCCCGGACCTTCCGCTCGACGCTGACGAAGCGCCTGCTCGTCGCCGCCGCGGCGATGCTCGTCCTCGAGGTCCCGGCGCTCCTCGTGGCGAACACGTGGCAGCTGACCGCCGTCATGGTCGTCGCGGGCTCGGCGACCGCGCCGATGCTCATCACGAGCCTGTCGCTGGCGCAGCGTCTCGTCCCGGCCGCCCTCGTCACCGAGGGGATGGCCGTCGCGGTCACCGGCATCCTCATCGGCATCTCGGCGGGGTCGGCGGTCGGCGGCTGGGCCGTCGAGGCCCTCGGGCCGCAGCGCGCCTACGCCGTCCCCGTGCTCGCCGGGGCGCTGGCCCTGGCGATCGTCGCGGTCCGCCGTCGGCACCTCGAGGGTGCCGAGGCGGCCCGCGTCAGCTCGCCGGTGCCGTGACCGCCGCGTCGTCGGAGCGTGCCGCTCCGGTGCGCGGCCCCTCCCCGGTCGACCCGCCCCCGGCGTTCGCGCGCTCGGTGTAGGCGGAGCCCTTGCGCAGCTCGACCTGCGGGAGGAACGCCAGCACGACGACGGCGAGCACCATGACGATCGAGCCGACGAGGAACACCACGTCCATCGCCTCCGAGAAGCCCATGAGGAACGGCTTGGCCAGTGCGGGGTCGAGCCCGTTGAGGAACGAGCTGTCCTGGAGGACACCGCTGGAGGCGGCGGCCGACCCGCCGGCCTGGCTCTGCTGGAGCTGCTGCGCGAAGGCCGCGTTGGCCGGGTCGCGCAGGGCGCTCTGGAACTCGGCGGTGGGGGCCACGGTGCGGAACGCGGACGAGATCCGGTCCGGCACGAGCGAGAACAGCACCGTGAGGAAGACCGCGGTCCCGATGGTGCCGCCGATCTGCCGGGTGAAGGTGGCGGTCGAGGTCGCGACGCCGATCTGCTGCGGCGGGACGGCGTTCTGCACGGCGAGGGTCAGCGGCTGGAAGTTGAAGCCCAGGCCCAGGCCGAAGAAGACCATGATGACCATCGTCTGCCACAGCGGGGTGTCGAACGCGGTGTAGTGCAGCGCGAACAGCGAGCCGGTCAGCAGCACGGCGCCGGTGACGGGGAAGAGCCGGTACTGCCCCGTGCGGCTGATGATCTGGCCCGACGAGATCGACCCGGCCATGATGCCGAGGGTCAGCGGCAGGAGCAGCAGGCCGGCCTCGGTGGGCGAGGCGCCCTTGACGATCTGCAGGTAGAGGGGCAGGGCGGCCAGCCCGCCGAACATCCCCATGCCGATGATGATCGAGGCGGCCGAGGACACCCCGACGGTGCGGTTGCGGAAGATCTTCAGCGGCAGGATCGCCTCGTCGTCCATCCGGCTCTCCTGGAGGAGGAACAGCACGGCCGCGACACCACCGACGACGTAGGCGGCGATCGAGCGACCCGAGCCCCAGCCCCACTCGCGGCCCTGCTCGGCGACGAGCAGCAGCGGCACGAGCGAGACGGACAGGAGCGCGGCGCCGAGCCAGTCGATGCGGTGGTCGAGGCGCTGGTGGCGCAGGTGCAGCGTCTTGGTGACGAGCGCGAGGGCGACGATGCCGATCGGCACGTTGACGAGGAAGACCCAGCGCCACCCGGTGACACCGAAGATGGCGTCGGTACCGGCGAAGAAGCCACCGATGACCGGGCCCAGCACCGAGGAGGTGCCGAAGACCGCGAGGAAGTAGCCCTGGTACTTGGCGCGCTCGCGGGCCGGGACGATGTCGCCGACGATCGCCAGGGCGAGCGAGAACAGGCCGCCGGCGCCGAGGCCCTGGACGGCGCGGAAGAACGCCAGGCCGGTCATCGAGGTCGACAGGGTGCACAGGACCGAGCCCACGACGAAGATCGAGATGGCCGTGACGAACAGCTTCTTGCGGCCGTAGATGTCACCGAGCTTGCCGTACAGCGGCGTGACGATCGTCGACGTGATGAGGTACGCCGTCGTCGCCCACGCCTGGTGGTCCAGCCCCTTGAGGTCGTCGGCGATCGTGCGGATGGCGGTGGCGACGATGGTCTGGTCGAGGGCGGCCAGGAACATCCCGGCCATGAGGGCGATGAGGATGGTGACGATCTGGCGGTGCGAGAGGGCGCCGTCGCCGGTGGGGGCGGCGGGGCCGCCGCCGGTCGCGGTGCGGGTGGCTCCGGCGGCGTGGGCGCCGCCGCTGCCGGCGACGTGGCGGCCGGGACCGCCGGCGCTCGAGTGGCTCGTCGGCTGGTCGGGGTCCGCGTGGCGGGGTGAGCTCATCGGGTGCTCCTGGCGGTCGGGTCGGTGAAGGAGGCCTCGAGGTCCGCGGCGAGGCGGGCCAGGTGGCGGGTGAGGGTGCGGACGTCGTCCTCGCTCCAGTCGGCGAGCAGTCCCTGGAGCCAGCGGTCGCGGCCCTCGCGGATGGCGACGAGGAGAGCGGTGCCCTCGTCGGTCACGGCGAGGACGTGGGCGCGCCCGTCGTCGGGGTCGGGCTCGCGGACGACGAGGCCGTGCTCGACGAGGGTGCTCACCTGGCGGCTGACCGTCGAGACGTCGGAGTGGACGGCCTCGGCGAGCTCGGAGACGCGCAGGGGGGTGCGGACGAGGTTGAACAGCAGCGGGTAGGCCATCGGGTCGACCTGCTCGTGCATGCGGGGGGCACGGGCCCGCGCGACGTGCATGAGCTTGAGCACGCGGACGAGCTCGTCGCCGAGGACGGCCGTCGGCGTCGACGACGCGGCGCTGAAGGACATCGGACCTCCTCGGGGGTGGGGGCGGACGCGGACGTCCGGGCGGGCAGTTGTTTGCAGCATACAACTACATCGCCGGACGACGGCACGGATCGGGACCGACCTTCGACAGCCGCGCGGCGGACGACCGCCGCGCCGGCGCGCCTCAGAGCGAGCGGGCGCCGAGGTGGTTCAGCAGGTTCTGCGAGAACCGCTGGCCCATGAGCGTCACGACGCCCTTCATCGCGGTGTTGACCGCCGGCCTGGTGAGGGCGGGGAACGGCAGGTCCACCGAGATCGTCATCGACGTCTCGAGATGCGTTCCGCCAGAGCGCGGTTGCAGCGCGTACCAGCCCTCCACTCCGGCCGACTCCTCGGCGAGCGCGGCGTCCGGGTCGTGCGCGAACTCGATGCGGTGAGGCTGGTCGAACGTCATCCGCTCGGTGAACGAGAACGAGAAGCTCTTCCCGAGCACCGGCACGCGGGTCATCTCCCACACCCAGTGCTCGCCGTGCTCGGTGACGCGCTGGAGGAACGGGGTGAGCCGGGCGATCTCGTCGGGGTCGGTCAGCGTCGCCCAGACGGCGTCGGGCTCGGCACTGACCGTCGCCGCGGACCGGGTCGACGTCGAGAAGCGCGCCATCAGGGCGTGATGGCCAGGGCCGCGAGGACGGACCGGGCGACGGCCTCGTCGCCGTGCACGGTGACCGGCAGCTCGTCGGGGGAGCGCCGGCCGCCGGCCAGCCGCATCGCCACCCGCGTCGACATCGACAGCGAGGTGGTCACGACGTCGGGGTGGTCGGCGTCCTCGCCGGTGAAGAGGGGGATGCCGACGGCGCGGTCGCCGTCCTGCTCGACCCGGACACCGGCGCGGCCGACCGTGGGGCCGGTGAGGTCGAGGACGACCGCCTGGCCGGCGCCGACCCGCGCGTCGCGCGCGACGACCCGGGGCAGCACGGCGAAGAGGCGGCTGACGCTCAGCGCGGCCGCGGGGGTGTCGAGGCCGCCGGGACGGTCGAGGGCCTCGCGCAGGTCCTGCTCGTGCATCCAGACGTCGAAGGTGCGGATGCCGACGAGGTCGGCGAGCGTCGTGCGGCCGAACGGCCCGCGGACCTCCTCCTCGCCGGTGACGCCCTCGGACCGGTAGACCGCGAGGCGCTCCTCGAGCCGCCAGTCGAGCTCGTCGACGAGGTCCTCCGGCGAGCGGCCGCGGCGGGCCTCGACGAACTTCTCGTGCCGCGTGCCGAAGTCGTGACGCAGGTAGTCGTAGCCGCTGACGTCGACGTCCGGGTCGGGGTCGCCGGCCACCATCGACTCGCCGCCGAGGACGTGGGCGAGCTGGTCGGCCACCGTCCAGCCGGGGCAGTCGGTGGGGCGCTCGGCGTCGCCGGGGCGCAGCGCGCGGCCGAGGTCGGTCACGCAGCGGACGGTGTGCGCCCACGCGTCGACGACCTCGGCGAAGCCGGTCGGGGCAGGTGGGTGCAGGGACATGTCGACCACAGTACCTACGCTGGGGGGTGTGACCTCCCTGCCGAGCAGCCGCCCCGCGGCCCGTGACGCGACGGGCGACGGCACCGACACCGCCCGCTGGCTGCGGCCGCTGCTGCTGACGCTCGCGGCCGGCCTCGTGGCCCTCGTGCCCGCCGCGCTGCTGACCGGCGCCGCCGACCCGCTCGCGCTCGCCGACCCCGGTCCGGCCGTCCGCTGGGGCGTCCCGGTCGTCGCGACCGTCGGCAACATCGCCTCGTCCACGACCCTCGGCCTGCTGCTGCTCGCCGTCTTCCTCGCGCCCGAGCGCGCCCGCACCGACCGCCGCGGCACGGCCCGGCGGCTGGCCGGCGCCACCGGTGTCCTGTGGGCCGTCGCCGCGCTGCTCGAGGTCGTCCTCACCTTCGCGGACCTGTCCGGGACGCCGCTCACCTCGCCGGACCTCCTGCCCCAGCTGCTGTCGTTCGCCTGGGCGCTCGAGACCACCCGCGTCCTCGTCATCGCCGCCGGGGTGGCGGTCGTCGTCGCCGCCACGGTCGGCCTGGCCCGCAGCCGCGCCGCGACGGCGTGGCTCGCCGCGCTGACGCTCGTCGCGATCGTCGTCCACGCCCTCAACGGCCACTCGGCCGGCTCGGCGAGCCACGAGGACGCCGTCAACGGCCTCGCCGTGCACCTGCTCGGGGTGAGCGTCTGGGTCGGGGGGCTCCTCGCGCTGGTCATGATGCGGCGCGCCCTGGGCCGCGACCTCGGGGCCACGGTCGGGCGCTTCTCGGTGCTCGCGACGTGGGCCATCGTCGCCGTCGGTCTCTCGGGGCTCGTCCAGGCGTGGATCCGCATCGGCTCGCTCGACGGCCTGACCACGACGTACGGCATCGTCCTGCTCGGCAAGGTCGTCGCCATCGCGGTGCTCGCCGTGCTCGGGGCGCAGCAGCGCCGCACCCTCGCGGCCCGCCTGAGCGCGGACCCGTCCGACGGCCGGGCCTTCGCGCGCCTCGCCGTCACCGAGCTCGCGGTGATGGGCGTCGCCGTCGGGCTCGCCTCCGTGCTCGCGCGCAGCATCCCGCCGGTCCCGGACGCCCTGCCCGACCCCGGCATCGTCCTCGAGCTGACCGGCTACCCCGACCCCGGGCCGTTCGGGGGCGCCGACTGGCTCCTCGCGTGGCGGATGGACTGGCTCTTCGTCGCCGTCGCGGTGCTCGCGGTCGGCCTCTACGTCGCGGGCTTCGTCCGGCTGCGGCGGCGCGGCGACGCGTGGCCGGTGCTGCGGGTCGTCACGTGGACCCTGGGCTGGGCGCTCTTCGTCTGGGCGACGTGCGGGGCGCCGGGCATCTGGGGCAGGGTGCTGTTCAGCGCCCACATGGTGATGCACATGGTCATCGCGATGATCGTGCCGCTGCTCCTCGTGCCGGCGGCCCCGGTGACCCTGGCCCTGCGGACGCTGGCCGCCCGGCGCGACAAGACGTGGGGAACGCGTGAGCTGCTGCTCCAGGTCGTGCACTCCCGGGCGATGCGGGTGCTGGCCAATCCGGTCGTCGCCGCGGCCGTGTTCTTCTTCAGCCTCGCGGCGTTCTACTACACGGGCCTGTTCGAGCTGGCGCTGACGACCCACACGGGCCACCTGCTGATGATGGCCCACTTCCTCCTGACCGGGTACCTGTTCGTCTGGGTGATGATCGGCATCGACCCCGGCGTGCCGCGCTGGTCGCCGCTCATGCTGCTCGTCATCCTCTTCGCGACCGTGTCCTTCCACGCGTTCTTCGGGGTCGCGCTGACCGGCAGCTCGACGCTGCTCGCGCCGGACTTCTTCACGGCCATCAACCTGCCGTGGGGCCCCGACCCGCTCGCCGACCAGCACACCGCCGGCGAGATCGCGTGGGGCATCGGCGAGGCGCCGACGCTGACGCTGGCCGTCATCGTCGCCGTCCAGTGGTTCCGCAGCGAGATGCGCGAGACCGCCCGCCTGGACCGCAAGGCCGACCGCGACGGCGACGCCGACCTCACCGCCTACAACGCGCGCCTCGCCCGGCTGCGCGAGGAGGCCGACCAGCTCGACTGACCTCCGGCGTCGAGCAGGTGGGCGTGCAGCAACCGACGAAGGTGTCGGTTCCTGCACACCGGCGGGTGCGCGAGGATGGGGCGATGCGCATCGCCCTCCTCCAGCTGGCCTACGGCGACGACGAGCCCGCGGGCGCCCGCATCGACCGGGCGGCGGAGCTGGTCGCGCAGCAGCGCGGCCACGACCTCGTGGTGCTGCCCGAGCTGTGGGCGCCGACCGGCTTCGACTACACCCGCTGGGACGACGAGGCCGAGCCGCTGGACGGCCGGTTCGCCGCGGCGATGGCGGAGGCCGCCCGCGCGGTCGGCACCACGCTGCACGCCGGCTCCTTCGTCGAGCGGCTGCCCGAGCCGGGGCCCGACGGCAACACGCTGTCCAACACCTCGCTCCTCTTCTCGGGGGACGGCGAGCGCCTCGCCGTCTACCGCAAGATCCATCGCTTCGGGTTCGGCGCCGGCGAGCCGAAGCTCATGGAGGCCGGCGAGGACGTCGTCGTCCTCGACCTGCCGGACGGCGCCGGCGGCACGGTGCGCACCGGCGTGACCACCTGCTACGACCTGCGCTTCCCCGAGCTCTACCGCCGCCAGCAGGAGGCGGGGGCATCCCTCCTGCTCGTCCCGGCCGCATGGCCGCTGGCCCGCGTCGCGCACTGGACGCTGCTCGGGCGTGCGCGGGCGGTCGAGAACCAGTGCGTCCTCGCGCAGGTCAACACCGGTGGCACGCACGCCCGGACGCCGATGGGCGGCCACAGCCAAGTCGTCGCGGCGAACGGCGAGGTCCTCGGCGAGCTCGCGCACACCGACGAGGCCGTGCTCTCGGTCGACGTCGACCTCGCCGCGACGACGGCCTACCGCGAGGCGTTCCCCGTCCTCGCCGACCGCCGCCTCTGATCCGCCCCCCTCCCCTCCCCTCCCCTCCCGTCCCGGAGTCGAGTGCGGAAGTGGTTGCCGGGGCTGCCACTTCCGCACTCGACTCCAGGCGGGCGGGCGACCCCGTGGAGTCGAGGGCGCTCGCGGTCGCTGGAGCGACCACTTCCGCACTCGACTCCGGACGGTGGGGCGGCGCAGGGTCAGCCGGCCGCGGCGTCGGGGGCGCGCGGCACCCCGAGAGCGACCAGGTCGCCGGCGACGACCCACGGCTCCCGGCGCAGCTCGTCGGTCGTGGCGCGGATGACGATGCGGTCCGGCCGCGTGAGCCCCCGCTGGCGCCGGACGTCCTCGGTGTACTGGCCCACCTCGAGATGGAAGGCCCCGTCGACCTCGAGGACGAGCGTGCGGCCGTCGGGCAGGTCCCACTCGCAGTCGGTGTACCGGCGTCGCCCCGACCGGTCGGTGCGCGCGCGCTGGCGGGCCGGCAGGGCGAGGCCGTAGGCCCGGCACATCCGGACGACGTCGACCTCCCCGAGCGACTCGGACCCGCCCTCGATGTCGCGCAGCAGGGCACGGAAGTCGGCCGCCCGGCGCAGCGGGCGCAACGCATCGACCCACGTGAGCAAGGAGGTCGCGTTCGTCAGGCGCTGCTGCACGACGGCGGCCAGCAACCCGGCCGCCGAACGAGGGTTGCGCTCGTGGGCCGCCCAGAGGAGGGCCGCCGGCTCGACGCGGCAGCACGGCAGGGCGCCGGGGCCCCGCAGCCGCTCGAGGGGCCGTCGCGTACGGAACGGCCGGATGCCGTCGACGTGCTGGAACGAGTCCGGGTTGGCGACGATGACGGTGACCTCGTCCCGCGTCCAGCCCGTGAGGCCGTGGACCGCCAGCGCGGTGAGGCCGCCCAGCATCGCGTCCGGTCCGCAGTGCAGGACGGCGACCCAGCGCTCCTGCTCGGGTGACAGCGGTCCGGTCGTCGTCGTGAGCACGGACTCGGTCCGACGTCGCCAGCGCTCGGACGCCAGCTTGTGCCGGATGACCCCGCGGCTGACGCCGAGCTCCGCGAGCTGGCGCCAGGAGAGCACGCCGGCCTGCTGGTCGGCGAGCGCGCGCCACGAGTCCATCCGCCGACTCTGCCGCGATCTGCCGGGAGGGCCGTGAGGTTCTCCACAGCCCCGGGGTCGAGTGCGGAAGTGGTCGCTGGGACAGCCACGTGCGCCCTCGAGGCCGGGGAACGCGGCGGGCCGGTGCAGTCGAGGGCGCCGGCGGTCGCCGGGGCAGCCACTTGCGCACTCGACTCCGGGAGGGAGGTGCGGGGGCGCGGGGAGGGCGACGCCGTGCGAAGGTAAGGGGCATGGACGCCGCCGTCACCGCAGCCGCCGTCGCCGAGCTCGCGCAGGCCCTCCCGCCGGGGGTCGTCACCACCGACCCCGCCGCGCTCGAGAAGTACCGCCACGACTGGACGCACGACGCCAGCGCCGGCACGCCGCTGGCCGCCGTCCGTGTCGAGGACGCCGCGCAGGTGCAGCAGACCCTGCGCTGGGCGACCGAGCACCGCATCGGCGTCGTCCCCCGCGGAGCCGGCACGAGCCTGTCCGGCGGCTCGATGGGCGTCGACGGCACCATCGTCCTCAGCCTCGAGCGGATGCGCGCCGTCGAGATCGACACCGCCGCGCGCGTCGCGGTGGTCGAGCCCGGTGCGCTCAACGTCGAGGTCAAGAACGCCGCTGTCGCAGAGGGCCTCTGGTACCCGCCGGACCCCAGCTCGTTCGAGATCTGCTCGATCGGCGGCAACATCGCGACCAACGCGGGCGGCCTCTGCTGCGTCAAGTACGGCGTGACGACCGACTACGTCCTCGGTCTCGACGTCGTCCTCGCCGACGGCACCCTCGTGACGCTCGGTGGCAAGCGGGTCAAGGACGTCGCCGGCCTCTCGTTGCTCAAGCTCTTCGTCGGCTCCGAGGGCACGCTCGGCATCGTCACCCGGGCGATTCTTCGGCTCGTGCCCGCGCAGGCGCCGCGCTCCACCGTCGTCGCGCTCTTCCCGACCGTCGCCGACGCCGCCGCGGCCGTCATCGAGCTCGGCCGCACCGTCCGCGCCTCGATGGTCGAGCTGATGGACCGCGCCTCGATCAACGCCGTCGAGGACTACCAGCCGATGGGGCTCGACCGCGACGCCGGCGCCCTGTTGCTCATCCAGTCGGATGCCCCGGGCGCCTCGCGCGCCGAGGAGGTCGCGGCCATCGTCGCGGCCTGCGAGGTCACCGGCGCCAAGGAGGTCGTCGCGACCGACGACCCCGACGAGGCCGAGATGTTCGTCCAGGCCCGGCGCGTGCACTTCACCGCGCTCGAGCCGCGCGGCGCCGTCCTGCCCGAGGACGTCGGCGTGCCGGTGCCGCAGCTGCCGGCGCTGCTCGCCGAGATCGAGGCCATCGGCCAGCGCCACGGGGTCGAGATCCCGGTCGTCGCGCACGCCGGCGACGGCAACACGCACCCGGCGATCGTCTACGACGCGACGGACGCCGACTCCGAGCGGCGGGCGCGCCTCGCCTTCGGCGACATCATGGACGCCGCCATCGGCCTCGGCGGCACGATCACCGGCGAGCACGGCGTCGGCCGGCTCAAGAAGGGCTCGCTCGAGGCGCAGCTCGGTCCCGAGGTCATGGACCTCAACCGCCGCGTCAAGGCCGCGCTCGACCCGCAGGGCATCCTCAACCCCGGCTCCTTCGTCTGACCGGATGCCTCGACAGCCGCGCCACGCCGTGCGACCCTGACGGCACGGCAGCCCGGAGGCACCGGACGCCGGAAGTGGAGTGGCGCCATGTGGTGGATCATCGGACTCCTGGCCCTGGTCGTCGTGCTCGGGGTGGTCCTCGAGCGCCGGCGCCGCGGCACGGGCACCCGTTCGGAGTTCACCGGCGACGCGCCCTACGGCGCCGAGGCGGCAGCCTCCCGGATGACCCACAACGGCCCGGGCCTGGGTGGTGGCGGCGGCCAGTAGGCCGCTGCCCGGCATCGACGAAGTCTGCACAAACCTTCGACGGCGCAGGTCGGAACAGGTACGGTCGGGATGACCGCCCGCCGACCCCCTGACCCAGGAGACCCCATGTACATCGGACTCGGCATCTTCCTCCTCGTCCTCGGCGCCATCCTCACGTTCGCCGTCGGCGACCAGAGCGTGGCCGGCCTGGACCTCGAGATGATCGGCTACATCCTCATGGCGGGCGGCGTCCTCGCCATCCTCCTGTCCTTCGTCATGCAGGCCGGCAGCCGCCGCGGCCGCGTGACGACGACCCGCGAGAGCCACGTCGACCCCAACACCGGCACCCGCGTCGACCGCACGGAGATCGACCCGCGCTGACGCCGGTGCCGCCCGGCCACGCCGGCACCCAGCACGCCCGACGGGCCCGCCCCTCCTGGAGGAGGGACGGGCCCGTCGTCACGTGGGTCCGGGCGCGGCGCGTGCTCCGGGCAGGCGCGCCGGGCCCGGGGTCGGGGGATCGCCGGGTGGGGCGGGTCAGAAGGCGGACTCGGGCACGTCCATGAGGTCGTTGTCGCTGGCCTCGGCCATGGCCCGCTCGGCGGAGAGGCGGGGCAGGACCTGGCGGGCGTAGAACTTCGCCGCGGCGACCTTGCCCTCGTAGAAGTCCTTCTCCCGGCCCTCGGCGCCGGCCTCGAGCGCGTCGAGCGCGACGGCGGCCTGGCGCAGCAGCAGCCACCCGACGACGAGGTCGCCGGCGCCGAGCAGGAGGCGGGTGGTGTTCTGCCCGACCTTGTAGAGGTTGGGCAGCTCGCCGCCCTGGCGCGGGTCGGACTTCATGAGCTCGCCGACCATGTAGCCGAGGATGCCCTGGACGTCCTCGACGCCCTGGCCGAGCAGCTCGCGCTCGCGGTCGAGGCGCCCGCCGTTGAGGCCGAGGTCCTTGGCGAACTCCTGCATCTGCGTCGCGAGGTGGGTCAGCGCCTGGCCCTTGTCGCGGACGATCTTGCGGAAGAAGAAGTCCATGCCCTGGATGGCCGTCGTGCCCTCGTAGAGCGTGTCGATCTTCGCGTCGCGGACGTACTGCTCGACGGGGTAGTCCTGGAGGAAGCCGGAGCCGCCGAAGGTCTGCAGCGACTCGGTGCCGAGCAGCACCCAGGCCCGCTCCGAGCCCAGGCCCTTGACGATCGGCAGCAGCAGGTCGTTGACGCGGTTGGCGACGTCGGCGGCCGAGCCCTTCTCGAAGGTCTGCTCGCCGGTGGTCAGCACGTGCTGGTCGACGACGTCCTGCTGGCTCGCGGTGAAGAGCACGAGCGCGCGCAGGCCCTCCGAGTACGCCTTCTGCAGCATGAGCGAGCGGCGCACGTCCGGGTGGTGCGTGATGGTGACGCGCGGCGCCGACTTGTCGGTCATCTGCGTGAGGTCGGCGCCCTGGACGCGCTGCTTGGCGTACTCGAGCGCGTTGAGGTAGCCGGTCGAGAGCGTGGCGATCGCCTTGGTGCCGACCATCATCCGCGCGTTCTCGATGACGTGGAACATCTGCGCGATGCCGTCGTGCGCGTCGCCGAAGAGGGTGCCGACGGCCGGCTTCTCGCCGCCGAAGGTCAGCTCGCAGGTCGTCGAGACCTTCAGGCCCATCTTCTTCTCGACGTTGGTGACGTAGACGCCGTTGCGCTCGCCGAGCTCACCGGTCTCGAGGTCGACGGCGTACTTCGTGAGGATGAACAGGCTGAGGCCCTTGGTGCCGACGCCGGCGCCCTCGGGGCGGGCGAGGACGAAGTGCACGACGTTGTCGACCATGTCGGACTCGGCGCTCGTGATGAAGCGCTTGACCCCGCTGATGGTCCAGGTGCCGTCCTCGTTCTGGGTGGCCTTGGTGCGGCCGGCGCCGACGTCCGAGCCGGCGTCGGGCTCGGTGAGCACCATCGTGCAGTGCCAGCCCTTCTCGACGATCCAGCGGGCGAGCTTCTTCTGGTCGTCGTTGCCGATGAGGTACAGCAGCTTGGCGAAGGAGTAGGACGCGGCGAACATCGCGAGCGCGGGGTTGGAGCCCAGCAGCATCTCGTTGGCCGCCCAGCGCAGGCTCGGCGGGGCGACGGTGCCGTCGAGCTCGGCCGGCAGGTCGATGGCCCAGAAGCCGCTCTCGCGGTAGGCCTCGACGGACTTCTTGAACGACTCCGGCATCGTGACGGCCTGCGTCTGCGGGTCGTAGACCGGCGGGTTGCGGTCGGCGTCGGCGAAGGACTCGGCGAGCTCGTGCTCCGAGAGGCGCGCGATCTCCTTGAGCATCTCGCGGGCGGTGTCGGCGTCGAGGTCGGCGTAGGGGCCGCTGCCCAGGACCTCGCCGCGGCCGAGCACCTCGAAGAGGGTGAACTCGATGTCGCGGAGGTTGCTCTTGTAGTGACCCATCGTGGTCCTCCCGGGGACGTCGCAAAGTGAGCGCTTGCTCACCAGTGTGCTACCAGCGGGTAACCGACGCAACCACCGGGTGGGTGAGGGCCGTCTCGCCCGTCCGGCGGATCCCCGTCGGCCTAGGGTGACGAGACGTCGCGGCCGCCCGGGGTCGCCCGGCACCGGAGGGAGCGCGGATGGTCACGGCCGAGCAGGACGCGGACGGGGTCGAGCGCGCCGTGGGGGCCCTGCTCGGGGTGCACGCCGGCGACTCCCTCGGCGCGGCCGTCGAGTTCTCCTCGCGCGAGGAGATCCGCGCCCGGTACCCCGACGGGCTGTGGGACGTCGTCGGCGGCGGGCCGTTCGCGTGGCCGGCCGGCCACGCGACGGACGACACCGACCTGACCCGGGCGGTGCTGCTGGCCCACCTCGAGGGACCGGACGACGTCGTGCGCGCCGCGTCCGACCACATGCTCGACTGGTTCGAGGGGCGCTGGCCCGGCCGCACCCCCGGCATCCCGCCCCGCGACGTCGGCGGCGCCACCCGGACCGGCCTGACGCGCTACCGCGCCTCGGGCGACCCCCGCCGTGCCGGCTCGGGCCCCGGGCAGGCGGGCAACGGCTCGCTGATGCGCTGCCTGCCGACGGCCCTCGCCGAGCGGGACGCCGCGCGCCGCGTCCGCCTGGCCGTGGAGATCTCGGCGGTCACCCACGACGACCCCCGGTGCACGGCGGCCTGCGCCGCGTACGTCGAGGTGGCGGCCGCGCTCGTCGACGGCACCGGGGCCGCCGACGCGGTGGCCGCAGGTCTCGCCACCGCGCAGCGGCTCGGCGTCGACGGGGTCGTCGAGGCGTTCGCGGACGACGGGCGGCCGTCGGTGGCCGACCTCGCCGAGGCGCGCGCGCGGCTGGCCGGCGACGGCGGCGGGTACGTCCTCGACTCGCTGCGCATCGCCCTCGCCGCCGTCCTCGATCCCCGTCCGCTCGAGCCCGTGCTCGTCGACGTCGTGCGCATCGGCCGCGACACCGACAGCAACGCCGCCATCGCCGGCGGCCTGCTCGGGGCGCGCGACGGCGCCACGGCCGTGCCGGAGCGCTGGGTCAGGCTGCTGCAGTTCGCCGACGAGTTCGCCGACGGCGCACGGGAACTCTGGGTCGGTCGGCGCGGCTGACGCCTGCGCGCCAGCCGCGACAGCGCGGCGCTGCGGGGCATACTCGGGGCGTGAGCACCGCGGACGTCCTCGCCGAGGCGCGCCGGCTCGTCGACGACGGCCGTGCGTGGAAGGCCCGTGACCTCCTGCTCGAGCACGCCGAGACGGACGCCGACCCCGAGCTCCTGCGCGTCCTCGGTCACGTCCTCCACGGGATGGGCGACCTGCCGCGGGCCGGGGCCATCTGGTTCGCCGCCGGCGTCAAGGGCCCCGAGGCCGACGACGCCGTCGCCGCGTGGCGCGAGCAGTCCGGCGACGACTTCGTCGCGATGTGGCGCGCCCTGCCGGAGCCGGTGCGCGAGGAGCCGCGCGCGCCCCGCATCGAGGCGCTGCGCACCAAGGCCCTCGTCGCCGACCCGAAGCTCGACGCGCCGCCGGAGCCGCTCGTGCGACCGGGTGAGCTGACGGCGCCGGACGCCGAGAAGACCTGGGACGACGACGAGGCGGGCGGCGTGGACGGCGCCCAGGTCATCGGCTGGATCCTCGCGGCGCTCTTCGTCGTGTGCGCCGTCATCGGCATCGTCACCGTGCTCGGCTGGGTCGTCCCCAGCTGACCTCCGCGCGGCGGCGTGGAGGCCCTCGGCCGGGGCGCACGGGCTGTTAGCGTGTCCGGCGTCCGCGGCGCGGACGGCACCTCGCGCCCCCCTCGGCGCGAGGTCGGGACGGAGGACGAGTGCAGCCCCAGGTCAGCGTGGTCGTCGCGGTGTACAACCCCGGCGAGAACATCGACGGGCTCGTCGACAGCCTGCTGACGCAGACCCTCCCCGCCGACGCCCTCGAGGTCCTCTTCGTCGACGACGGCTCGACCGACGGCACCGCCGAGCGGCTGCAGGAGGTCGTCGCGACCCGCCCGGGATGGTCGGTGACGACGATCCCGAACTCGGGATGGCCCGGGCGCCCCCGCAACATCGGCCTCGACCGCGCCACGGGGGAGTACGTCTTCTTCGCCGACCACGACGACGAGCTCCTGCCCGAGGCGCTGGAGCGGATGCACGCCCTCGGTCGGGCCAACGGGTCGGACGTCGTCTACCCCAAGCTCGTCCGGCCCGGGCGCCCCACCCCGTACTGGTCGCTGGCCCGCGAGACCCTCCCGGTCGCGGACCCGCTGGGCGACGTCCTCACGTCCCGGACGGTGCACAAGCTCTACCGGCGTCAGTTCCTCCTCGACTGCGGGGCCCGCTTCCCCGAGGGGCGCGTCCGGCTCGAGGACCACCACTTCAGCTCGCAGGTCCTGCCGCGCGCCCGGGTCGTGTCGGTCGTGGCGGACTACCCCTGCTACCGGTGGATCCACCGCGGCGACGGCTCGAACAACTCCACCGCGGCCGTGTCCGCCGAGTCCTACTGGGGCCACTACACCGAGGTCCTCCGCGTCGCCGAGCGGGTGGCCGGCCCGGGCCCCCTCCTCGACCGCCTGCGACTCGTCGCGATGGCGCAGGCCTTCTCGCGGCTGTCCCCGGCGGAGTACCTCGAACGCCCGGAGGAGAAGCGCCGCGCGCAGTTCCGGGCGGTGGGAGACCTGGTGCGCGAGCAGTTCCCCGCGGACCTCGACGACCGGCTGCCCGTCCTCAAGCGGATGCGCGTGCGTGCCCTCCGGGCCGGGGACGAGGCGCGGTTCGAGGCCGTCCAGCGGCTCCGCGCCCGGATCACCTTCGGCGTCGGGCTCGCCGAGGTGCGGTGGGACGGCGAGCGGCTGCACCTCGTGCTCGGGGTCGCGCTCGACGACGTGGACGGCGCCCCCTTCCTCCTCGGGCGGCACGACGGCGACCTCGTCGTGCCGGACGTGCCCGGGGCCGACGTCACCTTCCCGGTCGACGAGCGACGCCTGCTGCCCGACGACCTCGGCACGGCCGAGGTGACGGTGCGGCACCGGGCCGCCGCGACCGAGTGGCCGGTGCCCACGACGGTCCGGCTCGAGCAGCACGACGTGGGGGAGGGGGTGGCCCTGCGGATGCACGTCGAGGCCGACCTCGACCCGGCCATCGGTGGCTTCGGGGCCCCGCTCGAGGACGGGACGTGGTCGGTGCTCGTGCGCGTCCAGCTCCTCGGTGAGTCCCTCGCCGTCCCGCTGCCGGCGGACGGGGCGTCCGCGCTGCCGATCACCGGGTGCGACACCTCCGGGCGGACCGCGGCCGTGACCCGCCTCGGGAGCGGCGCCCTGGCGGTGCGGCTGCCCGCCCCGGCGGCCGCGCCCGAGGTCCGCCGCGCCACCTGGGACGGTGACCGGCTCTCCCTCGACCTGCGGGTGGCCGACGGGGTCGACGCCCGTTCCCTGACCGTGCGTGACCGCGACGGCGCCGACAACGGTGTCGTCGAGGTGGTGGAGGGTCGCGCCGTGGTCCCGGTCCGCGGCACGTCCGTCGGCGACATCCTCGACCTCCACCTCCACGAGGGGCCGCCGGCGGACCCCGGGCCGGGCCGCCGCCTGCGCTTCGGTGACGCCGTCGTCGAGGACCGGCCGCCCTACCGGCTCTACCGCACCGAGTCCGGCTTCTTCTCCGTCAAGCACGTCTCGTCCCCACCGGCCCCGCGCTCGCGCCTGCGCCGCGCGCTGTCCGCCGTCACGCGGCGCGAGCCACAGGAGCGACAGGAGCGGCACGGCGGATGACGGCGTGGTTCGGTGCCCTGCCGGTCCTCGTCGTCGCGGGGTTGGTGTGCGGCCTCCCGGGGTGGGTCGCGGGCCGGCTGCTCGGCCTGCGCGGGCTGCCCCTACTCGGCCTCGCCGGTCCCCTCGGCGTGGCCGTCACGGGCGTCGGGGCGGTCGTGACCGAGCTGGTCGGGCTGTCGTGGACCCTGCCCGTCGTGGCGCTGACGGTCGGGGTGGGCTGGGTGCTCGCCGCCCTCGTCGGGCTCCTCCTGCGCCGCGCGTTTGCAGCCGTCTCCGGTGGTGACGCCGACGGCCGGCGTCTCACGGCCTGGGGGTGGGTCGCCTCCGCCCTCGGGCTCGTCGCGGTCTCGGTGCCCGCGATGTGGGGGATGGGGCGCCCGGACGGGCTGCCCAACCAGCCCGACACGCTCTTCCACCTCAACACGATCCGGCTGGTGCTCGAGACCGGTGACGGCTCGAGCCTGCACGCCGGGGCTCTCCACTCGCCGGCGGGGACGGGCTTCTACCCCGCGGCCTTCCACGACCTCGTGACGGTGGTCGTGCGCCTCACCGGGACGGACGTCCTCACGGCGGCCAACGCCGTGGCCCTCGTGGCCGCTGCCGCCATCTGGCCGACCGGGTGCGTCCTCCTGGCGCGTCAGGTGCACGGCGCCGCGCGGCTGCCCCTCGTCGTCTCCGCCCTCGTCGCGGCCTCCTTCAGCAGCTTCCCGTTCTGGATGATGGGCTACGGCGTCCTGTGGCCCAACCTCCTCGGGTACGCGATGGTGCCCGCCGCCCTCGCCTGCGCCCTGGCCGTCCTCGGGCTGGGCGACGCGATGGGTCGCGTCCGCGGGCTCGTCGCCGGGCTGGCGGTGCTGGCCGGGACGGCGCTCGCCCATCCGAACGCGCTCGTCGCGGCCCTGCTGCTCGCCTTCGTGGTCCTCGCGTGGCCGCTCACGGCGTGGGTGCGGCGCTCGGGGCGCGCGCATCCGGTGCTCGCCTCGCTCGCGGTGCTCGGGTACGCCGCGGTCCCGGCGTTCTGGGCGGTCGGGCCGTACCTCACCCCGGTGCTCGCGAGCGTCGCCGCCCCCAACGTCTACCGGGAGATGACGCCGGCCCGCGCCGTGGGGGAGGCGCTGCTCGCCTCGCCCCGCTCGTGGCCGGCGCAGTGGACGGTCTCCGTCCTCGTCGTGGCCGGGCTCGTCGTGCTCCTGCGGCAGCGCCGTGCCCGGTGGACGGCGCCGGTGCTCGGCGTGCTCGTCGGCCTCTACGTCGTGTCGGTGTCCTACCCCGGCAGGCTCGGCGGGGCCATCACGGGGTACTGGTACAACAACCCGCCGCGCCTGGCCGCGCTGCTGCCGATCATCGGCGTCGTGCTCGCGACCGCGGCGCTCGTGGCCGGTACGCGGCGGCTCCAGCGCACGCGCCTCGGCCGGCGGGGCTGGCCGGCGGCGCTGGCGGTGGGCCTGGTCTTCGTGGTGCTCACCTCCGGCAACTACCTGGCGGACAACGCGCAGCGGGTGCGTGACTACTACCAGCCGACGAAGCGCACGGACAGCCTGCTCACCGCGCGCGAGGCGAGGAGCCTCGAGGAGCTGGCCCGGTCCATCCCGCGGGACGGCGTCGTGGCCGCCGACCCGTGGAACGGCACCTCGCTCCTGTACGCGCTGACCGGGCGGGAGGTGCTCTTCGCCTCCGAGAAGACGCGCATCACCCCCGACCGCATCCTGCTCGCGGACCGCCTCGACGAGGCCGCCACCGACCCCGCGGTGTGCGCGGCGGCCGAACGGGCCGACGTCCGGTACGTCGTCACCGGCGGATCCCCCTTCCACGAGGACCGGCACGGGAGCCGGACCTTCGACGGGGTCGACGGCGTCCCGGACGCGACCGGGTTCGAGCGCGTGACGGCCGTCGGGCCGTTCACGCTCTACCGGCTCCTCCCGTGCCGCACGAGCGGGTGAGCGGGGCGGTGTCCGACGGCCGGGCCCGCCGGCGTGGGGGTGGCGTCAGGAGCAGCCGTTGACGGTGGCGGCGAGCAGGTCGAGGCCCTGCTTGAGCGCGGTGCTCGAGGTCCGCCCGTTGACGATGAACGCGAAGACCTTGATGCGACCGTCGGGGTCGCGGGTGTAGCCGGCGAGCGAGGCGACGTCGCTCAGCGTGCCGGTCTTGGCCCAGACCTTGCCGGCGGCGCAGCGGGAGGCGCTGCTCGTGAACCGGTCGTATTTTGCGGCGAGGGTGCCCGTGCGGCCGGCGATCGGCAGGCTGCGCGAGCTGCGCATCGGGGCGAGCTCGGCGTGGCTCGAGTCGACGGCGCGGTCCATGACCGTCGCGAGCTGCTGCGAGCTGATGCGGTCGGAGCGCGAGAGGCCCGAGCCGTCGTACATCGCGCCGACGGACAGGCCGGCCTGCTGCAGCACGCGCGTCTGGGCGGCACGGGCGCCGGTCCACGTGGCGTCGCCGCCGGCGGCGCGGCCGACGAGCTTGTGCAGCGCCTCGGCGATCTCGTTGTCGCTGACCAGCAGCATCCGGCCCACGATGTCGGTCAGCGTCGCGCCGTCGGACGACGCGAGGGTCTCGGCGCCGGAGCGGACGTTCTCGCGGCCGGCGTACGTGGCGGTGAGGCCGCGCGCCGTCAGGCGGGAGGCGACGTAGGAGCCGACGTCGGCGCTCGTGTCGGCCACGTCGCGCTGGTCGCGCACGAGACCGCGGACCGGGGTGATGGAGTCGGGGACGTAGCTGGTCTTCCACCCGGGAGCGAGCGTCGGGGTCGGGAAGACGTCGTCGTCGACGTAGACACGGACGCTCGTGCGCCCCCGGGCCTTGAGCGTGGTCGCCGTGGTCGCCGCCATCGCGTCCAGCGCGGCGCTGCTGAGCAGCGGGTCCCCGCCGCCCTCGACGACGACGCGGTCGACGGCCGAGCCCTGCCGGACGCTCGTGCGGAACCGCTTGTCCGGGCCGAAGACGGTCAGGGCGTTGTGCGCGGTCACGAGCTTGGCGGTCGAGGCGGGCAGCTCGGTGGTGGTGCCCCTCAGCGACCAGATGCGGGTGTTGGACTCCGCGTCGATCACGGTGCCGGAGAACGCCGTCCCGAAGGCGGTCGTCGTCACGCGCTGCGTCAGCTTCGTGCGCATCCGCTGGTCCGCGGCCGAGAACGTGTAGCCGCTCGCGGCGACCGGCACCGGGCGCGGCGTCGTCGACACCGGCGTGTACGGCCGTGGTGTCGTCGCCCCGGACGCGGTGGCCGGCGCGGCGACGAGGGCCGCACCGATGGCGACGGCGGTCAGCAGGCGGGTGGGGCGGAGGGCTGGGCGCATCGCGCTCTCCATCGTGACGTGCGGTCAGGAGCGGCCGTCAGCCCCTGCCGCCGCGGTCGGCAGGAGGCTAACCCGCCGCCTCCCGCCCTGTCCTGCGAAACGGAGCCGGCCCCGCCGAAGGGCCGATCGCTACCGCCCGGCGCACGCCCGTCCCGCACATCCCGCACATCCCGCAGGTGCGGGGTTATCGCCGTCCGATCGCCGGGCCGAGCACAAAAGGCCCGCACGTGCGGGGTTGTCGCTGTCAGATCGCCGGGCCTACCGCGATGAGCCCGCACGTGCAGGGTTGTCGCTGTCCGATCGCCTCGCCGACCGCGATAAGCCCGCACGTGCGGGATCGTCACGGGCCGGTGGAACGCCGAAGGCCCGGGCGCTGCCGCGTCCGGGCCTTCGTGAGGGAGCCGATGACGGGAATCGAACCCGCGTGTCCAGCTTGGGAAGCGAGCGGACGGGTCCTGCCGGGCGATGATCACGCACGGCTGCAGTCGCTTTGGTGGTGCCTGATTGGTGTGTTCTGGAGGGTGATTGGGCACGATTGGGCACGCGGGCAGGGAGAGCCACCGATCCGTAGCGGAGCAGGGGAGCCGGCCGGAGTGGTTGGGTCAAGGGTGGCCGCAGGTCATCGCGCAGCGACGCGGAGCGCCCTTGATGCGGCCCGGAGGCGGGCGGAGAGTGGAGCGAAGGGTCGGCGGCTCCTCACCTCACGACCTCTGGTTGTGGCGCTCAGGTGGCGGAATCGTCGTCCGGAAGCCACGGAGCGTGCCGAGCGGCCAGGGATGCCCGTTGCTCGGTCGAGCGAGCGCACACGTCTGCTCCCCCGTCGTAGGGGCAGTACAACCAGGCCAGCGACTTTGCGGTCAGGACGAAGCGTCCCTGGTAGTCGGCGGCAGCGCGGAGCAGCGCATCGAGCTCGTCTGGGGTCAGTCCTTCCTGCACCCAGCAGTACATGGGGGCGGTGGTGTCGTCCTCGTCGACGAATCGCCTCCATGCCCACGCGTTGGGCACTTGTCGGCGCGCCAAGCCCGTTGCGAGGTCTCTGCGACCCCAGTCCACGGCGATGACCACCAGTGCCGCCAGATCTGCACCGTCGAGCAGTTCCTCGATCACAGTGCAGTGCCTACGGAGGATCTCCGCGTACTCGTCTTCCGTCTCGGCGTACCGCTTGCCCTGAGGCAGGCTGTGGAATCGAACCCACCGGCCACGGCCTTCGTCACGTAGGTCCCAAGGGAAGGGGAGGTTGCCACCCCACTCGCGGTCCCAGGCTTCCGTTAGTCGAAGAGCCCGCTCGCTGCGATCGGGCCGGCCCGAGTCCCCAGCCAGCCCACGCAAGCGGAGGACTCGCCAGCGGAGCCCCCGGCGAGCGGAGGCCGCGGCGTCGCGGATCGGGGCCACGAGTGAGTCGTGGGCAACGAGCGGGGTCACCCGGCGGAGGCTAGTCCTTCGGGGTCTATCGCGACCGCGAATTTGCTGGGCGTGGGGTGCGACGGGGGTGCGCGGAGGGCGCGAAGCGCCCGGAGCGCGGGGGTCCCTGTCGCGGGGCCCCGCGCCCGCGCGCCGGAGGCGCGCCTTGAGTCAGTAGAGAAAGTCCTCGCGGGCGCCATCCATACTCGCTGGAGGTTTCCCTGCGTAGCCCGCTAGTGCAAGATGCCTGCATGGGGGACGACGGGGCGCCGGGCAGAGAGTCGCCGGAGGAGGCAATCTCCTCTGAGCTGCTGCTAAAGCAGTACGAGATGCTGCTTGATGCGCCTGAGGACTGGAGGCGTCGCGCCGCCACGGCAGCGGGTCTGCTGTCCGCCGGCGCGGCTGCGTTGCTGGGAGGGCTTTTGCTCAGCCCGAATCGGGATCTGCCGTCCGTGGCGCGCAACTTGAGTTTAGTCGCGGCTTTTTTCTATCTTTTGGCTGTCCTCTCCTTCTTGTACTCAGCAACGAAGCCCCCAGTCCATATTGCTGTGGACGTCGATACGCAGAAGCTGGCAAAGCAGACTCGGCGCGCGCGCATTCAGCGAGCCTTTGAGCGAGCGCGGAGTTGGCGCAAGTCTGGTGACAGCTCACGTGTTGATGACTCATTGAACGGAATGATCGAGCCTCGCCTCTTGGCGCAGACAATCCGGGATGAGATTGAGATCGAGGTTAAGCCGCTACGGCGGGGCGTTCAGGCTGGCGGTTGGTTTGGCGGATTGGCGATGGCCGCGACCGTCGGTAGCATTGCATCTCTTGTTTTGCAAGGCCCCACGATGGCGCGAGTCGACATTACGTCGACTGAGCTGCGGGCGGAGCTTCAGAAGCGATGCGGTAAGTTTAATGCTTCAAGTCTGATTCAGATTGATGAATTTACTGCGCAAACGGCAAGCGTAACCATCCCGAGGGCTTTGTGTGGATCGGCGCCCGTGCGCGTCGTTCTCCCTTCTCAGGACGTGCTTATCCGACCGGATAACTAGACGTGGCACGAATCAAGGTAGTGTTAAAGACCTCCACCTCGGCGCCGTCCGCCCTGTCCGCCTTCTATGAAGGTGTCGAAGGGGCACAAGAACAGCTGAACGTTCCTATTGATGTGGTTCGCCCTGGTGATGGATTAGGTGACACCGAGGGGTGTGCAATATGTTTCGTCGTTCTTATGAATGTCAGGAGCGCTGTCCAGCGAGAGCGCGAAATTGTGCAAGAGGCGCTGTTCTTGGCCGAATCTATCGATGCCATCTCGCTGTTGATCGTGGCCGCACCCCTCTCACCTTTCGAAGCAAACCAGGCGACGACAGATGTTCTAGGTCGAGACGTGCCCGATAGTGTTGCAGTTGATGGGGTTCTGGATATGCCACAGTTCGCTGGATCGGTGAGAGTGCATTTGGTGGATGTTCTTGGCCGCCTAGTTCCACAGACGGGCATGGTGGAATCAACACAAGAGCAAGCACTTGAATATGCACGCAGAGACGAAGCGGGTTCCGCACCGCGGCTCGCGTACGTCAGGAGGCTAAGTTGAATCTCAACTGGGTAGTTGCCGTGGTGTCGCCGCGGGACGTCGCCGTACATCCAAACTTTGGGGAGCCCAGGTACTCAGCGCCCCGCGCACTCGCTTCTCGTCTGCGTGGATGGGACTTTGCTGTTCGCGACATGCCAGAGTCACTTTTTCCCGATACGAGTGCTGACTCGCACGACCTCTTGTCTGCCAGCGTGTCGGCCTTCGGTAGCGCCGAAGAGGGTGAAGCACAAGAGACGTTGCGTCGGCTCGCTGCGTCGTCTGATGATCTCGCCCTGGCAACCGTCGCGTGCCTGTTCTTCGCCGTCAGTCAGGCCGATTCCGACAACTATCGCCAGGTCCTCGATGGGCTTCACGAGCATGCGCGGAGATTGAGCGAGTCCAAGGAGGAGCCGGGAGTCCGTATCCTTCAGGCCCTTGTTGATCTGCAGCTGGCGCTGCGGACCTCCGAGGTCGGCGGCGGTGGCGAGGATTTCGCCCAGAGTGCGTCCGCTCACCTGGCAGGGGTCGGTTGGAGGGAGTTGGGCGCCCTCGACTTGAGCCCTGGCGTTGGGTGGACCTCACGACGGGCCTGGCTCCGCGTGAAGGCGGAGCTCGAATCCACGGCCTTGGGATACACATCGACGCTAGATCCATTCAGTGACAATGGCAGATGGCGTAGAGTAATTCGGCAAGAGTCTCCAGTTGTGCGCGCCGAGTTTGTTATGCGAGGCGCCGACGGGATGGAGAACTTTTTGGGGGAAGCATTCGACCGCGTTACTAGAGATCCAACTTTTGTCTGGGGCGGCTCGGATAATGTCGAGACTCCACTCGTTAACGAGCTGATGCACTATGAATTGATTGGATCACGGTCTGCAGCACCTGCTCGTAAGGACCTAGGGCGTATGCGACTACTGCGCCAAGAAGTTCACGGTCCCTTGGATTCGCTGCGACTGCTTCGTCAATCGCAGGACTCGAAGGCTTTCACCAAGGGTGCTCGCTACTTCTGGGCCCACGGCCCGTTGTCAACGCTCCAGGAGGAAGCCACGGCAGTTGTCTATCGACGGCCGATCGGCTGGTGGCGAGATGTAGACGTAGATGCTCTCGCCCAGGGGGCTGACGTGCTGCCGAAGTCGGCAGCCATGGCCGGTTTTGAGAGAGCCTGTGACTACGCGGTGACTGCGGTGACTAACCCGAGCGCCCGGTTCCACATGAACGTGCTCATGGATGCCCTTGCTGGACTCGCTAGAACAGCGCGTGTGCAAGCGCAGCTCGGGTCATTGATCCTCGGATTCATCAGCAGTGGGCCGCAGGATCAGATGCTGATGAATGCTTACGCCGTTGCTCTTCGATCAATCGATTGGGAGGTCATAGGCGAAGTTGACAAGGAGGAGTGGCGTCGATGGCTTGCGGGTGCGCCCGCTACTGCGGAGTATGACTCGGTTAGGCTCGCATTGTCCGCTGCAATCCGGGAACCTCAGAATTCCGCAGAGAGAGGCGTTTCCCTTACGGAGATCGCGGCAGAGTTGAACGCCACGGTGCGTTTCCCAGATGTCAACATTTCTCAGGTTCGTGTTGCCGAGATGTCTGAGGCGTTGATCCGAGATATGGAGGAGATACGCCACAACGCCGCAAAGGGGATGTCTGGTTTTGGTGGTTTAAGTTCCCCGGAGCTGGCAGCAATGCTCGTGCTCGAGTGCCCCAACGAGCCTCTGTGGCAGAGTATCGCGGAGTTCTTGAGGGATCGCAAGGTGGCTCGCGATTTAAAGATTCCCGCGCTCGAGCGGTTTGCGGCCGACCCCGAGAAGGTGGATGCGCAATTCGTCAAGACGATGCAGTCCCAGTATGACGAACTGACTAAGAGTGCGCCAATGCGTCTGTCCAATGACAGTGACGACTCGATATTTGCAGATGCCGTCACATTCGCAGCAGCGATTGGAATAGTTCCACCGGAGCGGACTTTGTCAGACGTATCTCTATTGGCGTCTGACCCTGCTCCCAGGACGCGGGTTGAAGCGGCGAAGGCGCTCCGCGGTGTCGCGCGGCGCTCGGGTCTCACGCCTCTCTGGAGCGTGGCTCTACTGGTTCAGCTGTGCCGCGATCGGGACGCAACGGTCCGTGCCCACGCCGGTCAGGGGTTGGCATTGGCCAACGTCGACGGACTTGGCATGACAAGGCTTCAGAATCAAGTGCTCGATGAGCTATTGAGAGACCCGGGAGTGCTGGTGCCACTTCTCGTGGTCCAAGGACTCGACTTAAGGTGGCACGACGACAGCGCGCGCAGTTCAGACCTTCTGCGAGCTGTCCAGCGAACGGGAGAAGAGTCCCTCTCTCACCTCGTGCGAAGCGCGGCTGATCACGCGCTGCAGACTGCGCGGGTGAAGTAAGTGGGCCGGTGCGGGGCAACACCCTGCACCGGTCGAACTGGACCTCGGTGTGGGCCGCGGCCCGGTCGGCGGCGGACCTGGACCCGCGCGTGCATCTGCACGACCTGCGCAACACCTGCAACCACTTCGCCGCCGCGTCGGGGGCCAGCACCCGCGAGCTGATGCACCGGATGGGTCAAGCGAGCATGCGTTCGGCGCTGATCTACCAGCACGGGACGGCGGAGCGGGACGCCCGCATCGCGGCGACCCTGGACCAGGTCTTCAGCGGGGGTTCGAGGCGGTGATTGGGCACGCGGTGGGCACGCGAGGCGCTGGCTGCGCCATCCGGGAAAGGGGGTCGGTCGGCCTCATTGGGCCTGACCTGCGGTGACGCGGTGGAGCCGATGACGGGAATCGAACCCGCGTGTCCAGCTTGGGAAGCTGGCGCTCTACCATTGAGCTACATCGGCGTGCCGGGTCGAGTGACCTCCCCGGCGCCCGGGAAGTCTAGCCCACCACCGCAGCCGCCTCGCACCCGGTCCCCCCCGTCCCGGTAGCCTGACCGCGTGCTCCTCTCCGACCGTGACATCCGCGCCGAGGTCGACGCCGGTCGGGTGGCCCTCGACCCGTGGGACCCGGCGATGATCCAGCCGAGCAGCGTCGACGTCCGCCTCGACAAGTTCTTCCGGCTGTTCGACAACCACAAGTACCAGGTAATCGACCCCGCGCAGGACCAGGCGGACCTCACCCGCCTCGTCGAGGTCGACGCCGAGGAGGGCTTCGTCCTCCACCCCGGCGAGTTCGTCCTCGGCTCGACGCTCGAGACCGTGAGCCTGCCCGACGACCTCGCGGCCCGCGTCGAGGGGAAGTCGAGCCTCGGCCGCCTCGGCTTGCTGACCCACGCGACGGCCGGCTTCGTCGACCCGGGCTTCACCGGGCACGTCACGCTCGAGCTGAGCAACGTCGCGACGCTGCCGATCATGCTGTGGCCGGGGATGAAGATCGGGCAGCTGGCGTTCTTCCGGCTGACGAGCCCCTCCGAGAACCCCTATGGCTCCGAGGCCTACGGATCCCATTACCAGGGCCAGCGAGGCCCGACGGCCAGCCGCAGCTTCCAGAACTTCCACCGCGCCGACGTCTGAGTTGTCTCACCAGGTGGCCATCCGGTGAGACGGAGGGTGCCGAACACCCCGCGACACGCCGATCTTCGCCCGTCCTGCGTGCGGAATCGGTCGTCACGGGGTACGCATCGTGGGTGCGGCTCTCCGTCCGTCCCTGACCCACGGCTGGACCCGCCCGACCCGCAAGGGGGGAACGAACGATGTACGAGCGCGCCACCCACGCTCGGCCCCGCGCGGCCGCCCGCGCCTCCCGCACGCCGCGCACCCCGGTGCGCCGTCCCCGCCGACGCACCCTCGAGTCCCTCCTGCTCGCGCCCGACGGGGGTGGCGGCGCACGCCTGCGTGGCCACGTCCCCGACCGGCCGAAGGCCCTCGTCCTCGTGCTGCACGGTGGTCGCGAGAAGAGCCGCGCCAAGGTGACGCGCTGGCAGCTCGCCGTCCTGCGGATGCTGCCCTTCGCCGGCTCGCTGCGTCGCGGGCTCGGTGACCAGGTCGCGGTCGTCCGTCTCACCTACCGGGTGCGCGGCTGGAACGGCCACGCCGCTGACCCCGTCGTCGACACCCGGTGGGCGCTCGAACGCATCCGCCGCGTCCTCCCGGGCGTCCCCGTGGCCGTCGTCGGGCACTCGATGGGTGGCCGCGTCGCGCTGACCGTCGCCGCGGACGCCGGCATCGCGGCGGTGGCGGCCCTCGCCCCGTGGGTCGAGGGCGACCTGCGCGCCCCGCGCGACGGCCGACCCGTCCTCCTCATGCACGGCTCGGCGGACCGCACGACCGACCCGCGGCGCACCGCGCTCGTCGCGGAGCGCTGGCAGGAGTTCGGTGTCCCCGTCACGTGGGTCCGCGTGCCGGGGGAGCGCCACGCGATGCTGCGCCGCGCCCGCCGCTGGCACGACACCGTGACGGAGTTCGTCAGCGGCGCGCTGCCGGTCGCAGACCGAGCCAGCTGACCGCCGCTCCGGCCACGAGCAGGCCGGCGCACCAGAGCATCGCCGAGCGGTAGCCGGCGGTCATGGCGACGGGGTCGAGGTAGTCCTCCCCGGCGAGCCCGACCACGCCGGGCAGCGCCGCGACGGCGAGCAGCGACCCGGCCCTGGCCACCGCGTTGTTGACTCCGCTCGCCACCCCGGCGTGCCGGTCGGGCGCGGCGCCCAGCACCGCGGCCGTCAGCGGCGACACCAGCCCCGCGAGGCCGAGGGCGAAGACGACCATCCCCGGCAGCACGTCGAGCCACCCCGCGGAGGCGTCGACCCGCAGCAGCAGGAGGCTGCCCGCGGCGCACAGCAGCGGGCCGACGGTCATCGGCAGACGCGGCCCGATGCGCTCCGCGAGCGCCGCCGACCGCGACGACAGCAGCATCATCACCACGGTCAGGGGGAGGGCCGACATGCCGGCGGTCAGCGCGCTCCATCCGGCCACCTGCAGCTCGAGCACCACGAAGAGCGTCACCGCGCCCAGCGCCCCGTACACGAGGAGCGTCATCGCGTTGGCCGCCGAGAAGACGCGAGAACCGAACAGCGACAACGGGACCAGCGGATGGGCCGAGCGTCGCTCGACGACGACGAAGCCCACGGCCGCGGCCGCCACCAGCGCCCAGCACCCGACGAGGAGGGCGGGCGGCAGCGTGCCTGCGGCGGTCAGCGCGTAGGTCGTCGCTCCGAGCGCGAGCACCGTGAGCACCGCGCCGGCGACGTCGAAGCGCCGGCCGGCGGCACCCGGGTCGCGGCTCTCGGGGACGCGTCGACCCGTGAGGAGGACGACGGCCACGCACAGCGGCACGTTGACCGCGAACACCCAGCGCCACGAGGCGTGGTCGACGAGCCAGCCGCCGACGAACGGCCCGAGCGCGGCGGCGACCCCCGAGACGCCGGCCCACGTGCCGATGGCCGCCGCGCGGTCCGCCGGGCGGAACGTCGTCTGGATGATGGCGAGCGCGCCCGGCGTCAGGAGGGCCGCCCCGACCCCCTGGAGAACCCGCAGCCCGACGAGCTGGAGCGGGGTCTGCGCCACGGCGCACGCCACGGACGCCAGCGCGAACCACACGACCCCGACCTCGTAGACGCGCCGCCGACCCCAGCGGTCGCCGAGCCCGCCGCCGACGAGGACGAGGGAGGCGAGGGCCAGCAGGTAGCCGTTGACGACCCACTGCAGCTGCGCGAGCGAGGCCCCGAGGTCGGCGCCGATCGTCCGCAGCGCGACGTTGACGACGCTGCCGTCGAGGATGGCGACCCCGGTGCCGAGCACCAGCCCGGCCAGCACCAGTCGTCCCTGCGCCGAGCGGCGGTCGAGGTGCTCGTCGGCGGGGACGGTGTCGGTCACGCCCCTCACGCTAGGTGGCGCCGTGGGTCTCGATCCGGTCTCGGTCCGTCGAACGTGCGTCACCGCGGGGCGTCCACCTGCGGGTCCGCGCACTAGGGTCGACGGATGATCCGCTTCGACGGCGTGACCAAGCAGTTCCCGGACGGCACGGTCGCCGTCGACGACCTGAGCCTCACGGCCCCGACGGGCAAGATCACCGTGCTCGTCGGGCCTTCGGGGTGCGGCAAGACGACGAGCCTGCGGATGGTTAACCGGATGATCGAGCCGACGAAGGGGTCCATCTCCCTCGACGGCCAGGACACGGGCCGGATGAAGCAGTCCGAGCTTCGGCGCGGCATCGGCTACGTCATCCAGCACGCCGGGCTCTTCCCGCACCGGACCGTGCTCGACAACATCGGCACCGTGCCCCGGCTGCTCGGCTGGGACCGCAAGCGCACGCAGGAGCGCAGCCGCGAGCTGCTCGAGCGCGTCGGGCTCGACCCCGCGCTCGGCGACCGCTACCCGGCACAGCTCTCCGGCGGGCAGCAGCAGCGCGTCGGCGTCGCCCGGGCGCTCGCGGCCGACCCGCCCGTCATGCTCATGGACGAGCCGTTCTCGGCCGTCGACCCCATCGTCCGCGACCAGCTCCAGGACGAGTTCCTCCGCCTCCAGGACGAGCTCGGCAAGACGATCATCTTCGTCACGCACGACATCGACGAGGCCATCAAGCTCGGCGACCAGGTGGCCGTCCTGCGGGTCGGCGGGCAGCTCGCGCAGGTCGCCGAGCCCTCGTACCTGCTCGCCCACCCGGCCGACGACTTCGTCGCGGACTTCGTCGGCCGCGACCGCGGCTACCGCGCCCTGCAGTTCCAGCCGACGCCGCGGCTGCCGCTGCGCTCGGAGCGCACCATCGTCCTCGGTGAGCAGCCCGCGGCCGGCAGCGGCGCCTGGCTGCTCGTCGTCGACGAGCAGCGCAAGCCGCTCGGATGGGTCGAGCCGGCGCGCATCGGCTCCCGGGGCGTCGAGGACGCCGACCTGCACCGCGGCGGCACCGTCGCCCGGGCGGCCGGGACCCTGCGCGGTGCGCTCGACGCGGCACTGTCCTCGCCGTCGCGGCGCGGCGTGGTCGTCGACGACAGCGGCGTGCTCGTCGGCACGGTGCTCGCCCACGAGGTGCTCAGCGCCATCGAGGACACCGACCGGCCCGAGCGCGACGAGGAGGACCCCGTGCACGGCGGGGCCGTCGCCCTCGCGGAGGACGGGGCCTGAGGTGGACTGGCTCGCGTCGAACTGGCGCACCGTCATCGACCTCGCGGGGCAGCACCTCTACCTCGCCGGGGTGCCCCTGCTGCTCGGGCTCCTGCTCTCGCTGCCGCTCGGGTGGCTGGCCAAGCGCTGGCGCGGCGCGTACCCGGCGGTCGTCACGACGAGCGGGCTGCTCTACACGATCCCGTCGCTGGCCCTGTTCATCATCATGCCGATCGTCCTCGGGACGAAGATCCTCGACCCGGTCAACGTCATCGTCGCGATGACGGTCTACACGGTCGCGCTGCTGGCCCGCACGGTCGCCGACGGCCTGATATCGGTGCCCGACCACGTCGAGCAGGCCGCGACCGCGATGGGCTACCGGGGGCTGCGCCGCCTCGTCGGGGTCGAGCTGCCGCTCGCCGTCCCGGTCATCGCGGCGGGCCTGCGGGTCGCGGCCGTGAGCAACGTGAGCATCGTCAGCGTCGCCTCCCTCGTCGGGGTGTCGCAGCTCGGCTCGCTCCTCGTCGACGGGTGGCGGCGCATCATCTGGGGCGAGCTCGTCACCGGCATCGTCGCCTGCCTCGTGCTGGCGCTCCTGCTCGACGGGCTCATCCTGCTCGGCGCCAAGGCCCTGACTCCGTGGCGGCGCGTGGCGGGAGGTGCCGCGTGATCGGCTCCCTGCTCTCGTGGCTCACCGACCCGGCCAACTGGTCTGGCTCGGACGGCATCCCGACCCGCCTGCTCGAGCACCTGACGTACGCCCTCATGACGATGGTCATCGCGGCGGCCGTCGCGCTGCCGCTCGGACTGTGGATCGGCCACAGCGGGCGGATGCGCTGGCTCGTCACCGCGACGAACGCGGCCCGCGCCGTGCCCACGCTCGGCCTGCTCTTCGCCGCCTCGCTGCTCGTGGGGCCGGTCCTCAAGGGGGATGCCGCCTACCTCGCCCCGAGCATCGCCGTGCTCGTGCTGCTCGCCGTCCCGCCGCTGCTCGCCGGCACGTACGCGGGCGTCGAGGCCGTCGACCCGGCCGCGCGCGACGCCGCCCGCGGGGTCGGGATGACCGGGTGGCAGGTGCTGCGCCAGGTCGAGCTGCCGTGCGCGCTGCCCCTCGTGATGTCCGGGCTGCGCACCGCCGTGCTGCAGGTCGTGGCGACCGCGACGATCGCCGCGTACATCGGCCTCGGCGGGCTCGGGCGCTACCTCGTCGACGGCATCGCCCTCGGTGACTACCCCCGGGCGGCCGGCGGCGCGCTGCTCGTCGCGCTGCTCGCCATCGCCCTCGAGGGGCTGCTCGCGCTGCTCCAGCGGCGTCTCGTCTCGCCCGGTCTCACCGGGCGCGGGCGCCGTGTCGGTGGGTCACGAAACGATGACGAATCCGTCGCCGCGGAAGCAAACGCCCGGACGGCTGTTGCTCCGGGTGGGAGGCCGGGTACGAGCTCCTGACCCGACCTGCCCCGAGCCCATCCGGACGCCGCGAGCCGGCCTCCCCCATCCCGTGCACCACCGACCACACACCGGCCCCGGCCACCGAGCCCGGCCACCACGAAAGGGACCGACCCCGATGAAGCGCAGAACCGTCCTCACCTCCGTCGCCGTCGCCGCCGCCCTCGGGCTGTCGGCCTGCGGCGGCGGCAGCGACCCGCTCGCCAGCGAGAGCCCGGCCGCGGGCTCCTCCTCCGGCGGTGCCTCGTCCGGCTCGATCGTCGTCGGCGGCGCCGACTTCTCCGAGTCCACCCTCCTCGCCGAGGTCTACGCCGGCGCGCTGCGCGCCAAGGGCGTCGACGCGTCGACGAAGACCAACATCGGGGCGCGCGAGATCTACCTGCGCGCGCTCGAGGACAACTCCGTGCAGGTCTTCCCCGAGTACACCGGCGCGCTCGCCGTGTACTACGACAAGGAGTACTCCGGCACCGACGCCGAGGAGGTCTACGAGAAGGCCAAGGAGGTCGTCCCCGACACCCTGACGGTGCTCGACAAGTCCGCCGCCGAGGACGTCGACTCGCTCGCCGTCACGAAGGAGACGGCCGACTCGAAGAACCTCAAGACCATCGAGGACCTCAAGGCCGTCGCGGGCGACATGACCCTCGCCGCGCAGCCCGAGTTCAAGGAGCGCCCGCAGGGTGTCGTCGGCCTCGAGAAGGTCTACGGCATCACGTTCGGGTCCTTCCGCCCGCTGACCGGCCAGGCCGTCCTCCAGGCGCTCGTCAACGGCCAGGCGGACGTCGCGAACGTCTTCTCGACCGACCCCGGCATCGCGGCGAACAACCTCGTCGTGCTCGAGGACACCAAGCGGGTCTTCGGGTCGCAGAACATCGTGCCGCTCGTGCGCGCCGACAAGGCCGACCAGGTCAAGGACGCCCTCAACGCGGTCTCGGCCAAGCTGACGACCGACGCGGTGACGCAGATGCTCAAGCAGACCGACATCGACAAGAAGGACCCGAAGACCGTCGCCGAGGAGTTCCTCAAGAGCAACGGCCTCGGCTGAGCGACCGTCCGCGGGGCGCGACCCCGCGGTTGAGCGACCGGGCCCCCGGTGACCGACGAGGTCACCGGGGGCCCGCTCGTCGTCCTGGGCCGGTGTGCGGCCTGCCCCGTCGCCCCATCCGCCGCCTACTCGCCGCCCGCCCCCATTCCCGACTTCTTGCGAGTTGAGCCGCTCGACACGCCGCCGGTGGGCGTGTCGAGCGGCGGAAATCGCAATCAGTGGGGTGGTGAGGGCGACCTCTTGCGCATCCGCCACCTCGGAGGGGCCTCTGGGGCGCTTCTGAGGTGGCGGATGCGCAATCAGTCGGGATGGGTCGAGCCGGCGGTCAGTCCCAGGGGTCGGGCTCGTGACTGGCGTGGACGGATCGCGCAGCCCGTCACGCCCGGGGTGTGGCCTCCTACGACGTCGGCCTCATCCGACTTCTTGCGGCTTGAGCCGCTCGACACGCCGCTGGTGGGCGTGTCGAGCGGCGGAACTCGCAATGAGTGGGGTGGTGAGGGCGACTTCTTGCGCATCCGCCACCTCGGAGGGGCCTCTGGGGCGCTTCTGAGGTGGCGGATGGGCAATCAGTCGGGATGGGTCGAGCCGGTGGTCAGTCCCAGGGGTCGGGCTCGTCGAGGAGCGCTGCGTCGCCGCCGAACGACCCGGGGGCTGCGCCGGGCTTGCTCGCCGGCTTCCGCTCCTCGGTGGTCGGCGCCTCGACCGTCGGCTGCTCGTCGGCCGGCTCCGGCTCCTCGGCCGGCTCCGGTGTGGCGGACTGCTCGCTGTCCTCGGTCGGGTGCGGCTGCTCGACGGATGCCGGGGTGTCGGTCGTCTCGTCGGTGGCCGCCGCATCCTCGGTGGGCTTCGCGTCGTCCGTCGACGGGGAGCTGTCGGGTGCGGCATCGTCGACCGCGGTCGCCGGCGTCGCCTGCGCGACCGGGGCGTCGACCGGCTCGTCCCACGGGTCGGGCTCGTCGAGCAGTGATGCGTCGCCACCGAACGAGCCGCTCGCCGGCGCCGCCGGTGCCTCTTCCGCGACGGGCTCCGCCTCGAGGGCCGGCTCCTCGTCCGCCTGCTGCACGGCGTCCGGCTCGGGGGCTGTGTCCGGCTCCGGCGCCGGAGCGTCGGTGGCAGGCGCCACCGAGTCGGCGGGCTCGTCCCAGGGGTCGACGTCGTCCGCGTCCGTGGTCGTGGCGGTGGGCTGGTCGGAAGTCGACACATTCGTCGGTTCCTGGACGGGCTGCGTGGCCGGCGCGTCGGCGGGCTCGTCCCATGGGTCGACCTCGTCGGTCGAGGCCGCGGCATCGGCCTTGGCCTTCTCCTCGGACGGCTCGCCCTGCGAGCGGCCCGGTGCCGGGTCGGCGACGGCAGCGGGCTCGTCCCACGGGTCGGGCTCGGAGCCGTCGACGACGGCCTCCGCCGTCTCGGTGTCCACCGCGACCTCGGGCTCCGCGGCGCGCTCGGACGTGGCCGGCGCGGCGGGCTGGTCGTCCCAAGGGTCAGCCTCGTCCTGGTCGGGAGTCGACACATTCGTCGATTCCTGCACGGGCTGCGCAGCGTCGGTGCTGGGTGCAGGCGTGGGCTGGTCGTCCCAGGGGTCAGCCTCGTCCTGGTCAGGAGTCGACACGTTCGTCGGTTCCTGGACGGGCGCGGCGTCAGCAGCCGGGGCGGGGGCGGTCTCGGGCTCGGTGACGGTGGCCGTAGCAGCAGCGGTCGCCGCAGCGGCGGGCGCCGTGACCTCCGGCGCGACCGACGTGTCCTTGGCCTCGACCGCGGCCTCGGGCGACTCCTGGCCCCGGCGGACGGCCGCGAGCAGCATCTGCGCGACGTCGACGACCTCGACCTCCTCGCCGACGCCCTGCGCCTGCTTGGCGGTCAGCCCGTCCGAGATCATCACCCGGCAGAACGGGCAGCCGATGGCGATGCGCTCCGCGCCGGTGGCCAGGGCCTCGTCGGTGCGGTTGGTGTTGATGCGGGTGCCGAGCTTCTCCTCCATCCACATGCGCGCGCCGCCGGCGCCGCAGCAGAACGACTTCTCGCCGTGCCGCGGCATCTCGCGCAGCTCGACCCCGGGGAGGGCGCCGATGAGCTCGCGCGGCGGGGCGTAGACGTCGTTGTGCCGACCGAGGTAGCAGGGGTCGTGGTACGTGACGGACGGCGCGGTCGACGCGGCGTTCTTCGCCGACGACATGCCGGGCGCCTCGTCGGGACGGCCCACCGGGACGAGCTTCTTCTCGCGCACCAGGCGGTTGAGCAGCTGCGTGTGGTGGACGACCTCGTAGCTCCCGCCGAGCTGCGGGTACTCGTTCTTGATCGTGTTGAAGCAGTGGGCGCAGGTGACGACGACCTTGGTGACGCCGAACTCGCCGAAGGTCTCGACGTTCTGCGCGGCGAGGGTCTGGAACAGCAGCTCGTTGCCGGCGCGGCGGGCGGAGTCGCCGGTGCACGTCTCGCCGTCCCCGAGGACGGCGAACGAGACGCCGGCGGTGTCGAGGAGCTCGGCGACGGCGCGCGTGGTCTTCTTCGCGCGGTCCTCGTAGGCGCCGGCGCAGCCGACCCAGAAGAGCCACTCGACGTCCGAGGCCTTCTCGACGTCCTGGCCGAGGATCTTGACGTCGAACGGCAGGTCCTTGGCCCAGTCCAGGCGCGCCCGGGCGCCCATGCCCCACGGGTTGCCCTTGCCCTCGAGGTTCTTGAACAGGCCCCCGAGCTCCTGCGGGAATGCCGACTCGATGAGGGTCGCGTACCGGCGCATGTCGATGATGTGGTCGACGTGCTCGATGTCGACCGGGCACTGCTCGACGCAGGCGCCGCACGTCGTGCACGACCAGAGCACGTCCTGGTCGATGACGGCGTCGGGGCCGTGCGGGTTGTACGCGGTCAGCGGGGCAGCCGGGTCGTAGCCGGTGTCGCCGACGAGGGCCATCGAGGTCCAGTCGACGACGTCGACCGAGCCGGCGGGCTCGGTGCCGTCGGTCGGGACGGTCGCGGCCGCGCTCGCGACGGAGGCCATCGCCTTCTCCTGGTCGCCGTCGGCGGCCGAGAGCGCGCGCAGGTACGGGGCCTTGGCGTCCGCGTGGTCACGCAGCGTCATCATGAGGAGCTTGGGGGAGAGGGGCTTCTCGGTGTTCCACGCAGGGCACTGCGACTGGCAGCGGCCGCACTCGGTGCAGGTCGAGAAGTCGAGCAGCCCCTTCCACGTGAAGTCCTCGACCTGGCCGACGCCGAGGACGTCGCCCTCCTCCATCTCCTCCATCGCCTCGATGTCGAACGGCTTGCCGCCGACCGTCATCGGCTTGGCCGGGCCGAGCGCGGTGCGGCCGGACGACTCGCGCTTGAACCAGATGTTCGGGAAGGCCAGGAAGCGGTGCCAGGCGACGCCCATCGTCGGCTGGAGCGCGATGGTGATCATCCACGCGAAGGAGATGAGGATCTTGACGGTCGCGACGACCTGCACCCAGGCGGCGAGCCCCGCCGGTGTGGTGCCCGACCACCAGCCGGCCATCCAGCCGGTCAGCGGGAAGTGGGCGACCAGCGAGGTGTCGGGCTCGAAGCGCTGCACCATCGCCGCCTCGAGGCCGCGCAGCAGGAGGATGCAGAACGTGACGAAGAGGATGGTCAGCTCGACGTAGTAGGCCTGCCAGAAGGTCGAGCCGTAGAACCGCGAGAACCGCCCGCCCTCACCGCGCGCCCGCCGCGGGTGGTTCTTCTGGCGGATGGCCATGAGCACGACGATGCCGACGAGCCCGCCCCACGCGAAGACCTCGACGACCCACTCGAACGGGGCGAAGTGGCCGAGGACCGGCAGCCGGTAGTCGGGCTGGACGAGCTGGAAGAACGCGTTGACGAGCGTCGTGAAAAGGATGATGAACGCCAGCGCGGTGAACCAGTGCGCCGCCGCGACGACCTTGAGCCGCGACATCCGGGTGTGCCCGAGGAACTCCTTGGCCAGCGTCCAGGTACGGGCCGCCGGCGCGTCGGTGCGCGAGCCGTCGGGCTGCCCGAGCCGGTAGAGCGTGACGAACCGCCCCACCTGCCGGAAGAGCAGCGCCCACCCGATCGTCGGGACGACGAGGCAGAGGACGATGGCGACGACCTGCAGGGCGGTGACCCCGCCGAACCGGTCGTCGAACGACGGGATGACGTCGCTGGCCAGGGCGGGCGCGAGGGCAGCAGGCATGCGGGTCAGCGTACCCGTGGGTAAGCAAGCGCTCACCGGTCTGTGACGACCGTCAACAGGGCCCCGGACAGCCCCGAGAGCTCGTTGTCCGACTGGATAACGGCGTGTTGGAATACGCATAACGACTCCGGGGTTGGCCCGGAGAGCAGGCTCGACGTGCCGCATCCCCGGATCCCGGGGCCGGCGCCCACCGACAGAGAGGCGACCCGATGCCCATCCTCGACGACGTGACCCAGGCCGTCGGCAACACCCCGCTCGTCCGACTCAACCGGATCATCGACGGGGACGCCACGGTCGCGGCGAAGCTGGAGTTCTACAACCCGGCGAGCTCGGTCAAGGACCGCATCGGGGTGGCCATCATCGACGCCGCCGAGGCCTCGGGCCAGCTCGAGCCCGGCGGCACGATCGTCGAGGCCACCTCCGGCAACACCGGCATCGCGCTCGCGATGGTCGGTGCCGCGCGCGGCTACAAGGTCGTCCTCGCGATGCCCGAGTCGATGAGCAGGGAGCGCCGCGCCCTCCTGCGCGCCTACGGCGCCGAGCTCGTCCTCACCGACCCCTCGACCGGGATGAAGGGCGCGGTCGCCAAGGCCGACGAGATCGTCGCCGAGCGCGAGGGCGCCGTCCTCGCCCGTCAGTTCGCCAACGCCGCGAACCCCGAGGTGCACCGTCGCACGACCGCCGAGGAGATCTGGAAGGACACCGACGGCGCCGTCGACATCGTCGTGGCCGGCATCGGCACCGGTGGCACGATCACCGGCGTCGGCGAGGTCCTCAAGTCCCGCAAGCCGGACGTCCAGATCATCGCGGTCGAGCCGGAGGAGTCCCCGATCCTCAACGGGGGCCAGCCCGGCCCGCACAAGATCCAGGGCATCGGCGCGAACTTCGTCCCCGAGATCCTCAACACCGAGGTCTACGACGAGGTCATCGACGTCAACGCCCAGACCTCCGTCGAGTGGGCCCGCCGGGCCGCGACAGAGGAGGGCCTGCTCGTCGGGCTGTCGTCCGGCGCCGCCCTCGCCGCCGCCAACCAGGTCGCGAGCCGCCCCGAGAACGCCGGCAAGACGATCGTCGTCATCATCCCGAGCTTCGGCGAGCGCTACCTCTCGACGATCCTGTTCGAGGGTCTCGTCGACTGACATGTCCCTCCTCCAGAAGGCGCGCGCCGCGGTCCGGGAGGACCTCGATGCGGCGATGCGGCGCGACCCCGCCGCAGAGACGCGGACCGACCTGGCCCTGAACTCCCCCGGGATGCACGCGATCTGGTCCTACCGGCTCGCGCACCGGTTGTGGCAGAAGGGTCCCCAGTGGCGCCCGGCCGCCCGCCTGCTGTCGACGGCCACCCGCGCGGTGACCGGCGTCGAGATCCACCCCGGAGCCCGCATCGGCCGGCGCTTCTTCATCGACCACGGGATGGGCGTCGTCATCGGTGCCACCGCCGTCGTCGGGGACGACGTGATGCTCTACCACGGGGTCACCCTGGGCGGTCGGTCGCTGGCGCGCGGCACGAAGCGGCACCCGACCCTGGGCGACCGCGTCGTCGTCGGCGCCGGTGCCCGGATCCTCGGCGACATCGGGATCGGGGACGACGCGCAGATCGGCGCCAACTCGGTCGTCGTCAAGGACGTCCCCGCGGGCGCCGTCGCGACCGGCGTGCCGGCGCGCGTTCGCGTGCCCCAGCTGCTCGGCGAGGACCCCTACGACGCGCTGTTCGCCGAGCCGGCCATCTTCATCTGACCTGCGCGAGAGCCTTTCTGGTCACGCGAGATCATGGCGTAGCCCGCCACTCCGATCCGTAGAGACAGAACACCCCGGCTCCGGGGTGGTCGACCACGACCTCGGCCCACGCCAGCCCGGCGTCGACCCCCGCCGCGATGCGCCGGTGGTGCGCGACCATCGCGTCGTGGGCCACGTCGTCCGCGACCGGGGCGACGGCGGCGAGCACGCTCGTCGCGCCGAGCGAGAGCAGGGCGATGGCCAGCCCGAGCGGCTCGTCGCCCGGACGGGTCGAGAACTGCCCGACGTCGCAGGCCGACAGCGCGACGTGCTCGGCGGCCACGGGCCGCGGGAACTCGTGGGCGAAGACGGGGCCGTCGGCCATCCGCACCGACGAGAAGAGCGGGCTCTGGCCCTGGTGCAGGCCGTGGGCCGCGAGGTGCACGACCCGCGCCGATCCCAAGGCGTCGAGCACGTCCGCACTGGAGGCCGGCCGCTCGTCGACCTCCCCGGCGACGCCCCAGGCCCCGGCGACGGCCCGGATCTCCGGGAGGGTGCGCGCCAGCCCCGGCCCGTAGAGGGCGGCGACGGGGGTCGTCGGCCGTGCCGAGGCCGCGCGGGCGGGACCCCGCACCCAGCGGGTCAGGCTCGGCGCCACCGTGACCGGTCGACCGCGCAGGCTGGGCATGAGGCTCCACGGCATCCCGGCGAGGGTGCGTGACGGCACGACGACGACCCGGTGCTCGTCGGCGCCACCGGGGTTGAGGAGCGTGTCGGCCGCCGCGAGCGACGAGACCGTCGCGCGCTCGAGGACGGCGGCCATGGGCGACCCGGAGGCGATCGTCGCCCGGGCGCGCAGGTCGCGCCGCAGCCGCGTGACCGCCTCGACGACCGCGGCCACCGGCCCGACGTGCACGACCTCGGCCCCGGATGCGCGGAGCACCACCTGGTGCAGCTCGCCGGCGGACTCGAAGAACTCGACGACCGTCGTGCCGTCGTCGAGGGCTGCGCGGGCCTCGTCGGCATCCACGGGATGGACCGCACCGCTCGCCGTCCCGTCGAGCGCGAGGCTCCACTCCCGCTGTGCGACAAGGGTCTCGAGCTCGTTGACCCGGGGGGCCAGCGTCGCTGCCTGGTCGCCGTCACTGTCGGCGAGCAGCTGCCGCAGGCGGCGCAGCTCGCGCGTGGCCTCGGCGAGGTCGGGGTCGTCCGGGTCGGTGACGGGGTTGATGCGGTGCGAGATCGCCCGCCAGCGCTCGACCGTCGCGAGCACCTCGTCGGCGGGGTCCTCCGCGAGGGCGCGCTCGGTGTCGAGGGCCGCGAGCCGCCGGCCGTGGAGGGCCAGGGCGGCGCGCACGTCGAGGCTGGCCGACTGGACCTGGTGCGCCGCGAGGACGCGGTTGCCGTCCTCGAGCCGTGCCCGGGCCTGCGGGCCCCGGCCGCGGGCGAGGTCGAGGCGCGCCCGGACGAGCACCTCGTGGAGGGTCGCGGCCAGAGACGGCTCGCCGCCGTCCCCGAGCGCCTCGAGCCGCTGCTCAGCCCCGTCGGCGTCGCCGAGCAGCAGGCGGGCCTCGGCCTCCAGCCGGACGGCCTCGCGGCCCGAGGTGCCGAGCGTCGGGGCGCCGGGCTCGCCGGCCCCGTGCTCGGTGTGCCGGACGAGCCGCTCGACGACGGCCGGCAGGTCACGCCCCTCGGCGACGTCGACGCCCGCCCGCAGCAGCTCGGCCTCGCGCACGAGGTCGTCGGCCTGACGGGCGCGGTAGGCGGCGGTGGCGTCGCGGATCCGGTCGCGTGCCCGCTCGAGGTCGCCGACGAGCAGGTCGCAGCGTGCGAGGCGCAGGCTGATCTCCCCCTCCTCGAGGCGGTGGGCGGAGGAGTGGGCCGTCGAGAGCGCGGCCTCGAGCTCGGACCGTGCCCCGTCGACGAGCCCGGCGGCGAGGAGCACCTCGGCGTGGTCGAGGCGGGCCCGGTCGCGCGCGACCGCGACGTCCATCGCGTCGGCCTCGCGCATGAGGGTGAGGGCGCGGGGCAGGTCGCCGTCGACGAACGCGACGACCGCCCGGTTGTGCCGGGCCTTGAACTCGAGCTCCGGGTAGCCGTTCGCGACCGCGATGTCGCGGGCGAGGTCGAAGTTCTCGGCGGCGTCCTCCGAGCGGCCGACGCCGAGCCAGGCCTGCCCGAGGTTGAGGTGGTAGGCCCACCGCTGGGCGGGCTCGAGCCCGGAGCCCTCGACGTCGACCGCCAGCAGCGCCTCGACGCACGGCGGCCACGCGCCGACGCGTCCGTGGAGCGTGCCCTCCTGGATGTGGGTGAGCGCGACGAGCAACGGGTCGTCGAGCTCGAGCGCCTCGGCCCGCGCGGCGTGCAGCGTCCGCAGCGCCGGCTGGATGCCGTCCGCCTCGAGCTCCGACCACGCCCGCGTGATGCGGATGCGGACCCGCAGCCAGCGGGCCCCGTGGTCGGAGCGACCCTCCAGCAGTCCGAGGGCCTGGTCGAGCCGCACGGCGGCAGAGGCGAACTCACCGATCTCGTTGTCGGCGCGCGCAGCATCGAGCAGCCCCCCCGCAGACTGCAGCGGGTCGCGCTCGATGGCTCCTCCTCTAGAGGTCGATGGCCGGTGTGATGACCGGCGGCGCGTCCGGTCGCCCGCGTCGCCGCAGGACGAAGTTCACCAGACCGCGCTCGACCCCCGCAAAGGTGAACCGCCCGTCGGGATCGGTGGCCGCGGTGCGGGTCCGGCTGCGCTCGCGCAGCTCGACGTCGACCTCGCCCTCGCTGGCCCAGCCGACGACGTCGACCCGCCCGGGGCCGGCCGGCTCGAGGCTGACCATGACGCTCAGGCCGTCGCTGGCGAAGGTCACGGTGTCAGCACGGTCG
Organism: Phycicoccus jejuensis; assembly: GCF_000720925.1. Taxonomy (GTDB): domain Bacteria; phylum Actinomycetota; class Actinomycetes; order Actinomycetales; family Dermatophilaceae; genus Phycicoccus; species Phycicoccus jejuensis. The sequence continues at coordinate 154,293 of NZ_JOEE01000002.1, read as the reverse complement.
TAGTCGGCGCCGCGCACGCTCGTCAGGGCCTCGGCGTCGGAGACGATGCGGGCCACCTCGGCCTCGAGCGAGGCGACGGTCATCGCGAAGGTGATGCGCTCGACGAGGCCGGACGGCACGGGGTCGAGCGCGTCGTGGGCGGCGCGGACGGCGGCGAGGACGCGCACGTCCGTGGCGTCGACCGGCTCGCCGGCCAGGCGCTCCTCGTGGTCGGGTGCAGGGTTCATGAGGTCATCTCCCAACGGGGATCGGAGGTCAGGGCGGCGCGCAGCTTCGCGAGACACCGGCCCCGGGTCGGGCCGATCGACCCGACCGGCATCCCGAGGGCGTCGGCCACCCCCGCGTAGTCGGGTCGGTCGGCGTACGCGATGGCGCGCAAGAGGGTCTGGCAGCGGTCGGACAGCAGGTGGAAGTGCTCCCAGACGACGCGCTGCTCGTCGTGGGCGAGGACGGCGTCCTCGGGGGAGGGGGCGGTGTGGTCGGGCTCGGCCTCGCGCACGTCGTCGTGCGCGTCGGGTTCCTCGCGGTGCCCGCGCGAGCGCAGCCGCCACGAGTCACGGCGCGTCGTCGTGAGCAGCCACTTGAGGACCGAGCGGGGGTCGTCGACCGACCCCGCGTGCTGGACGAGCTTGAGCCAGGTGTTCTGGACGACGTCCTCGGCGGCCTGGTGGTCGAGCCCCGACTGGCGCGCCACGGCCCACAGGAGGGGCGTGACCTCCCCGACGAGCAAGGTCATCCCCGAGCCGTCGCCGTCGCGGAACGTCTCGAACGCGGCGGCCGCCCGGACGGCGAGGCCGTCGGCGTCGGTGTGCATCACGGTGCTCCTCCCAGGGCCTTGGCGACCGCCTCCGCCACCGACCCGCAGGTCTTCGTGGCGAGCAGCTGCGAGATGCCGCCGGCGCAGCACGGGGCGGCGAACGAGGTGCCGCTCCAGACACCGAAGCCGGTGGCGTAGCAGTCGGGGTCGGGGGTCTCGCGGGCCGGCGACCCGTGCCCCGCGGGCACCGCGAGGTCACCGCGCAGCGACCCCTCGAGCGTCGTCGGCATCGTGCTGACGACGGCCACGCCGGGGTGCCAGTGGGTGACCCACTCGCCGGTGTTCGAGAACGTCGCCGCGGCCTTGCCCGTCGGGTTGAGGGCACCGACCGCGGCCACCGGGATGGCGCGGTTCGGGTTCTGCGAGAGGGCGGCCGGCCAGAAGTGCTCCGTGGTGGAGCCGTTGCCGGCGGCGGCGACGACCGCCACGCCGTCCTCCGCGAGCGTCGCCATGACGCGGAAGAGGGCGTCCTCGTCCGAGACCGTGTCCGGGCGCTCGTGGTAGTAGCCCATCGAGAGGTTGACGACGCTGAGCGGCTCGTGGTCGACCCGGCCCTCCTGGGCGGCCCAGTGGTAGAGCGCCAGCAGGCCGAGCGCCTCGACGACGTCCTGCTCGTCGGCCGCGCCGTCGCCGTACATGACGGGGACGACGACGAGGCGCGCGTCGGGGCACTGCTGCCGGATGACGCCCGCGACGAAGGTGCCGTGGCCCGCGAGGGCATCGAGGGTGCCGTTGACGGTGTCGATGGTGACACCGCGGCCCTCGGGGTCCCGGTCGGGCGCGAAGCGCAGGCCGATGGTCTGCCCGGCGACGCTCGGGTCGCGGTCGACGAGCGGTGAGCCGTCGAACCACGGGTGGGAGCCGAGGCCGGTGTCGAGGACGGCGACGACGGGGGACGGGCCCCCGGTGGGCTGCGGTGCGTCGACGTGGAGCTGGACGGGCCCGCGGCCGGCGGCCACGCCCGGCGCCCCCACGCCGCCCATGTAGCCGACCCCGCCCATGTACCCGACACCACCCATGTAGCCCACGCCGCCCATGTACCCGACGCCACCCATGTACCCGACGCCCTCGAGGCCGCTCGACATCATCACGTGGTTGAGGCTGAATCCGGCGGCGGCCTTGCGGTCGACGCCGCGGGCGCGCTGGACGACGTCCCAGGCGGTCAGCGGTGCGCCGACGCGGCCGGGGTTGGGGCGCAGCTCCACGAGGCGGTGGGTCGAGCGGCCGAGGCGCTCGGCGTAGCCCAGTTCCTGCGCGGCGGCGGCGACGCGGCTCGGGAGCACGTCGACCTGGAAGTCCATCTCCTCGCCGATCCGGCGCAGCAGCTGCAGCGGCCCTTCGTCGAGCTGCTCGTCGGTGAGCCCCGGGACGAACAGACGGTGCGGGACGTACGCGACCGCGCGCGGTGCCGGCTCGTCCCCGACGCGCGTGGCGGTGCGGGGGTCGAGGACCGTCGCCCCGAAGCGGCGCAGGGCCGTCTCGGGCACCGCGAAGACCGGCGGGACGGGTGGCCGGGGTCGGCGGCCGTCGTCGTCGGTCGGGCGGTCGGGGTCCTTGCCGTCCATGGCTGCTCCTGGGGGAACCGGGCCGGATGGGGTGTCCGCGCCGGTCCAGCGTAGTGAGGATCGTCAACGCTGAGAAGGAGCCGGCGAGGGCCGGAGTGATACCTACGACCGTGTGACGTGGATCTCGTCGTCAAGGACGTATCAGGAGGGCCGGCCGGTGCTCCTGACGCACGTGAGCCCCCTCGGGCCACGACGATCGGGTCCCGTAGGGGAGCTCCCCCGGTCGCCGTGACCCGGGGCCGGTCCGCCGCCCGAGGTGGTGGACCGGCGGTCCCCGGGGCTGACCGGGCGGACGGTCCACGTGGCCGGCCGACCGAGCGGGGCCGACGGCCCCGGTGCCTCACCGCCCGGACCTGCGGTGTCGCACCGGTCGGAGGAACCGCGCACCCGGGGGACCGGTCACGCCGAACGGCGCCCGCAGGGGGGCGCCACCGGGTGCTTCCAGAGGGCGCCCAGACGGTGTGGCCGGTCTCCCACCGACGGTCCGGGCCGCGGAGGGGCGGTCAGTCGGGGGTGCCAGGGGCCCGGGTCGCGGCCGCCCAGGCGTCCGCGTGCTCGGCCTGCTCGGAGGGCAGGGGCGCCCCGTCGCTGGTCGGGTGACCGTTGGGGGCGATGGCCTCCGAGGCGACCGTGCGACCCTGCCGCAGCCGCTCGCCCGTGGCGCGCGCGGCGTCGGCGACGAGGTCGGCGACCACCGGCGCCGCCTTGGTGCGCGCGGCCTCCTTGGCCTGCGCGACCTGCTTCTGCACCGGCCCGGAGTTCCACACCCTGCTCGAGGTGCGACGGATCTGCTCGTAGCGCTGCGTCCCCGCCTTGGCCCCGAGGACGTAGCCCGCGGCCAGCCCGGCCATGAAGGTCAGCTTGCCCATGAGGGCTCCTCTCGTCGGCCTCCGACCTTACCCATGGCCCGGTGGCGCCACGCAGCCGCGCACCCGGCGGATGCCGAGCGCCCGCGCCCCGCGCGAGCGACGGGGCGGGCGAGCCCTACGCTGGGCGGGCGGTCCGGGCGTGATGCCCCAGGGCCGTTGGAGGGCTCGCATAGTGGCCTAGTGCGGCGGTCTTGAAAACCGCTATGGCGGCAACGTCATCGTGGGTTCGAATCCCACGCCCTCCGCGAGGCTCCGCCCGCGAGCCCGCGAGCGGCGGAGGCCGCGGAGGACCGGGGGATGACGGGGAGGCCCGCGCCGAGGAACGAGGCGCGAGCCGGAGTCCCACGCCCGTGCCCTCCCGACATATTGCGAGTTGAGCCGGTCGACACGCCGCTGGAGGGCGTGTCGAGCGGCGGAACTCGCAAGAAGTGGGGGATCGGGAGCGACTGATTGCTCATCTGCCACCTCGATGGGCCCTCCGGAGGGGGTGGAGGTGGCGGATGCGCAAGAAGTCGGCCTGGGTGTCATTCGACTGATTGCGAGTTGAGCCGGTCGACACGCTGCTGGAGGGCGTGTCGGGCGGCGCGACTCGCAAGAAGTGGGGGATCGGGAGCGACTGATTGCTCATCTGCCACGTCCCGAGGGCGTCCGGGGGCGCGAGGAGGTGGCGGATGCGCAAGAAGTCGGCTGGGTGTCATCCGACTGATTGCGAGTTGAGCCGGTCGACACGCTGCTGGAGGGCGTGTCGAGCGGCGGAACTCGCAAGAAGTCGGGGACGGGGGGAGTGGGGTGGCTACCGTGGGCGGGTGGACCACCAGCCGGTGCGCGTCGTGACCGACGCCGAGCTCGTCGACGCCGACCCGACCTCGGGGATGCTGCGCCGGCGGGCCTTCGAGGTGCCGGGGCTGTGGGCCGGCCAGGTCGTCACCGAGCCGGGCGCGGTCTCGGGGTGGCACCACCACCACAGCAACAGCAGCGTCCTCTACGTCGTCCGCGGCGTGCTGCGCCTGGAGTGCGAAGGCGTCGAGGGATGGGTCGACGCGGTGCCGGGCAGCTACGTGCAGGTGCCGGCGTTCACCGTCCACCGCGAGTCCAACCCCGGGCGCGAGCCGTCGCTGGCGGTCATCGCCCGCGCCGGGACGGGCATCCCCACGGTCAACGTCGACGAGGCGCCGCCGCCCCACCGGGGACGCGGGTGAGCGCGACGCCGACCCCGCCGGGCGGCACGGCGGTGCCCGACGACACAGGCCCGCTCGAGCACGTGCGGGGGGCCGCCGCCGACCTGGCCGCGCCGGTCGTCGACGCGGCCCACGACGCGCTCGACGCCGCCCACGACGCCGTCGAGGTGGTCGCGGAGACCGCGCACCAGGTGGCCGAGGTGACCGCGCAGGCCGCGGAGGTCGCCGAGACCCACGCCGCGGTGAGCACCGGTGCGCGCCTGGGGTTCTTCCTCGACGGCCTGCTCCACGCCGCGATGGGGTGGGCCGGCCTGCAGATCGTCTGGCTCGGGCACAGCCGCAGCACCGCCGACGAGTCGGGCGCGCTCACCTCGATCGCGACGTCGCTCGGCGGGCGGGCCGTCCTGTGGGTCGGGGTCGTCGGCTTCGCGGTCGTCACCGTCTGGAACCTCGCCCGCGCCCTGACCGGCCGCCACTGCCACACGCGGCTCAAGCGGCTCGAGCACGCCGCTGACGGCATCGCGTACGCGACGGTGGCCTGGGCGGCCGCCGCCTTCGCCATCGGTGCGGGGCAGACGAGCCGGGACTCGACGGTCGGCATCACGCGCACCCTCCTCGCGCTGCCCGGCGGCGTGCTCCTTGTCGTCGGCACCGGCATCGCGGTCGCCGGGGTCGGCGCCTTCAGCATCTGGTCGGGCCTCTCGCGCGACTTCCTCGTCGACCTCGCGCGCCGGCCGGGCCGGGCGCTCGTGCTCGTCGGCATCGTCGGGTTCGTCGCCCGCGGCGTCGCGTTCGGCATCGTCGGGCTGCTCTTCGTCATCGCCGCGTGGACGCACGACGTCAGTGCCTCCACCGGCATCGACGGCGCGCTGCGCTTCCTCCAGGACGCCCCGGCCGGCCGCTACGCGCTCGCGGTCGTCTCGCTCGGGCTCGTCGCCTTCGGCGTCTACCTGATGACGCGCGCCCGCCACCTCCGGCGCTGACGCGCGCCGCGTCCATCGGCGAGGATGGTCGGATGCGCCTGACGACCGGGACCGCCGACGCCGCCCTCGACCAGCGGCTCTCCGACGAGCTGGACCGCGTGAACGCCGCCGCGACACCGGGACTCGCCCCGGCGGAGGAGCTGACCGTCCGCGTCACCGACGACGGCGAGCTCGTGGCCGGCGTCTCCGGCTGGACCTGGGGCGTCGCCGCAGGCATCGGGATGACCTGGGTGCGCGAGGACGAGCGGGGCACCGGCGTGGGCCGCAGGCTGCTCGGCGCGTTCGAGGACGAGGCGCGCCGGCGCGGCTGCGCGCACGTCCACGTCACGTCGTTCACGTTCCAGGCGCCGGCGTTCTACGAGCGGGCCGGCTACCGCGAGCTCTTCCGCTGGGACGACGTGCCGGCCCGGGGCATCGCGGACGTCCACCTGCGCAAGGACCTCTGACGAGCCGAACAGCCTGTGTCGCAACCGCCCTCAGGCGCGCGGCGGGATCTCCCCGGAGCCGCGGCTGACGAGCGTCGGGTCGACGACGAGGTGCTGCGGCGGCGAGGTGTCGCCACCGATGCGCGCGAAGAGCCGCTCCGCGACGAGCCGGCCGATCTTCGTCACGTCCTGGCGGACGACGGTGAGCGGCGGGTCGAGGAGGTCGGCCAGCGGGAAGTCGTCGAAGCCGACGAGCGCGACCTCGTGGTGCACGCCGCGCTCGCGCAGCGCCCGGACGGCCCCGGACGCGAGGATGTTCCGGCCCGCGAAGACCGCGGTCGGCGGGTCGTCGAGGTCGAGGAGTCGGTGCACGACCTCGCTCGCCTCGTCGGTGGAGGCGACGCCGTCGACGACGAGCCGCGGGTCGGGGCGCAGGCCGCGGTCGGTGTGCGCGGCGGTGAAGCCCTCGCGCCGCAGCTGCGCGGTCGTCAGGGTCGGGAGGTGGAAGAGGGCGGCGATGCGTCGATGGCCCCGGTCGAGCAGGTGCTCCGCGGCCATCCGACCCCCGAGGAGGTTGTCGATGACGACCGAGTCGACGTCGACCCCGCGCGGCGGCCGGTCGACGAAGACCGCCGGTGTGCCGGTGCGCAGCTCGGCGACGAGGTAGTCCTGCCGGTCGCTCGCCGGCATGAGGACGAGGCCGTCGACGCGGCGCGTCACGAGGTCGTGGACGAGCTCCTGCTCGCGGTCGACCCCCTCGTCGAGGCTCGCCGCTAGGACGCCGGTGCGGTGCGAGCGGGCGGCGTCCTCGAGCGAGCGGAGCAGCCCGGCGGAGAACGAGTTGGACACGTCCTGGACGAGGGCGCCGATGAGCCCGGAGCGTGCACCGGTGCGCCGGAGGTTGCTCGCGGCGAGGTTGGGCCGGTAGTCGAGGCGCTGTACCGCGGCGGTGACACGCTCGCGGACGTCGGGCGAGACGCCCGCCTCCTCGTTGACGACGCGCGACACCGTCTTGAGGCTCACCCCCGCCAGGGCCGCGACGTCACGCATCGTCGCTCGGGGGCGACTCTCTCCTGACAACGATGTCACGGCCATGTCACAAGGTGTAGCCCATCTCTTGACCTCGGCGCAAGCAGCGAGTACAACTGTGGCCTGACAACGTTGTCACCTGGCAGCGTCGTTCGGTCCAGCCCAGCACTCAAAGGAGAGTCACGGACATGCAGCTCCGTCAGATCCCCACGACGCGCACCGCCCGCCGTGCCGTCGTCTCGGCCGCGATCGTCGGCCTCGCCCTCACCAGCACCGCGTGCAACCGCGGCAGCGACGCCGACACCGGCTCCGGTGGGGAGGCCGCCGTCGGCGTCACCCTCATCACCAAGGACTCCACCAACCCGTTCTTCGTCGCCATGCAGAAGGGCGCGCAGGCCGACGCCAGCAAGAACAACGTCAAGCTCACCGTCGCCTCCGGCAAGCAGGAGGGTGACGACCAGGGCCAGATCACGGCCATCGAGGACGCGATCGCCCGCGGCGACAAGGGCATCCTCATCACCCCGATGTCCACCGGCGTCAACGCGGCGATCAAGAAGGCCCGCGACGCCGGCCTCTACGTCATCGCCCTCGACACCCCGCCGGACCCGGCCGACACCGTCGACATCACCTTCGCCACCGACAACCGCTCGGCCGGCAAGCTCGACGGCCAGTGGGCCGCCGCCACGCTCGACGGCAAGCCCGCCGTCATCGCGCTGCTCGACCTCTTCGACGACAAGATCGTCTCGGTCGACTACAACCGCGACCAGGGCTTCCTCGAGGGCATGGGCATCGACGTCGCCGACGGCAAGAAGAACGGCGACGAGGCCCCCACCGGCAAGTACACCGGCGGCAAGGGCGGCGACTACACGATCGTCTGCAACGAGGCCAGCAACGGCGCCGAGGACGGCGGCCGCACCGCGATGGAGAAGTGCCTCGCGAAGAACCCGAACATCAACCTCGTCTACACGATCAACGAGCCGGCCGCCGTCGGCGCCAACGCCGCCCTCAAGGCCGCGGGCACCCAGGCGACCATCGTCTCGGTCGACGGTGGCTGCGCCGGCGTCAACTCCGTCAAGGAGGGTGTCATCGGCGCCACCGCCCAGCAGTACCCGCTGAAGATGGCGACCCTCGGCATGGAGGCGATCGCCAAGATCGCCCGTGGTGGCGAGAAGCCGAAGACCACCGAGGGTCTCGACTTCTTCGACACCGGCGTCGCGCTCGTCACCGACAAGCCGGTCGACGGGGTCGAGAGCATCGACTCGACCAAGGGCTCCGAGATCTGCTGGGGCAACTGAGCATGAGCTCCACCACCGGTTCTGCTGCCGCCGAGTTCGCTCGGCGGCAGCAGTCGCCCCTCCAGCGCGTGCAGGGCCTCCTGCACAAGCGGCCGTGGCTCAGTCCGCTGTTCCTGCTGTTCGTGGCGTTCCTCGCCTTCTTCGTCGCGACCCCGACGTTCCTGACGCCGAGCTCGATGGGGATCCTGCTGCAGCAGACCGCGGTCGTCGCCGCGCTGGCGGTCGGCCAGACCATCGTCATCCTCACCGCGGGCATCGACCTCTCGGTCGGCGCGATCATGGTGCTCTCGATGATGGTCATGGCCTCCCTCGCCCGTGACGGCGGGATGCCCGGTCTCCTCGCGCTGCTCATCGGCGTGGCCCTCGCGACGCTCGCCGGCCTCGTCAACGGCCTGCTCGTCACGCGGATCAACCTGCCGCCGTTCATCGTCACGCTGGGCACCCTGAGCATCTTCACGGCCATCGCGCTGCTCTACTCGGGAGGCGAGAGCATCCAGGCCGAGCACCTGCCGCGGCTGCTCAACTTCCTCGGTGAGGGCTTCGGGATCGGGTCCTTCCGGCTCACGTGGGGGATCGTCGTCGTCGTCCTCATGTACGCGGTGATGGCGTTCGTGCTGTCGCAGACCGCCTGGGGGCGCTACGTCTACGCCGTCGGCGACGACGCCGAGTCCTCGCGGCTCTCCGGCGTCCCGAGCCGGCGCATCCTCCTCGGCGTCTACACCGTGGCCGGGCTCATCTACGGCCTCGCGGCGTGGATCCTCATCGGCCGGGCCGGCGCCGCCACCCCGAACGCGGTGCCGGACGCGAACCTCGCGTCGATCACCGCGGTCGTCATCGGCGGCACGAGCCTCTTCGGCGGCCGGGGCCGGCTCATCGGCACCCTCATCGGCGCGCTCATCGTCCAGACGTTCTCGTTCGGGCTCTCGCAGCTCGGCGTGAACCAGCAGTGGCGCTACCTCGCGACCGGTGTGCTCGTCGTCGTCGCGGTCGCCATCGACCAGTGGATCCGGAAGGTCAAGGCATGAGGATCACCCCAGAAAGTTCTCCGCTCCTTCGTCGCTCCGATACTTTCCGGGGACCCCGATGAGCACCATCGACAAGCTCCCGCTCACGGTCGACCACATCCCGGAGGACCGTCGGCACATCTACGACGCCGAGCCGATCCTCTCCGCCCGCGACCTCGTCATCACCTTCGGGCGCGTCGTCGGCCTCGACGGCGTGAGCCTCGACCTCTACCGGGGCGAGGTGCTCGCGGTCATCGGCGACAACGGCGCCGGCAAGTCGACGCTCATCAAGTGCCTCACCGGGGCGTACCTGCCGGACTCCGGCCAGCTGCGGCTCGACGGCAAGGACGTCGCCTTCCGACGGCCGCAGGACGCCCGCGAGGCCGGCATCGAGACGGTCTACCAGCAGCTGGCCGTCATCCCCGCCCTCGACATCGCGAGCAACCTGTACCTGGGTCGCGAGGAGCGCCGCAAGGGCATCCTCGGCTCGGTGTTCCGGATGCTCGACAAGGGCGGCATGGAGAAGCGCGCCGGCAAGTCGGTCCAGGACCTCGGCATCCAGACGATCCAGAACATGGGTCAGGCCGTCGAGACGCTCTCCGGTGGGCAGCGTCAGGCAGTCGCCGTCGCCCGGGCCGCGGCGTTCGGGTCCAAGGTCGTCGTCCTCGACGAGCCGACGGCCGCGCTCGGCGTCAAGGAGTCGGGGATGGTCCTCGACATGGTCAAGCAGCTGCGCGACAGCGGCCTGGCCGTCATCCTCATCAGCCACAACATGCCGCACGTGTGGGACGTCGCCGACCGCATCCACATCCAACGGCTCGGGGGCTGCGCCGGTGTCATCACGCCGCAGTCGCACGACATGGGAGAGGGCGTCGCGATCATGACCGGCGCCAAGACGCTCTCCCGGTCCTGATCGCGTGGCGCCGCACCTGTACCTGTCACCAGGTGCGGCGCCACGTCCCAGGTGGCGGGCCCGCCGGATGACGCCGTGTGCCTTGGGTTCCCTTCTGCGCGAACCGGACCGGCGATGACCATCGTCGTGGGCTACGTCCCGCGCAGCGACGGGCTCGCCGCCCTCGAGGCCGCGCTCGCCGAGGCCGCACGGCGTGACGAGCCGCTCGTCGTCGTCAACGCCGGCGCCGACGCGGACCCCCGCGGCGCGGGTCGCGCACAGCGTCGCGACGTCGAGGCGATGTGCGCCGACCTCGCCCGCCGCGGGGTGCCCGTCGAGGTGCGCCAGCCGGCCCGCGGCCTCGCCCCCGCCGACGAGCTGCTCGAGGCGGTCCGCACCTGCGGGGCGCGGCTGCTCGTCGTCGGCCTGCGCGACGGGGGACGCCCGGGGTCCGGCGACACGACGGTCGTCCGGCTGCTTGCCGAGGCCGAGTGCGACGTCCTCGTCAGCCGCTTCGTGCGGGGCTGAGCGGCCTGCGCTCCCGGTCCGTGGACGCGGGCGCCGCGGACCCGGCGCGGCGTGGCGCGCTCTGCTAGTTTCGTGACCGGTTGCAGCAACAGCAGTACCTCGAAGGTCGAACCATCCTCGCGCCACAGGGGGCTGGAGTCGCATCCACGGCCGGTGCGCAGTGTGCCGGGCGAGTGACACACAGGAAAAGGAAGTACCCCCCACATGGCACAGGGCACCGTGAAGTGGTTCAACGCCGAGAAGGGCTTTGGTTTCATCGCCCAGGACGGTGGCGGCCCCGACGTGTTCGTTCACTACTCCGCCATCGACACCCAGGGCTACCGCAGCCTGGACGAGAACCAGAAGGTCGAGTACGAGGTCACCCAGGGCCCCAAGGGCCCGCAGGCCGAGCAGGTCCGCCCGATCTGACGCCGGTCTCCTCCGACTGACGACGACCCCGCCCGGGTGCACCGGGCGGGGTCGTCCGCGTCCGGGCCCGGCTGTCGCCCCGTCCGCCGCGGTCGAGGGCGCAGACGGTCGCCGGGGCGACCACTCGCGCACTCGACTCCGGGCCGATGTCGTGAACGCTCGAGTCGAGGGCGCAGACGGTCGCCGGGGCAACCACGTGCGCACTCGACCCCGTGCGGGGGGCGCGGTCAGCGCTCGGCGAGGGCGGTGAGGAACCGCTTGGCGACCGGCGCCGCGGTCTGCCCGCCGCTCACGCCCTCCTCGACGAGGACGGCGAACGCCACCTGCCCCTGGTAGCCGGTGAACCACGTGTACGGCTTCTCGTCGACGCCGTGGTCGGCGGTACCGGTCTTGCCGCGGACAGTCCCGCCGGGGGTGCCGCGCAGCGTCGTCGCGGTGCCGCTCGAGACGACCTCGCCCATCATCGCGCGCAGCTGCGCGACGGCCTGGCCGTCGAGCGGGGTGGGCCGTGGCGTCGTCCCGCTGCGCACGAGCACCGGCGGCACGTAGGTGCCGCGCGCGACGCTGCCCGACATCACCGCGAGGGAGAGCGGCGAGGCCTCGGTCCGGGCCTGGCCGATGACCGCCGCGGCCTGGTCGGTGCCCTTGCGCGTCTCGGGGATGCTGCCGTCGAACGCGCCCGCGACGCCGAGCGTCGACCCCCATCCCGCCCCGATGCCGAGCGCCTTCGCCGCCTCGGTCAGGTCGGTCGTGCCGAGTCGCTGCGAGAGCGAGATGAAGGCCGTGTTGCACGAGTGCGCGAAGTCCTGCGCGAACGGGACCGAGCCGGGGATGGACTCACCGGCGTAGTTGCGGAACGAGCGACCGTCGACGGTGATCGTCTTCGGGCAGGGCACGGTGCTCGTCGGGGTGGTGAGGCCCTTGGTCAGGTAGGCGTAGGTCGAGGCGATCTTGAAGGTGGAGCCGGGCGGGTACTTGCCGGTGATCGCGCGGTCGAACCCGCTGCTCGGGGAGCTCGCGGCGGCGAGCACCTCACCGCTGCGGACGTCGACGGCGACGACGGCCCCGGGGACGCCGAGCTTCGACTCCGCGAGGGCCTGCTCCGCCGCCTCCTGGACGCCGGGGTCGAGGGAGGTGCTGACGTCCGAGCCGGCCGTCGGGGCGGACTCGAACACGGTCCGGTCGCCGGCCTCGACCGTGAGGCCCGGGCGCCCCGCGAGCTCGGGGTCGTACTGCCGCTGCAGCCCGCTGATGCCCGCGCGGTCGCCGGCGACGTACCGCCCGTCGCTGCCCTCGACGACCTCGGCCGTCACCTCCCCGACGGAGCCGAGGAGGGGCTGGCCGAACGTCCGCGTCCGGCCGAGGGGCTGGGTCGCGCTCGGGGCGATGACCCCCGTGATGGCGTCGAGCCGGGCCTCGCGCGAGCGGTAGTCGGACTCCCGGTAGGTGATGACCGGGATGGGCGCCTGCGACCCCGACTTCTCGCGCTGGGCCAGCGCCTCGACCACCGAGCCGGCGCGCACCCCGGTCACCTTCTCGAGCGCCGCGGCGTCGGCGGCGTCGGCGCGCACGGGGTCGAGCTGCACCTGGTAGACGATGCCCTGCGGCATGAGCGGCTCACCGTCGCGGTCGAGCAGGTCGCCGCGGGTGGGCGCGGTGCGCTTCAGGGCGAGGCGCTCGCCGGCCGCGAGCGAGGGGTGCCACGGGGAGCCGTCGGTCGGGCCGGCGACGAGCCAGCGGTCGCCGCGCTCGACGAGGCGCACGGGGGTGCGGTAGCTCCACGCCACGTCGCCGGGGAGCGTCCACGTGACGTCGAGGGAGGCGGTGGCGGTGGCTCCGTCGCGCGTCAGGGCACCGGGACGCGCGGACACGGACGCCGACCCGAGGCCCTTGACCGCCGCCGCGAAGTCCGTGCCCGCGCCACCGGTCGCGAAGGGGACGGCCGAGAGGTCCTTGCCCTGCCAGGCGGCGGCGTAGCGGGCCAGGGCGGCCCGGGCCGCGTCGTCCTGCGCATCGCCTCGGGCGAGCGTCCACCACGCCCCGCCGCCGGCCACCACGACCAGCGCCGCGACCACCCCGAGCACCCACCCCGTGCGACGTCCCATGGGGACATCCAACCCGATGGGTCCCCGGGCCGCCCGACGCGACGCCGGTGCTCGCGTTTCCAGCCGCCGCACAGGTGGCGTCCGTACACTCGGACGGTCGTCCGTACCTCTTTCGCCCGGCCCACCGGCCGGACACGGTCGGCACCGAAGGAGCAGACCGTGTCGCAGCCCACCCGGAGGGCGCGCGCCGAGCGCGCGCGCGCCACGCGTCGACCCCGGCGCCGGCGCATCGTCACCGTCCTCGTCGTGTTCGTCGTCGTGGCCGCCCTCGTCGGCGGCGCCGCGTGGTGGCGCCTCGACGGCAACATCAGCCGGCTCGACATCAGCAGCGCGCTCTCGCAGGACCGTCCGACCCCGGTCGACGCGGACCCGACGAACATCCTCCTCATCGGCTCCGACACCCGGGTGGGGCAGGGCACCGGCGACGGTGCGACCGTCCAGGGGGCCCGCTCCGACACCACGCTCATCGCGCACCTGTCCGGTGACCGCAAGCACGTCACCGTCGTCTCGATCCCCCGTGACTCGATGGTGCCCATCCCGCCGAACTGCGACGCGAAGGTCCCCAAGCAGCAGTGGCCGGTGCAGCAGTTCAACGCCGCGTTCAGCCTGGGCGGTCCCGCCTGCCTCATCAACACGATCGAGGCGAACACCGGGGTGTTCATCAACCACTTCGCGGTCGTGGACTTCAACGGCTTCAAGGGGATGGTCGACGCGCTCGGTGGCGTCCCGGTCTGCACGCCCGTCGCCATCGACGACCGGCGGGCGCACCTCAAGCTCGCGGCCGGACGTCACGTCCTCGACGGCACCCAGGCGCTCGGCTACGTGCGCGTCCGCTACACCGAGGGTGACGGCTCCGACCTCGGCCGGATCAAGCGTCAGCAGGCGTTCCTCTCCTCGATCGTCCAGGAGGCCACCCGCACCTCCCTGCTGCTGCGGCCCGACAAGCTCTACGGCTTCCTCGACGCGGCGACCAGGTCGCTGACGACCGACGAGGACATGGGGCTCGGCACGATGCGCGACCTCGCGACCTCAGTGCAGGACGTCGGCATCAAGAACGTCGCGTTCGTCACCGTGCCGGTCGAGCCGTACACGTCGGACGCCAACCGGGTCCAGTGGACCTCTGCCGCCGAGACGCTGTGGACGAAGATCCGCACCGACGAGCCGCTCGACGGCCCCACGAAGAAGCCGACGCCGACCGCCAGCGCGGCGCCGCTGACCGTCAGCCCCGCCGACGTCGCCGGTGTCGCGGTCGTCAACGCGACCGGGGTCGACGGCCTCGCCAAGCAGGAGGCCGACGCGCTGAAGGTCCAGGGCTTCCCCCTCGTCACGACCGCCTCGACGGCCGAGCGCACCGAGGGCGTCCTCGTCCAGTACACCTCCGGGCAGGAGCAGGCGGCCCGCACGGTCGCGGCCGCCTTCCCCGGCTCGAAGACCGAGAAGGCGGACGGCCTCGGCACGACGATCCGCGTGGTGATCGGCCCCGGGGCCAAGACCGTCGTCGAGCTGCCGAACCGCCTCGGGTCCGACCCGGTCCCCAGCCCCTCGATCAGCCCGCCGTCCCCCGAGAAGACGATCGAGGCCCGCACCGCCGACCAGGACATCTGCGCCTGAGGCGCGGTCCGGCCGCACCGGGCGGTCGGACCGATACGAAGTCCTCGGGTGCTGGTGCTTTCGTTCCCGTCCCGGCCCGGGGTCTCCCCACGCGGCCCGAACCTTGGTTTCATGCGGGACGGACCCGCGACGTCGCGCGTGACAGCGGCGGCGGGCCGCGCGCGAAAGGACCCCTCCGGTGACCGCACTCACGACGACCGCGCCCGACGCGGGCGTGCCGAGCCCCTCGTACGACCGCACGACCGCGACGGTCGGCATCGTCCACTTCGGGTTCGGCAACTTCCACCGCTCCCACCAGGCGATGTACCTCGACCGCCTCATGGAGCGCGGCGAGGGCCTCGACTGGGGCATCTGCGGGGTGGGGGTGCTGCCGCAGGACGCCGCGATGCGTGACGCGATGCGCGCCCAGGACTGCCTCTTCACGCTCGTCGTGCGGCACCCGGACGGCTCGCTGGAGCCGCGGGTCGTCGGGTCGGTGCTCGAGTACCTCTACGGGCCGCAGGACGCCGAGGCCGTCTACGCCCGGCTCTGTGACCCCGCGGTGCGGATCGTCAGCCTCACGGTCACCGAGGGCGGGTACCTCAAGAACGCCGCGACGGGGGCCTTCGACGCGACCGACGCCGCGGTCGTCCACGACGTCGAGCACCTCGAGAACCCGCGGACGGCCTTCGCGTACGTCGTCGAGGGGCTGCGGCGCCGGCGCGAGGCCGGCCTGGAGCCGTTCACGGTCCTCTCCTGCGACAACCTCCAGGGCAACGGCGAGGTCTGCCGCCAGACCGTCACCGGCTTCGCCCGCCTCGTCGACCCGGCGCTCGCGGACTGGATCGAGGCGTCGGTCTCGTTCCCCAACTGCATGGTCGACCGCATCACGCCCGCGACGACCGACGCCGACCGCGAGTCGCTGCTCGCCGACTTCGGCATCGAGGACCGCTGGCCGGTGCCGGCCGAGCCGTTCACGCAGTGGATCGTCGAGGACGAGTTCCCCCTCGGCCGACCGGCGCTCGAGCAGGTCGACGTGCAGTTCGTCGACGACGTCAAGCCCTACGAGCTGATGAAGCTGCGCCTGCTCAACGCCAGCCACCAGGCGCTGGCCTACCTCGGCGCCCCGGTCGGGTACACGCTCGTCGACGAGACGATGCGCGACGAGCGCATCCGCACCTACCTCGAGCGCTACATGGCCGACGAGGCCGCGCCGACGCTCGGCGAGCTGCCCGGCATCGACCTGCCGGGGTACATGGCGACGCTGCTCGAGCGGTTCGCCAACCCGGGCATCCGCGACACCCTCGTCCGCCTGGCCACCGACGGCGCGAACCGGATGGCGACCTTCACCCTCCCGGCCGTGCGCGCCAACCTGGAGGCCGGGCGACCGGTGACCCTCGGCGCGCTCATGGTCGCCGCCTGGGCCGAGTACTGGGCCCTCATCGCCCGGGGTGGCCTGCCGGAGAGCGAGATCCCGCCCGAGGTCCACGCGCAGGCGCTGCGGGAGGCGGCGTCCGACGACGACCCGGCGGCGTTCCTGCGCGTCGAGGCCGTGTTCGGCGACCTCGCCGACGACGAGCGCTTCCGCGAGGAGTTCCTGCGGATGCGCAGCGCGCTCGCGGCCGAGGGCGTGCCGGCCACGCTCGACGAGGTGCTGGGGGGCTGAGCGGGCCGGGCGCCGTCGGGCGCCGTCAGGACCTCAGGGCTCGACGGGCGCCCGCAGGCCGAGGCTGAAGACCTCGGGCGGCGGCTTCTGCGACGACTCGAGCTTGCGGTACGACGTCGGCGTGGTGCCGACCTCGGCGAGGAACTGCCGGTTGAAGTTCGCCATGTTGTGGTAGCCGCTCATCGCCGCCACCTGCGCGATCGGGTGCTCGGTCGTGTCGATCAGCCTGCGGGCGTGGGCGATCCGCAGCTTCTTGACCATGTTGCTGAAGGTCATCCCGGTCGCCGACTTGAAGTACTTCGAGAACGTCGGCTCCGACATGTAGGCCATCCGCGCGGCCGTCGAGAGCCGGATGTCGCCGGTGAGGTTCTCGAAGATGTACGCGAGCCCGGCCTCGACCGCGCCGAGCGAGCCGGCGTCGGTCGGTCGGCCGAGCCACTCGCTGGCGACGACGTCGCGCTCCTCGGCGGGAGCGGCCGCGAAGAGCCCGAGCAGGCGGAAGAAGTGCGCCATCTGCTCGGCGCCCTGGGTGCGCGTCACCTCGAGGATCGTCTCGGCCGCGCGCCACGCCGTGGCCCCGGAGAAGACGAGCCCGCGCGTCGAGAGGCGCAGCACCTCGTCGACCTCCTGGAGCTCCGGGATGAGCCGCATGCACTGCCGGATCCAGTCGTCGGAGAACTGGATCACGGCGTCGCGGTCGACGGCGACCTGGCCCGGCTCGAGGTCGCTCACCCAGTCGTGCGGCAGGTTCGGGCCCATGATGCTCACATGGCCGGGGGAGAAGGTCCCGACGTGGTCGCCGGCGATGAACGACCCGTGCGACTTGGTGATGAGGTGGATCTCGTACTCGGGGTGCGCCCCCCAGCCGCAGATCTCGCTCGGGAAGTCGTGGGTGAGCACGCGCAGCGCGTGCTGGGGGTGCGGCGGGATGATCTCGCGCCGCGGCGCGTCCGGGTACGGGCCGCGCACCAGGGGGGTGTCGGGGTCGACGCCCTCGACGGCCAGCGAGGGAAAGCCCGCGAGCCGGAGCCGCGGCGTGCCGGTGGACTGATACGAAATCGTCACCACTCCTCGTTGACATCCTCGTCAGGACCCCGCTCACGGTGCCGCGTGCAGCGGTGCCGCTCAGCCGTACGGTCACCCGCACGGGTGAGCACGGAAAAATAGTACCGAAACGACGAGGCGCATGGTCCTTGTCGCCCGGCGCGCCCGCCTTCTACGTTGCCGGTGTTCCACCGCGGCAAGGCGACGCGGAACGCTCCCCGGGCTCGGGGACCTCCTCCCGGGGACGGGTGGGGGAAAGACCTACCAAAGGAGTTAGGCATGCTCACCACGAAGCGCGCCCTGACCTTCGGCGCCGGTGCGCTGGCTTCGGCCCTCGCCCTGGCCGCCTGCTCGTCGGGGAACGTCTCCACGGACTCGGGCTCCGCCGGTGGCGGCGGGGGCGGGAACGTCACCCTCAACGTGGCCACCGTGAACAACGGCCAGATGAAGGACATGGAGAAGCTCAAGTCCGAGTACGAGAAGGCCAACCCCGGCACGACCGTCAACTTCCAGGTCATGGAGGAGGGCGACCTGCGCGCCGCCGTGACCGCGGACGTCGCGAGCGGCGCCGGCCAGTACGACATCGTCACCATCGGCGCGTACGAGACGCCGCAGTGGGGCGCCAACGGCTGGCTCGTCGACCTCACGCCGGACCTGCAGTCCGACTCGGCCTACGACGTCGACGACCTCCTCCCGCCGGTGCGCGACGTCAACACCTACGACGGCAAGCTGTTCGCGGTCCCGTTCTACGGCGAGTCCTCCATCCTCATGTACAACAAGGAGGTCCTCGACAAGGCGGGCGTCACGCTCGGCGACACCCCCACCTGGCAGCAGGTCGCGGAGGCGGCCAAGAAGGTCAACTCCGCCGACATGGCCGGCATCTGCATGCGCGGCAAGCCCGGCTGGGGTGACCTCTTCGCCCCGCTGACGACGGTCGTGCAGGCCTTCGGCGGCAACTGGTACGACGAGCAGTGGAACGCGACGGTCGACACCCCGGAGTGGAAGCAGGCCGTCACCTTCTACAAGACGATGCTCGACGAGTCCGGCGAGAAGGACCCGGTGTCGTACAGCTTCAACGAGTGCCTCACCGCGCTCAAGGAGGGCAAGGCCGCGATGTGGGCCGACGCCTCCGTCGCCGCGTCGATGCTCGAGGCCGACGACTCGCCGGTCAAGGGCAAGATGGGCTACGCGCACATGCCGGTCGAGAAGACCCAGCAGTCCGGCTGGCTCTGGAGCTGGAACCTCGCCATCCCGTCCTCGACCAAGCAGAAGGACGCCGCGCTGAAGTTCGTCAAGTGGGCGACGAGCAAGGACTACATCAAGCTCGTCGGTCAGCAGATCGGCTGGTCCAACGTGCCCCCGGGCTCGCGCACCTCGACCTACGAGATCCCGGAGTACAAGGAGGCCGCGGCCGCCTACGCCCCGATCACGCTCGACGTCATGAGCTCGGTCAACCCGAAGCAGCCGGGCGTCAACCCGCAGCCGTGGGTCGGCATCCAGTACGTCTCGATCCCCGAGTTCCAGGACGTCGGCAACCAGTGCGCCCAGCTCGTGGCGGACTACCTCGCCGGCCGCTCGTCGGTCGACGACGCCCTCGCCAAGTGCCAGTCGCTCGCCCAGGCCGCGGGCGACAAGCACAAGAGCTGACCCGCAACACCCCGTGAGCGACGGGTGCCGAGGCCGGTCCCCCCGGCCGGCCTCGGCACCCGTCGCCACATCCCCGCCAGACCGCTCGCACAAGGGAGTGCCCAGATGACCGTGACCGAGCTCGACACGGTGGAGGCCGAGACCGCCACCGAACCCAGGCGGGTGAACAAGAAGGAGCTGCGGACCGCGCGCGGGCTGCTGCTGCCCGCCGTCATCTTCCTGATCCTCCTGACGCAGGTCCCGTTCGTCGTGACCATCGTCTACTCGCTGCTCCGCTGGAACCTGCTCTACCCCAACGACCGCGGGTTCACGGGTCTGTCCAACTACGCGTCGGCGCTGACCTCGGGGGACCTCTGGCCCTCGGTGCTGGCGACCGTCCTCATCACGGCCTTCTCGGTCATCCTCTCGGTGGCCCTCGGGATGATCTTCGCGATCCTCCTCGACCGGCCCTTCCGCGGCCGGGCCATCGCCCGCACGCTGATGATCACGCCGTTCCTCGTCATGCCGGCGGCGGCCTCGCTCATCTGGAAGTACTCGATGTTCGACACGAACATCGGCATCCTCAACTGGCTCTCCCGCACGCTGGGCCTGCCCGTCGTGTCGTGGTCGACCGAGCACCCCATGCTCTCGGTCGTCATCGTCCTCACGTGGCAGTTCACCCCGTTCATGATGCTCATCCTCCTGGCCGGGCTGCAGGGCCAGGACAAGGGCATCCTCGAGGCGGCGCAGGTCGACGGCGCCGGCACGTGGCGCACCTTCACGTGGATCACGCTGCCCCACCTGCGGATGTACGTCGAGATCGGCGTCCTCCTGGGGTCGGTCATCATCCTCCAGGTCTTCGACCCCATCGCCATCCTCACCAAGGGCACCGGCGGCACGAAGACGCTGGCCTACCTGCTCTACGAGCGGGCCTTCATCGGCCTGGACGTCGGGCAGGCCGCGGCCTACGGCGTCGTCACGGTGATCCTCACGATCATCGTCGCGACCGTGGCGCTGCGCACCCTCTTCAAGGTCTTCATGGCAGGAGGCAGCCGATGAACCGCTCGCTCCGTGGCTCCCTGGTCACCGCGCTCACGTGGGTGCTCGTGCTCGCGTTCTTCTTCCCCGTCTTCTGGATGATCCTCAACGGCTTCAAGCCCGAGTCGGTCGCCTCGTCGGTCAACCCGAAGCTGTTCTTCTCGCCGTCGACCGAGGGCTACCAGCTCGCGATGGACCGCGGGATGAAGGGCTACCTGCTCAACTCGGTGACCGCGGCGGTGACGGCGACGATCATCGCGGTCGTCCTCGCCATCCCGGCGGCCTACGCCCTGTCGATCCGCCGGGTCAAGAACGTCGAGAACGCGCTGTCGTTCTTCATCTCGACGCGGTTCATGCCGCTGGCCGCCGTCGTGCTGCCGCTGTTCATGATCCTCAAGACGCTCGGGCTGCTCGACAACATCTACATGCTCGCCGTCGTCTACGGCGCGGTGAACCTGCCGGTGGCGGTGTGGATGATGCGCTCGTTCTTCCTCGAGGTGCCGTTCGAAATCATCGAGGCCTGTCGCGTCGACGGCGCCGGCCTCGGCCGCGAGATCTTCCGGGTCGCGCTGCCGCTCGTGCTGCCCGGCGTCGCGTCGGCCGCGCTCATCACGTTCATCTTCAGCTGGAACGAGTACTTCCTCGCGACGCTGCTCACCTCGTCGGCCGCCCGCACGACGCCGCCGTTCCTCGGCTCGTTCGTCGACGGCCGCGGGCAGTTCCTCGCGGTCCTCTCGGCGGCGGCGACCATCGCCGCGCTGCCGGTCATCGTCGCGGGCTGGGTCGCCCAGAAGCAGCTCGTCCGCGGCCTGTCGATGGGAGCCATCAAGTGACCCGGACGTCGTCCCCTGCTCGTCGGGTCGTGGTCTGATGCCCGCGCCGAGCCGCGACCTGACCGGCACGGTCGTCGCCGTCACCGGAGCCGGCGGGGGCATCGGTGGGGCGACGGTCCGGCTGGCCGTCGAGGCCGGGGCCCGCGTCGTCGCCGGGGACCTGCGCCCCGAGGGGCTGGACCGGCTCGTCGAGGAGCTGGGGTCGGACCACGTCGTCCCCGTCGTCGGCGACGTCCGCCACGAGGAGACCGCCGACCGGCTGGTCGCCGCCGGGGTGGAGGCGTGGGGCCGGGTCGACTCGGTCGTCGCCAACGCCGCCGTCGGCTTCTACGGCGGGGTGCTCGACCAGAGCGCCGACGAGGTCGAGCTGATGGTCGACGTCACGCTCAAGGGCACCATCTGGACCACGCGGGCCGCGGTGCGGCAGTTCCGCGCCCAGGGCGACGGTGGCGACCTCGTCGTCCTCGCCTCGGTCGCGGGCCTGCTCATCGGCGGTGGCAAGGAGGCGGTGTACGCCGCGACCAAGGGCGCCCAGGTGAACCTCGGCTACGCCCTCGACCGCGAGCTGCGCGGCGAGGGCATCCGGACGACGGTCATCGCGCCCGCGGGGGTCAACACCCCGTTCGCGGCGGCCGACGGACGCTTCGGCGACGGCGACCCGTCGCAGGGGCCGTTCATGGAGCCGGCCGACATCGGCGGCGCCGTCGTCCACGTGCTCCAGCAGCCGCGGCGGATGCGCACCGAGCTCTGGACGATGTGGAGCCTCGCCGAGCAGCACTGAGGCATCCCCCGAGCGACCGCCGGCCGGCGACCCTGCCCGGCCGGCCGGCGGTGCCGTCACGGGGCCCCCGGGAGTGACTGGGCCTTCCCGGGGGCCTCGTCATGCGCCCGCTCCGCGCCTGCTCCGCGCCCGTCCCGCTGTCGGTACCCCGTCGAGTGAACAGAACACGCCGTGCGCGCCGGGGTGCCCGCGGCGTGTCCTGTTCACTCGACGGGTGAGAGGCGTCGGGAGACAGCGAAGTCCCCCGGGGGCGCAAGCTTCCCGGGGGACTTCTTCGTGCGGAGGCGGAGGGATTTGAACCCTCGATGGGCGGTTAGCCCAAACCGCATTAGCAGTGCGGCGCCATAGACCGGACTAGGCGACGCCTCCAACGCTTGCACAGGGTATCCGGCACGGGACCTGCGGGCAAAAGCGCCCCGCCCGGTGACCGACGACCCATCGGACGGACGGCCCGGGGTCCGCCGGATCGCGGGACGGAGCCCGCGGACGGCTGCCACACTGCCGCCGTGTCGAGTGCCCCGTTCCCGCAGCCGCCGTCCCCGCAGCCGGTCCACCCGCACCTCGCGGGCCCGGACCCGATGGCGCCGCCCGTGGCGCCCGCGCACGCCTCGACCGGGGGCGGCGCCGCCGTCGGGTGGGCCGTGGGGGCCGCCGTCGCGTCGGGCATCGCGGTGGTCCTCTCCGTGGTGGCGCTGCTCCTCGCCGGCAGCGGGTTCTTCGCCGGCGCGGTCGACGACGGCGGCGGCGGATGGGCGGAGTCGGTGCGCGGTCAGGTGACCGCCCTCCCGGACGGCGCGGCGCTGAGCGGCGACCGGCTCGAGTGGGCGGTCGGCGCCGCCGAGAGCGACTTCGGCTGGACCATCGACGACCTCAGCTGCCCCGACACCCCGGCCGTCACCACGTCGACGGTCGTCGTGTGCACGGGGACCTACGAGGACGCGGACTGGACCGGGGCCGTGCTGTTCGAGGACTCCGTCGGCGGGTTCGTCGTCGCCGAGTTCTGAGGCCCGCGCGGCGCGAAGACCCACCAGCGCATCGCGGCGTACTTGACCGCCGTCGCGGCGACGGTGGTCACGGCGACCACGCCGGTCTCGACCCGGGTCGGTGCGTCCGGCGCGACGTGGGCCAGCAGCGCCAGCCCGCCCGAGGTCATCGCGAGCGTGAGGGCCAGCACGAGCAGCCCCTGCAGCTGGTGGCGTGCGACCCCCTCGCGGCCGCGGATGCCGAACGTCCAGCGCCGGTTGGCCCAGGTGTTCGCGACGGCGGCGACGAGCAGGGCGACGGCGTTGGCCACCTGGGGCGTCCCGAGGAGCGTCCGCAGGACGACGAAGCCGCCGAGGTGCAGGACGGTGCTCGCGACCCCGATGACGGCGAAGACGAGCAGCTCGCGGGGTACCGACCCCCGCGAGCGCACCGGGGCGGCGCTCGCAGGGGTCCGCACGACGGTCACTGCCCCGAGCCCGTCGTCGTCGGGGTCAGGTCGTAGAACGTCTGCCCGCCGATGGTCTGCGCGGTGAAGTGCTGCGAGACCCAGGTCGCGATCTCGCTCGAGGCGCTCGAGCCGCCCTGCTGCCCACCGAACCCACCGCCGGCGAGGAACCAGTGGATGCGTCCGTCCGCCACGTACTGCTGGAACTGCGCGAGGGTCGGGGAGGGGTCCGAGCCGTTGAACCCGCCGACGGCCATGACCGGCAGCTCGGTGGCCAGCTGCAGACCGGCCGCGTTCTGCGACCCGACGGCGGCCGCGACCCACGTGTAGCTCGACGCGTCGGCGGTGAGGGCCTCGACGACCGCGCTGTCGGGGGTGGTGGCGTCGAGCAGGCCGCCCATCCCGCCGCCCCGGGACGTCCCGCCCTGCGTGGTGCCGCCCTGCGTGGTGCCGCCCTGTGCGGTGCCGCCCTGTGCGGTGCCGTTGCCGAAGGGCGCGGTGCCGCCGTTGGGGTTGGTGGTGGTGCCGCCGGGTGCCTGACCGGGCATCCCGCCCTGCCCGCCACCGGGGCCGCCCTGCGGCATGCCCCCCGGCATCCCGCCACCGCCGGGTCCGCCACGGCTGCCGGCCGGTCCGGCCGTGACGATCGACCCGCTGTGCCCGGTCGCGAGCGTCGAGGCGGAGTACGCCGCGGGGCCGGCGAGCCCGGCGACGACCGCGAGGGCGGCCACGGGGGCGAGGCCCCGGCGGTGCAGCCGACCGACGACGAGGAACAGCAGGGTCGCCGCGAGACCGAGCGCGAGGACGGTGAAGCGCAGCCACCCGCCGTACGAGGTCGTGCGGGAGAGGAGGACGAAGCCCCAGACCGACGCGGCCGCGGTGCCGGCGGCGAGGGTGAGGGCGCCGAGGGCGTCGTGCCGTCGCTCCCACGCCTCGCCGGCGCCCATCCCGACGAGCGCGGCGATCGCCGGCGCCAGGGCGACCGTGTAGTACTCGTGGAAGATCCCCTGCATGAGCGAGAACACGAGCGCCGTGACGGCGAGCCACAGGCCCATCGCGAGGTAGGCGGCGCGCCGGCCGTCCGTGCGTGGTGCTCGGCCGCGCAGCGCGAGCCCGGCGACGAGCAGGACCAGCGCGGCGGGCAGCAGCCACGAGATCTGGCCGCCGACCGCGGAGCCGAACATCCGGAAGATGCCGACGCCGTCGGAGAAGCCGCCGGCGCCCCCGCCGCCACCGCCGACCCGGCCGACCTCGGAGCCGTCGAGCCGTCCGAGGCCGTTGTAGCCGAAGGTCAGCTCGAGGAAGGAGTTGGTCTGGCTGCCACCGATGTACGGGCGCATCGAGGCCGGCGTGAGCTCGACGACCGCCACCCACCAGCCGGCGCTCACGAGGAAGGCCGCCGCCGACAGCAGGCCGCCGACGAGTCGCCGGCGGACGGGGGTGTCCGCGCAGACGAGCCAGACGATCGCCACGGCCGGCACGACGAGCAGCACCTGGAGGCTCTTCGTGAGGAAGCCGAGGCCGGTGAAGACACCCGCGAGGGCGATCCAGCGGTAGGAGCCGGCCTCGACGGCCCGCAGCGTCGCCCAGATCGCGAGGGCCATGAGCAGGGTCAGCAGGGCGTCCGGGTTGTTGAACCGGAACATGAGGACGGCCACCGGGGTCAGGGCGAGCGCGACGCCAGCCAGCAGCGCCGCGCCGTGGCCGAAGCGCCGGCGCACGGTCGCGTGCGTGACCCAGACGGTGCCGACGCCCATGAGCACCTGCGGCAGGAGCATCGCGAACGAGGAGAGGCCGAGGAGGCGCACCGAGAGGGCCATGACCCAGAGCGACGCCGGCGGCTTGTCGACGGTGATCGAGCTCGCGGCGTCCGAGCTGCCGAAGAGGAAGGCCTTCCACGAGACGCTGCCGGCCTGGACCGCGGCGGAGTAGAAGCTGTTCGCCCAGCCGCTCGCCGTGAGGTTCCAGAGGTAGGCGGCGGCCGTGACGACGAGGAGGGCCACGAGCGCGGGCCGGGCCCACGCGGGGTCCTCGGCCGGCCCGCGGAAGGTGCGGGCCAGGCGGCCGGTCCTCGGGGTCGTCGTGGTGGGGTGCGTCGCGAGGTCGGGGGTCCCGGGGCCGGAGGCCGTGCGCAGGGTGGCGGTGTCCATGCGTCCACGGTCCGGTCCGGGGCTGTGGCGTTCCTGTGGTCGCCCTGTCGCCGGTGGATGACCCGGTGCGAGGATCGGGAGGTGACCGTCACCGTGCGCCCCGCCCGCCCCGACGAGCTCGCCGCGGTGGGCGAGCTGACCCTGGCCGCCTACGCCGCCGACAGCGGCATGACGCGCGAGCACCCGTACGCCGCATCGCTGCTCGATGCCGGGGCGCGACTGCGCGACGCCGAGCTGCTCGTGGCCGAGCAGGGGGGTGCGGTGGTCGGCACCGTCACCTACGTCCGCCCCGGCACGCCGTTCGCGGAGGTCGGCGGGGAGGGCGAGGCCGAGGTGCGGATGCTCGCCGTGTCGCCCTCGGCCCGGGGCGCCGGCGTCGGCCGGGTCCTCAGCGAGGCGTGCGTCGAGCGGGCACGCGCCGAGGGGTGCCGGGCCGTCGTCCTGTCGAGCGCCTCGTGGATGCTCGCGGCCCACCGGCTCTACGGGCGGCTCGGCTTCCGGCGCTGGTCGGAGCGCGACTGGTCGCCGCGTCCCGACATCGACCTGCTGGCCTTCCGGCTCGACCTCTGACAACCCCCGCCGCTCCTCGAGCCCACTGATTGCCCATCCGCCACCTCCCGGGCCGTCTGGGAGCGCTCCCGAGGTGGCGGATGGGCAAGAAGTCGGGTGGGGAGGTGGGTCAGGAGGCGGGGAGGAGGACCGAGAAGGTCGTCGCGCCCGGCTCCGAGGTGACCTCGACCCGCCCGCCGTGGGCCTGCCCGACCGCGGCGACGATGGACAGCCCGAGCCCGGTCGACCCCTGTGCACGGCTGCGCGAGTCGTCGCCGCGCACGAAGCGCTCGAACACGGTGGGCTGCAGGTCACGGGGGATGCCGGGGCCGTTGTCCGACACCGAGATGCGCACCATGTCGGCCTCGGGCCGCAGCCTGGTGACCACCCGCGTCCCGGACGGGGTGTGGGTGCGGGCGTTGGCGAGGAGGTTCGCGAGGATCTGGTGCAGGCGGGCGCCGTCGCCGGTGACCTCGACGGGCTCCTCGGGGAGGTCGAGCTCCCAGCTGTGGTCGGGCGAGGCGGCGTGCGCGTCGCTCACCGCGTTGACGGCGAGCAGTGACAGGTCCACCGGCTCGCGCTCGAGGGGGCGACCGGAGTCGAGGCGGGCCAGCAGGAGGAGGTCCTCGACGAGCTCCTGCATCCGCAGGGCCTCGGACTCGACGCGGCCGAGGGCGTGGGTGACGGTCTCGGGCACCGGTTCCCGCTCGCGCCGGGTCAGCTCGGCGTAGCCGCGGATGGACGCGAGCGGGGTGCGTAGCTCGTGCGAGGCGTCGGCGACGAAGCGGCGCACCCGCATCTCGCTCTCCTGCCGCGACTGCAGCGCCTGCTCGACGTCGTCGAGCATCGTGTTGAGGGCGAGGCCGACCTGGCCGACCTCGGTCCGGGGGTCGGCGTCCCGCTCCGGGACGCGGACGGCCAGCGACACGTCGCCGGAGTCGAGCTGGAGGGTCGAGACCCGGCGGGCCGTCGCGGCGACCCGGTCCAGCGGGGCGAGGCTGCGGCGCACCACCACCGCGCCGCCCACGCCGACGAGGACGAGCCCGACGACGGTCCCGCCGACGACGAGGGCCAGCAGCTTGCCGAGCAGCTCGTCGACCGGACGAGTCGAGACGCCGACGACGAAGGTGCCCCCGTCGCCGATGCTGCGCGAGGTCACGAGGTAGTCGCCGAGGTCGTTGCCGAGGGAGATGCGCACGGGCTCGCCGCCCTCGACGGCGCTCGCGAGGCGGCGGATCTCGTCCGCGCTCAGCGTGCCGTCGGTGTTGGAGCGGGTGACCACCTGGTTGAGCGGGTAGCCGCGCGGGTCGGTGGCCACGGCGCCGGAGGCGGTCAGCCCGAGGACGAGCGTGCGGTCGCTGCCGGGAGCCCCGGGGGGCTGGCCGTCGCCGAAGCCGCGCCCGTCGTTGTCGTCGTCGAACACGCCGCGCCGGTCACCGGCGCGGAACAGCGCGCTCTGGAGGTCCTGGCTCAGCTGGCCGTCGAGGTAGCGCCGGGTCTCGACGACGGTCAGCGCGCTCGTCGCGAGCATGACGAGGGTGAACAGGACGAGGACGCCCGCGAGCAGCTGCGCGCGCAGGGTCCAGCGCGAGGGCCGCGCGAGGGCCGCGGGCCGGCGCAGGGCAGGTGTCATCGGCTCACTCGGCCGGCTTGAGGACGTACCCGACGCCGCGCATGGTGTGGATCATCGGGGCGCGTCCGACGTCGATCTTCTTGCGCAGGTAGGAGATGTAGAGCTCGACGACGTTGGCCTGGCCGCCGAAGTCGTAGTTCCACACGCGGTCGAGGATCTGCGCCTTGGACAGGACGCGCTTGGGGTTGCGCATGAGGTAGCGCAGCAGCTCGAACTCGGTGGCGGTCAGCTGGATCTCGACCCCGCCGCGCGTCACCTCGTGGCTGTCCTCGTCGAGCGTGAGGTCGCCGACGACGAGCACCGAGTCGCTGTCGGCGGCGGCGATCGCGGTGCGCCGCATGAGGGCCCGCAGCCGCGCGACGACCTCCTCGAGGCTGAACGGCTTGGTCACGTAGTCGTCGCCGCCGGCGGTCAGGCCGGCGACGCGGTCCTCGACGGCGTCCTTCGCGGTGAGGAAGAGGACGGGGACGTTGGGGTCGTCGGCGCGCATCCGCCGCAGGACCTCCATCCCGTCGAAGTCGGGGAGCATCATGTCGAGGACGACGGCGTCGGGCCCGAACTCCTTCGCCGCTCGCACCGCCTGGATGCCGCTCGCGGCGCTGCGGACCTCCCAGCCCTCGTAGCGCAGCGCCATCGAGAGCAGCTCGGTGAGGTTCTGCTCGTCGTCGACGACGAGGACGCGCACCGGGCTGCCGTCGAGGCGGGACAGGGCGGGCGCAGGGGCGGGCTGCTGGCGGGTCGGCATGCGCCCACTCTGCGGCGACCGGCTTGGCCCTCCCGATGCGTCACCTGTGCGCTTCCTGTGTGCCACCACTCCAATCTGCCAGCCGGGTGCTGGATGCGCCACAGGTTCGTGACAGCCGCGGGCGTGAGGGTGCACGCAGCCATCCGCCCGACGAAGGAGACCCTCGATGAGCGAGCGCCGCGACGAGCACGACCCCGTGACGCCCGGTTCGCCTGCCGCACAGCCCACCCCGGCCGACCAGACCGCCGCGCTGCCGGTCGCGGGCGAGATGCACGAGCTGGCGCCCGCGACGGGTGCCTCCGAGCCCGTCGCGCCGGCCTGGGCCGCGCCCGGTCCGGAGGCGGCACGTCCGGTCCCGCCGAGCGGTGGACCGGGCGCGGCGTACGGCGTGCCCGCCGCGGCAGCCGCTGCCCCGGCGCCGGCGCCCGCCGCGGGCGACGGCCTCACGTGGCGTCGGCCGTGGGCCGGCTGGGGCACGCCGTCGCGGTGGTCCGGTCCGCGGACCGTCGTGGCGCTCGTCGTGGCCCTCGTCGTCGGCGCCCTCGGGGCGGCCGGTGCGACGGCGGCCATCACCCAGTCCGACGGCGGGCGCGGCGGGTTCGGGCAGGGGCGCTTCCCCGGCGGTGGCCCGGGCCAGCAGCAGGGCGGGCAGGGGTTCGGCGACCGGCACGGGTTCGGTGACCGCGATGGCGACCACGACGGTGGCCGTGGCTTCGGCGACCGCGACGGCGACCGCGGCGGCCTGCCGGGCCTCCCCGGTCAGCAGCCCGGCGCGCCCGGCCAGCAGGGCGGGACCTCGACCGACCCGGGCGACGCGAACGGCACCTCGCCCTCCACCTGACGGCACGGCAGGGCCCCGCCGGAGCGCATGCCGGCGGGGCTCTGTCGTGTGCTGCGGCTCAGGCCTTCTCGAGCCGCTCCTCGAGGGCGGTGAGCTCGTCGGCGAGGGCGGCCGGCAGCCGGTCGCCGATGGTGTCGAACCACTCGTGGACGAGCGGGACCTCGGCCTTCCAGTCCTCGGGGTCGACGCGCAGGGCCTTGGTCACCTTCGCGGCGGCGGCGGGGTCCATCCCCGTCGTGTCGATCGCCCCGGGGGCGGGGACGAGACCGACCGGTGTCTGCACCGCGTCGGCGGTGCCGTCCAGGCGCTCGACGACCCACTTGAGGACGCGGGCGTTGTCGCCGTACCCCGGCCAGAGGAACGAGCCGTCCTCCTCGTCGCGGCGGAACCAGTTGGCCTGGAAGATCTTCGGCAGCTTCGCCGGGTCGGCCTTCGCACCCATGTCGAGCCAGTGCTGCATGTAGTCGCCGGCGTGGTACCCGATGAAGGGCAGCATCGCCATCGGGTCGCGCCGCACGACGCCGACGGCACCGGTGGCGGCGGCGGTCGTCTCGGACGAGAGGGTGGCGCCGACGAAGACGCCGTGGGCCCAGTCGCGGGACTCGTAGACGAGCGGGCCGGTGGTCTTGCGGCGGCCGCCGAAGAGGATCGCGTCGATCGGCACGCCGTCCGGGTTGTCGTACTCGGCGGCCATCATCGGGGTCTGCTTCGCGGGGGTCGTGAAGCGGCTGTTCGCGTGGCTGCTCGGCACGCCGGACTCGGGCGTCCAGTCGTTGCCCTTCCAGTCGGTGAGGTGCGAGGGCGGCGCCTCGGTCAGGCCCTCCCACCAGACGTCGCCGTCATCGGTGAGGGCGACGTTGGTGAAGATCGAGTTGCCCTTCTCGATGGTCCGGACGGCCTGCGGGTTGGTGTGCATGCCCGTCCCCGGCGCGACGCCAAAGAGACCGAACTCGGGGTTGACGGCGTAGAGCCGGCCGTCGGGCCCGAAGCGCATCCAGGCGATGTCGTCACCGACCATCTCGGCGGACCAGCCGGCGAGCGTCGGTTCGATCATCGCGAGGTTGGTCTTGCCGCACTGGCTGGGGAAGGCGCCGGCGACGTAGTGGACGCTGCCCGTGGGCGAGGTGAGCTTGAGGATGAGCATGTGCTCGGCCATCCAGCCCTCGTCGCGGGCCATCGCCGAGGCGATGCGCAGGGCGTAGCACTTCTTGCCGAGGAGGGCGTTGCCGCCGTACCCGCTGCCGTAGGACCAGATCTCGCGGGCCTCGGGGAAGTGGGCGATGTACTTCGTCGTGCTGCACGGCCACGGGACGTCCTGCTGTCCGGGCTCGAGCGGTGCGCCGACCGAGTGCAGGCCCTTGACGAAGGGCGCCCGCCGCTCCTCCATCGCGCGCAGCACGGGGGTGCCGATGCGCGCCATGATCCGCATGTTCGTCACGACGTACGCGGAGTCGGTGATCTCGACGCCGAACATCGGCACGGTCGCGTCGAGGTGGCCCATGACGAACGGGATGACGTACATCGTGCGACCGCGCATCGAGCCGCGGTACAGCTCGGTCATCGTCGCCCGGAGCTCGGCCGGGGCGACCCAGTTGTTCGTCGGGCCGGCGTCCTCCTCGCGCTCGGACGCGATGAAGGTGCGGTCCTCGACGCGTGCGACGTCGGTCGGGTCCGACTGGCAGAGGAAGGAGTTGGGCTTCTTGCGCTCGTCGAGGCGGACGAACGTGCCGGCGTCGACGAGCTGCGTCGTGAGGCGGTCCCACTCCTCGCGCGAGCCGTCGCACCACACCACCTCGGCCGGCTGCGTGAGGGCGGCCACCTCGTCGACCCAGGACTGCAGGTCGGGATGGGTGGTCCGGGGGAGGGTGCTGGTCGTGGTCGTCATCGCGGGGTCCTTCCGCCGCTACCGGGTGGGGTCGGTCACCGGGCGACGGGCTCTCGACGCTGTCGGGAAGGAACCTCGGCGGCCCATCGCTCAGGGCCTCACCCCCACCGTAGGACCGTCGTCCGCGGGGGTCGAGAGGCCGCGGGACGGCGCGCTTGTGAAACTCTTCACAAGGTCTCGGGCTTGCACCGGCGGGCGCCGAGGGGGCCGATTTCTGATGCGCCCCGGAGGTCCGGTAGTCTGCTCTCTCGTTGCGCCTCGGCGTGACGGGCGCCCGTAGCTCAACGGATAGAGCATCTGACTACGGATCAGAAGGTTAGGGGTTCGAATCCCTTCGGGCGCGCACTGTGTTGAGACAGTGAAACGGGCCCCGGCCAGCGGAAACGCGGCCGGGGCCCTGCTCTGTCCACAGGCTGGAACTGCCCGGACAGGACTCTGGGCCTGCTGCTCCTTCAGGGCGTCGACATCCGCACGGTCATGGCCATCATGGGCTGGACCGAGATGGCCACCGCCCAGCGCTACGTCCACGCCGTCGATGAGCTCCGCCACGAAGCGGCCCGTCGGATGGGCGAGGCGCTCTGGAACAGCCCCCGAAGCCCTTGGCCGGCCCCAGGTCGGCCCGCTCACGGGCGGCCGGGATAGAGGGTCGAGCCGGCCAGCCTGCGACACGGCACGTCGGGCCCTGGCTGCGCACTTAAGAGGCAGTCAGCGCTTTACACCGCGCGATCCGCACGAAGCAGGAGTTTCCCGCAGCGCGGCATGAGCGCAAGATTGGCATCAACCCCGCGCGGGCTAGTGCGCGTTGCGTCGTGCGCTGCCACAGTGGAACCTCGAGGTACTGGGGGCGACTCGAATGTGGAGCGCTCACGATGGGGAGGCAGGTATGCGGGCTCGTCAGGCGGTTTTCATCGTTGTTGGCCTCATGCTGTCGGGATGCTCGCTTGGGAGCCCGAGCGCCACGGACGCCCTGCGTGCCCGCGCTGAAGGGTCAAGCGGTTGCCGGCCCTACGACTCGCTCGATGACTTACTGGGCAACACGCGCTTTCGCATCGGGGAGGCGGCGCCCATGGCGCTGACGACGGCGGTGGCCACTGGCCGCTTCCAGTCGGTGAGGCCCGGCAAGGCGTTCACAGTTCCCGGCGGTGACGGCTCAAGTGGGCAGGGGCTCGCCTTCGACACGGAGGGGGCAGTTTGGAAGACAGTGGAGGCGCGGTTCACGGTCGACCACGTGGTCAGTGGCGATCTCGCGGTGGGCGAGACGATCACGGTCGGGCTCGCATTCGACCCCGATGTTGACTCGAGTGGAGTCGAGGAGGACCTGCGGGGCCTCGGGCGCGCCGTGGTGTTTCTCGAGAAGTCACCGGTCTTTGCGTACGACCCCTCTGTGTACGGCACGGCTGAGAGCGGCTCACTTCTTGCCGTAGTGGCGGAGGACGGGAAGCTTTCCCTCCCGGCGCGCGCCCCCGACGATGCCGCGGTATTGCTTAAGCGGACCCCCGATCTGGCCAGTCTTGACGCGGCAGCGGCCAAGCCCGCACGGATCCTGGTGACAGACCCCACCGGGTGCCAAGTCATCGACGAGGCGGCTGCCAACGCCTAGCGACACGATCACGAATGACCCGATTCGCGGCAGATGAGGGCAGGCGACCGAGCAACTGCGTCGTCACTGTGATGACGCGGAAGTCCGCTGGTAACGGGGATGCAACCGTGCCATCCGCCGCTTTCCCCGTCATCACTGGGATGACGGGGAAGCTGGCGCGCATCGGCATGCGCGGGAAACTGCGAACGCCACGAGGGTCAGTGAAGGCGGCGGTTGAACGCAGCGATCAGCGTGGTCATCGCGGAGGTGAGAGAGGCGAGGTCGCGCTCGTAGATGCGCCCTGTGTCGAGCCGGAGAGACAGCTCCAACAGGATGGCGGCGTAATCGGATGAAGTTCGTGGGCGGTCGGCTGCCGGAACCTCGACCTGTAGCTTTTCGACGACTTGCTGGGTCCTGACGACCTCTGCGACCCGCTCCACCACGCTCACGGCGCAGAGCCCCGAAGCGGCGGCCCGGCGCTGTTCCCATGCGCGGTGTCGGCAGCTGTCGGAGCACCACTTAGGGATCCGACCCCGGGCCGGCACCGGGAAGCCTGTGCCGCACCACTGGCACGTGAGGGAGCTCGGGCGATGGCGGGTCTTGGACTCGGTTGACTGTGAAGGCGTTGTCGGAGTCGGGTCGCTCAGCGGCAGCGAAGGTGACGTGTCGTCGAAGTCGACCAGCGTCAGCTGCCCGGGACCGGCTCTATCCGAGCCGTATTCCGTCGACCCGCGTGAACCTGTCGTTGTCATGACTCCCAAGGCACGTACCCACCTCCCGGTGGACGCGCCGCGAGTCGTGACAACGAGTACGCCGCGCCGCAATGCATGAGGTGTGTCGTGGATGAGTTCTGGCGTTCCTGCGTCGGCGTCGGCGTCGGCGTCGTGCGTGGGAATCGGGCTCGCGTGTGACGGACGGGTGAAGGCGGCTGTCGGGGAGGGGGAT
The DNA here is from genome assembly GCF_000720925.1 of Phycicoccus jejuensis. Classification (GTDB taxonomy): domain Bacteria; phylum Actinomycetota; class Actinomycetes; order Actinomycetales; family Dermatophilaceae; genus Phycicoccus; species Phycicoccus jejuensis. The sequence goes on along the minus strand of NZ_JOEE01000002.1, from coordinate 120,861 downwards.
GTGCGGGGCTGCGTCGGCGGCGGTTCGGTGGTTGCAGGGGGAGTCGACCAGTTTGGGTGGTCGTCGGACAGTGCCCTGCGCGCGAAGGAAGTGCGTGACATCGGGGATGGCGCGGTGAGACCATCGCCCATGCGGGGTTGGGTTCGGCGTGGAGGCCGAGGGGCGGTCATTCTCGTGGCCGGCGTGGCATTGCTCGTGGTGGGCGGGTGTAGCGATGATCGGACGCCGCTGGACGTCTGGCCCACCGGCCGCCCAGAGGCGACGGCGCAATCACCCCTGGCACGCTCCAGCTGGCAACCGGGGCAGAGTGCGATGTCGGCCGCGATCTCCGGCACGCTCACGCTGGGAGACGACGGATGCGTCCGGCTCGTCGAGCAGGGTGCGGCGAGCGAGCCCTGGCCCGTGCTCTGGCCCGTGGGCTGGATTGCACAGGCCGACGGCAGCGAGCTTCTCATTCGTGATCCGTCCAGGTCCGAAGCACCCGAGTACCGCACCGGCGTACCGGTGACCCTCGGAGGAGGGTTCCTCGAGTCGGACCGTTATCAGGCACAGGCGTGCGCCAGCGGACCCGCGTGGCAAGTCGTCGGATGAACGTCAGCTGGCTCGACAGCGCGACGGCCAACCGGCCGGCTCCGCACAGCAGGCCTGTGACGGTTCGACCGCGGCGGGCGCCATTCGTCGAGCAAGCGCCGCCTTGACCGGCTGAAGAGACCGCCTGTTCTGGGCCACGAAATGGGCCCCAAAATTCGCCCGCAGTCTCGATTCCGTAACGATGCGACCTGCGCCGACTCGGAACGCTTCATGCGCTCTGACCTGCGAAAACGCCGCGCATCCAGTCGCCACCGGTCGTCGCGGATCGGGGCTTGTCAGGCCCGGATTGGGCCTACGGATCAGAAGGTTAGGGGTTCGAATCCCTTCGGGCGCGCACTGTGTTGAGACAGTGAAACGGGCCCCGACCGGCGGAGACGCGGTCGGGGCCCTGCTCTGTGTGGGGTGCCCACGAGCGATGCGGCGTCAGGCGATGCGCGTGGCGAACGATGACGCCGCGAGCACCGACTCGACGATGCGCCGGCAGGTCAGCACCGGCTGCGGGCCCCGCCGTGCCGGCGCCTCCGCGACGACAGGCAGGTGGTCGAGCACGGCGCAGAGGGCGTCGCCGTCGCGGAGGTGGTCGCCGTCCATCGCGGGCCCCGTGAGCGTCGGCAGCCGACGCAACCGGGCGACGCCGCACGACGCCAGGGCGTCGAGGTCGTCGCCGAGGTCCGCGAGCATCGCAGGGGTGAGGGCGCCGGCCGCCAGCTGACGGGCGAGGCTGTCGACGAGGCCGCCGAGGTGGTCGAGCTCGGCGACGAGCCGCAGCTCCGACGCCGTGCGGGGCAGGGACCGCGGCGAAGTCGCACGATGGGCGACCCGGACGCGGGCGCAGCTGTCCGTGCGGCTGCACGCGAGCCGGCGAGGGCCGGAGCCGCGCACGACGCGGCGGGTCGCGGTGGCGTCCCCGGATCGGGCTGCGGCGAGCACCTGCTCGAGGCCGCGGGCCACGAGCTCGGCGGCCGTCGCGAGCATCGAGCCGGGGCCACCGGCCGACGAGCGGGTGGGAGGGAGGGGCGCGGGGGATGCGGTGTGCGATGGGGCGGTCACGCGGACCAGCCTCCGCCCGGTGGGCAGCCTGCCCGGCGAGCGGCCCGTGATCTTGACGCCCTCCGACGCGTCTTGACGCGGTCCTGTCACCGGTCGCCGGAGGCATCCACCGAGGGCTGGTCAGGCCGCGGCGACACCCCTACCGTGGAGGGCATGGCCGGTCCCGGGGGCGCGGCGGCCGCAGGGCCGCGCCGGACGAACGCGCGGCACCGTCTGCACGGTGTCGAGAACGCCGTGACGGCGGTCCTCACGCGCGCCGGTCTCATCCCCCGCTCGTGGGTGCTGACGACGGTCGGTCGACGGACCGGCCGGGAGCGACGCAACCCCGTCACCGTCGCCGACGTCGGTGGCCGGCGATGGCTCGTCGCCCCCTACGGACCCGTCCCCTGGGTGCTCAACACGCGCGCCGCGGGATAGGTCCGGCTGACCAGGAGGGCTGCGAGCAGCGGTTCCGGGTGCGCGAGGTGGGGGCGGACGAGGCCGGTCCCGTGCTCAAGGCGTACGCGAGGACGGCGCCCGCGACCCGGCCCTACTTCGGCGCGGGCCTCGACGACCCGCCCGAGGCGTTCGCCCGCGAGGCCCACCTCCACCCCGTCTTCGAGCTCCTGCCCGCCCCCGCCTGACGTCGGCACCCGACCGTCACGACCCGTCAGGGCCGATCGAGGGCGCGGAGGTACCGGCGGGTCATCCACCGCTGGGCGGCGCGACCCACCGGGCCGGCGAGACGGGCGGGGAGCGACGCAGGCCGCGAGACGGCGGTGATGCGGAAGCGGAGGCGGCCGTCGTCGAGCCGCTCCAGCAGGAAGCGCTCCTCGCCGGCCTCGGGGTGGCCGACGAGCGTGCCGTAGGTGAACCCCGCGCGCCCGGGCTCGTCGACGACCTCGACGACCCGGCACGGGATGCGCAGCGCCAGCGGGCCGACGCCCCACCGCATCTCCACCACGGTGCCGGTGCGCAGCGGCAGCCGCGAGGTGCGGACGCGCAGCCCTGCACGGGCCTGCACCTGCCAGGTGAGCAGGTCGCGTGCGGCGTGCTCGAAGTCGGTGCGGGACAGGACGACAGACTCGTCGAGCAGCGCGAACCCGTCCGGTGGGCGATCGAGGAGGCCGGGGCGCCGTTCGTAGGACAGGTGTGCCGACGACAGCCGCGCCCGATGGCGCGGGTCGAGGAGGCCGACGGTCACGGGTCGATCCTGCCTCCTCGTGGCGGCCGGCGGCGGCAGTGCGCGAGGTTGGTCCGTCGCTCCCTCTGGCCCGGGGCCCGGCGAGGGTGTAGGCAGGGGGTGGGCGCGGCCCGCGCGTTCGCCCCCGACGAGGAGGACCCGCATGGCCACACTCGACAGCGCCCGGCTGCTCGCCGCGCTCGAGCCCACGGTGGAGGAGAACCTCAACCGCCACCTCGCCGCCGCGCAGGAGTGGATGCCGCACGAGTACGTGCCGTGGTCGCTCGGCCGGGACTTCAAGGAGCTCGGCGGCGAGCCGTGGTCGGTCGAGCAGTCACAGCTCTCGCCGATCGCCCGCACCGCCCTCGAGGTCAACCTCCTGACCGAGGACAACCTGCCGAGCTACCACCGCGAGATCGAGCGGGCCTTCGGCCGCGACAGCGCCTGGGGTGCGTGGGTCAACCGCTGGACGGCCGAGGAGGGCCGGCACGCGTTCTGCATCCGCGACTACCTCCTCGTCACGCGCGGCGTCGACCCCGACGAGCTCGAGCGTGCCCGCATGGACACGATGGAGACCGGCTACGACTCGGGCGACAAGCCGCTGCTCAACGTCTGCGCCTACGTGTCGTTCCAGGAGCTCGCGACCCGTGTCTCGCACCGCAACACGGGCCGGTTCACCGAGGAGCCCGTCGCCGAGAAGCTGCTGATCCGGGTGGCCAAGGACGAGAACCTCCACATGATCTTCTACCGCAACATCATCCAGGCGGCGCTCGAGCTGACCCCCAGCCAGACGATGCGCGCGATCACCGACGAGGTCGTGTCCTTCCAGATGCCGGGCTCGGTCATCCCCGGCTTCGGCCGCAAGGCGGTGCAGATGGCGATGGCCGGTATCTACGACCTGCGCATCCACCACGACGACATCGTCGCGCCGCTGCTGCGGCAGTGGGGCGTCTGGGAGCTCGAGGGCCTCGACGCCGACGGCGAGAAGGCTCGCGAGGAGCTCGCCGCCGCCGTGTCGTCGCTCGATGCCGAGGCGACCCGCTTCGTCGAGAAGCGGGAGGAGCGGGCCGCGAAGCTCGCCGCCCGCCAGAACGCCTGACGCGCACCGCACCGCACGCACCGCACACACGACCGAGGGGCCCCGTCCGGCGCGGACGGGGCCCCTCGGGGCCGTGGACGGGCGGGTCAGCCCGCGGTCTGCAGCGCCTTGACCTCGTCACGGGCGGCGACGACATCGGCGTGCTGACGCGAGACGACCTCGCGGAAGCCCGCGCTCAGGTCCTGCTCCAGCGCCTTCTCGTACTCCTGGACCGCGTGGTCCTCGCCGGTGACGGCCGCGCCGAGCACGCTGTCGGGGCTGTCGCCGGTCACGGCGTCCTTGAGGGCGATCCAGCCACGGTGGAGGGCGGCCGCGGCCGACCCGCTCTCGTCGACGTCGTCACCGTACTCGTGACCCATCGCGACGATCTCGCGGTGGAAGCCCGCGCGCTGCTCCGACAGGCGCTGCAGCGTCGTCGCCCACTCCGGGTGGTCGCTGTCGCGCAGCTTCTCGGCGGCGTCCGCGAACCCGCGCTCGCCGTCCTTGAGGGTCTCGACGAGCTCCTTGGCCGCCTTGGCGTCGTCCGACATGTCGTGCTCCTTCGTGTTCGAGGTGGCTGGACACCTGCGCTACCCCGGCGGTCCGCCCGCGAACCGTCCTGTCGAGGACCTTGTCCGACGGCCACTCAGCCGGGCGGCAGGCCCGCAAGCCGGCGGACCGCGGCGAGGCCGGCCGGGCTCCCGGGCCAGTGCCGCTCGAGCGCCTCGGGTCCGGCCCGGCGGGTGACGGAGCGCAGCGCGAGGGCGACGACGACCGCGTCGTCCGCGTACCCGATGACCGGGACGACGTCCGGGACGAGGTCGACCGGCAGGGCGAGGTAGCCGAGCAGGAGCCACAGGCGCACCCGCAGGCCCCGGGGGAGCGACCGGTCACGGGCCAGCCGCGCGAGCAGCCGGACGACGTCCGGCAGCAGGCGCAGCGCCTCCTTGAGGCCGGTCTCGTCGGGCCGGGCGCGCCAGAGCACGACGAGCAGTGCCGCCCAGAGCAGGACGAGCCCGCCGGCGACGGCGAGCAGCACACGTACCCATCCGTCCACGGGGCCATCCTGCCGGGAGGGGCGGGCGTGCAGTATTCGACACATTCGTCGGTCGATGCACGGTCCGGACGCCGCGTGAGGACGGGGCGGAGCGGCTCCGGGCGGCGGTCCGTTCGACCCCTGCCCGATGGTCGGTGCTGACAAGCAGTCGTTCCACCTGCGAGGATGACGAGCGTGGAGCCGTTCGACGGAGCGCCGCGCACGCCGCGCCTCCCCCGCCAGGTCGGTCAGACACTGACCGAGCTCGCGCACGTCACGAACGAGCTCGTGCGCGCCACGACGGTCGAGGCCGTGACGACGGTCGTCACCGAGCACATGGCGGATGCCGTCGGCGCGACGATTGCCGCGCTCGGCCTGCGGCAGGGCGAGACCGACGCCCGTCTCATCGGGGTGCGGGGGCTGCCCTCCGACGAGGCGAGCGCCTGGCGCACCTTCCCGCTGTCCTCCGGAAACTCGATGGCCCACGCCATCCGCACCGGCGAGCGCGTCGTCGTCGTCGGTGCCGACGAGATCAGCCGGCGGTTCCCCGAGATCGCCGGCCGCGGCGAGCGGACCATCATCACGGTGCCGCTGCAGGGCAGCGAGCGCACGATCGGCGCGATCCACCTCTCCGTGCCGGAGGCGGTCGCCCCGCACCCCGCGGCGCTGGAGTTCGTCGACGTCCTCGCCGACACCTGCGCGCAGGCGCTCGAGCGCATCGAGGCCGCCGCCGTCGCCGAGAGGCAGACCAGCCGCCTCGCCTTTCTCGCGGAAGCCTCCATCCAGCTGGCGAGCAGCCTCGACGTGCGCGCCACGACGGCGAAGATGGCCCGGATGACGGTGCCGCGCTACGCGGACTGGTGCGCCGTCGACGTCGTGCGACGCGGCTCGCTCCGCCGTCTCGCCTCGGCGCACACCGACCCGGCCGCGGCCGACCTCGTCGCCGCGATGCGGGAGCGGTGGCCCGAGGGCGCAGCGGGCGGCTCGTGGCTCGACCGCGTGGTCGAGACCGGCCGGCCCATGCTCGTCTCCGAGGTCACCGACGAGCTCCTCGACCGCACCGCGCGTGACGCCGGTCACCGCGCGGCGCTCGCCGCCCTCGACCTGCGCAGCGTCCTCATCGTCCCGCTCTTCGTCCGCGGCCGGGTCGCGGGCCTGCTCACGTGGGGCTCGAGCACACCGGGCCGGCACTACGACGAGGACGACGTCCGCTTCGCCGAGCACCTCGCCCGGCGCGCGGCCAGCGCCCTCGACAACGCCGACCTCTACGGGCAGACGCGGGCCGTCGCCGAGCAGCTGCAGCGGGCGGTCCTGCCCGAGCGGCTCACCGGCGACGACGACTTCGAGGTCGCCTGGCGCTACGAGCCGTCCGGCCGCACCGAGGTCGGCGGCGACTTCTACGACGCCTTCCCCGTCGGGGACGGCCGGCACGTGGCCTTCGTCGGTGACGTCATGGGTCGTGGGGTCGCGGCCTCGGCCGCGATGGCCCAGATGCGGGCCTCGGTGCGCGCCTTCGCCTCGGTCGACCCCACGCCGGAGTCGGTCCTCGACGCGCTCGACCGGATGGTCACCCGTTTCGACGCCGACCAGCTCGTGACCCTCGTCTACGTGCTCGCCGACGCGCGCGCCGGCACCCTGCACGTCGCGAGCGCCGGGCACCTGCCTCCGCTGCTCGCCCACCCCGACGGCAGCGTCGAGCGACTGCCCGACGCCGACGGCCCGCCGCTCGGGCTCGCCGACGGCCGGCACGGCCTCGAGCTGCCGTTCGGCCCGGGCGACTCGCTGCTCCTCGTCACCGATGGGCTCGTCGAGCGCCGCGACGAGGACATCGAGACGGGTCTGACCCGGCTGCAGAACGCGATGCGCGCCCTGCGCGGGGCGACCCTCGACGACGCGCTCTCGCGGCTGGTCCGCACCGTCGGCGACGAGTCGGCCGACGACGACGTCGCAGCCCTCGTGCTGCGCCGCACGGTCGTCTCCACCGCCGGTGGCGGCGTCGCAGCCCCCCGGATGAGCGCCTGACCCGTCCGACCGGCTGTTCGCGTCACCCGCGAAGCCGCCGCAGGTGTGGATCCCGCCCCGCGGGGTACGCCCCCCCGCCGACGATGACGAGGGCCCTGGCGGGCGGTGAGGACGGTGGGGCGTGGACGCCCGGGTGCACACGACGTGGCGGGCGCAGGAGTGGCGACGCCCCGACCTCGAGCCGGACGGGCGTGACGTCGCCGCCGGCCTCGCCGTCGCCCGCGACGAGCACCGGGTGGCCGAGGGGCTGGCGGCCGACCCGTGGCGCTACCTGTCGACCCTCGCGACGCTGGGCTCCCTCGACCTGACGCTCGCGCGCGCCGCCGAGCCCCACCTCGACGCCGTCGCGATCCTCGCGCAGGCGGGAGACCCGGACCTCTCGACGCTCGGCGTCGACGCGACGAGCAGCTTCGGGGTCTATGCGGCCCGCGCGCCCGGGACCGTGCTGGCCGCTCGCACGGCCGGCAAGGGGTCGGTGCGCCTCGAGGGCACGAAGGCCTGGTGCTCGCTCTCGTCCGTGGTCAGCCACGCGCTCGTCACGGTCGACGCGGGGGAGCGTCCCGGCCTGTACGCCGTCCCGCTGCGGCATCCCGGGGTCGTGCACGACGACGGTGGCTGGGTGCCGCGCGGACTCGCCGCCGTCCGCACCGGCTCGATGACGCTGACCGACGTCCCGGCCGTCCCCGTCGGCGAGGGCTCGTGGTACCTCGAGCGGCCCGGGTTCGCCTGGGGCGGGATCGGGGTGGCGGCGGTGTGGTTCGGCGCGGCCGCGGCGGTCGCGGGACGCCTCGTCGACGCGGCGGCGCGCCGCCCGCCGGACCAGGTCGCGCTCGTGCACCTGGGCACCGCCGACCGGCTGCTCCACGCCGCGCTGCTGGCCCTGCGCGACGCGGCGCGGGAGATCGCGGACGGCACGGCCGACGGCCCCGCCGGGGCGCTGCTCGCGGCGCGGGTGCGGGCGGTCGTCGCGGAGGCCGCCGAGGAGGTGCTGCGCCTCGTCGGCCACGCGCTCGGACCGGCGCCGCTCACCGCCGACGACGAGCACGCGGGGCGGGTCGCCGACCTCACCGTCTACCTGCGCCAGCACCACGCCGAGCGCGACCTCGCCGCGCTCGGTGCGATGGTCCTCGAGACCGGAGGGGCCCGATGACGGACCCGGTCCTGTTCCGGCACACCGACGCCGGGACCGGTGAGGGCCGCTGGCTCGGCGACCCGCGCTGGGCGCTCGCCCCCGTCCTGGACGTGCCCGCCCTCGCCGCGGCCCACGACGAGCTGCTGGTCCTCGCGGCGCACCCGGACGACGAGACGCTCGGGGCGGGAGGCCTGCTGGCGATGGCCGCCCGCGCCGGGATGCTCGTCCGCGTCGTCGTCGCGACCGACGGCGAGGGCTCGCACCCCGATGCCTCGGTGTGGGACCCCGAGCGGCTCGCCCCGGTGCGCCGGGACGAGGCCGCCGCCGCCGTGGCAGCGCTCGCGCCCGGCGCGGAGCTGCGGCACCTCGGGCTCGGCGACGGGTCGCTGGCCGAGCGGCGCGACGAGCTCGACACGGCGCTGGACGGTCTCGTGCGCCCGGGCTCGCTCGTCGTCGCGCCGTGGAGCTCGGACGGCCACCCGGACCACGACGCCCTGGGGGCCGCGGCGGACGAGGTCGCCCGACGGCGCGGCGCGACGCTGCTCCAGTACCCGGTGTGGCTGTGGCACTGGGCGACTCCCGACGAACTGCCCTGGGCCAGGGCCCACGTCGTCGAGCTCGACCGGGCCGCGCACGACCGGCGGGCCGTCGCGCTGCGCGAGTACGGCTCGCAGTCCGCCCCGCTCGGGCCGGCCGCGGGGGACCAGCCGGTGCTCCCGCCGCAGGTGCTGCGCCGGGCCTCCCGCCCGGCCGAGCTCCTCCTCGGCGACGGACGCGCCCTGCCGGAGCTCCCGCGCGGGGTGGAGCCGGGCGCCTTCGACGCGATGTACGACGACGGCGAGGACCCCTGGGGGTTCCACGGCTCGTTCTACGAGCGACGCAAGCGCGACCTGACGCTCGCCGTCCTGCCGAGGGAGCGATACGAGCACGTCCTCGAGATCGGCTGCGCCACAGGGGTCCTGACCCGCCTACTGGCCGAACGGGCCGACCGCGTGACGGCGACGGACGTCAGCGCGCGGGCCCTCGAGCTCGCCCGACGCGAGGCCCCGACCCACGTCACCTGGGTGCTGGGGCGGGTGCCGGAGGCGCTGCCGGACGACGGGTCGCGGGAGGACGTCGTCGATCTCGCGGTCCTCTCGGAGGTGGGGTACTTCCTGCGGCCGACCGAGCTCCTCGAGACGCTGCGGCGTGTCCGGTCGGCCCTCTCCTCCTCGGGTGAGGTGCTCCTCGTGCACTGGCGCCACGCCACCGAGGACGTGCCCCTCGACGGCCCGCTCGTCCACGAGGTCGCGGCCTCCGTGCTCGAGGATCTCCCGCACCGGCTGCACCTCGAGGACGACGACGTGGTCGTCGACCTGTGGGGCGGCCTGCCCGGCTCGGTCGCCGAGCGCGAGGGACGCGCGTGACACCCGTGCGCCACGTCGTCGTGGCGGTCCCGGCGCGCGACGAGGAGCTCGTCCTCGGCCGCTGCCTCGCCGCGATCGGCCGGGCGGTGCGCGACCTCGCCGCTCACCGATCCGGGATCGGTGTCGACGTCGTCGTCGCCCTGGACCGCTGCCGCGACGCGTCGGCGTCCGTCGTCGCGGCGCACCCGGCCCTCGCCGTGACGCTCGACGCCGGTGCGGCAGGTGCCGCGAGGCACCTCGCGGTCACCGTCGGGCGGTCGCTCCCCGGGGCCTCGCGCGCGGGGAGCACCGCGACGTGGCTGGCGTCGACCGACGCGGACTCCGAGGTGCCGGTGCACTGGCTGAGCGAGCAGGTCCGGCTCGCCGACGCCGGCCACGACCTCGTCGTCGGCACGGTCGAGCCGCACCCCGACCTGGCGCCCGGCGCCGCCGCCGCGTGGCGCGCCCGTCACGTCCTCGAGGAGGGCCATCCCCACGTCCACGGGGCGAACCTCGGCGTCCGCGCCGACGCCTACGACGAGGCCGGTGGCTTTCCTCCGTGGCCCACCCACGAGGACGTCGAGCTCGTCCGCCGGGTCCGGGCGGCCGGGCGGGCGTCGGTCGCCACCGACCGGCTGCGGGTCGTCACCTCGGCCCGGCTCGTCGGCCGGTCGCCGGGCGGGTTCGCCGCGTACCTCGGCGACCTCCTCGTCACGCCGAGTGCCGAGGTCGAGCCGGCCTGAGCCGCAGCGCGGTCCGGGTCAGCGTCGGCGGCGCCGCACCGCCATCCCGACCCCCGTCGCGGCCGCGGCGAGGAGCCCGGCCGCCGCCGTCAGCTCCCCTGGGGACGAGCCGGCGGCCGCACGCAGCACTGCCGACGCGGCGGTCGCGGTGCTGTCGCCCTCGCCGCGCTCGACGAGCGCGAGACGCACCGGGCTGCCCTCGGTGCGCAGCTCCTCGGTGACGGACTCGTGGAAGCCGCGGACCGCGGCCTCCGCGCCCGACCGGGCCGACTGCCCGGCCCGGCCGCGCCGGGCGGCCGCCGACGTGACGTGGACGATCGTGCCCCGGCCGCGCTCGCGCATCCGCTCGAGCACCGCCATCGTCGTGTGGACGTGCCCGAGGTAGAGCTGCTCGGTAATCGCCCGGAACTCGCGCGGCTCGTGGTCGCGGAAGCTGCGGTCGGCGGGGTCGTCGGCCGTGTTGACCCAGACGTCGACCGGCCCCAGCTCGACCTCGATGCGGGCCACGGCGGACTCGACGGCGTCGGGGTCGGTCGTGTCGACGACGACCCCCATCGCGTCGGTCCCCGAGCGGCGCAGCGCGGTGACGAGCTCGTCGACCGCGATGGGGGTGCGTGACAGCAGCGCGATGCGGTCGCCCCGTCCGGCGAAGCGTGCGGCCGCCTCGACCGCCGTCTGCGAACACGCTCCGGTGATGGCCACGACCCTGGGCACGACGCTCCTTCCGGGGCGGCCGCCTGCTCGGCGCCCCGGGTCATCATGGCAAGGCGGCACCGCTCGGGCGACGACTCCGCCCGACCCGTCCCCAGCGATGTCTCAGCGCAGGTCGTCGAGGCCGTAGTGGCTGATCTTGCGGTAGAGGGTCGAGCGGCTCATCCCGAGCTCGGTCGCGGCCTGCTTGACGGTGACACCGGGCGCGGTGAGGGTGCGCGCGATCTCGTCGCGCTCGAGCGACTCCAGCCGCGAGAGGCGGTGGCCGCGGGTGGCCGTCAGCTCTCCGGGCAGGTGTCGCACGTCGACGGTCTCGGCGCGGGTGGCGGCCCCGTGGACGACCCGCACGAGCTCGTCGACGTTGCCCGGCCACGCGTACGTCGTGAGGACGCGCTCGGCCGCGGGCGTGAAGTGGACCTCGCGCATCCGCGTCTGGTGGCCGACGTACCGGGCGAGCGGCATGACGTCGTCGGGACGCTCGCGCAGCGGTGCGACCCGCACGGCCGAGGCGACGAGCCCGGCCAGGGGCGCCGGCACCGCCTCGAGCGACTCGGTGGTGACGGCCCACGCGAGGTCGGACGGCTCGCCCGAGGGGGAGGATCGCAGGGCGTCGACGGCCCGCCGGTGCAGCTCGGCCGCGGCCCACGCGGGGAGGGTGTCGACGTTCTCGACGACGACGGCGGTGTCGGGCTTGGTCAGCTCCGGGGTCCACAGCGACAGCCAGGTCTCGACGTCGTCGGGGGCGGGCGCCGCGGCGCTGAGGATGCGGTGGTGCGGGTGGGCCCGGCGCAGGGCCTGGGCGAGCAGGGTGGCGCGGCCGGCGCCCGGCTCGCCCACCGCGGCGACGACCCGGCCCGCGGTCAGCCCGGCGGTCGCCTCCTCGAGGGCGCGGACCCAGGGGCCGGAGACGCTGCGCAGCGTGCCCGCGCCCGGCTCGAGGCGCCCGCGCTGCACCCGGAAGACACCGCCCTTGGGCGGGGTCCGCGGCGCGCGACCCCGCGAGCGCGCGAGCATCATCGCGCTCGTCGTGCTCGCGGCCGACTGCGCGAGGGCGAGCAGCAGGTCGGCCGAGGAGCGGGCCCACGTCGTGATGTTGACGCTGCCCTCGAGCCGGCCGCTCACCGGGTCGAGGACCGGGACGGCCGCGCAGGTGTACGTGCACAGGCTCGCGCTGTAGTGCTCCTCGGCGCGGACGAGCGAGGGCGTGCGGTCGGCGAGGGCCAGGCCCAGCCCGTTGGTCCCCGCCTCCCGCTCGGAGAAGGCGAACCCCGGCGCGAGGTGCACGGCGTCGAGGGCGCGCAGCAGCGAGGTGTCGCCGGAGAAGCGGTTGAGGACCAGCCCGTCCGGGTCGGTGAGCATGAGCGAGAGCGGCTCGTTGGCCAGCGTCCGGTGCAGGTCGGTGAGCACCGCGCCGCCGCACTCGGCGAACAGCGACCCGTCGGCGACGGGCCCGACCCAGACCGGCTCGACGGACTCGAGCGAGACGCCGTACTCCTCGCTGCGGCGCCACGAGGCGAGCAGCCGGTGGTCGACGGCCGACCCCGGGGCACCGAAGGGCGCGGACGCCCGCTCCGGGAGTGGTGACCCGCCGCTCGGCCCCATCGCCGACTCCTTCCGACCTCCCGACGGTAACCCCGCACCGTCCGGGCGGCCAGCGATCCGTGTCCCAAAGTGGGACACGAGGGGTCTGGGACGCCTCCGGTGGCCGACCTAGCGTCGGTGGGGTCCACGACGACGAGGTCGTGGGGAAACGGAGACATCGGGGATGTACACCAAGGACGGCGAGAGCTACTTCATCGTCGACGCGCACATCGCGCTCTGGGACGCGCGGGCGGAGAACCTGCGCAACGTCCACGGCAAGCAGTTCATCGACTGCTTCTACGACTACCACCGCAACCTGTCGCCGGAGAGCGAGGTGTGGACCTACGACGAGTACCTCTACCAGGGCGGTCAGCGCCTCATGAAGGACCTCTTCGAGGACGGCTACGTCGACCACGCCATCTTCCAGCCGGCAGCCCTGACCGAGTTCTACCGCAACGGTTTCGGTCAGACCGAGGAGGCGTACGAGCTCGCCGCCGCGAACCCCGGCCGGCTGACGTACAACCACAACTGGGACCCGCGCAACGGCGAGCAGGGCCTCGAGCAGCTCCGGGCCGACCACGAGAAGATGAAGTTCACCGGGGTCAAGCTCTACACCGCCGAGTGGCACGGGGAGTCGCGCGGCTGGAAGCTCACCGACCCGTGGGCCTACCGCTACCTCGAGGCCTGCCGGGAGCTCGGCGTCACGAACATCCACATCCACAAGGGCCCCACCATCCGGCCGCTGGACCGCGACGCCTTCGACGTCGCCGACATCGACCACGTGGCGACCGACTTCACCGACCTCAACTTCATCGTCGAGCACGTCGGCCTGCCGCGCCTCGAGGACTTCTGCTGGATCGCCACCCAGGAGCCGAACGTCTACGGCGGGCTCGCCGTCGCGATGCCGTTCATGCACACCCGGCCGCGCTACTTCGCGCAGATCCTGGGCGAGCTCCTCTACTGGATCGGCGAGGACCGCATCTTCTTCTCGAGCGACTACGCGATCTGGACGCCGAAGTGGCTCGTCGAGAAGTTCGTCGACTTCCAGATCCCCGAGGACATGAGCGAGTACGCGCCCGTCACGACGGCGCAGAAGAAGAAGATCCTCGGCCTCAACGCCGCGAAGATGTACGGCATCGACGTGCCCGCCGAGCTGCGCCTGCCCGAGGCCGACGCCACCGAGACCGGCCCGCGCGACCCCGAGGCCGCCGACCTGGCGACGGTCTGATGACCGCCCTCGCCACGCGGGACGTCACCGACGCCGACGTCCGCGCCGCGCTCTCCGGCGTCCTCGACCCCGAGCTCGACGAGCCGATCACCGACCTCGGCTTCGTCCGCTCCGTCGAGGTCGACGGCGGCGACGTCACGGTGCACCTGCGCCTCCCGACGTCGTTCTGCTCCCCGAACTTCGCCTACCTCATGGCCTCCGACAGCAAGGACGCCCTGACCGGCCTCGCGGGGGTCGGGCGGGTGGTCGTCGAGCTCGACGACCACCACGACTCCGACCTCATCAACCGCGGGCTCGCCGCGGACGCGGGGTACCGGGGGACGTTCGGGCACGAGGCCGAGAAGGACCTCGAGGAGCTGCGGGCCACCTTCCGCCGCAAGGCCCACACCGCCGCCATGGAACGCTGCCTGACCGCCCTGCTGCGGGCGGACTCCACTCTCGCGGAGGACGGGCTGAGGTCGGTGCGCCTGCGCGACCTGCCGGCCGGCCGGGAGCGCGACGCGCTGCTGTCCCGTCGGTCGGCGCTCGGGCTGCCCGACGCGCCCGACGCGCCGGTCCTCGTCGACCACGAGGGCCGGCCGCCGGTGGCCGGCGACACGGCGATGTTCCTGCGCCGGGCCCGCTCGACCCGCATCAGCATCGACGGCAACGCGCACTTCTGCCGCGGCCTGCTGCGCACCCGCTACGAGGGCTCCGGCGCCGACCAGGCGCCCCGGCCCGACGGGGCGGAGCCCGCCGACCACCACCTGCTGCTGCCCCTCACCCCCCTCACCAGCGGCACCGCTGTCGCCGACGCCACCCCGAAGGAGTCCTGACCCATGAGCACCATGCGAGCCGTCCAGGTGGTCGGCTACCACGAGAAGCTCGAGATGACGGAGAAGGCCGTCCCGGAGGCCACCGGCCCGTGGGACGTCGTCGTCCGGATCGGCGGGGCGGGCGTGTGCCGCACCGACCTCCACATCCTCGAGGGGCAGTGGGCCGAGAAGTCGCAGGTCGCGCTGCCGTACACGATCGGCCACGAGAACGCCGGGTGGGTGCACGCCGTCGGGTCGGCGGTCACCAACGTCACGGAGGGCGACAAGGTGATCCTGCACCCGCTCGTCACGTGCGGCCTGTGCCGCGCGTGCCGCTCGGGCGACGACGTGCACTGCGAGAACAGCGCGTTCCCGGGCATCGACACCCACGGCGGGTACGCCGAGTACCTGCTGACCTCGGCGCGCTCCTGCGTGCGGATCGACGACTCGCTCGAGCCGTCGGACGTCGCGGCCCTCGCCGACGCGGGGCTCACCGCCTACCACGCGGCCGCCAAGGCGGCCCGGCGCCTCACGCCCCGCGACACCTGCGTCGTCATCGGCGCAGGAGGGTTGGGGCACATCGGGATCCAGGTCCTCAAGGCCCTGACGCCGGCGCGGATCGTCGTCGTCGACCGCATCCCTGCCGCGCTCGACCTCGCCCGCTCGATCGGGGCGGACGAGGGGGTCGCGGCCGACGGCACCCAGGTCGAGGCCGTGCTCGACCTCACCGGTGGCCACGGGGCCGAGGTGGTCGTCGACTTCGTCGGGGAGAACGGCTCGACGGCCGAGGGCCTCGCGATGACCCGGCAGGCCGGCGACTACCACGTCGTCGGCTACGGCGAGAACGTCGACGTCCCGACGATCGACCTCATCTCGAGCGAGAAGAACGTCATCGGCAACCTCGTCGGCTCGTACAACGACCTCCAGGACCTCATGGCGCTCGCCGCCAAGGGGCTGGTCACGCTGCACACGCAGAAGTACGCGCTCGACGACTTCCAGCAGGCCGTCACCGACCTCGACAACGGCGCCGTCCGCGGCCGCGCCATCCTCGTGCCCTGACCGGGCGCGACCCCACCTCACCTCCCGGACGAAGGAGTCCGTCGTGAAGAGCTACATCGGAGTCGCCGTGTCCATCGGCGTCCTCGCGGGCATCTGGACGCAGGTCAGCGTCGAGCTGGGCCTGGTCACCTGGATCGCGTTCGTCGTGTGGGCCGGCTTCTACGCCGCCGGCGGCAACCGGGACGGGTTCGTCCGCATCCTCGCCTCGGCGCTGTCCGGCGTCGTCTACGGCTGGCTGGCCGTCTGGTTCGCCGGCGTCGCCACGTTCCCCGGCGCGCTCGCGGTCGCGGTCGCGGTCATCGCCGCCGCGATGTGCCTGCAGGCCGGCTGGTTCGTCCTGTCGTTCATCCCCGGCGCGTTCTTCGGCGCGGCGTCGTACTTCGGCAACGGGGCGTCCTTCTGGTCGACCGTCGTCGCCGTCGTCGTCGGCGCCGTCCTCGGGTGGGCCTCGGCGGTCGCCGGTGCCCGCATCCAGGCGCTCGTCGACGGGCGCTCGGGTGCCGCCCGGCCGCCGGCCGCGGAGCCCCCCGCCGCCCCGGCGGCCCTCTGATCCGGCGACCCGTCCGACCTGGCTGCTGCGGGCCGGACGGGTCGCCACCACCGCCGCGCCCCTACCGTGGAGCCGGTACGGACCCCCCCCGGCAGAAGGAGAGCCCCTTGATCCTCATCACCGTCAAGTTCCCGATCCGCGAGGACCGGCTCGAGGAATGGAAGGAGCTCTCGCGGTACTACGTCGAGCACGTCACGGCCGAGCCGGGCAACGTCTTCTTCGAGTTCTCCGAGAGCGTGCACGAGCCGCGCACCTTCGTCTGCATCGAGGGCTTCCGCGACGACGCGGCCGGCAAGGAGCACATGGCGCAGCCGCACGTCGAGCGGTTCATGCGCGAGATGCCCGACATCGTCTCGGCGCAGCCGCAGATCATCTACGTGGACGCCGAGGAGGTCGACGGCTTCGGCCCGATGGGCGAGATCCAGCCCCGCGGCTGAGCCACCACCCCGTCGACCCCGGGCGCCGGTCTCCCACCCCTCCGGGAGGCCGGCGCCCTCGTCGCGCTCCGGCCGGCGCGTCCGGGAGGATGGACCCGTGATCGGTGACCGCTGGGGCGTGACGGACGACGAGGTCGCCTTGCGCTACGGGTGCGACGCGATCGTGCCCCGGCCGGCGCTGCAGGCCTG
The DNA here is from genome assembly GCF_000720925.1 of Phycicoccus jejuensis. Taxonomy (GTDB): domain Bacteria; phylum Actinomycetota; class Actinomycetes; order Actinomycetales; family Dermatophilaceae; genus Phycicoccus; species Phycicoccus jejuensis. The sequence continues at coordinate 104,113 of NZ_JOEE01000002.1, read as the reverse complement.
GCGCGGCGTGACGGTGGACGCTCCGCCCGAGCGGGTGTGGCCGTGGGTGACGCAGCTGCGGGTCGCGCCCTACTCCTACGACTGGGTCGACAACCTCGGGCGCCCCTCGCCCCGGGAGCTGCTCGACCTCCCGCCGCTCGCGGTCGGCGACCCGTTCACGAGCACCGCCGGCCGCCCGGTGGGCCGGGTCGTGGCCGTCGCACCCGGGCGCGAGCTGACCGGGCGCATCCTCGGTGCGGTCATGAGCTACCGGCTCGAGCCCACCGGTGACGCCTCGACGCGGCTGCTGCTCAAGCTCGTCATGGCGCGGGGACGCCTGCTCGCGCCCGCCGTCGCGGTCGGCGACCTCGTGATGGCCCGCCGCCAGCTGCTCACCTGGAAGGCCCTCGCCGAGTCCTGAGAGGCCGGCCGCTCGCCGCGGCCGTGGACGGCGCCCGGCGCCCTACGCTGGGGCTCCCCGAGCAACGGAGACCCCCATGGCCGAGCTGCACGTCGTCGCCACCATCCCCGCCGCGCCCGAGCACGTCGAGCCGCTCCGTGCGGCGCTGCGCACGCTCGTCGAGGCCACCCGGCAGGAGGAGGGCTGCCTCGCGTACGACCTCTACGAGTCGGCCTCCGCCCCGGGCGTCTTCGTCACCGTCGAGCGCTGGACCGGGCAGGAGGCGCTCGACGCGCACATGGCCTCGCCGCACATCGCCGCGGCGATGGGGGCCGCGCAGGGCGCGCTGGCCGGCGACATCGCCATCCACCCGCTCGTGCCGGTCGACGCCGGCTGACCGACGCCGACCCGGGGGTCAGTTGAGCGGTCGGGTGCCCTCGGGCAGGCCGCGGCCCTCGTGCACGCCCTCGACGAGCTGCTGCAGGGCGGTGAGCGCCACCCGCTGCGACCACGGCCCGTACGAGACGCGGGCGACCCCGAGCTGCTCGAGCTCGGCCAGGGGAAGGGTGCCCGGGACGCCGATGAGGGTCAGGCGCTGCGGGCCGAACGCCTCGACCAGCGCCTCGACGTGCGCGCGCTCGGTGGCCCGGGGGACGAACACCAGCGGGGCGCCGGCGTCGAGGTAGGCCCGGCCGCGCTCGATGGCCGCGTCGAGGCACTCCTGCGGGCTGCGGCCCTCGGCCTTGACGAACGCGTCGGTGCGGGCGTTGAGGCAGAAGTCCGGCACGCCGGCGTCACGGGCGGCGCCCATCGCGGCCTCGACGGCCCGGACGGAGTCGGCGAGCGGGCGCATCCCGTCCTCGAGGTTCGCCCCGACGACGCCGAGGTCGACCGCGCGGGCGACCGTGCCGGCCGGGTCGCCGTACCCGGACTCGAGGTCGGCCGTGACCGGCAGGTCGGTGGCACGCACGATGCGCTCGACGGCGGCCAGCATCTCGTCGACCGGGATGTTCTCGCCGTCCTCGTAGCCGAGCATCGCGGCGATCGAGTGCGATGCCGTGGCGATGGCCCGCGTGCCGGGCACGTCCGCCACGACGGTGGTCGAGACGACGTCCCAGACGTTGACGACGGTGAGCAGCTCCGGGGCGCGGTGCAGCTCGAGGAGGTGGGTGGCGCGGGCGGCGGTGTCGGTCACCGGCCCATCCTCACCCGGGGCACAGGCTTCGACAAGCGTTCGCCGCCCGGGAAGAGGGCCAGCCCGTCGGGTGTTTCCGCCCCTGACCGGGAGCGCCCGGCCGCAGACCCACGCGAAGGAGCGGACATGAAGGCCATCTGGAACGGGACCGTCGTCGCCGAGAGCGACGACACCGTCGTCGTCGAGGGCAACCACTACTTCCCCGCCGAGTCGGTCCGCGAGGACCTGATGCGCCCCTCGGGCACGACGACGGTCTGCCCGTGGAAGGGAACCGCGAGCTACAAGAGCCTCGAGGTCGACGGCACGGTCAACGCCGACGCCGCCTGGTACTACCCGGAGCCGAAGGACGCCGCCCGCGAGATCACCGGCCGCTACGCCTTCTGGAAGGGCGTCGAGGTCACCGCCTGACCGACCGGCGCCGAGACCTAGAGTGATGGCGGCCCGACCGGGCCACGGCCCGGGCTCGCCGGGCCACCCCGCCGGTGCGCGGGGCGACTGACGGGAGCGGGATGGACCTCGACCTCGGGATGCTCGTGCTGCGGCTCGCCCTCGGGCCGATGCTCGTCCTCCACGGCGTGAACAAGGTGTGGGGCGGCGGTGGGCTGTCCGGCACGGCCGGATGGTTCGAGTCGCTCGGCCTGCGCCCGGGGTGGCTGCACGCGCGGCTCGCCGCCGGCACCGAGATCGTCGCCGGCGTGCTCGTGACCCTCGGCCTGCTCACCGGTCTCGCCGCCATGGCCTTCGTCGGGCTCATGGCGGTCGCCGCCCTGACCGACCACCGCGGCAAGGGCTACTTCGTCTTCAAGGGCGGTTGGGAGTACGTGCTCCTCGTCGCGATGGCCGCCGTCGCGCTCGCGGTCGTGGGCCCGGGCGGCTGGTCCGTCGACGCCGCCGCGGGGCTCGACCTCGCCGGCGCGTGGTGGGGCCTGGCCGCGGCCGTCGGTGGTCTGCTCGCGGCCGGTGGCCTGCTCGCCGTCTTCCGTCGTCCCACCCCCGGCGGGGCCTGATGCCGGTCCGCACCGTGAGCGGCCCCGGGCCGTCGGTCCCCGACCTGCTCGCCGCCAAGGGCGCCACGACCGTCTCGGTGGTGATCCCCGCGCGGGACGAGGAGGCGACCGTCGGCGACGTCGTGGCCGGGGTGCGCCGGGCGTGGGTGGAGGACGTGCCGCTCCTCGACGAGCTCGTCGTCATCGACTCCGACTCCACCGACCGCACCGCCGAGGTCGCGCGCGCCGCCGGCGCCACCGTGCACGCGGCCGCCGAGGTCCTGCCCGGGCTCGGGCCGGCCCGCGGCAAGGGCGAGGCGCTGTGGAAGGCGCTCCACGTCACCAGCGGCGACGTGCTCGTCTTCCTCGACGCCGACCTCGTCGAGTGGGGGACGCACTTCGTGAGCGGCCTGCTCGGCCCGCTGCTCACCGACCCGGGGGTCGCCCTCGTCAAGGCCGTCTACGACCGGCCGCTCCTCGACGCCGAGGGCCGGGAGGCCGAGACGGGCGGTCGCGTGACCGAGCTCGTCGCCCGGCCGCTCCTCGCGCTGCACCACCCGGAGCTCGCGGGGCTCGTCCAGCCGCTGGCCGGCGAGTGGGCGGTGCGGCGCTCCGCCTTCGAGCGGTTCTCGGTGCCGGTCGGCTACGGGGTCGAGATCGCGGCGCTCGTCGACACCGCCGCCCTCCTCGGGGCGGACGCCGTGGCGCAGGTCGACCTCGGCCGTCGCACGCACCGGCACCACCGCCACGACACGCTCGGTCCGATGGCCGTCCAGGTGCTGGCCGCGGTCGAGGCCAGGCTCGGTCGGGGCGTCGACGCGGCGGCCGGCGTCGCGGACGGCCGCGCCACCCTGACGCAGTACGAGCGGACGGCCGAGGGCTTCACGCCACGGCCCCGCGAGGTCGACCTCGCCGAGCGGCCGCCGGCCGTGACGGTCGAGGGCTACGCCACGAGGACGGAGACGGTGCGATGAGCGGGTCCGCTGCGGGACGTGGGGCAGTGCTCCGGCTGGGTCGGCACGAGTACCCCGCCTCGGCGCGCCTGGTGATGGCGATCGTCAACCGCACGCCGGACTCGTTCTACGACAAGGGCATCAGCTGGGCCGAGGACGCTGCCCTGGACCGCGTCCGGATGGTCGCCGAGCAGGGCGCCGACATCGTCGACATCGGCGGCATCAAGGCCGCACCCGGGGTCGAGATCGACGCCGCCGAGGAGAAGCGTCGGGTGGTCGGCTTCGTCGAGCGCGTCCGCGGCGAGTACCCCGACCTCGTCATCAGCGTCGACACCTGGCGCAGCGAGGTCGCCCGCGCCGTCTGCGGGGTCGGCGCCGACCTCATCAACGACGCGTGGGGCGGGGCTGATCCCGAGCTGCCCACCGTGGCAGCTGAGTTCGGTGCTTCGCTGGTCTGCACGCACACCGGCGGCGTGACGCCGCGGACCCGGCCGCACCGCATCGAGTACGACGACGTCGTGGCCGACGCGCGGTCGTCGCTGCTGCGCCAGGCCGAGCGCGCGGTGTCGATGGGCGTGGAGCGCGAGCGGGTCATCATCGACCCGGCGCACGACTTCGGGAAGAACACGTGGCACTCGCTCGAGGTGACCCGGCGGCTCGACGAGCTGACGTCGCTCGGCTGGCCGACGCTGGTCTCGCTGTCCAACAAGGACTTCGTGGGTGAGTCGCTCGACCTGCCCGTGGGTGAGCGGCTGACCGGCACGCTCGCCGCGACGGCGCTCTGCGCGTGGCTCGGGGCCCAGGTCTACCGCGTGCACGAGGTCGTCGAGACGCGTCAGGTGCTCGACATGGTGTCCGTCGTCGCCGGCGACCTGCGGCCGGCCCGTACCGTCAGGGGGCTCGCGTGAGCCGCTCGGTCGTCGTCGTCCCCAGCGCGCCGATGCTGCTGCCCGAGTACTCCGGGCGCACCGACGCCGCGGCCGAGCTGCGGTCGTGCGCCGTCGAGGCGCTCACCGCCGCCGTCCCGGACGGTGACCCCGTCGTCCTCGTCGTCGCCAACGACCGCGAGCAGCGCGGCACCCGGCCGCCGCTCGGTGAGCGGGTCGGCCGGCACCTCGCAGGCCTGGCCGGTCTCCCCGTCGCCGAGGTCGCCGTCGTGCCGTGGGACGCGCCCGTCGACCGCTGCGCGGCGGCGGGGGAGGCCCTGGCGGCGTCGCATCCGGAGGCCTCGGTCGTCGTCGTGGCCGACGGCAGCGCGCGCCGGGGCGAGAAGGCCCCCGGGCACCTCGACGAACGGGCGTTCGCCGTCGACGAGGCGCTCGTCGCGGCGCTGCGCGCGGCCGACGCCGAGGCGCTGCTGGCGCTCGACCCCGCGCTCTGCGCCGACCTCCTCGTGCACGGCCGCGCCCCGCTCCAGGTGGCCGCCGGTGTCCTCGGCAGGGCCGACGGGACGGTTCGCGCACGCTGCGAGGCACTGCACACCGAGGACCCGTTCGGCGTCCTCCACGTCGTCGCCCGCCTCACCCTCCCCTAGCGCCTCCACATTTCGGGGTCACCCCGAAATGTCCACGAGACCCCGGTTCGGAACCGGGGTCTCGCGAACGAGCTCGTGCGTCGAGCCGGCGGCGGACGCGCTCAGCGGACGGTGACCACCAGCGTGCCGACGACGTCCGAGCGGGTGTCGCCCGCGAGAACCGTCACCGTGTAGGTGCCGGCCGCGGCCCAGGTGTGCCGCCCCGAGAGGCGCACGGCGCCGTCGGAGCCCGCAGCGAGCGTCGCGTCCTCGGTCACGCTGCCGTCGCCCCACTGCACGCGAGCCGTGTAGGCCTCGCCGGGCACGCCGCCCGACACCGTGCCGAGCGGCACCGTCGTCGCGCTGCCGCGCCGGGCGGTCGTCGCCCCGGCCGCGTCGAGGGCGACGGGGGCACCGTCGTCGGCGACGGCGAACACGTGGACGCGTCCGGCCGTCTGCGGGTCGCCGGTCTGCTCGGGCATCGTCACCGACACCACGGACCGGCCGGACGGCACCTCGAGCGGCGCCGTGGCGAACAGCTTGAGGCGGCACGGGTCCGTCCCGGTCCCGTTCGTCCGGTAGGCCAGCTCGACGGCCACGGTGTTGCCGAACTTCGCCGAGCCGCACCAGTCGCCGTACTGCAGCGGGTAGTCCGCGGTCGAGCCGTCGTCGAACGTCACCGTGGCGGTGGTGTCCTGGTCCTTCTGCGTCGCGGTGCCGATGAGCGACATCCGCGTCGCACCCGGCGCCAGGGTGACGTCGAGGGTCTGCCCGGCGCCCGACGCGCTGTCGGGCTCACCCGCCGGCACGGCCGGCAGCGACCAGCGCAGGTCGGTGCCCGGGACGGTCTGCACCCGCCCGGGGACGACGCCCTCGTCGGCCAGGGCCTGACGGGCGATGCCGGACCGGCCGCCGTCACAGGGGACGGCCGTGCCGACGTCACCGATGCACTGCAGGTCGAAGCCCTTCGCGTACGACGGGACGACGGCCTGGTGCACGGTCACGGCGGCCAGCCCGCTCGCGGACTCCTTGCCGGACGTCACCGTGACCCGCGGCTGGTAGAAGCCCGGCTCGGTCCACGTGTGCGACCCGCTGACCGTCGAGGTCCCGAGGTCGCCGACCTTGACACGGCCGGGGGACGAGGTGCCGTCACCCCAGTCGACCGTCACCGTCGGCGCCGTCTCCTGACCGCCGCGCCCACCGGCGAAGGTCGCCAGCGTGCCCGACCACTCGCGGCCGACGGAGGTCTCCGCCGCGTCGGCACCGGTGACCGACAGGGGTCCTCGCGCCGCCTTGGTGCCGTCGGTCAGCAGCTCGACCTCCGAGAGGTTGACCGCACCGTTCGCCGCGGTGACGACGAGCCGGTAGCTCGCGTACGCGCCGGGGTGGCGGATCTCGAACGGCCGGGTCTGCACCCGCCACGGGAAGGTCTCGCCGGAGCGCCGGTCGAGGGTCTTCCAGTGCTTGCCGTCCTTCGAGCCCTCGAGCCGCCAGGCCGTCGGGTCGCCCTTCTGGGGACCGGAGGTGAGCGTGTACCAGGTGGCGCGCTGCCCGGGGCCGGAGAGCGTGTACGACACCGTCGGTCGCCTGGTCGTGAACGTCGCGGCGGTGCGCGAGGTGTCGTCGAACAGCGACTTGGCGCTGCTGCCGTCCGCGAGACCGGTGGCCGTGGCCGTGGCCGAGCCACGCCCGGCGCCGGTGGCGTCGCGCAGCGGGTTCGGCGCGTCCGTGCCCTTCGTCAGCGACGGCGGCAGGTCCTGCGGCCGCGAGCCGAACGACGAGGGGCGCGTGCCCATCGCGAACCGGACGGTCGTGCGGCCGGCCAGCTGCGACTGGTCGATCGACACGCCCGACTGGCGCTTGCCGTCGATGCTCACGCCCTGGACGTAGATCGCCCGCTCCGAGTTGCCGGGCGCCTCGACGACGAGGTCACCCTGCGTGCGGTGGACGGTCGTCTTCGTGAACTTCGGTGAGCCGATGGCCCACTGCGACGACCCGACCTGCAGCGGGTAGATGCCGAGGGACGAGAGCAGGTACCACGCCGACATCTCGCCGTTGTCCTCGTCGCCGGGGTAGCCCTGCCCGATCTCGCCGCCCACGTAGAGACGCCGCATGATCTCGCGGACCTTCTCGGCCGTCTTCCACTGCTGGCCCGTCCAGTCGTACATGTACGGGATGTGGTGCGAGACCTGGTTGCTCTGACCGAGCATCCCCATCCGGACGTCGCGGGCCTCGAGCATCTCGTGGATGACCCCGCCGTAGCCGCCGGGCTTCGTCGCGGTCTCCGGCGTCGCGAAGAACTCGTCGAGCTTCTTCGCGAGGCCGTCCCGTCCGCCGTAGAGGTTGGCCAGGCCGACGCCGTCCTGCGGTGCGTGGAAGGCGAAGTTCCACCCGTTGGTCTCGGTGAAGTCGCCCCCCCAGTCCTCCGGGTCGAAGGACGCCGCGTCCGGGAAGTCGCCGTCCGCCGCGCGGCCGCGGAAGAAGCCGGTCTCGCGGTCGAAGCTGTTGACGTAGTGGGTCGCCCGCTCGAGGAAGTACGCCGACTCCTCGCGCAGCTGGGCCCGTCGGTCCTTCGGGGTCCGGCGGTCCGTCGCCAGCTTCTTCGCCATCTGGCCGATGCCGTAGTCGTTGACGAAGCCCTCGAGCCCCCACGACACCGACTCGTGCGTGGCGTTGCTCGTGTAGCCCTTGAAGGTCGAGGTGTCGATGCCCTTGCGGCCGACCGCGCTCGAGGTCGGCAGCACCGTGGCGTTGCGCACGGCGGCGTCGTAGGCCGCGAGCGGGTCGGGCAGGTCGACGCCCTTGACGTAGGCGTCGGCGAACGCCACGTCCGAGCTCGTGCCGGTCATCAGGTCGGCATAGCCCGGCGAGGACCAGCGCGCGACCCATCCGCCGTCCCGGTACTGCTGGACGAAGCCGTCGGCCAGCTCGGCGGCGACCTCCGGGTAGAGGAGGCTGTAGGCCGGCCACACCGTCCGGTAGGTGTCCCAGAAGCCGTTGTTGACGTAGATCTTGCCCTTGACGACCTTCGCGTTGGTGCGGGTCGCGGTGGCGTCACCGTCCTTCGGCGACACCGGGCTCGCGTAGGCGTACTTCGGCGAGCGGGCCGTCCCGGTGTTCTCGAACTGGCTGTTGGGGTAGAGGTTGAGCCGGTAGAGGTTCGAGTACAGCGTCGAGCGGTCGGTGTCGTTCGCGCCCTCGACCTCGACGACCCCGAGCCGCGCGTTCCACGCGGCGTTGGCGGCCTGGCGGACGCGGTCGAAGCCACGCCCGGCGAGCTCGAGCGCGTGGTTGTGCTTGGCCTGGTCGAGCGAGATGAACGAGGTCGCGAGCCGCAGCGTCACGGCGCGGTCGGTGCTCGTGTCGAAGGTGGCGTAGCGCGTGCCGTCGTGCCCGTCGGGGGCGGTGCCGGCGCCGGTCGGCTTCTGCGAGAACGTGCCGTAGACGAACATCCGGCTGCGGCCGGCCGAGAGGCCGCTGCCGTTGTCGACCCAGCCGGTCACCGTGTTCGTGCCGGCTTGCACGGTGAACTCCCCGTCGTCATTGACGGTGTCGAGGACGAGGTGGCCGGTGGCCGTGTCCTTCGGGAAGGTGAAGCGGAAGACGCCACCGTGGTCGGCCGGGGTCTGCTCGGCGACGGTGCCGTCCTCGAGCACCGCCCGGTAGTAGTCGGGGTGCGCGATCTCGGTCGCGTGGTCGAAGGCCAGGCCGCGGGCGTCGGCGTCCCCGGTGGGCGTGCCGGACGCGGTCGACGGCATGACGGACAGCTGGTTGCGGTCACCCATCCACGGGCTCGGCTCGTGCGAGACCGCGAGGCCCTGCAGGACAGGGCGGTTCCGCTCGTCGTTGGCCGACTGGTAGTAGTACTGCCACGACTGGGAGGTCGCGTCGGTGACCGGCGTGAGGAACGTGAACCCGTTGGGCAGCGCGCTGATCGGCAGGTTGTTGCCGCGCGAGAAGCTGCCCGAGGCGTTCGTGCCGCGTCGGACGTCGACGAAGTTGGTCAGTTCGCGGCCGTCGACGACGGCGGGCTTCCCCTCGATGCTCACGTCGTCCAGCCAGCCGCCGAAGCGGGTGTCGGCTGCCGCCGTCGGGTTGTCGTAACCGAGGAGGATCGCGTCGACCGTGCGCCCGGCGGCCACCCGGCCGAGCTCGACCGTCACGGCGTTCCACTGGTTGGCGTAGAGGATCTTGCCGCGTCCCTGGCCGCTCGGGCTCGCCTCGGTGCCGTGGGCGTCGGTGGCCCGCAGGTCCGAGAGGAAGGTGCCGTCGGTGAAGCGCAGGTCGACGGCCGTGTACGTCGACGGGTAGGTCAGGTCGCCGCTCACCATGTCCGGGAAGATCTTGTACGTGAGGCGGCTGGCGTGCCCGACGGGGACGTCGACGTCGAACAGCCGGTTCCAGGCGTAGCCCCGTCCGGCCGCGGTGTGGCCGCCGGAGTAGCGCAGGGCCTTGACGCCGGTCCAGCCGACGAGCGGCTTGATGTTGAAGCCGGAGATCGGGCCGGGGCCGGTGCGCGTCACCATCGGCGAGACGGTGCCCGGGCCGGTCGTGCCGTCGCTGATGTCCCAGTCGGCGAGCTGCACGAGCCCGCCGGAGTGGTTGGCCGTCACGTCGAGCCGGTAGAAGCGGTACTCGGCGGGGGCGTCGACCTCGAAGTCGAGGGTCGCGAAGCGCTGCGGGAAGTCGAGGCCGGTCTCGCGGTCGAGGTCGGTCCACGTCGTGCCGTCGGCGGATCCCTGGAGGGTGACGTCCTTCGGGTCGCGCTCGGGGGAGTCGTTGGCCGAGGTCATCGACCAACTCACGACGGTCGCCGGCTTCGCGAGCTCGTAGCGGACCCAGCCGGAGGGCTCGAAGGCGAGCCACTTGGTGTCGGGGTTGGCGTCCGCGAGGCTCGAGGCGGCCTCGTTCGGGGCGTTCTCGGCGCTGGCCGTCACGTCGGTGACCTGGCCGAGGAGGCTGCCGTCGGTCGACGCCGTGCCGGTGACGTTCTGCTGGAGCGGGCCCTTCGGCCCCTGCTCGACGCTCGAGTCGGCCGGCTGCGGCTGGCCCTCCTCGAAGGAGGTCGAGAAGTCGCCCGGCGCCGGGGCGGCCGCGCTCGGCAGCGCCGCTCCCGACACCGTGGCGGCCGCGACCGCGAGGACGGTGGCCCCCGCGCGGAACCTTGTCATGACACCCATCGGTCCTCCGTGCTCGCCCGCGTCGGGCGTCGTGCCGGCTGTCCGGGGCGGCGACGACGCGGCAGGTGAGGCCGTCGAGGGGGCGTCGCTGCCCACCGGTGCGGCGAGCCTCGGTGGGGGCGCGGCGGCCGGCAAGCCGGGACGCGGGCTTGTCCGGTCAGGACATCCGACCGGACAACGGGGTGTCGGGCGGGGTGGACGTCGCGCCCGCCTCGCTGGTCGCGGCGCCGTGTGGTGTCATGACGTGGTGACAGCGATGTCGGCCAACCGGACACCGGGGCGCCCCACGATGGCCGAGGTGGCCGCGGAGGCGCACGTGTCGGTCAAGACCGTGTCGCGGGTCGTCAACCACCAGGCCGGCGTGCGCCCGGACACCGCAGAGCGGGTGAGAGAGGTCATCCGGCGCACCGGTTTCCGCCGTGCGGGTGGGCTCGCGACCATCCGGGAGGGACGGACGTTCACGATCGGGCTGGCCGTCGAGGAGCTCGCCAACCCCTTCTACTCGCAGATCGCGGCCGGGGTCGAGCGCGAGGCCCGGATGCACCAGTACCACCTCATCACCGCGTCGGCCGAGAACTCCCCGAACCGCGAGCGGGCCGTCATCCGGGCGCTGCTGGCCCGTCGGGTCGACGGCATCGTCGTCGTCCCCGCCGGCGAGACACCGGTGGCCGACCCCGAGGTCGAGGGGGCCGGGGCGCCGATCGTCCACCTCGACCGGCCGGTCCGCGGCGCGACCTGCGACACCGTCCTCAGCGACAACGTCGGCGGGATGCGCAGCGCGGTCGAGCACCTCGTCGCGCACGGGCACCGGCGCATCGGCTTCCTCGGCGACGACCCCGAGTTCTGGACGGCGCGCCAGCGCCGCGAGTCCTTCCTCGCGACCCACGTCTCCCTCGGGCTGCCCCGCACCCCGCCGGTCGCGATGGGGCCGCACTCGGGCGAGTCGGTGCGCACAGCGCTGGGGGAGTGGGCGGCCGACCCCGAGCCGGTCACTGCCGTCGTCACCGGCAACAACCGCGTGACGGTGCTGACGCTCGTCGCGCTGCGCCACCTCGGGCTCGACCTGTCGCTCGTCGCGTACGACGACTTCGAGCTGGCCGAGCTCGTCGACCCACCGGTCACCGCCGTCCACCAGGACCCCACGGCGATGGGCGAGAAGGCCGCGCAGGTGCTCTTCGCCCGCCTGCTCGGGGACGAGTCGCCGCCGCGCACCATCGTCCTGCCGACACGCCTCGTCGTCCGCGGCTCCGGCCGCCGCCGCTGACCCGCCGCCCCCTCATCCGCCGCCCCTCACCTGCCACCGCCTCCCCGCCGCCCCCTCCCCGCCGACCCTCCTTCCGCGCGAACGCGTGTTGACTCGCCGAGGAGCCCCGGCGAGCCAACACACGTTCGCGGAGAAGTGCGCAGAGATCAACTTGACGGTTGATCAACGATCTGGTTGAGTATGTCTCGTGGACGACGAACTGGTGGACCGGGGCTTCGCGGCTCTCGCCGACCCCGTGCGCCGCGCGATCATCGCGCGGCTCAGCCGCGGGCCGGCCACCGTCGGCGAGCTCGCCGAGCCCTTCGGGATCAGCGTGCAGGCGGTCTCGAAGCACATCCAGGTCCTCGAGCACGCGGGCCTGGTCACCAAGGGCCGGGACGCCCAGCGCCGCCCGGTCCACCTCGAACCGGCCGCCCTCGAGCGCCTCACGGCGTGGCTCGACGGCTACCGGCTCGCTCACGAGCGCGGCTACCGCCGCCTCGACGCCCTGCTCGGGGAGCAGTGGCAGGACCTCACGAAGGAGTGAGCAGCATGGCCAACAGCCTCGACCTCGACATCCCGGCCGGTGTGCCCTGGATCGACTTCACCCGCGAGTTCGACGCCCCCGTCGCCGCGCTCTACGCCGCGCACGCCGACCCCGAGCAGGTCCGGCAGTGGCTCGGGCCGCAGGGGTACGCGATGGACGTGCCGCGCTGGGACTTCACGGACGGTGGCGGCTACCGCTACGTCCACCGCTCGCCCGACGGCGGCGAGTTCGGCTTCCGCGGCAGCTTCCACACGGTGCGCACCGACGAGCTCATCGTCCAGACCTTCGAGTTCGAGGGGATGCCCGACGAGGTCGCGCTCGAGCTGCTCCGCTTCGAGGACCTCGGTGACGGGCGCTCGCGGCTGCACGGTCGCAGCATCGGCTCGAGCGTCGAGGGGCGTGACGCGATGGTCGCCTCCGGCATGGAGGGTGGGATGACCGAGGGCTACGTCAAGCTCGACGCCCTCCTGGCCCGGGGCTGAGGGAGGAGCGCAGCGTGGACTGGACCCTCGAGGTCGTCGTCGTCCCGGTCTCGGACCTCGACGCGTCGGTCGCCTTCTACCGGGACCGGGTCGGGTTCCAGCTCGACCACGACACCGACGCCGGCTTCGGCCGGATCGCCCAGCTGACCCCGCGCGGCTCCGGCTGCTCGGTCGTCATGGGCACGATGCCGAACCTGCGGGCGATGCCGCCCGGCAGCCTGCACGGCGTCCAGCTCGTCGTCGCGGACGCCCGGGCGGCGCACGCCGAGCTCGTCGGCCGTGGGGTCGCGTGCGACGAGGTGGTCGTTCTCGACGAGCGGGACGGGGGCACGCTCTTCGGCTTCCGTGACCCCGACGGCAACTCGTGGACGGTGCAGGAGATCCGGGCGCGCGCCGGGCAGCCGCTCCTCCCGCGGGCCGACGACGCCTGAAGGTCAGCGGTCGGCGTCGGGGCGCTCGTCGGCCGCGGCCTCGTCGAGGCGCGCCCGCAGGCGGTCGCGCACCTCGTCCGGCTCGTACGCGCGGCGGCTGCGCTCGTCGCGGGCGACGAGCACGCCGGTCGCCACGACACCGGCCGCGCCGGCCACCCCGAGCAGCTTCCACAGGCGGTTGCGGTCCACGTCGCCACCCTAGCGAGCGCGGCCCGGCAGACTGGGCGCCATGGCGCACACCGGCACCCGGCCCGTCCCCTTCGACGAGGCCGTCGCGGCGGCCCGCACCGGGGACCTGTGGATCTTCCGCGGGGGCACCGTGGCCGACCGCGTCATCCAGACCGCGAGCAACGCGCCGGTCAACCACGTCGGGATGGCCCTCGTCCTCGACGACCTGCCGCCGCTGCTCTGGCACGCCGAGCTCGGCCGCTCGATGCGCGACCACTGGACCGGCGACCACCATCGCGGCGTCCAGCTGCACGACCTCGCCGAGGCCGTCACCACGTGGCAGGTGCGCTACGGGCAGCGGGCGTGGCTGCGCCAGCTCGAGCCCCGCGCCGGCCGGGCCGAGGAGGACGCCGCGCTGCGCACGGTCGCCCGGCTCGACGGCGTCTCGTTCCCGTCGACCGTCCGGCTCGGGTGGCGGTGGCTGCGCGGGCGCGACGCGCACCTGACCCGGCGGGCGCGCGACGTCAAGGGACTGCGCCCCGAGGACGCCTACTGCGCCGAGGTCGTCGCGGCGACGCTCGAGGACATGGGCGTGCTGCGCCCGGACGTCCCGACGAACTGGTACGACCCCGGCCGCTTCTGGAGCGGCGACAGCCTGCCGCTGGCCGACGGCTGGTCCTACGGGCTCGAGGTCGAGGTGGCCGCCGCCGACCGCTGAGAGATCCCCCGATCTCGGGGGTTCCCAGCCCGCGGCCGCTCCCCTACGGTGGCGCCCGGACGCAACGCCGCGTCCATCCCGACGGAGGAGACACACGATGCGACGATCTCGCATGGTTGCGATGACGGGAGTCGTGGCCCTGGCCACGGCGACCCTGGGGGCGGTGACGGCGACGGCATCCGCGCAGCCGACCGCAGCCACGGCCTCGACGGCCCGGACGGCGTACGCCGTGCTCGCCGACGAGGGAACGGACGCGCGGGCCCTGGCGCAGCGCCTCGAGAAGGCCGGCGCCACGGTGACCGCGGTCAACACCGACATCGGCCTGGTCTCGGTCACCTCGACCCGGGGTGGCTTCGCCGCCTCCGCCCGGTCGATGCCCGGGGTCGCGGCCGCCGCGAAGGACGGCGTCATCGGGCGCACCCCGGACGCCGGCAAGGTCAAGGACCGGGTGACCCGCGAGCAGCAGGACACCGCCGTCCGGAGCGCCGCCGCACGCCACAGCAAGGACGACCACAAGCCACCGAAGCCGCCGAAGGGCGCCAAGGCCGACCCCCTCGACTCCCTCCTGTGGGGCATGGACATGATCGGCGCTCCGCAGGCGCACCGCACCGAGATGGGCGACAAGCGCGTCCGGGTCGGCGTGATGGACACCGGCGTCGACGGCTCGCACCCGGACCTCGCCGCGAACTTCGACCGCCGTCTCTCGCGCAACTTCACGACCGACATGCCCGACATCGACGGGCCGTGCGAGTACACCGGCTGCGTCGACCCGGCCGACCACGACGACGACGGCCACGGCACCCACGTCGCGGGCACCATCGCCGCGGCGATGAACGGTCTCGGCGTCTCGGGCGTCGCCCCGAACGTCGACCTCGTCAACGTGCGCGCCGGCCAGGACAGCGGGTACTTCTTCCTCACCCCCACCGTCAAGGCGCTGACCTACGCCGGTGACGCGGGCCTCGACGTCGTCAACATGTCGTTCTACGTCGACCCGTGGGCGTACAACTGCGCCGGCGGAGCGCCGGAGGACAGCCCGGAGGAGGCGGCCGAGCAGGACCTCATCATCCGGTCGATGACGCGGGCGCTCAACTACGCGCACCGCAAGGGCGTCACGCTCGTCGCGGCGCTCGGCAACAACAACGAGGACATCTCCAACCCCCGTACCGACACCTCGAGCCCCGACTACCCCGGCGGCACCGAGCACCCGCGGACGATCGACAAAGCGACCTGCCTCGACCTGCCCGTCGAGGGCCCGCACGTCCTCGGCGTCTCGTCGGTCGGCCCGTCGGAGCGCAAGGCCGACTACTCGAACTGGGCCACCGACCTGCGCTCGGGCGAGATCGAGGTCTCGGCGCCGGGCGGCTGGTTCCGTGACGGCCTCGGCTCCGACACCTACCGCACGAACGGCAACCTCATCCTCTCGACCGCGCCGCTCAACGTCATGCAGGCGGAGGGCCAGGTCGACGAGAACGGCGACATCACGCCGCTCGGGGAGTCGCTCGGCACGATGAAGGACTGCCGCGTCGTCAAGGGCCACGGCCGCGACAAGAGCCGCGAGGTCTGCGGGTACTACCACTACCTCCAGGGCACCTCGATGGCCTCGCCGCACGCCGCCGGCGTCGCCGCGCTCGCGGTCTCGGCCCATGGCAAGTCGCAGCGCCACGGTGGCTTCGGTCTCGCGCCCGACACCGTGCGCTCGATCGTCATGGGCACGGCCCGCGACCACGCCTGCCCGGCGGGTGGCGTCCAGTCGTACACCGACGTGGGTCGCTCGGACCTCTACACCGCCACCTGTGTCGGCGGGAAGGGGTTCAACGGGTTCTACGGCGCCGGCATCGTCAGCGCCTCCGGCGTGGTGGCCAAGCACCACCACGGTCACGGTCACTGACCGAAGCTTCCTGACCGGACGCGCCGCCCGCCCCGCTCTCGCGGGACGGGCGGCGCGTTCCTGCGCGTCGGCGACGACGCGACACAGGGGTTCGTCCGCGAGACCCCGCTTCGGAGCCGGGGTCTCGTGGACATTTCGGGGTCACCCGGAAATGTCGGGGCGGGTGGGGCGGGTGGGGCGGGTCAGGCGGCGAGGGCGTAGCCGAGGGCCGCGGCGCCGAGGCCGAGGACGAGCGAGAGCCCGAGGTTCGCGGCGGCCGCGACGGGGCGGTCGTCGTCGAGGGCCTCCCACAGCTCGAGCGCCAGCGTCGAGAAGGTCGTCAGGGCCCCGCAGAAGCCGGTGCCGACGAGGGCGAGGGCCGAGCCGCCCACCGCGTCGCCGACGAGCACCCCGAGGACGAGCGACCCGACGACGTTGACGACCAGCGTCCCGGCCGGCGGTGCCGCCCGGAGCCGCTCGCGTGCGTAGTGGGCGACGACGAGCCGCAGCGGCGCCCCGACGGCGGCGCCGAGCGCGACGAGGAGCGCGTGCGTGGCGGTCACGGGCCCGGCCAGACGCGCCGGCCGCCGAGCATCCCCGCGGCGACGGCGAGCGTTCCGACGAGGAAGGTCGCGCCGACGTACAGCAGTGCCAGCTGGACGTGGTGCGTGGCGCCGAGCTGCACCGCGTCGACGGCCAGCGCCGAGAACGTCGTCCACCCGCCGAGCACGCCGACCCCCACGAACGGCCGGGCCAGCCGGTGCACCCCCGGGCGGTCGACGAGGAAGGCGACGAGCAGGCCCATCGCGAAGGCCCCGGTGACGTTGACGACGAAGGTGGACCAGGGGAAGGCGCCGACCTCGTGGGGGATGGCGAGCCCGACCGCCCAGCGGCCGAGCGACCCCAGCACGCCGCCGACGGCGACGACACCGAGGGTCGCGCCGTCGGGAAGGGCTGCGGCGGAGGCCATCCCGTCAGGCGCGCATCGTCGCGAGGTGCTCGGCGATGCGGCCGATCGCCTCGGTCAGCGTCTCCTCGTCAGGCAGCGTCACGAGCCGGAAGTGGTCCGGCGCGAACCAGTTGAAGCCGGTGCCGTGCGTCACGAGGATCTTCTTGGCCCGCAGCAGGTCGATGACGAACGCCTCGTCGGACTCGATCGGGTAGACCTCGGGGTCCAGCCGCGGGAAGCAGTAGAGCGCGCCCTGCGGCTCGACGCACGACACTCCGGGGATCTCGTTGAGCAGCCGCCACGCGAGCTTCGACTGCTCCCGGAAGCGACCGCCCGGCCCAATCAGCTCGTTGACCGACTGGTACCCGCCGAGTGCGGTCTGGATGGCGTGCTGCGCAGGGACGTTGGCGCACATCCGCATGTTCGCGAGCAGGGTGAGGCCCTCGAGGAAGTCCGACGCGAGGTGCTTGGGGCCCGAGACCATCACCCAGCCGGCGCGGTAGCCGCAGACCCGGTAGGCCTTCGACAGGCCGCTGAAGGTGAGGCAGAGGACGTCCTCGCCGGCGAACGTCGCGGCGTGGTGGTGCACCGCGTCGTCGAAGAGGATCTTCTCGTAGATCTCGTCGGCCATGACGACGAGGTCGTGGCGCCTCGCGATGTCGACGAGCGCGCGCACCGTCTCCTCCGAGTACACGGCCCCCGTCGGGTTGTTCGGGTTGATGACGACGATCGCGTGCGTGTTCGGGGTGATCTTGGCCTCGATGTCCTCGAGGTCGGGGTTCCAGCCGTTGGACTCGTCGCAGCGGTAGTGCACCGGGGTGCCGCCGGACAGCGAGACCGCGCCGGTCCACAGCGGGTAGTCGGGCGCCGGCACGAGGACCTCGTTGCCGTCGTCGACGAACGCCTGGAGGACCATGGTGATCAGCTCGGAGACACCGTTGCCGATGTAGACGTCCTCGACGCCGGTGTCGCGCAGGCCGCGCGACTGGTAGTACTGCGCGACCGCGGTGCGCGCCGAGTAGATGCCCCTGGAGTCGGCGTAGCCCTGGCTCTCCGGGAGGTTGTGCACCATGTCGGCGACGATGGCCTCGGGCGCCTCGAAGCCGAACGGCGCGGTGTTGCCGATGTTCAGCTTGAGGATCTTGTGTCCCTCGGCCTCGAGGCGCTGGGCCTCGACGAGGATCGGGCCGCGCACGTCGTAGCGCACGTACTGGAGCTTCTGGCTCTGGACGATGCGCCGCATGCGCGACAGTCTCGCAGGCCCCACCCGTCCCACGCAGGGGTGTTTCGCGGGATGTCGCCCACACCGCACGGCGAGGCACGCCTCGGGCAGACTCCTGCGCGTGGACGACGTGCTCGTGGAGCGGGTGCTGCGCGCGGTGGAGCAGGTGCCGCGCGGGTGCGTCGTGTCGTACGGCGACCTCGCGGCGCTCGTCGGTATCGGCCCGCGCCAGGTCGGCTCGATCATGAAGGCGTACGGCGGCAACGTCACGTGGTGGCGGGTCACGAACAGCTACGGCGACCTGCCGGCGCCCCTGCTCGAGCGCGCCCGCGAGACCTGGGCGCAGGAGGGCATCCTCCTCAAGCGCAACGGGCTCGGCTGCGACATCCGTCGGTACCGCGCCGACCTCGATGCGCTCGCCGCCTCCTACGAGCGGGCCGTCACCGACCTCCCCTGACCGACGGCCGCGACCTGTCGAACGCCGGTCCGGGCCGGGGCACGGTCGCCGGCGGGATGTGAGACTGGGGCATGGGACCCCGTCGCTCGACCGCCGTCCGCCGCACCGGGGCCCTCGCCGCCTGTCTCGGCCTCGTCGCCGTCGGCGGCTGCTCGTCGGGCGACGACGACGGCTTCGGCGAGGTGCCCGCCCGCCCGAGCACGTCGGCGTCCGGCAGCGCGAGCGCGCCGGCCTCCTCGAGCCCGGCGCCGCGCAGCGCGCAGGAGCCCGAGCTCGACGTCGAGGAGGTCGCCGGCGGGCTCGAGCACGGCTGGGACATCGGCTTCCTCCCGGACGGCACGGCGCTGGTCACCGAGCGCCCTGGGCGGATCTCGCTCGTGTCGGGCCTGCGCGAGGGCGCGTCGGTCACGCGGGTGCGCGCCGACCTCGACGACGTCTACGTCAACAGCGAGGGGGGCCTGCTCGGGATGGTCGTGCACGCCGACTTCGCGCAGACCCGCCGGTTCACGACCTGCCAGACCCACCAGGAGGGTGGCGCGCCGACGGACATCCGCCTCGTCACGTGGCGGCTGGCGGCCGACGGACGCTCTGCCGAGCGGGAGAAGACGCTGCTCGACGGGCTGCCGATCTCGACCGGCCGCCACTCGGGCTGTCGTCCCGAGCTCGACGCCGACGGTGCGCTCGTCGTCGGCACGGGCGACACGGCCGTCGGCAGCATCCCGCAGGACCTCACGAGCCTCGGCGGCAAGACGATCCGGCTCGACCTGGAGACCGGAAAACCGATGGAGGACAACCCGTTCCCGTTCGCGGAGGACCCGATGCAGCGGTACGTCACGAGCTGGGGGCACCGCAACATCCAGGGCGTGGCGCTGCAGCCGGGGACCGGTCGCATCTTCACCGCCGAGCACGGCCCGTCGAACAACGACGAGGTCAACCTCGTCGAGCCGGGGAAGAACTACGGCTGGGACCCGGCCCAGGGCGGCACCGTCGGCGGCTACGACGAGAGCGTGCCGATGACCGACACGGAGCGCTACCCCGACGCCGTGCCGGCGGTGTGGCAGAGCGGTCGCACGACGCAGGCGGTCTGTGCGGCCGAGTTCCTCGAGGGCGAGCAGTGGGGGGCCTGGGACGGCGCCCTCGTCGTCACCGCGCTCAAGGGCGCCAAGCTGCTCGTCCTCAGCCTCGATGGCGACGGCTCCGTGACCGACGTGGCCATCCCGGAGGCGACGAACGGCCCCTACGGCCGCCTGCGGGCGGCACGCCTCGGCCCGGACGGCGCGCTCTACGTGACGACGACGAACGGCGACGACGACAAGCTGCTGCGCATCACCCCGCGCACCTGACCCCCACCCCGCCCCTGACCCCGCCCGCCCCTGACCCCGCCCGCCTCACGCGTATCGGGTGACCCGATATCGCTGCGCCTCACCCGACAAGCGTTCTCGGGTGAGGCGCGGTCGTATCGGGTGACCCGATACGCGAGTGACGCGGGGGGCGCGCACGAGGCGGGGGGCCACCGACGACCGTCAGGTGACGTCGACGATGGTCGTCGTGACCTCGGTGACCGACGGCCGGCGCGGGGTGGAGGAGAACCCGAACCGGCACGGTGGGTCGACGGGGGCCAGTGCGCCGAGGTCGGCGCCGTCGAAGCGACCCGACATCGCCGTCACGGCGTGGACGTCGGTCGCGCCGTAGTACTCACGACGTCCGGCGCGGGCGACGCCCCGGGTCCGCACCCCCCGCAGGACGGCGCGGGCGACGGGGTCGGCCAGCGTCGCGAAGGCGGGGCTCGTCGCGAGCACGGCTGGCACGAGGCCGAGGAGGGCGCCGAGCGGGGTCCGGCCCCCGAGGTCGGCGGTCAGCGTCAGCGACGGTGACGCGACGTCGAGGCGCACCGGCCGGTCGCCGGTGAGGCCGACCGCCACCGGCTCGAGCCGGACCTCGTCGAAGGTGTAGGTCGTCGCGACGAGGTCGACGACCTGCTGCGTCGGGGCCAGCAGCACCCGGTGCCCTGCGGCGGTCTCGACCATGACGTCGGCGAAGGCGCCGAAGGGCGACTCGAGCCACCACCCGACGACGACCCGCACCCCGGAGGTGGAGCCCACGCCCGTGATGCGTCCGCCGAACCTGCGCCTCGTGCCCACCGCCCCATCATCGCCTCCCGCAGCGGTGGCGCCGCGGGCGACCCGTCCTGCGTCGGGCCCCTCCCGCCGGGCGATGCGGCCCACTAGGGTCCGGCCATGGGCGAGCGCGGGGTGGCGACCGAGTCCGCCCGCCTGCCCGCGTCCGTCCGCCGCGGCTACGGCCTCGGCTCGGTCGCGACCGGGTCGTTCGGGACGGTGCCCGGGCTGCTGCTCCTGCCGTACCTGACCGACCGGCTCGGGGTCGGTGCGGGCCTCGCCGGCCTCGTCGTGCTCCTGCCCAAGGCCTGGGACGTCGTGCTCAACCCCGTGGCCGGGCGGGTCAGCGACCGCTCGACGCACCCTGCGGGGCGGCGCCGGCCGTTCCTCCTGCGGGCAGGCCTGACGCTGGCGGTCGCGTTCGTGCTCCTCTTCGCCGGTCCGACGAGCCCGACCGCCCTCGCGGCGACGTGGGTCGTCGTGGCCTTCCTCGCCTGCGCGAGCGCCTACGCCTTCTTCCAGGTGCCGTACGTCGCGATGCCGGCCGAGCTGACCGACGACTACGACGAGCGCACGCGCCTCATGACGTGGCGCGTCGCGGTGCTCGCGCTCGCCATCCTCGTCAGCGGCGGGCTGGCGCCAGTCGTCCGCGACGCCGTCGGCCCCGAGCAGGGGTACCGCGCGGTCGGGCTCTTCGTCGGCGCGCTGATCCTCGTCGGCACCCTCGGCGCCTGGTGGGGGACGCGGGACGCGCCGGTGCGCCGCGCCGCGACCGCCGGCGGGAGCCTGCGCGACCAGCTGCGCGTCGTGTCGGCGTCGCGCGAGTTCCGCACCCTGCTGGCGGTGTTCGTGCTCCAGGCGCTCGCGACCGGCGCGATGCTCGCCGGCGTCGACTACGTGGCCCGGGTGCAGCTCGGCCGGCCCGGGGCGTCGGCCGTGCTCTTCGTCTGCTTCGTGGGGCCGGCGCTCCTCGTCACCCCGCTGTGGCAGCGGGTCGGCGAGCGCCGCGGGAAGCGCACCGGCTACGTCTGGGGGTCGGCGCTGCTGGGCGTCGGTGCGCTCGCCACGCTGTTCGCCCTGCCGCTGGGGACCGCCGCGACGGCCGTCACCGTCGGCGTCGTCGGGGTGGGCTACGCCGCCTGCCAGATGTTCCCGCTCGCGATGCTCCCCGACGTCGCGGCGGCCGACACCGCCCGCACCGGCGAGGACCGCGCCGGGACGTACACCGGCGTCTGGACCGCCGGGGAGACGCTGGGCCTCGCCGTCGGCCCGTTCCTCTACGCGCTCGTGCTCACCGTCGGCGGCTACGTCTCGTCGACCGACGCCGCTGCCGCGCAACCGGACTCGGCCCGCACCGCCATCGCCCTCGGCTTCACCGTCGTCCCGGCGGTGCTCGTCGCGGTCTCGGTCGTCGTGCTGCGCCGCTACCGGCTCGACCCGAAGGAGACCGGATGACCACCTCCGCCGCCCCCACCGGACCACGCGCCGCCGAGGTCCTCGACGAGCTGCGCGCCCTGCGTGCGGCCGACCTGCCGACGCACGGCGGCCGGACCCTCGCCTACGTCTACGACTCCGGTCTCGCCGAGGCCGACGCCCTCGGCCGCGAGGCGCTGGCGATGTTCTCGTCGGCGAACGGGCTGGACCCCACCGCGTTCCCGTCGATCCAGCGGATGGAGAACGACCTCGTCGGCGGCGCCGCCGCGCTGCTGCACGCGCCGCCCGGGGCCGTCGGCGTCGTGACCTCCGGCGGGACGGAGTCGATCCTGCTCGCCGTCCTCGCCGCGCGCGAGGCCGCGCCCCACGTGGCGTCGCCGAGCATGCTCCTGCCCGCGTCGGCCCACGCCGCCTTCCGGAAGGCGGCGGAGTACCTCGGGGTGCGCGCGGTCGTCGTCGACGTCGATCCCGTCACCCTCCGGGCCGACCCCGCCGCGATGGCCGAGGCCGCGGACGGGTCGACGGTGCTCGTCGTCGCCTCCGCCCCGTCGTACGCGCACGGCGTGGTCGACCCCGTCGCGGCCCTCGCCGAGCTGGCGCTCGACCTCGGCGCCCGCTGCCACGTCGATGCGTGCATCGGCGGCTGGGTCCTGCCCCACCTCGACGACGTGCCGCCGTGGGACCTCGCCGTCGACGGCGTGACGAGCATCAGCGTCGACCTGCACAAGTACGCGTACACCCCCAAGGGGGTGTCGGTCCTGCTGCACCGCGACGCCGGGTTGCGGCGCGGGCACCTGTTCGCGTCGGCGGACTGGCCCGGCTACACGATGCTCAACACGACGACCCAGTCGACGCGCTCGGGCGGCCCGGTCGCCGCCGCGTGGGCCGTCACGCGCTTCGTCGGGGACGAGGGCTACGCGCGGCTGGCGCGCGAGACGCACCGGGCGACGCTCGAGGTGGCCCGGGCGGTCGGGGACCTCGACGGCCTGCGCGTCGTCGCCCCACCTGGGTCGACGCTGCTCGCGCTCGCGACCGACGACACCTGCGACGTCTTCACCGTGGCCGACGAGATGCTCGCGCGCGGCTGGTTCGTCCAGCCGCAGATGACCTTCCGCGACCTGCCGCCGACCCTCCACCTGACGTTCTCGGCCGCCACCGCGGCGGCCGTGCCGGAGGTCGTCGACGCGCTCCGGGCGTCGGTGGCCGCGGCGCGCGCTGCCGGGCCGGTGCGCCTCGACCCCTCCCTGGCGGGGATGCTCGAGCACCTCGACCCCGCGACGCTCGACGACGCGGGGTTCGCGGGCCTGCTCGTGGCGGCCGGGCTGGCCGGTGACGACGGCGGCGTCACCCTGCCCGCCCGGATGGCGCCGGTCAACGCGCTCCTCGACGCGAGCCCGCCGGCGCTGCGCGAGGCCCTGCTCCTCGGCGTCCTCGACCGGCTCTCGCGCCCCACCCGTCCCTGACCCACGACCGGAGGACCCCGATGACCTCGTCCCTCTCGAGCAGCTGGCGCTGCGAGCAGTGCGGCCGCATGGTGCGCGGCCCGAAGCACACGACCCAGCTGGGTCGCACCGTCTGCACCTCGTGCCAGCACGACCACGACGCGCTCGTGCTCGGATCGTGGAGCGGCGGCGGCTTCGGCGACGTCGTCGCGGTGCGCGGTGCGCGTAGCTGGATCCGTCGCGTGCTCGGCCGCGGCTGACCGCCGGGGCGTTCCGGCGGCCACGGAAAGCCCGCACGTGCGGGGTTGTCGCTGTCGGGTCGGGCCGGCGCCCACGGAAAGCCCGCACGTGCGGGGTTGTCGCTGTCGGGTCGGGTCGGTGACCACGGAAAGCCCGCACGTGCGGGGTCCTCCTCGCCCCGGGAGCGATGAGGCGGGGCTCGGTTGCCCGGCGGGCCGCGGACGTGTTGGCTGGACCCCGTTGGCACCGCCGCCGAAGGGACCCCGATGACGCTCACGCCCGACCCCGCCCTCTCGCACACGGTCGGCCTGCTCGACCCGCCCCTGCTCGAGCAGACCATCGGGGACGCGCTCGACGCCACCGTCGAGCGGTTCGGCGACCGGGAGGCGCTCGTCGACCGGGCCCAGGACGTGCGGATGACGTGGAGCGAGCTCGGCGAGGCCGTCGACCGGCTCGCCCGCGGGTTGCTCGCGAGCGGTCTCGAGAAGGGTGACCGCGTCGGCATCTGGGCCCCGAACTGCGCCGAGTGGACCCTCGTGCAGCTCGCGACGGCCAAGGTCGGGCTCGTCCTCGTCAACATCAACCCGGCCTACCGCACCCACGAGCTGACCTACGTCCTGCGGCAGGCGGGCATCCGGGTGCTCGTGACGGCGGCGTCCTTCAAGACCTCCGACTACGTCGCGATGGTCGAGACCGCCCGGCCCGAGTGCCCGGCGCTCGAGCAGGTCGTCGTCATCGGCCGCGACAGCTGGGACGCGCTGCTGGCCGGCGCCGACGATGTCAGCCCCGAGCGCCTGACGATGGCGCAGCGCGACCTCGACCCGTACGAGCCGATCAACATCCAGTACACGTCGGGGACGACCGGGTTCCCCAAGGGCGCGACCCTCTCGCACCACAACATCCTCAACAACGGCTACCTCGTCGGCGAGCTCTGCCGCTACACCGAGGCCGACCGCATCTGCATCCCCGTGCCGTTCTACCACTGCTTCGGGATGGTCATGGGCAACCTCGCGGCGCTGACCCACGGCGCCTGCATGGTCATCCCCGCACCCGGGTTCGACCCGGCGCTCACCCTGGCCGCGGTGTCCGAGGAGCGCTGCACGTCCCTCTACGGCGTCCCCACGATGTTCATCGCGGAATGGGCTCTGCCGCAGTTCGACTCCTACGACCTGTCGTCGGTCCGCACCGGCATCATGGCGGGCTCGCCGTGCCCGGCGTCGATGATGACCAAGCTCATCGAGTCGGGCATCGAGGAGATGACCATCTGCTACGGCATGACCGAGACCTCGCCCGTGTCGACGCAGAACCGCGTCGACGACACCTTCGAGCAGAAGGTCAACACCGTCGGGTCGGTGCACCCCCACCTGGAGATCAAGGTCGTCGACCCGGTCACCGGCGAGACGGTGCCCCGCGGGACGCCGGGCGAGTTCTGCACCAAGGGCTACTCGGTGATGCTCGGGTACTGGGAGGAGCCGGAGAAGACGGCCGAGGTGCTCGTCGACGGCTGGATGCACACCGGCGACATCGCCGTCATGGACGACGAGGGCTACGTGCAGATCACCGGTCGCATCAAGGACATGGTCATCCGCGGCGGCGAGAACGTGTACCCGCGCGAGATCGAGGAGTTCCTCTACACGCACCCGGACGTCCTCGACGCCCAGGTCATCGGCGTCCCCGACGAGAAGTACGGCGAGGAGCTGTGCGCCTGGGTCCGGATGCGCGACGGCGCCGAGCCGCTGACCGTCGAGGCGGTGCGGGAGTTCTGCGCCGGACGCCTCGCGCACTACAAGGTCCCGCGGTACGTCAAGGTCGTCGAGGAGTTCCCGATGACCGTGACCGGCAAGGTGCGCAAGGTCGAGATGCGCGAGCGGACGGCCGAGGAGCTCGGTCTCTGAGGGCAGCCTGACCTGCGGCGACGCGTCGAGGACGGCAGGGTGGACCGTCTTGCCGCGTCCGGCGCCGACCCCCTAGGTTCTCCTCTCGCAGGGGATGCCCGGGCGACGCCCGGCAGGTGCTGCCGGGCCCGCGCCCGGCGGTAGGTTGGTCCGACGCCGTCACCCGGCGTGCTCTCGACAGAAAGTCCCGACATGCCCTCCACCACGATCCTCCTCGTCGTCGCCGCCGTCGTGGTCGTCGGCCTGCTGGCCGCCTGGCTCCTCGCGCGCCGGGCCACGAACCGGCGCAAGGACGCCGCGCGCGCCGAGGCCGCCGAGCTCCGGGCGCAGGCCGAGGGCCTCGCCCCCGCGGTCGCCGGGCAGGAGGCGTTCGCCGCCCAGTCCGAGGAGCGGGCCGAGCTGGCCCGGGCCGAGGCCGAGCGCCTCGCCGCCGAGGCGGAGACCCGCCGGGCCGATGCGGAGGCCACCCGCACCGACTACGAGTCGCTGCTGACCCGCGCCGATGTCGTCGACCCCGACGTCGAGACGCCGCGCGAGGCCGTCGAGCCCGCCCCCGCGCAGGGTGCCGACACCGCCCCCGCGCAGGGCGCCGACGCCGCCGACACCGCCGTGGAGGCCGACCGCGCCCCGACGACCCGCGCCGAGGCCCGCCGCCTGCGCGAGGAGGCCGAGCGCTCCGCGTGGGCCGGCAGCCCCGCCGCGCCCGTGCCCGGCGCGGCCGGCGCCGCCGTCATGGGCGCCGAGCTCGCCGCCGAGGGGCCGCGCTCCGCCGGGACCTCGTCCGAGGAGGAGGCCCCGGTCGACCCGACCACCACGCAGGCGCTGCCGGCCGCCGACGAGGAGACCGTGGCCGCCGAGCCGGTCGTCGTCGACGCCATGACGGTCGAGCCGGAGCAGGAGCAGCCCGAGCCCGTGTCCTCGACGTCCGGCGCCGAGGCCGCCACCGAGGACGCTGCCGCCGACGACGCGAGCGCCCGCATCGCCACGGCCGCCGACTACCGCGACGACACCCCCGCGGACGCCGACGTGTGGACGGCCCCGGGCGCGGGTAGTGACGACGCCGTGAGCAGCGACCAGGACGAGACGTCTGCCGCCGACGACGCCCGGACCCCGTCCGGCGAGTGGGGCGGCCCCCGCGACCCCGAGGCGGCCCCGGCCGCCGCGGAGCCCACCACGCCCGCGGCCGACGCCGTGGACGTCCCCGCCGATGACCAGAGCGCCGAGTCCGACGAGAGCGTCGAGGCGCGGCCGACGGACGCCGAGCAGGTGGATGACGCCGAGCAGGTCGAGGACGCCGAGCAGGTCGGGGACGCCGAGCCGCCCGCGCCGGCCGAGCGCACCGAGGACCCGGTCGAGGAGCCCGCGCCGCGCTCCGAGGTTTCCGACCACGAGGGGCCCGAGGCCTCGCAGGCCGTCGAGGACCCCGCCGACGGCGCCTTCGCCGAGCCCGAGGAGCCGGTGCCCGGCGACGAGCACGACCCCTCGACCCAGCGCGACTGGTCCGCCGACGAGGCCGAGCTCCTCGACGAGAACCGCGAGCGCGGCGACCGGCTGGCCCAGGAACGGGCCGAGATGGACCGCGAGGCGGCCGCCGTCGGGATGGACCCGGTCGACCCCGCGTCCGCCGAGCCCGTCGAGGAGCCCGTGTCCGACGAGGCCGCGTCCGACGAGCCCGCGGCCGACGAGCCCGTCACCGGTGAGCAGCCGGTCGCGGACGCGACCGGCGCCCAGCAGGACGACGTCGAGCAGGCTGCGGACGCGTCCGCGACGGACGACGAGCCGGTCGCCGACGCGCCGGAGACGGACGTCGTCGGTGAGGTCCCGGCCGACCCCGACCCGGTGGCCGAGGCCCCGGTCGAGGAGGCGGCGAGCACCGACGAGCCGACGACGGACGAGCCGACGACCGACGAGTCGGCCCCCTCCGACGAGACGGCCACGGACGCCCCGGCCGCCCCCGCGGCCCGCCGGGTCTCCGAGTTCCACGAGATCCGCGACGGTGGCTACGGCATGGGGTCCGCAGCGGCCCTCGAGGACGGCGCCCAGCCGCTCGACCACCCGGTGCAGGCCTACCGCGACACGATGACCTACCGCCTCCCGGAGGACGACGGCTACGCCGACGCCGTCGCCGACGTCTGGTTCTACGACGCGGACGCCGCCGAGCGCAGCGGCTTCCACCGCTCCGAGGGCTGAGCCCACCCCCTCCGTCGACGCGCCGGTCCCCTCGGGGGCCGGCGCGTCGTGCGTCCACCGGCGCCGACCGGCCACGAGATCGCCGACGGCCGGCCGTGTGCCACGCGCCACACGTCGCGAATCCCCGGGCCCGACCCGCTAGGTTCGGACGGAGCCCGCCCCGGCAACGGAGAGGAAGCCCCGTGCGCATCGGAGTCCCCCGCGAGTCACGACCGGGGGAGACCCGTGTCGCCGCGACCCCGAAGACCGTCGAGCAGCTGGTCGGCCTCGGCTACACCGTCTTCGTCGAGGCCGGCGCCGGGGCGCGCGCGAGCTTCTCGGACGAGGCCTACCGCGAGGCCGGCGCCGACGTCATCGAGGGCGCGGTCTGGAACGCCGACGTCGTCCTCAAGGTCACCCCGCCGACCGACGAGGAGGTCGCGCGGCTGCGGCCGGGCACCGTGCTCGCCTGCCTGCTCGCGCCCGCGCTCGACCCCGACCTCGTGCAGCGCCTCGCCGACGCCGGGGTCACCGCGCTCGCGATGGACGCGGTGCCGCGGATCAGCCGCGCGCAGTCCCTCGACGTCCTCTCCTCGATGGCCAACATCGGCGGCTACCGCGCCGTCGTCGAGGCCGCCCACGAGTTCGGCTCCTTCTTCACCGGCCAGGTGACGGCCGCGGGCAAGGTCCCGCCGGCCAAGGTGCTCGTCGTCGGCGCCGGCGTCGCAGGGCTCGCGGCCATCGGCACCGCGAGCAGCCTCGGCGCGGTCGTGCGGGCGTTCGACGCGCGGCCGGAGGTCGCCGAGCAGGTCGAGTCGATGGGGGCGGAGTTCCTGCGCATCGACGTCGAGGACGACGGCCCGTCCGCCGACGGGTACGCGAAGCAGACGAGCGCCGACTTCGACGCCAAGGCCGCCGAGCTGTACGCCGCGCAGGCCCGGGACGTCGACATCGTCATCACGACGGCGCTCATCCCCGGGCGCCCGGCGCCGCGCCTGCTCACCGAGGAGATGGTCGCCTCGATGAAGCCGGGGTCGGTCGTCGTCGACATGGCCGCGGCCAACGGCGGCAACGTCGCCGGCACGGTCGCCGGCGAGAAGGTCGTCACCGACCACGGCGTGACCCTGCTCGGCTACACCGACCTGCCGGGGCGGCTGCCGACGCAGGCCAGCCAGCTGTACGGCACCAACCTCGTCAACCTCATGAAGCTGCTGACGCCGCAGAAGGACGGTGAGGTCCACCTCGACCTCGACGACGTCGTCCAGCGCGGCATGACCGTCGCGAAGGACGGCGAGGTGATGTGGCCGCCTCCCCCGGTGCAGGTCTCGGCCGCGCCGACGCCGGGCACCGACGTCGTCACCGTCGACACGACGGCCAAGCCCGCGAAGCAGCCGATGAGCGGGACGACGAAGCTCGCCCTCGCCGGGGTCGGCGCCGCGCTCTTCCTGCTCGTGTCGGCCTATGCCCCACCGCCGTTCCTCGGGCACTTCATGGTCTTCATGCTCGCGGTCGTCATCGGCTTCTACGTCATCGGCAACGTGCACCACGCGCTGCACACGCCCTTGATGTCGGTGACCAACGCGATCAGCGGCATCATCGTCGTCGGGGCGCTGCTCCAGGTGGGGCGGGACAGCGTGGCGGTGACGGTGCTCGCGTTCGTCGGCATCCTCGTCGCGAGCATCAACGTCTTCGGTGGCTTCCGGGTGACCGCGCGAATGCTCGAGATGTTCAAGCGCGAGGAGCCCGTCCGATGAGCTCGACCCTCACGCAGGGCGCGTACATCGTCGCGGGACTGCTCTTCATCCTCGCCCTCGCCGGGCTGTCGCGGCACGAGTCCGCGCGCCGCGGCAACCGCTTCGGCATCGCCGGGATGGTCGTCGCGCTCACCGCGACGGTACTCGCGGCGACCGCCGGCACGGGCGGCTCCGGCTGGCTCGGCCTGCTGCTCATCGTCGTCGCCATGGGCATCGGCGCGGCGATCGGCCTCGACCGCGCCCGCAAGGTCGAGATGACCGGGATGCCCGAGCTCATCGCGATGCTGCACAGCTTCGTCGGGCTCGCGGCCGTCCTCGTCGGCTGGAACTCCTCCTACGAGATCACGGCGTACCCGACGATCCACGACGTCGAGGTGTTCGTCGGCGTCTTCATCGGCGCGGTGACCTTCACCGGCTCGATCGTCGCGTTCCTCAAGCTCTCCGCGCGCATCCCGTCCAAGCCGCTGATGCTGCCGTTCCGCAACTGGCTCAACGTCGGTGCGCTGGTCCTGTTCGTCGTGCTGACGGTGGTCTACGCCGCGGTGCCCGAGCACGCGGTGTTCGTGCGGCACCTGCTGCTCGGGTTCGTGACCCTGCTCGCGCTCGCGCTGGGCTGGCACCTCGTCGCGTCGATCGGCGGCGGTGACATGCCGGTCGTCGTCTCGATGCTCAACAGCTACTCGGGGTGGGCGGCGGCCGCGGCCGGCTTCCTCCTCGGCAACGACCTGCTCATCATCACCGGCGCGCTCGTCGGCTCCTCGGGTGCGTACCTGTCGTACATCATGTGCCGGGCGATGAACCGCTCGTTCATCTCGGTCATCGCCGGCGGCTTCGGGGTCGAGGGCGGCACCGTCGCGGCGGGCGACGTCGACTACGGCGAGCACCGCGAGGTCACGGCCGAGGGTGCGGCCTCGCTGCTCACCTCGGCGCGCTCGGTGGTCATCACCCCGGGCTACGGGATGGCCACCGCGCAGGCGCAGCACGCCGTCGCCGAGCTGACCAAGCGGCTGCGGACCTCCGGTGTCGCCGTGCGGTTCGGCATCCACCCCGTCGCCGGGCGGCTGCCGGGGCACATGAACGTCCTGCTCGCCGAGGCCAAGGTGCCCTACGACATCGTCCTCGAGATGGACGAGGTCAACGACGACCTCGCCGAGACCGACGTCGTCCTCGTCATCGGCGCCAACGACACCGTCAACCCGGCCGCCGCCGAGGATCCCACCTCGCCGATCGCCGGCATGCCGGTGCTGCGGGTGTGGGAGGCCAAGGACGTCATCGTGTTCAAGCGGTCGATGGCCACCGGGTACGCGGGCGTGCAGAACCCGCTGTTCTTCCGCGAGAACACCCAGATGCTCTTCGGCGACGCCAAGGCCCGGGTCGAGGACATCATCGCCGCCCTCTGACCCCGGCGCTCCCTCCCTCCTCTGCGGAGTCGAGTGCGGAAGTGGTCGCCAGGGCGACCGCCGGCGCCCTCGAGGCCGGGGCGTTGGAGCGCACCGGTGCGGGTCGAGGGGCTCGAGCTTCCGCGTCATCACCGTGACGGCGCGGGAGCTCGTCCCGGTCGGGGATGTATCCGCGACGCGCATGAGCATCCGCGTCATCACAGGGACGACGTAGATCCTCCGGTCAGGTCGCGGGCGGCGCCGAGGTCCGGCGTCAGGCGGTGGGGCGCTCGCGCCAGGCACTGACGGCCGCAGCGACGACGAGCCCGGTCGTGGCGAGCGCCAGCACCGCGGTGAGGACGCCGCTGACGACCCGCGGCTCCTGCCAGATGACGCCGACGAGCACGGTGGCGACGCTGATCGGCCCGAGGGCGAGCAGGACGCCGCGGGTGCGGGGTGCGAGCCGCCACGCGACGAGCAGGAAGGCGACCGACACCGCCCAGGGGAACCAGCCGAGGAAGATCATCTCGGCGACGTGCGGCAGCAGCGGGACGCCGAACATCCCGCCCCCGAACGCGGTGTCGGCCCCGCTCGACGTGAGCCCGACGATGCGCGCGAGGGCGGCCGTCGCGGTGAAGGGCACCGTGCTCAGGAGCAGCAGCGCGAGGCCGGCGCCCAGCCAGCCCCGGGCCGGCAGCGGTCGTGTCGGCCCTGCGGTCCACGGCCCGGGCGACGGGACCGCGGGCTGGTCGGCGCGGGCCTCCGCGGCGATGCGCTCCGGCGGACCGAGCCGGACCAGCGCCTCCTCGAGGGCGGCGGGGTCCCCGGGGTGCTCGGCGGCGACGGCATCGAGGTGCTCGCGCACCCCGGCGAGGACGTCGTCGCGGGTGCCGGGGTCGAGGTCGGAGAGCATCCGCGCGAGGTCGTCGAGGTAGGTGGTGACGCGGGTGTCGGAGCCGTTCACGGGTGTCCTCCCTGGAGGGTGGTGTCGACGGCGTCGCGGAAGGACTTCCACGTGCGCCGGAAGGTGTCGAGGGCGATCCGCCCCTGCGCGGTGAGCGTGTAGTAGCGGCGCGGCGGGCCGGCGCTCGACTCGGCCCACGTGGTCTCGACGAGCCCCTGCTTCCGTAGCCGCGACAGCAGCGGGTAGAGCGTGCCCTCGCCGGCGAGCAGCACCCCGTCGTCGCCGAGGCGGCGCGCGATGTCGAGGCCGTACATCGGCTCGGTGTCGAGCAGCGCGAGGACGCAGTGCTCGAGCGCGCCACGACGCAGGTGCGTCAGGATGGCGCTGTCACCGGGTTCCATGCGTCACAAGGTACTTCCGACAGGCGGCCGGCGGCAAGCATCCGGCACACCTCCCGGGGTCGAGTGCGGAGGCGGCAGCCAGGGCTGCCGCGTGCGCCCTCGACTCCGGAGGGGGAGGGGTGCCGACCGCGGGCGCGGGCGGGTGGGGCGGCCCGGTCTCGGTAGGCTGCGCGGCGTGAGCGACACCGAGCAGCCCACCGCCATCACCTACGCCGCGGCGGGGGTCGACGTCGAGGCCGGTGACCGCGCCGTCGAGCTGATGAAGGAGTCCGTCCGCCGGGCCACCCGCCCCGAGGTCCTCGGCGGCCTCGGCGGCTTCGCCGGGATGTTCGACGCCAGCGCGCTCGCGGCCTACCGGCGGCCGGTGCTCGCGACGTCGACCGACGGCGTCGGCACGAAGGTCGCCATCGCGCAGGCCCTCGACCGGCACGACACCATCGGGTTCGACCTCGTCGGGATGGTCGTCGACGACATCGTCGTCTGCGGCGCCGAGGCGCTGTTCATGACCGACTACATCGCCTGCGGCAAGGTCGTGCCCGAGCGCATCGCGGCCATCGTCTCCGGCATCGCCCGGGCCTGCGAGCAGGCGCGGGTCGCGCTCGTCGGCGGCGAGACCGCCGAGCACCCCGGCCTCCTCGACCCGGATGAGTACGACGTCGCGGGCGCGGCCACCGGCGTCGTCGAGCACGATGCCGTGCTCGGGCCGCAGCGGGTGCGCGCGGGCGACGTCGTCCTCGGCCTCGCGAGCAGCGGCCTGCACTCCAACGGCTACTCGCTCGTGCGTCGTGTCGTCGCGCACGCCGGCTGGGCGCTCGACCGGCACGTCGACGACTTCGGTCGCACCCTCGGCGAGGAGCTGCTCACCCCCACCCGCGTCTACGCCGCCGACCTGCTCGACCTCGTCCGGCTCGACGGCGTCGACGTCCACGCGCTCTCGCACGTCACCGGCGGCGGGCTCGCGGCCAACCTCGCGCGCGTGCTGCCCGACGACGTGCACGCCCGGCTCGACCGCGCCTCGTGGACGCCGCCGGCCGTGTTCTCGACGGTGGGCTCGCTCGGCAACGTCCCGCGCGCCGACCTCGAGCGCACGCTCAACATGGGCGCCGGCTTCGTCGCGGTGCTCCCGGCCGCCTCGGTCGACGCGGCGACGGCGCACCTGACCGCTCGTGGCATCGAGACCTGGGTCATGGGCGAGGTGCACGAGGCGTCGGCCGCGGACGCCGCGACCGGCGAGGTCGTGCGCGGCGCCAAGGGCGTCGACGGCGGCTCGGTCGAGCTCGTCGGCGACCACCCCGCCGCCTGAGGGACGCCCCCACCGCGACGTCTTGCGCATCCGCCACCTCTCCGTGCCCTCGTGGGGGCCTTCGAGGTGGCGGACGGGCAATGAGTCGATGACGGGAGGGGCCGGCCGCCCGTCGGGACAGGGGACAGGATGTCGGCGACGGACGACCGGCGGTTCTGGTGGGGGTGGTCGGGGAGAGCGGCCCCGGGCGGGTCAGCCCCAGATGGCCGTGGCCCACTCCGGGTGGTCGACGAACGGGTTCCGGTTGTGCTGCCACGTCGTGTAGATGCGGTCGTTGCGGCGCATCTCGAAGGCGTCGACCGGGTCCTGGGCGTTCCACTGGAGGAGCACCGAGAGCCTGCCGATGTTCGGGGCGCTGCCGTTGCCGACGGCGTTGTTCATCTCGAGGTTCGCCCAGCCGTCGTCGCCCTCGTAGCGGACCGCCATGTAGAAGATCATCCGGGCGACGTCACCCTTGACCGCGTCGCGGGGCTCGAAGGAGTCGGAGTCCGAGAGGCAGCCGGTGCACTGCGCGACCGCACTGCCGCCGTCGTCGAAGTCGAGGTTGCCGCGGGTGGAGTTGACCGTGACGTCCTCGGGGCGCAGGTGGTGCACGTCCGTGCCCGGGCCGGTGGCCGTCCCGAAGTCGCCGTGCGACTTGGCCCAGACGTGCTCGCGGTTCCACTGGTCGACGCCGCCACCGTTGTCGGACTTGGCGATCGAGCGCCCCGAGTAGATCTCGACGACGTTGTTGGTGTTGTTCGGGTCCTCGTCGGTGTCCTTGAGGGCGGTCCACACCTGGTCGTAGGTGAGCTTCGTCTGGTCGTCGATGATGCCGTGCAGCGCCGTCTTGAGCGCCGACCCGGTCTTGCCGACGGCCGGGGCGTAGTAGGTGCCGTCGTAGTCACCGGTGCCCCCGGCGCCACCACCCGTCCCCCCGCCGGTGCCGCCGCCCCCCGTGCCGGCGGTCGCGACGGCGGTCGTGCCGGTCATCCCCGGGTGCGAGAAGTACGCGGCGAGGGTGCCGGTCACGTCGACCTGCCGGCCCATGAGGCTCGGGTTGGTCTTCAGACCCCACTGCGAGCGCAGGGCGCTCGGCAGCTGGACGTAGAGCATCTTCGACGTCGAGGTCCCGGACGCGGTGTCGGCGATCGCGAGGGCGTAGTCGTTGGGGAAGGCCGAGCGCACGACGGTCGAGGTCGCCGTCGGCTGGCCCACCACGTAGCCGCGGACCGTGTGGGAGGCGCCGTCCTGGGTCGCCACCGCCTGGGCGACGGTCAGCGGGGTCGCCGCCTGCGACGCGGGGGCGGTCAGGCCGAGGAGGACGACGAGGGCGGAGGCGAGCGCGAGGGCCGTGGGCAGCGCGCGCCGTCGGGTCTGGTGTCGGGTCACGGTGGACGACCCTGCCGGTCGGGCGGTCGGGCGGGGGTCTGCCGGGGTCAAGGATTCGGTCAGGACTCACCCATCC
This sequence comes from Phycicoccus jejuensis, assembly GCF_000720925.1. Classification (GTDB taxonomy): domain Bacteria; phylum Actinomycetota; class Actinomycetes; order Actinomycetales; family Dermatophilaceae; genus Phycicoccus; species Phycicoccus jejuensis. The sequence goes on along the minus strand of NZ_JOEE01000002.1, from coordinate 69,338 downwards.
CCGGGTCAACCCCACCGGGCCTCCCCTCCGGAAGAAGCGGGGTCAGGTGACGGTGACCTGGGGGGCGAAGAGGGCCATCGTGGCGAGGGCCCGGGCGTGGTTCTCGGGGGTCGAACCGGCGCACGCGTCCGCGACGACCTCGACCGTGACGCCGGCGTCGGCCATCGGCAGGACCGTCGAGACGACGCAGCAGTCCGTCGCCACCCCGGCCACCGTCACCCGGGCGTCGGAGCCGACGACGTCGCGCAGGACCGGCCACTTGCCGAAGGTCCCGGCGGTCACGACGGTGCCGGCGAGGCCGTCGAGCTCCGGCACGACGGCGTACAGCGGGTCGCCGTCGGGGACGAGGGCGAAGGGCCACTCCTCGTAGTACGGACCCCAGGACCCGCCGAGCGAGGGGTCGGCGACGAACCGCGTGACGACCGTGCGCTCCGGCCCGAACCGCTCGGCGAGCTGACGCATCCGGCCCACGGCGCCGGCGAACATCGACGAGCCCCACGGCGAGGTGCCGGGGTCGGCGAAGACGACCTGCGGGTCGACGACGACGAGCCAGTGCCCGCCGGACGTCATCGGGCGGCCGGTGCGGCTGCCGGGGTCTCGGCGCCCCGCTCCTGCCGGCGGACCGCGGCCCGGCGCGCGAGGAGCGTCACCCCGAAGCCGATGACGAACGCGAGGATGACGCCGATGTTCGCGTAGGGCCAGGTGCCGTCCCAGTACGGGGCGCCCTCGCCCTGCGTGACGTAGGTGCCGAGCCCCAGCGGCTCGAGGAGGTAGCCCTGCCAGTTGTTCCAGGCGGCGTCGACCGCGAAGTTGTTGACGACCAGGCCCCACCCGAGCACGGAGGCCACGACCATCGTCCCGACCGAGACCCAGTCCCACGCGCCGTAGCGGCCGCGCGGGTCGAAGAGGGCGTCGGCGCCGTCGGGGCCCCAGTCGTAGTCGCGGCGGCGCATCACGAGGTCGGCGATGAAGATGCCCGCCCACGCCGCGAGCGGCACGCCGAGGGTGATGAGGAAGGACTGGAACGGCCCGAGGAAGTCCTGCGCGACGAAGACGACGAAGAACGTGCCCAGCGTGAGGATGACGCCGTCGACGAGCGCCGCGGCCGGCCGCGGGACCTTGACCCCGAGCGAGAGCAGCGTCAGGCCCGAGGAGTAGATGCCGAGGACCGCGCCGGACACCAGCGAGAGGATGACCGCGACGAGGAACGGCACGAGGAACCACGTCGGGAGGATGCCGGCGAGCGCGCCGATCGGGTCGCTGCCGATGCCGGCCGCGACGTCGGGGTCGGAGGCGGCGACGAGCAGGCCGAAGCCGACGAGCAGCACGGGCGCGACGGACCCGCCGACCGTGTTCCACAGGACGACCGCGCGGTCCGAGGCGTCGCGGCGCTGGTAGCGCGACCAGTCGGCGGCGATGTTGATCCAGCCGAGGCCGAAGCCGGTCATCACCATGACGAAGGCGCCGACGACGGCGCCCGCCGGGCCGGACGGCACGGCCGAGACCTTGCTCCAGTCGATGGTGCCCTGCACGAGCACGATGACGACGAACATGACGGTCACGGCGCCGGTGACCCAGGTGAGCACCGACTGCAGCCGCATGATGACGTGGTAGCCGGCGACCGAGGCGCTGACGATGAGCAGCGCGACGACCACCGCCGCGACGACCTTCGTCACCGTGCCGCCGCCGAGGCCGAGGCGCTCGAAGACCGTCGCGGTCGCGAGCACGGCGGTGATCGCGAGGAAGGTCTCCCAGCCGATCGACGTCAGCCACGAGATGACACCGGGCACCTTCTGCCCGGTCACCCCGAAGGACGCGCGCGACAGGATCATCGTCGGGGCCGACCCGCGCTTGCCGGCGATGGCGACGACCCCGCAGAGCAGGAACGACACGACGATACCGAGCACCGCGACGAGGACGCCTTGGCCGACGGAGATGCCGAAGCCGAGGACGAACGCGGCGTAGGAGATGCCGAACACCGACACGTTGGCCGCGAACCACGGCCAGAAGAGGTCGCGGGGCGACGCGGTGCGCTCGGCCTCGTCGATGATCTCGATGCCGGTCGTCTCGACGCCGAGGCGCCGGGTCTCGGCTGCGCTGGTCTCGCTCATGGAGCGAGCATGGCAGACCGTCGACGCGCCGACGGCGCACGGCACACCGCCGTCAGCGACGCCTCACGGCACCGGGGGAAGGGAGGGGGAGGGCGGCGTCAACGCCGCCCGGAGACCCACTGCCCGTCGTCGTCCTCCCAGTCGCGCTCATCGGCGGTGTCGCCGGTGTGGCTCTGGGTGTGCAGTTCACGCTCAAGCGCCGACAGGTCGGTGTCGGGGCTGAAGTACTTCAGCTCGCGAGCAACCTTGGTCTGCTTGGCTTTGGCCCGGCCGCGCCCCATGGCGTGACCCCCTCGTGAATCTGCCGGGGCGGCACCACAGGCCCGATGGCCCTCGAGGAGGGTCATCCAGCTCCGCGGGGCGGCTCCGGGAATGGTGTGCATATCGTGCTGCCAACGATACATGGCCCGGGGGCGTGACGGTGACCGGACCGACCGCGCCCGGCCGGGTGGGCAGGGTGTCCGGTCAGCGGGACGGCGGCGTGTCCCCGCGCCGCAGCCACGGGGTCCGGCCGCCGCCGGCGATGCGCCGCTCGGCGAGCCGGTCGGCGGCCACGGCGGGCGTCACGCCCTCGGCGTCGGCGGTCCGCAGCACCTCGCGGGTGGCCTCGAAGATCGTCCGCGTCCGGGCCCGGGCCCGCTCGAGGTCGAAGCCGTGGAGCTCGTCGCTGACCTGGATGACCCCGCCCGCGTTGACGAGGAAGTCCGGGGCGTAGGTGATGCCCCGGGCCGCCAGCCGGTCCGCGGTCTCGGGGGTCGCGAGCTGGTTGTTCGCGCCGCCGCAGACGACGCGGGCCCGCAGCGCCTCGACGGTGACGTCGTCGAGGGCGGCGCCCAGCGCGTTGGGGCTGAAGACGTCGAGGTCGGTGCGCGCGAGCTCCTCGGCGTCGGCGACGACGGTGACCTCCGGGTGCCGCACCAGGAGGCGCTCGACCGCGGCGGCGTCGACGTCGGTGACGACGACCTCCGCCCCGTCCTCGAGCAGATGCTCGGTGAGGCGCGCCCCGACCTTGCCGGTGCCGGCGATGCCGACGCGCCGCCCGGCGAGGGTCGGCTCGCCCCAGACGTGCTCGGCGGCGGCGCGCATCCCCTCGAAGACCCCGAGGGCGGTGAGCAGCGAGGAGTCGCCGGCGCCGCCGCGCTCGGGGGAGCGGCCGGTGGCCCAGCGGGTCTCCTCGGCGACGACGTCCATGTCGGCGACGTAGGTGCCGACGTCGCAGGCGGTCACGTAGCGGCCGTCGAGCGACTCGACGAAGCGCCCGTAGGCGCGCAGCAGCTCGGGGGTCTTGTCGCGGTGCGGGTCGCCGATGACCACCGCCTTGCCGCCGCCGTGGTCGAGGCCGGCCAGCGCGTTCTTGCTCGACATCGCCCGGGACAGGCGCAGGACGTCGGCGACGGCGGCGTCCATCGACGGGTAGGGGTGGAAGCGGGTGCCGCCGAGGGCCGGCCCGAGCGCGGTCGAGTGCAGCGCGATGACCGCGCGCAGCCCGGTGGCGGGGTCGGAGCAGAAGACGACCTGCTCGTGGCCCGCGAGGTCGACGAGGTCGGTGGGGGGCATGCGGCCACGGTAGACCGCGCGACCGCGCGACGACGGCCGTCGTCCCGTCCTCGGCCCGTCCGGCCGGACGGGGTGGGGGCGGCCGGGCGCTGGTAGACCGGACGGAGGCCGTCGACGCGCCCGGCGCGGGGCGGCCAGTACGCCCCACGCCCCACGGCACACGGCAAAGGAGCCGACATGGCCTTCCCCGGTCTGCAGCACGTCGCGATCACCGTCACCGACCTCGAGCGCAGCACCCGCTGGTACTCCGCCCTCTTCGGGGCCGACCCGGTCCTCGACGAGGACGAGGAGGGCGGCCGCTTCCACCACACCGTGTTCGTCCTCGAGGGTGGCCAGCTCTTCGGGCTGCACACCCACCAGGGCCGCGAGTCGGGCGACGCCTTCGACGAGGAGCGCACCGGCCTGGACCACGTCGGGTTCGCCGTCGGGTCCGTGGCCGAGCTCGAGCAGTGGCAGGCCCGCCTCGACGAGCTCGGCGTCGAGCACGGCGGCGTCAAGCGGGCCGGCTACGGCGTCGGCCTGTCCTTCCGCGACCCCGACAACATCGCGCTGGAGCTGTTCACCGGCCCGGAGTGACCGCACCTGCGGCCCCGGCGAGAGCTTCGCAGCGGATTCGCAGCGCCGTCGTAGCGCCCGCGGTCACGCTGGTCCCGTCGCTGCACCCGGGGGGGACCGGGCGCGGCGGCTCCCGCGTCGGCAGGGGGTGGCGGCGCGGGACTCGTCGTCAGGGGGGTGCGGACCGGTCGGAGGGGGTCGGTCCGCACCGGACGGGGGGTCCGGTGGCCGGCGTCGACAGGGCGCCGCGCCGCCGACCGGTCCGCCCGCGCGCCGGGTGTAGCAGGATGGCGACATGAGCGCAGCGCAGGGCATCAGGGTCGGGTACAAGGCGTCGGCGGAGCAGTTCGCGCCGGGTGAGCTCGCGGGGTACGCGGTGCTGGCCGAGGAGCTCGGGCTGGACTCGGTGACCATCTCGGACCACTTCCAGCCGTGGCGGCTCGAGGGCGGGCACGCCCCGAACTCGCTCGCGTGGATGTCGTGGGTGCTGGCGCGCACCGAGCGGGTCATGGTCGGGACCTCGGTGATGACGCCGACCTTCCGCTACAACCCGCCGGTCGTCGCGCAGACCTTCGCGACGCTGGCCTGCCTCGCGCCGGGGCGCGTGATGCTCGGCGTCGGCACCGGCGAGGCCCTCAACGAGATCGCCGTCGGGTCGGTCGCCGAGGGCGAGTGGCCCGAGTTCAAGGAGCGCTTCGGGCGGCTGCGCGAGGCCGTCACGCTGATGCGGCAGCTGTGGACCGAGCCGCGGGTGACCTTCGAGGGCGAGTACTACCGCACCGAGGACGCCGCCATCTACGACCGCCCCGACACCCCCGTGCCGGTCTACATCGCCGCCGGGGGCCCGATGGTCGCCCGGTACGCCGGCCGCCACGGCGACGGGTTCATCTGCACCTCCGGCAAGGGCGAGGAGCTCTACCGCGACCAGCTCGTGCCCTCGGTCGACGAGGGGATGGACAAGGCCGGGCGCGACCACGCCGAGATCGACCGGATGATCGAGGTGAAGGTCTCCTACGACCCCGACCCGGAGAAGGCGCTGGAGAACTGCCGGTTCTGGGCGCCGCTGTCGCTCTCGGCCGAGCAGAAGCACTCCATCCACTCCCCCGAGGAGATGGAGCGCGCCGCCGACGAGCTGCCGATCGAGCAGGTCGCCAAGCGCTGGATCGTCGCCTCGCGCCCCGAGGAGGTCGTCGAGACGATGCGGTTCTACACCGACCTCGGGTTCGACCACCTCGTCGTGCACGGCCCCGGCCACGACCAGGAGCGGTTCCTGCGCACCTTCACCGAGCAGGTCCTGCCCGGTCTGCGCGAGCTCGTCCCCGCCGCCCGGTGAGCGCGGGGTCGTCCGTCGCCGCCGGCCCGCTCGCCGGCGTCCGCGTCGTCGAGCTCGGCGGCATCGGGCCGGCGCCGTTCGCGGCGATGGTCCTCGCCGAGATGGGGGCCGACGTCGTGCGGGTCGACCGGCCCGGCGCCCCGAGCGACGTCGACGCCTCGGGCGGGCTGCGGCGCTCGCGGCCGAGCATCGCCGTCGACCTCAAGCACCCGGACGGCGTGGCCGCCGTGCGGCGGCTCGTCGCCGGGGCCGACGTGCTGGTCGAGGGGTTCCGGCCGGGAGTGCTCGAGCGGCTCGGGCTCGCGCCCGACGACCTGCTGGCGGACAACCCGCGCCTCGTCGTCGGCCGGATGACCGGCTGGGGGCAGGAGGGGCCGTGGGCGCCGCGCGCGGGCCACGACATCACGTACGCCGCGCTGTCCGGGACGCTGCACGCGATGGGCGGCGCCGAGCGGCCGGTCGCGCCGGTGCCGGTGCTCGCCGACTTCGCCGGTGGGGCGATGTACCTCGTGTCCGGCGTGCTGGCGGCGCTCGTCTCCCGGGGGGCGACGGGGCGCGGGCAGGTCGTCGACGCGGCGATGGTCGACGGCGCCGCGCACCTGCTGACGCTCGTCCACACGATGCTCGGGGCGGGGGAGTGGACGGACCGGCGCCGGTCGAACGTCCTCGACGGCGGGGCGCCCTTCTACGACGTGTACGCCTGTGCCGACGGCCGGTTCGTCGCGGTGGGCGCGCTGGAGCCGCAGTTCTGGCGCGAGCTGCTACGGCTGCTCGGGGTGTCGGTCGAGGGGGACCAGTACGACCCCACGACCTGGGCGGAGCAGCGCTCGGCGTTCGAGACGGCCTTCGCGCAGCGGACCCGCGACGAGTGGGCGGCGCACTTCGAGGGTTCGGACGCGTGCGTCGCCCCGGTGCTCTCGCTCGAGGAGGCGCACCGGCACCCGCACCACGCGGCGCGGGGGTCGTTCGTGCCCGGGCCCGATGGCTCGCCGGTGCCGCGGCCGGCGCCGCGGCTGTCGGGGACGCCGCTCGGCACGCCCGGGCCCGAGCCGGTGCCGGGGCAGCACACGCGCGAGCAGCTGCTGGCGCACGGGTTCGGGGCCGACGAGGTCGAGGCGCTGCTCGCCTCCGGGGCGGTCGTCCAGGCCTGACCGGCCGTCTTCTCCGCGCGACCTGCGCGGGTCCCGGCGCGACCGCACCCGGAACCCCGCAGGTCGCGGGGAGGACGGGCCGTCAGCTGGTGGGGAAGGGGCCGCCGTCGGCGAAGACGGTGCGCGCGAACCGCTCTCCCATCAGCCCGTGCGTCTCCTCGTCGGGGTGCAGGGCGTCCGGCAGCGGGTGGGCGGCGACGTCGTCCGGGCCGTACATCGCGAGGCCGTCGACGAGGTGGAGGTTCGGGTCGTCCGCCCGGCGCTGCTCGACGACGCGCGCGAGCTCCTCGCGGACCGTGCGCAGGGTGAGCCGGCCGGCCGGCACCTCGGCGGGGTCGCCGGTGGCGGTGAAGACGAGCCGGCCCTCGCGCAGCGCCTCGACGTCGACCGAGCCGGGGCCGGGGGTCTCCTCGTGGATCGGGCAGAGGACCGGCGTCACGACGAGCAACGGGGTGGTCGGGTGGCCCTCGCGGACCGTGTCGAGGAACCCGTGGAGCGCCGGCCCGAGGACGCGGCGGCGCATCAGGTCGCCCCCGACGATGTTGATGCCGACCTTGAGGCTCAGCAGGTCGGCGTCGAGGTCGCGCATCGTGCGGGCGACGAACGGGTCGAGGACGGCCGAGCCGCCGAAGCCCAGGTTGACGAGGTCGAGCCCGGCGGTGCGCGCGGCGACGACGGGCCAGGTGCCGGTGGGGCGGACCGCGTTGCTGCCGTGGCTGATCGAGCTGCCGTGGTGGACCCAGCGGGGGCGGCCGTCGCGCGGCACGGCGGTGACGGGGGCATCAGCGCGCAGCGCCACGAGCTCGACGCCTTCCTGGTGCGGCAGCCACAGCTCGACGGTCTTCTCGCCGGCGGGCAGCGGGAAGCGCACGGTGCCGGGGCCGCCCTCGACGAGGGTCGTGGCGCCGGTCGTCATGTCGGTGGTCAGCAGGTCGCCGTTCGGCACGACGGCGCCGTCCTTCACCTCGCCGTCGACGACGAGGTCGACCTGGCCCTCGGGCCGTGCCGGGGCGCCGGTCAGCGCCCGCCGGGTGACGACCGCGTCGAGCTCGACGGCCGTGGCGGTGGTCCGCAGCACGAGGCGCACACCCGCCGGCTGGCCCTCGTTGATCGCGAGCATCGGGTCGGCGTTCTGGGCGCGGGCCCAGGCCGGCAGCCGGTGCGGGCGCAGGCCGCCGTCGCTCGTCTCGAGCTCGACGGCGCCGTGCACGAGGTCGGGGGTCAGGGGGACGGGCTGGAGTCCGGTCACGGGCACAAGTCCATCACCCGCCGCCACTGCGGGGTCGCGCAGGGTGCGGTTGGATGGCGGGATGAGCAGCGCACGGGTCCGCGTGGAGGCGGACGGGGCCATCGGACGGATCACCCTCGACGCCCCGGAGCGGCTCAACGCCGTCGACCCCGAGATGTGCGCCGCCGTGACCGAGGCCGTGCGCCGCTTCGACGCCGACCCCGACGTGCGCGTCGTCGCGCTGACCGGCGAGGGGCGCGGGTTCTGCTCCGGCGCACCCCTGACCGCCGAGGGCGCGCAGATGGGCGTGCTCGACGCCGGCGCCGACCTCGTCCGGGCGATCGTCGGGTCGCGGACGCCGGTCGTCGCGCTCGTCCACGGGGTGGCGGCCGGCATCGGGGTGCCGATGGCGCTCGCCTGCGACTACGTGCTCGCCGCCGACGAGGCACCGTTCGTCCTCGCGTTCAGCCGGATCGGGCTCATGCCGGACGGTGGTTCGACCGCGCTCGTCGCCGCCGCCGTGGGCCGGGCACGGGCGATGCGGCTCGCGCTGACCGGCGAGGCGCTGCCCGGCCGCACCGCCGCCGAGTGGGGTCTCGTCGCCGAGTCCGTGCCGGCCGACGGGTTCGCCGCCCGGGCCGAGGAGCTGCTCGCCGCCTTCGCCGCGGGGGCGACGCTCGCGCTCGGCGAGACCAAGGCGGCCGTCAACGCCGCCTCGCTCGACCTCGAGGGCGCGCTGGCCCGCGAGGACGCCGGCCAGCGGACGCTCGCGACGACGGCCGACCACCGCGAGGGCGCGGCCGCGTTCGTCGGCAAGCGCCGCCCGGAGTTCCGCGCCCGCTGACCTCCGGGCCCCGCCGGGCGTCTAGGAATCGTCGCTTTCGTCGATTTCTGCACGGTCAAGGCGGACCGGGCGTGCGGGAAGCGTCACATTCGTCGATTTCTGCACGGTCGGTTGGGGCGGGGTGTGCATCAATCGTCGCTTTCGTCGAATGCTGCACGGGTGAGGGGCGTCAGGATGGCGTCAAGAGGCCGTCAGCGCCGCGTCACCGCGCGGGGTGCGGCGGCGGCCCGCTGGTGTGGTGGGCCGCATGTGGGAAGACCTCCTCGCAGGCGTCATCGGCCTGCTCCTCCTCGGCTACCTCCTCGACGCGCTCGTGCGCCCCGACCGGTACTGAGGGGCGCCGCACCATGTCCATCGCCCTCCAGACGGCCACCGCCGTCCTCCTCGTCGCCGCGATCCTCGCCGCGACCCACGTCCCCCTCGGCGCCTGGATGCACCGCGTCTTCACTGACGAGCGCGACTGGCGCGTCGAACGCGTCGTCTACCGGCTCGTCGGGGTCGACCCCCGCACCGAGCAGCGCTGGCAGGGCTACGCCGGCTCGGTGCTGGCCTTCGCCGTCGCCTCGGTCGCGCTGCTCTTCCTCCTGATCCTCGGCCAGGGCCTGCTGCCGTGGGACCTCGGCCGCTCGATGCACTGGGACACCGCGCTCAACACGGCCGTCTCGTTCACGACGAACACCAACTGGCAGTCCTACTCCGGCGAGTCCGGCGCCGGCCACGCCGTGCAGATGCTCGGCCTCACCGTCCAGAACTTCGTCTCGGCCGCCACCGGCATCGCCGTGGCCGTCGCGCTCCTGCGCGGCCTGGCCCGTCGGCACTCCGACCGGCTCGGCAACTTCTGGGTCGACCTGACCCGCGCGACCGTGCGCATCCTCCTGCCGATCGCCGCCGTCGCCGCCGTCCTCCTGCTCCTCGGCGGGGTGATCCAGAACCTCGCCTCGCCGCACAGCATCGAGACGCTGACCGGCGTCCAGCAGACGATCCAGGGCGGCCCGGTGGCGTCGCAGGAGGCCATCAAGGAGCTCGGCACCAACGGCGGCGGGTTCTTCAACGCCAACTCGGCACACCCCTTCGAGAACCCCGGCCCGTGGACCAACCTCCTCGAGATCGTCCTCATCCTCCTCATCCCGTTCGCGCTGCCCTACACCTACGGCCTCATGGTCGGCGACCGCCGCCAGGGCGCCGTCGCGGTCGGCGTCATCGGCACCCTGCTCATCGGCAGCATCGCGCTCGCCACGTGGGCCGAGGCGCACGCCGCGGCCGGTCCGCTCGCCTCGATGGAGGGCAAGGAGCAGCGCTTCGGGATCGTGTGGTCCAGCCTCTTCGCGTCGGTGACCACCGGCACCTCGACGGGCGCCGTCAACTCGATGCACGACAGCTACAGCGCGCTCGGCGGCGGTGTGCCGCTGGTCAACATGCTGCTCGGCGAGCTCTCGCCCGGCGGCGTCGGCACCGGCCTGTACTCCTACCTCGTCGTCGTCGTGCTCGCCGTGTTCATCGCCGGCCTGATGGTCGGGCGCACCCCCGAGCTGCTCGGGAAGACGGTGGGCCGCACCGAGATCACCAGCGCCGCGCTCGTCACCCTGACGATGCCCGCCCTCGTCCTGCTCGGCACCGGCCTGTCGGTCGTCCTCCCGACGGCCCTCGACGCCCGCGCCAACGACGGGCCGCACGGCCTCTCGGAGCTGATGTACGCCGTCGCGTCCGCCTCCAACAACAACGGCTCGGCGTTCGCGGGCCTCTCGGCCGACCAGCCCTATCTCAACCTGCTCCTCGCGTTCTGCATGTTCGCCGGCCGCTTCGTGCCGATCGTCCTCGTCCTGCGCCTCGCCGGATCGCTCGCGGCCCAGGGCCGCCGTCCGGTCACCGCCGGGACCATGCCGACGCACACCCCCCTGTTCACCACGCTCGTCGTCGGCACGGTCATCGTCGTCGCCGGCCTGACGTTCTTCCCGTCCCTCGCCCTGGGACCCATCGCGGAGGCCCTGTCATGACCACGTCCCTCGCGCGCACCGCCTGGCAGAACCTGCCCGCGGCGTTCGCCAAGCTCGACCCGCGCCACCTCTGGCACACCCCCGTCATCATGGTGGTCTGGGTCGGGTCGGTCCTCACGACGGTGCTCTCCGTCCTCGACCCCTCGGTCTTCTCGATCGCGGTCACGGTGTGGCTGTGGGCGACCGTGCTGTTCGCCAACCTCGCGGAGGCCGTCGCCGAGGGGCGCGGCAAGGCGCAGGCCGACACCCTGCGCCGCACCCGCACCGAGACCGTCGCCCGACGGCTGCGCGAGGACGGCACCGTCGAGGAGGTCCCCGGCACGGCGCTGCTGCTCGGCGACCGCGTCGTCGTCGAGGCCGGCCAGGTCATCCCCGGCGACGGCGACGTCGTCGAGGGCGTCGCGACCGTCGACGAGTCGGCGATCACCGGTGAGTCCGCGCCCGTCATCCGCGAGTCCGGCGGCGACCGCTGCGCGGTGACCGGCGGCACGACGGTCCTCTCGGACCGCGTCGTCGTCCGGATCACGAGCAAGCCCGGCGAGACGTTCATCGACCGGATGATCGCTCTCGTCGAGGGCGCCTCGCGGCAGAAGACGCCGAACGAGATCGCGCTCTCGATCCTCCTGACGACGCTGACGATCATCTTCGTCCTCGCCGTCGCGGCCATCCAGCCGATGGCGGTCTACTCGGGGCAGCGGCTCTCGCTCGTCGTCCTCGTCGCCCTGCTCGTCTGCCTCATCCCGACGACGATCGGTGCGCTGCTGTCGGCCATCGGCATCGCCGGGATGGACCGGCTCGTGCAGCGCAACGTCCTCGCGATGTCGGGCCGCGCCGTCGAGGCGGCCGGCGACGTCAGCACCCTGCTGCTCGACAAGACCGGCACGATCACCTTCGGCAACCGGCGCGCCAGCGAGCTCGTGCCCGTCGGCGGCGCCTCGCGCGCCGACCTGGCCCGCACCGCCTACCTCTCCTCGCTCGCCGACGAGACGCCCGAGGGCCGCTCCATCGTCGAGTACACCGTCGAGGACGGTGTCGACGCCGTCGCGCTCGGCGACGTGGTGGCCCTGCGGCGCGCGGGCGCCGAGGTCGTCGAGTTCAGCGCGACGACCCGGATGTCGGGCGTCGACCTCCCCGACGGCACGCGGGTCCGCAAGGGCGCCGGCAGCGCCGTCACCGCCTGGGTCCGCGAGAACGGCGGCACGGTCGGGGGCGACCTCGAGATGCACGTCGACGCCATCAGTGGCTCCGGCGGCACGCCGCTCGTCGTCGCCGAGGCGGCGCCCGGAGGGGCACCGACCGTCGTCGGCGTCGTCCACCTCAAGGACGTCGTCAAGCCCGGGATGCGCGAGCGCTTCGAGCAGCTGCGGGCCATGGGCATCCGCACCGTGATGATCACCGGCGACAACCCGCTGACCGCCAAGGCGATCGCCGAGGAGGCCGGGGTCGACGACTACCTCGCCGAGGCCACGCCCGAGGACAAGATGGCGCTCATCAAGACGGAGCAGTCCGGCGGGCGGCTCGTCGCGATGACCGGCGACGGCACCAACGACGCGCCGGCGCTCGCACAGGCCGACGTCGGCGTCGCGATGAACACCGGCACGTCCGCCGCGAAGGAGGCCGGCAACATGGTCGACCTCGACTCCGACCCGACGAAGCTCATCGACGTCGTCGCCATCGGCAAGCAGCTGCTCATCACCCGCGGCGCCCTGACGACGTTCTCGATCGCCAACGACGTCGCGAAGTACTTCGCGATCATCCCCGCGATGTTCGTCGGCATCTTCCCCGGCCTGCAGACGCTCAACGTCATGGGCCTGTCCAGCCCGGAGTCGGCGATGCTCAGCGCCGTCATCTTCAACGCGCTCGTCATCGTCGCGCTGATCCCGCTGGCGCTCAAGGGAGTTCGCTACCGCGCCCTGTCGGCGCACGCGATGCTGCGCCGCAACCTGCTCGTGTTCGGGCTCGGTGGGGTGGTCGTGCCGTTCGTCGGCATCAAGCTCATCGACCTCATCGTCTCGCTCGTCCCCGGTCTCTGAGGTGACCACCATGACCCGTCAGCTGTCCGCGGCGCTCAAGGCGCTGCTCGTCCTCACCGTCCTGTGCGGCGTCCTCTACCCGGCCGCGATCCTCGCCGTGGGGCTCCTCGTGCCCGACCGCGCGGCCGGCCAGCCGGTGGAGGTCGGCGGGCGCGAGGTCGGCTCGGCCCTCCTCGGCCAGCCGCCGAGCGGCGCCGAGTGGTTCCAGGGCCGCCCCTCGGCCTCCGACGCCTCCGGCGAGACGAGCGGTGGCTCCAACCTCGGCCCGTCGAACCCCGACCTCGCGACCGCGGTCGCCGAGCGCGAGCAGGCCCTGCGCGCCGCCAACCCGGATGCGCCGCAGGAGATCCCGGCCGACGCGCTGACCTCCTCCGCCAGTGGCCTCGACCCCGACGTCTCGCCGGCGTACGCCCGCTGGCAGGCGCCGCGCGTGGCGGCCGCCCGGGGCCTCGACGTGTCCCAGGTGCTGCGCCTGGTCGCCGACCACGTGCGACCCGCGCCGCTCGGCGGGGTCCTCGGGCAGGAGCGCGTCAACGTCCTCGAGCTCAACGTCGCGCTCGCCGCCCTCGGCCGCGGGTGAGAATGGCGTCATGGCACGCGGTCGGCTGCGCATCTACCTCGGGGCGGCCCCGGGCGTCGGCAAGACCGTCGCCATGCTCGACGAGGGGCACCGGCGGCTCGACCGCGGCACCGACGTCGTCGTCGGCCTCGTCGAGACCCACGAGCGGGCGCACACCCGGGCGCTGCTCGAGGGCCTCGAGCTCGTGCCCCGCGCCCGGGTCGGGCACAGGGGGGCGACCCTCGACGAGATGGACCTCGACCGCCTGCTGGCGCGGCGGCCGCAGGTCGCCCTCGTCGACGAGCTGGCGCACACCAACGCGCCCGGATCGCGGAACGAGAAGCGCTGGCAGGACATCGAGGAGCTGCTCGAGGCCGGCATCGACGTCGTCTCGACGGTCAACGTCCAGCACCTGGAGTCGTTGAACGACGCCGTCACGGCGATCACCGGCGTCGTGCAGCGCGAGACGGTGCCGGACGCCGTCGTGCGGGCGGCGGACCAGATCGAGCTCGTCGACATGTCGCCCGAGGCGCTGCGCCGCCGGATGGCGCACGGCAACGTCTACGCCCCCGAGAAGGTCGACGCCGCGCTGGCCAACTACTTCCGGGTCGGCAACCTCTCGGCGCTGCGCGAGCTCGCGCTGCTCTGGCTCGCCGACCGCGTCGACGAGGGCATCGGCCGCTACCGCGCCGACCACGGCATCCACGCGACGTGGCCGACGCGCGAGCGGGTGGTCGTCGCCGTGTCCGGCGGGCCGGAGGGCGAGGTGCTCCTGCGGCGGGCGGCGCGCATCGCGGCCCGCGGCGCCGGCGGCGAGCTGCTGGCCGTCCACGTCGCGCGCTCGGACGGCCTCGCCGGGCCGACACTGCCGGACCTCGTGACCCAGCGTCGGCTGACGGACGAGCTCGGTGGCTCCTTCCACACGGTGACCGGCGACGACCTGCCCGAGGCGGTGCTCGACTTCGCCCGGGGCGTCAACGCGAGCCAGGTCGTCATCGGCTCCTCGCGGCGCGCTCGCTGGCGGACCCTGCTGTCCCCCAGCACGACCGAGGAGGTCATCACCCGCTCCGGCGACATCGACGTGCACGTCGTCACCCACCGCTTCGCGCACGGCAAGGGCCGGCGTGTCTCACGGGCCGCGCTGCCGAAGCGGCGGGTGCGGCTGGGGTACGCCCTCGCCGTGGTCGGGCCCTTCGCCCTCACCGAGGCCCTCGTCGGCCTGCCCGAGGACCCCGACCTGCCCCTCACGGTGCCGCTGTTCCTCCTGCTCAGCGTCCTCACCGCGCTCCTCGGCGGGATGGGCCCGGCGGTCGTCGGGGCGCTGACGTCGTCGCTCTTCCTCAACTGGTTCTTCACGCCGCCGACCGGTGGCCTGACGATCTCGCAACCACAGAACGCGGTCGCGCTGCTCGTGTTCGTCGTCGTGGCCGCCGCGGTGGCCTGGGTGGTGCACCGCAGCGCGCGGCGGGCCGACCGGGCGCTGCGCGCGCAGGCCGAGGCGTCGGCGCTGGCCGAGCTCAGCCACACCCTCCTCGGCTCGACCGACCAGCTCGCGCTGCTGCTCGCCCGGGCCGTGGAGATGTTCGGGGCCGAGGCCGCCGCCGTCGTGCACCGCGGCCGGTCGGGCTCCGAGGTGGTCGCCGCCACCGACGCCTCGCTCACCCCCGACGACCTGCGCCGCGAGGGGCTGCCCCGCGCCGAGGCCGACGACGCGCACGACCTCGTCCTCGTCGGGGCCGCCGTCCCCGCCGGGCGCCAGCGCCTGCTGGCGGCCTTCGCGGCGCACGCGGGCGCCATCCTCCAGCGGCGCTCGCTCCAGGCGTCGGCCGGTGAGGCCGCGGCGCTGGCCCGCGACAACTCGGCCCGCACCGCGCTGCTCTCGGCCGTCTCCCACGACCTGCGCACACCGCTCGCCGGCATCAAGGCGGCCATCGGCAGCCTGCGCTCGAGCGAGGTGACCTTCAGCCCCGAGGACGAGGCCGAGCTCGAGGCCGCCATCGAGGACTCCGCCGACCGGCTCGACGCCCTCATCGGCAACCTCCTCGACATGTCGCGCCTCCAGGCCGGCGCGCTCGTCGCCCACCCGCGGGCCGTCGACCTCGGCGAGGTCGTGCCGGGGGTCGTCGACGCCGTCGCCGAACCGGAGCGGGTGCAGTGGCACCTCGACCCCGCGGCACGCGTCGTGCACACCGACGCCGGGCTGCTCGACCGGGTGCTCGGCAACGTCGTCGAGAACGCCCTGCGCCACCAGCCGGCGCCCGGCTGCGTGCGGGTCACGACGAGCGCGCTCGGCGGGCGGGTGCACATCCGCGTCGTCGACACCGGACCCGGTGTGCCGGAGGGTGACCGCGACCGCATCTTCCTGCCCTTCCAGCGGCACGGCGACGCACCGGGTGGTGACGGCGTCGGGCTCGGCCTCGCCGTGGCCCGGGGGCTCGCCGAGGCGATGGGTGGCAGGGTGACCGCCGAGGACACTCCTGGTGGCGGCCTGACGATGGTCGTCGACCTGCCGAGCGAGGAGGAGGCCGGATGAGCCAGCGCGTGCTCGTCGTCGACGACGACCCCACGCTGCGCCGCACGCTGCGCATCAACCTGCGGGCCCGCGGCTACGAGGTCGAGGAGGTCGGCACCGCCCACGACGCGCTGACGACCGTCGCCGACGCCCCACCGGACCTCGTCGTGCTCGACCTCGGGCTGCCGGACCTCGACGGCGTCGAGGTGCTGCGGCGCATCCGCGCCCGCTCCCGCGTGCCCGTCGTCGTCCTGTCGGCGCGCCACCAGTCCGACGACAAGGTCGAGGCGCTCGACGAGGGCGCCGACGACTACGTGACCAAGCCCTTCGGGATGGACGAGCTGATGGCCCGGGTGCGCTCGGCGCTGCGGCGCGGCGGCGAGGACGAGGGGCTCGCGGCGGTCGATCCGGTCGTCACGGACGCGTTCACGCTCGACTTCGCGACGCTGTCGGCGACGCGCGACGGCGCCCCCGTCCACCTCACCCCGACCGAGTGGCGGCTGCTCGCCGAGCTCGCGCGCCACCGCGGGCGCGTCGTCACCCAGGCCGACCTGCTGCGGGCGGTCTGGGGGCCGGGGTACGGCCGCGAGTCCAACTACCTGCGCGTCTACGGCAACCAGCTGCGCCGCAAGCTCGAGGCGGACCCCTCGGCGCCGCGGTACATCGTCACCGAGCCCGGCATCGGCTACCGGCTCGCCGTCTGAGCCGCAGCGCGGCACAGCGGCTCCGGGGGACGTGGGTTCCGCGGCAGGGCGTGACGACCGTCTCGCCGGGCCGAGGAATAGACCCGGCGTCCCCGCAGGTCAGCAGTGGTTCGACGCGCACGGCGTGCGGCGCCGCGCCCACGAGCCGGTTTGAGCGAGCGGCGCATCGGTGGTGTGGTTGAACGGTTGACCTGACCGAGTACCCCCGAGCAGAGCGAGAACGGAGGGCCGCGGGCACCCCGCGGCACACACCACGAGCGTGAGCACAGACATCCGTACCACCCCCGAGCCCACCCCACCGCCCACCGACGACGACGGCACCCGCGCCCCGGTCGCCGACGAGGCACCGCACCCCGTCCTCGGCATCGACGTCGTCGAGCAGACGGCGCGCGGTGCGACCGTCGACAAGGTCGTCTTCGGCGTCGTCGCGGCGATCGCCGTGGCCTTCGTCGCCTGGGGGTTCCTCAGCACGGACACGCTCTCGGCGGCGTCGGACTCCGCCCTCGGGTGGTCCGTGACGAACATGGGCTGGATGTTCGTCGTGCTCGCATCGGGGTTCGTCGCCTTCGTCATCTGGCTGGCCGTCAGCCGGTTCGGTGACATCCCGCTGGGCACCGACGACGAGGAGCCCGAGTTCCGCACCGCCTCGTGGATCGCGATGATGTTCTCGGCGGGCATGGGCATCGGCCTGATGTTCTACGGCGTCAGCGAGCCGCTGTCGCACTTCGTGACTCCGCCGCCCGGTACCGGGGAGGCCGGCAACCCGCAGGCCGTGCAGACCGCGATGGCCACGACGCTCTTCCACTGGACGCTCCACCCGTGGGCGATCTACGCCGTCGTCGGCATCGCCATCGCGTACGGCGTCTTCCGCAAGGGGCGCTCGCAGCTGGTGTCCTCCGCGTTCATCCCGCTCATCGGCGAGAAGCGCGCGACCGGTGGCGCCGGCCGCGTCATCGACATGCTCGCGATCTTCGCGACGCTCTTCGGGTCGGCCGCCTCGCTCGGCCTCGGCGCGCTCCAGATCGGCAGCGGCCTCGAGATCGTCGCCGGCATCGGTGCGGTCGGCAACGGCGTGCTCGTCGGCGTCATCGCGCTGCTGACCGTCGCGTTCATCCTCTCGGCGGTCTCCGGCGTCGCCAAGGGCATCCAGTGGCTGTCGAACATCAACATGGTGCTGGCCATCGGCCTGGCCGTGTTCGTCTTCGTCGTCGGCCCGACCGTCTTCATGCTCGACCTCGTCCCCACCGCGGTCGGCTCCTACTTCCAGGACCTCGCGATGATGTCGGCGCGCACCGACGCCGCGGGCGGCGACGGGATGGCCGACTGGCTGTCCGGCTGGACCGTCTTCTACTGGGCCTGGTGGATGTCGTGGACGCCCTTCGTCGGCATGTTCATCGCCCGCATCTCGCGCGGCCGCACCATCCGCCAGTTCGTCACCGGGGTGCTGCTCGTCCCGAGCCTCGTCAGCCTCGTGTGGTTCGCGATCTTCGGCGGCGCGGGCATCCACGCGCAGCAGAACGGCACCGACCTCGCCGGGCAGTCGACGTCCGAGGGGCAGCTGTTCGGCCTCCTCGACACCATGCCGCTGGCCGGCCTCACGACCGTCGTCGTCATGGTCCTCGTCGCGATCTTCTTCGTCTCGGGCGCGGACGCGGCCTCCATCGTCATGGGCACCCTGTCGCAGCGCGGGACGATGGAGCCGAGCCGCTGGAACGTGGTCTTCTGGGGCGTCGCCACCGGCGCCGTCGCGGCGGTCATGCTGCTGGTCGGCGGTGACTCGGCGCTGACCGGGCTGCAGAACCTGACGATCGTCGCGGCGCTGCCGTTCGCGCTCGTCATGGTGGGGCTGGCCTGGGCCCTCGTCAGGGACCTGCGCGAGGACCCCGTCGTCGTCCGGCGCAAGTACGCCGTGGCCGCCGTCGAGAAGGCCGTCGTCACCGGCGCCACGCTGCACGGCGACGACTTCGCGCTCTCCGTCGAGCCGGCGGACGAGCCGGTGCTAGGCGAGGGCGACAGCACCCCGAGCGAGGCCGCGGAGGTCGCGCGCGGTTGACCCCGCCCCACCGCGAACGCGTGTGGGCTCGCCGGACGTCCCCGGCGAGCTCACACGCGTCCGTGCGTCGTGGGGGTCCCTAGGGTGGACGGCGTGCCCGTCGTCCGCTCCGCCCCGACCCGTGACCTGCCCGCCGAGGTGCTCTACGCGCTGATGCGCCTGCGGCAGGACGTCTTCGTCCTCGAGCAGGAGTGCCTCTACCCCGACCTCGACGGCCGTGACCTCGAGCCGGGCGCCGTGCAGTGGTGGTCCCAGTCGGGGTCGGGTGAGGTCGTCGCGACGCTGCGGGTGCTCGACGACGGGGGCGGGGTGCTGCGCATCGGCCGGGTGGCGACCGCGGCGTCGGCCCGCGGGGCCGGGGTGGCGCGCGAGCTGGTCCTCGCCGTGCTCGCGGCGACCCGCGGCCCGGTCGTGCTCGACGCCCAGAGCCACCTCGAGCACTGGTACGCCGGGCTCGGGTTCGCGCGCGACGGCGCCGAGTTCGTCGAGGACGGCATCCCGCACGTGCCGATGCGCCTCGCGCGCTGACGCCCTCCCTGTCGGTGGCGGCGGGCAGGATGACCGGATGGACGTCACGCTGGCCGAGCTCGTCGCCACGTCGCAGGAGGTCGCGGCCACGCGCTCGCGCACCGCGAAGACCGAGGCCATCGCCACGCTCCTCGCCCGCGCCGACGCCGCCGAGGTCGGCACCGTCGTCGCGTTCCTGTCCGGCGTGCTGCCGCAACGCCGGCTGGGTGTCGGCCACCGCTCGCTCTCCCGGCTGCCCGAGCCGGCCGCCGAGCCGACGCTGACCGTCGCCGAGGTCGACGCCGCGTTCGACCGGCTCGCCGCCACGGCGGGGGCCGGGTCCACGGCGTCCCGCCGGGCCGAGCTGGGCGGGCTCCTCGGCCGGGCGACCGCCGACGAGCAGCGGTTCCTGCGCGACCTCATGACCGGCAACCTCCGCCAAGGAGCGCTCGACGGCGTCGTGCTCGCCGCCCTCGCCCGCGCCTTCGAGGTGCCCGACGCCGTCGTGCGCCGGGCGGTCATGCTCGCCGGCTCGGCCCACGAGGTGGCCGGCATCGCCGCCACGGGCGGGCAGCCGGCCCTCGAGGAGGTGGGGCTCGTCGTGGGGCGGCCGCTGCGCCCGATGCTCGCCGGGTCGGCCAAGACGACGGACGAGGCGGTCGAGGGCTTCGGCGGGGCCGAGCTGCTCGTCGACGGCAAGCTCGACGGCATCCGGGTCCAGGTGCACCGGCGCGAGGGCGAGGTCACGGTCTTCACCCGCAGCCTCGACGAGATCACCGAGCGGCTGCCCGAGGTCGTCGAGGCGGTCGCGGCCCTCCCCGGCGGCGACCTCGTGCTCGACGGCGAGGCCATCGTCCTCGGTGACGACGGCCGGCCGGCGCCGTTCCAGGTGACCGGGGCGCGCACCGCGAGCTCGGCCGACGTCGAGCGGCTGCGGGCCGAGGTGCCCCTGACGACGTTCCTCTTCGACGTGCTGCACGCCGACGGTCGCGACCTCGTCGACGCGCCGGCCCGCGAGCGGCACGAGGTGCTCGCCGCGCTGGCGCCGCACCTGCTCGTGCCCCGGCTCGTGACGGCCGACCCCGCCGAGGCCGCCGCCTTCTTCGGGCGGCTGGTCGCCGACGGCCACGAGGGGGTCGTCGTCAAGGACGCCGCCGCGCCGTATGCGGCCGGTCGCCGGGGGAGCGGCTGGGTCAAGGTGAAGCCGACGCACACGCTCGACCTCGTGGTGCTCGCCGTCGAGCGGGGCTCCGGCCGCCGGCGCGGCTGGCTGTCCAACATCCACCTCGGGGCCCGCGATGCGGGGACCGGCGAGCTCGTCATGGTCGGCAAGACCTTCAAGGGGATGACCGACGAGATGCTGCGCTGGCAGACCGAGCGGTTCACCGAGCTCGCCGAGGGGCCGACCGACGGGTACGTCGTGACGGTCCGGCCGGAGCAGGTCGTCGAGATCGCCCTCGACGGCGTGCAGCGCTCGACCCGCTACCCGGGCGGTGTCGCGCTGCGGTTCGCCCGCGTCCTGCGCTACCGCGACGACAAGCCGCTCGACGAGGTCGACACCCTCACCACCGTCCGCGCCCTCGGAGGGATCTGAGCGGGCCGACGCACCGAGCGCCGGTCGCGGGGAGTGGGGGCGGTCAGCCGCGGCGCCGACGGCGAGCGTCCGGGTCGGGTGGGCTGCCGCCGAGGATGCGCACGAGCGAGGAGACGACGCCCGCCACCCCGCCGACGATGGCCACCACGAGAGCGGCCCGCAGCGGCGTGCGCCACGGGCTCCCCGCCACGACGGGGAAGAGGTCCCACGCGGCGACCGACGCAGCGAGGCCGACGGCGGAGGACGTGAGGTCGGCGACGGCCCGCCACCAGCGCGTCCGGACGACGAGCGCGACGGTCTCGAGGACGACGCCGGTCCACAGCGCTCCGACCACCCACGGCACGAGCTCCTCGGCGGCCGGCGTGAGCAGGGGCAGGGTGCGCCAGCCCGGCCACACCTGGACGAGGTAGAGCAGCCCCAGCTCGACGGCCGCGACCACGGCGGAGACCGCGCGGGGTGGGAGGGAGCGGGTCCTTGCTCGCGGCGGGCTCGGCCGGGCGAGGGCTGCTGACATCGTGGTGCTCCTACCGGCGGCGGCGTCGGGAGAGCCGCGCCGCCGGGCGCGCGCCACCGCCACCTCGATCGTCCCACCGGGCGGACGGCACGACGGGGGGCTGGGAGGGACGTCACGTGGAACGGGTCGGGAGCGGCCGGCGCCCGGGGTCGCCGGCGTCCCGAGGACTGTCAGCCGGCGGCGGCGCGGGCGAGGGTGAAGTGCTCTGTCGGCCGCTGTCGTTCGCGTCCGCCCCTGGAGCAACCATGACGAGCGGTTGCATGTGCGTCACCTGCTGGAGCAACTATGACGAGCGGTCGCGTGTGCGTCACCTGCTGGAGCAACCGGGATGAGCGGGGGGTTGCTTTCGTGCGACATGCTTCTGACCGCTCGTCATGGTTGCGTCGGCGACGGGAGCGAACGACAGCGACGGGCGGACCCCTGTGTCCTGCCGGAGCCGTCCTCGGCCGACCTGCGGCTCGCCTCCCGTCTGCCGGTCCTCGGCCGACCTGCCCCTCGTCTCCGGACCCCCGCCTGCCGGTCCTGGGCCGACCGGCTCCTCGTCTCCGGACCCCCGCCGGCCGTCGGTCGACCGGCTCGCCGCCGCACCGGGCAGCCTCCCGGCTGGCACGATGCCCGGATGGAGGACTCCCGGGGTATCTGGACGACGACGGCCGACGTCGACCTGCTCCTGCGGCTCGCGGGCAGCGGCGTCGACTGGGTCGCCCTCGACGCGCAGCACGGCGCCCTCGACCGCGCCGCCCTCCACGCCGCCGGGCGCGCGCTGACCTCGGCCCACCACCCGTTCCTCGTCCGCGTCCCTGCCGTCGACCCCGCCTGGATCGGGGCAGCCCTCGACGCCGGCGCCCACGGGGTGGTCGTGCCGTCGGTCACCGGCGCCGGCGACGCCGAGCGCGCGGCCCTCGCCTCCCGCTACCCGCCCCTCGGGGGCCGTAGCTGGGGCCCGTGGTCACCGATGTGGGGAGTCGACGCCCCGGACACCGCCACCGCGAACGAGCTCGTGCGCTGCTGGGCGATGGTCGAGACCGTCGGCGCCCTCGACGAGGTCGAGCAGATCGCCGCCACCCCTGGCGTCGACGGCCTCTTCGTCGGCCCGCTCGACCTCGCCCTCGCGCTCGGCACGACCGTCGACGCGCTCCTCGACGACACCACGCCGGACGGTCCCCTCGCCCGGGTCGTCGCGGCCGCCGACCGGCAGGGGATCCTCGTCGGGGCCTTCGCGGGCAGCCCGGCGGTCGCCCACCGGCTGCGGGCGCACGGCATCGGGTTCCTCGCCGTGACGACCGACGCCGGCGTCGTCGCGACCGGCGTGCGCGCGGTGCTCGACGAGCTGGGCCCGCGCCAGGCCTGACCGG
Source organism: Phycicoccus jejuensis (assembly GCF_000720925.1). GTDB lineage: Bacteria > Actinomycetota > Actinomycetes > Actinomycetales > Dermatophilaceae > Phycicoccus > Phycicoccus jejuensis. Next base: position 46,734 of record NZ_JOEE01000002.1, on the reverse strand, counting down.
AGGGCCATCCGCCCGCACCGGAGGCGCCGAACCACGCGCGTGACCCTCCTCGACGACGTCCGTGCGCTCGCGATGCAGGTCTCGGCGCGGTTCACCGTGCGCTACGGCGAGCCGCTGCGCTTCGCGGGCAGCGACCTGCCGGCCCCGCAGCGCCTGCGCGTCCCGACGCGCCACGGGCCGGTGCGGGTCGACCTGTACCGCCCGCCCGGCGTCGAGGCGCCTCCGGTCGTCGTCCACTTCCACGGCGGTGCCTTCGTCATGCGCTACCCCGAGATGGACGACTGGTGGTGCCGCTACCTGGCAGCGACCGCCGGCGTCGCGGTGGCGAACGTGGACTGGTCCGTCGGTCCGCAGGCGCGCTACCCCGTCGGCCAGGAGGAGGGGCACGACGTCGTCGCCCACCTCGCGGCGGCGGGGCACGAGCACGGCCTCGACGGCACGCGCCTCGTCGTCAGCGGCTTCAGTGCCGGCGGTCAGGTGGCCGCCGCGGTCTGCCTCATGGCGCGCGACGCCGGCTCGTGCGCGCCGGTCCTGCAGGTCCTCGGCGTCCCCGCGCTCGACCTCGCCTCCGACGTCGAGGACCGCCCGGGCATGGTCGACCCGGCCCTGCGCCGCCTCGTCCGCCGGGTCTACTTCCCGGACGTCGCCCGACGCGAGGAGCCCTACGCCTCACCGCTGCTCGCGCCCGACCTCGCCGGCCTGCCGCCGACCGTCGTCCTGACCGGCGAGCGCGACGCGTTGCGACCGGACGGCGACCGGTACGCCGCCCGGCTGCGCGCCGCCGGCGTCGACGTGCTCCACGACGTGACGCCGGGCGCCGACCACTACTTCCTCACCGGCGACCCGGCGCGCGCCCGGCTGACCATGCAGATGGTCGTGGCGCGCATCCAGGAGGCCTGCGCGGCAGGCGTGCCCGAGGCCTGACCGGCGACGGCGGTCAGAAGCCCGTCGGCCGCCGCGGCGTGTAGGCACGCTCGAGCGCGGCCACCTCGTCGTCCGTCAGCTCAAGGTCGAGCGCGGCGACGGCGTCCGGCAGGTGGTGCGGCTTGGTGGCCCCGACGATGGGGGCGGTGACGACCGGGTTGCGCAGCACCCACGCCAGCGCGACGGTCGACATCGCCACCCCGCGCTCGCGCGCCACGGCCTCGACCGCGCCGACGATCTCGCCGTCGCCGTCCTGGTAGAGCCGCTTGCCGAACTCGTCGGTGTCCGACCGCCCGGTCTGCTCGCCCCACGGCCGCGCGAGCCGCCCGCGCGCCAGCGGGCTCCACGGCAGCGCGCCGAGCCCCTGGTGCTCGAGCAGGGGGAACATCTCCTGCTCCTCCTCACGCATGAGCAGGCTGTACTGGTCCTGCATCGTCACGAAGCGGGTCCAGCCGCCCAGGTCCGCCGCGTGCTGCATCGTCGCGAGCTGCCAGGCCCACATCGACGACGCCCCGATGTAGCGAGCCTTGCCGGCGCGCACGACGTCGTGGAGGGCCTCCATCGTCTCCTCGACGGGGACCTCGGGGTCGAAGCGGTGGATCTGGTAGAGGTCGACGTGGTCGGTCTGCAGCCGGCGCAGCGAGGCGTCGAGCTGCTCGAGGATCGCCTTGCGGGAGAGGCCACTCCCGCCGGGGCCGTCGTGCATCTTCCCGTGCACCTTGGTGGCCAGCACGATGTCCTCGCGGCGGCTGTACGTCCGGATGGCCCGCCCCACGAACTCCTCGGACGTCCCTGCGCTGTAGACGTTCGCGGTGTCCCAGAACGTGATACCGAGCTCGACGGCCTGCCGGAAGAACGCTCCGGACGCCTCCTCGTCGAGGGCCCACGGGTGGTAGCCGCGCGAGCCGTCGGCGTAGCTCATGCAGCCGAGCGCTAGCCGGCTGACGGTGAGCCCGGTGCTGCCGAGGCGGGTGTACTCCATCGAGGTGCTCCTTCGGTCGGGATGCTCCCCGCATCATGCGCCCCGACCACCTCCACGGCGGGCGCCGGGTGCACGCCGACCGCACCGTGGACGCGCCGAGCCGCGCGGCGGTGCGCGAGCCACCACCCGCCGAGGGCGAGGCCGCCGACCGGTACCTCCATCCCGACGACGAACGCGCGGTAGAGCAGCACCCCCGCGGCGGCCGGCGCGGCGGGGGTGCCGAGCGCGGTGAGCGCTCCGGCCATCCCGACCTCGACGACCCCCGTCGCGCCCGGCGTGATGACGAGCATCGACAGCAGCCGCTCGACGACGAAGGCCGACGCGACGAGCAGCGGCGCCGCCGGCGCCCCCACCACGACGAGGCACGCCCACAGCAGGAGCGCCTGGAAGAGCGCGTACAGCACCTTGGCCCCGAGCATCCGCGCCCAGCCGCGACGCACGAGGTCGGCGCTCTCGGCGCGGAAGCGGGCGCCCCGCTCACCCCAGCCCTCGGGGGCCGCCGGCACCCGGCGGTGGCGGGCGGCGAGGCGGTCGAGCGCGCGACCGGCCCGCCGCACGGCCCGGTCGTCGCGTCCGACGAGGACGACCCCGCTGAGGAGGACGAGGAGCAGGAGCAGGCCGAGCGCCCCCGGGACCGCCAGGCGCGCGGTGCCGCGGTCACCGGACAACGCGAACCAGCAGAGCACGACTCCCGGCAGGAGCAGCTTGACCGCCGTGTCCGCGAGGTTGGTCACGAGCGCCCAGCGCCCGAAGGCGGCGGAGCCGAAGCCCCAGCCGCGGGCCATCCGCCAGTTGACGACCGTCCCCGCGGCGCCGCCGAGCGGCAGGAGGTTCGAGACGCACGAGCCGGACAGGTTGAGGAGGAGGGCGCGACGGTGGCTGAGGCCCGGCAGGGCCGCCGTGAGCGACGGGGTGTGCACCCACAGGCCCGCCAGCCACAGCACCGTGAGGAGCCCCAGCTGCAGCGGGCTCGGGTGGGTCAGCGCCTGCGCGATGGGCCGCCACGACGTCCCCGCCACCCGCGGCAGCGCGAGCGCCAGCACCGCGGCGGCGGCCGCCGTCCCCAGGCCCAGCCGCAGCCCCGGACCCCACATCCTCGTCATGGTCCCCACCGTGGCGTGCCTCCTGCCGCCCGCACATCAGGGGTGACCCGGACATCGACCCCGGCCCACCGTAGCGAGGTGGGGGTCCGGGTTCACGGGATTTCCGTCGTGTCGCGCCGGCCCGCCGGCGGCCCGGGCCGGCCCGTCCTACCTCCTAGGGTGGGCGATGTGGAGCCGGGTGACGCAGTGCTGGTCGTGGCCGACGTGGGTGGGACCAAGGCCCTCCTGCGGGCGCTCGCCGCGGACGGCTCGATGGTGGCGGAGATCCTCGAGCCGACCGGCCCGGGCACGACCGGGGAACGGCTCGACCACCTCGTGGGCGAGGTCGTGCCGGAGTATCCGAGCACGCGCTCGGTCGCGGTCGCCGTGCCCGGGCTTGTCGACCCCGAGGGCCGAGTGGTCGTCTCGGACGTCCTGCCGCTCCTCGCCGGATGGCGACCACGGCCGACGGCCGCAGGAGCGCCGGTGGTCGTCAACGACGTCCGCGCCGCGCTCGCGGCGGCCCGTGCCGCGGCGCCGGCGGTGCGCGACCTCGTCGTCGTCGTGGTCGGGACCGGCATCGCCGCCGGCGTCGTCAGCGGGGGGTCCCGGGGTCTGGCGGCGGGGGCGTCCCCGAGGGCATAGATACCCCCCGGGGTGTGCAATCCGAGGGGTCAGGGACGGTGCGTCACCGGGACGTGGTGGTCGCCGAGGCGGGCGATGAGCCGGACCGCGTCGTGCGGCGCGTGGCCTCGCGCGTCGTTGTCGAAGAAGACGACGACGTCGTGGTGCTGCGCCCAGCCGCGGCAGCGCTCGGCCCACCGGTCCAGGGCGGCGTCGGAGTAGCCGCTCGCGTAGAGCTCGGTGTCGCCGTGGAGGCGGACGTACACGAGGTCGCTCGTGACGGCGTCGGCCGTCGGCCAGCGCCCGGCGGTGTCGGGCACCACCGTCGCGACGTCGTGGCGGCGCATGAGGTCCGCCGCCTCGTCGGTGCAGAACGTCGCGCTGCGGAACTCGAGGGCGTGCCGGATACGACGCGAGGCCAGCCCGCGCGGGGCCCGGGTCAGGGCGCGGGCCTCGGGGACCTTGGCGTCGTGCCGCCGGGCGAGCGCGGCCGCGTCACCGACGGTGCGGGGGAGGAGCGCGAAGAAGTCGGCGAGGAGCGCGGCGTCGTACTCCTGCCGCTCGGGCAGCTGCCAGAGCACCGGGCCGAGGGTGGGTCCGAGCGCCAGCACGCCCGAGGCGAAGAAGTTGGCGAGCGGCACCTCGACGTCGCGCAGGCGCTTGAGGTGGGTGACGAACCGGCCACCCTTGACGGCGAGCTCGACGCCGTCGGGGACCTCCTCCCGCCAGTGCGCGTAGGTCGTCGGCCGCTGCAGGGAGTAGAACGAGCCGTTGACCTCGAGGGCGCCCATCCGCTCGGCGGCGTACCGCAGCTCCTCGCGCCGGACCAGGCCGCGGGGGTAGAAGTCCCCCCGCCAGCGCGGGTAGGTCCAGCCCGACGTCCCGACGCGGATGCGTCCTCCGCGCGCCTGGTCCACCGTCACCCCGGGCACCTACCCGGAAGGTTCGACGGTCACACCGGCGCCCTCCCCCGGAGGCTGCGGGCGGGTCTACGCTCCGGCCATGTCGCGTCGCGAGGTCGCCCTGGTCACCGGTACGTCGAGCGGGATGGGGCTGGCGACCGCCGTCGGCCTCGCGAGGGCCGGCCGCACCGTCGTCGCGACGATGCGCGACACCGGACGGGCGGACCGGCTGCGGGCGGCGGCCGAGGCGGCGGGCGTCGAGCTCGACGTCCGGGCGCTGGACGTCACCGACGCCGACGGTGCCCGGGCCGCGGTCGAGGGGGTGCTGGCCGACCACGGGGGCGTCGACGTCCTCGTCAACAACGCCGGCCGCGGGGCGGTCGCGACGCTCGAGCAGCTGACCGACGCCCAGCTCCAGGAGCAGCTCGACGTCAACTACCTCGGCGTGGCGCGGATGACCCGCCTCGCCCTCCCCGCGATGCGCGCCGCCGGCCGCGGGCGCGTCGTCACCGTCACGAGCGTCGGCGGCGCGGTCGGCCAGCCGTTCGCGGACGCCTACTGCGCGGCGAAGTTCGCCGTCGAGGGCCTCATGCAGTCCTTGGCTCCCGTCGTCGCCCCGTTCGGGGTGACGGTGAGCATCGTCGAGCCGGGCGCGGTCGCGAGCGACTTCACCGGCAACGTCCACCGGGCCGACACGGGCGGGGGTGACGCGGACGCCGACGACCCGTACGCCGAGCTGCTCGCCGCCTACCTGCGCCGCACCGCCGGTGCCTTCGACGACGCACAGACCTCCGAGTCCGCGGCGGCGGTCATCGTCGAGGCAGCGACGACGGACGCACCCCGCTTCCGCTGGCAGACGACCGAGCAGGCCTCCGCGTTCGTCGGCCTCTCGCTGGCGGACCTCGACGGCAGCCGGGTGCTCGGCGCGACGTCGACCTGGCTGACCTGAGCCCGGGCACGACGACTCGCCGGGGACGACAAGAGCCGCAGCCCGGGGTGCGGACTGCGGCTCGTGGTGGTGGCCAGGGGCGGGGTCGAACCGTCGACCTTCCGATTTTCAGTTCGAGATGGGGTGTCCCAGAGTTGCTCTCGACGTGCGTTCTGTGCTCGGCGGACGCCTGAATCGTGCGCGTGGAGACCCAACTGTCCGGGCTCCGGTTAGCAAAGTGTGAGCAACGCGCGGGGTGGACCCATCTGCCGGTCGGGATCGGCTACCACCTGTCGGGCCGACGAGCAACCGGCTCCCAGTGTCCATAACGCCACGGCCGGACGCTTGTGGACGTCCCCGGCCAGCTCCCGTGACCACACGGGAAGGCCTCGAAGAATAGGGGAGAACCATGGAGGAGAAGATGCTTTACAAGCTGACGGATGTCGCGGCTGCGCTGAGCGTGAGCCGCACCAAGGTGTACGAGTTGGTTCGCAGCGGCGCCCTGCCCTCGGTCCGCATCGGTGGCTCTCGGAGAGTCCGCGGCGAGGACCTCTCGGGCTACGTCGACTCACTGGAGCGGCGGTGCGAAGTGGCCCCACATGGGTCCCTGGAACCTCGGGATCGGGCGGTTCCGTGTGGTGGCCGTCCTGTGCCTGGCCGCGATGGCGCTCATCTTCATCGTGGGCGTTCAGGCACCCAACGACTACGCACTCCCGATCACGGTCGGGTTCGTCGTACTCGCCCTCGTGGTCTGGCTCGCCCTTGAGCGGCGTCGGTTCGAGGGGCCACCGACCGGTGACCTCATCGCCGCTCGTGAGGCCGCGATCCATCGACACACCGCACGGGCGTCGTGAGGTGGAGCTGCTCACGTCGTGCGGCGTGGACGTGTCCGACGAGGTGATCGCCTCTCAGCAGGGACGCCTGTGTAGACCCGAGGAGGTCGCGAGGGCGACGCTCTTCTTGCTGAGCGATGACGCGTCGTTCGTCAGCGGCGCCCAGCCGTTCGTCGACAACGCGTTCACGGCTGTCTGATGTGAGCGGTCCTCAGCGCCTCCGTTGGGAGGCCTGCAGCGCCGGGGTGCAAGCCTCTGGATCGGGGTGCCGATCCCAGACAGGGGGGCGTGGTGACCAGCCGGAACCACCAACTGCCAGCTCCCTGACCTGGCCGTTGACTCGTAGAGTCCAAGGACGCAGCGAGGTACCTCGGAGTCGGCCTCACATGGGTGGTTGCGGAGCGTCGAAGATGGCGAGCAGGGCCGCGACGGGGACCGTGGACTCCGCGGGGTGTCGCAGGTGCATCTCGGGGTCGACCCGGTAGACGGTCCGGCGGCCCACCCGGGTCCGGGTGAGGTAGCCGGCCTCCTCGAGGTCGCCGAGGATCGAGAGGGTGGCGCGCTCGGTGATGCCCACGAGGTCGGCCAGCTCCCGGACCCGGCAGTCGGGGGTGCGGCTGAGGGCCACGAGCACGTGTCCGTGGTTGGACAGGAACGTCCAGCGCCGACTCTGTTCGGTGTCCATCGCCCGACGATATCCACGCGTGCTCGACATGCGTGGACGTCTCTCGACTAATGCAGCTTAATTCATGTATAACTCTGCATGTGTTTGGGTTTCTCACCGCGCGCCTCGTCGCCCTCGTCGGTTCTCTCCTCGGGCTCGCCGCCCTCGCCCCTGCGATCCGGGACCGGCCGCTGTCGGGCGCGGTCGCACTCGGCCCCTTCGCCTGGCACTGGCGCCTGGACGTCGCGGCCGCGGTGTTGCTCGTCTTCGTCGCGGCACTCGGCTGGGTGGTGGCCCGGTTCTGCGCGTCGAACCTGCGCGGACGTCCCGGAGGCCGCACCGAAGCGCTGCTCTGCCTGACGCTGGTCGCACTGGCCGCGATGGTGACCAGCGACGACCTCGTCGTCCTCGCCGCGGGCTGGACGGTGAGCGGCCTGGCCGTGACCGGACTCATCGCCCGCAGCGGCACGACACGAGCCCCCGACGCCGCGCGCTTCGTGCGGCGCCACCTCCTGCTCGGCGACACCGCCCTGTGGCTGGCCGTCGGGCTCCTGGCCTGGTGGTTCGGAACGAGCCGGCGGAGCGGGCTGGCGCAGGTCGACCCCGGCCAGCAGGCCGACCTCGTCGCCGTCCTCGTCGCGCTCGCCTGCCTCACCCGCAGCGCCCTCGTCCCGGCCCATCGGTGGCTGCAGGAGACCGCTGAGGCTCCATCGCCGGTGTCGGGTCTGCTGCACGCCGGGATCGTCAACGGCGCGGGGGTGCTCGGGGTGCTCACCTGGCCGCTGCTGGCCGCGAGCCCCGGCGTCCTGCTCGGCCTGCTCGTCATCGGCGGACTGACCGTGGCGGTGGGCGCGTGGGCGGGATCCGTGCGGCGTGACGTCAAGGGCCGGCTGGCGTGGTCGACGACGGGGCAGATGGGGTTCATGACCGTCCAGCTGGGTCTCGGCCTGCCGGCCATGGCACTGATGCACGTCATCGCGCACGGGTCGTACAAGTCGTGGCTGTTCCTGCGCGCCGGAGGAGCCGTCGACCGCCGTCGCCACCGGTGGCGGACGAGCCACCGGCCCCGGCGACAGACGTTGCTCGCGCTCGTGGCGCTCACTCTCGTGGTCGGCCCGGGTGCGCCCGCCGCGGGGTCCATCTTCTCCTCCGTCGGTGCCGCGGCCATCGTGCCGATGCTCCTCGGCGCCTGCGCGGCCGCCGCCGGTGGCTGGCACGCCGGCGCCCTGGAGCGGGTGCCGACACCCCTTGCCCTCGCCGTCGCCACGCTGAGCGGTCTCGTCGGCGCCGCGTACCTGTGGCTGCTCAGGGGGTGGGAGCGGCTACTGGAATCGGCTCTCCCCGTGACGACGGTGTGGTCTGGGGCCGCGGGGGTCGCGGTGGTCGGGGGGGTGCTGCTCGCGGGGGGCGTCGTGCTGTGGGTGTTGCGCGAGGTGCAGCGAGACCCTTTGGGCCGCAGGGCGACCGCGCTGCTGCCGTTCTCGCTGGGGCCCGGGCGGGTTTCGCGCCGACGGCTCGCGTCGTCGCACGTGGCGGCGCTGGCCGCGGCGGCCGAGCTGGGACCGGAGGACGACCGGCGGGTCGTCGAGAGCGTCGAGCGGGCCGCCGCGACGACCGGTCCGGGGTGGCCGCTGCGCTCGATGGTGGCGGCCAACCCCTTGTCCGGGCTCGAGCACCTTCCGGTACCGGAGGCCCTGGCCCGGGGGGAGGCTGTCCACGGCGTCCGGCTGCGCCCGGCTCTCGAGCACTACCTGGCGCTCCACGCCGAGGGCCGCATCCGGGACGAGCACCTGGTCGCCGCACTCGCCGTGGCGCCCCCGGGGCACCCCGCGGATGTCGGCGACCTCCTCAGCGCTACGTCGAGATGGCGCGGGCCCGGGGCGTCGAGGGCGGGAGATGCGACTCCGGAGCCCGGGAAGCGCCGCCTGCTGGACCGGGTGGCGTCACCGACCTGGGCTCGGCGGGCCATCGAGCACGAAGGCGTGTGGCTGCTCCACGCATGGGCCGACACGCCGACGTCGAACGAGGTCGGACCCGGTCCCTTCGTGGTGTGGCGGGAAGCGGCGCACGACCCTGTCTACGACCGGGTGGCCCGGGTGGAGGGCGCGGCCGAGTGGGTGGCGCAGCTCCCCACGGACCCCGCTCGGGCCGTCGGCGTGCTGGCCAGCGTGCTGGGGCTCGACCCGACGGAGCTGGAGGAGTACGTCACCGACCTGTTCTCCGCCGGTGCGGGATGGAGCGCCCACGCCGCCTGGCGGGCCCGCGAGGCCGGCACCGTCGAGCCGCTCGTCGAGCTCGTCGCCCTGCGGATGGCGCACGACGTGCTCTTCGCGAGCGCGGTCGAGCCGTCGGGCCCGTCCTCGCTCGTGCCACCCGCGGGCCGGTCGCGAGTCAGCCCGGTCACCGCCGAGGAGGCCGACCTCGCCGCGATCTGGCAGGACGCCCTCGAGCTCGGCGAGCAGTCCAGGCTCGTGGAGGGGCTCGACCTCGACGGGCCCGACGGCGACGACCTCACCGGCGGTCGGCCCGCGAGCCAGTCCCTGTGGTGCATCGACGTTCGTTCCGAGCGAGTCCGACGGCACCTGGAGGCGGTCGGTGACCACGAGACCTACGGCTTCGCCGGCTTCTTCGGCGCCGCGCTCCGTCACACCGACGCCGACGGGACGACGAGCGACCGGTGCCCCGCCATCCTGGAACCCGCGCTGCAGGTCACCGAGGACGGTGGGCCGCTCCGGCTGAGCCAGGCCCTGCACCGCGCCGCGACCTCGGTGAGCCGGCACCCCCTGGCCGCGCTCGCCGTCGCGGACGGTGGGGGGATCCTCTGTGGGCTGACCAGTCTGGCGACGCTGATCCGTCCCGACCTCGTGCGTCGACTGACCCGGTCGGTGACGACGGACGAGACGCTGCCGGGTCGGGACCCTGCTCCCGCCGAGCGGGATCTACCGGACCTGCCCGTGCAGGAGCTGCTCGAGCTCGCACACGGTGCGCTGACGGCAGTCGGGCTGGTCGACCGCTTCGCACCCGTCATCCTCGTGTGCGGCCACGGTGCCACCATCGAGAACAACGCGTTCGTCTCGGCCTACGACTGCGGCGCCTGTGGTGGCCACTCCGGAGCCGTCAACGCCACGATCCTCGCCGCCGCGCTCAACGACCCCGAGGTGCGCATCCAGCTGTCCGCGCGCGGGGTCCGGCTGCCGGACGACACCGTCGCGGTCGCAGCCCTGCACGACACGACGACCGACGGCATCCGGATCCTCGGTCCCGGTGCGCCCATGAGCCTGCTGCGCGACCTCCACTTGGCGGGGGAGGCGGCGGGACGAGAACGACTGGGCGACCTCCCGGGCGGCGGTCGCTCGCGAAGCCCCCAAGTGCTGCGCCGGCGCGCCGCCGACTGGTCCGAACCCACGCCTGAGTGGGGCCTCGCCGGGAACGCCGCCCTCGTGATCGGACCCCGGAGCCTGACCCGGGGCACCCCATGGGGAGGAAGGGTCTTCCTGCACTCCTACGACCGGCGGCTCGACCCCGGCGGAGAGATCCTTGCACTGCTGCTCACCGCACCGCTGGTCGTGGCGCAGTGGATCAACGCCCAGTACCACTTCTCCACCGTGGCGCCCGAGCTCTTCGGCTCCGGGGACAAGACCACCCACAACGTCGTCGGTGACGTCGGAGTCCTCACCGGCGCACGGGGCGACCTGCGCACCGGCCTGCCCTGGCAGGCGCTCGCCCGTCATCCCCTCACCTCCGGCTCCACCGACGGGCTCGTGCACACGCCCGTCCGGCTCACGGTCATCGTCGCCGCCGACCCGGAGGCGATCGGCGGCGTCGTCCATGGCCACGACGGTCTGCGCCGCCTGGTCACCGGGCGTTGGGTGACCCTCCTCGCCGTCGACGACGGACGGGTCCTCACCCTCGGTCACGACCTCGCCTGGCGTCCCTTCCCCACCTCACTCGCCATCCTGCCCGGCGTCGCGCCGGCGACCACCACGGAGTACGCATGAGCACCGTCTTGCTTCCCAGCACGTACCACTGTCGACCCGTCGCGATCGCCACCCGGCACCAGAAGGAGGAAGTCCTGCGCACCGTGCTGTCGAGGGCGGGGCTGCACCTGATCCCCCTTCGGGTGGACACCGACTCGCTGGGGACCTTCAGCGGCGAGGTGCCTCGACCCGCCGGGATCATCGAGACGGCCGTGCTCAAGGCGCGGCTGGGCGCCGGCTCCAGCGGGCTCGCGCTCAACCTCGCCTCGGAGGGATCGTTCGGCCCCGAGCCGGACACCGGGTTCGTCGTCATCCAGCGGGAGGTCGTCGTCCTGCTCGACACCGACACCGACGTGGCGGTCGCCGGACGGGCCTGGGGGCTCGCCCCCTGGGTGCGCGCCTGGGTGCTCGAGGTCGACGAGGACCCCGTCGAGAGGATCGGGGGGCTCGACCTGCGCGAACACCGGCTCATCGTTCGTCCCGACACTGACAGGCCGCCCGCCGATGCCGTCACCAAGGGTGTCGCCGACGCCGACGAGCTGAGGGCTGCCGTGGCCCGGCTCGCCCGGGACCATCCCCGGGTCCGCATCGAGACCGACCTGCGTGCCCACATGTGCCCCACGCGTCATCTCGTGATGGTCCGCGCCGCCCAGGACCTCCTGCTCAGGCTCTCCAGCCCGTGCCCCTCGTGCGCCGCCCCGGGCTACGGTGTCGAGGACGTCGTGCGCGGCGCGCCGTGCCGCGACTGCGGCACCGCGACCGACGAGGTCCTCGCCCTCGTACACCGGTGTCCGCACTGCGGCGCGACGAGCACGCGGTCGGCCGAGGCCGCAACGGCCGACCCGGCGCGGTGCCCCTCCTGCAACCCCTGAGGTCTTCCTCGCGCCCTGACCATGACTACCCGGATCGAGACGTATCGGGCGTCGTGAGGGAGCGGGCCAAACGGCGTGTTGGCGCAACCGCGACGGCGCGGCGTCGATGACACCATGAAGCGGCGTGTGGCCCCCAGTCACCCCGGCGGGTCCGGTGGGGCTTGGTCCATGACGGGAAATCGGCGTGCCGAGGCACGGGCTATCGGACTGTCCTGGGGTGCGCTGCTCGGGGGAGCAAACCCGAGAGGCAGGTCCGTACGACCGTCTGCGGGCTCCTTGCATGACGTCCTCGCCGAGGCGGCTTCACCCCGCGGCCCGGCGCCCCGGGGCCGGTGGACGAGATCCGCCTGTACAACTGTCCGTTCCGGGAGTTGGCCGAGAGCCGCAGCCAGCTCGTCTGTGCTCTGCACGCCCGGATCCTCAAGGGATCGTGCACGGCGACACCCCCCCCGCCTCCGGGTAGCACGGATGTCGCGCTCGTCCCCTTCGCCACCCCGACGACCTGTGTTGTCTGTCTGTCACCGCGGTAGTGACCTCTCGGCCACCCGGGAAGGGCCACGACCCGCCGTCCGGGTGGCGTCCATCGGGCAGATCCCCTTCGGTGGCGGAGTCTCCGTCGGCCGCGACGTCACCGGTGCCGTCAACGACATCGCCGTACTGCGGGACGGTGACGGGCGGGTGTGGGCGACCGACGACACCTGTACGCACGAAACCGCGTCGCGGGCACACGGGTGGGTCGAAGACGGTACGGTCGAGTGCCCGCTGCACGGCTCGACCTTCTCGCTGTGGACCGGCAAGGTGCTCTGCCTACCGGCCACCCGCGACACGGTCGTGTACCGGGTCGAGGTGATCGACGACGAGGTGTACGTCCACGTCGATGGAAGGCCGTAGTCAACGGTCGTGAGGAAGGGCAGCACATGGACAGCACGTCACTCACCGCACTGGGCGACGAGGTGCTCGCCGTCGCTCGAGAGAGCGTGGCCGGTCGTGCCTCGCGCACGATCCACGGTGGTCACGACCGGATGCTTCGCGAGACGGTCATCGCCCTCGTCGCGGAGCACGAGCTCGCCGAGCACGAGAGCCCTGGTGAGGCCACCCTGCAGGTCCTGCGAGGACGGGTCCGACTCCGCACCTCGGGCGGAGAGCGTGAGGCGGGCGCCGCCGACCACCTGGTCATCCCCCCACGTCGGCACTCGCTCTTCGCGGTCGAGGACTCCGTCGTGCTCCTCACCGTAGTCAAGCCGTTGTCATGAGCGACTCGGCGGGGCGGGCGTCCGACAGCGTCGCGGACCTCCAACGACTGATCCGCTGGGAGGAGTCCGGGGGTGTCTGGGAGGTGGCCACCCGGGGCCCGGAAGGGACGACGTTCGCACTCCTGCGATGTGACGCAGGTGAAGAGATGGACCGGTTCACGACGACCGACCGCGCCACCCTGGCCTACGCCGAAGGGCGGACACGGTCCGACCACCCTGCACCGTCAAGACCGAACCGGGACGGGTAGACGCGTGGGTGCCCGAGGCGTTCACGTCCCGGATGGTCAGGTCACGAGCGTGACCCCACGCGAGTCGTTCCGACTCGACGATCTCGTGTCTGTCAGTCGGGACTGCCAGCCTGCTGCGCCCGGATGGTGTCCCGGAACAGCTCGGCGAGGTGCCGGGGCTGTCTGTCGGTGAGGTGCTGGATCTGCTCGCGGCAGCTGAACCCGTCGGTGACGATCTGGGTGCCCGCCGAGGCCGCCCGGATCCGCGGCGCCATATTCCGCTCGCCGACGCGCACGGACACGTCGTACTTGCTCGCCGAGAAGCCGAAGGACCCGGCGAGGCCGCAGCACCCGGCGTCCATCACCTCGGCGTCGACACCCATCCGCCGGAGTAGGGCCACCTCGGCATCGGTGCCCAGGGCCGCGACGTGGTGGCAGTGCATCTGCACGAGGGCATCGACCGGGAGCCGCGGGGGCTGGTAGCGCTGGCGCTCGAGGAACTCGGAGAGGATGAAGGTCTGCTCCGAGAGCCGCCGGGCGTCCGCGTCGTCCGGGAAGAGGCCGACGAGCTCGTCCTGGAAGGCCGCGACGCAGTTGGGCTCGACGCCGACGACGGGCACGCCAGCCCGGATGTCGTCGCGCAGGATGTCGAGAACCTGGCGCCACAGGCGTTCGGCGGTGGTGAGCATGCCGGCGTCGTACAGCGGCCGGCCACAGCAGAGGGGCCGGGAGGGCAGCGACACCGTGTAGCCGACGTGCTCGAGCACCTCGACGGTCGCCTCGAGCACCGAGGACTCGACGTAGGGCGATTCATCTCACCCGTGCCGCCCCGACGACGGGCTGCGGGCTCTGGAGGTACCGTTGTGGGCGGCTGTGAGCAAACTGTGAGCATGCGCGAATCCTGAGGAGTCGCGATCACTCTGCAACAACTTTGTGACCTGCGGGTTTGCTGGTGGCCAGGGGCGGGGTCGAACCGCCGACCTTCCGATTTTCAGTCGGACGCTCGTACCAACTGAGCTACCTGGCCTGGACCTGCACGGAAGGGCCGGACGTATCCGGCCCCTCTCGTGAAGGAGCGACCCCGACGGGACTCGAACCCGCGACCTCCGCCGTGACAGGGCGGCGCGCTAACCAACTGCGCTACGGGGCCTTGGCTGGTGCAAGACCGTATCCCCAACGGGATTCGAACCCGTGCTACCGCCGTGAAAGGGCGGGGTCCTGGGCCGCTAGACGATGGGGACCCGACCTTCGTCGGACCCTCTCCGTCGCACAACCCGGGATCGGATCCGTCGAGGACTCCGAAAGCATAGGGGAGATTCCCGCGACCACCAAAACGGGGTCCGGCCGGGGCCGGAGGGGCGTCAGCGCAGGTGCCCGAGGGCGTCCCGCACGAGCGCGACGGCCGCCTCGTCGGTGAGTCCGGCGGCCCGTGCCGCCCGGGCGAAGTCGGCCGCGGCCAGCCGCATCGCGGGGTCCGGGACGGATGCCCCGCCGCGTGCGCCGCCCCCGCCGCGGGGCGCGACGACGGTCCCGAGGCGTCCCCGGGTGACGACGAGGCCGGCGGCCTCGAGCTCCTTGTAGGCCCGCGCGACGGTGTTGGCGGCGAGACCGAGCTCCTCGGCCAGGCCGCGGACCGTCGGCAGCCGCGTGCCCTCGGCCAGGCGCCCGTCGCCGACGGCCTCGGCCAGCTGGGTGCGCACCTGGTCGAACGGCGGTCGCGCGCCGTCGTGCTCGACCCGTAGGACGCCGCCGAGGGCGGTCGTGACGCGCCCGCTCACCGCCCGACCCCCGTCCACTCCAGGACCTGCTCGACGTCCCACGTCGTGACGATGCGGTCGGCCGGCACGCCGAGACGCTCGGCCCGCTCGCACCCGTACGCCTTCATGTCCAGCTGCCCCGGCGCGTGCGCGTCGGAGTCGATGCTGAACAGGCAGCCGATCTCGAGCGCGAGGGTCACGAGCTCGTCCGGCGGGTCGCAGCGCTCGGGGCGGCTGTTGATCTCGACGGCGGTGCCGTGCTCGGCGCAGGCCTCGAACACCGCCCGGGCGTCGAACTCGGACTGCGGGCGCGTGCCGCGCGATCCGGTGACCAGCCGCCCCGTGCAGTGGCCCAGCACGTTGACCCGTGGGTTCGACACCGCGGCGACCATCCGCCGCGTCATCGGGTCGGCGTTCATCCGCAGCTTGCTGTGCACCGACGCGGTGACGAGGTCGAGACGGCCCAGCATCTCGTCGGTCTGGTCGAGCGAGCCGTCGTCGAGGATGTCGACCTCGATGCCCTTGAGCAGTGTGAACTGGCCTGCGAGCGAACGGTTCACGCCATCGGCGATCTTCAGCTGCTGCCGCAGCCGTTCCACCGTCAGGCCGTTGGCCACGCGCAGCTGCGGGCTGTGGTCGGTGAGCACCATCCACTCGTGCCCGGTCTCGATGCCGGTCAGCACCATCTCGTCGATGGGGGAGCCGCCGTCGCTCCAGTCCGAGTGCAGGTGGCAGTCGCCGCGGAGCATCCCGTAGAGGTCCTCGCCGCCGTCGACGAGCGGGCCCCCGGACTTCTCCTGGAGCGACGCCAGGTACTCCGGCACCTCGCCGGCCACGGCCTCGGCGATGACGCCCGCCGTCGACTTCCCGATGCCGTCGAGCTCCTGCAGCGTTCCGGCAGAGGCGCGCTCGCGCAGCTCGTCGTCGTCCAGCGTCCTCACGCGCTTCACCGCGTTGCGGAACGCCTCGACCCGATAGGTGCCGGCGCGGGTGCGCTCGAGCAGGAAGGCGATGCGGCGCAGCGCGTCGACGGGGTCGACGGGAGCCTCCAGCGGCTCGAGCAGGGCGACCATGCCGTCGATGCTGTCACAGCCGCGGCACGGCCGGACGGGACGCGACGGCCCCGTCCGGCCGGGCAGGGGGCCGACGTCAGCAGACGTCGTCGAGCGCGCTGAGCAGCCGGTCGACGTCCTGGCGGTTCGTGTACGGCGCCAGGCCGACCCGCACGCCGCCCGCGTCGCCGAGGCCGAGGTGGCGGCTGCACTCCAGCGCGTAGAAGCTGCCCGCGGGGGCGTTGACGCCGTGGCTGGCCAGCGTGCGGCGCACGTCCTGCGGGTCGCGGCCGGTCACCGTGAAGAGGAGGGTCGGCGTCCGGCGGGCGGCGTTGGACCACACCTGCACACCGCGGCGGCCGCGCAGGGCCGGCTCGAGGCGGGCGAGCAGCCCCTCCTCGTACTTCTCGAGGGCGGCCATCGACGAGCGCAGGCGCGCCCGCCGGGTCTCGGGCGTCACCGGGGTGTCGAGGTCGTCGAGGCCGGCGAGGAAGTCGACCGCGGCCGTGGCGCCGGCCAGCAGCTCGTAGGGGAGCGTCCCCAGCTCGAAGCGCTCGGGCACGTCGTTGCTCGAGGGCAGCAGCTTGTCGGGGTGCAGCGACTCCAGCAGCTCCGGGTCGGCCGCGAGGACGCCGCAGTGCGGCCCGAGGAACTTGTACGGCGAGCAGGTCCACACGTCCGCCCCGAGCGCGGCGACGTCGACCGGGACGTGGGCGGTCGCGTGCACGCCGTCGACCCAGTGCAGGGCGCCGACCGCGTGCGCGGCCGCCGAGATCGCGGCGGTGTCGGGACGGGTGCCGATGAGGTTGCCCGCCGCCGTCGTCGCGACGAGCCGCGTGCGCTCGCTGAGCACGGCCTCGACGGCGGAGGTCGGCATCTCGCCCGACTCCGGGTCGAAGTCGACCCAGCGCACGGTCGCACCGACCGCCTCGGCGACCTGGACCCACGGGCGGATGTTCGAGTCGTGGTCGAGCCGCGTGACCACGACCTCGTCGCCGGGACCCCAGCCCTTGGCCATGGCCCGGGCCAGGTCGTAGGTGAGCGTGGTGGCGCTGCGGCCGTGGACGATGCCGCGCGGGTCGGCGCCGAGGAGGTCGGCCATCGCCTGCCGGTAGGCGACGACGACGGCGTCGGCGCGGCGCTCGGAGGAGGTGACGACGCCGCGGTTGGAGATGGCCGAGGTCAGGGTGTCGGCGACGGCGCGGCCGACGACGTCCGGCACCTGGCTGCCGCCGGGGCCGTCGAAGTGGGCCGCCCCCTCGACGAGGGACGGGAAGTGGGAACGGATCCGCTCGACGTCGTAGGCCATGCACTCATTTTCGCCCATCGGCGACGCCGCACGGTGCGCACCCTCCCGGCCGATGACCGGCTGTCCGAGGGGTGGGCGCGCACCCGGGCGGGGCTCACCAGGAGGTGTGCAGCGGCCGCCCCTCGGCGAAGCCGGCCGTGCTCTGGATGCCGACCGTCGCCCGCTCGTGGAACTCCTCGAGCGAGCGCGCGCCGGCGTAGGTGCATGCGCTGCGCAGGCCGGCGACGATCTGGTCGATGACGTCCTCGACGCTCGGGCGCGCGGGGTCGACGTACATCCGGGCGCTGCTGATGCCCTCCTCGAAGAGGGCCTTGCGGGCGCGGTCGTACGCGCTCTCGGTGGCGGTGCGGTTGCGCACGGCCCGGGCCGAGGCCATCCCGAAGGACTCCTTGTACTGGCGGCCCTGCTCGTCGGTGTAGA
Organism: Phycicoccus jejuensis; assembly: GCF_000720925.1. Classification (GTDB taxonomy): domain Bacteria; phylum Actinomycetota; class Actinomycetes; order Actinomycetales; family Dermatophilaceae; genus Phycicoccus; species Phycicoccus jejuensis. Next base: position 28,928 of record NZ_JOEE01000002.1, on the reverse strand, counting down.
GGTCACCGGGGGACTCCAGCGTCCCGGCGAACCACGAGCCGACCATGACGTTCGACGCGCCGGCGGCCAGGGCGAGCGCGACGTCGCGGGGGTGGCGGACGCCGCCGTCGGCCCAGACGTTCTTGCCGAGCTCGCGGGCCGCCGTGGCGCACTCGAGCACCGCGGAGAACTGGGGGCGGCCGACCGCGGTCATCATCCGGGTGGTGCACATCGCGCCCGGGCCGACGCCGACCTTGACGATGTCGGCACCCGCCTCGATCAGGTCGCGCGTGCCCTGCGCGGAGACGACGTTGCCGGCCACGACCGGCACCCCGAGGTCGAGGGCGCGCACCTGGCGCAGCGCCTCGATCATCTTCTCCTGGTGGCCGTGCGCCGTGTCGATGACGAGGACGTCGGCGCCGGCCTCGGCGAGGGCCTGCGCCCGCTCCGCGACCTCGCCGTTGATGCCGACGGCCGCCGCGATGCGCAGGCGGTTCGAGGCGTCGACCGCGGGGGAGTACAGGTGCGCGCGCAGGGCGCCGGCGCGGGTCAGCAGGCCGACGAGCGTGCCGTCGGGGGCGATGACCGGGGCGAGACGTCGGCGGGCGTGCGAGAGGACGTCGAAGGCCTTCTCGACGTCGACGCCGTCGTCGAGGGTCACCATCTCGCGGACCATGACGTCGGCGAGCTGGGTGAACCGGTCGACCCCCGTGAGGTCGGTCTCGCTGACGATGCCGACCGGGCGGTCGCCCTCGACGACGACGGCCGCGCCGTGCGCGCGCTTGTGGAGGAGGACGAGCGCCTCGCCGGCGGTCGTCGTCGGCGCGAGGCTGATCGGGGTGTCGTAGACGAGGTGGCGCGACTTCTGCCACGCGATGACCTCGCGGACGACCTCGACCGGGATGTCCTGCGGGATGACGGTCAGTGCGCCGCGGCGGGCGGTCGTCTCGGCCATCCGGCGGCCGGCGATCGCCGTCATGTTGGCGACGACGAGCGGGATCGTCGTGCCCGTGCCGTCGGTGCTGGCGAGGTCGACGTCGAGCCGGCTCGTGACCGACGAGCGGTTCGGCACCATGAAGACGTCGTCGTAGGTGAGGTCGAGCTGGGGCATGAGGCCGTTGAGGAACTGCACGGGTCCAGCGTAGGCGCGCCCGCCCGCCCGCCACCTCGCCATCCCGCCCGACCCCCCCGGAGTCGAGTGCGCTCGCGGCTGCCCCAGCGACCGCCGGCGCCCTCGACCCAGCGAGGCGCGGGGGACCCCTGGCGTCGAGGGCGGAGGTGGTCGTCCTGACCACCACTTCCGCACTCGACACCGACGTCGGGCAGGATCGGCTGGGTGAGCCTCATGGCGGAGTCCCCGGCCGACGCGCGGCGCCGCACGGCGCTGCGCCGGATGCGCCTGGTCGCGCTGTCGTTGCTGCTGCTCGCGGCGGTCGTCTTCCTCGCGACGCTGCGCCTGGACCACGCCGGCGTGTGGGGGTACGTCAACACCGCGGCCGAGGCGGCGATGGTCGGCGCGCTCGCCGACTGGTTCGCCGTCACCGCCCTCTTCCGGCACCCGTTGGGCCTGCCGGTGCCGCACACGGCGATCATCCCGCGGCGCAAGAACGAGATCGGGCGCAACCTCCAGGAGTTCGTCACCGAGAACTTCCTCACCGTCGAGATCGCCCGCGAGCGGCTCGCGGCGGCCGACGTGACCGGCCGGGTCGGCCGCTGGCTCGGGGTCGCGCGCAACCGCCGACGCGTCCTCAGCGAGGTCGTCCGGGTCGCGCGCGCCGGCCTCGGCCGGCTCACCGACGACGAGGTGCGCTCGCTCGTCGCCGACGTCCTCGTGCCCCGCCTCGTCCGCGAGCCGGTCAGCCCGATCGCCGGCGCGCTGCTCGAGGGGGTCGTCGAGGAGAGCACCCACCACGGGCTCGTCGACCTCGGCCTCGAGCAGCTGCACGACTGGCTGCGCGAGAACCCCGGCACCTACGCCGACGTCCTCGGCAGCAAGGCGCCGTGGTGGACCCCGCCGTGGCTCGACGACCGCGTCATCACCTGGACCTACGACCAGGTCCTCGCCTGGCTGCGCGAGATCCGCCGCGACCCGCGCCACCCGGCGCGCCTCGCCCTCGACGACCTCCTGCGCCGACTCGCCCACGACCTCCAGCACGACGCCGACGTGATGGCGCGCGCCGAGTCGCTCAAGGAGCGCCTGCTCACCCACCCGCAGGCCGCAGAGACCGCGGTCGGGCTGTGGCGCTCGTTCCGCAGCTCGCTCGAGACGGCGATGGACGACGAGCGCTCGTACTTCCACACCCGCGGCGACGAGCTGCTCGAGCACCTCGGCGCCCGGTTGGAGCACGACCCGGAGTGGAAGGCCGTCGCCGAGGCGCGCCTCGGGGAGGCGGTCTCGTTCGTCGTCTCGACCTACGGCGAGGAGCTCGCCGAGGTCATCTCCGTCACCGTCGAGCGCTGGGACGCCCGGGAGGCCTCCGAGCGCATCGAGCTGCACGTCGGTCGCGACCTCCAGTTCATCCGGATCAACGGCACGGTGGTCGGCGCCCTCGCGGGCCTCGTCATCCACGCGGTCGCGCAGCTGCTCGGATGACCCCGGCGGGCGCCCGGCTGGGATGCTGGGGCGCATGACCGCCGAGGCCGCCACCCCGCCGACCCGCCTGCTGCTCACCGCTGCTGCCCTGAGCGCGCTCGTCTTCGCCGTGCTCGACGCCGTCTGGCTGACCACCGGCTCCGGCACGCTCTACGACGACCGGATCGGCCACCTGCTCGCCGAGAAGCCGAACATGGCCGCTGCGGTGGCGTTCTACGTCGTCTACCTGCTCGGGTTCGTCCACTTCGTCGTCCGGCCGGCGCTCGCGGCGGGCTCGGTGCGGCGGGGCGTGCGCGACGCGGCGGCGTTCGGCGTCGTCACCTACGCGACCTTCGACCTCACCTCGATGGCGGTGCTGCGCGACTTCCCGCTCGTCGTCGTCCTCGTCGACATCGCGTGGGGGACGGTGCTGTGCACCGTGACCGCCGCCGTCGCGCTGGGCGTCACCCTGCGCCGCCGCTGACGGGCGGCAGCAGGGCGACGGCGCTCACTTCTTCTTCGGGGGAAGCGGGAAGAACATGCTCGTGCGCTCCTGGTACTCCGGGTAGCCGGGGCGCTTGGCCATCTCGGACTCCAGCAGCCGGGCCCCGGTCGCGAACGCGAGGAAGTAGGTCATGACGACCGGCGAGAGCACGGTGAGCACCCCGGGCCACGCCTCGGCCGCGACGACCCACATGCCCCACCAGACGGCGGAGTCGCCGAAGTAGTTCGGGTGGCGGGTCCAGCCCCAGAGGCCGCGGTCCATGACCTTGCCCTTGTTGGCGGGGTCGGCCTTGAACGCCTTGAGCTGGGCGTCGCCGACCGACTCGAAGGTCACGCCGACGAGCCAGACGAGGACGCCGAGCGCCGCGACCCAGCCGAGGGCCGAGTCGGTGGCGGCCGCGACCTGCAGCGGCAGGGACACGAACCACGCCGCCGCGCCCTGGGTGCCGAACACCTTGACCAGGGCGGTGCGGAACCGCTTCTCCTCGGGGACGCCCGACAGCATCTTCGCGTAGCGCGGGTCCTCGCCCTGCCCGAGCGCACGCCCGCGAATGTGCCACGCCAGCCGGCCACCCCAGAGGGTGACGAGCACGGCGAGCAGCAGCGAGCGGCCCGAGTGCTGGCCGGCCAGGTACGCGACCCAGCCGATCGCGACGAAGACCAGGCCCCACGTGATGTCGACGACCGCGTACTTGCCGACCCGCTTCGACCACAGCGCCGTGGCGCCCATGGCCACGAGCGACGTGAGGGCGGACGCGACGAGGACGACGCCGAGCGTCCCTCCGGAGAAGCCGTCCATCAGCGCGCGGGGTCCGAGACGACGGCCGGGCCGCCGGTGCGGCGGAGGAGCAGCTGGTCGACGCCCATCCGGTTGTCGCGGAAGGCCTGCGCGCCACCGACGAGGTAGAGGCGCCAGACCCGCGCCCCCTCCTCGCCGAGGAGCTCGACGGCGCGGTCCCAGTTCTCCTCGAGGGTGCGGTGCCAGGCCTCGACCGTCCACACGTAATGCTCGCGCAGGGCGTGCACGCCGCGGACCTCGAAACCGGCGCCCTGGAGGAAGGTCAGGGTGTCGCCGACCGGTCGCATCGTCATGTCGGGGGCGATGAACTGCTCGATGAACGGGCCGCCGCCGGGGTGGTGGCCGCGGAAGCGCGACATCTGCTGGACGAGGACGTACCCGCCGGGCTTGACGTTGCGGTGCAGCACCTCGGCGTAGGTGTCGTAGTTCTTCTCGCCGACGTGCTCGCCCATCTCGAGCGACGCGACGGCGTCGTACGGGCCGTCGTGCACCTCGCGGTAGTCCTGCAGGCGGATCTGCACCCGGTCCTGGAGCCCGCGCTCGCGGATCCGCTCGTCGATGAACGCCTTCTGCTCGGCGGCGATCGTCACGCCGGTGACGTGCGCCCCGAAGTGCTCGGCCGCGTACAGCGACAGCGAGCCCCAGCCGCAGCCGACGTCGAGGAAGCGCATGCCCTCCTGGAGGCCGACCTTGCGGCAGACCAGGTCGAGCTTGGCGGCCTGGGCGTCCTCGAGGCGCATCTGCGGACCGTCGGCGTAGAAGGCGCACGAGTAGGCCATGTGCGGGTCGAGGAGGAACTCGTAGAACTCGTTCGAGAGGTCGTAGTGGTGGCTGATCGAGGCGCGGTCGCGGGCCAGCGAGTGCAGCCGCCCCTTGATGACCGCCTGCGTGGCCGGCGGGGCCGGCGGGCGGGCGAGGGCCCCGGCGTCACGGGCGAGCCGGACGAGGTCGGGGAGCATCCGCGCGACGCGGGCCGGGGTGAGCGGCGGGAGGCTGCGCGCGGCCACCGTCTCGCGGACGAGGTCGAGGGCGTCACCGATCTCGCCGTGCACCTCGATCTCGCCGGTGACGTAGGCCTGCGCGGCGCCGAGCTCGCCCGGGTGCCAGAGGAGGCGGGTCAGGGCCTGCGGCGAGCGCAGCTCGACGAGCATGGCGCCCTCGGGGCCGGCCTCGGAGCCGTCCCAGGCCCGCAGCCGCACGGGCAGGGGGCCGGCGAGGAGGGGGCGCAGGGCGGCCTCGATGCGGGGGGCGAGCCCCTGTGTCGAGGTGCTCGTCGTGCTCCGGTCGGTCAGCGTCACGGGGGCTCCTGGGGTGTGGGGGGTAGGGGAAGGCCGGGCGCTGGCTGCAGCGCCCGGCCCGTCGGGTGTGGTCACGACCGGGGTTCGGAGTCCGTCCGGGTCGCGGATGCCCCGTTGCCGGCGTCCTGCTCCTGGGCCTGTGCCCGGCGGCGCTCCCGCGCGGCGTTGGTCAGCTCGGTGACGTCGCCGACGAGGTCGGGGCCGAGGTGGTAGGCCTTGATCTCGTCGAGGACGCGCGGCGTCGTGCCGCGGCCGGCCAGCCAGACCGGGTGGCGCTCGGCGAGCCGGCGCAGGGCCGGTGCGTGCGCCCGGAAGCCCGAGGGGCGGCGGCTGGCGAGGACGACGGCGTCCGGCTGGGTGAGGTCGGCGGCCGACGCGAGCGACGCGATCGGGGTGTCCGGACCGAGGTAGCGGATGCGCCACCCGGCCCGGCCGAGCAGCACGCCGAAGCTGAGGAGGATGATGTCGTGGAACTCGCCCGGCGGGCACGCGAGCACGGCCACCGGGCCGGTGCCGATGCCCCAGGTGAGCGACAGGGCGCCGAGGCGCCGCCGCACGAGGCTGGAGGCGAAGTGCTCCTGGGCGATGCCGATGCGCCCGAGCTCCCACATCTCGCCCACCCGGACGAAGAACGGGACGAGCACGTCGACGATGGCGCTCTCCACGGAGCGGTCGAGGAACGCGGTGTCGAGGACGGCGTGCGCGCGGTCCTCGTCGAGCGCGGTGACCGCGTCGAGCAGCTGGGTGACGAGCAGCGGAGGGTCGGTGCGCATCGGGTCGACGGTGTGACCGTTGGTCGTCGGCTCGCCCTCGACGTCGTCGGTGGTGATGCCGGTCGCGGCGTTGCCGGCGCGCTCGGCGGCCAGCACCTGCCGGCATGCCTCCATGGCGCTGACGCCCTGCTCGCGCAGGGCCAGGACGTCGCGGACGCGGCGCTCGTCGTCGGCCCCGTAGAGCCGGTAGCCGCCGCTGCTGCGGACCGGGGTCAGCAGCCCGTAGCGGGACTCCCACGCACGCAGCACGTGGGTGCTGACCCCCACCTTGGTGGCCAGCTCTCCAATCCGCATCGATGGCGGAACCGAACGCCTCACGTCCTCCACGGTAGGCGCTCGGCAGAGATTTGACAAACCTTTGACGACATTCGATGAAAGGTTCTACGGTCGTGGCCATGCCCACCCACCCCGCGGCGAGCCCCGACGCTCGCCGGCGCATCGCCGTCGTCGGCGCCGGAGTCTCCGGTCTGACTGCGGCACACGTCCTCTCGTCCACCCACGACGTCACGCTCTACGAGGGTCAGGGCCGCCTCGGCGGCCACGCCCACACCCACACCGTCCCGACGGCGAGCGGCGACGTCCGGGTCGACAGCGGCTTCATCGTCCACAACGACCGCACCTACCCGCACCTGCGCCGCCTCTTCCGCGAGCTCGGCGTCGAGGCGCGCGACACCGAGATGTCGATGAGCATCCGGGACGCCTCGACCGGCCTCGAGTACGCGGGCGGCCGCGGGGTCAAGGGCTTCGTCGCCCGGCCCCGCCAGCTGCTCGACCGCGAGTACGTCGGGATGCTCCGCTCCGTCAAGCGCTTCCACGGCCTCGCCGCTCGCTTCCTCGACGAGACCGACGACGAGGACACGACGACCTACGGCGAGTTCATCCGCGAGCACGGCTTCCCCGAGTCCTTCACCCGGCTGTACGCCGTGCCGGTCGTCGCCTGCGTCTGGTCGAGCGGCGGCGGCGACGCCCTGGACTACCCGGCGCGCTACCTCTTCCGCTTCCTCCAGCACCACGGGATGCTCTCGGTCGGCGACTCCCCGCAGTGGATGACCGTCGTCGGCGGCTCCCGCACCTACGTCGACCTGCTGGCCGCCCGCCTGCCCGCGGTCCACGTCGGGGACCCCGTCACCTCCGTCGCCCGCACCCCCGAGGGTGTCGAGATCCGTACGGCGGGAGGGCGGCTCGACCGCCACGACCAGGTCGTCGTCGCGACTCACGCCGACGACGCCCTGCGGCTGCTCGCCGACGCGACGCCCGCCGAGAAGGAGGTCCTCGGGGCGTTCCGCTATTCCCGCAACGAGACCGTCCTGCACCGCGACGGCTCGCTGATGCCGCGCGCCCGGCTCGCGCGCTCGTCGTGGAACTACCTCGTCGGGGACCCGGCGCAGGGCGCCGTCGTCACGTACTGGATGAACAAGCTCATGGGCATCCCCGACAGCGAGCCGTTCTACGTCACGCTGAACGCCACCGAGCGCATCGACCCCGGTAGCGTCGTCGCCACCATGGAGTACACCCACCCCCTCTACGACGTGGCGTCCGTCCGGGCCCAGCGACGCCTGCCCGAGATCACCACGGACCGCACGGCGTTCGCCGGCGCCTACCAGGGCTGGGGCTTCCACGAGGACGGCTGCCGGTCGGGGGTGGAGGCGGCGCGCGCCTTCGGTGTCGAGTGGTGACCCGATGACCACCACCGCCGACCTGCCCGCCCTCCCCTCGATCGTCGTCGGGCAGGTGCACCACACGCGGCACCGCCCGGTGCGTCACTCGTTCACGCACAAGCACACGCAGTGGCTCGTCGACCTCGACGACATGCCGCGGGTCCCGTTGCCGCTCAGGCCTTTCGCCACGTTCCGCGCAGAGGACCACCTCGCCGGCAACCCGGGCATCCCGGCCCTCAAGGCCAACGTCCTGCGCGTCCTCGAGCGCCACGACGTGCCGACGTCGGCCCGCGACCGGGTCGTCATGCTGTCGCACGCCCGGGTGCTCGGGCACGTGTTCGACCCGATGTCCGCCTTCTGGGTGTTCGCCCCCGACGGTGCGCTGCGCGCGGTGCTCGTCGAGGTGCACAACACCTACGGCGGCCGGCACGCCTACGTCCTGCGCCCCGACGAGGGCGGCCGCGCCTCGATGGACAAGGACTTCTACGTCTCGCCGTTCAACGACGTCGAGGGCGAGTACGCCATCCGCCTCACCCTCACCCCCGGGACCGTCGGCGTGGCCATCCGGCTGCGCACCCGCGACGAACCCCTCGTCACCGCGACCGTCACCGGACGCCCCCGCGCGGCCACCACCGCGCAGGTCGCCCGCACGGCGCTGCGGTACCCGCTCATGCCCCAGCGGGTCACGGCGCTCATCCGCGTCCACGGCATCTGGCTGTGGCTGCGGAGGCTGCCCGTCCGACCCCGCCCCGAGAACTCACTGGAGACCGTCCGATGACCGCAGAGACCCCCCGCCTCGAGCTCGCCACCCCGGCGCTGCGCTTCCCCCACGTCCTGACCCGGGGCACGGTCGCCAAGGCCATCACCGAGGTCGCCGTCAAGCCGATGCCGGTCCGGATGCGCTACCCCGACGGCACCGTCGTCGGCGCCGGCGGGCCGGACTCGCCGGTGCTCGAGGTCGTCCGGCCGCGGGCGATGTTCCGCCGGCTGGAGGCGCACCCGAAGATCGGCCTCGGCGAGGCGTACATGGCCGGCGACTGGCGCGTCGCCGACGGCACCGACCTCGCGCGGGCGCTCGCCCCGTTCGCGGCCCGGATGGGTGAGCTCGTGCCCAAGCCGCTGCTGTCGCTGCGCGGACTCGTCGACCGGGCCATCCCGCGGGCGCAGCGCAACACGCTGGAGGGCTCGCGCAGCAACATCAGCGCGCACTACGACCTCTCGAACGACCTCTTCGCGGCCTTCCTCGACCCGTCGATGTCCTACAGCTCGGCGCTGTTCGACCCGACCCGTCCGGTCGCCGAGCAGGACCTCCTCGAGGCGCAGGTGCGCAAGGTCGAGGCAATCCTCGACGCCGCCGACGTCCGCGAGGGCTCCCGTGTCCTCGAGATCGGCACCGGCTGGGGCGAGCTGTCCATCCGGGCGGCCGCCCGCGGCGCCACCGTCACCTCGGTCACGCTCTCGGCGGAGCAGCGCGACCTCGCGCTGCAGCGCATCGCCGCCGCGGGGTACACCGACCGCGTCCGGGTGCTGCTCCAGGACTACCGCGAGACGACCGGCGAGTACGACGCGATCGTCAGCGTCGAGATGATCGAGGCCGTCGGGGAGGAGTACTGGGAGACCTACTTCCGCCAGATCGACGCGCTGCTCGCGCCGGGCGGCGTCGTCGCCGTGCAGGCCATCCTCATGGAGCACCACCGGCTGCTGGCGACCAAGGGCTCCTTCGGCTGGATCCAGAAGTACATCTTCCCGGGCGGCCTCATCCCCTCGCTCCAGGCGATCCGCGACGTGACGCGTGAGTCGACCACCCTGCGGGTAGAGAGGGTCCACGGCTTCGGCGCCGACTACGCCGAGACGCTGCGTCGCTGGCGCGAGAGCTTCAACGCGCAGTGGCCGGACATCCAGCGGTACGGGTTCGACGAGACGTTCCGCCGGATGTGGGAGTTCTACCTCGCGTACTGCGAGGCGGGCTTCGCCACCGGCTACCTCGACGTGGCCCAGATCCGTTTCTCACGAAGGGACACCGCATGAGCACCACGGTGGAGCGCACCATCACGACGACCGCACCCCCGTCCGACGTCCTGCCCTACCTGGCCGACTTCCGCAACGCGACCGAGTGGGACGCGGGCACCGTCTCGTGCGAGCGGGTCAGCGGCGACGGCGGCGTCGGCACCACGTACAAGAACGTCTCGAAGTTCGCCGGCAACACCGTCGAGCTCGAGTACACGACCGAGGAGCTCGGTGAGGACCACGTCGTCATCGTCGGGCGCAACGACGCCGCGACGAGCCACGACACCATCACCGTGCGGCCGCACGGCACCGGCTCCGAGGTCACGTACAAGGCGGAGTTCGACTTCAGCGGGATCGTGGCCCTCGTCGGCCCGCTCATGACGCCGCTGCTCGAGCGGCTGGGCGACAAGACGGCCGCCCAGCTCAAGGACGTGCTGGACCGCCGGTGAGCGACTCCCGCGGCGCCGGCCGCCGAGCCCTCGTCACGGGCGTCACCGGCTACATCGGCTCCCGGCTCGTGCCGGCCCTCCTCGACGAGGGCTGGACGGTCCGGGTGCTGACGCGCGACGCCACCAAGCTCGACCGGCGCCTGTGGCGCGAGCGGGCCGAGGTCGTCGAGGGGGATGCGACCTCGCGCGCCACCCTCGCCGAGGCGCTCGCCGACGTCGACGTCGCCTACTACCTCCTGCACTCGATGGACGGCGCGGGCAACTTCGTCGAGCGCGACCGCGAGATGGCCCGCGCCTTCGGCCTCGCCGCCTACGAGGCCGAGGTCGGCCGCCTGGTCTACCTCTCCGGGCTGCACCCCGACGACGGCCCGCTCAGCGACCACCTCGCCTCCCGCGTCGAGGTCGGCGACCTCCTCATGGCCAGCGGCGTGCCGACCGCGGTGCTGCAGGCGGCGATCATCCTCGGGTCCGGCTCGGCGTCGTTCGAGATGCTGCGACACCTCACCTCGCGGCTGCCGGTCATGGTCGCCCCCAAGTGGCTCGACAACCGGATCCAGCCGATCGCCGTGCGCGACGTCCTGCACTACCTCGTCGGCGCGGCCGACCTGCCGCCGGACGTCAACCGCACGTTCGACATCGGCGGCCCGGAGGTGCTGACCTACCGCGAGATGATCACCCGCTTCGCGAGGCTGGGGGGCATGCTGCCGCGCACCGTCCTCACCGTGCCGGTGCTGACGCCGCGCCTGGCCAGCCAGTGGGTCGGGTTCGTCACCCCGGTGCCGACGGGGGTCGCCAAGCCGCTCGTCGAGAGCCTGCTCCACGAGGTCGTCTGCGAGGAGCACGACGTCGACGACCTCGTCGGCCCGCCCCCGCAGGGCGCGCTCGGCTTCGACCGCGCCGTCACCGACGCCATCGCCGGCGACGACGCGGACCCGCGTCCCGAGCCCGGCACCGTCGACCCCGCCCGGGTCACCGCGGCCGACCCCTCGTGGGCCGGGGGTGGCAGCGGGTCGTCGGGCTGAGTCCGATGGCCACGTCCGTCCGGCCGGTCGCCGAGCTGCGCGCGTTCGTCCGCGCCGCGCTCGTCGACCCCGTCCCGCGCGACCACACCGAGACCGACCGGGCCTTCCGTCGGCGCCGGGTCGTCGCGGTCGTCACCCTGCTCGTCGGGGCCGGCATCCTCGCGTACGCGCTGCGGATCGAGCCCGGCGACCCGACCTTCTACCTCGCGACCCTCGCGCTGGCGCTCGTCTGGGCGGTCGGGGCGTTCGTCTCGGGGCCGCTGCACCTCGGCCGCGCCCACTCGCGTGCGGGGCGCACCGACAGCCGCCCGGTCGTGCAGTCGCTGGCGCTCGGCGCGCTGCTGCTCGGGGTCTTCCTGCTCGGCTCGGTCGTCGTCGCGCAGATCCCCTTCCTCCGTGACCCCGTGCAGCAGCTGCTCGACCACGCCCGGTACGGCTCGCTCTGGGTCGTCGCGGTGATCACGGTCGTCAACGGGGTCGCCGAAGAGCTGTACTTCCGCGGTGCCCTCTACGCGGGCGTCGGCCGCAAGCACGCCGTCGCGGTGACGACCGTCGTCTACGCCCTCGTGACCGCCACCTCGGCCATCCCGCTGCTCGTCTTCGCCGCGGCGGTCGTCGGCGTCGTCGTCGGGCTGCAGCGACGGGTGACCGGCGGCATCCTCGGCCCGATCGTCACCCACCTCACCTGGTCCCTCGGGATGCTCTTCCTCCTGCCCCCCGTCCTCGACCGCCTCTCCTGAGGAGCGACCCGCGATGACCTCCGTCCTCTGGCTCCGCCGCGACCTGCGCCGCCGGGACCACCCGGCGCTCCTCGCGGCCCGTGACGCGGCGGGGGACGGCGACCTCGTCGTCGCCTTCGTCGTGGACCCGCGGTTCTGGGACCGCGGGGGGCCGGTGCGCCGCGCCTGGCTCGCGGCAACGCTGCGCGACCTCGACGAGACGCTCGACGGCTCGCTCACCCTCCTCCACGGCGACCCGCGGCAGGTCGTGCCCGCCCTCGCGGAGCGCGTGGGAGCCTCCAGCGTCCACGTCTCGCGCGAGACCACCCCCGGCGGGCTGCGGCGCGACGAGGCCGTCCGTGACGCGCTCGGCGAGGGCGTCGAGTGGGTCGAGACCGGCACCCCGTACGCCGTCGGGCCGGGCCTGGTGACCAACGGCTCCGGCGACCCCTACAAGGTCTTCACCCCGTTCTCCAAGGCGTGGCGCTCGCACGGATGGCCCGAGCCCGCGCCGACCCCGCGCGCCCTGCCGCTGCGGCACGCCCGCAACGACGCCGACGCGACCGCGGCGCTCGACGCCGCCCTCTCCGCCTCCGACCTGCCCGACCTGCCGCCGGTGGGCGAGGAGGCCGCGCTGCGCCGCTTCCGGGCTTTCCGCGACGACGCCCTCACCGACTACGACGACGACCGCGACCGCCCGGCCCTCGACGCCACGTCGCGGATGTCGCCCTACCTCAAGCTCGGGGTCGTGCACCCGCGCACCCTGCTCGCCGAGCTGGCCGACCGCAGCGGCACCGGGGTCGAGACCTACCGCGACGAGCTCGCCTGGCGCGAGTTCTACGCCGACGTGCTCTTCCACAACCCACGCAGCGCGTGGTCCGACCTGCGACCGGCCCTGAAGGGCATGCGCTACGACGAGCCCGAGGACGCCGTCGAGGCGTGGCGTCGTGGCGAGACCGGCTACCCCGTCGTCGACGCCGGGATGCGGCAGCTGCTCGCCGAGGGCTGGATGCACAACCGCGTCCGGATGATCACCGCGAGCTTCCTCACCAAGGACCTCCACGTGTGGTGGCCGGTCGGGGCGCGGCACTTCCTCGACCACCTCTGCGACGGCGACCTCGCCTCCAACAACCACGGCTGGCAGTGGGTGGCCGGCACCGGCACCGACGCCTCGCCGTACTTCCGGGTCTTCAACCCGGTCACGCAGGGCGAGAAGTTCGACCCGACCGGCGACTACGTCCGGCGCTGGGTGCCGGAGCTGCGGCACCTGTCGGGCAAGGCCGCGCACCAGCCGTGGAACCACGACGACGGCTACGCCCACGGCTACCCGGAGCGCATCGTCGACCACGCCGAGGAGCGCCAGGAGGCCCTCGACCGGTACGCCGCCGTCCGCGGCTGAGGTCGGCCACCGACCGGGTCCCGACCGTCGGTCCCGGGTCCTGCCCGGGGCCGGCGGGGGCGTCGAAGGTTGGGCGGTTTTCCGCACACGGACTTGGGGAAAAGATCGGCCCGCCGGTAGCCTTGCTCGCGACGAGGGGAGTACTTCCCAAGTCCGTCACCGGTCAGTACGAGCATCCCATGGTGCTCCCGGGGCGGCGCCACACCCCGGTGTGGTGAAGGAGACCTCGGGACAACGATCGTGCCCCGAGGAGCGTCATGCCATCCCTCCACACCCTCGTCGCGGCGGCCGAGCCCGCCGCCGCCACCGAGCAGTCCGTCGGCACCCCCCTGCTGTGGGGCGTCACCATCGCGGCCGTCCTCGGTCTCTTCGCCCTCGACTTCGTGCTGACGCGCAAGCCGCACGAGGTGTCGATGAAGGAGGCCGTCGGCTGGTCGAGCTTCTACATCGCCCTGCCCCTGGCCTTCGGTGTCTTCATCTGGTCGCAGTACGGCGGTGACCGCGGCCTGGAGTACTACACCGGCTACCTCGTCGAGAAGTCGCTCTCGGTCGACAACCTCTTCGTCTTCATGCTGCTGCTCGCGGCCTTCGCGGTGCCGGACGAGCTCAAGCAGCGCGTGCTGCTCATCGGCGTCGCCGGCGCCCTCATCCTGCGCGGCATCTTCATCGCCGTCGGGGCGCAGCTCATCTCGATGTTCGCGTGGACCTTCCTCCTGTTCGGCGTCATCCTCCTGATCACCGCCGTCAAGGTGCTCAAGGACGCGATGTCCGACGAGGAGGAGGCCGTCGACATCGGCTCGCTGCGCACCGTCAAGCTGCTCCGCCGGTTCTTCCCGGTCGTCGAGGACTACCGCGGCCCGCACCTGACGGTCAAGGAGAAGGGCAAGCGCGCCCTCACCCCGCTCGGCCTCGTCGCCGTCGCGATCCTCGGCACCGACATCGTCTTCGCCGTCGACTCGGTCCCGGCCGTCTTCGGCATCACCGGCGACGCCTACCTCGTCTTCGCGACCAACGCGTTCGCCCTGCTCGGCCTGCGCGCCCTCTACTTCGTCCTCGAGGGCCTGCTCGGCGCGCTGCGCCACCTCGGCTTCGGCCTCGCGGCCATCCTCGCCTTCATCGGCGTCAAGCTCGTCCTGCACTGGGCGCACGGCGTCTGGCCCGGCACCCCGGAGGTCCCGACCCTCGCCTCGCTCGGCGTCATCGTCGGCATCCTCGCGCTCGTCACGACGACGAGCATCATCGCCAACAAGCGCGACGAGGCGAACGGCGTCGACCGGGGCGACGACGACCCGGACGCCACCCGGCGCCCGGAGCTCGAGGCCGAGCGCTCCTGACCCCCACGCACGACACCGGACGGCCCGGCGGGACCCCTCCCGCCGGGCCGTCCCGTGTGGACGCGACGTGCACGAGCGCGGCACGCCTCACTACGGTGGGCCGGTGACCGACGACGCCCCCACCTCGCACCCGGTCTCGGGGGCGGACTGCGCCGGCGAGGTGCTCGACGAGGGGGCGCTCGTCCTGCGCTGGCACCCCGTCGGCTCCGAGCCGGTCCTCTTCTCCCACCCGACGCTGCCGGTGCGCTCCGGCACGCCGCCGCACGCCGGGATCCCGGTGTGCTGGCCCTGGTTCGGCGCGGGGCGCCACGGCGACAAGGCGCCCTCGCACGGATGGGTGCGCTCGACGCGCTGGCACCTCCTCGAGGAGGTCGCCGACGCCCGTGGCGGCACGGTGCGGATGGGCCTGTCGTCGCGGGACTCCGGCAGCCTCCAGTGGCCGCACCCCTACCGGCTCGAGCTCGTCGCCCGGATGGGTCGCGAGCTCGAGGTCTCGCTCTCGACGACCAACCCCGGGCGCGAGCCCGTCGTCGTCGAGGAGGCCCTGCACGCCTACCTCGCGGTGGGTGACGTGCGGCAGGTGAGCATCGGCGGCCTCGACGGTGCACGCTTCCACGACAAGGTGACCGGGCGCGACGAGACCCAGCGGGGCGACCTCGTCCTCGACGGCGAGACCGACCGCGTCTACCGCTCGGACGCGGCCGTCACCGTCACCGACCCCGTGCTCGGCCGCCGGCTGCGTGTCGAGACCGAGGGCGCCGCCGACCGCGTCGTCTGGAACCCCGGCCCGGACAAGGGCCCCGGCATCCCCGACATCGGCGACGAGTGGCCGCGCTTCGTCTGCGTCGAGGCCGCCAACGCGCTCGCCGACGTGGTGACCGTCGGCCCCGGAGAGACCCACACCCTGACCTACCGCCTGTCCGTGGAGGACCTGTGACCAGCTGGCTCGACGACCCGACCCACCGCGAGTGGCTCGGCCGGGGACTGTCCGACGTCCTCGGCTTCGCCCTGCGCTCGATCCGGCCCGAGGGCGGCTTCCACCACCTCGACGCCGACGGCACCCCCCTGCCGGACCACCCGCCGATGCTGTTCCTCACGGCGCGCATGGCCTACTCCGCGTCCGCCGGTGTGCGGCACGGCGTCCCGGGCTCGGGGGAGCTGCTCGACCACGCGATGGCCTCTCTCACCGGGCTGCACGCCGACGCCCGGCACGGCGGCTGGCTGACCCAGCCGGGGACCGAGACGCGCAAGGCGACGTACGACCACGTGCACGTCGGGCTCGCCGCCTCCGCGGCCCTCGGGGTCGGGCACCCGGGAGCGCGGGCGCTGCTCGACCAGGTGGTCGAGGTCGTCGACACCCACCTGTGGGACGAGGGTTCGCGGTCGCTGCGGGAGTCCTTCGCCGCCGACTGGAGCGACTCCGAGGACTACCGCGGCGCCAACGCCAACATGCACGGGCTCGAGGCCTTCCTCGCGATGGGCCACGCCACCGGCGACGCCGTCTGGCACGAGCGCGGTCTGGACATCGCCGACCGGCTGATCAACCGGGCCGCCCGCGAGAACGGCTGGCTGCTGCCGGAGCACTTCTCGGCCGACTGGCAGGTGCTGCCCGAGTACAACCGGGACGAGCCGAACCACCCCTTCCGCCCGTACGGCGCGACCTTCGGCCACTCGCTCGAGTGGGCGCGCTTCCTCCTCCAGCTGGACGCCTCGCCGCTCGTCGGGTCGCCGGACTGGCTCGTCGAGTCGGCGGACGCTCTGGCGCGCCGGGCGCTCGACGGCGGCTGGGCCCTCGACGGTCGCCCGGGCCTGGTCTACACGGTCGACTGGGAGGGCGCTCCCGTCGCGGACGTGCGCCTGCACTGGCCGGTGTGCGAGGGCATCCAGCTCTCGGCGTCGATGGTCCGGCTGACCGGCGACCCGCACTGGGAGGGCTGGTACCGCCGGCTGTGGGACCACGCGGCGCGCTTCTGGGTCGACGAGCGTGGCACCTGGCGCAACGAGCTGGACCACGAGATGCGCGAGGCCGGCACCATCTGGCCCGGGCGCCCCGACGTCTACCACTGCGGCGGCGCCCTCTCCGGCCCCCTCGAGGCCTGAACCCCGCGCCCCACACGCCCCACGCGTCCCTCGCGTCACCACATTTCGGGGTCACCCCGAAATGTCCGCGAGACCCCGGCTCGGAGCCGGGGTCTCGCGGACGAACCGGGGTCTCGACGCCGCCGGGACCGGAGTGTCGCTGATGGCGCGTCCGGTGGCGTGAGAACCGGGGTGATGACCCCAGGTCCTGCGCCACGGATGGGACCACGCGCCGGCGGAGCGGGCTCAGCCGAGCACGACCACAGCGTCCGGGTCCTCGACCGGCAGGTCCGGGTCCGCGGTCGCGGTGACGTCCATCGCGAACGGACCGGTCTCGGCGCCGAGCGTCGTCATGAGGGCGACGTCCGCCGCGTCCCGCCCGGTGCCGGTGCGCACCATCGACGCACGGGGCGCGAGCCGGGTCGCGTCGAGCAGGCGCCACTCGTCGCCGACCGCCGCCTCGACGACGGCGTGCGCGTCCATCGGGTCGAGGCCGGGGGCGTAGACCGAGACGTAGCGGGCCGGGACCTCGAGGGCCCGCAGCAGCGTGACCGTCAGGTGCGCGTAGTCGCGGCAGACGCCCTGCCCGGTGTGCAGCGGGACGAGGGCGTCGTCGCCCGCGTCGGTGGAGCCGGGGGTGTAGGTGGTGCGGTCGTGGACCCACGCGGCGACCCGGCGAGCGAGGTCCCACGGGTCGTCGACACCGGCGAACTCGGATGCCGCCCAGCCCTGCACGCGGTCGCTGGGGCAGTAGCGGCTCGGCAGGACGTAGGTGAACCGGTCGGCGTCGGTGACCGGCGCCGGGTCGAGCAGGTCGCGACGGACGGTCGCGCGGTAGCGCACCGACAGCTCGCCCCGCGGGGCGTCGACCACGTGCAGGCGGGTGTGGTGGTGCAGCCCGAGCTCGCGGACGTCGAGCGGGTGCCCGTCGGGGCCGGTGACCGCCAGCGACTCGTCGCGGTCGAGGTGCCCGGCGACGGTGAGGCAGAACGCGACCTCGCCGGCCGTGACGACCTCGGTGCGCAGGTCGAGCGCCACCGAGGTCGTCGGGCCGGCAGGCGTACCGCCCGCGGCGGCGCTCAGAGCCATCCGGCGC
The DNA here is from genome assembly GCF_000720925.1 of Phycicoccus jejuensis. Classification (GTDB taxonomy): domain Bacteria; phylum Actinomycetota; class Actinomycetes; order Actinomycetales; family Dermatophilaceae; genus Phycicoccus; species Phycicoccus jejuensis. The sequence goes on along the minus strand of NZ_JOEE01000002.1, from coordinate 11,240 downwards.
CCTGGGCGATGAGGAGCAGGCCGAAGACGAGGAACGCGGCGGCCGCGCCGTACTTGATGACCTTCTCCGGCAGCTTGCGGCCGAGGACCGCGCCGACGCCGATGGCCAGCGCGTCGGCGGCGACCATCCCGACGGTGCTGCCGATCCAGGTACCGAACCAGCCCTCCTGCGTCGCGAGCGTGATGGTGGCGAGCATCGTCTTGTCGCCGAGCTCGGCGAGGAAGAACGCGACACCGACGGCGAGGAGCGCCGCCCCGGTGCTGCGGCGGGCCTTGTCGGCCTCGTCCTCGGTCAGCTCGTCGCCGCGCAGGGTCCACGCGGCGAAGACGAGGAAGGCGACGCCGGCGACGATCGAGATCGTCCCCTGGTACTGCTCGAAGGCGGTCCCGACGGCGGCGCCGATGCCGACGGAGACGAGGTGGACGATGGCGGTGGCGGCGGTGATGCCGATGAGGACGTCGCGGACGCGGTAGCGCGTCGCGAAGGTCATCGCCATGAGCTGGCTCTTGTCGCCGAGCTCGGCGACGAAGATGACGGCAGTGCTGAGCAGGAACGCGTACATGTGGTGGGGGCTCTTCCTCGTGCCGGACGAGGAGTGCCGCGGGACGGACCTCTCGGCCGGCACGCGTGACTGGACGGGCGTGCTTCTGGCCGAAAGTCTCGTCCGCCACCGAAGGTGGCCCGCCGTACCGGACCCGGGGGTCAGTGTGTCGACACGGCGATTGGGGACTACTCCCTTTCGCCACCAACCGTAGCGGCCCACGACGTGGAGACGGAAATCGCCGGCGGTGCGCATCCCGTAGGTTGGACGGGTCGAGGCACGAGCACGCGGGCGGCACCGTCCGCGCACGAGGAGAGGTGGCCGCCGTGGCGGGCTCCGAGGGACTGTCGCTGGGCTACCGGTTCGGGTGGCGGGTCCGGTACCTCCTGACCAGCGTGTTCGGGCCGGCGCAGCTCGGCACCGAGGACGACCCCCAGGCGAAGCTGCGCCGCGAACGGGCCCGGCGGGTCGAGGAGGCGCGGCGCTCGCGCGAGGGCTGACGGATCCGTCGGCGCACGGGCGCCGGCGCGGCGACCTCCGGCGGGTGAACGAGGTCACGGCATAGACCCCGGCCCTGGTGGCGTTGGAACCACTCGGTCCACGTCCCCGACACCCCTGGAGGTCCACCCATGACCGACACCACCGGCTCCTCGACCACCGCACGCGAGTGGCGCCTGGCGTCCCGCCCGACCGGCTGGCCGACGCCCGAGAACTTCGAGCTCGCCGAGAGCGACGTCCCCGCGCCGGCCGAGGGCCAGCTGCGCGTGCGCAACGTCGTCCTCTCCGTCGACCCGTACATGCGCGGGCGGATGAGCGCCGCCAAGTCCTACGCCGCCCCCTACGCGGTCGGCGAGGCGATGAACGGCGGCGCCGTCGGCGTCGTCGAGGAGTCGCGCGCGGACGGGTTCGCGGTCGGTGACCACGTCCTCCACGGCCTGGGCTGGCGCGAGGTCGCCGTCCTCGACGCCAAGGACGCGCGCGTCGTCGACACCGCTGCCGCACCGGCGTCCGCCTACCTCGGCATCCTCGGGATGACCGGCCTCACCGCCTACGCCGGCCTCAAGCGTGTCGCCGCCCTCACGGAGGGCGACGTCGTCTTCGTCTCCGGGGCCGCCGGAGCCGTCGGTGGTGCGGTCGGCCAGATCGCCAAGGCGATGGGTGCCTCGCGCGTCATCGGCTCGGCCGGCTCGCCCGAGAAGGTCCGCCACCTGACCGAGGACCTCGGCTTCGACGCGGCGTTCTCCTACCGCGACGGCCGCGTCGCGGACCACCTGCGCGAGCTCGCGCCGGACGGCATCGACGTCTACTTCGACAACGTGGGCGGCGAGCACCTCGAGGCCGCCATCGGCTCGCTCAACCTCGGCGGCCGCATCGCCGTCTGCGGGATGATCTCGGTCTACAACGACACCGAGCCGGCCCCGGGCCCGCGCAACCTCGCGCGCCTCATCCAGACCCGCGGCCGCATCGAGGGCTTCCTCGTCGGCGACCACTACGACCTCGCGGGCGAGTACTTCTCGACCGCCGCCGGGTGGCTGGCCGACGGCACGCTGTCGCAGCGCGAGACCTCGGTCGAGGGCTTCGAGAACGCCGTCGACGCCTTCCTCGGCGTCCTGCGCGGCGAGAACACCGGGAAGATGGTCGTCACGCTCTGACCTCCGCCTCCCCACGACACGGCCGCGGGCCGGGGCGCCTCCGCGCACCACCGGTCCGCGGCCGTCGGCGTCCCGAGGCCGGCTCAGGCGCGGACGACGGCCCAACGAGAAGTGGCAGGTTCGCGCCGATCCGTGGATTCTGGCCGCATCTGCGGTTAGGGTCCTTGCATGCACCTCTTCCGGATGCGCGAAGCGGCCGACCTCCTGGGGATCAGCGACGACACGCTGCGTCGCTGGGCCGACGCCGGGCGGCTCGAGACCGTCACCGATGCCGCGGGGCGGCGGGCCGTCGAGGGCCCCGTCCTCGCCCGCTTCGCCGAGGAGCTCGCGGCCGAGGGTGCGCACCTCGACGTGGGAGAGGTCGCGGCGGCCTCGGTCCGCAACCGCTTCACCGGGCTGGTGACGCGGGTGCTCAAGGACGGCGTGATGGCGCAGGTCGAGATCCAGTCCGGGCCGCACCGCTTCGTCTCGCTCCTCAGCCGGGAGGCCGCCGACGAGCTCGGCCTCGAGCCGGGGGTGCTCGCCGTGGCCGCGATGAAGGCCACCAACGTGTCCGTCGAGATCCCGAGCAGCCGGTGAGCGTCGTCCGATGACCACCACCCGTCGTCTACGAGGAGCCACCGTGCGCCGTGCCGTCACCACCTGCGTCGTCCTCGTCGCGGGGCTCGGCCTCGCGGGGTGCGGGTCGGGCTCGTCGAGCCCCGCCGCGTCCACCACCGCGGGCGGCGGGTCGTCCGCGTCGGCGAGCAGCCAGGTGGCGGGTGACATCACCGTGCTCGCCGCGGCGTCGCTCACCGAGTCCTTCACGACGATCGCGAAGCAGTTCGAGGCCGCGCACCCCGGGACGACGGTGACGCTCAGCTTCGGTGCGAGCTCGGCGCTCGCGACCCAGGTCACCTCGGGTGCGCCCGCCGACGTGTTCGCGTCGGCGAGCGCGAAGAACATGGACGCGGTGGTGTCGGCCGGCGCCGCCACCGACCCGAAGACGTTCGCGCAGAACGTGATGGAGATCGCCGTCCCGCCGTCGAACCCCGGCGGGGTGACGGGGGTCGAGTCTCTGGCCGGCTCGGGCGTGAAGACGGCGCTGTGCCAGGAGCAGGTGCCGTGCGGTGCCACCGCGGCCAAGGTCTTCGCCAACGCGGGCGTCACGGTGAAGCCGGTGACCCTCGAGCCCGACGTGAAGTCGGTGCTCAGCAAGGTCACGCTCGGCGAGGTGGATGCCGGGGTCGTGTACGTCACCGACGTCCGTGCCGCCGGCGACAAGGTCGAGGGCATCCCGATCCCGGCCGACGTCAACGCCTCCACGAGCTACCCGATCGCCGCGCTCGACGACGCCCCGAACGCCGCGACCGCGAAGGCGTTCGTCGACTACGTGCTCTCGGCGGAGGGGGCGAAGGTCCTCACGGCGGCCGGCTTCGAGCAGCCGTGAGCTCGCGCGGCGACGGGACACGTCCCGGCCGACCCGGTTCAACCACAACCCGTCCGGTGACCCTCGACGCCCGTGAGCGGCAGCGTCGCGCGAGCACGGGCGGGGCGTCCCGCCGGCCGCCGGCACCCTTGCTGGTGCCGGCGTTGGTCGGGGTCGCCTTCCTCGTCGTCCCCCTGCTCGGGCTGCTCGTGCGGGCCCCCTGGGGCGACGCCTGGCGCATCCTGCGGGAGTCGCAGGCGTCCGAGGCGCTGAGGCTCTCGCTGTGGACCTCGAGCGTCGCGACCGTCATCGCCCTCGTCGTCGGGGTGCCGCTCGCCTGGCTGCTCGCGCGCAGCAGCTTCCCGGGGCTGCGGCTCGTGCGGGCACTCGTCACGCTGCCGCTGGTGCTGCCTCCGGTCGTGGGTGGCGTGGCCCTGCTGCTCGCGTTCGGGCGCAACGGTTTTCTCGGTCGCTGGCTCGACGAGTGGTTCGGCCTGACGATCCCGTTCAGCCCGGTGGCGGTGGTCATGGCCGAGACGTTCGTCGCGATGCCGTTCCTCGTCGTCACCGTCGAGGGGGCGCTGCGGGCGGCGAACCAGGGCTACGAGCAGGCCGCGGCCACGCTCGGGGCCGGCCGGATGACCGTCTTCCGGCGGGTCACGCTGCCGATGGTGGCGCCGTCGCTCGCGGCCGGCGCGGTGCTCTGCTGGGCGCGGGCGCTGGGCGAGTTCGGGGCGACCATCACCTTCGCCGGCAGCTTCCCGGGGCGCACGCAGACGATGCCGATCGCCGTCTACTACGCCCTCGAGACCGACCCGGACGCCGCCATCCTCCTCAGCCTCGTCCTGCTGCTCGTGTCGGTCGCCATCCTCGTCGCGCTGCGCGACCGCTGGCTGCGCGGAGGCACGGTGTGAGCAGCCGTGGGCTGGACGCGCGGGTCGAGGTGCGCCGGGGCGGCTTCGTCCTCGACGCCGCGGTGCGCGCGGCGCCGGGGGAGGTGCTGGCCGTCCTCGGGCCCAACGGGTCCGGCAAGTCGACGCTGCTCGGCGCCGTCGCGGGGCTCGTGCCGCTGGCGGGTGGGAGCATCCGGCTCGACGACGTCGTGCTCGACGACGCGAGCACGGGGGCCTTCGTCGAGGCGGCGCACCGCCCGGTCGGCTTCGTCTTCCAGGACTACCGCCTCTTCCCGCACCTCTCGGTGCTCGACAACGTGGCGTTCTCGCCGCGGGTCCGCGGGCGCTCGCGGGCCGAGGCCCGGGCCGTCGCCGCGGGGTGGCTCGAGCGTCTCGGGCTCGCCGACCTCTCGCGTCGGCGGCCCCACCTGCTGTCGGGCGGGCAGGCGCAGCGCGTGGCGCTGGGGCGCGCGCTGGCCGGCTCGCCCGACCTCCTCCTCCTCGACGAGCCGCTGTCCGCCCTCGACGCCCGGACCCGGCTCGACGTGCAGGCCGAGCTGCGCACGCACCTCGCCGAGTTCGGCGGCCCGAGCCTGCTCGTCACCCACGACCCGCTCGAGGCGCTCGTGCTCGCCGACCGGCTCGTCGTCCTCGAGGGCGGTCGCGTCGTCCAGGAGGGCAGCCCCGCGGAGGTCGCGCGGCGTCCGGCGACGGAGTACGTCGCGCGCCTCGTCGGGCTCAACCTCTACGCCGGGACGGCGGATGCCGACGGGGTCGCGCTGGAGGGTGGGGGGCGGTTCGTCGTCCCCGACCACGGCGAGCGCGGCGAGGTGCTCGTGGCCCTGCGGCCCTCCGCCGTGACGGTCAGCGCGCAGCCACCGGGCCCCTCGAGCGCGCGCAACACGTGGGCGGCGACCATCTCGGGGCTGACCCTGCTCACCGACCGCGTGCGGCTGGACCTCGACGGCGAGCCGTCGTGCCTCGTCGACATCACGCCCGCGGCCGTGGCCGACCTCGGGCTGTCGGCCGGGCAGCGGGTCTGGCTGTCCGCCAAGGCCGTCGACCTCGAGGTCTACGCCCGCTGACGTGTGATCAGTCGGCGGGAGTGGGCCCCGTGGGATTCGAACCCACAACCTACGGATTAAAAGTCCGCAGCTCTGACCGTTGAGCTAGAGGCCCGAGGGTGGGGGACGTCGTCGTGGAGCCCACCGACGACATCCGGTGGCCCGGATGTCCCGTCCACCCGCGTGACCGAGGGTAGCGTCACCTCCGGTCGTCCCCGGAGGGACCGGACCGGTGGGGCCGTCCACGGGCCCTTTGCCCGGCTCGCGTCGGACGGTGACGGCCCGAGCCTCCCGGAACGCGGGGGCCGACAGTGCCACGATGTCGTGGACCCGACGAGCGAGGAGGTGCCATGCAGGTGTCCGTGGCGGTGCGTCCGCCCGAACACATCCGCGACGCGGTGACCGGCATCGCCGCGCGCGTCCCCGGTGCCCGGCAGCAGCTCGAGCTCACGCACTCGGGAGCGTTCCGGCTGAGGATGATCGGCCTCGGCAACCTCACCGTCCCCGACGCCCGACGGCTGCACGAGGCCCTCTACTGGCCGGTGACGCGGTTCGGCCTCGTGGCGAAGGTCCGGCTCTCGGGCGTCTGGGCGCTCGAGGACGAGACCGACCCGAGCATCGCGATGAAGCTCGAGGGCGACCTCGACACGCTGGCGGAGATCGCGCGCCGGCTGCCCCCGCTCGTCGCGGACCACGCCTTCTACGTCGACCGCCGGATCTTCGTGCCCCGACTCACGGTGGCGCGCGTGACCCCCGAGACCACGGTGCCCGTCCTCGAGCACCTGGTCGAGGCGCTCGAACGGTACGAGAGCCAGGAGTGGGAGATCTCGGCGGTGCAGATCCTCAGCCGCGTCAACCGCGACTACGGCCACTCCTTCGAGGTCTTCGAGGACCTCCCCACCGTCGTCCCGTCCTAGCGGTCGATCCGGCCGGCAGCGGCCCGCCCGGTCGGTCGCCTCAGGCGAGGCCGGCGGCCCCGACGAGGTCGGCGAGCTCCGGTGTCGCACGGGCCTGCTCGACCGCTCCGTGCAGGGCGTCGTCCGCGGTCGGCCGGGCCTGCTCGAGCAGCTCGCGGCCGGCGGGTGTGAGCTCGGTGTAGATGCCGCGGCGGTCGTCGGCGCAGAGGATGCGGGTGAGCAGCCCGCGGTCCTCGAGCCGGTTGACGAGCCGGGTGGCGGCGCTGGGGGAGAGGGCGGCCGCGCGGCCGAGCTGCGTCATCCGCAGGTGCCAGCCGTCCTGGCGCGAGAGCGTGTCGAGGACGGTGTACTCGACGACCGAGAGCCCGTGCTCGTCGGAGAGCGAGCGCTCGAGGGTCGACTCGATGAGCCCGTGCAGGGCGGCGAGCCGGCGCCACCCCTGGGCGCGCACCTCCACGGCGCTGTCGCTGATCCCCATCGGTCCTCCTCGTGGTCGGGCGTCCTGCCATCCTATCGCGTTTGCAATATCCCGCGTGTGCAACTACCGTCGTCCGAGTTAGTTGCGAACGCGGGATATCGCCGCGTGCACCCATCCCGAGAAGGACCTGTCATGCCCCTCGCACTCCTCGCCCTGGCCGCCGGCGGCTTCGGCATCGGACTCACCGAGTTCGTCATCGCCGGCCTGCTGCCGGAGGTCGCCGCGGACTTCGCCGTCTCCGAGGCCGCCGCCGGATGGCTCATCTCCGGCTACGCGCTCTCCGTCGCGGTCGGCGGCGTGTTCCTCACGATGGCCACCGCCCGGATGCGCCCGAAGCGCGTCCTGCTCGGCCTCATGGTGCTGTTCGTCGTCGGCAACCTCGTCTCCGCTCTGGCGCCCACCTACGCGCTCCTCATGACCGGACGCGTCGTCGCGGCCCTCTGCCACGGAGCCTTCTTCGGCATCGGCGCGGTCGTCGCCGCCGGGCTCGTCGCACCGGACCGCAAGGCCGGCGCCGTCGCCACGATGTTCGCCGGGCTCACCGTCGCCAACGTCCTCGGCGTCCCCTTCGGCACCTTCCTCGGGCAGGCGTACGGGTGGCGCTCCACCTTCTGGGCGATCACGGCCATCGGCGTGCTCGCCCTCGTCGCCATCGCGGCGCTCGTGCCCGCGGCGGGTGCGGAGGACCGGCAGCCGACGAGCCTGCGCACCGAGGTCCGGGCGTTCGCGAGCGGCCAGGTCTGGCTCTCGCTCGCGGTGACCGTCCTCGGCTTCGGCGGGATGTTCGGCGCCTTCACCTACATCGCCTACACGCTGACCGGCGTCTCCGGCTTCGCCGCGAGCTGGGTGCCGTGGCTGCTCGTGCTCTTCGGGGTCGGGCTCTTCGTGGGCAACCTCGCCGGCGGCCGCGCCGCCGACCGCGACGTCGACCGCACGCTCGTCGTCGTGCTCGCGGGCCTCACGGCCGTCATGGTCGCCTTCGCCCTGCTCGCGTCCTCGCCGGTCGCGACGGTGGTCCTGCTCGTCCTCATGGGCGGGTTCGGCTTCGCGACGGTGCCCGGGCTGCAGATGCGCATCATGCGCTTCGCCGGCCAGGCCCCGACCCTCGCGTCGGGTGCGAACATCGCCGCCTTCAACGTCGGCAACGCGCTCGGCGCCTGGGTCGGCGGGATGGCGATCGCCGCCGGGCTCGGCTACACCTCGCCCATCTGGGCGGGCGCCGGCATCACCGTGCTCGGCCTCCTCGTCCTCCTCCCGGCGGCGCGACGGGTGCGCCGGACGGCCGAGGTGGTCGAGCCCGCCGAGCCCGCCCTGGTCTGACCGGCGAGGGGTGACGGCGGCGGCCGCCGCGCCTACCGTGGGCGGATGGCCTTCCTCCGTCTGGCGTTCTTCCCCGGCGCCACCACCGAGCACTGGGCCGCGGTCGTCGAGGCGGTCGGCGAGGTCCCACCGCCCCCCGGACGGCGGGCCTTCGCCGCCGGGCCGGCGGAGGGCGGCTGGCAGGTCGTGCAGCTCTGGGACACCGAGGCCGGTCTCGAAAGGTTCAACGCCGAGGTCTTCGGACCCGCCCTCGCGCGGCTGGGTGGCGGAGGGTTCCCGGCGCCGCCGGTCGTGCGCGACGTGCACACGACCGCGGCGTGGGTCGACGGCGAACCGGTGACCTGAGGGTCAGGCCTCGAGGGCGAAGCCGCCCGTCCAGGGGGTCTTCTCGCCGACGGCGAGGGTCAGCTGCAGGAAGCCGAGCGCCTCGAGCTCGCGCGCCCGGCGCAGGCTGCCGGCGTCGACGGCACGCAGGCCGGCGGAGGTCACGACCTCCGACAGCGTCGCCTTGGCGTTCGCGTCGTCACCCGCGACGAGGACCGCGGTGGGCCGAGCGCCGACCGTCCCGGAGGTGAGGGTGGCGACGAAGTTCGTGTTGAACGCCTTGACCACGTGCGCGTCGGGCAGTGCGGCGGCGAGCTCGGCCGCCGCGGAGGAGTCGGCCGGTACGACGAGCGTGTCGAAGGTCTCGAAGTCGAGGGGGTTGGTGATGTCGACGACGACCTTGCCGGCGAGTTCGGCAGCGCGGGCGCCCACGATCTCTTGCAGCGCCGGATAGGGCACGGCGAGGACGACGACGTCACCCGTGACGGCCTGGTCGGCGTCGGCGCGGCCGAGCACCTGCACCGTGTGACCGCCCTTCTCGGCGAGGGCGGCGATGGCCGAGCCCATGGACCCGGCCCCGATGATGCTCACTGCGGTCATGACGTGTCTCCCTGGGATGATTTGGTTGTTCCGACAACTAACGTAGCAGCGAATAGTTGTACCGACAACCACTGCCGCGGCAGACTGTCCCCGTGCCTGCCGACGACCCCTCGACCCCGGTGTCCTCCCGCGAGCCCCGCGAGCCGCGCTGGCTCTCCACCGCCGAGCGGGCCGCGTGGATCCGGGTGGTCTCGGTCCTCGAGCTCCTGCCCGGAGCCCTCGACTCCCAGCTGCGGCGCGACGCCGGGCTCACCTTCTTCGAGTACTACCTCCTCGCCCGGCTCTCGGAGGCGCCGAACCGCGTGCTGCGGATGAGTGCTCTCGCGCACGGCACCAACTCGACCTTGCCCCGCCTCTCGCACGTCGTGCGCCGGCTGGAGGACCGGGGCCTCGTCGAACGGCTGCCCTGTCCTGGCGACGGTCGCGCGACGAACGCCCACCTCACGGATGCAGGCTGGGACGCCGTGGTCGCCGCCGCGCCCGAGCACGTCGGGGAGGTGCGCAGCCGCGTCTTCGACGGCCTCGAGCCGGGTCAGGTCGCGCAGCTCACCGCCATCTGCGATGCCGTGCTGACCACGCTCGACACAGAAGGGCGCACGAAGGCTTTCGACGGGCTCGGGGCCGACGGCCCCACCGGCTGACGAGAGGCCGGGCGACCTCAGGCCCGTGCTGCTCAGGAAGCGGTACCGGGCGCGTGGAGGACCAACCGCGGGGGCACCAGCCGATGTCGGCCGAGGCGGCGGCGACCGTGGATCGAGTCGATGAGCAGGTCCACGCTCTCGCGGCCGATCTCGTTCGCGCGCAAGGCGATGCACGGGAGGGGCGGTCTGGTGGACGCGTACGCCGGGTTGTCGGTGATGCAGACGACGCGCAGGTCGTGGGGCACCTGCAGGCCGGTGCGGTCGGCGACGTCCAGGACGTGGTGGCCGGAGTCCTCGTACACGCCCACGACGCCGTCCGGCCGATCGTCCCCGGCGAGGAGCGCGGCCGCCGCCGCCGTCTCCGATCCGCGGTAGTCGGGCAGGGGCGCGAACGGGGCGATGCGCACGGCCACCCCGGTGCGTGCGGTCCAGGCCTCGCACCCGGCCAGCAGCTGGGTCGGGAAGGCGTCGTCGTGCTGGGGGAGGAGGAGGGCCGGCCGCCGGGATCCGTTCTCCCACAGGTGGTCCAGCGCCATGATCATGGCGCCGGGGGTGTCGCTGTCGACCCACAGCTCGTCGCGTGCCGTCGGCCCGGGGTGGCCCGCGCTGACCATCGGGATGCCGCGCCGCAGCAGGATCTCGCGCACCGGGTCGTCGGCGCGGGGCTCGCTGTGCACGACGCCATCGAGCGGGGTCGACATCCAGGCCCACGAGGTGAGCGAGCTCGGCAGGACGAGGAGGAGGTAGCCGCGGCGCAGGGCCTCCGCCATCGCGCCGAGGACGAGCTCGCGGTAGTAGGAGATCTCCAGGTAGTCGACCGGGTGGTCGCCGTAGAGCGTGAGGGTCAACCCGACGACCCCGGTGCCGCCCCGCTCGCCGGCCCGCGCCGACGTCCACGGGCTGTAGCCCAGCTCGCGGACGGCGTCGAGGACTCGCGCGCGGGTCGGTGTGGCCATCCGGCCCGTGCCGTTCATGACGTTCGAGACGGTGGCAGGGGAGACACCGGCCAGCGCCGCGACCTCGCGGACGGTCGGCCGGGAGCGGTAGCGAGAGGTCATGGGCGCCCCCCTTGTGGTGAACACGTTCATCATCGAGCGTCTCGCCCGGGACGTCCACGGCCGCCCGGCCACCGGACGCGCAGGGCGGTGTGACCACCGGCCCACGAGCACGCAGGAGGCGTCATGACGGTCGACCTGACTCGACGAGGACTCATCACCGGCGCAGGAGCGCTGGCGGTCGGAGCGGACTCCTCTCCGAGACGATCATCGCCTCAGCTCAGGTGTCCGGAAAAGCGGGTCAGGCTCCGGGAACACCGCAGATGATCACGAGGGCCACTGGTTCATCCGGGATGTGAGAAGGGGACGGTGGACCGTGAGACCTCGACGACCGCATGGTCGTCGAG
>NZ_JOEE01000001.1 GCF_000720925.1 Phycicoccus jejuensis | reverse complement strand
CACACGAGATCGTGTGAAACCCGGCTGAGCACGAACAACCAGCAAAAGCTGTTTGTTCGTCATCAACCAAAGGAAAAACTCGGCACCACTCCCACCCCCACCCGAACGGGCAAGGAAAAAAAGCGATGCGACGAGGTAAAAATTGGCATCGATTCTTGACACGCTGTTGAGTTCTCAAGGTCCGGACGCGCACCCACGATCTGTTCTGCAAACATCTCGCCGGGGCTGTTCCGTGTTGTCCCAGTCGCGCTGAGGCAACTGTTCAAACTTACCCGCGTCCATGCTTGGGCGTCAAATCCGTGACCCGCTCTTGGAGCGGCCGGTGTTGATCGCGCTTGGATCTCTGCGGTGTGTCCCACACTGTAGCACCCGTTCCGGGCCCTTCTCCACTCACCCCGGTCCGTGCGGACCTCGTGCGGGTGGAGCTGGTGGGAGCCAACCCCGGGACCGGCCTCCGCGAGGTCTCCCTGCGGTGTCCGTTCCTCCCTCTCGGGCTGACGTCGAGAACAGTAGATGACTCCTCGCGCAGAACACAAATCCACTCCCCGGTCGCTGGCCGCCGAGGTCCTCCCCCAGGACGTCCGTGCAGGTCAGCCGGTCTGACCCGGCAGCACGCGCACCGCGCGGGCCTCCTCCGCCCGCGCCGCGAGGAAGTCGTGGTCGGGGTAGGTGACCTCCTCGAGCGAGAGGCCGTGCGCCGGCATCACCTTCACCCGCGGGTCCCGCACCCCTGCGAGCAGCACCTCGCGCGACCACGCCACGGGGTGGCGCCCCTCCCCCACGGGCACGACCGCGCCCACCAGCGCCCGCACCATCGAGTGGCAGAACGCGTCGGCCACGACCGTCGCCTCCAGGACGCCGTCCGCCCCGCGCTCCCAGGCGTAGTGGAGCAGCGTGCGCACGGTGCTCGCCCCCTCCCTCCGCTTGCAGAACGCGGCGAAGTCGTGCAGCCCGACGAGCGAGCCGGCGGCGGCGTCCATCGCGGCCACGTCGAGCCGGTCGCGGACGAGCACGGTGTCGCGCCGCCGGAGCGGGTCCATCCCCCCGGCGTCGTCGCAGACCCGGTAGCGGTAGCGCCGCTGCAATGCGGAGAAGCGCGCGTCGAACCCCTCGGGCGCGACCCGGACGTGCTGCACGACGACGTCCGCCGGCAGCACTCCCCCGAGCCGGGTCCGCGCCGCCTCCTCCGGCGAGCGGTCCGAGCGCCCCGGCAGCCGCTCGAAGGCCGCCCGGTCGACGTCGGCGTGCACCACCTGCCCCCGCGCGTGCACCCCCGCGTCCGTCCGTCCCGCCACGGTGACGCGCACCGGCGCGTCGGCGCGCAGGACCGTGGTGAGCGCGGCCGACAGCTCCCCCTCGACGGTCCGCAGCCCCGGCTGCGCCGCCCACCCCGAGAAGTCGGTGCCGTCGTAGGCGAGGTCGATCCGCAGGCGCACCGTCACGCCGTCCAGCGTACGGGCGCCCGGGACACGACGAGGGCCGCCTCCCTCACGGGAGACGGCCCTCGTCGGTCAAGTCGTGGGGAGGCTCAGGCCTCGTCCTCGACCTGCTGCGCCGCGGCGCCACCGGCCGGCTCGAAGCCGGCGGCCTCGGCGGCCGCGGCGTCCTGGAACCAGAACTCGGCGACGGTCTGCTCGAACCACTGCGAGCCCTCGACGTGGTACTTGCCCGAGTCCGCGTTGCCCTTGACGGTGTAGCCCTCGGGGCCCGAGCCGTCCTCGTTCGCGGCGACGGCACCCTCGGGGAGCTCGACCGCAGCGGTCTCCTCGGTGGTGGTCTCCTGGACGGGAGCCTCCTCGGCCTTCGCCGCGTCCTTGGCCGCACGCTTGGTGGCGGCCTCGGCCTCCTTGACGGTGGCCTTCTTGGCGACGGGCTCGCGGACGAGCTCGATGACCGCCATCGGGGCGTTGTCGCCCTTGCGCGGGCCGACCTTGGTGATGCGGGTGTAGCCGCCGTTGCGCTCCGCCATGTCGGGGGCGATCTCGACGAAGAGGCGGTGGACGACGCCCTTGTCGCGGACGACGGTCAGCACGCGACGGCGGGCCGAGAGGTCACCGCGCTTGGCGAAGGTGACGAGGCGCTCGGCGAGGGGGCGCAGGCGCTTGGCCTTGGCCTCCGTCGTCGTGATGCGGTCGTGCTCGAAGAGCGACGTCGCGAGGTTGGCGAGGATGAGCCGCTCGTGAGCGGGACCGCCTCCGAGACGGGGACCCTTGGTGGGGGTAGGCATTGCTGTTCTCCTTGAGTGACGTGCCGGGAGGCGTTAGGTCAGAGCTGCTCGTCCTCGGCGAACGCCGAGTCGTCCTCGCCCTCACCGAAGGTGAAGTCGTCGTAGCGGTCGGCGATCATGCTCGGGTCGAACCCGGGGGGGCTGTCCTTGAGCGCCAGGCTCATGCCGGCGAGCTTGGCCTTGACCTCGTCGATCGACTTCGCACCGAAGTTGCGGATGTCGAGCAGGTCGGCCTCGCTGCGGCCCACGAGCTCACCCACGGTGTGGATGCCCTCGCGCTTGAGGCAGTTGTAGGACCGGACGGTGAGGTCGAGGTCCTCGATCGGCAGCGCGAGGTCGGCGGCCAGGGCGGCGTCGGTCGGCGACGGGCCCATGTCGATGCCCTCGGCCTCGACGTTGAGCTCACGGGCCAGGCCGAAGAGCTCGACGAGGGTCTTGCCCGCCGAGGCGAGCGCGTCGCGCGGGGCCATCGAGGACTTGGTCTCGACGTCGACCACGAGGCGGTCGAAGTCGGTGCGCTGCTCGACACGGGTGGCCTCGACCTTGTAGGTCACGGTGAGGACCGGGCTGTAGATGGAGTCGACCGGGATGCGGCCGATCTCCTGGTCGCCGGCCTTGTTCTGCACGGCGGAGACGTAGCCGCGGCCGCGCTCGACCGTCAGCTCCATCTCGACGGTGCCCTTGTCGTTGAGCGTCGCGATGTGCAGGTCGGGGTTGTGCACCTCGACACCGGCCGGCGGCGCGATGTCCGCGGCGGTGACGGCGCCCGCACCCTGCTTGCGCAGGTACATGACGACCGGCTCGTCGTGCTCCGAGGAGACGACGAGGCTCTTGACGTTGAGGATGATCTCGGTGACGTCCTCCTTGACCCCGGGGATCGTGGAGAACTCGTGGAGCACGCCGTCGATGCGGATGCTCGTGACCGCGGCACCCGGGATGCTCGAGAGCAGGGTGCGACGGAGGCTGTTGCCGAGCGTGTAGCCGAAGCCGGGCTCGAGGGGCTCGATGCTGAAACGGCTCCGGTACTCGGAGACGACGTCCTCGGAGAGGACGGGACGCTGTGCGATGAGCACGGTGGTTCTTCCTTCCCACGGGCGACCGCCATATGACGCCGCGTGAACGCCGGGCACCATCCCGGCACCCGCCCCGGCTCGGTCCCCGGGACGGGCTTCGTCCGCGGTCGCCGGCCCCTCGCGAGGAGGGGCCGGCAGCCGCGGACGTCAGGTCAGTTCTTCGAGTAGAACTCGACGATGAGCTGCTCGGTGAGCACCGTGTCGATCTGCGCACGGGTCGGCAGCGAGTGGATGAGGATCTGCAGCGAGCCCGGGACGACCTGCATCCAGGCCGGGGTCGGACGCTCGCCGAAGGTCTCGCGGGCCAGCTGGATCGGGAACGACTCCACCGACTGCTTGCGCACGGTGATGATGTCGAACTGCTCGACCCGGTAGCTCGGGACGTCGACGCGCACGCCGTTGACCTCGAAGTGGCCGTGCGTCACGAGCTGGCGCGCCTGACGACGGGTGCGGGCGAGGCCGGCACGGTAGACGACGTTGTCGAGACGGGACTCGAGGATCGTCAGGATGTTCTCGCCGGTCTTGCCGGGGCGGTTGGCCGCCTCCTTGTAGTACCGACGGAACTGCTTCTCCATGACCCCGTAGGTGAAGCGGGCCTTCTGCTTCTCCTGGAGCTGGGTCAGGTACTCCTTCTCCTGGATCCGGCGACGGCCGTGCTGGCCGGGCGGGAACGGGCGGAGGTCGAAGTTCTTGTCACCGCCGACGAGGTCGGTCTTCAGGCGACGCGACTTCTTGGTGATGGGACCGGTGTAACGGGCCATGTCTCTCTCTTACCTTTCGCGAAGTCTTGTGTCGCTCAGACGCGGCGGCGCTTGGGCGGACGGACGCCGTTGTGCGGCTGGGGGGTGACGTCCTGGATCGAGCCGACCTCGAGGCCGGCCGCGGTCAGGGAGCGGATGGCGGTCTCGCGACCGGACCCCGGGCCCTTGACGAAGACGTCCACCTTGCGCATCCCGTGCTCCATGGCACGGCGCGCAGCGGCCTCGGCGGCGGTCTGCGCGGCGAACGGCGTGGACTTGCGCGACCCCTTGAAGCCCACCTGGCCGGCGGAGGCCCAGGAGATGACGGCACCGGTGGGGTCGGTGATCGAGATGATCGTGTTGTTGAACGTGCTCTTGATGTGGGCCTGGCCCACGGCGACGTTCTTCTTCTCCTTGCGGCGCACCTTCTTGGCGCCGGTGTTGCGTCCCTTGGGAGGCATGTGTTTCTCCTACGAAGTCTTCGGAAGCGGTGGTGGCGTGACGCGCGTCAGGCGCAGGTCACTTACCGGCCTTCTTCTTGCCGGCCACGGTGCGCTTGGGGCCCTTGCGGGTCCGCGCGTTGGTCTTGGTCCGCTGGCCCCGGACGGGGAGGCCCCGGCGGTGACGCAGGCCCTCGTAGGACCCGATCTCGACCTTGCGGCGGATGTCCGCGGCGACCTCGCGCCGCAGGTCACCCTCGACCTTGAGGTTCTCCTCGATCCAGTCGCGGAGCTTGACCAGGTCGTCGTCACCGAGGTCCTTGACCCGGGTGTCGGCGGAGACGCCGGTGGCCGCGAGGGCCTTCTGCGCGCTGGTCTTCCCGACTCCGAAGATGTAGGTCAGTGCGACCTCGGCGCGCTTGTCGCGCGGGAGGTCGACGCCCATCAGACGTGCCATGTGGGGATGTTCCTTCTCGTGGTGTCCGGAGGTCTGGAGCAGCACCGGTCCGGCCATCCTGGTCCGGTCCCCGGCCTCCGGGCCGGGGGTGACGTCCCGCGTCCACCTGCCATCCAGGTGACCCGTCGGGGGTCGGGTGCTGCGTGCTTCTCTTCTGCGTGCTCGGATCGTCGACCCGTGCGGCCCTCGCGGGCGGTGGTGCGTCTGACTCGCGTCAGCCCTGGCGCTGCTTGTGGCGCAGGTTCTCGCAGATCACCATGACCCGGCCGTTGCGGCGGATCACCTTGCACTTGTCACAGATCTTCTTGACGCTCGGCTGAACCTTCATGTCGCCTTTGCTGTCTCGTCGATGTGTCTCAGCGGTAGCGGAAGACGATGCGGCCGCGAGTCAGGTCGTACGGGCTCAGCTCCACCACCACACGGTCCTCGGGGAGGATCCGGATGTAGTGCTGCCGCATCTTGCCGGAGATGTGCGCGAGCACCTTGTGACCGTTCGTGAGCTCAACCCGGAACATCGCGTTCGGGAGTGCCTCGACGATCGTGCCCTCGATCTCGATGACGCCGTCCTTCTTGGCCATACCCTCTCAATCCGCCGTTGGGCAGCCCTTCGTCAGGTCGGACCGCCCATGGAAATCGGCCCCGTGCTGCTTCGCAGGACGCACCATGCAGAACGCACACGTGACCGACGTTCAATGTTACGCGAGGAGGGGGCACATCACGAAATCCGCGGGGACGCCGTGGGAAGCCCGGAGACACGCCACCGGGCCGGCCGATGCAGGGGGGTGGCCGGCCCGGTGGGCTGTTCGAGTGGGCGTCCGGTGCAGGGGTGGACTCCCGTCTCCACGCCCCGGTGGACAGGGGCCTGGACTCGAGGTCCGGCGTCACCGGGGTGCGAGGAAGACTCTTCCCTCTTTGTCAACGACCCACCAACCCCACGCGTCCCGCGTGCCTTTTCGGCCCCGCGGTCACGGACGACCGGCCGGGCCGCCATCAGCCGTTCGGACGAGCCGTGGGCGGGTCCTCGGCGGCGCGCAGCTGCGCGGCGTACAGGGAGAGCACGCGGGCGGCGCCCTCGACCGCACTCGTCGTCCCGGCGCGCACGGCCTCCTCGATGGCCGCGCGCTCGGCCTGCACCGCCGGCGCGGACCGCACGCCGTCGGTCAGCTCGGCGTCGACGAGCGCCCACATCCAGTCCTGCTGCTGCTGCGCCCGGCGGGCGGCCAGCGAGTGCCGCTCCTCGAGGTGCGCGCGGTGCTCGAGCACCGCTTGCCACACCTCGTCCAGCCCCGCCCCGGTGAGGGCCGAGCAGGTGAGCACCGGGGGGCGGCGTACGTCGCGGCCCGGCATCATCAGGCGCATCGCACCCATGAGCTCGCGCGCCGCGGCCCGGGCCGGGAGCTCGCCGTCGCCGTCGGCCTTGTTGACCGCGATGACGTCGGCGAGCTCGAGGATGCCGCGCTTGATGCCCTGCAGCTGGTCGCCGGCGCGGGCGAGGGTGAGCAGGAGGAAGGTGTCGACCATCTCGGACACCGCGATCTCGTTCTGACCCACCCCGACCGTCTCGACGACGACGACGTCGAAGCCCGCCGCCTCGAGCACGAGCATCGACTCGCGGGTGGCCCGGGCGACGCCGCCGAGGTGGCGGCCCGAGGGGCTCGGGCGCACGAACGCGTCGTCGGAGGCGGCCAGCCGCGCCATCCGCGTGCGGTCGCCGAGGATGGAGCCGCCGGTGCGCCGGGAGCTGGGGTCGACCGCGACGACCGCGACGCGGTGCCCCTGCTCGACGAGCCGCACGCCGAGGGCGTCGATGAACGTCGACTTGCCGGCGCCGGGGACCCCGCTGATGCCGACCCGCACCGCTCCCCCGGTGCGGTCCGCGAGGCGCCCGAGCAGTGCCCGGGCGCTCTCGCGGTGGTCCGGGCGCCGCGACTCGAGCAGGGTGATGGCCCGCGCCACGTGCTGGCGCGAGCCCTCCCGCACGCCGGCGACGAGGTCGTCGACGTCGACGGGCTTCACCCGAGCCGCTCGCGCAGCTCGTGGACGAGGGCGACGGCCGCCTTGCTGATGACGGTGCCCGGGGGGTAGATCGCGTCGGCGCCGGCCGCGCGCAGGGCCTCGTGGTCCTGGTCGGGGATGACGCCGCCGACGACGATCATCAGGTCGTCGCGGCCGAGGTCGTCCAGGGCGGCGCGCAGCGCCGGGACGAGGGTCAGGTGGCCGGCCGCGAGCGAGCTGACGCCGACCACGTGGACGTCGGCCTCGACGGCCTGCCGGGCGACCTCCTCCGGCGTCTGGAAGAGCGGGCCCACGTCGACGTCGAACCCGAGGTCGGCGAACGCGGTGGCGATGACCTTCTGGCCGCGGTCGTGGCCGTCCTGGCCCATCTTCGCGACGAGGATGCGCGGGCGGCGGCCCTGCTCCTCCTCGAACTCCTCGACGGCGGCCTGGGCCTCGCGGACGGTCGCGTCCTCCCCCGCCTCGGCGCTGTACACGCCCCCGATCGTACGGATCTGGGCGGTGTAGCGACCGAACGCCTCCTCCATCGCGAGCGACATCTCGCCGACCGTGGCCTTGGCACGGGCCGCCTCGATGGCGAGCGCCAGGAGGTTGGTCGCCATCGTCCCGTCGGAGCCGGCCCGGGCGGCCTCGGTCATCCGGGCGAGCGCGGCGCGGCAGGCGTCCTCGTCGCGCTCGGCGCGCAGCCGCTCGAGCTTGGCGACCTGGCTGGCGCGCACGGCGGCGTTGTCGACCTTGAGCACCTCGATCGGCTCGTCCTCGTCGACGGGGTAGGTGTTGACGCCGATCACCGGCTGGTGCCCGGAGTCGATGCGCGCCTGGGTGCGGGCGGCCGCCTCCTCGATGCGCATCTTCGGGATGCCGGCCTCGATCGCCTTGGCCATCCCGCCGGCCGCCTCGACCTCCTCGATGTGCTGCCACGCGCGCTCGGCGAGGTCGAGGGTCAGCCGCTCGACGTAGGCCGAGCCGCCCCACGGGTCGATCGTGCGGGTCGTGCCGGACTCCTGCTGGAGCACGAGCTGGGTGTTGCGGGCGATCCGGGCCGAGAAGTCCGTCGGCAGCGCGATCGCCTCGTCGAGGGCGTTGGTGTGGAGGGACTGCGTGTGGCCCTGCGTCGCGGCCATCGCCTCGACGCACGTGCGCACGACGTTGTTGAAGACGTCCTGCGCCGTGAGGCTCCAGCCGGAGGTCTGGCTGTGGGTGCGCAGGCTGAGCGACTTGGGGTTGGTCGCCCCCTGCTCGCGCACGAGCCGCGCCCAGAGCAGGCGCGCGGCCCGCATCTTCGCGACCTCCATGTAGAAGTTCATCCCGATCGCCCAGAAGAACGACAGCCGGGGCGCGAACCGGTCGACCTCGAGGCCGACCGCCTGCCCCGCGCGCAGGTACTCGACGCCGTCGGCGAGGGTGTACGCGAGCTCGAGGTCCTGCGTCGCCCCGGCCTCCTGCATGTGGTACCCGGAGATCGAGATCGAGTTGAAGCGCGGCATCTCCTGGCTCGTGAAGGCGAAGATGTCGCTGATGATCCGCATCGAGGGCTCGGGCGGGTAGATGTAGGTGTTGCGGACCATGAACTCCTTGAGGATGTCGTTCTGGATGGTCCCGGTCAGCTGCTCCGCCTTCACCCCCTGCTCCTCGGCCGCGACGACGTAGAGCGCGAGGACCGGCACGACGGCGCCGTTCATCGTCATGGACACCGACATCCGGTCCAGCGGGATGCCGTCGAAGAGGGTGCGCATGTCGTAGATGGAGTCGATGGCGACGCCGGCCATCCCGACGTCGCCGGCGACGCGGGGGTGGTCGGAGTCGTAGCCGCGGTGGGTCGCGAGGTCGAACGCGACGCTCAGGCCCTTCTGGCCGGCGGCGAGGTTGCGCCGGTAGAACGCGTTCGACTCCTCGGCCGTGCTGAAGCCGGCGTACTGGCGGATCGTCCACGGCTGGGTCGTGTACATCGTCGGGTAGGGGCCGCGCAGGAACGGCGGGGCGCCGGGCACGGTGTCGAGGAAGTCGAGGCCCTCGAGGTCGTGCTCGGTGTAGAGCGGCGGGACCTCGATGCCCTCGGGGGTGGTCCAGGCGGGGGCGTCGGCCGGGGTCGCCGGGGCGGTGGCTCCGTCCGGCGGGGTCGCGGGGCCGAGGTCGAGGCCGGTGAAGTCGGGGACGGTCGTCATCGGGTCTCTCCCTCGGTCGGGGCGCCGAGCCGGTCGAGCAGGTCGGTGAGCAGGGCGACGACGTCCATCCCGTCGTACACCTCGCCGTCGACGAGGCCGGCGTCGTCGCCGAGCTCGCGGGCGCGGCCGGCGAGCAGGACGCGCTCGGCGCCGGCGGCCCGCAGCTCCGCGACGGCCTCGGCGCCGTGCGTGGCGTACTGCTCGCGGCTGCTCGCGAGGACGGCCACCGGGCCGACCGCGTCGGTGGCGGCGAGGCCGCCGGCCGCGAGGAGGTTGAGGACGAAGCCCTGCCGGGCGCCGAAGTCGCGCTGGGCGCCGAGCGTCCGGACGGTGACCTGCGGGGCGTCGAGCGTGCGGGCGCGGTCGCGCAGCGCCTCGAAGACGGCGGCGTCGCGGCGCGGGACGAAGGCGCCGTCGGACGTCGCGAGCCCGGCGCGGGGGCGCCGCTCGGGCGCGGTGTCGGCGAGGTTGGGGAACATCGAGACGCCGGTGATGGGACGGCGACGGGTGGCGAGGAGCGGGTCGCGCTCGGCCGTGGCGGCGTCGACCCACTCGCGCAGGAGCCCGTCGCGCAGGGCGGCGAGCACTCCCCCGGCGCGCTCGACCTCCTGGAAGCGGGCCCAGGCGCGCTCGGCCACCTCGTCGGTCAGCGACTCGAGGTACCACGAGCCGCCACCGGGGTCGGTGACCCGGCCGACGTTGGACTCGTCGGCGAGGAGGATCTGCGTGTTGCGGGCGAGCCTGCGCGAGAACCGTTCCGGGAGACCGGCCACCGTGTCGTGCGGCAGCACCGTGATGGCGTCGGCGCCGCCGATCGAGGCGCCGAAGGTCGCGAGGGTGTTGCGCAGGACGTTGACGAACGGGTCCTCGCGGGTGGCCATCCGCAGGCTCGTCACCGCGTGGGTGCGGGCGCCGCGGTCGGCCTCGGGCACACCGACCGCCTCGCCGATGCGCGCCCAGGTCCGGCGGAGCGCGCGCAGGACGGCGGCGGTGAGGAACTGGTCGGCGGTGGCGCTGACCCGGAACTCGATGTGCCGGAACGCTGTTGCCACGTCGATGTCGGCCTGCTCGAGGTGGCGCAGGTACTCGACGCCGGTCGCGAGGGCCACCGCGAGGGCGTCGACCTCGCTGGCCCCGGCGTCGTGCAGCACGCGCGCGTCGACGGTGACGGCGCGCCAGCCGTCGCGGCCGTCGAGCGCGGCGACGAGGCCGGCCATCGGCTCGAGGTCCGGGGCGGTGCCGGTGCGCAGGGCCGCACCGACCGGGTCGAGGCCGAGGTTGCCGCCGACGGACCCACCGTCGCCGACGACGTCGAGCAGCGCCCGGGCGGCGCCGGGCTGGTCGGTGGCCGACGAGACGACGACCGGTGCGAGGTCGAGCCGGACGTCGGCGAGGACCTCGGCGAGGTCCGCGGGCGCGACGCCGTCGTCACCGACGTGCACCCACACCGAGGTGACGCCGTGCTCGAGGTCGTCGAGGACGCTCGTGCGGCTGCGCGCGGCATCCGGGTCGTCGTGCAGCTGACGGACGTCCCACGGCAGGGTGGCCTCGCGCAGGGCGCGTCCGCGGGTGAAGGGCATCGCCCCGGGCACCCCGAGCGGGCGGTCCTCGCGGAGGTAGAGCCCGGCCGTCGTGAGCCCGCCGTCGAGCGCCGTGACGAGCGCCGCCTCGGCTGCCTCCGGCTCGGTCCGCGCGTCGTCGGTCCGGCGCTTGTCCAGCACGTCCGCGACGAGCCGCTGCCAGTCCTCGCGCGTGCGGGGGTCGAACCCCTCGGCGAGCGGCAGGTGGCCCTGCGGAGGCGACGACGTCGTCATCGGGCACTCCTGGGGTCGGTGGTCTGCTCCACCTCCACCCTAGCCAGCGGCAGGGTCCGGCTCACCGAGACGTCGGTCACCCGGCGCCCGGCCCGAGCGCCGTCAGACGGGCGTGATGTCGGCAAAGGGGACGCCGAGCGCGGCGAGCCGCTCGCGGCCGCCGTCGAGGGCCGTGAGGACGCAGGTGCCGACCGTCGTGACGGCGACGGAGTGCTCCCAGTGGGCGGCGCGCGAGCCGTCGCGGGTGACGACGGTCCACTCGTCCTCGAGCACCGTGTTGTCCTGGTCGCCGAGGGTCACCATCGGCTCGATGCAGATCGTCATCCCGTCGACGACGGACGGGCTGCGGCCGTCGACCCGGTAGTTCGGGACCTGCGGGTCCATGTGCATCGAGGTGCCGATGCCGTGGCCGACGTAGTCCTCGACGATGCCGTACTCGCGGCCGCGGGCGTCACCGGAGGTGGTCAGCGAGTCCTCGACGGCGGCGCCGACGTCGTAGAGCGGGCGGCCGACCCGCAGCGCGGCGATGCCGGCCCAGAGCGAGGTCTCGGTGTCGTCGCTCAGCTCGAGGTCCTCGGGGCGCCCGGCCTCGCGGCCGCCGACGACGAGGGTGAGCGCGGCGTCACCGTTCCAGCCGTCGACCTCGGCGCCGCAGTCGACCGAGAGGAGGTCGCCGGCCTCGAGCACGCGGCCGCGCGGGATGCCGTGGACGATCTCGTCGTTGACGCTCGTGCAGAGCGTGTGGCGGTAGCCGGGGACGAGCTGGAAGTTGGGGATGCCCCCGTGGTCGCGGATGTGCGCCTCGGCGAGGGCGTCGAGGTCGAGCGTCGTCATCCCCGGGCGGACCTGCGCGCTAACGAGCTCGAGGGTGCGGGCGACGAGCAGGCCGGCCGTCCGCATCTTCGCGAGCTGCTCCGGGGTCTTGCCCTCGACGCGGTCACGGCTGAACAAACCCATGGCGCGAACCCTACCCGCGCCCCGCCGCACCCCCGGAATCGCGCACCTCCACCCGTCGAGTGAACAGAACACGCCGTCGGCACCCCGCCTGGGACGGCGTGTTCTGTTCACTCGACGGGTCAGATGGCCAGACCGCGCGGGTCGAGCCCGAGAGCGCGGGCGAAGCGCAGGAGGCACGCCGTGCGTCGCCCGCCGACCTGGACGTCCTCCGCCCAGATCTCCAGCACCGACCACCCCTCGTCCTCGAGCGCCGCACGACGGGCGGCGTCCATGCTCCGACGCCGCCTGCTCGCGTGGTGCGCCCCCTGGTACTCGCCGACGACCCGGGACTCCCGCCACACGAGGTCTCCCTCGGCCAACCACTCCCCGGCCCGGTCGACGATGTCGGCGTTGACCTCCGGCTCCGGGAAGCCGGCCCGCGCGAACATCAGGCGGGCGCGGCTCTCCATCGGAGACCTGACCCCCGGCCTCACGTCCTCGAGCGCCTGCAGCAGCATCACCTTCCCGCGCGGGCGCACCCGCTGCTCCAGTGGCTGCCGCAGCATCCACTGCGCGTCCCTGGTCCCGGTCGTCACCGACGCGACGACGGCGTCGCCCGCCACGACCAGGTCGTCCACGGTGAGGTGCCGCCGACCCAGCTCACCGAGGTCGCACCACGTCTCTTCCGGCGCCACCACCGTCACCCCGTGCACGACCGCGAGGCGTCTGGACTCCAGGCCACGGTGGCCGAGGCAGCCACGACGTCGCGCCTGTCCGTCAGCAGTGGGAGCAATGACGTGCAGCGGGCCTTCGAGGGCCAGGGCTTCGAGACGTGACGGCAGCGGGATGCCGAGAAGGGCCGCGGCCGTGACGTGGGAGTAGGCACGGTCGCTCGGCAGTCCGACGGCGAACGCCGCAGCTCGGTCGACGAGACCGACGGGCACCACCCGCGCGTGGACACCACGAGTGGGATGCACGAGGTCGCCCCGCCGCAGGCGCGCCGACGTGACTCCGGCCTCACGCGCGGCCGCGGTGCTGAACGGACCAGCCACGAGGGCGGCAGGCAAGGTCGCGGGCTCCATGCCCGGAGGGTGCCGAAATCCGGCGGCACGACCGCGAACTTCTCCACAGCACCCCGTCGAGTGAACAGAACACGCCGTCTGCACATGGGCTCGGACGGCGTGTTCTGTTCACTCGACGGGTGAGAGGGCTGGACCGTGACAAGGCCGAACGCAGGAGCTCCCGCGGCTCCGGGGTGGTTCCGGGTGCCGCGGGAGCTCCTGCGTGACGGGGGTCAGGCGAGGGCGGAGGTGATCCGCTCCGTCACCGCGTCGACCTCGCCGTCGCCGTCGACCTCGACGAGGAGGCCACGCTCCCGGTAGGTGTCGGACAGCGGCTTGGTCTCGCGGTGGTAGATGGCCATCCGCTCGCGGATGACCTCCTCGGTGTCGTCGGCGCGACCCTCGATCTCGGCGCGCTTCAGGAGCCGGCCCACGACGACGTCGTCGTCGACGGTCAGCTCGAGCACGCGGTCGAGGGAGCCGCCGGACGCGGCGAGCATCCCGTCGAGGGCCTCGACCTGGGCGAGGGTGCGCGGGTAGCCGTCGAGCAGGAAGCCCCGTGCGCAGTCGTCCTGGCCGAGGCGGTCCTCGACGATGGCGTTGGTGATCTCGTCCGAGACGTAGCCGCCGGCGGCGAGGATCGCCTTGACCTGCTGCCCGAGCTCGGTCTCGTTCTTGATGTTGGCGCGGAAGATGTCGCCGGTGGAGATGGCGGGGATGCCGAAGTGCTCGGCGATGCGGGAGGCCTGCGTGCCCTTACCGGCACCGGGCGGACCCAGGATGATCAGGCGCATCATGACGGGGACCCCGCGACGTATCGGGGGGAGCGGAGCGGAGGGAGAACGTCGTGGGGTGTCATCAACGGAGGAACCCTTCGTAGTGACGCTGCTGCAACTGGGCCTCGATCTGCTTCACGGTCTCGAGTCCGACACCGACGATGATGAGGATCGACGTGCCACCGAACGGGAAGTTCTGGTTGGCGTTGACGAGGACCAGCGCGACGAGCGGGAGGAGCGAGATGAGCGCGAGGTAGATCGCGCCGGGCACGGTGATCCGGGTCAGGACGTAGTTGAGGTACTCGGCCGTGGGTCGCCCGGCACGAATACCCGGGATGAAGCCGCCGTACTTCTTCATGTTGTCGGCGACCTCGGTGGGGTTGAACGTGATCGACACGTAGAAGAACGTGAAGAACAGGATGAGCGCGGTGTAGAGCGCCATGTAGATGGGGTGGTCGCCGCGGGTCAGGTAGCTCTGGATCCAGTCGACCCAGCCCGGGTTGACGCCGTTGGGGCCCTGGTTGAACTGCGCGACGAGCGTGGGCAGCGTCAGCAGCGAGCTCGCGAAGATGACCGGGATGACGCCGGCCATGTTGACCTTGAGCGGGATGTACGTCGAGGTGCCGCCGTAGACGCGGCGCCCGACCATCCGCTTCGCGTACTGCACCGGGATGCGCCGCTGGCTCTGCTCGACGAAGACGACGAGGGCGATGACGACCAGGCCCAGGAGGATGACGAGGAGGAAGACGCCCCAGCCGCTGCGCTGCTGGATGTCCCACAGCGAGGTCGGGAACTGCGCGGCGATCGAGGTGAAGATGAGGAGCGACATGCCGTTGCCGACGCCCTTGTCGGTGACGAGCTCGCCCATCCACATGATGACACCGGTGCCGGCGGTCATCGTGAGGACCATGATGAGGATCGTCACGACCGAGCTGTCGGACAGGATGTTCGTGCACGACGGGTTGTTGAACAGCGTCTGCGGGTTCTGCGCGAAGGTGATGAGCGTCGAGCTCTGGAGGATCGCGAGACCGATCGTCAGGTAGCGCGTGTACTGCGTCATCTTCGTCTGCCCGGCCTGGCCCTCCTTCTTGAGGGCCTCGAACCGCGGGATGACCACCGTCAGCAGCTGGATGATGATGCTGGCCGTGATGTACGGCATGATCCCCAGCGCGAAGATCGACAGCTGGAGGAGCGCTCCCCCGCTGAAGAGGTTGATCAGCCCGAGCAGCTGGTTGCTGTTGTCGGCGCCGGCGATGCAGCGCTGGACGAGCGGGTAGCTGACCCCGGGGGTCGGCACGTGCGAGCCGAGCCGGAAGAGCACGATGATGAACAGCGTGAACAGCAGCTTCCTGCGCAGGTCGGGCGTCTTGAACGCGCGGCCGAAGGCGGTGAGCACAGGGTCCTCCGTAGGTGGCGGCCGGAAGGTGGTGGCCGCGTCGGTCAGCGATCCGTCACAACATACCCGGTGACCCGGCGGGGGCCGGGATGCACGGGTGGGGTGAACGCGCGGCAGGGCCGGCTCCGGGGGATGTCCCGGAGCCGGCCCTGCGACACGCGGTCATGCGGGGGCGTCAGGCGGTCGTCGCCGAGCCGCCTGCCGCCTCGATCTTCTCCTTGGCGCTGCCGGAGAACGCGTGGGCCGTGACGTTGACGGCCGACGTGATCTCGCCGCTGCCGAGCACCTTCACGAGGTGCCCGTCGCGGACGGCGCCCTTGGCGACCAGGTCCTCGACCGTCACGTCGCCACCCTGCGGGTAGTGCGTGTTAAGCCAGTCGAGGTTGACGACCTGGTACTCGGTCTTGAACGGGTTCTTGAAGCCGCGGAGCTTCGGGAACCGCATGTGCAGCGGCGTGGTGCCGCCCTGGAAGCCGGCAGGCACCTGGTACCGGGCCTTGGTGCCCTTGGTACCGCGACCCGCGGTCTTCCCGCGCTTGCCACCCTCACCGCGACCGACGCGGATCTTGGCCTGCTTGGCGCCGGGCGCCGGACGCAGGTGGTGGACCTTGAGCGCCGAGGCGCCCTCGGACGCCGCGGCCTTGGCGGCCTTCGTGGTGTCGGCCATGATCACTCAACCTCCTCGACGGCGACGAGGTGCGTCACCGTCCGGACCATGCCACGGATCTCCGGGCGGTCCTCCTTGACGACGACGTCGCCGATGCGCTTCAGACCGAGGGTGCGCAGCGTCTCACGCTGGTTCTGCTTGCCCCCGATCCCGGAACGGGTCTGGGTCACCTTGAGCCGTCCCATCACGCACCGGCCTTCGCCTCGGCCAGGCCGGCGGCCTGGGCGCGGAGCATCGCGGCGGGCGCGACCTGGTCGACCGGGAGGCCACGGCGGGCCGCGACGGCCTCCGGGCGCTCCAGGCCGCGCAGGGCCTCGACGGCCGCGTGCACGATGTTGATCGCGTTGTCCGAGCCGAGGCTCTTGGACAGCACGTCGTGGATGCCGGCGCACTCGAGCACCGCACGCACCGGGCCACCGGCGATGACACCGGTACCGGGGCTGGCGGGGCGGAGCATGACGACACCGGCGGCGGCCTCACCCTGGACGGGGTGGGGGATGGTGCCCTGGATGCGCGGGACGCGGAAGAAGTTCTTCTTCGCCTCCTCGACACCCTTGGCGATCGCCGCGGGCACCTCCTTGGCCTTGCCGTAGCCGACGCCCACGGTGCCGTCGCCGTCGCCGACGACGACGAGCGCGGTGAAGCTGAAGCGGCGGCCACCCTTGACGACCTTGGCGACGCGGTTGATGGTCACGACGCGCTCGAGGTACTGGTTCTTCTCGGCCTCGCGGGAGTCACGGCCGCCGCGACGGTCGTCGCGGCCTCCACGACGGTCGCCGCGCTCGGCGCCGCCGGTCCCGGTGCCTCGACGCTGGGGTCCTGGCATCAGATGTTCCTCTTCTCGACGTTCGTGGTGGTACGAGCAGCGTGGGTCACAGGGCCAGCCCGCCTTCCCGAGCGCCGTCCGCGATGGCGGCGACGCGACCGTGGTACTTGTTGCCACCACGGTCGAACACGACGGCCTCGACACCCGCGGCCTTGGCGCGCGAGGCGACGAGCTCGCCGACCTTCTTGGCCTTCTCGCGCTTGTCGCCCTCGAGGGCGCGCACGTCGGCCTCCATGGTCGACGCCGACGCGACGGTCTTGCCGACGGTGTCGTCGACGACCTGGACGAAGACGTGGCGCGAGGAGCGCGAGACGACGAGCCGGGGCCGGACGGCGGTGCCGGTGACCAGCTTGCGGAGTCGGGTGTGACGGCGCGTGCGCGCGGCCGTCTTGCCCTTGGCGCGCTTGACGATCATGGCCATCGGTTACTTACCAGCCTTTCCGACCTTGCGGCGGATCTGCTCGCCCGCGTAGCGGACGCCCTTGCCCTTGTACGGGTCGGGCTTGCGGAGCTTGCGGATGTTCGCGGCGACCTCGCCGACGAGCTGCTTGTCGATGCCCTGGACCGAGAACCGGGTCTGGTTCTCCACCGCGAAGGTGATGCCGGCCGGCGGCTCGACGGTGATCGAGTGCGAGTACCCGAGGGCGAACTCGAGGTTCGAGCCCTTGGCCAGCACGCGGTAACCGGTGCCGTGGATCTCGAGCTTCTTCTCGTAGCCCTCGGTGACACCGAGGACCATGTTGTTGATGAGCGAGCGGGTCAGGCCGTGGAGCGAGCGCGAGGTGCGCTCGTCGTCGGGGCGCTTGACCTCGAGCACGCCGTCGGTCTGCTCGACGGTGATCGGCTCGGCGACGGTGTGCGAGAGCTCACCCTTCGGGCCCTTCACGGTGACGTGCTGACCGGAGACGGTCACGTCGACACCCGAGGGGACGGTGACGGGGAGACGTCCGATTCGAGACATGTCTGCTACCCCTTACCAGACGTAGGCGAGGACTTCCCCACCCACACCCTTGTTGGCGGCCTGACGGTCGGTCAGCAGGCCGGACGACGTCGAGATGATCGCGACACCGAGACCACCGAGCACCTTGGGAAGGTTGGTGGACTTGGCGTACACGCGCAGCCCGGGCTTGCTCACGCGGCGCAGGCCGGCGATGGAACGCTCACGGTTGGGGCCGTACTTGAGGTTCACCGTGAGGGTCTTGCCCACCTCGGCGTCCTCGACGGACCAGCCGGCGATGTAACCCTCGGCCTCGAGGATCTCGGCGACGTGGCTCTTGAGCTTCGAGAACGGCATGGAGACTGCGTCCTTGTGCGCCGAGTTGGCGTTCCGGACGCGGGTCAGCATGTCCGCGATCGGGTCGGTCATGGTCATTGGGCTTCTCCGCCCTCTCTCACCGTGGTTTCTGCCGGGGATCCCGGCGGACCTGCGATGTAGATGGTCTGTGGATGGGGTGCCGCCCGGGGGCGGCGGAGGTGAGGACTTACCAGCTGGACTTGGTCACACCGGGGAGCTCGCCCGCGTGGGCCATCTCCCGCAGGCAGATCCGGCACAGGCCGAACTTGCGATAGACCGAGTGCGGGCGCCCGCAGCGCTGGCACCGCGTGTAGCCGCGGACCGCGAACTTCGGCTTCTTGTTCGCCTTGTTGACCAGGGCGGTCTTGGCCATGTCAGTTCTCCTTGAACGGGAAGCCGAGCGCCTTGAGCAGCGCGCGTCCCTCGTCGTCGTTCGTCGCCGTGGTGACGACCGTGATGTCCATGCCGCGGACGCGGTCGATCTTGTCCTGGTCGATCTCGTGGAACATCGACTGCTCCGTGAGGCCGAAGGTGTAGTTGCCGCGGCCGTCGAACTGCTTCGGCGAGAGGCCGCGGAAGTCGCGGATGCGCGGCAGCGCGATGGTGACGAGCCGGTCGAGGAACTCCCACATCCGGTCGCCGCGCAGCGTGGTGTGCGTGCCGATCGGCATGCCCTCACGCAGCTTGAACTGGGCGATGGACTTGCGGGCCTTCGTCACGACCGGCTTCTGGCCGGTGATGGCGGTGAGGTCGCGGACGGCACCCTCGATGAGCTTGCTGTCCTTGGCGGCGTCGCCGACACCCATGTTGACGACGACCTTGACGACACCCGGGACCTGCATGACGTTGGCGTAGCCGAACTGGTCACGCAGGGCGCCCTTGATCTCGTCCTGGTAGCGCGCCTTGAGGCGGGGCTTGGTAGCGGTCTCGGCCATCTCTCTCACAGGTCCTTGCCCGAGCGCGCGCCGACGCGGACACGGCTCGTCTTCTGACGGCCGTCACGCTCGACGGTCTCGACGCGGGTCTTGATCCGGGTGGGCTTCTTGTCCGAGGGGTCGACGATGGCCACGTTGCTCACGTGGATCGGCGCCTCCTGGACGACGAGGCCACCGGTGCGGCTGCCCCGGGTCGACTCGCCGGCCTTGGTGTGCCGGGTCACCCGGTTGACACCCTCGACCGTGACGCGGCCGGTCTCGCGGTTGACCGCGATGACCTTGCCGGTCTGGCCCTTGTCCTTGCCGGCGAGCACCTGGACGGTGTCGCCCTTCTTGATCTTCGAGGCCATGGTTCAGAGCACCTCCGGGGCCAGGCTGATGATCTTCATGAACTTCTTCTCGCGCAGCTCGCGCCCGACCGGGCCGAAGATGCGCGTGCCACGGGGGTCACCGTCGTTGCGGAGGATGACCGCGGCGTTCTCGTCGAAGCGGATGTAGGAACCGTCGGGACGACGGCGCTCCTTGCGCGTCCGGACGATGACGGCCTTGACGACGTCGCCCTTCTTCACGTTGCCGCCCGGGATCGCGTCCTTGACGGTGGCGACGATGGTGTCGCCGATGCCGGCGTACCGGCGACCGGAACCACCGAGAACACGGATGCAGAGGATCTCCTTCGCACCGGTGTTGTCGGCGACACGCAGTCGCGACTCCTGCTGGATCACTGTCTAACTCCTACTCGTCGTGCTGGTTCTCGCCGGGGGCGAGCCTGGCCGAACTGACTGGATTGCCTTGCGGCAGAGGCTTACTTGGCCTTCTCGAGGATCTCGACGACGCGCCAGCGCTTCGTCGCGGACAGCGGCCGGGTCTCCATGATGAGGACGCGGTCGCCGATGCCGGCGGCGTTGGCCTCGTCGTGGGCCTTGACCTTGCTCGAGCGGCGCATGACCTTGCCGTAGAGCGCGTGCTTGACGCGGTCCTCGACCTCGACGACGACGGTCTTGTCCATCTTGTCGCTCACCACGTAGCCCTGGCGGGTCTTGCGGTCGTTGCGGCTGACGGTGGTCACGGTCTCGTCCTTCTTCTCGCTCACTTGGCCTCACCCTTCACGCCGATGCCGAGCTCACGCTCACGCATCTCGGTGTAGATCCGGGCGATGTCCTTGCGGACGGCGCGGAGCCGACCGTGGTTGTCCAGCTGCCCGGTGGCGGACTGGAAGCGGAGGTTGAACAGCTCCTCCTTGGCCTTGCGCAGCTCGTCGACGAGACGCTCGTCGTCGAAGCCCCGCATCTCCTTGGGGCTCAGGTCCTTGGAACCGACTGCCATCAGAAGTCACCACCCTCACGCCGGACGAAGCGGCACTTCATCGGCAGCTTGTGCATCGCGAGACGCAGGGCCTCGCGCGCGACGTCCTCCGGGACACCGGAGAGCTCGAACATGATCCGACCCGGCTTGACGTTGGCGATCCACCACTCGGGGGACCCCTTGCCGGAGCCCATGCGGGTCTCGGCCGGCTTCTTGGTCAGCGGGCGGTCCGGGTAGATGTTGATCCAGACCTTTCCGCCACGCTTGATGTACCGGGTCATCGCGATACGCGCGGACTCGATCTGGCGGTTGGTGACGTAGGCGGGCTCGAGGGCCTGGATGCCGTAGTCACCGAACGCGATGGTCGTACCGCCCTTGGCCATACCCGAGCGACCCGGGTGGTGCTGCTTGCGGTGCTTGACTCGACGGGGAATCAACATGGGTCAGGACTCCTCGGTGCTCGGAGCGGCCGGGGCCTGCTCCTGCTGGGCCTGGGCGGCGGGGGCCTCGGTGCGACGGGCGCGGGCCGGGCGGTCGGCGCCGTCACGACGCGGGCCGCGACCCTGGCGCGGAGCCGTGGCCTGCTGGGCCGCGAGCTCGCGAGCGGTCATGTCGCCCTTGTAGATCCACACCTTGACGCCGATGCGCCCGAACGTGGTCTTGGCCTCGTACAGGCCGTAGTCGATCTGCGCGCGGAGGGTGTGCAGCGGCACGCGACCCTCGCGGTAGAACTCGGTGCGGCTCATCTCCGCGCCGCCGAGGCGGCCGGAGACCTGCACGCGGATGCCCTTGGCGCCGGCGCGGGTGGCGGACTGCATGCCCTTGCGCATGGCGCGACGGAACGAGACACGGGCCGACAGCTGCTCGGCGATGCCCTGCGCGACGAGCTGGGCCTCCTGCTCGGGGTTCTTGACCTCGAGGATGTTCAGCTGCACCTGCTTGCCCGTGAGCTTCTCGAGCTCACCGCGGATGCGGTCGGCCTCGGCGCCGCGGCGGCCGATGACGATGCCCGGGCGGGCGGTGTGGATGTCGACGCGGACGCGGTCACGCGTGCGCTCGATGTCGACACGGGCGATACCGGCGCGGTCCATGCCCGTGGACATGAGCTTGCGGATCGCCACGTCCTCCTTGACGTAGTCGCGGTAACGCTGACCCTCCTTGGTGGAGTCGGCGAACCAACGGCTCTTGTGCTCCGTCGTGATCCCGAGACGGAAGCCGTGCGGGTTGACCTTCTGACCCATCAGCGGGTGCCTCCGTTCGTGGTCTTGGCGGGCTTGGGAGCGACGACCACCGTGATGTGGCTCGTGCGCTTGTTGATGCGGCCGGCGCGGCCCTGGGCGCGCGGACGGAACCGCTTCATGGTCGGGCCCTCGTCGACGAAGGCCGCGGAGACGACGAGCTCGCGCTCGTCGAACCGCTCGGCCGTCTTGTCGGCGCGGACGCGGGCGTTGGCGATCGCGGACTCGAGGACCTTGAGGACCTGCTCGCTCGCCGCCTGGGGCGCGAAGCGCAGGACCGACACGGCGTCGGGCGCAGCCTTGCCGCGGATGAGGTCGACGACGCGACGCGCCTTCATCGGCGTGATGCGGGTGTGGCGGGCGGTCGCCCGCGACTCCAGCGTGGTGTTGTCGGTGGCCATCAGCGACGACGCCCCTTCTTGTCGTCCTTCACGTGACCCTTGAAGGTGCGGGTCGGTGCGAACTCGCCGAGCTTGTGGCCGACCATCGCCTCGGTGACGAACACCGGGGCGTGCTTGCGGCCGTCGTGGACGGCGAAGGTGTGGCCGAGCATGTCCGGGCTGATGACCGAACGGCGCGACCAGGTCTTGATGACGTTCTTGGTGCCCGCTTCGTTCTGGACATCCACCTTCTTCTGAAGGTGGTCGTCGATGAAGGGGCCCTTCTTCAGGCTACGAGGCATTCCACAGGCTCCTTATCAGCGCTTCTTGCCAGTACGACGGCGACGCACGATGAGCTTGTCGCTGGGCTTGCCGGGGCGGCGGGTGCGGCCCTCGGGCTGGCCCCAGGGGCTCACCGGGTGACGACCACCGGAGGTGCGGCCCTCGCCACCACCGTGCGGGTGGTCGACCGGGTTCATGACGACACCACGGACGGTCGGGCGCTTGCCCTTCCAGCGCATGCGGCCGGCCTTGCCCCAGTTGATGTTCGACTGCTCGGCGTTGCCGACCTCGCCGACGGTGGCGCGGCAGCGCACGTCGACGTTGCGGATCTCACCGGACGGCATGCGCAGCTGCGCGTAGGGGCCGTCCTTGGCGACGAGCTGCACGCGGACACCGGCGGAGCGGGCGATCTTCGCGCCGCCACCGGGCTTGAGCTCGACGGCGTGGATGACCGTACCGGTCGGGATGTTGCGCAGCGGCAGCGTGTTGCCCGGCTTGATGTCGGCCGACGGGCCGTTCTCGATCGTCGCGCCCTGCTCGAGGCCCTTGGGGGCCAGGATGTAGCGCTTCTCGCCGTCCGCGTAGTGCAGCAGCGCGATGCGGGCGGTGCGGTTGGGGTCGTACTCGATGTGAGCGACCTTGGCCGGCACGCCGTCCTTGTCGTGGCGACGGAAGTCGATGACGCGGTAGGCGCGCTTGTGGCCACCACCGATGTGACGAGTGGTGATGCGGCCGTTGCTGTTGCGACCACCGCTCTTGGTCAGCGGACGGACGAGGGACTTCTCGGGGGTGGAGCGGGTGACCTCGACGAAGTCGGCCACGCTCGACCCGCGACGCCCCGGCGTCGTCGGCTTGTACTTGCGGATACCCATGGTGTAGTCCTCAGCTTCCTCAGGCGCCGGCGCTGCCGAAGATGTCGATCGAGCCCTCGCGGAGGGTGACGATCGCGCGCTTGGTGTCCTTGCGCTTGCCGGTGCCGAACCGCGTGCGACGGGACTTGCCCTGGCGGTTCATCGTGTGCACGGAGTCGACCTTGACCTTGAAGATCTCCTCGACGGCGATCTTGATCTCGGTCTTGTTCGACCGCGGGTCGACGAGGAAGGTGTACTTGCCCTCGTCGAGGAGGCCGTACGACTTCTCGGACACGACCGGCGCGATCAGGATGTCGCGGGGGTTCTTGCCCTGGCTCACTTCTCGTCCTCCACATCGGCCTCGGCGGCCTTCTTGGCCGGAGCCTTCTTCGCCGCGGCCTTCTTGGCGGGCTTCGCGGCGGCGACGGTCTCACCGGTGAACGCCTCGTAGGCGGCCTGGGTGAAGACGACGTCGTCGGCGCAGAGCACGTCGTAGGTGTTGAGCTGGTCGACCGCGAGCACGTGGACCTCGGCGAGGTTGCGCACCGACTTCAGCGACACGATGTCGCTGCGGTCGAGGACGACGAGCAGGTTCGGGCGCTCGGTGAGGCCGGCGAACAGGGCCTTGGCGTCCTTGGTCGAGGGGGCCTCGCCGGTGGCGATGGACTCGACGACGTGGATGCGGCCGTGGCGCGCCCGGTCGGAGAGGGCACCGCGCAGGGCGGCGGCCTTCATCTTCTTGGGGGTGCGCTGGTTGTAGTCACGCGGCTGCGGGCCGTGCACGGTGCCACCGCCGGCGAACTGCGGCGCACGGGTCGAGCCCTGGCGGGCGCGGCCGGTGCCCTTCTGGCGGTAGGGCTTCTTGCCACCGCCGCGGACGTCGCCGCGGGTCTTGGTGGCGTGCGTGCCCTGACGGGCCGCCGCGAGCTGCGCGACGACGACCTGGTGGATCAGCGGGACGTTGGTCTGGACGTCGAAGATCTCCGAGGGGAGGGTGACGTCGAGCGTCGTGGTAGCCATGGTCAGGCCCCCTTCGCGGCCGAGCGGACGAGGACGACCGCACCGCGGGGACCGGGGACGGCGCCCTTGACGAGCAGCAGGCCCTTGTCGGCGTCCACGGCGTGGATCGTGAGGTTCTGCGTGGTGTGGCGCACGCCGCCCATGCGGCCGGCCATGCGCATGCCCTTGAACACGCGGCCCGGGGTGGCGCAGCCACCGATGGAGCCGGGCTTGCGGTGGTTCTTGTGCGCACCGTGCGAGGAGCTGACGCCGTGGAAGCCGTGACGCTTCATGACACCGGCGAAGCCCTTGCCCTTGGTGGTCGCGCTGATGTCGACCGAGGAGCCGGACTCGAAGGTGTCGGCGCCGAGCTCCTGGCCGAGCGAGTACTCGCCCGCGTCGGCGGTGCGGATCTCGATGAGGAAGCGGCGCGGGGTCACGCCGGCCTTCTCGAAGTGGCCGGCCAGCGGCTTGGTGACCTTGCGGGGGTCGATGGCGCCGTAGCCGAGCTGGACGGCCGCGTAGCCGTCGACGTCGGCCGCGCGGACCTGGGTCACGACGTTCGGGCCGGCCTGGATCACGGTGACGGGCACGAGTCGGTTGTTCTCGTCCCACACCTGGGTCATGCCGAGCTTGGTGCCCAGCAGACCCTTCTGGGTCTTCGTGGCAGTAGTCATCGCGAGCCTCAGAGCTTGATCTCGATGTTGACGTCAGCCGGGAGGTCGAGACGCATCAGCGAGTCGACGGCCTTCGGCGTCGGGTCGATGATGTCGATGAGGCGCTTGTGCGTGCGCATCTCGAAGTGCTCGCGGCTGTCCTTGTACTTGTGCGGCGACCGGATGACGCAGAAGACGTTCTTCTCCGTCGGCAGCGGCACGGGGCCAACCACGGTCGCACCCGCGCGGGTCACGGTGTCGACGATCTTGCGCGCCGAGCTGTCGATGACCTCGTGGTCATACGACTTCAACCGGATGCGGATCTTCTGTCCCGCCATCTGTTGTTCCGTCTCTCTCTCGCCGTCCATCTGTCAAAGTGCCGGCCCGTGGACCTCCGACCCCCGCGGTCGGGCGTGTCGCCCTTGTTCCGCAGTTCGGGCGCAGGCGATCTCTCGCGTTCGTCCGTGGGTCCGGCTGTCCGGTGGAACCGGGCCTGGCTCTTCGCCGACGAGCCGCCCCGCCGTCCGGCGGTTCAGTACCTCGTCGCGGTGGGCTCCCGGTCCCGGTCTGGGACGCGGGGGCACGCCAAGCAACCCGGCTAGTCTGCCAGAGCCCTCGCGCCTGACCAAATCGGCCGCTACACCGCCGGGGCCCCCTCCCCCGGCACCCCCGCCGCCGTGGCGCGTCGAGGACTCCCCAACAGCTCTTTGACACTTCGTGCGCCGCGGTGTCACACGCCCCAAGAACCCTTTGGAGGTAGTGATGACCGACCCCGGCCACCTGCGCGGGCCCTCGCCCACCCCACCCGGCTGCGCATCCTGTCCCTGCTCACCGGCAGCGCCCTCACCGCTGCGGACGTCGCGCGAGAGCTCGGGCTCACGCACGCCAACGCCTCCTACCACCTGCGCCTCCTGCGCGATGCGGGCGAGCTCGTCGTCGCCGGGGAGGAGAGCATCCGCGGCGGCCGTGTGGGCGAGGGCGCCGCGTGCGGAGGGCACGACGCTCGTCAACCTCTCGCTGTTCGCCTTCGCGATGGACCCACGGTGAGCGCCGGCGGCGCCGCCCTCGCGCCGCTGCGCGTGCGCGGGTTCTCGTGGTACCTCGCCTCACGGACGGCGAACCTCGTCGGGCACCTCGGCCGCGACCGTCGCCCTCGCCTTCGCGGTCCTCGACCTCGGCGGCTCGGCCACCGCCCTGGGCCAGGTCCTCGCCGCACGGGTGGTGCCGATGACCGCGCTCCTGCTCTTCGGGGGCGTGCTCGCCGACCGGCTCCCCCGCTCGCTCGTCCTCCAGGGCTCGAACCTCGCGAGCGCGCTGCTGCAGGGGCTCACGGCGGCGCTGCTCCTCGCCGGGGTGCGCGAGCTCTGGCCCGTCGCTGTCCTCCAGGCGCTCCAGGGCGCGGCGTCCGGGACGGGCTTTCCGGCGATGGCCGGCATGGTGCCGACCCTCGTCCCCGCCGAGCCGCGGCCCGGCCGGCCCCGCCGACCTCCCGCCCCTCGGTCGTCCGCGACCTGCGCGAGGGGTGGCAGACCTTCCGGGACACCCCGTGGCTGTGGGTCGTCGTCACCGCCTTCGCGCTCCTCAACGCGGTCTGGGGCGGTGCGTGGCTGACGCTCGGTCCGGCCCTGGCCGAGGACACGGTCGGTCGACCCGCCTGGGGCTGGGTGCTGTCGGCCGAGGCGGCCGGCGCGCTCGTCGCGACCGCCGTCCTGCTGCGCGTCCCGCTCGGCCGGCCGCTGCGGGGCGGCATGCCGGCCGTCGCCCTGCTCGGCCTCCCGCTCGTCCTGCTCGGCGGGGGGTCCCCGGCGTGGCTGCTCGTGCTCGCCGCGGTCGTGGCCGGCGTCGGGCTCGAGGTGTTCGGCATGGGCTGGAACCTCGCCGTGCAGGAGCACGTCGAGCCGGCCCAGCTCTCCCGGGCCTACTCCTACGACGCGCTGGGCTCGATGGCGCTCGTGCCCGTCGGGCAGCTCGTCGCGGGGCCGGTCGCCGAGCGGTTCGGCCTCGCGCCCGTGGTCCTCGCGGGCGGGCTCGCCGTCGCCGTCATCGCGCTGGCGACGCTGGCGTCACCCGACGTGCGCCGCCTGCCACGCGCGCCGTCACCCCACGGCGCGGCCGACCCCGCCACCGTGGCCCCAGGGTGACCAGCGCGACGCCGAGCACGAGCAGGACGCCCCCGCCGACGACCAGCGCGGTGGGGACCTCGCCGTCGGCGACCCACGCCGTCGCGATGCCGATGGGCGGGACGAGCAGCGTGAACGGCGCGACGTCCGAGGCCGGGTGCCGCTCGAGGAGGCGGTTCCAGATCCCGTAGCCGACGAGGCTCGCGAGCACCGCGGTGTAGGCGGTCGAGAGCCAGTTGACGGCCGAGAGGTGGGTCAGGGCCGTGCCGACCGCGGCCGGCCCGTCGACGAGGAGGCTGAGGCCGAGCGCGGGCACCGGCACGACGAGCGCCGACCACACCGTGAGGCCCAGCCCGCCGGGCACCCCGAGCCGGCGCACGAGCACGTTGCCGGTCGCCCACGACAGCGCCGCGAGGACGCAGACGACGAGGGCGACGACGGGCACGCTGCCACCGCGCCCGAGCGCGACCACCCCGAGGCCGAGCGCGCCGACCCCGACACCGGCCAGCTGCACGCGCAGCGGTCGTTCGCCGAGGACGAGGGCGGCGAGCCCGACGGTGAGGACCGCCTGCGCCTGGAGCACCAGCGAGGCCAGGCCCGGCGGCATGCCGAGGGCCAGGGCGGAGTACAGGAGGCCGAACTGCCCCAGGCTCATGCAGGCGCCCACGGCGAGCACGCGCCGCAGCGGGGCGTCGGGCCGTGCGACGAAGGGCAGGGCGAGGAGGACGACGGCGAAGCGGAGTGCGACGAAGAGCAGCGGCGGGACACCGTCGAGCCCGCGCTCGATGACGACGAAGTTCATCCCCCAGACGAGCATGACGAGGACGGCGGAAAGCGTGTCGCGCAGCGGCATGCCCCCATCCTCGCGCCGGAGCTCCGTTCAGCACCAGCGCACGATCGTGCCACGCTCCGTGTAGCGTCGCTACATGATCGAGCTCGAGCACCTCGCCACCCTCGCGGCCGTCCGACGCACCGGGTCGGTCGGCGGGGCCGCGGCCGAGCTCGGCTACACCCCCTCGGCCGTCTCGCAGCAGGTCAAGCGGCTCGAGCGACGGGTCGGCGGCCCGGTCCTCGAACGCGTCGGGCGTGGCGTGATGCTCACCGAGCTGGGTCGCCACCTCGTCGACGAGGGCGGCGACATCCTCGCCCGCCTCGAGCGGCTGGAGTCCGGGCTCGGGCGGGTGACCGGGGGCCCGGTCGCCGGCGGGGTCCGGCTCGTCGCGTTCTCGACGGCCGTGCGCGGGCTCCTCGCCCCGGCGCTGCGCACGCTCGGCGTCGACGAGCCCGACCTCACCGTCACCCTCGTCGAGCGTGACCCGCACGAGGCGATCGACCTCGTCGCCGCCGGCGGGGCCGACGCCGCCCTCGTCCACAACTGGGGTGACCTCCCCCTGCCCTTCCCCGAGCACGTCGAGGTCGTCACGCTCGGGGTCGACACCGCCGACGTGCTCGTCCACCGGGACCACCCGCTCGCCGGCGCCGCCGGCGCGACCGCCCTCGACCTCGTCGCCGACGACTGGGTCTGCGCCCCCGAGGGCTCGGTCTGCCACGGCTGGCTCACCCACATGTTCGACCTCCACGGCGCCCGCCCGCGCATCCGGCACTGGTCGTGGGAGTTCGCCTCGCACGTCGGCCTCGTCGCCGAGGGCGTCTGCGTCAGCCTCGTCCCCCGCCTCGGGCGCGAGCAGCTGCCGGCGTCGGTCGTCGCCGTCCCGCTGACCGACCCCGTGCCGACCCGCCGCGTCATGATGACGTGGCGCCGGAGCATGGCCCCCTCGCCCGCCATCGCCCGGGTCCGCGAGGAGCTCGCGCGCGTCGGTGCGGAGCGGCTGACCCCGGCCTGAGCGGCGTGGCGGCGTCACGGCGTATCACCGCGGGCCGTGCCGCCCTCCTGAGGAGCACGCGACGGGTCCCCGGCGCCCACCCCACGGAAAGGTGCTCCCCCCGTGCGCACGTCACCCCTCCTGCGCCGGGCGGCCGTCGCCGCCGCCGGCGCCGCCCTCCTCGTCCTCGGCGCCGCCGGCGCCGACGCGGGTGGTCCGCAGCCGGGCACCGCGCAGAGCCGGTCGGCCGCGCCCCGGCCGGCCCTCGTCACCCCGTCGACCGCCGCGGGCTCCGAGCTGCGCTTCGTCGCGGTCGCCCCCTGCCGGATCATCGACACCCGCGTCGCCGGCGGTCGGCTCACGGCCGCCGCCCGCACCTTCGACACCACGGCGACGAGCTACGCCGCCCAGGGCGGCAAGGCCGAGTCGTGCGACGTCAGCGCCGTCGCGACGGCGGTGCAGCTCAACCTCGGGGCGATCTCGCAGAGCGGGAGCACGAGCGACCTCAAGGGCTGGGCGACGGGCACGACCGAGCCGACCGCCTCGCTCGTCAACTACAACCCGTCCGGCCCGGTCGCCAACATGGTCACCGTGCCCGTCGACACCAGCGGCCGGCTGACGCTCAGGACCCCGGGCTCGGCCCACGTCTTCGCCGACGTCGCGGGGTACTGGGTCATGCCGCTGTACGTCTCGGTCGACGCGACCACGGCGCCACCGACCGTCCACGCCGGCGCCTCGTCCGGGTTCGTCGGCGTCGTCAAGGACGGGACGGGTTCGTACCGGGTGACCTTCGACCGCAACGTCAGCCGCTGCACCCCGGCCGCCACCGACTACCTCTTCGGGGCGGTGCACGAGATCTCGGTCGACAGCGACTTCTCGCACGACAGCACCGTCTACGTCTCGGTCAAGAACTCCGCCACGGGCGCCGCCGAGGACACGATCTTCCACCTCGTCCTCACCTGCTGACCCGCCGACCGCGCGCACGGCGAAGGGCCCGCACCCTCTGGGGGTGCGGGCCCTTCGACGGGCTGCCGGTCAGGCGACCGGCGTCAGGTCACTTCGTGATCTTGGTGACCCGGCCGGCGCCGACGGTGCGGCCGCCCTCGCGGATGGCGAACTTGAGGCCCTCCTCCATCGCGATGGGCTGGATGAGCTCGACGGCCATCTCGGTGTTGTCGCCGGGCATGACCATCTCGGTGCCCTCGGGCAGCGTGACGACGCCGGTGACGTCCGTGGTCCGGAAGTAGAACTGCGGACGGTA
The DNA here is from genome assembly GCF_000720925.1 of Phycicoccus jejuensis. Lineage (GTDB taxonomy): Bacteria > Actinomycetota > Actinomycetes > Actinomycetales > Dermatophilaceae > Phycicoccus > Phycicoccus jejuensis. The sequence goes on along the minus strand of NZ_JOEE01000001.1, from coordinate 755,517 downwards.
GTTGTCGTAGAACGGGGTGTGACGGCCACCCTCGTCCTTGGACAGGATGTAGACGTTGGCGTCGAACGCCGTGTGCGGCGTGATCGAGCCCGGCTTGACGACGACCTGGCCGCGCTCGACGTCCTCGCGCTTGATGCCACGCAGGAGCAGGCCGACGTTCTCGCCCGCACGGCCCTCGTCGAGGAGCTTGCGGAACATCTCGATGCCGGTGGCCGTGGTCTTGGTCGGCGGGCCGGTGTGGATGCCGACGATCTCGACCTCCTCGTTGACCTTGAGGACACCGCGCTCGATGCGGCCGGTGACGACGGTGCCACGACCGGTGATCGTGAAGACGTCCTCGACGGGCATGAGGAACGGCTTGTCGGTGTCGCGCTCCGGCTCCGGGATGTAGTTGTCGACGGCGTCCATGAGGTCGAGGACGGTCTGGCCCCACTCGGCGTCGCCCTCGAGCGCCTTGAGCGCCGAGACCTTGACGACGGGGAGGTCGTCACCGGGGAACTCGTAGGAGCTCAGCAGCTCGCGGACCTCCATCTCGACGAGCTCGAGGATCTCCTCGTCGTCGACCATGTCGGCCTTGTTGAGCGCCACGACGACGTAGGGGACGCCGACCTGGCGGGCCAGAAGGACGTGCTCCTTCGTCTGCGGCATCGGACCGTCGGTGGCGGCGACGACGAGGATCGCGCCGTCCATCTGCGCCGCACCCGTGATCATGTTCTTCACGTAGTCGGCGTGGCCCGGGCAGTCGACGTGGGCGTAGTGACGGCCCTCGGTCTGGTACTCGATGTGCGCGATGGAGATCGTGATACCGCGCTGCTTCTCCTCGGGCGCCTTGTCGATGTCGTCGAACGCGAACTGGGGGTTCAGGTCCGGGTACTTGTCGTGCAGGACCTTGGAGATCGCAGCAGTCAGCGTCGTCTTACCGTGGTCGATGTGACCGATGGTGCCGATGTTGACGTGCGGCTTGGTCCGCTCGAACTTTGCCTTCGCCACTTGATGTCCTCCTCAGGACTGATTTCTCGGTAACGCCGTTACGACCGGGCAGGACGTGGCGTCGTCTGGGGGTTGGTTGGAAGTGCTTCTCTCAGGCGAGATCAGCGACCACTGTAGCGGTCACTCGCCCCGGGTCTTCTTGATGATCTCCTCGGCCACCGACTTGGGGACCTCGGCGTAGGAGTCGAACTCCATCGAGTAGTTCGCGCGACCCTGGGTCTTGGACCGCAGGTCGCCGACGTACCCGAACATCTCCGACAGCGGGACCAGGCCGCGGACGACCTTGGCGCCGGAGATGTCCTCCATCGCCTGGATGTGGCCACGCCGCGAGTTGATGTCGCCGATGACCTCACCCATGTAGTCCTCGGGGGTGCGGACCTCGACGGCCATCATCGGCTCGAGGAGGACCGGCTCGCACTTGCGGACGGCCTCCTTGAGCGCCATCGAGCCGGCGATCTTGAACGCCATCTCCGAGGAGTCGACGTCGTGGTACGCACCGTCGAGGAGCGTCGCCTTGATGCCGACCAGCGGGTAGCCGGCGAGCACGCCGTACTGCATGGCGTCCTGGATGCCGGCGTCGACCGACGGGATGTACTCACGCGGGATGCGGCCACCGGTGACCTTGTTGGAGAACTCGTAGAGCTCGCCCTCGGCGGTGTCCAGCGGCTCCAGCGCGATCTGGACCTTCGCGAACTGGCCCGAGCCACCCGTCTGCTTCTTGTGGGTGTAGTCGTAGCGCTCGAGGGTCCGCTTGATGGTCTCGCGGTAGGCGACCTGCGGCTTGCCGACGTTGGCCTCGACCTTGAACTCGCGACGCATGCGGTCGACGAGGATGTCGAGGTGGAGCTCGCCCATGCCGGCGATGATCGTCTGGCCGGTGTCCTCGTCGAGGTGCACCTGGAAGGTCGGGTCCTCCTCGGCCAGCTTCTGGATCGCGGTGCCGAGCTTCTCCTGGTCGCCCTTGGTCTTGGGCTCGATGGCGACCTGGATGACGGGCTCCGGGAAGGTCATCGACTCGAGCACGACCGGCTTGTCGATGTCGCAGAGGGTGTCACCGGTCGTCGTCGTCTTCAGACCGATGGCGGCGTAGATGTGGCCCGCCATCGCGTCCTCGACCGGGTTCTCCTTGTTGGCGTGCATCTGGAAGAGCTTTCCGATGCGCTCCTTCTTCACCTTGGTGCTGTTGAGCACCTGGGTGCCGGCGGAGATGTGTCCGGAGTAGACGCGGATGAAGGTCAGCGTGCCGAAGAACGGGTGCGAGGCGACCTTGAAGGCGAGCGCGGAGAACGGCTCGTCCTTGCTGGGCTTGCGCTCGACCTTCTCGTCCTCGTTGCCCGGGGCGTGACCCTCCATCGCCGGCACGTCGAGCGGCGAGGGGAGGTAGTCGACGACCGCGTCGAGCATCGGCTGGACGCCGCGGTTCTTGAACGCGGAGCCACACAGGACCGGGTAGACCTCGGAGGCGATGGTCAGGCGGCGGATGCCGGCCTTGATCTCCTCGGGGGTGAGCTCGCCACCCTCGAGGTACTTCTCCATGAGGGCGTCGTCGGACTCGGCGACCCGCTCGATGAGCTGGTGGCGGTACTCCTCCACGCGGTCGACGAGGTCGGCCGGGATGTCCTGGATGTCGTACTTGGCACCCATGGTGACGTCGCCCTTGGCGTCGCCCTCCCACACGAGCGCGCGCTTGTAGATGAGGTCGACGACACCGACGAAGTCGTTCTCGGCGCCGATCGGCAGCTGGAGCACGAGCGGCTCCGCACCGAGACGGTCCTTGATGGTGTCGACGGTGAAGTAGAAGTCCGCGCCGAGCTTGTCCATCTTGTTGACGAAGCAGATGCGGGGGACGTTGTACTTGTCCGCCTGGCGCCAGACCGTCTCGGACTGGGGCTCGACGCCCTCCTTGCCGTCGAAGACGGCGACGGCGCCGTCGAGGACGCGCAGCGAACGCTCGACCTCGACCGTGAAGTCGACGTGACCGGGGGTGTCGATGATGTTGATCTGCGACCCCTCCCAGAAGGAGGTGACGGCGGCGGAGGTGATGGTGATCCCCCGCTCCTTCTCCTGCTCCATCCAGTCGGTGGTGGAGGCGCCGTCGTGCGTCTCGCCCATCTTCCGGTTGACACCGGTGTAGAAGAGGATGCGCTCGGTCGCCGTGGTCTTGCCGGCGTCGATGTGCGCCATGATGCCGATGTTGCGGACCTTCTTGAGGTCCGTCAGGACGTCCTGTGCCACGTTCTGTGCTCTCGTCTCGTCGCGTCGGGGGTGGTGCGGGGTGGTGCGGTCGTGCACCGGTGGCCCGGGGAGCCGGCCGCGGGGCGGCGCGGCTCCCCGGACGGGGTCACCAGCGGTAGTGCGCGAAGGCCTTGTTGGACTCGGCCATCTTGTGCGTGTCCTCGCGACGCTTCACCGCGGCGCCGAGGCCGTTGGACGCGTCGAGGATCTCGTTCATGAGGCGCTCGGTCATCGTCTTCTCACGACGCTGGCGCGAGTAGCCGACGAGCCAGCGCAGCGACAGCGTCGTGGCGCGGTTCGGCTTGACCTCGATCGGGACCTGGTAGGTCGCACCGCCGACGCGGCGGGACTTGACCTCGAGCGTCGGCTTGATGTTGTCGAGCGCGCGCTTGAGCGTCTGCACCGGGTCGGTGCCGGTCTTCTCGCGGCAGCCCTCGAGCGCGCCGTAGACGATGCGCTCGGCGGTGGACTTCTTGCCGTCGAGGAGGACCTTGTTGACCAGCGAGGTCACCAGCGGGGACTGGTGGACCGGGTCGATGACGAGCGGCCGCTTCGGAGCGGGACCCTTGCGCGGCATCAGCTCTTACCCTTCTTCGCGCCGTAGCGGCTGCGCGCCTGCTGACGGTTCTTGACGCCCTGGGTGTCGAGGGCGCCGCGGATGATCTTGTAGCGCACGCCGGGGAGGTCCTTCACACGACCGCCGCGGACGAGCACCATCGAGTGCTCCTGGAGGTTGTGGCCGACACCGGGGATGTAGGCGGTGACCTCGATGCCGCTCGTGAGGCGCACGCGGGCAACCTTGCGGAGGGCGGAGTTCGGCTTCTTGGGGGTGGTCGTGTACACACGCGTGCACACGCCGCGGCGCTGCGGGGAGCCCTTGAGGGCAGGGGTCTTGGCCTTGACGGCCTTGTCCTGCCGGCCCTTGCGCACCAGCTGGTTGATGGTAGGCAACCTGGATCCTTCGGTCTGGTCTGGTCAAGCGACGGCGGTCGCGCCGTCACTCCTTGTCATGGCCGCTGCTCGACCCCCGCGTTCGGGTGTGTCGCACCGGCTGCTCCTCCCTGCACTCCCCATGCGCCATTCCCCGGGGGGATGTGGTGTGGTGGGGCGCCCGGCAGGAGGTGGGCGAGGCCGTGCCCGTCGCCTCGCGGCGCCGGTCCCGGCTCCTGGGTCTGGTCCTAGCCAGACACAACACCCAAGGATACCGGGCCGCGCGTGGCCACCCAAATCGGTTGCCGGCGCCCTCCCGCCTCAGAGCCGGTCGAACGCCGGGGCGTAGCGGAAGGGGCCCGCGAGCCCCGGGTGCCAGGCCCGCAGCCGCAGCAGCTGGAAGAACCGGTCCTCCCACGGCCCGGGCGAGGCCACCCCGTGGGCGGCGGCGGTCTCGAACCCGAACGCGCCGTAGAACCCCGGGTCGCCGAGGAGCACGACCGAGGGCTCGGCGAGCTGCTCGGCGGTCGCGACGACCGACGCGACGAGGGCCGAGCCGATGCCCTGCCCCATGTGGTCCGGGCGCACCGCGAGCGGCCCGAGCCCCACCGAGGGCCCCTCCCCCATCGAGGCCCGGCTGCACACGACGCTGCCGACGACACCGCCGTCGAGCTCGGCGACGAAGGTCAGCGCGGGCAGCAGGTCGCCGTCGGCCCGCAGCCCGTCGACGAGCCGGGCCTCCGGCACGCCGTCGGAGAAGTCCGTCGTCGCGAAGGCGGCGAGGACGAGGTCGCGGACCGGCCCGGCGTCCTCGGGACGCTCCGGGCGGATGACGAGATCGCGGCGCACCGGGTCATCCTCCCCCGGCGGGCGCCCCGGACGCGAACGAGTACAGGGCGTACTCGAGCTCACGACCGTCCCGGTGGACCGGGAGCACCAGCTCGTCGACCACGTCACCGGGCCCGACCACCGAGCGCAAGGCCTCGAGGAGGGCCGGCGCCCGGTGCGAGGACCACACGACGAGCCGGCCTCCCGGGCGCAGCACCCGCCGGGCCGCCGCCAGCGAACCCGGCTGGTAGAGAGCCGCGTTGGCGGCGTGCACGAGGAAGTCCGGGCCGTTGTCGACGTCGAGCAGCACGAGGTCCCACGGCCCGTCGGGGGCGGTCCTCCGTGCGAGGACGTCCGCGACGTCGGCCACGTGGAGGGTGCACCGCTCCCCCTCGAGACCGGCCAGCTCCTCGACGAGACCCGCCCTGGCCCAGCCCACGAGGGGGGCCGCGAGCTCGACGACGTCGACCTGGCGCACCCGCGGGTCGGCGAGGACGGCCCGGGTGGTGAACCCCAGGCCGAGCCCCCCGACGAGCACGCGGGCCGGCGACGGGTGGTGCCGCAGCGCCTCGTCGGCCAGCACCCGCTCGGTGGACGGGTCGGCGGTGTCCATCGCGAAGACCCCGTCGACGACGAGCTGGAGGACCCCTTCGTGCCGACGCAGCACCACCTCGCCCGCCGGCGTGCCGCCCCGCGCGAGCGTCACCGGCGGCTCGTCCATGCGGTCACCCTAGGCGGCGGTCCCCGGGAACGCCGACGGGCGGGCACCCGTGGTCTCCCACGTGGTGCCCGCCCGTGCGGCGGTGCGGCGGCTCAGAGCCGGTCGAGACCGAGCTCGCTGTCGTCGAGGCGGACGGCCTCGCCGGAACCCGGGCCGAAGGAGAACGCGTAGTCCTCGTAGTTCGGCATCGAGTACATGGCGGCCTTGGCCTCCTCGGTCGGCTCCACCGCGATGTTGCGGTAGCGGGTCAGCCCCGTGCCGGCCGGGATGAGCTTGCCGAGGATGACGTTCTCCTTGAGGCCGAGGAGGGAGTCGGAACGACCCTCCATGGCGGCCTCGGTGAGGACGCGGGTGGTCTCCTGGAAGGAGGCCGCCGACAGCCACGACTCGGTCGCGAGCGAGGCCTTGGTGATGCCCATGAGCTCGGGACGACCCGAGGCCGGCTTGCCGCCCTCGGCGACGACGCGACGGTTCTCCTCCTCGAAGCGCCCGCGCTCGGCGAGCATGCCCGGGAGCAGGTCCGCGTCGCCCGACTCGATGATCGTGATCCGGCGCAGCATCTGCCGGACGATGACCTCGATGTGCTTGTCGTGGATGGACACACCCTGCTGGCGGTAGACGTTCTGCACCTCGTCGACGAGGTGCTCCTGCGTCTTGCGCGGGCCGAGGATGCGCAGCACCTGCTTGGGGTCGATGGACCCCTGCGTCAGCTGCGCACCGACCTCGACGTGCTGGCCGTCCTGCACGAGCAGGCGCGCACGCTTGGTCACCGGGTAGGCGTGCTCCTCGGAGCCGTCGTCCGGCGTGAGCAGGAGTCGACGCGCCTTGTCGGTCTCCTCGATCGTCACGCGGCCGGAGGCCTCGGCGATCGGCGAGACGCCCTTGGGCGTGCGGGCCTCGAAGAGCTCGACGACACGCGGCAGACCCTGCGTGATGTCGTCACCGGCCACACCACCGGTGTGGAAGGTACGCATCGTCAGCTGGGTGCCGGGCTCACCGATGGACTGCGCCGCGATGATGCCGACGGCCTCACCGATGTCGACGAGCTTGCCGGTGGCCAGCGAGCGGCCGTAGCACTTCGCGCAGGTCCCGACCTTGGAGTCGCAGGTGAGGACCGAGCGGACCTTGACCGAGTCGACACCGGCCGCGAACAGCGCGCCGATGACGACGTCCCCGAGGTCGATGCCGGCCTCGGCGAGGACCTCGCCGTCCTTGACGACGTCCTCGGCGAGCGAGCGGGCGTAGACCGAGGTCTCGACGTCGTCGTGGACCGCGCGGGCGCCGGTGCGCTCGTCGGTGCTCGCGATCGGCATCTTGAGGCCACGCTCGGTGCCACAGTCGTCCTCGCGGATGATGACGTCCTGCGACACGTCGACGAGACGACGGGTCAGGTAGCCCGAGTCCGCCGTGCGCAGCGCGGTGTCGGCCAGGCCCTTGCGGGAGCCGTGGGTCGAGATGAAGAACTCGAGCACGGTGAGGCCCTCGCGGAAGTTCGCGCGGATCGGCCGCGGGATGATGTCGCCCTTCGGGTTCGACACCAGGCCACGCATGCCGGCGATCTGGCGCAGCTGCATCCAGTTACCGCGCGCACCGGAGGAGACCATCTTGAAGATGGTGTTCGTCCTCGGGATGTTCGCCTCCATCTCCTTGGCGACCTCGTTCGTGGCCTGCGTCCAGATCTCGATGAGCTCCTGGCGGCGCTCGTCGTCGGTGATCAGACCGCGCTCGTACTGCGTCTGGACCTTCGTGGCCTTGGTCTCGTAGCCGTCGAGGATCTCGAGCTTGCGCGGGGGCGTCACGACGTCGGAGATGGCGACCGTGGTGCCCGAGCGGGTCGCCCAGTGGAAGCCGTACTCCTTGAGCGCGTCGAGGCTCGCCGCGACCTGCACCTTGCTGTAGCGCTCGGCGAGGTCGTTGACGATCGTCGAGAGGCGCTTCTTGTCGACCTGGTCGTTGACGAACGGGTAGTCCATCGGAAGCGTCTCGTTGAAGAGCGCGCGACCCAGGGTGGTCTCGACCGTCATCGCCGGCACGTAGCCCTCGGCGTCGAGCTCGATGCCCTCGGGCAGCTCGGTCATCGGCGTGGGCACGAGGTGCTCGAGACGGATCTTCACGAGCGAACCGAGCTCGATCTGGCCGGCGTCGAAGGCCATGCGGGCCTCGGACACCGTCGAGAACGCCCGACCGGCGCCCTTGCCGTCCTCGACCTCGGAGGTGAGGTGGTAGAGGCCGATGATCATGTCCTGGGTGGGCATGGTCACGGGACGGCCGTCGGCCGGCTTGAGGATGTTGTTCGAGGACAGCATGAGGATGCGGGCCTCGGCCTGGGCCTCCGCCGACAGCGGCACGTGCACGGCCATCTGGTCACCGTCGAAGTCCGCGTTGAACGCGGTGCAGACGAGCGGGTGGATCTGGATGGCCTTGCCCTCGACGAGCTGCGGCTCGAAGGCCTGGATGCCGAGGCGGTGCAGCGTGGGCGCACGGTTGAGCAGCACCGGGTGCTCGGTGATGACCTCTTCGAGGACGTCCCAGACCTGGGGGCGCTGACGCTCGACCATGCGCTTGGCCGACTTGATGTTCTGGGCGTGGTCGAGGTCGACGAGCCGCTTCATGACGAAGGGCTTGAAGAGCTCGAGCGCCATCTGCTTCGGCAGGCCGCACTGGTGCAGCTTGAGCTGCGGGCCGACGACGATGACCGAGCGGCCGGAGTAGTCGACGCGCTTGCCGAGCAGGTTCTGGCGGAACCGGCCCTGCTTGCCCTTGAGCATGTCGGACAGCGACTTGAGCGGACGGTTGCCGGGGCCCGTCACCGGGCGGCCACGACGGCCGTTGTCGAAGAGGCTGTCGACGGCCTCCTGGAGCATCCGCTTCTCGTTGTTGACAATGATCTCGGGCGCACCGAGGTCGAGCAGCCGCTTGAGGCGGTTGTTGCGGTTGATGACGCGGCGGTACAGGTCGTTGAGGTCCGAGGTCGCGAAGCGGCCACCGTCGAGCTGCACCATCGGGCGCAGGTCCGGCGGGATGACCGGGATCGCGTCGAGGACCATGCCGGCCGGCTGGTTCGTCGTCGTCTGGAAGGCGGAGACCACCTTGAGGCGCTTGAGGGCGCGGGTCTTGCGCTGGCCCTTGCCCGTGGCGATGATCTCGCGCAGCGCCTCGGCCTCGGCGTCGAGGTCGAAGGTCTCGAGGCGCTTCTGGATCGCCGCGGCGCCCATCCCGCCCTCGAAGTAGAGACCGAAGCGGTCGCGCATCTCGCGGTAGAGGACCTCGTCGCCCTCGAGGTCCTGGACCTTGAGGTTCTTGAAGCGGTCCCAGACCTGCTCGAGGCGCTCGACCTGCTGGTCGGCGCGACGGCGGATCGCGTTCATCTCGCGCTCGGCGGAGTCGCGGACCTTGCGCTTGGCGTCGGACTTGGCGCCCTCGGCCTCGAGGGCGGCGATGTCGTCCTCGAGCTTCTTGGCGCGGCCCTCGACGTCGGCGTCGCGGCGGTTCTCGATCTCCTTCTTCTCGACCTGGATCTGGGCCTCGAGCGAGGGCAGGTCGGCGTGCCGCTGGTCCTCGTCGACGGACGTGATCATGTAGGCCGCGAAGTAGATGACCTTCTCGAGGTCCTTCGGGGCGAGGTCGAGCAGGTACCCGAGGCGGCTCGGGACACCCTTGAAGTACCAGATGTGGGTGACGGGGGCGGCGAGCTCGATGTGGCCCATCCGCTCACGACGCACGGCAGCGCGGGTCACCTCGACGCCGCAGCGCTCGCAGATGATGCCCTTGAAGCGGACCCGCTTGTACTTGCCGCAGGCGCACTCCCAGTCCCGGGTCGGGCCGAAGATCTTCTCGCAGAAGAGGCCGTCCTTCTCGGGCTTGAGGGTGCGGTAGTTGATCGTCTCGGGCTTCTTGACCTCACCGTGGCTCCAGGCGCGGATCGAGTCCGCGGTGGCGAGGCCGATCCGGAGCTCGTCGAAGAAGTTGACGTCGAGCACGTGGTTCCTTCTTTCGTTTCTTACGTCAGTCGTGGTCTGTCAGGTGGTGTGTCGAGCGGGTGGTGGGCCGGGGCGCGCACGGCGCCCCGGCCCCGCACCTGTCAGACCTCTTCGACGCTGCTCGGCTCGCGCCGGGACAGGTCGATGCCGAGCTCCTCGGCGGCGCGGAAGACGTCGTCCTCCGCGTCGTGCATCTCGATGGTGGACCCGTCGCTGGACAGGACCTCCACGTTGAGGCAGAGGGACTGCATCTCCTTGATGAGCACCTTGAAGGACTCGGGGATGCCGGGCTCGGGGATGTTGTCGCCCTTGACGATCGCCTCGTAGACCTTGACGCGGCCGTTGACGTCGTCGGACTTGATGGTGAGCAGCTCCTGCAGCGCGTAGGCCGCGCCGTAGGCCTCGAGGGCCCAGACCTCCATCTCACCGAAGCGCTGGCCACCGAACTGGGCCTTACCGCCGAGCGGCTGCTGGGTGATCATCGAGTAGGGACCGGTGCTGCGCGCGTGGATCTTGTCGTCCACGAGGTGGTGCAGCTTGAGGATGTACATGTAGCCGACCGAGACGGCCTCCGGGAACGGCTCGCCGGAGCGGCCGTCGAAGAGGCGGGCCTTGCCCGAGCCGGCGATGAGGCGGACGTCGTCGCGGGTCTTGCGCGTGCTGTCGAGCAGACCGACGATCTCGTTCTCGCGGACACCGTCGAACACCGGCGAGGCGACGCGGGTGCCGGCCGGGGCCTGGCGCGCGTCCTCGGGGATGAGCTCGGCCCACTCGGGCTTGCCCTCGATCTCCCAGCCGCGGCTGGCGGCCCAGCCGAGGTGGAGCTCGAGGATCTGCCCGACGTTCATGCGGCCGGGGACACCGAGCGGGTTGAGCACGACGTCGACCGGGGTGCCGTCCTCGAGGAAGGGCATGTCCTCGACCGGGAGGATCTTGGAGATGACGCCCTTGTTGCCGTGGCGGCCGGCGAGCTTGTCGCCGTCGGTGATCTTGCGCTTGTTCGCCACGTAGACGCGGACCAGCTGGTTGACGCCCGGGGGCAGCTCGTCGCCCTCGTCCTTGTCGAAGACCTTGACGCCGATGACGGTGCCGGTCTCGCCGTGGGGGACCTTGAGGGAGGTGTCGCGGACCTCGCGCGCCTTCTCGCCGAAGATCGCGCGCAGCAGGCGCTCCTCCGGGGTCAGCTCGGTCTCGCCCTTGGGCGTGACCTTGCCGACGAGCAGGTCGCCGTCGCGGACCTCCGCACCGATGCGGATGATGCCGCGCTCGTCGAGGTCGGCGAGGACGTCCTCGGAGACGTTCGGGATGTCCCGGGTGATCTCCTCGGGGCCGAGCTTGGTGTCGCGGGCGTCGACCTCGTGCTCCTCGATGTGGATCGAGGAGAGGACGTCGTCCTGGACCAGGCGCTGGCTGAGGATGATCGCGTCCTCGTAGTTGTGGCCCTCCCACGGCATGAACGCCACGAGGAGGTTGCGCCCGAGCGCCATCTCGCCACCGTCGGTCGCGGGACCGTCGGCGATGAGCTGGCCGGCCTCGAGGCGCTGGCCCTCGTCGACGCGCACGACCTGGTTGTAGCTGTTGCCCTGGTTGGAGCGGTCGAACTTCGCGATGCGGTAGGTGCGCGAGGTGCCGTCGTCGGCGGCGACGGTCACGAGGTCGGCGGAGACCTCGGTGACGACACCGGCCTTCTCGGCGACGACGACGTCACCGGAGTCGACCGCGGCGCGGAACTCCATGCCGGTGCCGACGAGCGGGGCCTCGGCCCGCACAAGCGGGACGGCCTGGCGCTGCATGTTCGAGCCCATGAGCGCGCGGTTGGCGTCGTCGTGCTCGAGGAACGGGATGAGCGCAGTGGCCGCGGACACCATCTGGCGCGGGGAGACGTCGATGTAGTCGACCTCGGCCGCCGGGACGTACTCGACCTCGCCACCCTTGACGCGCACGAGCACGCGCTCGTCGGCGAAGTGGGTGCCGTCCTCGGAGAGCGTCGCGTTCGCCTGGGCGATGACGTGCTCGTCCTCCTCGTCGGCGGAGAGGTAGTGGACGTCGTCGGTCACGCGACCCTTGTCGACCTTGCGGTACGGGGTCTCGATGAAGCCGAAGGAGTTGATCCGCCCGTAGGACGCGAGCGAGCCGATGAGGCCGATGTTCGGGCCCTCAGGGGTCTCGATCGGGCACATGCGGCCGTAGTGCGACGGGTGGACGTCGCGGACCTCCATGCCGGCGCGGTCACGGGAGAGACCACCCGGGCCGAGGGCCGACAGACGCCGCTTGTGCGTCAGGCCCGCGAGCGGGTTGTTCTGGTCCATGAACTGGGAGAGCTGGCTGGTGCCGAAGAACTCCTTGATGGACGCCACGACCGGGCGGATGTTGATGAGCGTCTGCGGCGTGATCGCCTCGACGTCCTGCGTCGTCATGCGCTCGCGGACGACGCGCTCCATCCGGGACAGGCCGGTGCGGACCTGGTTCTGGATGAGCTCGCCGACGTTGCGCAGGCGGCGGTTGCCGAAGTGGTCGATGTCGTCGGTCTCGACGCGGATGTCGACGGTCTCGCCGCGGCGGGTGCCCGGCATCGTCTCCTCGCCGGCGTGCAGCGCGACGAGGTACTTGATCGTGGCGACGATGTCCTCGAGCCCGAGGGTCGAGGTCGACAGCTCGGTGTCGAGGCCGAGCTTCTTGTTGATCTTGTACCGGCCGACCTTGGCGAGGTCGTAGCGCTTGCCGTTGAAGTAGAGGTTGTCGAGCAGGGTCTGCGCGGCCTCCTTGGTCGGCGGCTCGCCCGGGCGCAGCTTGCGGTAGATGTCGAGCAGCGCGTCGTCCTGACCCGTCGTGTTGTCCTTCTCGAGGGTCATGCGCATCGACTCGTAGTCGCCGAACTCCTCGAGGATCTCGGCCTCGGACATGCCGAGGGCCTTGAGGAGGACCGTGACGGACTGCTTGCGCTTGCGGTCGACGCGCACGCCGACCATGTCGCGCTTGTCGATCTCGAACTCGAGCCAGGCGCCGCGGCTCGGGATGACCTTGGTGGAGTAGACGTCCTTGTCGGAGGTCTTGTCCGGGGTGCGCTCGAAGTACACGCCCGGGGAGCGGACGAGCTGCGAGACGACGACGCGCTCGGTGCCGTTGATGATGAAGGTGCCGCGCTCGGTCATGAGCGGGAAGTCGCCCATGAAGACCGTCTGGCTCTTGATCTCGCCGGTCGTGTTGTTCATGAACTCGGCGGTGACGAACAGGGGCGCGGAGTAGGTCTGGTCGCGCTCCTTGCAGTCCTCGATCGAGTACTTGACGTCCTCGAAGCGGTGGTCGCGGAAGCTCAGCGACATCGAGCCGCTGAAGTCCTCGATCGGGGAGATCTCCTCGAAGATCTCCTCGAGGCCGGAGCGCTCCGGGACGTCGTCGCGGCCGGCCTCGAGCGCGGCGGCGACGCGCTCCTGCCAGCGCTCGTTGCCGAGCAGCCAGTCGAAGCTCTCGGTCTGCAGGGCGAGGAGGTCCGGGACCTCCAGCGGCTCACGGATCTTGGCGAACGAGAGACGGCCCGAAGCCGTCAGAGCGGTGGTCATCTTGGACGTGGTGCGCGAGGCAGCCAAGGAGGGTTCCTTCCACGGGCCTGGTCTGTTGTGCGAACTGGCCGCTCCCGACCCCTCCGACCACCGTGTGCCGTGCCCACGCGGGTCCACCCGGGACAGCCGGGGGCATGGCGATGAGACGACTCGACGACGAGCGAGGGAAGGTTAGGGGCAGCGCAAAGAGATAGCATACCCGAAGAAGGCAGCACCGTCCAACCGCGTCAAGCCCCCAGGCTCCCGGTGCGGCCCCCCGCGTGAGCGGGTGACGCGCAACAGGATGACGCCGCCGGGTGCCCGCGTCAAGCGAAACCGCCGTTCCCGGCGTGCCGCGCCGCGCCGGACGGGCCCGCAGGGCGCCCCGGCGGGTCGTGTCAGTAGGCCGAGAGCCGCTCGACGAGCCAGCGTCCGTCGACCTTGCGCATCGTCGCGATGACCCTGTTCTGGTCCACCGACGGCTGCTCCTCGCCCTCGGCCGTCTTGGCCTGGTTGAGGAAGACCTGGACGGTGACGGTGTCCGGGGTCTGCCCCATGACGCCGGCCTCGTAGCTGCGCGCCTGGACCGTCACCTTCTGCTTCTCGGCGACCGGGGCGATGGCCCCGGCCATCGTCGTGGCGTACTCCGTCCGGAACGAGCCGGTGAGCAGGCCGGCGTTGCGCTGCGCCTGGGCGTCGAGGGTCTTCCAGCTGTAGGAGAGCAGCTGCTCGAGGGAGGTGCGCGCGGCCGCGGTCGCCGCGCGGGCGTCGCGCTCGCGGTCCCCGGGGTCGCGCAGCGACACCGTGAGGACGAGCGCGAAGGCGACGAGGGCGAGGACGAGGAGGGTCAGCGGGGTCGCCGCACCGGCCAGCAGGCGGCCGCGGCGCCCGGCGTCGTCGTCGGGCCCCACCGTCCCGACCGGGTCGGCCGGCTCGGGCTCCGCCGAGGCCTCGGGCACCTCCGGCTCGACGACCTCCGGCTCGACGGTCTGGGGCCCGAGCACCTCCGGCTCGACGACCTCGGGCTCCTGGGCCGGTGTCGTCGCGGGCGCGGGCGGCTTCCCCGACGGGCGGCCGTGCCGGCGGCGCTGGCCCGCGACCCGGGGGCGACGACGGTCATCCGACGAACTCAAGGCGCTCCACCTTCCACGTGCCGCCGAGCTCCCGCAGGCCGAGCTTGACCCGGTAGGTCTTGGTCTCGCCGTCCGGGACGTTGGTGTTGGTCGTCGGCGCGACGATGCCGACGATGACCTGCGCGGAGTCGCGGTCTCCCGAGACCAGGGCGGCCTCGGCCCGCTCGACCCGTGAGGTCGACTTGTTCTCGACGACGACGCTGCGCAGGTCGGCGAGGCTCTTGCCGTAGCTGTCGAGGAACTCCCCCGTGGCCCCGTCCTCCACTCGCTTGGTGTCGGCGTCGACCTGCCGGTAGTCGAGCGTCGCGAAGTTGACGGCCAGCTGCCGGCCGGCCGCGAGCGCGTCGCGCTGGGCCTGCTCGAGCTGCCGGCCCTCGTACCAGGCGCGGCCGCGGGTCGCGCCGAGCACGACCGTCGCGACGACGACGAGCGCGACGAGGGCCCACAGGACGCGGACGGTGCGGGTCATCGGGTGGCCTCCTCCATGATCCAGGACAGGCCGCCGCCGGCGGCCGGGGCGACGGGCGCCGAGACCGTGGCCGGCGCCCCGTAGGCGGTGGTCCCCAGCGGGACCGGCTCGGAACCGTACGCCATGGCGTAGCTCGCGCTGCCGGTCGGGCGGGCCCCCGGCGCGTTCTGGGCGCCGCGGACGGTCGAGGCCGAGCCGCGCGGCAGCGAGCACCGGGCGTCGGTGTTGGCCTTCGGCAGCCCGCTCGTCCGGTTGGGGTCGGTCCTCGTCGTGCCCCCGTAGCCCTGCGTGCACGGGCCGGGCGACTGCGAGAGCTGGAGCCCGAAGTGCGCGGTGCCGTCGCCGGGGACGACGGTGTAGCCACCCGCGACGACCTCCGGGTAGGTGATGAGCAGCTGGTCGATGCCGTCGACGCGGGCGCTCGTCACCTGCCCGACCGTCACGAGGTTGGCGAGGAGCGTGGCGAGCGAGGTGCGGTTCTCGGCGACGACGGCCTCGAGCTCGGCGGACGCCACCGCACCGCGGTCGAGGACGACACGCAGGTCGGGGTCGGAGTCGCGCAGCGTCTCGGAGATCCGGGCCAGGTTCCCCGAGAACGTCCTGATCTGCGAGGCGCCGTCGCGCTGGGTGTCGAGCACGACCTTGCCGGAGCGCAGGAGGGCCACGGTGTCGGGCAGCGCCTCGATCGCGCTGCGCGTCAACGCGTCCCCGCCGTCGATGAGCCGGCCGAGGTCGTCGCCGGTGCCCTCGAAGCCGGTGCCGAGCTCGTCGACCACGGTCGAGAGGTCGTCCTTGGGCACCGAGCGCACGGTGCGGTCGACGTCAAGCAGCAGCTGGTCGACGCGCAGCGGGGTGGCGGTGTCGTCGCGCGCGATGACGTCGCCGTCCGCGAGGTAGGGGGCGCCCTCGGCCCGCGGCTGGAGGTCGAGGTACTGCTCCCCCACCGCCGAGCGGTTCTCGACGACGGCGCGGGTGTCGGTCGGCACCTCGACCCCGCTCTCGAGCTTCGCGTGGGCGCGGACGCCGTCGGCGCTGAGCGTCAGGTCCTCGACGCGGCCGACCCGCACGCCGCGGTAGGTCACCTCGGCGCCCTCGAAGATGCCGCCGGAGCTCGCGAGGTCGATGACGACGGTGGGACCGGTGCCGAAGACGCGCTCGGTCAGCCCGACGTAGCTCGCCGAGAGGATCGACGTCGCGACGACGGTGATGACGAGGAAGAGCCCGAGCTGGACCCGGGTCAGGCGACGGATCACGGCTGCCCCCCGGTGTAGAGCGTCGTCCACGAGGCGTCGTCGGCCGCGCCGCCCCCGAGGCAGACCGGCGGGCAGAGCGGGCCGCCCGAGCGCGTCGGCAGCGGCAGGCTTGGGAGGATGGTCGGCACCGGCACCGTGACGGTCGGCAGGACCGTCGGCAGCGACGTCGGCAGGACCGTCGGCAGCGACGTCGGCAGGACCGTCGGCAGCGACGTCGGGAGGATCGTCGGCAGCGCGGTCGGCAGGGGCAGGGTGAGGCCCCGGAGGTCGAGGTCGGCCGTCACGTGCAGGTTCGTGTAGTCGCCCTTGATCGCCTGGAGCGAGGAGTCGGGGAAGGGGTAGGTGAGGAGCAGCTGGAGGCTCTTCGGCAGGTCGTCGCCGGCCTCGTTCAGCTGCGCGAGAACCGGCTTCAGCGCGGCGAGGTTCGCCAGCGTGTCCTCGCGCGAGGCCCGGACGACCCGCGTGCCGACCTTCCCGAGCCGGTCGAGGGAGGTGAGCATCGTCGTCAGCTGCTCGCGCTGGTCGGCGAGGATCGCGAGACCCTTCGGCAGCTCGCGCAGCACGCCCTCGAGCTCGCCGCGGCGCTGCGCGAGGCTCGCGCTCAGCCGGTCGATGCCGTCGATGGCGCGGACGATCTCGGCCTTCTGGTCGTCGAGGCCGCCGACGAAGGTGTCGAGCTGCGTGACGAGGCTGCGGATGTCGTCGGTCCGGCCGCGCAGGGCGTTGTTCAGCTCGGTCTCGATGACCTTGAGCTGGCCCACTCCCCCGCCGTTGAGCAGCATCGAGAGGGCGGCCAGCACCTCCTCGACCTCGGGGTTGCGCCCGGTGCGCTCGAGCGGGATGAGGTCGCCGTCGCCGAGCCGGCCGGTGCCACCACCCTCGGGACGCTCGAGGGCGACGTACTTCTCGCCGAGCAGCGAGGTCTGCTTGAGCTCGGCGCGGGTGTCGTCGGGCAGGTCGCTGGCGGCCGGCACCCGCATCGTCACGCGGGCGGTCCAGCCGTCGAGATCGATGGCCGTCACCTCCCCCACGGTCACCTCGTCGATCTTGACCGACGAGCGCGGGACGAGGTCGAGGACGTCGGCGAACTCGGCCCGGACCGTGATCTGGCGGCCCTCGGTCTTCGGACCCCCGGGCAGCGGAAGGTCGTAGACGCTCGTGCAGCCCGCGAGGACGAGCGCGGTGAGCGCGCCGACGGCGGCGGTGAGGCGGCGGCGGGTCGTGGTCATCCGAGCAGCCCTCCGAGGGTGGGGTCGGCCCCGCGGAGCAGCCCGCCCGTCTCGCCCCGCGAGCCGGTGAGCCCGCCGAGGACGTCGGGCAGCTTCAGGTCGAGGAGGCCGGAGCTCTTGCACAGGTCGGTGTTGCCGGTCCCCGTCGGCCCGGTGATGAGCGAGCAGAGCAGCAGGCCGGGCCGGTCGGTGCCCTGGATGGTCGCCCGGGTGTCGAGCGTGCCCGTCCTCTCGTCGTAGGCGAGCTGGAGGTTGGAGAGCGCGACGGGGGCGTCGTCGAGGGTCTCGGCGAGCGCCTTGCGCTCCTGCGCGACGGCGGAGGTGACGTCGGTGAGGCGCCCGACGTCGTCCGTGAGCACGGCCCGGTTGTCGCGGACGAACGAGGTGACCTGGTCGAGGGCCACCGCGAGGTTGGCCAGCGCCGAGGCGAGGTCGTCGCGCTCGTCGTCGAGGGCGGTGGTGACCGAGGCCAGGTTGTCGTTGAGCCGCCGCACCTGCTTGTCGTTGGCCGCGACCGTCTCGGTGAAGGTGTTGAGGTTCTTCACGGTCGAGAACAGGTCGCCGCGCCCCTCGGCGAACGTCTGCACGGCGCGCGACAGGTCGACCGTCGTGTCGTGCAGCGTCTGCCCGTTGCCGTCGAGGTTGACGGCGCCGGTCTCGAGCACCCGCGAGAGCGCGCCGTCGGCGTTGGCCCCCTGCGGCCCGAGGGCGACCATCAGGTCATCGAGGCTCTGGCTCACGCGGTCGAGCTCGACGGGGACGGCGGTGCGCTCCAACGGGATCCGTGCGCCGTCGCGCATCCGCGGTCCGTCGGTCCAGACCGGCAGCAGCTGGACGTACCGGTCGCTGACGAGCGAGGGCGCGACGATCGCGGCCTGCGCGTCGGCGGGCACCGGGTGGTCGGTCGTCACGTCGAGGTCGACCCGGACGGTCTCGCCGCGCGGCTCGACCGCCGTCACCTGGCCGACCTTGACGCCGAGGATCCGGACGTCCGAGCCGGGGAAGAGCCCGACGGCCCGGACGAACTCGGCGCTCAGGTGCATCGGCTGGGGCCGTGGCCAGGCGACCGCCACGACCGCGACGAGCGCCAGGACGAGGACGCCGGCCGCGAGCGCGACGCGGCGGGGAGTGCGGCGGGCGACGGCGGCCAGGCGGGCGCCACCGGGGAGCGTGCGTCGGGTCATCCGCGCCCCACCCCCCCGACGGGGTTGGTGAGGTTCTGGATGTAGGTGTCGAACCACGGCCCGGTGCCGAGCGTGTTCGCGAAGAGCCGGGTGAACGGGGCCATCGCGCGGATGGTGTCGCGCAGGTCCTGCTCGTGGGCCTGGAGCGTCGCGAGGACGCCCTTGAGCTGCTCGAGCGCCGGCCGCAGCTCGGCCCGGTTGTCCTCGACCAGGCCGGTGACCTGCTCCGCGAGGGCGCTCGTGTTCGTGAAGAGGGTGTGGATGGCCTCGCGCCGCGTCTCGAGCTCGGCCACGAGGAGGTCGGCGTCCTTGATGAGCTTGTCGACGACCGCGTTCTGCTCGGCGACGGTCCCGGTGACGGAGTCGGCGGCCCGGAGCAGCTCGCGCAGCTTCTCGTCCCGGCTCGCGATGGTCGAGGACAGCCGGCCCAGGCCGTCGAGCGCGCCCCGGACGTTCTCGGGGGTGTCCCTGAACTCGGTCGCGAGGACGTCGAGGGAACGCGCGAGCTGGTCGGTGTCGATCCGCTCGGTCGTGCGGGTGAGGTCGGAGAACGCCGTGACCACGTCGTAGGAGGAGACGGTGCGCGACAGCGGGATCTGCGCGCCGACCTTCATCCGCCCGGTCCCCCGCGGCTCGAGGCCGACGTACTTCTCGCCGAGCAGGGTCTTGATCCGTACCGACGCCCCGGTCGAGGGGCCGAAGGCGACGTCCTCGGTGATCCGGAAGTCCACGCGGACGTGCGAGCCCTCGAGGTCGACGCCGGTGACCTTGCCGACGGTCACGCCGGCGATGCGGACGTCGTCACCGTCGCGCAGCCCGCCGGCCTCGGTGAAGGCCGCGCTGTAGTCGTCACCGCCACCGATGAACGGCAGGCTCGACGCGTTGAACGCGAGCACCATGAGCACGACCATGGCGGTGATGCCGGCGAGGCCGAGGCGCAGCGTGTTGCGGTCGCGCGGGGGTCGCCCGGACCGCGCGTGGCGGGCGGACAGGCGCGGCACCCGCAGCCGGGGCGCCCTCACGACCGGCACCTCGCCGCCGCCACGTCGTACCCCAGCCCGCCGGGCGTCTTGCCGGTCGGCAGCAGCAGGTTCTGCACGTCGAAGCGGCAAAGGTAGAAGTTGAACCACGAGCCATAGGTGGCCGTCCGGGTGATCGTCGAGATCTTCGTCGGCGCCTGCCCGATGAACCGCTCGAACTCCTTCGTGTTGGCCGGCTCGTTCAGCGTGCTCGCGAGGTCCCCGAGGTTCGCGATGTCGCTCCGGAGGTCGGGCCGGGCCGCCTGCAGGAGGCTCGCGGTGTCACCGGTCAGCGCGTTGATGTTCGTCAGCGAGTCGCCGATGGCCGTGCGGTCCTCGGCGAGCCCGGACACGAACCGCTGGAGCTGGCGCAGGAGGTCGGCGAACGCGGTGTCGTTGGACTCCACCCTCCCGAGCACGGTGTTGAGGTTGTCGATCGTCCGGCCGATCACCGCGTCGCGGTCCGCGAGCGCCTTGGTCAGGGACGCGGTCTGGCCGAGGAGGCTGTTGATGTCACCGCCCTCGCCCTGGAGGACGGAGATGATCTGCGCGGAGAGCTCGTTGACGTCCTGCGGCGAGAGCGCGGCGAAGAGCGGCTTGAACCCGTTGAACAGGACGGTGAGGTCGAGCGCCGGGTGGGTGCGGGCCAGGGGGATCGTGCCGCCCTCGGGCAGCGGCGTGGCGTCCCCGGGCTCCTGGGTCAGCGCGACGTACCGCTCGCCGACGAGGTTGCGGTACTTGATGGTCGCCGCCGTCCCCTGCGTCAATGTCGAGCTGCGCAGCACCTCGAAGGTCACCTCGGCGCTGACCCGGTCCGTCGCGACCCGGATGTCCCTCACGGTCCCGACGCGCACGCCGGCGATGCGGACGTCCTGGCCGCTGCTCAGGCCCGTGACGTCCGTGAACAGCGCGCGGTAGGTGGCCTTGTCGCCCGGCAGGACGTTGGCGATCGTCGCCGCGAGCACGCCCGTGGCGAGCACGGTGACGACGACGAAGGCGAGGAGCTTGACGAGGCTGGGTCCGGTCCTCACTGGTCGACCACCGCCCCCCGCAGCATCGGCCCGGCGAGGAGGGTCGTGAGCGCCGACGGCTCGCCGTGCCCCTCGGAGGCGAGCGCGATGGCGACGACCTCCTGCTCGGCCTGCGTCCCCGCGAGGCCGGAGTCGACGTTGCCGACGGCGACCCCACCGGGCGCGAGGAGGGCCGAGGGCAGGGCGGAGCGGGCGCTGCCCCCGGTGCCGTCGGCGAAGGTGACCGCGCGGCGCGGGTCCTTCTGGCTCCCGCCGGGCGACGGCAGGCCGCGGCAGGACGGCCCGCGGTCGTCCTGCCAGGCCGGCTCCTGCCCCGGCCGGTAGGCGCTGCGCTGCGGCGGCGTCTCGACGGTGATGTGGAACTGGCCGCCCGCGAAGATCCCCTCGGCCCGCGGGATCCAGGCGACGAGGCCTCGCGCGAGGCAGGGGTAGACGGGCGCGTGCTTGGCGAGGACCTGCAGCGTCGGGCGTTGGACGCGGCCGACCTGGATGATCCGGTCCTCGTTCTGCTCGAGGAAGGACGCCGTGGTGTTGGCGAAGCCGGCCGTGCCGGCGAGGAAGCCCGAGAGCTGGTCCTGCTTCTCGACGATCGTCGTGTTCGTCGTGCGCAGCGCGTTCGCGGCGCGCAGGAGGTCGGGAGCCGCCTCGGCGTAGGTGCTCGCGAGGTCGGCCAGCCCGCTGATGTCCTCCTGGATGAGCGGCAGGCTCGGGTTGAGCTCGGTGAAGTAGCGGTTGACGAGCACGAGGTTCTCGCCGAGCCTCGTCCCGCGGCCGTCCAGCGCGGTCGCGAGCGCATTGAGGGTGGCGGCGAGCTTCTCCGGCCTGACGGTGCGCAGCAGCGGGAGCAGCTCGTCGAAGACGCGCTCGAGCTCGATGGCGACGGACGTGCGGTCCTGCGGGATGACGTCGCCGTCGCGGATCGCGCGGCCGGGGTCGCCGCTCGGCGCGACGAGGTCGACGAAGCGCTCGCCGAAGAGGGTCTTGGGCAGGAGGCGGGCGCTGACCGACGCGGGGACGAGGTCGGTGGAGGCGGGGTCGAGCGCCAGGGTGAGGGTCGCGCCCTGCGGGCTCGAGGCGATCGAGCGGACCTCGCCGACGACGACGCCGCGGATCTTGACGTCGGCGGCCTCCTGGAGCTGGCTGCCGATCCGGTCGGTGCGCAGGGTGACGGTCACGACCTTCGTGAAGACCTTCTCGAAGGTCGCCACGGAGGCCGCGACACCGAGCACGGCGACGAGCAGGAACGCGACGCCGTACGCCCGCTCCCGCAGCCCCGCGAGGAACCCGCCACTCATCCGGCGATCCTCACCGTCGTCGTGGCGCCCCAGATCGCGAGGCTGAGGAAGAAGTCGATGACGTTGACGGCGACGATCGAGGTGCGCACCGCCCGGCCGACGGCCACACCGACCCCGGCCGGGCCGCCGCTCGCGGTGTAGCCGTAGTAGCAGTGGATGCCGATGATGACGACGGCGAAGACGAGGACCTTGGCGAAGGACCAGAGGATGTCTCCGGGGGGCAGGAACAGGTGGAAGTAGTGGTCGTAGGTCCCCTTGGACTGCCCGAAGTAGTCGGTGACGATGAAGCGGGTCGCCGCGTACGACGAGAGCAGCCCGAGGACGTAGAGCGGGATGACCGCGACGAAACCGGCGATCATCCGGGTCGTCACGAGGAAGGGCAGGCTCGGGATGCCCATGACCTCGAGCGCGTCGACCTCCTCGCTGATCCGCATGGCGCCGAGCTGCGCGGTGAAGCCGCAGCCGACGGTCGCGGCCAGCGCCAGCCCGGCGACGAGCGGGACGATCTCGCGGGTGTTGAGGTAGGCCGAGACGAACCCGGCGAACGCGCCGGTGCCGAGCTGGTCGAGCGAGCTGTACCCCTGCAGGCCCACCTGGCTGCCGGTGAAGAAGGCGAGGAAGGTGAGGACGCCGACGGTGCCGCCGATGACGCTGAGCGCTCCGGTGCCGAGCGAGACCTCCGCGAGCAGGCGGACGACCTCCCGCCGGTAGCGGCGCAGGGTGCGCGGGACCCAGCCGACGGACTGCACGTAGAAGCGCATCTGGCCGCTCAGCTCGTCGAGGAGCCGCAGCGGGGCGCGCGTCACGGAGGAGAGACGGGACATCGGCGTCAGATCTTCTGCGGGACGACTTGGAAGTACACGGCGCTGATGACGAAGTTGACGACGAACAGGAGCATGAAGGTGATGACGACGGCCTGGTTGACGGCGTCGCCGACGCCCTTCGGGCCGCCCCCGGCGGTGAGCCCCTTGTAGGAGGCGACGAGGGCTGCGAGCATCCCGAAGAGCAGGGCCTTGATCTCGGCCGTGACGAGGTCGGCCGTCTGCGCGAGGGCGGTGAACGACGCGACGTAGGCGCCGGGGGTGCCGCCCTGGACCAGGACGTTGAAGACGTAGCCACCGGCGACCCCGACGACCGACACGAGGCCGTTGAGGAGGGCGGCGACGAGCATCGTCGCGAGCACCCGCGGCACGACGAGACGCTGGATCGGCGAGATGCCCAGCACCTCCATCGCGTCGATCTCCTCGCGGATCTTGCGCGAGCCGAGGTCGGCGCAGATGGCCGAGCCGCCGGCGCCGGCGACGAGGAGTGCGGTGACGAGCGGCGAGGCCTCGCGCACGACCGCGAGCACCGAGGCCGCCCCCGTGAAGGACTGCGCCCCGAGCTGGCGGGTCAGCGTGCCGAGCTGGAGGGCGATGACGGCGCCGAAGGGGATCGAGACGAGCGCGGTCGGCACGATCGTCACCGACGCGACGAACCAGGCCTGCTGGATGAGCTCCTTCAGCTGGAAGGGCCGCTTGGGCAGCGCCTTCGCGACGTCGAGCACGAGCCCGAAGAACGACCCGGCCTGGCGCAGGCCGTTGGTCACGACCGTCATGCGTCCGCCCCCGGGCGCACGCCGACGATGCCGGCCGTCGTCGAGGCGAAGCTGCCGGGCGGTGGGGTGACGTCGTGCGCGCGGCACCACTCCCCCGCGGTGCGCTCGGCGCGGCGGGGTCGGCCGTCGCTCGTCGGCAGCTGGAGCGGGATCGGCGGCAGCGGCGGCAGCTCCTGGCCGGACTCGGCCGCGAGCTCGTCGGCGTCCTTCTCCTCGGACATCCCGATCGGGCCGACCGTCTGCGCGTTGAGGAACTGCCGCACGACCGGCTCCTCCGAGGACAGGAGCATCTCGCGGGGCCCGAACATCGCGAGGTGCTTGTGGTAGAGCAGCCCGATGTTGTCCGGCACGGTCCGGGCCGTGTTGATGTCGTGCGTGACGATGAGGAACGTCGCGTCGATCTGCGCGTTGAGGTCGACGAACAGCTGGTTGATGTAGCTGGTGCGCACCGGGTCCAGGCCGGAGTCCGGCTCGTCGATGAGGAGGATCTGCGGGTCGAGGACGAGGGCGCGGGCCAGGCCGGCGCGCTTGCGCATCCCGCCGGAGATCTCTCCGGGGAGCTTCTCCTCGGCGCCCGCGAGGCCGACGAGCTCCATCTTCTCGCGCACGATGGAGGCGACCTCCTTCTCGCTCTTGCGGGTGTGCTCGCGCAGCGGGAAGGCGACGTTGTCGAACAGGCTCATCGAGCCGAAGAGCGCGCCGTCCTGGAAGAGCACCCCGAAGAGCTTGCGCACCTCGTAGAGGTCGTCGCCGCGCAGCTGCACGACGTCGCGGCCGTCGATGACGATCGAACCGCGGTCCGGACGGATGAGGCCGACGAGGGTCTTGAGGAAGACCGACTTGCCGGTACCCGAGGGGCCGAGGAGGACGGAGATCTCGCCGGCGGGGAGGGTGAGGGTCACGTCGTCCCAGATGAGCTGGCTCCCGAACCTCTTGGTCAGGCCGCTCACCGCGATCTCGACACCCATGTCGGCCCTTCGTCGTGTGGCGCTTCCGTGCGTGGGCGCCGAAGTTACCCAGTGGTAGGCCCCCGGCGCCGCACCATCAGACCATGGGAGGGACGAGGTCGGCGCTTTGAGCACCTATGGGTTTTCTCAGGTGGACGAATGCCCGCGTCGGCGCCCGGACCCGGCCACGCAGACGGGTTCGGAGCCCTCCCCCCGGGCGGATGGGTGCGGACACGCGAGCGGGGCCCGACCGCGAACGGTCGGGCCCCGCTGGTGCGAAGCGAGTCCCCTCACGGGGACGGGCTCACTTGAGGGTGACGGTGGCGCCGGCGCCCTCGAGCTGCTCCTTGGCCTTCTCGGCCGCGGCCTTGTCGACCTTCTCGAGGACGGGCTTCGGGGCGCCGTCGACGAGGTCCTTGGCCTCCTTGAGGCCGAGGGAGGTCAGCGCGCGGACCTCCTTGATGACGGCGATCTTCTTGTCGCCGGCGGCCTCGAGGACGACGTCGAACTCGTCCTGCTCCTCGGCGGCGGCGGCGTCGCCCGCACCACCGGCGGGGGCGCCGGCGGCGGCGACCGCGACGGGCGCGGCGGCGGTGACGTTGAAGGTGTCCTCGAACTCCTTGACGAACTCGGAGAGCTCGATGAGGGTCATCTCCTTGAAGGCGTCAAGGAGCTCGTCGGTGCTGAGCTTGGCCATGATGGCGTCCTTTCGTTGCTGCACTGTGCCGTGAGTGGCGGATTGTGTGGTGAGCGGACCCGCGGGGGTCAGCTCTCGTCGCCACCCTCGGCGACGTCGGTGGCCGGGGCGTCAGCCTCGGCGGGGGTCTCCTCGGTCGCGGCCGGGGCAGCGGCGGTGTCCACCGGGCCCTCGGTCTCGACCTTGGCCCGCAGCGCGTCGACCGTGCGAGCGGCCTTCGAGAGCGGAGCGGCGAAGAGGTAGACGGCCTGGCTGAGCGACGCGTTCATGGCGCCGGCCAGCTTGGCCAGGAGCACCTCGCGGGACTCGAGGTCCGCGAGCTTGGTGATCTCCTCGGCGGAGAGGGTCTTGCCCTCGAGCACGCCGCCCTTGATCACCAGGAGGGGGTTGGCCTTGGCGAAGTCGCGCAGACCCTTGGCCGCCTCCACCGGGTCGCCCTCGACGAAGGCGATGGCGGACGGGCCGACGAGCTGACCGTCGAACGCGGTCACCCCGGCGTCCTTGGCGGCGAGCTGGGTCAGCGTGTTCTTGACCACGGCGTAGGTCGCGTTGCCACGCAGGGTGTTGCGCAGGTCGGTGATCTGCTTCACCGAGAGTCCCCGGTACTCCGTGAGGACGGCGGCGTTGCTGCTCTGGAACTTCTCCGAGAGCTCGGCGATCGCCGCGGCCTTGTCGGGACGTGACATTCGGGCCTCCTTCCGTCGGGTCGGACCGCACGGGAAGGGCCAGGAACGAGAACGAGCCCCGGCGCAGGGCACGGGGCTCGGGCAGCACGACGGGTCGTGGCGTTCCGGAACTTCGTGGCCTGCGCTGGTCGCCCACTCGCGGTGGAACCTTCGGTCACGTGCGGGTGCACGCGACGACCGGCGGTCTGTGGTCGTGCACCAGCGTACGGGACGTCGCGCCCCGCCCCAAATCGCGGCCGGGGCCGTCCCGGGTCCCCGCACGCCCGCGGCGCCCCGGGAGGTCCCGGGGCGCCGCGGCGGGTGGTGCGGGGGTGCGGTTCGCGTCGAGCGGTCAGCTCGTCGGCATCTCGAAGGTGCCGACCTCGCTGGCCGGCGGGGCCTCGACGGTGACGGGCTCGCCCCACTTGGAGTACTTCATGACGAGCTTCTGGCCGGCCAGGTCGGTCGTGACCGTCTGGGGCAGGCCCTCGGCGTCGAAGGACATCTCGTACGAGACGCCGTCGGGCATCTGCTTCAGCGCCTCCTCGGTGACGCCCGGCATGCTCGTGGCCTGCTTCTTGACCATCTCGGCGAGCTGCTCCTTGGAGAGCTTGACCTCGTAGGTCGTCACGCCGTTCTCGACCTTGGTGACGGTGCCCGTGACCCCCTCGACGTCCTTGAGCTGCTCGGTCGGGTTGGCCATCGCCGACTCCATCTGCGACAGCATCGGGCCCATCATCTTCGACATCGCGTCGTCGGCCGAGGGGTCGATCTTGATCCACGGCTTGCCGCCGGCCATCTCCTTGAAGGTGTCGCCACCCATGTACATGACCTTGTCGATGTAGACGACCTTGAAGGACTCGCCGGACTCGCTCATGTCCATCGCCATCTTCGGCGAGGAGCCGCTGTAGTCGAGGTCGGCCTCGATGGTGCCCTCGCTGCCGGTCGTCATCGACATGTGCGCGGTCTTCTTGGCCTGCACGGCCGCGGCGCTCTGCTCGGCGAGGGTCTTGAGCTCGACCGTGTCACCGACCTTGGCGGTCGGGGCCTGCGTCTCCTGCGCGGCCGAGGAGGAGGCGGCGGAGCCGGAGCCGGAGGAGGTCTCGTTGGTGCTCGAGCCGCAGGCGCCGAGCACGAGGGCCCCGGACAGGGCCAGGACGGACAGGACGGTGCGCTTCATACGGTGCTTCCCCCGATGGGTCGTCGTGTGGACGGAGGCGCGTCGAGGCCTCCGGGTGCTTGTCAGCGTACTTCTGCGACGGGGCGTGCGCCCCACCGGTTCCCCGTTCGTGACCACTTCGCGACGGAGCCCGCCGCCCCGGGAAGGGGCGACGGGCTCCGTCGTGGTGGGGCGCCGCTCAGGCGTCGACCTGCTCCTCGAGGAGGTTGCGGGTCTTGCTGGAGTCGAGCGGGATGCCCGGGCCCATCGTCGTCGACAGGGTCGCCTTCGTGATGTACCGGCCCTTGGAGGCGGACGGCTTGAGCCGGAGGACCTCCTCGAGGGCGGTGGCGTAGTTCTCGACGAGCGACTTCTCGTCGAAGGAGGCCTTGCCGATGATGAAGTGGAGGTTCGCGTGCTTGTCGACGCGGAACTCGATCTTGCCGCCCTTGATGTCGGACACGGCCTTGGCGGTGTCCATCGTCACGGTGCCGGTCTTCGGGTTCGGCATGAGGCCGCGCGGGCCGAGCACCTTGCCGAGACGACCGACCTTGCCCATGAGGTCCGGGGTGGCGACGACGGCGTCGAAGTCGAGCCAGCCGCCGGCGACCTTCTCGAGGAGGTCGTCGGAGCCGACGTAGTCGGCGCCGGCCGCGGTCGCGGCCTCGGCCTTGTCGCCGTTGGCGAAGACGAGGACGCGGGCGGTCTTGCCCGTGCCGTGCGGGAGGTTGACCGTGCCGCGGACCATCTGGTCGGCCTTGCGCGGGTCGACCCCGAGGCGGAAGGCCACCTCGACGGTCTCGTCGTACTTGGCGGACGCGACGTCCTTGGCGAGGCGGACGGCCTCGAGCGGGCTGTAGAGCTTGTCCGCGTCGATCTTCTCGGTCGCGGCGTTGTACGCCTTGCTGCGCTTCATGTGCTGCTCCTGGGAGTGGTGGTGGAGTCGTGGTCGTCGGGCCAGCGCAGGCCCTGCCACAGGGGGTGGGACCGGGCTCAGAGCTCGGTCTCGATGCCCATCTGACGGGCGGTGCCGGCGATGATCTTCATCGCGGCGTCGACGTCGTTGGCGTTGAGGTCGGGCATCTTGGTCTCGGCGATCTCGCGGAGCTGGTCCTTCGTGAGCTTGCCGGCCTTGGTCTTGTGCGGCTCGCCCGAGCCCTTCTGGACGCCTGCGGCCTTCTTGATGAGCTCCGAGGCCGGCGGGGTCTTCGTGATGAAGGTGAAGGAGCGGTCTTCGTAGACCGTGATGACGACGGGGATGATGCTGCCGCGCTGGTGCTCGGTCGCCGCGTTGTACGCCTTGACGAACTCCATGATGTTGACGCCGTGCTGACCCAGGGCCGGGCCGACGGGCGGGGCCGGGGTCGCGGCACCGGCCTGGATCTGCAGGTTGATGTACCCGGAGACCTTCTTCTTGGGGGGCATGTCTGTCCTTCTTCGGTGGTGTGGGCCGACGCCGTGGGCGATGACCCCTTTGCAGTGTCCGCGGGTCCCCCGCGAAAGGGGCCTCCGGTCAGATCTTGGCGACCTGGCCGAAGGAGAGCTCGACCGGGGTCTCCCGGCCGAAGATCGAGACGAGCACCTTGAGCTTCTGGGTGTCGGCGTTGATCTCGGAGATCGTCGCCGGCAGCGTCTCGAAGGGGCCGTCCATGACGGTGACCGACTCGCCGACCTCGAAGTCGACGACGGCGGCGTCGCCCGAGGAGGAGCCGGAGGAGGACGCGGCGCCACCGGAGGCGGCCGCGGCGACGGGCGTCTCGAGGTCGGCCGGCTTGAGCATCGTGAAGACCTCGTCGAGGGTCAGCGGCACCGGCTGGTGCGCGTTGCCGACGAAGCCGGTGACGCCCGGGGTGTGCCGGACGGCGCCCCACGACTCGTCGGTGAGGTCCATCCGGACGAGGACGTACCCGGGCATCCGGACGCGGCGGACCAGCTTGCGCTGGCCGCTCTTGATCTCGGTGACCTCCTCCATGGGGACCTGCACCTCGAAGATGTAGTCCTCCATGTTGAGGGACTGGGTGCGGTTCTCGAGGTTGGCCTTGACCCGGTTCTCGTAGCCCGCGTAGGAGTGCACGACGTACCAGTCGCCGAACTTCGAGGCGAGGTCGTCCTTGAACGCCTTGACCGGGTCGACCGCGTCGAGGACGTCGCCGTCCTCGTCGACCGGGAGGGCCGGCTCGTCGACCGCGTCGTCGTCGGACGCCTCGTCCGCGGAGTCGTCCGCGACCGTGGCGTCGTCCGCGACCTCGTCGGTCGCGGCGTCACCGTCGGCGTCGGCCTCGTGGGCGGCGTCGAAGGACTCGGCCGCGGCGGCGTCGACCTCCTGCACGGGGGTGTCGTCGACGGGAACCTGGGCGGTGTCGTCGGACCCCTGCTCGGGGGTGTCGGTCCACTGGTCGGACACGGGTGACCTCTTCCTTCGTCTGGCGGGTGCCGGGGGCGGGTGGCGCGGGTGGGCGCGCGTCAGGAGCCGAGGACCAGGCCGACGAGCTTGCTGAAGCCGAGGTCGAGACCGGACACGATCGCCATCATCACCGTGACGAACACGATGACGACGAGCGTGTAGTTCCAGAGCTCGTTCCGGGTGGGCCGGACGACCTTGCGGAGCTCGTCGAGGATCTGGCCGACGAACAGCCCGATGGCGCGGAAGAGTCGCGAGACGGGGTTGCCGCCGCGCTCACGGCCCTTGGCGGGGCGGGAGCCGGCCTCGGTCTGGCCCAGGTCGGTCACGACTTGCCTCTTCACGTCGAGCTGGTCGGGTTCGGATGCCTACGGCGCGGCACGACCGTGAAAGGGGGCCCGGACGAGACCGGGCCGCAGATCGTGGACGTACCACACGTGCGACGCAGGGCAGGAGGGACTCGAACCCCCAACCGCCGGTTTTGGAGACCGGTGCTCTACCAATTGAGCCACTGCCCTGTGGGACCACCGGTGGGTGGTGGACCCTGGGTGGTGCGACCTTCTGCCGGGCACGCTGACATGGTGGTCACACCGAACGGACAGCATACGTGAGCCCCGGCCCCGGCGCGAACCCGCCCCGGGGCCGAGGGCCCCCGTCACCGTCCGGAGCAGACGTCAGCGCAGCGGCACGGCGCCGAAGAGCACGCGGTGGTCGGACGGCGAGTCCTTCACCTGCTCGGTGCCACCGCCGGTCCGCGTGGCCGCCTTGGACGCGAAGATGTAGTCGATCTTCTTGGAGTAGAACGTGTTCTTGCCGGACCGCGCGGTCGAGCCGGTTCCCGCGGACTGGGCCAGCTCGCGGAACTCGCCGCCGGAGGCGCTGCCGACCCCGTACATGGCGTTCATCGTGGCCGACCCCGGCGTGGTGTTGAAGTCCCCGCCGACGAGGACGACCTTGGTCGACATCCAGGACCCCGTCGTGGCCTTGATCGCCTTGGTGAGGTCGTGCCGGAACGCGTCGTTCGCCGCGCCACCGGCGACCAGGTGGGTCGAGCAGGCGCGGAAGGCGTGACCCCCGTGGTTGATGTCGAGGCACGCGAGGCCGTAGGTGTGGTTGTCCACGGGGGTCGCGTTGAGCGGGACCGAGACCGTGCCCGAGACCTCCGCGCTCTTGCCGGTCCAGACCACCGCCTCGCCGATGCCCTGGTCGCCGGAGCACTTGGTCGAGGTCCGACGCTGCCGGTAGTGGGTGTACCCGATGTCCTGCAGCTTCGGGATCAGGCTGGAGCACACCTCCTGCAGCAGCAGGACCTCTGGGCCGCCTCCGTCCGAGAGCTCGCGCACCCGGTTGATCGCGGTGCCCTTCTTCTCGAGGTTGTGCGAGAAGACACGGACGGACGACGACGCGGCCTCGGCGGACGGTGCGGTCGCGGTCGTGCCGACCAGGCCGGCGGCAGCGACCCCCACCGTGGCGAGCGCGGCGAGGATCGGACGGGTGCGGAGCTGCATGGGCTTCCCCCAGAGGTTCGTGGGGGACGCCGATCGCCCCCCGGCGGTCCTCAACCTGCCATCTCGCTCGTCCGCTCGCGATGGGGAGCACTCCCCCGACGGGCCCGTTCGCAGCGCGGTCCGCCCCGACGTCACGCCGTCGTGCTCTGCCACGATGGAGCGGTGAGCACCTCAGCCTCCTCCCGCACCCCCCTCGCCGAGCGCTCCCCCGAGGAGCTGCGGGCGTTCGCCGACGAGCAGCGCGCCGCCTACGCCACCCTGCGCGGGCGCGGGCTCTCCCTCGACCTCACGCGGGGCAAGCCCAGCCCCGAGCAGCTCGACCTCGCCGAGCGGATGCTCACCCTCCCCGAGGGCCACCGCGACGGCCAGGGCACCGACGTGCGCAACTACGGCGGCCTCGAGGGGCTGCCCGAGCTGCGCGCGATGTTCGCCGAGCTGCTCGGTGTCGACGCCGACCAGGTCGTCGCCGGCGGCAACGCGAGCCTGACGATGATGCACGAGGTGCTCGTCGACCACCTGCTGCACGGCGGCGTCGGCTCGCCGCGGCCGTGGAAGGACGAGGAGAAGGTCACCTTCGTCTGCCCGGTGCCCGGCTACGACCGGCACTACACGATGCTCGAGCACTACGGCATCGAGATGGTCACCGTCCCGATGCTCGACGACGGCCCGGACGTCGCCGCGGTCGAGGCCCTCGTCAAGGACGACCCGAGCATCAAGGGCATGTGGATCGTCCCGACGTACGCGAACCCGGCCGGCTCGGTCGTCACGCAGGAGGTCGCGGCCCGGCTCGCGTCGATGCCCACCGCCGCCCCGGACTTCCGGCTCTTCTGGGACAACGCCTACGCGCTGCACCACCTCACGAGCGACGAGGCGAAGTCGGCCGACATCCTCTCGCTCGCCTCGGCGGCGGGGAACCCACACCGGCCGATCGTCTTCGCGTCGACGAGCAAGATCACCTTCGCCGGCGCCGGCGTCGCCTTCCTCGCCGGGTCGCGCGAGACGGTGGCCTGGTACCTGTCGCACCTGAAGTTCGCGTCCATCGGCCCGGACAAGGTCAACCACCTGCGCCACGTCCAGTTCTTCGGGTCGGCCGACGGCGTGCGGGAGCACATGGGCCGTCACCGCGAGATCCTCGCCCCCAAGTTCACGGCGGTCGGCGAGGCGCTCGCCGCGGAGCTCGAGGGTCTCGGCGTCGCCGAGTGGAGCACCCCGCGCGGCGGGTACTTCGTCAACCTCGACGTCCCGGACGGCTGCGCGTCGCGCGTCGTGCAGCTGGCCAAGGAGGCCGGCATCGCACTGACACCGGCGGGGGCGTCCTTCCCGTACGGCAAGGACCCGCGCGACCGGAACATCCGTCTCGCACCGTCGTTCCCGTCGCTCGACGAGGTCCGGACGGCGATGGCCGGCGTGGCGACGTGCGTCGCGCTCGCGGCCTCCGAGCAGCTGCTCGCAGACGTAGGGTGAGGCGATGAGCGACCAGCCGGAGAACGTGACCGACGACCTCGGGAGCTACTCCCTCGACGACGAGGACCAGCTCCAGCCCGAGGACACCCTGGAGGACGGGGTGGACGACCCGCTGGACCGCGGCTACTCCCCGCCCGAGAAGCTGCACGGCTCCCTCGCGCACGGCGTGACCGCCGAGGAGCAGAGCCGCGACGAGACGATCGAGGAGCGCATCCACCAGGAGGTGCCGGACCCCTCGACCGCATACGGCGCGCCCGACAACGAGTCCGGCCTGGACGTCGACCGCGTCGGCGGCGACGACCCCGACGCCATCGACGCCGAGGACGACTGGCTCGGCGACGGCGAGGTCGGCGACGAGCGTGCCGGGCGCCTCGTCGCCCCGGACGAGGGCCTCGGCGAGGACGACGAGAAGGACCTCGTCGGCGACGACGTGGGTGTCGACGGCGCGGCGGCCTCCGCGGAGGAGTCGGCGATGCACGTCGTCGACGAGGAGACCTCGGAGGAGTGAGCGAGGCACCGACCGGGAGCACCCCGGCGGTGCGTCGTGACGACGGCCGCGTCCCCTCGGGGGCGCGGCCTCTCGCGACCCTGCCGAAGGCGCACCTGCACCTGCACTTCACCGGCTCGATGCGGGTGGCGACCGTGCGCGAGATGGCGGCCGCCCACGGGATGCGCCTGCCCGCGACGCTCACGCGCGAGTACCCGCCGCGCTTCGACGCGGCCGACGAGCGTGGCTGGTTCCGGTTCCAGCGCCTCTACGACGTCGCGCGGGCGTGCGTCCGCGGCGAGGCCGACATGCGACGGATCGTCCGCGAGGCCGCGCTCGACGACGGCGCGGAGGGCTCGCGGTGGCTGGAGATCCAGGTCGACCCGACGTCGTACGCGCCCTTCGTCGGGGGCATCACGCCGGCGCTCGAGATCGTCCTCGACGAGGCGGCGGCGGTGTCGCGCGAGCCCGGGGCGGCGCAGGTCGGCGTCGTCGTGGCGGCCTCGCGGATGCGCCACCCGCTGGAGGCCCGGACGCTGGCCCGGCTCGCGGCGCGGTACGCGGGGAGCGGCCCGGGGGCGGTCGTCGGGTTCGGCCTGTCGAACGACGAGCGGCGCGGCGACACGGCGGAGTTCGCGGCCGCCTTCCGCATCGCGCGGTCGGCGGGGCTGGCGTCGGTGCCGCACGCCGGTGAGCTGCTGGGCGCCGACGCGGTGGCGGCGACGCTGGACGCGGCGGCGCCGGACCGGATCGGGCACGGCGTGCGGTCCGTCGAGGACCCGCGGGTGCTGGAGCGGGTGGTCGCGGCGGGCGTGGCGCTGGAGGTGTGCCCGGGCTCGAACGTGGCGCTCGGCGTGTACGACGAGGCGCCGGAGGTGCCGCTGCGGCAGCTGCTGTCGGCGGGGGCGGTCGTGGCCCTCGGGGCGGACGACCCGCTGATCTTCGGGAGCCGGCTCGTGGAGCAGTACGAGACGGCACGGGCGGTGCACGGCCTGTCGGACGAGGAGCTGGCCGGGCTGGCGCGCTCCTCGCTCGCGGCGAGCAGGGCGCCCGACGACGTGCGGGCCGCGGCCGAGGCCGACGTCGACGCCTGGCTGGCGGGCTGAGCGTCCCACCCACGCCGCGCCGGCTCCGGGCTCGCGGGCCCGTGAGAGGTGCACCGGCCGCTGTTGTTCGCTTCACCCACCGAAGCAACCGGGATGAGCGGTCACCTGCGTCACATCTCGCAGCAACTGGGATGAGCGGTCTCGGTTGCGTCGCAAGCGGCAGCACCCGACCGCTCGTCCCGATTGGCTCCACCCACGGACGCAGCCGACCGCTCGTCCCGATTGCTCCACCCACGGACGCAACCGACCGCTCGTCCCGATTGCTCCATCACCGCACGCAACCGACCGCTCGTCATGGTTGCCTCTCATCTCGGGGCGAACGACAGCGCGGGCGGCGCCCCTCGTCTCCGGGCGGGGCGCGACGGGATCGTGACTCGTCCACAGGCGGACCGCGCGGGCGTCGTCGTCCACAGTCCGCTCGAGGGGTCTGGCGCCGGTCGCCGAGCGGGGTCGACGCTCCCGGCATGAGACTCCTCCCCCTCACTTACCCCACGTTCGCCCGCGAGCTGCTCGCGGCCCGGGCGGCGCTGACGGTGCCGCACGAGGTCGGCCTGGCCCTGCGGGCGCACCGACGGACGCTCGGCCTCGGGCAGCGCGCCTACGCCCGGCGCCGAGGCTGGTCGGCGAGCCACGTCGCACGGCTCGAGACCCGCGCCGGCGACCTGCGGCTCACCGACGTGGTCGCCGCCCTCGGACCGACCGGGTACTGCCTGGCGCTGTGCCACCGGGGCGCCGCCCCCGACCCGGAGCCAGACCCCGACACCCCGGCGCCGCCGGCCGCCCTCCCGGTGCCGGTGTCGCCCACCCACTGGCCGCGTACGGAGCTCCTCGCCCTCGTGCGTGACGGCAGCCGGCGCTTCCCCGCCCACCACGACACCACGCAGGTCACCTACCCGCCGAACTGGTGGTGGCAGACGGAGGCCACCCGCATCGGGACCCAGCGCCCGACCTGGTACGCCGACCCGTCGGGACTCGCGGCGCGTCGCAGGACCGCGAGCGCAGAGCCGTCCTCCGGGGTGGCGACACCCGCGACGCGTGACGACGACCAGCACCCGCTCAGCGCATGAGCCCGAACGAGCACCCCGAACGAGCACGACGACCCGTCCCTCGCACCACCGCACGCCCGTGGGGAGGCAGCGGGTGTGACCCGGCCGGGCGTCAGAGGGTCTGACCGAGGATGACCGGCTCGTTGACGAGGGTCACCCCGAAGACGTCCTGCACGCCGTCGCGCACCTCGCGGGCGAGGGCGACGACGTCGGCCGCACGCGCCTGCCCGCGGTTGGTCACCGCGAGCGTGTGCTTGGTCGACAGCGCCGCCGGCCCGGGCAGCGCGTGGCCCTTGCCGAACCCGGCGCGCTCGATGAGCCACGCGGCCGACGTCTTGACCCGACCGCCCGCCTCCGGGAAGCGCGGCGGCGTGACGTCGGCGCCGAGCCGCTCGGCGACGCGCGCCTCGAGGGACTGGAACTCCTCGGCGGTCAGCACCGGGTTGGTGAAGAACGAGCCGCACGACCAGGTGTCGTGGTCCTCGGCGTCGAGCACCATCCCGCGGCGCCGCCGCTGCGCGAGCACCGCCTCACGCGCGTCGGCGAGGGGCACCCGGGCGCCGACGTCGACCCCCAGCTGCGTCGCGAGGTCTGCGTAGCGCACCGGCCCCGAGAGGTCGGCGAGGACGAGCTGGAACATCACGTCGAGCACGACGTAGCGGTCGGTGCCCTTGAAGAGGGAGTGCCGGTAGGTGAACCGGCAGTCCAGCGACATCATCGTGCGGACGCGCTCCTCGAGCCGGTCCCACACCCGTACCCGGGCGATGGTCTGGGCGACCTCCTGCCCGTACGCACCGACGTTCTGGACCGGCGTGGCCCCGGTCGACCCCGGGATGCCCGACAGCGCCTCGATGCCCGACCAGCCCTCGGCGACCGCGCGCTCGACGAACGGGTCCCACGGCTCACCGGCCGCGACGACGACGTTCGCGCCCCCGCACGAGTCGGCCGAGTCGACCTCGACCCCCTGCGTGGCGACGAGCACGACCGTGCCCGCGAACCCCTCGTCGGGGAGCACGAGGTTCGAGCCACCCCCGAGGACGAGCAGCGGCTCGTCGGCGTCGTCGACCTCGCGCACGGCGTCGACGAGCTCGTCGGTGGTCTCCGCGACGACCATCCGCGCCGCCGGGCCGCCGACGCGCATCGTCGTGTACCCCGCGAGGGGCTCGTCGTGCAGCTCGCGCATCAGTCGAGGCGGACCACGGCGACGCACCGGCCGAGGACCTTCTGGCCCTCGCTCGTGGCGGTCAGCTCGACCGTCGCCCGACGCGTCTCCGGGTCGAGAGCCTTGACGGTGCCCTCGACGACGAGCTCGGCGCCGGCGGCCGGGACGACGACCGGCTTGGTGAAGCGCGTGCCGTACTCCAGGACCCGGCCGGCGTCACCGACCCACTCGGACACGACCGTGCCGGCGGCGCCCATCGTCCACATCCCGTGGGCGATGACGTCGGGCAGGCCGACCGAGCGGGCGAAGTCCTCGTCCTGGTGGATCGGGTTCTGGTCGCCCGAGGCGTTGGCGTAGGCGACGAGCGTGTCGCGGGTGACGGGCACGGTGACCGGCCCGACGGTGTCGCCCACGGCGACGGACTCGAGCGTGCGGACGGCCATCAGTCCTCCCCTCCCCGGACGACGATGGTCGAGGTGCACGTCGCGAGCGCCTCGCCGCCGGTCGTCGCGAGCTCGGTGCGGGTCGTGACCATCGAGTGGCCACCGGCCTGCCGGACGGCGTCGACGGTCAGCGTGCCGACGACCTCGTCGCCGGCGGTGATCGGGCGGTGGTGGACGAACCGCTGCTCGCCGTGGACGACGCGGCTGTAGTCGATGCCCGCCTCCGGGTCGGCGACGTACGCCCGGTCCGAGGCCTGGGCGAAGCGCACGGCCATCGTCGGCGGCGCCACCACGTCGGCGTAGCCGGCGGCGCGGGCGGCCTCGGGGTCGGTGTGGACCGGGTCGCTCGAGCCCACGGCCGCGGCGAACGCGGCGATGAGCGCGGCGTCGACGGGGTAGGGCCCGCTCGGCGGGTAGGTGCGTCCGACGAAGTCGGGGTTCACGGCCATGCCGCCCACTCTA
This sequence comes from Phycicoccus jejuensis, assembly GCF_000720925.1. Lineage (GTDB taxonomy): Bacteria > Actinomycetota > Actinomycetes > Actinomycetales > Dermatophilaceae > Phycicoccus > Phycicoccus jejuensis. Next base: position 718,537 of record NZ_JOEE01000001.1, on the reverse strand, counting down.
GGGGCCGGGGCCGACCGACCGGCGGGAGGACCCGGGCACGACGCGAGGCCGCCCGCACCCCGGGGGTGCGGGCGGCCTCGTCGGCTGCGGGCGCGTCGGTGACGCGCCGGCGTCAGCGGGTCTCGCGGTGCGCGGTGTGCTTCTTGCAGCGCGGGCAGAACTTCGCCAGCTCGAGCCGGTCGGGGTCGTTGCGCCGGTTCTTCTTGGTGATGTAGTTGCGCTCCTTGCACTCCGTGCACGCCAGCGTGATCTTGGGGCGGACGTCGGTGGCCTTGGCCATGGAAGCAACCTGCTCTCGGGAAACGAAGTGTGGATCTCGGGTGGCGCGTCGGCGCGGTCCTGGACTGCGCGCGGCACCAAGCACAACAGGGTACGCGCTCCGTGCGGTGACACGGAAATCGCGACCTCGGTAGCGGGAGCGGGGCTCGATCCCGCGACCTCACGATTATGAGTCGTGCGCTCTAACCAGCTGAGCTACCCCGCCTTGGGGAACGACCGGGAGCCCTTCTCGGGGAGTCGGACTGCGGTCGGACCAGAGCCCCCTGTCGGAATCGAACCGACGACCTTTTCCTTACCATGGAAACGCTCTGCCGACTGAGCTAAGGGGGCGTGCGCGCCAGTGGAAAACCGCTCTGGAGCGCGACGGAGACACTACACGGTCACTCTCGGTCGAGCGAAATCCGGGCCTCCACGAGGGCGGGTCCGTACCAGGTGAGGAGCCGTCCGGAGACGAGCCGCGTGGGTACCCGCGCGAACGCCTCGGGCCCGTCGGCCGCGGTGAACTCGTAGGGCTCGTCGGGCAGCAGGACGAGGTCGGCCAGCGCCGGGTCGTCCAACGAGGCCACGTCGGCGCTCGGGTAGCGGCCCGTCCCCACCTCTCCCCCGACGACCTCGTACCCGCAGCGCGCGAGCAGGTCGGCGGTGAACGTCGGCCGGCCGACGACCATCCACGGGTCGCGCCACACGGGGACGACGACCCGCGCCGTCGGTGCCGGCACCGGCCCCGACCACGCGTCGCGCGCCTCCCCCAGCCACCCGGGCTCGGGGATCTCCAGCGCCTCACCGAGCAGCCGCGCCATGGACGCGAGGGACTGCGGGACGGTCTCGATGTCGGTCACCCAGACCGCGAGCCCGCGCTCGCGCATCCGGCGCACGTCGAGCTCGCGGTTCTCCTCCTTGTTCGCGACGACGAGGTCGGGCTCCAGGGCCGCGACGGCGGCGAGGTCTGGGTTCTTCGTCCCGCGCACCCGGGCGACATCGAGGTCGGCCGGGTGGGTGCACCAGTCGGTGGCCCCGACGAGCCGGTCGGGGCAGGTCGCCGCCAGCGCCTCGGTCAGCGAGGGCACGAGCGAGACGACGCGGCGCGCCGGGCCCGCGAGGGGCACCGGCGCGCCGAGGTCGTCGCGCAGGGGTGCGCGGGTGGCCGCCACGGTCAGCGCGGCGCCATCCGCAGCGCGCCGTCCATCCGGACCACCTCGCCGTTGAGGTAGTCGTGCTCGACGATCGCCAGCGCGAGCTGCGCGTACTCCTCCGGGCGTGCGAGGCGCTGCGGGAACGGGACGCCCGCGGCGAGGCCGGCGCGGAACTCGTCCGAGACGCTCGCGAGCATCGGGGTCTCGACGATGCCCGGGGCGATCGTCATGACCCGGATCCCGTGCTGCGCGAGGTCACGGGCCGCCGGCAGCGTGAGGCCGACGATGCCGCCCTTGCTCGAGCTGTACGCGGCCTGGCCGACCTGGCCGTCGTACGCGGCGATGCTCGCCGTGTTGACGACGACGCCGCGCTGGCCGTCGGCGTCGGGCTCCGTGGCCGCCATCGCCTCGGCGGCGACGGTGAGGACGACGAAGGTGCCGAGGAGGTTGACCTCGACGACCTTGCGGTAGAGCTCGATCGAGTGCGTGCCCTTGCGGCCGAGGATGCGCGCCGACGGGCCGATGCCGGCGCAGTTGACGACGACCCGCAGCGGGCGGGCGTCGTCACCGGCCGCGACCGCGACGGCGGCGCGGACGTCGGCCTCGGAGGTGACGTCGGTGGGGACGTACTCGACGCCGTCGACGGCGGCTGCGGTCTCGCAGGCGTCGGGGAGGTCGAGGGCGACCACGCGGGCGCCGCGGCCGGCGAGGGCGGCGGCGGTGGCCGCGCCGAGGCCGGAGGCGCCGCCGGTGACCAGGGCGGTGGTGTCAGCGATCTGCATGGCGCCATCCTGCCCTGCCCCGGGCGCCGGGCCGGGATCGGGCGACCGACGGTCGGCGGCCGGTCGTACGGTGGGCGCATGGAGCTGCGCATCGGAGGACACGTCGACCAGGCCGACCCGGTGGCGGAGGCCGTCGCCCGGGGCGCCACCCTCAGCCAGCTCTTCCTCGGCGACCCGCAGAGCTACAAGGGCCCGGTCGTCGAGTACGCCGGGGGCGCCGAGGCGCTGCGGGCGGCCGCCGAGGCCGCGGGTGTCGACCTCTACGTCCACGCGCCCTACCCGATCAACGTCGCCTCGACGAACAACCGCATCCGCATCCCCGGCCGCAAGCTGCTCCAGCAGCACCTGCACGCCGCCGCCGAGATCGGGGCGAAGGGCGTCGTCGTGCACGGCGGGCACCTCGGCAAGGACGAGGACGCCGCGACGGGCTTCGACAACTGGCGCAAGTGCGTCGACGGCCTCGAGATGCCCGTGCGGCTCCTCATCGAGAACACCGCCGGCGGCGACAACGCGATGGCCCGTCGGCTCGAGGCGGTCGAGCGCCTCTGGGAGGCCATCGGCCGGGCCGGGGGCGGCGACACCGTCGGCTTCTGCCTCGACACCTGCCACGCGCACGCCGGCGGCAACGACCTCGCCGACGTCGTCGCCGAGGTGCGGGCCATCACGGGGCGCATCGACCTGGTGCACTGCAACGACAGCCGCGACGAGTTCGACTCCGGCGCCGACCGCCACACCAACCTCGGGTCGGGGCACATCGACGCCGCCGACATCGCGCACGTCGTCCGCGAGGCCGGCGCCCCGGTCGTCGTCGAGACCCCCGGCGGGGTCGAGGGCCAGCGCGCCGACATCGCGTGGCTGCGTGACCGGTTGGCCTGACGCGATCGGACAGGCCGGCCGCCCGCGTCGACGGCCATCCGCCATCTCCGTAGCGTCCTGACGGGTCCACGCCACCGGCCGAGGAGACCCGACGATGTCGACCCACCGCGCAACCAGCCCCACGACCCGCCTCTCCCGCCGCACCGTCGGCGGAGCGGCCCTCGCCCTCGGCGCCCTCGGCGCGACGGGCCCCACCGCCTCCGCGGTCTCCTCCCGACCCGGGCCGGCGACGGGCCGCGGCCGGTGGGCCGAGCGCGCGGAGGACGCCTACGCGGCCCTGCAGCGGCACTTCGCCGTGCGCGACGGCAGCCGCCTCTACCTCGAGCACTGGCCTGCGGCGCCGGAGGACCCGACCTACTCGTACGAGTGGCCGTTCTCGCAGGCCCACGGGGCGACCCTCGACCTCACCGGCCTGCCCGGCGCCACCGGGCGGCGCTACCTCGACGACCTCGCCGAGCGCCGGACCGGGCAGCGTCGCTACTACAGCGCGGCCGGGTCGACCGGCCTGCCCGGCTACGCGTCCGCCCCGACCGCGCCGTGGGGCAGCGGTGGCGACTTCTTCTACGACGACAACGAGTGGGTCGGCCTCATCGACGTCCAGCGCCACCTCATGCATCGTGACCCCGCGGCCGTGCGCGACGCCCGGATGATCTTCGAGCTCGTCGTCTCCGGCTGGGACGACGACCCCTCGCACCCGGCCCCGGGCGGTGTGTTCTGGACGCAGGCGGACTGGAGCCAGGACCGGAACACGGTCTCGAACATGCCCGGCGCCCAGCTCGGGCTGCGGCTGTTCCAGCTGACCCGCGAGCGCCGCTTCCTCGACTGGGCCCGCCGGATGTACGCGTGGACCAACCAGCACCTGCAGATCCGCGAGGGGGCGCAGGCCGGGCTCTACCACGACCACCTCGACCTCGCGGGGACCGTCGAGAAGACCGTGTGGAGCTACAACCAGGGCGTCCCGGTCGGCGTCAACACGCTGCTGCACCGGGTGACCGGCGAGCCGCGGTACCTGCGCGAGGCGTGCCGCGTCGCCGACGCCGCACGCCGCTTCTACGCCCAGCCCGACCCGGAGCGGCCCGGCCTGACGCGGCTCGACACCCAGCCGGTGTTCTTCAACTCGATCTACTTCAAGAACCTCCTGCTGCTGGCGTCGGTGACCGGCGACCGGCGGGCCGCCGACGACATGGCGGCCTACGCGGACCGGCTGTGGCGCACCCGCCGCGACCGGGAGACCGGCGTCTTCCGCTTCGGCGGCGCCTCGACGCAGATGATCGAGCAGGCCGCGGTCGTGCAGCTGTTCGCCGTCCTCGCCTGGTCGCGCAAGGACTGGTCGCTCCTGTACTGAGGTCGCGGGCCGCCCGGGGCTCCCGGGCGGCCCGCGTCGGCTCAGCCGGCGAGGTGCCCCCAGGCGCCGGACAGCTCGCGCCACGGCCCGGTCGCGGCCACCCGCCCGTCGACGAGCACGACGACGCGGTCGGCCTCGGCCAGCGCGGCGCGCTTCGAGGTGGCGCCGACGACCGTCGTGCGGCGGGCGCGCAGGGCCTGCCACAGCTCGACCTCCGTCGTGGCGTCGAGCGCGCTCGAGACGTCGTCGGCGAGCAGCAGCTCGGTCTCGGCGGCAAGGGCCCGGGCGAGGGCCAGCCGCTGCACCTGCCCTCCCGAGAGCCGCACCCCGCGGTGGCCGACGAGCGCGTCGTGCCCGCCGGCCTCGCGGACGTCGTCACCGAGCCGCGCGTCGGCGATGGCGCCCTCGAGCGAGCGGCCGTGCCCGAGGGCGACGTTGTCGGCGAACGAGCCGGAGAGCACCCGGGGCACCTGCGCCACGTGGGCGACCTGGCCCGGCCGGAGGAACACCTGGGCGTCGTCGACCTCGACGCCGTTCCACGTGATCGAGCCGGTGTGCTCGAGCAGGCCCGAGAGCGCGGACAGCAGGCTCGACTTGCCGGAGCCGACCTGCCCGAGGAGCAGGACGAGCTCGCCGGCCTGCACGGTGAGGTCGACGCCCTCGACCCCGCGGGTCCCGTCGTCGTGGACGGCCCCGACGCCGCGCAGGCGCAGCTCGCGCAGCGGCACCCGGCCGGAGACCGGGGCAGGGGGCGCGGTGCCGGCGACGAGGTCGACCCCCGCCGGCAGCCGCACGAGGTCGACGCCGCCGGCGAGCCGGCTCGTCGCCTGCTGCCACGAGCGCGTGCCCGGGGCCTCGGTGACGACGGCGCCGGCGACCCGGCCGAACCAGTCGAAGCCGTTGACGGCGCCGGCGACGAGGATCGCGGTGGCGAGGGACCATCCGCCGAGGACGTAGGTGCCCCAGGCCGCGACGACGCCGGCCTGCACCATGACGATCGGCACGCCGTCGAGCACGGCCTGGACGCGGTGCTCGAAGACGGCCGCGCGCACCCGCCCGGCGTCGACCCGCCGCAGGTGGCGGTGGGCGGACGGGGTGGCCGCGGCGAGCTTGACCGTGCGGGCCGACTCGAGCACCGACACGACGGCCCGGCCGAAGCGCGCGCGGGCCCGCGAGGACTCGGTGGCCGAGCGGCCGGCGATCGGCCGGCCGACCGCCGAGGCGAGCGCCGCCCCGACGAGGACGCAGAGCAGCACCCCGCCGGCGAGCAGGCTGCCGCCGAGCAGCGCGGTGACGACGACGATGCCGAGGCCGTTGAGGAAGTCGACCCACCGGTCGGCGTACAGGGCGTAGCGGTCGGCGTCCATCGACCGGGCGACGACCTCGCCGGCCGGGGTGCGCTCGAGCCGGTGCTGGCGGGTCTGGCCGAGCAGCACCGACATCCGGACCCGGAGCATGACCTCGATCCACCAGCGGGGGTAGCGACGCATGGCCGCGACGAGGACGAACGGCGCGACGAGCACCGACGCCGCGGTCAGCCCGGTGAGCACGACGGTCGTCGGGTCCCACGCGGCGTCGGCCTGCAGGCGCTCGACGAGGCGGCCCCAGACGAACCCGGTGCCGGCCCCGAAGGCGCCGCCGAGCGCGGAGACGAGGAACAGGACGGCCGGCCACACGCCCCAGCGGGGGCGGACGAGCAGCGCCGAGAGGATGCCCCGGGTCAGCGAGGGCCCGTGCCCGGGGTCCGGCAGCTCCGGGGGCGGCCCGGCCCGGCGCGCCCCGGCGACGGCGGTGGCGGTGGGCTCGGACGCAGGGTCGGCCGGGGCCGGCTGCTCCGGGCGGCCGGGCTCGAGGTCGTCGCCGCTCGCGGCGAGGAGGGCGCGGAAGGGACCGTCGGTGCGCGCGAGCTCGGCACGCGCCCCCTGCTGGACGACGCGACCGTGGTCGAGGACGGCGACGCGCTCGGCCCGCCGGGTCGTCGAGAGCCGGTGCGCGACGAGGATGCCGGTGCGGCCGGTCAGCAGGCGGTCGGCCGCGCGCACGACGAGGGCCTCGGTCAGCGGGTCCATCCGGGCCGTGGCCTCGTCGAGGACGACGACGGACACGTCGCGCACGAGCAGGCGGGCGAAGGCGACGAGCTGCTCCTCGCCGGCCGACAGCGAGGTGCCGCCCGGGCCGAGGAGGGTGTCGAGGCCGTCGGGCAGGCCCGCGACCCAGCGCTCGAGCCCGAGCTGCGCGACCGCGCCCTCGATGCGCGACCGGGGCAGGTCGGCGAAGAGGGTGATGTTCTCGGCGAGGGTCCCGGCGAGCACCTCGGTGCGCTGCGTGACGACGCCGACCGCGGCGCGCAGCTGCTGCAGGTCGAGGTCGAGGACGTCGACACCGCCGAGGAAAACCGTGCCCGGCTCGGGCTCGACCGCTCGGGAGACGAGGGAGGCGAGGGTCGACTTGCCCGACCCGGTGCGCCCGACGAGGGCGCAGGTGCGGCCGCCGGGCACCGTGAGGTCGACGTCGCGCAGCGCGAAGTCGCCCTGGGCGTACCCGAAGTGCAGGTCGCGGAACTCGAGCTCGAGGGGGCCGGCGGGGACGGGGAGACCGCCGGTGGGCTCGGGCGCGGCGCCGAGGAGCTGCCGCAGGCGCGTCACGGCGCCGAGCCCGGCCTGGAGCTCGGGCAGGTGGCGGGCCATCTGGTCGACCTGGCCGACGAAGGTGCTCGTGACGAGGAAGAGCGTGACGAGGCGGGCGACCGACAGGCCTCCCCCGGCGACGAGGGCCACCCCGGCGACGCTCGTGCCGGCGAGCATGCCGTAGAGCAGCACGCCGGTGCGGCGGGTGACCCGCGCCTGGAGGTCGACGACCTGCGCGAACCGCTGGTGGACGACCGACGACAGGGTGGCGAGACGGGCGACGACGTGGGCCTGGCCGAGGCTGGTCCGCAGGTCGTCGCGGGCGGTCACGCCCTCCTCGAGGGCCGCGGCGTGGTCGGTCCAGGCGACCTCCTCGGCGACCTTGCGCTCGGCGATCGTCGGCAGCAGCCGGCGGACGAGGAGCACGGCGGCGGTCGCGGTGACGGGGAACAGGACCCACGCGGGCCACCACGTGAGGCCGGCGACGACCCACATCGGCACGGCGGCGAAGACGGTCTTCAGCGCGTCCCACACCTGGCGGCGCAGCATCGTGCCGACGTCGTGGGTGTCGGCGTCGACGCGGTCGAGGATCTCGCCGACCGCCTGCTCGCCGAGGGCGGGAAGCGGCTGGGCGAGCGCGGCGGCGACGAGGTCGTCGCGCAGCCGGCCCTCGGCGTGGTCGACGACGCCGGCCCACACGGTGCGGCCCGCGGTGTCGAGGATCGCGGCGCCGACGACGCACAGGGCGAGCAGCCCGACGAGGCGGGTCGACGGGTCGGCGGCGAGGAGGCCGGCCACGACCGTGCCGAGCGTCCGGCCGAGCGCGCCGGTGGCCGACGCGACGAGGGCGAGGCCGGTCGGCCAGCCGCGCAGCCGCCCGAGCCGCAGGGTGCGCTCGGCGGGCACGACGGCATCACCCGCCGGCGCGAGCGTCGGCGTGACGGGTGCTGCGGTCGTCGTCCCCACGTGAGAAAACTACGGCGTGCCACCGACGCCCGGCACCCGGGTTTCCGGGCGCGGGGTCAGACGTTGCGGCGGTACTGCCCGCCCACCTCGAAGAACGCCTCGGTGACCTGCTGGAGGGAGCACACGCGTGCGGCGTCGACGAGCACGGCGAACACGTTCTCGCCGTTCGTCGCGGCGGCCTTGAGCCGCGCGAGGGCGACCTCGGCCTCCTCGCGGTGGTCGGCCCGGAAGGACTCGACACGGGCGAGCTGCCCCTCCTTCTCCTCCTCGGTGGCGCGCGCGAGCACGACCTCCTTGGGCGAGACGTCGGCCTCGGGCCGCACGAAGGTGTTGACGCCGACGATCGGCAGCGAGCCGTCGTGCTTGCGGTGCTCGTAGAGCATCGACTCGTCCTGGATGCGCCCGCGCTGGTAGCCGGTCTCCATCGCGCCGAGCACGCCGCCGCGCTCGGAGATGCGGTCAAACTCGGCGAGCACGGCGGCCTCGACGAGGTCGGTCAGCTCGTCGACGACGAACGAGCCCTGGAGCGGGTTCTCGTTCATCGCCAGCCCCCACTCGCGGTTGATGACGAGCTGGATGGCCAGGGCCCGGCGCACCGACTCCTCCGACGGGGTGGTGACGGCCTCGTCGTAGGCGTTGGTGTGCAGGCTGTTCGCGTTGTCGTAGATCGCGGTGAGCGCCTGCAGCGTCGTGCGGATGTCGTTGAAGTCCATCTCCTGCGCGTGGAGGGACCGGCCGCTCGTCTGCACGTGGTACTTGAGCTTCTGGCTGCGCTCGTTGGCGCCGTACTTCTCGCGCATCGCCACCGCCCAGATGCGTCGGGCGACACGGCCGATGACCGTGTACTCCGGGTCCATCCCGTTGCTGAAGAAGAACGAGAGGTTCGGCGCGAAGTCGTCGATGGCCATGCCGCGCGCGAGGTAGGACTCGACGTACGTGAAGCCGTTGGCGAGGGTGAACGCGAGCTGGCTGATGGGGTTCGCCCCGGCCTCGGCGATGTGGTAGCCGCTGATCGAGACCGAGTAGAAGTTGCGGACCTGGTTCTCGATGAACCACTCCTGGATGTCGGCCATCATCCGCAGCGAGAACTCGGTGGAGAACAGGCAGGTGTTCTGGCCCTGGTCCTCCTTGAGGATGTCGGCCTGCACCGTGCCGCGAACGGTCGCGAGAGCCCGGGCGCGGACGGCGTCCCGCTCGTCGTCGCTCGGCTGACGACCGTTCTCCTGCACCCACTTCTCGACCTCACGGTCCATCGCGGTGTTGAGGAAGAACGCGAGGATGGTCGGCGCGGGCCCGTTGATCGTCATCGAGACGCTCGTCGTCGGCGAGGTGAGGTCGAAGCCGTCGTAGAGCGCCTTCATGTCGTCGAGGGTCGCGACGGAGACGCCGGAGGTGCCGACCTTGCCGTAGATGTCGGGGCGGCGGTCGGGGTCGCGGCCGTAGAGGGTGACGGAGTCGAACGCCGTCGACAGGCGTGTCGCCGGCTGCCCCTCGGAGAGCAGCTTGAAGCGGCGGTTGGTGCGGAACGGGTCGCCCTCGCCTGCGAACATCCGGGCCGGGTCCTCGTTGTCGCGCTTGAACGGGAACACGCCTGCGGTGAAGGGGAACCGGCCGGGGAGGTTCTCGCGGCGGAGGAACGTGAGCAGGTCGCCGTCGTCGGCGTGCCGCGGCAGGCTGACGCGACGGACGACGTTGCCGGACAACGTCTCCCGCGTCAGCTTTGTGTGGATCTCCTTGTCGCGCACCGTGACGACCTGCTCGTCGCCCGAGTACGCCTCGACGACGGAGGGCCACTGCTCGAGGGCCTTGCGGGCCTCGGCGGGCAGGGCGTCGCGCGCGTCGGCGAGCAGCGCGTCGAGGTCGGCGGTCTCCTTGCCGGCGGCCGCGAGCGCCTCGCGGGCGTCCCCGAGGCGCTGCACCCGACGGGCGGCGTCGGCCCAGCGCTCGGTCTCCGCGTGGAAGCCGCGGACGGTCTCGGCGATCTCGGCGAGGTAGCGCACCCGCTGCGGCGGCACGACCTGGCGCAGCATCGTCGAGTGCCGGACGTCGACCGGGGCGAGGGCGCCGTCGTCGACGGGCAGGCCCTTCGCGGCGAGCTGCGCGCGAAGCTCCTGGTAGAGCGCGGTGACGCCGTCGTCGTTGAAGGTCGCGGCGCTGGTGCCGAAGACGGGCATGTCCTCCGGCTTCTTCCCGAAGGCCTCGCGGTTGCGGACCATCTGGCGGCCGACGTCGCGCAGGGCGTCGAGGGCGCCGCGTCGCTCGAACTTGTTGACGGCGACGACGTCGGCGAGGTCGAGCATGTCGATCTTCTCGAGCTGGCTCGCGGCCCCGAACTCCGGCGTCATCACGTAGAGGTTGACGTCGGCGTACGAGGTGATGGCGGCGTCCCCCTGGCCGATGCCGGGGGTCTCGACGACGACGAGGTCGTAGCCGGCGGCCTTGAGGACCGTGAGGACGTCCTCGAGGGCCTCGGGGACCTCGCGGTTCCCGCGCGTCGCGAGGGAGCGGAAGTAGACCCGGTCGCCGTCGAGGCTGTTCATCCGGATGCGGTCGCCGAGCAGCGCCCCGCCGCCGCGACGTCGCGTCGGGTCGACGGCGACGCAGGCGATGCGCAGCTTGTCCTGCTGGTCGGTGCGCAGCCGGCGGACGAGCTCGTCGGTGAGGCTCGACTTGCCGGAGCCGCCGGTGCCGGTGATGCCGAGGACCGGCACGGTGCGGGCCGCGGCGGCGCGCTGCAGCTCGCCGCGGAAGGCGTCGTCGAGGTGGCCGGTCTCGGCGCCGCTGATGGCGCGCGCGACGGCCGAGCGCTCCCCGGAGAGCACGGCCTCGACGCTCGTCGGCGCGAGCTCCCAGAGGTCGTTGTCGCAGGCGGCGACGACCTGGTTGACCATCCCCGGCAGGCCGAGCCGCTGGCCGTCCTCGGGGCTGAAGATCGTCACCCCGGCGGCGCGCAGCCGCTCGATCTCGCGCGGGACGATGACGCCGCCCCCACCGCCGACGACCTGCACGTGGCCGGCGCCGGCCTCGCGGAGCAGCTCGACGAGGTACTCGAAGTACTCGACGTGCCCGCCCTGGTAGGAGCTCACGGCGATGCCCTGCGCGTCCTCGTCGAGCGCGGCGTCGACGACCTCGCGGACCGAGCGGTTGTGCCCGAGGTGGACGACCTCGGCGCCCTGGCTCTGCATGATCCGCCGCATGATGTTGATCGACGCGTCGTGCCCGTCGAACAGGCTCGAGGCGGTGACGATGCGGACGGGGTGGGTCGGGACGTGGAGTCCGTCGCTCGGCTGCGCTGCCATGGGGTGGTCCTTCCGGGGTCGCCGGGTGGCGTTCTCCCGAGATAGTAGGACGTCCAACTACCTACCCGGAAGTCACGACCTCGGCGGGAACGGTGCCGACCTGGTCGCGCCCGGCCCGCTTCGCGACGTACAGCGCCCGGTCCGCGGCCGCGTAGAGGTGACGCAGGTCCACCGCGTGCGTCGGGGCGTGGGCCACGCCGACGCTGATCGTCAGCGCGATCGCCTCGTCGTGCGCCCGCTGGAACGGGCTCGCGCGGACGGCCTCGACGAGCTCGGACGCACGACGACGCGCCGCCTCGTGCGTGCTCCCGGGGAGGAGGAGGGCGATCTCGTCACCGCCGAGCCGGCTGATGACGGCCCCCGGTCCACCGTGCCGGCGGACGGTGTCGGCCAGGTGGACGAGGACGGCGTCCCCCGTCGGGTGCCCCCAGGTGTCGTTGATGGTCTTGAACTCGTCGACGTCGAGCAGGACGAGCGCCGTCCCGCCGTCACCGTCGGCGACGGAGAGGGCGGACCGGGCGGCGTCGTCGAGCACCCGACGCGTGACCAGTCCCGTGAGCGGGTCGACGGCCGCCAGCTCCCGCAACCGGTCCGTGAGCCGGGCGTTGCGCTCACCGGCCCGGACCAGGAGCCACGTGCTCAGCACGAGCGCCACGCTGACGTATAGGAGGTCGACGGCGGCGTCACCGGACGGCGTGACCGACACCACGAGGACCCCGTCGGCGACCACGGCACAGGTGGTCACGAGCCAGGCCGACGCCCCCGGCAGCTGCGAGGCGGCGAACAGGACCGGCGCGCAGAGGAAGACCTGCCCCGACGCCGACGCGTCGCGCGACGCGAGGCCGGAGAGCACGATGGTGAGGATCCCCAGGAGCGGGACGGGGAGCCAGAGCCAGGACTGCAGCCTCTCGCCGGCGACGACGAGGAGGGCCCCGACGACCATCATCGCGAGCGACGCGCCGATGACGGCGGCCTTCATCCCGGTGGACATGCCCTGGGGGACGAGGCTCGTCATCATCACGCTGAGCCCTCCGGCGACGAGACAGAGCACCGCGCCGAAGCGGGCGGCCGTCTCGCGGTCCCGGGGCCTCGGGAGGGACGGCGGTCGCATGCGGCAAGGCTAGGGAGAGCCCCCCGGCCCCGTGGCCGGCTTCGACCGACATCGGCCGTAGGGACCACCGGGTCGGACCGATCGGCCGCGGGTCACGACCCCGCGGGACGGGACGCCAACCAGTCGACGGCCTCGGCGTAGCCGGCGACCCCGTGCCCGACGACGTGGTGGTCGCAGACGTCGGCGAGGTAGGAGAAGTGGCGGAACTCCTCGCGCGCGTGGATGTCGCTGATGTGCACCTCGACGCGCGGCACCCGGCAGGCCGCGAGCGCGTCGCGCAGGGCCACCGACGTGTGCGTGTACCCGGCCGCGTTGACGACCATCCCGGCGATGCCGGAGCGCCCCTCCTGCACCCAGTCGACGAGCGTGCCCTCGTGGTTGGACTGCCGGAAGTCGACGGTCAGGCCGTGCCGTGCGGCCGCCTCGCGGCAGAGGCGCTCGACGTCGGCGAGGGTCTCGTGGCCGTAGACCGCCGGCTCCCGCTCGCCGAGCAGGTTGAGGTTCGGTCCGTTGAGCACGAGCACGGTGCGGGCGTCCATGCGCCGCAGCATGCCATCCACGACGGCTCACCCGTCGAGTGAACAGAACACGCCGCCGGCACCCTGCTGCGGACGGCGCGTCCTGTTCACTCGACGGGTGGGGGCTCAGCGTCGGAGCGTGTCGGTCATCACCGCGTCGCACGAGGCCGGCGCGGATCCGGGCTGCGGCCGGACCCCGTCGAAGGCCGTGACCGCGCGGGATCGGCCCAGGTTCCACGACAGCCAGTCGTCCGGACCCGGGCCGGAATCCCCCCAGAGGCTCGACACCGGGGCGTAGGCGGCGATGCACTCGACCACGTCGCGGGGCAGGCGGTCGGCGATGGCCGGTGCCGCGTCGGCGGAGAGGCTCGACAGGTAGAGCAGGTCGAGGGTGCGGCCGGCCTCGTAGCGGTCGATGTTGCGGTCCGCCACCCACGCGTCGGGGTTCATCGCGGCGAAGCCGAGGGTGAAGACCGCCCCCGCCACGAGGACCGCCCGGGGCACCCAGCGCCACGACAGCCGCAGCACGCCGACGAGGAGCAGCACGACGACCGTGCCGAGCCACAGCTCGAACCCGTCGACGAAGACGCGCAGCACCGTGTAGCCGAACGCGTCCTGGTACAGCGACATCCGCGAGAGCGCCGAGGCGACGACCGCCAGCGTCGCGAGCCCGAGCCCGCCGAGCAGCGCCCGCAGGACGAGCCGGTCGCGCGCCGACTCCCGCGCGGCGACCCGCAGGGTCGTCGTGATGACGAGGACGGTCAGCGCCGTCGCGACGGTGAGCTGGCCGAACCCCTGGTGGACGTACTCGGCGTGCGTGAGGCCGGTCGTGCGACGCAGGTAGGCGTCCCCGCCGAAGAGCGCCGCGGCCTGGGCGACGAGGAAGCCGACGAAGAGCGCGAGCACGAGGCCGACCGGGACCGCCCACTCCCACACGGGGCGCCCGCGCCGCCGCTCGGGCAGCACGACCGCGTCGACCTGTGGCGGGTTGAGCGCGAGGTAGGCACCGGTCAGGGCCACCCCGGACAGGAGGACGAAGGTGAACCCGCGGACGACGATCGAGTCCCACCCGAGGTCGGGCACGAGGGCCGCCGCCCACGAGCCGAACACGGCGTCACCGGTGGCGAACAGGCCGCCGAAGACCACGAGGACGAGCGCGGAGACCGCGACGGTCCGCACCACCGGCCAGAGCATCCCGACCCGGCTCGTCGCCGTCAGGGTCCGCCCGAGCAGGGGCAGGCCGCGCAGCGCCGAGAGCGGCCACGCCGCCCAGCTCGCGACGATGGCCAGGAACCCGTGCGCCCGGGTCAGGGCGGCGGCCGTGACGGCGACCCCGGCGAGCACCGAGAGGACGACCACGCCCCCGGCGTCGCGCAGCGTGGGGACGAGCGCGAGCAGGGCGGCGGCGACCCCGCCGGCGACCGTCCACGGGTCGCGCCGGTGCCGCGCGACGACCCACATGAGCCCCCCCGTCGCGAGCATGACGAGGCTCGTCACCAGCCCGATGTTCCGGTCGACCCACGTCAGCGCACCGAGCAGCCCGATGCCGAGCGCCGCGGCCACGACCCCGACGCGGGGACGGCCGTCGGGCTCGGGCCACAGGCGCGCGACGGCGCCGTCGACGGGCCCGGCTCCCCCGCCGTAGGGGACGGCTGGGGCCGAGGGGGTCGCGGTCATGACGGGCTCCGGTGTGGTCGGTGGGACGGGGTCGCTGGACGGGGTGGAAGCGGCGAGCTCCTCGCGGACGTGCGAGGGGCGCCGGTCGCTGGGGGCGGTCGGCAGGGTGACCCGCAGGGTCGCGCCGGTCGCGCCGGCTGGCGTCGGGACGACCTCGACGCGGCCGCCGTGCAGCTCGCAGACCCAGCGGACGATGGCGAGCCCGAGACCGGTCCCGCCGGCGGCGTCGGCGCCGGTACCGAACCGCTCGAAGACGCGCTCGGCGTCCGCCGCGGGGATGCCGGGGCCGTCGTCGCGGACCTCGAGCACCCAGCGGCCGGCCTCGCCCGCGCGTGCGTCGAGCCGGACGTCGCCGTGGGCGGGGCTGTGCCGCACCGCGTTGTCGACGAGGTTGGCCACGAGCTGCGCGAGGCGTGCGGCGTCACCGGTCACCGTGAGGTCGGGTGGCGACACCCGGTGGCGCACCCGGACCGGCCGGGCGGCGACCCGCGCCTCGTCGACCGCCCGGGTGAGCAGCGACTCGACCGGCACCGGCGCGAGGGCGAGCGGAGCCACCCCGGCGTCGACACGAGAGAGGTCGAGCAGGTCCTCGACGAGCGCCGAGAGCCGTTCGGCCTGCGCGAGAGCGGATTCCAGCGTGGCGCGGTCCGGGGTCGACACGCCGTCGACGAGGTTCTCCAGCAGGGCCCGCTGGGCGGTCAGCGGCGTGCGCAGCTCGTGGGAGACGGTGGCCACGAGCCGCCGCCGCTCGAGGTCGGCGCCCGCGAGGTCCGCGGCCATCGCGTTGAACGCACGCGCCAGCTCGCCCACCTCGTCGGACGAGCTCGTCGCGACGCGCTGGCCGTAGTCGCCCGCCGCCATCCGCCGGGCCGCCCCGGTCATCTCGCGCAGCGGCGAGGTCATCCCCCGCGCCAGCCACTGCGTCACCGCGACGGCCGCGCCGGCGGTCACCGGCAGGCTCGTCCACCAGGGCACCCCGGCGCCGTCGCCGATGGCGGCGACGAGCACGCCGGCGAGGACGCTCGCGCCGACGAGGACGCCGAGCTTGAGCTTGATCGAGGTGACCCCGTCGAGGGGGCGGTCGGCGTTCACCGCACGACCTCGAGGGCGTAGCCGACCCCGTGCACGGTGCGCACCCGGTCGGCGCCGATCTTCGCGCGCAGCGCCTTGACGTGGCTGTCGAGCGTGCGGGTGCCCGAGGCGTCACCCCAGCCCCAGACCTCGCGCATCAGCTCCTCCCGCGGGCGCACGACACCCGGGGCGGCCGCGAGGGCGCAGAGGAGGTCGAACTCCAGCGGCGTGAGGTGGACCTCGACTCCGTCGACCGCGACCCGCCGGGTGGCGGGGTCGACGACGAGGCCCGCGAGGTCCACCCGGCCGGTCGAGCGGGCCAGCTGCTCGGCCCGCTCCACGCGGCGCAGCAGCGCCCGCAGCCGGGCGACGACCTCGCGCATCGAGAACGGCTTGGTCACGTAGTCGTCCGCACCGACGCCGAGACCGACGAGCAGGTCGGTCTCGTCGTCGCGCGCGGTGAGCATGAGCACGGGCACCGGCCGCAGGGCCTGGATGCGCCGGCACACCTCGAGGCCGTCGAAGCCGGGGAGCATCACGTCGAGGAGCACCGCGTCCGGGTCGTGCTCCTCGAACGCGACGACGGCCGCCGGGCCGTCGCCGGCCGTGACGACGCCGAACCCCTCGGCGCGCAGCCGGTCGGCCACCGCCTGCCGGATGGTCGGCTCGTCCTCGACGACGAGGACGACCTGCGCCCCGCTGCTCCCCTCGCTCATGCCGACGAGACTAGGGACACCGGCGTGGGGGGCGCCCGCGTGACGTGTGGAGATCGTGTGAAGGAGCGGCCCGGGGCGGGCCGCTCGCCTCACATGTCGCGGTAGCGGCGGGCGGCGGCGACCCGCTCGCGCAGGCGCGCGGCGTCGGCGGGCACGGGGTGGGACCAGTCGTCGCCGTCGGCGTACGGCAGCCCGTAGGCGGCGGTGTCGCGCTGGGTGCGCCAGCCCTCGGCGAGCGGCCCGAGGTCGAGCGCGTCGTAGCCGATGGAGTCGAGGAAGGCGGTGACGGCGGCCTTGGCGTCCGCGTCGTCGCCCGCGACGGCGAGCGCCGAGCGGTCGGGCGCTCCTGCCGGGCGGGCGAGCGTGCCGAGGGCGCCGGAGGTGATGTTGTTGAAGACCTTGACGACCCGGCTGTCCGCGAGGTGCTCCTGGACGAGCTCGCTCGTCGTCGTGCTCTCGTCGTCGAGCGCGGCGACGTGCCCGTCGCGCTCCGGGTAGTAGTTGATCGTGTCCATGACGACCTTGCCGGCGAGCTCCGCGGCCGGGAGGTCGCGCAGGGCGACCAGGGGCACGGTGACGACGGCGAGGTCGGCGGCCTTCGCGGCCTCCTGCGGGGTCGCGGCGCAGGCCAGCGGGCCGAGCTCCTCGACGAGGTCGCGCAGCGTCTCGGGGCCGCGCGAGTTGCTGAGCACGACGTCGTGGCCGGCGGCGACCGCCAGCCGGGCCAGGGTGCTCCCGATGTGTCCTGCTCCGACGAGTCCGATGGTGCTCATGGCGAGGAGAACGACGGCGGGCGCGGGCCCATTCCGACCCTCAGGCACCCTCGGGGCAGCGGTACTGGCTGCGGAAGGCGGTGGGCGAGAGACCGGTGCACTTCGTGAAGTGGTGCCGCAGGAGCGCGGCGGTGCCGAAGCCGGCGTCCCGGGCGACGTCCTCGACCGACAGGTCGGTCTCCTCGAGCAGCTCGCGCGCCCGGAGCACGCGCTGCTCGGTGATCCACTGGTGCGGCGTCGTGCCCGTCTCGGCGACGAACCGACGGGCGAAGGTCCGCTCCGACATCGCCGCGAGGCGCGCGAGGTCGGCGACGGCGTGCTGCTCGTCGAGCCGGTCCAGGACGTGCGTGAGCACCGGCCCGAGCGACTCGGCCTCGGTCGTCGGCACGGGTCGCTCGACGAACTGGCGCTGGCCACCGTCCCGGTGCGGCGGGACGACCATCCGCCGGGCGATCCGGCCCGCGACGGCGGCCCCGAGCTCGAGCCGCACCAGGTAGAGCGCGGCGTCGATGCCCGCCGCCGTCCCGGCGCTCGTCACGACGGTGCCGTCGTGCACGTAGAGGACGTCGGGGTCGACGCTCGCCCGGGGGAAGCGGGCGGCGAGGTCGGCGGCGTGGCGCCAGTGGGTGGCGCAGCGGCGGCCGTCGAGGAGCCCCGCGGCCCCGAGCGTGAAGGCCCCGGAGCACACGGACAGCACCCACGCCCCCCGCTCGGCCGCCGCGCGCACGACACGGACCACCTCGGGCGAGGGCTGGTCGGCGCTCGAGGAGGCGGGGACCGCGACGAGGTCGGCGTCGAGCGCCGCCTCGAGGCCGTGGGCCGCGGTGACGCTCGTGCCGTTGCCCGCGTCGAGGGCCCCGGGCCGCTCGGCGCACACCCGGTAGTCGACGGGCGGGCACCCGTCGTCGGTGCGGTCGATGCCGAAGACCTCGGCGAGCACGGCGTACTCGAAGAGCTGCACGGGCTCCTGGAGGATCACGGCGACGGAGCGGAGGGGCACCCCCCGAGTATGGCAGGAAGTTGACGAGCAGCGACAGGTCTGCCACTGGTGGCGTGATCTGCATCAGGCACAAGATCGTGCCATGACCATCACGGAGATCCTCGACACCGCCACCACCCTCGCCGTCACCGGCGCGCTCGTCGCCCCGGTCGTCTACCTCCTCGAGCGGACCCACCGCCGCGCGTCGCTCGACGCGGGCGGCCGCGCCGACCGGTGGCTGCGGGCGCACGACGTCGACGACGCGGACGCCCGTCGCCTCGCGGCCGACCTGCGCGCCGCGCACCCGACCGTCGACACCCCGGCCCGGCGGACGAGCCCGAGCCGCGCGCGCCGCGTCGGCCCGCAGCCGGCGTGCGTCAGGCCGGCGCGCTGACCGCGACGCCCGCCGGCCGGGGCCTCAGCGGTTGCCGATGAGCCACCCGATGACGAGACCGATGACCCCGACGACGACGTAGGGCGCGTAGGACTTGACGAGGACCGGCAGCACGGTGGCCCCCAGGTCGATCGCGTCGTCGTCGTTCGCCGCCGGCCGGGGCGCCGGGCGCGGAGCGGGCGTGGGCGCGGGGCTCGCGGCCGCGGGGACCCCCGCGGTCGGCACCGCGACCGGCTCGTCCGTCGTTGGCGGCGCCTCGGCCGAGGCCGCCGCGCCGGCGGTCGACGCGTCGGCGGCCTCGGCCGGCGCGTCCGGTGCGTCGTCGGCGGCGGACGCCTCGCCGAGCACGCCCTCGATGCAGCCGACGAACTGGCCGAGCAGCTTGTCCGAGACGTCCTGCATGACGCCGCGCCCGAACTGTGCCGGCTTGCCCGTGACGGCGAGGTCGGTGACGACCTCGACCCGGGTGCCGGTGCCGTCCGGGGCCAGCTGGATGCGGACCGTGGCGCCGGCCGTGCCGTTGCCGCGCTTGTCCTTGCCCTTGGCCTCGATGACCGCGTGCTTGGCCGCGTCGTCCTTCTCGACGAAGTGGCCGGTGCCCGCGTACTGGAGGGCGATCGGGCCCAGCTTGACCTTCACCGTCCCCGCGAACCCCTCCTCCGAGACCTCGGTGACGGTGGCACCCGGGAAGCAGCTGCCGACCCGCTCGAGGTCCATGAACGTGGCCCACGTCGTGTCGACGTCGGCGGGGACGGTGAAGTCGTGCGTCAGCTCCATGTGGTGATCAGCCCTCCATGGCCTTCTGGACGGCCCGTCGGGTGAGGACCGTGGCGAGGTGGCGCCGGTAGTCGGCGTCGCCGTTGAGGTCGCTCGGCGGGTTGGTGCCCTCGGCGGCGGCGCCGCAGGCGTCGGCCAGGGCGTCGGCGGACGAGCCGACGAGCGCCTGCTCGACCGCACTGGCGCGCAGCGGCGTGTTGCCCATGTTCGTCAGGCCGACCTTCGCCTCGGCGATGCTGCCGCCCTCCACGCGCACCGTCGCGGCGACCGCGACGATCGACCACTGGTGGGCGACGCGCACGAACTTCTCGTACGCGGCGCCCCAGCCGGTGTGCTTCGGAATGCGGATCTCGGTGAGCAGCTCGCCGTCCTCGACCGCCGTCTCGAAGAGGTCGCGGAAGAACTCCGTCGCGGGCACGGTGCGCTCGCCGCCGGACCCCGCGATGACCATCGTCGCGTCGAGCGCGAGGATCGGCGCCCCGACGTCGCCGGCGGGGTCGGCGTGGACGATCGCGCCGCCGACGGTGCCGCGGTGGCGGATCTGCGGGTCGGCGACGGTCTCGACGGCCTTGACGAGCAGGGCCGCGTGCTCGCGCACGAGGTCGCTCGCCACGATGTCGCTGTACGCCGTCATCGAGCCGATGGCGATGTGGTCGCCGCCGTCCCGGATGCCGCGCAGCGCCTCGATCCGGCCGAGGTCGACGACCGTCTCGGGGGCGTTGAGCCGCATCCGCAGGATGGGCAGGAGCGACTGGCCGCCGGCGAGGACCTTGGCGTCGTCGCCGTGCTCGGCGAGCGCCGCGAGGGCCTCGTCGACGCTCGTCGGGGCGAGGTAGTCGAAGGATGCGGGGATCACTGCGCTGCTCCGTCCGTCGTGCCGGCTGCCGGGTCCTGGTTGGGTGCGCCCTCACCGAAGTGGGCCTGGGCGTCGGCCGTCGGGGCCTTGTCCTGCTGGGCGCCGGCCGTCCGGATGGCCTTCCACACCCGCTCGGGCGTGCACGGCATCTGGATGTCGTCGATGCCCATCGGCCGCAGCGCGTCGACGATGGCGTTGACCACCGCCGGGGTCGAGGCGATGGTGCCCGCCTCGCCGACGCCCTTCGTGCCGAGCGTGTTGGTCGTCGACGGCGAGACCGTGTGCTCGCTGACGTAGTTGATCGTGTCGGCCGCGGTCGGGAGGGTGTAGTCGACGAACGACCCGGACACGAGCGTGCCCTGCTCGTCGTACTCCGCGCCCTCCCAGAGCGCCTGCGCGATGCCCTGGACGAGGCCACCGTGGATCTGCCCCTCGACGATGAGCGGGTTGATGATCGTCCCGATGTCGTCGACGCAGACGTACTTGCGCATCGTGCTCTGCCCGGTCTCGGTGTCGACCTCCATCGCGCACAGGTGGGTGCCGTGCGGGAAGGAGAAGTCGACCGGGTCGAACGTGGCGTCGGCGTCGATGCTCGGCTCCACGCCGTCGGGCAGGTTGTGCGCCGCGAAGGTCGCGAGCGCGATGTCCGTGATGCCGATGCCCTTGTCGGTGCCCTTGACCGTGAACTGCCCGGCCTCGAACTCCAGGTCGTCGACGCTGGCCTCGAGGAGGTGGGCCGCGATGGGCTTGGCCTTCTCGATGACCTTGTCGGCCGCCCGGACGAGCGCCTCGCCGCCGACGACGAGCGAGCGGGACCCGTAGGTGTCCAGACCCTTCGGTGCGATCTGGGTGTCGCCGTGGAGGACCTCGACGTTCTCGAACGGGATGCCGAGGCGGTCGGCGACGATCTGGCTCCACGCCGTCTCGTGGCCCTGGCCGTGCGGGGTGGCGCCCGAGACGACCTCGACGGTGCCGGTGGCGAGCATCCGGATGCTCGCGCTCTCCCAGCCACCGGCGCCGTAGCTCAGCGAGCCGAGGACGCGGGAGGGGGCCAGGCCGCACATCTCGGTGAAGGTCGAGACGCCGAGGCCGAGCTGGACGGTGTCGCCGGACTCGCGCCGGCGCTTCTGCTCCGCCCGCAGCTCGTCGTACCCGAAGAGCTCGAGCGCCTTGGCCGTCGCGGCCTCGTAGTTGCCCGAGTCGTAGGTCATGCCCGCGACGGTGGTGAACGGGAACTCGTCGTGCGTGATCCAGTTCTTCTCGCGGATGGCGATCGGGTCGACCCCGACCTCCGCGGCGAGCTCGTCCATGATCCGCTCGATGGCGTAGGTGGCCTCGGGCCGCCCGGCGCCGCGGTAGGCGTCGACCCACGTCTTGTTGGTCAGCACCGTCTGGCAGTTGAACTGGTACGCGGGGAACTTGTAGATGCTGTTGAACATCCACGCCCCGAGGACGGGCACGCCGCCGCCGACGATCGCGACGTAGGCGCCGAGGTCGGCGAGGAGGTCGACCTTGAGCGCGGTGACCGTGCCGTCCTTCTCGGCGGCGAGGGTCATCTTCTGCCACTGGTCGCGGCCGTGGTGGGCCGAGACCATCGTCTCGCTGCGGGTCTCGGTGTACTTGCAGGGCTTGCCGAGCTTGCGCGCGATGGCGATCGTCGCGAACTCCTCCGGCGTCGTCTGCAGCTTGCCGCCGAAGCCGCCGCCCACGTCGGGGGCGATGACGCGGACCTTGGACTCGGGGATGCCCATCGTCGCGGCGATCGCGAAGCGCAGGATGTGCGGCACCTGCGTCGCGGACCAGATGACGACCTGCTCGCCCGTGGGGTCGACGACCGTGGAGCGCGGCTCCATGAAGGCCGGCACGAGCCGCTGCTGGCGGTACTCGCGCTCGATGACGATGCCGTCCTGGCGGGCCTTGGCGATGGCCTCCTCCACGTCGCCGCCGGTGCCGGCCGCCTTGGAGTCCAGCTGCCAGAAGGCCGACTTGTTCGTCCCGGCGTCGGGGTGCGCGAGGACCTCGTCCTTCATCGCCTCCTTGAGGTCGAGGACGGCGGGCAGCTCCTCGTAGTCGACGTCGACGAGCTCGGCCGCGTCGCGGGCGAGGGCGGCGCTGCGGGCGACGACGACGGCGACGATCTCGCCGGTGTGCGCGACGCGCTCGCTCGGGACGGGGAGGTGGGTCGGGGTGACCTGGTCCGGGGTGATCGGCCAGGCGTTGATGTTGACGCCCTGGCTGTCGGCGAGGTCGGCGCCGGTGAAGACGGCGTGGACGCCGGGAGCGGCCTTGGCCTCGTCGGTGCCGATCGAGAGGATCTTCGCGTGGGCGAAGGGGCTGCGGACCATCGCGAGGTGCAGCATCCCGGGCAGCTGGATGTTGTCGGTCCAGCGGGTGCGGCCGGTGATGAGGCGCTGGTCCTCCTTGCGGCGGCGGTCCTTGCCGACCTCGGTCGTGGGGCGGTCGTCGACGGCGGTCATCAGGCGTTGCTCCTCTCGCTGCTCATCGATCCGGCGGCGGCGGCCACGGCCTTGACGATGTTGTGGTAGCCGGTGCAGCGGCAGAGGTTGCCCTCGAGGCCGACCCGGATCTCCTCCTCGGTGGGGTCCGGGTTCTCGCGGAGCAGGTCGACGGCCTGCATGATCATCCCCGGTGTGCAGTAGCCGCACTGGAGGGCGTGGTTCTCGTGGAACGCGGTCTGCATCGGGTGCAGCTCGCCGTTGGTGGCGAGCCCCTCGATGGTCGTCACCTCGTGGCCGTCGGCCTGGACGGCAAGGACGTTGCAGGACTTGACGCTGCGCCCGTCCAGGTGGACGGTGCACGCACCGCAGTTGCTGGTGTCACACCCGACGACGGTGCCGACCTTGCCCACGACCTCACGGAGGTAGTGGACGAGCAGCATCCGGGGTTCGACGTCGTCGGCGTTGGAGACGCCGTCGACGGTGACGTTGATCCGAGTCATCATTGACTCCTTCGCGAGTGGATCCGTGGTCGTGTCCGTGATCTTGCTTCACCCATCGTCGGTCGGCAAGGGGTATGGACGAACCCGCCGACCGGACAGGTCGCTGCGGCTTTCCGCACAGGAAACGGCCGTCGGGGCACGCCGAATCGCGTTGCGCCACAACCGGGTCGCGACGCCACCGCATGGACGCCGCGGATGCGGTCGGATCCGCCTCAGACGGGCGCAGGTGCGGCGGTCTCGGCGTCCTCGCCGTGGTGGTGGATGGGACCGCCGACGTCCTGGAGCCGCTTGCCACCTCCGCCCCACTGCAGGGCGACGATCTCGGCGGCGATGGACACCGCCGTCTCCTCCGGTGTGCGAGCACCGAGGTCGAGCCCGATCGGGCTGGAGAGCCGGGCGAGCTCGTCGTCGGTGACGCCCGCCTCGCGCAGCCGCTCGAGCCGGTCCTCGTGGGTGCGCCGGCTCCCCATCGCCCCGACGTAGGCGACCTCGGGCAGGCGCAGCGCGCGCTCGAGGACGGGCACGTCGAAC
The DNA here is from genome assembly GCF_000720925.1 of Phycicoccus jejuensis. Taxonomy (GTDB): domain Bacteria; phylum Actinomycetota; class Actinomycetes; order Actinomycetales; family Dermatophilaceae; genus Phycicoccus; species Phycicoccus jejuensis. The sequence goes on along the minus strand of NZ_JOEE01000001.1, from coordinate 694,868 downwards.
TTGGGGTCGTGGGTCAGCACGCAGACGACCGTGCGCCCGTCGACCGCCCCGGCCTCCTGCTCGGCGGCGAGGTACTTGTGCGGCCACTCGACGACGACCTCGTCGGCCGCCGGGAAGCGGGAGCGGGTCGCGAACACCGGCCGGGCGTCGCACACCGTCACGCGGTAGCCCAGGAAGCTGCCGACGTGGGCGACCGCCGCCGCGAAGTCGATGGCGCCGAAGACGAGCATCCGCGGGCGCGGGGCGAAGGCGTTGACGAAGACCCGCATCCCCTCGCCGCGGCGCTCGCCGTCCGGGCCGTAGGTGAGGGTCTCGGTGCGGCCGGAGGCGAGCAGGCCGCGGGCGTCGTCGGCGACGGCGGAGTCGGCCCGGGGGGAGCCGATCTCGCCGACGACCGGCACCTCGGCGTCCTCGGGGCGCACGACGAGGCGGCGGCCCAGCCACGCGGGGTCCGGGTGGTCGATGACGGTGGCGACCGCGACCGGGCGCCCGGCGGCGACGTCGTCGGCGACGTCGCCGAGCTCGGGGAAGGTCGCCCGGGAGACCGGCTCGACGAAGACGTCGAGGATCCCGCCGCAGGTCAGGCCGACGGCGAAGGCGTCGTCGTCGGAGACGCCGTAGCGCTGCAGCACCGGCGTCCCGCCGTCGACGACCTCCTGCGAGAGCTCGTACACCGCGCCCTCGACGCAGCCGCCCGACACCGACCCGACGGCCTCGCCGCCCGGGCCGAGCAGCATCGAGGCGCCCGCCGGCCGCGGGGCCGAGCGGAACGTCGCGACGACGGTCCCCACCCCGACGGTCTCGCCGGCCCGCCACCAGGTCATCAGCTCGTCCAGCACGTCACGCACGCGCGACCACCTCCGTCAGCTCCTCGAACGCCGCCATCGAGTGCCCGGCGACGAAGTCGTCGACGTGCGGCAGCACCGCCATGATGCCCCCCTGGACCGGTTCGTAGCCCGCCCTCCCCCGGTGCGGGTTGACCCACACGACCCGGTGGGCGACCGCGTGCAGCCGCCGCACCTGCTCGCCGAGCGCCTCCGGGGCGTCGCGCTCCCAGCCGTCGCTGAACACGACGACGACCGCGCCGCGGGCCATCCCCCGGCGGCCCCAGCGGTCGAGGAAGACCTTGAGCCCCTCGGCCAGACGGGTGCCGCCGGACCAGTCGGGGATCGCCTCCCCCGCCGCGACGATGGCGCGGTCCGGGTCGCGCTGCTGCAGCGGACGGGTGACGTGCGTGAGGCGCGTGCCGAGGGTGAAGACCTCGGTCGGAACGTCCGACACGCAGTAGGTGTGGCAGAGCCGGACGAGCGAGTCGGCGTAGGCGCTCATCGACCCGGAGACGTCGAGGAGGAGGACGACACGACGCGGCCGGCTGCCGCGGCGGCGCCACGCGACCTCGCCGGGCTCCCCCATCCGCCGGAGCATGGCGCGCAGCGTGCGGCGGGCGTCGACGGCGCCGCGGGGGGACTCCTCCCAGCGGTGCGCCCGGCGGCGGGGCGCGCGGGGGCGGAGGCGACCGAAGAGCCGCGCGAGCTCCTCGCGCTCGCGGCGGCTGAGGGTCGTGACGTCCTTGCGGCGCAGGACCTCGGTGGCGGAGGCCTGGGCGTGGACGTCGTCCGGCTCGTCGCGGCCCTCGCCGGGCCTCGGCTCCTCGGCGCCGAGGGACGCGCGGGGGACGAGCCGGCTCAGGGGGTCGCGGGGCTTCGTGCCGGCCCTCGTGCCGCCGAACCACTCGGCGAAGACGAGGTCGTGGCGCTCGAGGTCGGCCGGTGAGGCGCAGAGGGTCGCGCGGCCGGCGTGGTAGACGGCCGCCGGGTCCTCGAGCCCGACGGCGGCGACCGCCTCGAGGTAGGTGCGCTCGCGGTCGGCGGTGACGTTGACCCCGGCGGCGCGCAGCGTGCGCGCGAACCCGACGAGGACCTCCTCCGGGGTGCGGACGAGCTCGGCGGCGTCGAGGCGGTGCTGGGCGATGGTCATCGGCGTGGCGCGGGTCAGGGGGTGAGCATGACGTCGAGGGCGCGCTTCACCCGCTCGGCGTCCTCGCGGTACTTGACGGCGACGCCGAGGGTCGCGGCGGCGGTCTCGGTGTCGAGGGTGCGGGTGCCGAGCTCGTAGAGGGCGCGCGCCCAGTCGAGGGTCTCGGCGACGCCCGGAGGCTTGAGCATCTCGCGGTCGCCGCGGATGGCGTGCACCGCCCGGACCACCTGCGCCGCAAGGGCTTCGGGCACCTCGGGGGCGCGGCTGCGCACGATCGCGAGCTCGCGCTCGATGCCGGGGTGCTCGAGCCAGTGGTAGAGGCAGCGGCGCTTGAGCGCGTCGTGGAGCTCGCGGGTGCGGTTGGAGGTGAGGACGACCACCGGGGGCGTCGCCGCACGGACCGGGCCGAGCTCGGGGATGGTCACCTGCCACGTCGAGAGCACCTCGAGGAGGAATGCCTCGAACTCGTCGTCGGCCCGGTCGACCTCGTCGACGAGGAGGACGGCCGGGGCGTCGCGCAGGGCCTGGAGGACCGGACGAGCGAGGAGGAAGCGCTCGTCGAAGAGGTCGGCCTCGAGCTCGCGGACGTCCTTGGCCCCGCCCTCGACGGCCTCCAGCGCGCGGACGTGGAGGATCTGGCGGGGGAAGTCCCAGTCGTAGAGGGCCTGGCTCGCGTCGATGCCCTCGTAGCACTGCAGCCGGATGAGCGGCAGGTCCATCGTCTCCGCGAGCGCCTCCGCGAGAGCGGTCTTGCCGGTGCCGGGCTCGCCCTCCATGAGCAGGGGGCGCCCGAGCCGGAGCGAGAGCCAGGTGACCGTCGAGAGCGCGTCGTCGGCGAGGTAGCCGACCCCTCCCAGCGCGCTCGCGAGGTCGTCGGCCGAGGCGAACGTCGTCCTGGGGTCCATGGCCACAGCATCACCCACGACCGGCCCCTGTGGAAGGACGACGCTCACACGAGGTCGGCGAGTGCGGCGACGGCGGCGGCCAGCTCGCCGACCGCGAGCACGACGACGACCACCGCGACGGCCGCGACGAGGCGCCCGTCGCGCAGCACCGAGAGGCGGGGGTCGGCGGGCCCCGCGACCCCGAGCCGGCGCTGCCGCACGGTCGAGAGGACGACGTAGGCGGCGAGCGCGGCGACGAGCACCGTCGGCAGGACGACTGCTCCCCCGAGCCGGTCGAGGGTCAGGCGGCCGACGGTCAGCGCGCCGACGAGCAGCGCGAGCCCGGTGCGCCGCCACGCGAGCGTCGTGCGCTCCTGCTGCATCCCCGGGTCGCGGACGACCTGCTCGGTCACCCGGCGCTCACCCGACCCCGCGCAGCACGCTCGCCCCGGCGAGGACGACGCCGGCGACGACGATCGTCGCCACGACGACGACCATCGTCGGGTTGGAGGGCAGCGGCGTCCCCTCGCGCATCGCCCGCTCGGTACGGGCCCAGGTGCGCCACGCGGTGGCGGCGGTGACCAGGCCCGCGAGGGCGAGGAGGGCGGCGAGCAGCGCCTGCACGGTGTCCCGGAGGGGGAGGTCGAGGGCGTCGAGGGCCGCGGCCCCGGCGAGCAGGGCGAGGGCGGTGCGGGCCCACGCGAGGAAGGTCCGCTCGTTGGCGAGCGAGAAGCGGGGGTCGGGGTCGGCGCCGTGGTCGTAGACGCTCGCCGGCCACCGTCTCCTGTCGCTCACCCGGCCATCATGGCGCGTGGGGATGCCGGCTCAGGGCCTCGGGGGTGTCGGCGTCGGCGCCGCTCGCGAGATCGCCGCACTCGACCGGGGTCGGCGGGTGCGCGGCGAGGTGGTCCCGGGCGCCGCGGTCGCCGCGGGCGGTGTCGGCGACGGCGGCCCAGTGGGCGCGCCCGAGGACGACGGGGTGGCCGGCCGTGCCGTCGTAGGTCGCACGCAGGAGGACCTTCGGGCCGGTGCCGCGGGTCGCGGACAGCACCCGCCGGTACACGCGGGTGCCGACGTCGGGCAGGTCGACGAGGGTCACGAGGGCGGCGTGGACCTCCGGTGCGGCGGTCGCCCCGAGGTGGCGCAGGCCGGCGCGCAGCGAGGCCCCCATCCCCTCGTCCCAGTCCTCGGCGACGACGACGGCGACGCCGGGGACGTCGGCCGTCGCGCGGGCCTCGTCGGCGGCGGCCCCGAGGACGACGACGACCTGCTCGAGCCCCGCGCCCACCAGCCGGTCGAGCGTGACCTCGAGCAGGGTCGGCCCGTCCGCCGTCGGCCGGACCAGCGCCTTGGGGCCGCCCATCCGGCGTCCCGCACCCGCGGCGAGGAGGAGCCCGACGGTCGTCACGCGCCCCAGCCTGCCACCGACGGCCCGGCCCGGGCGCCGGCAGCGGCATCCGGACGGCGACCGTCCGGATGGCCGGTTAGGTTCGTCGGCATGGTGCTGGAGCTCAGCCGACGCGACGCCCGGCGCATCGCGGTGCGCGCGCAGCTGCTGACGCGGGACCGGCCCGCCGACGCGCTGTCGGTGGTGCGCCACCTCGGGCTCGTGCAGATGGACCTCACCGCGCACGTCGCGCCCAACGCCGACCTCGTGCTGTGGAGCCGGCTCGGGTCCGCCTACTCCCCCGAGGTCCTCGACGACCTCCTCGGGTCGGGTCGGCTCGTGGAGCTCCTCGGCTACCTGCGCCCGGCCGAGGACATCGCCCTGTTTCGGGCCGAGATGGACGCCTGGCCCGGGGTCGAGCCGCTCAGCCCGTGGCGGCGTGAGCTCGAGGCGTGGGTCGAGGCGAACCGCGCCTGCCGCGACGACATCCTGACGCTCCTGCGCGCCGAGGGGCCGCTGCCCGCGCGCGAGATCCCCGACACCTGCCTCGTGCCGTGGCGCTCGTCGGGGTGGACGAACAGCAAGAACGTCCAGCGGATGCTCGACATGATGGAACAGCGCGGCGAGGTGGCGGTGGCGTCCCGGGAGAACCGGGAGCGCACCTGGGACCTCGCCTCCCGGGTCCACCCGGACGACCCCGCCGTCCCCTACGCCGAGGCCGAGCAGGAGCGCGACCGCCGCCGGCTCGCCGCCCTGGGGATCGCGCGGGCTCGGGCGACCTTCCCCCCGGGCGAGCCGAACCACGTCGGGGAGCACGGGGTCGAGGCGGTCGTCGAGGGCGTGCGCGGTCGCTGGCGGGTTGACCCGGCGTACCTGGAGGGCGGGTTCGTCGGGCGCACGGCCCTGCTGTCACCGCTGGACCGGCTCGTGATGGACCGCAAGCGGATGACCGAGCTGTTCGAGTTCGACTACCAGCTCGAGATGTACAAGCCGGCGGCGTCGCACCGGTGGGGCTACTTCGCGCTGCCGGTGCTCCACGGGGACCGGCTCGTCGGCAAGGTCGACTCGCACCGGGACGCGGCGGCGGGAGTGCTGCGGGTCGCGGCCGGCCACTGGGACGTCGAGCCGTCCGGGGCGATGCGCGCCGGTGTCGAGCGCGAGCTCCGTTCGCTCGCAGCCCTGCTCGACGTCGACCTGCAGCTGCCCGAGGACGGGGTGGCGGCCGGTGCCTGACGTGCACGACGTCGAGCGGCGCCACCGTGCGTTCTACGACGCCGAGGCGCCGGCCCGGGCGCCGGGCTGGCGTACGTCGGCCTCGACCTGTCGGCTGGACCCGCGGCAGTAGTCCTGGCGGCCGAACGAGGTCGGAGCGGCCGGGCGAGCTCGCGGCGGCGGACGAGGTCGGGGTGACTTCGCGGTGCCGTGGTCACCTCGCCGTGCCGGGGCGCCATGACAGGTCGGCCTGACGAGATCGGGGCGGCCGGACGAGATCGGGGCGGCCGGACGTCAACGGTCCGGGGCGCGGCGCGGGTCAGCCGGTGGTGCGGTGGGCGGGTTCGGTGGTGCGGGTGGCGCCGTCCGGTCCGTGCCAGGTGACGGTGCCGTCAGGGTCGAGGCGGGGTCGCCACCGGCCCTGCTGCTTGAAGCGGTGGTGGCGCCGGCAGAGGTCCTCCAACCCGGTCGGCGTGGTCTGACCGACGGGCCAGGGCCGGACGTGGTCGAGGTCGCAGTGCACGGCCGGGCGGGCACAGCCCCACATCCGGCACGTCCCGTCCCGGGTCTTGACGAACTCGCTGATCGCCTTCGAGGGCTTGTACGCGCCGGTGGTGAGGGAGGCCAGGGTCCCGGTGTCGGCCTCGAGCACGGCGCGGGCCACCTCGAACGGCAGCAGCTTGAGGAGGTTGGCGAGGGTGGCGGGGTCGACCCACCCCAGGCCGGGCAGCTGCGTGCCTGACACCGCGTACCCCGACGACACCACCGCCTGCTTCACGCTGAGGTCGCCGTCGAGCTCGGCCGGCTCCTCCAACCACGACAGCTCCTCCCGCGAGTCCGGGTCGAGGTCGCCGTACCGCACGACCTCCCCGGTCGTGCCGTCCACGAGGGTGTCCTCGTCGTCCCACTCCACCCGGAACCGCGTCCCGCACTGCTCCTCGGGCGCCGCCCGGTCGGCCACGACCGGCACCCCGAGGGTGACCTGCGCGCTGACCTTCACTTTGCGCAGCACGAGGTCGGCCAGCGCGTCCGCCCGCGACTCCGGCACCGACAGCGCCTCATCGCTCTGGCGGTAGTCCCCGGCCAGCTCCTCCACCGCCGCCCACATCGCGCTCGAGGTCGCCGTCGGCAGGGACGCGAACCAGTCCGTCAGTCCGTCCTCACCCGGGCACACCTCCACCCGGCGCCCCTTGCGCGTCCGCGCCACGTGCGCCGCGACCTGGTCGGCCGCCACCCGCGTCGCGACCCGCCGCGCCTCACCCGCGACCCGCGCCGGGTCCATCCCCGCCAACCGGGGCGCCAGCGCCGCATCCACCTGCCCGCAGGCCTCGGCGTCCAGCCCGGCGCACGCGTCGACCACCTTCTGCACGTTCACCACGGCCACCTCGCCCGCGACGAGCAGCTCACGCACCCGCGGGAACCGCTCACCCAGCGCAGCACCCAACGCCGCCTTCCGGCCCGCCACCCCCTCGGTCAACCCCGTCGCAAGCGACATCCGCGTCGACGCCATCGCGTCGACGAACCCCACCGGGTGCACCCGCTCCCACGAGCCCGAGCGCACCGTCGTCTCCACCCGAGCGCCCCACGCGCCAGCCACGGAGACCACCGCGTCCGCAGCGTTCGCCACCCCCTGCGCCTCCCCCGCCAGCGCGAACGCCTCCTCCGACGACAGGACGTGACCACCCTCGACCAGCTCGGCCCCCAGCCGCGCGCACTCCTCGCGCAGCCCCGCAATGCGGCGGGAGAGGGTCTCGGTGTCCATGCCTCAGTCTATCGAACGTGAGTTCGAGAGACAAGGTCTTGGCCAGTCCTGTGGATGACGAATCGAGCTGTGCCACAGACCTCCTCGCCGTCCCGGCGCCGACAGCATGGAAGAGCCCCGTCGCCCTGGTGACGACGGGGCTCCTCGACGACCTCAGACGGTAGGGACCTCGCCCGGCGCGAGCTCCGCCTCGAGCGCGGCGACGATGCTCGGGCGCAGGTCACGCGCCGCGATGACGGTGTCGACCGACCCGACCTCGACGGCGCGGTGGATGTCGTGGACGCGGTCGAACTCGGACGCGACCTTGCCGAGCATCTCCGAACGCACCGACTGCCGGACGGTCGCGAGCTCGCTGGCCAGCAGCGGACGCTCCGTGGCGGAGGCCTCGCGCACCCGCGCCTCGAGGTCCGTGACCCGCGGGTCCGCGGCGGTCCGCGCGTCCACGTCCCGGGCGAACACGACGGCCGCGGCCGGCGCACCGCCGAGGACCGACGCGAACGACCCCTCGATGGCGAGCACCGTCATCCGCGGGTTGAGCGCCTTGGAGAACACGACGAACGCGCCTCCGTGGTAGCGGGACACGACGACGAAGACGATCGGGCCCTCGAAGTTGACGATGGCGCGGCCGATCTCGGCGCCGTACTCGAGCTGCAACCCGCGCATCGACTCCGGCGACCCGTCGAAGCCCGACAGGTTGGCCAGCACGACGAGCGGGCGGTTGCCCGAGGCGGCGTTGATGGCCCGGGCCGCCTTCTTCGACGAGCGCGGGAACAGCGTCCCCGCCGTGTAGGTGTCGGGGCCGTCGGTGGGAGGGAAGCCGCGACGGGCGACCGTCCGCGACTCGATCCCCAACAGCGCCACCGGGATCCCGCCGATGCGCGCGTCGAACACCACGGCGGTCTCGGCGTCGGCCATGCCGGCCCAGCGCTCGAGCGTGTCGTGGTCCTGGTCGGCCACCGCCCGCATCACGGTGCGGATGTCGAACGCCTTCTTGCGGTCCGGGTTCATCGCCGACGAGAAGATGTCGCCGACGCTCGTGAACTCGCTGCCCTCCATGACGTGCGGGAAGACCGTGACGTCGCGGTCGACCGGGTCGGTCGTCGGCGCCCGTCGCGGGCCGGACTCGCCGGGAGCGGTCCACGTCGAGTCGTAGTGCGCGAGAAGGACTCCGTAGGCGTCGACGAGGTCCTTGGCCCAGTACTGCGCCTGCCCGTTGGGGCCCATGACGCGGTCGTAGCCGCCGATGCCGAAGTTGTCCTCGGCGCTGACGCCACCGGAGAAGTCGAGCGACTGCTTGCCGGTGAGCACCATGGCCGAGTCCGGCGTCATGACGAGGATGCCCTTGGTGTGCATGAGCATCGTCGCCTCGGCGTTCCAGTACGGCTGCGCCCCGACGTTGATGCCCGCGACGACGACGTTGACCTCGCCGCCGGCCTGCGTGAACTCGATGATCCGCTTGAGCGCCTTGGCGACCCAGTCCATGTTCTCGGTGCCCGAGTCCATCGAGATGCGCGCGCCGGCCGAGAGGGCGAACCACTCCACGGGCAGCCCGCGCTCCTCCGCGAGGTCGAGCGCGGCGATGACCCGCCGGCACTCCGGCTCGGCGACCGCGCCGAGGGCGCGCAGGGGGTCGCCGCAGAGCAGGACGCGGGTGACACCCTCGGGGTGCAGCGGGGTCGGCGTCGTGACGACGCCGCAGATCATCCCGGCGGTGTTCTGGCCGTAGGGCCGGTCGACCGGCACGAGCGCACCGGACTCGTCGAGGTCGTACTCGACGGCCTCTCCCCCGCCGCCGGCGATCATCGACACGAGCTCGTACGGGTAGACCAGGCCGCGACGGCGCGCGCGGACCACCTTCTCGGCGTAGGAGTCCAGCGGGCGCAGCCGTTCGGTCGGCGGCTGCTCGACGGTGAACGCGACCCCCGAGCCCGGCTGGTAGGTGAACCGGGCGCAGATCGGCACCGAGTGGTCGCGCTCGGCCCCGATGGAGCCCTCGATGCGCACCTCCTCGATGCCCGCGCCGGCGGTCATCGGGGCGACCTTGCCCTGGAGGGCGGTCAGCTGGTCGAGGTCGCCCTCGACCGGCGGCCAGATGTGCAGCCAGACGTGGTTCATGTCGAGCCGGGCCCCGCCGCCCAGCGTGGCGCGGGCACGGCGGACGGCCTCGAGGCAGTTGGCCAGCGCACGCTCGACGTGCGGCAGCGCGGTGACCCTGCCCGCCTCGTCGCGCACGACGACGAGCTGACGGACCTGGGCCAGCGCGACGAGCCGCTGGTCCTGCGAGTTCTCCTTGGCGACCGCGTGCAGGAGGAGGACGTCCTCCGGCGCGTCGAGGCGGGTCAGCGCGAAGTCGCGCAGGCGCCAGACGTTGAGCCGGCGGCCGACCATCGGGTGCACGCCGCGCACGGGGTCGTCCTCGACGAGGCTGCCGTCGGGCTGCGCCCGGAAGGTGAAGTAGCCGACCTCGCGCTCGTCGTCCGGCACGACACCGACCGCCACGCGGCGGCACGCGTGGGCGAAGGCCATCCCGCCGAGGCGCTCCGCGAGCTCGGCCGACGCCGCCTCGGGGTCCGTCGGGAGCGCGGGCCAGTGGACGTAGAGGTCGACGACCGCGTCCTGGCCGTCCTCGCGCTCGGCGACGAGCCGCTCGAGCAGCGTGGCGAGGGACGAGCCGGCCGTCAGCTCGTCGACCGTGCCGACGGTGCTCACGAGGTGGGTGCCGGTGCCGTCGAGGCGGTAGTCCGCGACCGCGACCGACCGTCCCTCCTCGGCCCGCTCGCTCAGCCCGCTGAGGGCGTGCTCGCGGTAGTGGCGCTTGACGAGGACCTCGAGCATCGGCTCGCGCTCGGGCACACCAGCCCGCAGCCGCTCGCCGAGGAAGCGGACGATGCGCTCGGGGATGTCGGCCAGCGCGTCGACGCGCGCGGTGCGCTCCGGCCCGGGGGCCATCGCGTCGATCTCCTCGAGCTCGGCCCCGACGGAGCCGAGCACGCTGCGACGGTCCTCGTCGACGAGGGGCTGGTCGAACCAGCGGAAGCGGACGCTGCGCGCGAGGTCGCCGACGACCGGGAAGCGCAGCTGGGTCGCGACGACGAGGCGGTCGAGGAGGTCGTGGGCGGCCTGGCCGGCGTCGCCCTCGGGCCGCGGCTCGCCGAGCCAGCGCTGGAGGATGGAGGTCGCCATCGCCACCTCGGGGGCGGAGCGCTGCTGCGAGAGGAAGATCCGGAAGACGGCGCCCTCGAGCTGCGGCGTGCGGTCCAGGCCCTCGACCTCGTGGTGGCGCAGCACGCGCTCGAGGCGGGAGACGAAGTCGGCCGGAAGGCCGCCGCGCTCGGCGTCGAGGGTCTGGAGGAACGTGCGGAAGTGCTCGCGCGGGCTGTGGACCCGGTTCTCGACGTGCGCCTCCTGCCCGACGGGCCGGTTGCGCGCGAGCTCGGCGAGGTCGGCGAAGACGGTCAGGAGGTCGATCTCGTCGCGGACCACGCCCTGCCCCCCGGCGGCGAGCTCGTCGCGCGCGGTGAGGTAGCCCTCGAGCGCGGCACCCTGGTGGGCGGCGTCGAGGTCGTAGCCGAGGAGCATCGCCGAGAGGTCGGCGCGCCCGCGGTCGGCCCGGCGGCGGGCGTCCCCGTCGGTCGTGACCTCGGGGAGGTCGAGGTCGACGACCGCGCCGGCGTCGGCGACGGCCTCCTCGGCGTCGCCCGTCGGCTCGAGGCGGACCATAGGGGCACCGGTCTCGACCTGGCTGCCCGTGGCGACCATGAGGTCCTTGACGCGGGCCGCGAACGGCGCCGGCAGGACGGTCTCCATCTTCATCGACTCGAGGACGAGGACGGGCGCGCCGGCCGCGACCTCGTCACCCACCGCGACCGGGGTGGCGACGACGAGCGCCGGTGCGGGCGAACGCAGCACGCCGCCCTCGTCGCGGCTGACGCGGTGCGTCACACCGTCGACCTCGACGAGCTGGACCGGGCCGTGGGCCGCGGTGACGAGGCGGTGCAGGCGGTCACCGACGCGCAGGCGGCTCGCGTAGTCGCCGAGGCGCTCGAGCTCGGCGTCGACCGTGTGCTCGCCCGCCGCGTCGGCGACGGTGACCCGGAAGCGCGAGGGCCCGGTGCGCAGGACGGTGACCTTGTACGCGGTGCCGCGCAGCTTGAGGTCGACGGCGCGGCCGACGTCGTGCTGCACCTGCGGGCGCCCACCACGGGCGGTCTCCAGCAGGCGGGCCCGCTCGATGGCCTCGGCGTCGAGGTAGGCCTCGATGCCCGCGGCGACGAGCGCGACCCCGGAGTGCTCGGTCGTGACGAGGCGCCCCTCGCCGCGCACGCGGTCGATCCATCCGGTGTCGGCGGTGCCGTCGACGACCTCGGGCTGGGCGAGCAGGTCGAGGATGAACGACTTGTTCGTCGCGCCGCCCTCGATGACGACCGTCGTCTCGCGCATCGCCCGGCGCAGGCGGGCCAGCGCCTGCTCGCGGTCCTGGCCGTAGGCGATGATCTTGGCGATCATCGAGTCGAAGTCGGCGGGGATCGAGTCGCCCTCGGCCACACCGGTGTCGACGCGGATGCCGGGGCCGGCCGGCAGCTCGAGGTGGACGATGCGCCCGGGGGCCGGAGCGAAGTCGCGGTCGGGGTCCTCGGCGTTGAGGCGGGCCTCGACGGCGTGGCCGAGCTCGTCGGGTCGCTCGCCCTCGAGCCGCCCTCCCTCGGCGACGTGGATCTGGAGGCGGACGAGGTCGGTGCGCGTGACGACCTCGGTGATCGGGTGCTCGACCTGGAGACGGGTGTTGACCTCGAGGAACGCGAAGAAGCGCTCGCCCGGGTGGTAGAGGAACTCGACCGTGCCGGCGCCGGCGTAGTCGACGGCCACCGCGAGCCGCTCGGCCGAGGCCTTGAGCTCGGCGACCTGGTCGGCGTCGAGCAGCGGCGACGCCGACTCCTCGATGACCTTCTGGTTGCGCCGCTGCACCGAGCAGTCGCGCACGCCGATGGCCCACGCGGTGCCCTGCCCGTCGGCGATGACCTGCACCTCGACGTGCCGTGCCCCGGTGACGAGCTTCTCGAGGAAGACGACGCCCGACCCGAACGCGCGCTCGGCCTCGTCGCGGGTGCGCTGGTAGGCGTCCTCGAGCTCGGCGTCGGAGGCGACCTTGCGGATGCCGCGACCACCACCGCCGGCGGTCGCCTTGAGCATGAGCGGGTAGCCGATGCGCCCGGCGGCCTCGACGGCCTCCTCGAGGGTGTCGACCCCGCCACGGCTCCACGGCGCGACGGGGACGCCGACCTCCTCGGCGATGAGCTTGGAGCCGATCTTGTCGCCCAGGCGGCGCATGGCCTCCGGGCTCGGCCCGATGAAGGTGACGCCCAGCTCGCGGCAGAGCTCGGCGAAGGCGGGGTCCTCGGCGACGAAGCCCCAGCCGACCCAGACGGCGTCGGCGCCGGTCTCGCGCAGCGCCGTCGCGAGCTTCGCGTGGTCGAGGTAGGGGCGGCTCGACGCCGGCCCGAGGTCGTACGCGACGTCGCTCTCGCGGACGAACATCGCCGTGCGCTCGGCCTCGGTGTGCAGCGCGACGACCTCGGTGCGGGGCTCCCCCGGAGCGCGCTCGGCGTTGAGGTCGCGGACGGCGTGCACGAGCCGCATCGCGGACTCTCCACGGTTGACGACGGCGATCCGCGAGAACATGCGCCGAGCCTGCCATCCGAGCGCGGTGACTCGCGAGTAATGGACGGCGAGCACCGATGTCGGTCCCTCAGCCCGCCCCGACCCGCCGGTGGTCCCACGCGTATCGGGTCACCCGATACGGGCGCGCTTAACCCGGGAACCGTTGTCGGGGGAAGCGCAGGTGTATCGGGTCACCCGATACGCGAGTGACTCGCGGGGGGTCAGCGAGCGGCTGGGCGCTCCGGCGCGTCGGCGTCCTCGGCGGCCCGGCGGGCCTCCTCGAGGGCGGGCAGCTCGGGCTCGTCCTCCTCGGGGTCGACGCGCGGGGCGACGAGCGCGGCGACGCGCTCCTCGGTCTCGGGGGTGATCTCGTAGCGGCGCTGGTAGATCTCGAGCATGGCCATCGCGGTCGCCGCGAGCGGGACACCCATGAGCGCGCCCGAGAGCCCGAACAGCTGCGCCCCGAGCAGCGCCGCCCCGAACGACACCGCCGGGTGGACGTCGACCGCCCGGGCGGAGATGCGCGGCTCGATCGTCAGGTTCTCGACCTGCTGGTAGGCGATGCCCCACACGAGCACCCACACGCCGAGCCACGGGTCGGGCGAGGTGAGCCCGACGACCACCGGCAGCGCGATGGAGACGTACGTGCCGATGTTCGGGATGAACTGCGCGACGAGGCCGGTCCACAGGGCCAGCGGCAGCCAGTACGGCAGGTCGAGGAGGAAGAAGGCGACGCCGCTCGCGACGGCGTTGAGCGAGGCGAGGACGACGCGGGCGGCGATGTAGTTGCCGACCTTGACCTTCGCGAGGTCCCAGGCGGTGAGGAACGGCACCTGGACGCGGGGGTTCATCCGGCCGGCGAGCCACCGGCGCAGGCGGGGCATCCCGGCCGAGATGTAGAAGACGAGGAACGCGACGACGAAGATGCCGAAGAAGGCGCCGAGCAGCGCGGTGAGGAAGCCGAAGACGCCGAACGCGACGCTCTGGGCGTACCCGCTGAGGTCCGACGGGGAGATGCCGGCCTGCTCGAGGAGGTCGTCGTAGGTGTACTGCGAGCCGGTGGCGCGGTTGACCTGCTCGAGCACGTCGGAGGCAATGCCCGGCACGGCCGAGACGAGCGCGGTCAGCTGGTCGACGAGGAGGCTGCCGAAGAGCCAGAGGAAGGCCCCGATGGCCAGCAGCGCGGTGAGCATCACCGTGGCCGTCGCGGCGGCGCGCGGCATCCAGCGGGTGAGGCGCGCGACGGCCGGCTCCATCGCGAGCGCGACGAACCAGCTCATGACGACGTAGAAGACCATCGAGCTGCCGCGCCACAGGACGAACCCGAGGACCGCGACGCCGAGCAGGACGCCGACGACGGCCACGGTCCGCCGGCGGTCGGTGCGGTGGGCCGGGTCGAGGATGTCGGGGTCGGTGCCCGCCACGGCGGTGGGCGTCGTCTCGCTCATGCGCCGCAGCCTAGGGCCGACCCGCACCGCCCGCCGGGACCCGGCGGGAACGACGGAGCCCGGCCCCGGCAGGTGCCGGGACCGGGCCTCGTGAGCACTGGTGGCAGGTGAAGGATTCGAACCTTCGAAGCTTTCGCGACGGATTTACAGTCCGCTCCCATTGGCCGCTCGGGCAACCTGCCTGGTGCGCATGGAAGGATAGCAAGCCGCACCCAGCCGACCCAATCGACCCCAGGAGGGCCCCTCGATGGCCGACAGCAGCTTCGACATCGTCAGCAAGTTCGACCGCCAGGAGGTCGCCAACGCCGTCAACACCGCGGCCAAGGAGATCGCCAACCGGTACGACTTCAAGGGGGTCGGCGCGAGCGTCGAGCTCTCCGGCGACGTCATCAAGATGGAGGCCAACAGCGAGGACCGCTGCAAGGCGGTGCTCGACGTCGTCGAGACGTGGCTCGTCAAGCGCGGCGTCTCGCTCAAGCACCTCGACGTCCCCGAGGCCGGCCCGCGCCTGTCGGGCAAGGAGTACAAGCTCGACGTCGCGCTCAAGGAGGGGCTCACCTCCGAGAACGCGAAGAAGATCACCAAGCTGATCCGCGACGAGGGCCCCAAGAGCGTCAAGACGCAGATCCAGGGCGACGAGGTCCGGGTCACGAGCAAGTCCCGCGACGACCTTCAGGCCGTCCAGCGCCTCCTCACCGAGGCCGACCTCGACGTCGCGCTCAGCTACACCAACCGCCGCTGACCTCAGGGGGCGACGTAGGTCGGCACGCCCAGCACCTCGCCGTACCAGAGCCGGGAGGTCGGGCCGCTGCTGCGGGTCACGTACCGCCCGGGCCCCTGCTCGTCGCTGAACCCGACGGCGCCGGCGTCCGTCGCCGAGCCGACGTCCTCGCCCCGCTCGCCCACGAGCAGGCGCGAGGCGCGCTCCTCGACCGGATCTCCGGGGCGCAGGTAGGTGCCCGACGCGATGCTGCCGCCGAACCGGTCGCCGCCCTCGACGTGGCCGCCGGAGAAGGGGTAGGAGGCCTCGTTGAGGGCGCTCATCACCCCGTTCTGCTCGGCCCCGTCGTCGAAGGTCGTGACGGCCCCGGCCGCGCCACGTGCCGCCCTGGGTCAGGGAGACGCTGCTGCGCACGGTGGCTCCGGTCACCGAGAGCGAGACCGCGCTCCCCACGTCCGGGGTCGACCCGATGTCCTCGCGCGGCACGCCGACGGTGAACGAGGTGCGCCCACCCGACGCCAGCGAGTAGCCGGTGACCGACCAGCCGAAGCTGTCGTCCTGCTCGGGCGAGCCCGGGACCCCGGCCGTCGACTGGGCGAACGTCGACCCGCTCCACCGCATGTCGCCGTCGAGGGTGAGCACGGAGACGGCGCCGGCGTCCCGCACGCTGCCGATGTCCTCCCGCGGGGTCCCGACCACCACCGTCCCGTCGCCGGCGGGGGCGAGCACCTGCCCGAAGAGGTCGCCGGACTCGGCGACCCCGGCGACGCCCGGCGTGTCCTCGGTCGCGAGCACCGCCGTGCCGGGCAGGCCGCCCGGCACCGGGATCGCGACGACGCCCCCACCCGCGCGGCCGTTCGGCGCCACGGCGCCGGCCGACGACGGCGCGGAGACCACCCGGGCGTCGGCCCCGCGGTAGCCCCCCGGGCTGCCCAGGGCGATGACCACGGCCCCCGACGACCCGTGGCCCGGGACGCCGATGACGAGGTCGGCGCACCGGTCGCCGTTGAGCTCGGTCACGAGCACCGCGGCCCCGAACTGCTCGGTCGGGCTCGGCGTCCCCAGCCCGAACGTCGCCCCGGTCAGCTGCTGCCCGCCGCCGCGCGTGAACCGGACGTCGACGCCGCCACCCTGGGGGTGGAGGGTCGGCATCCCGACGACGACCTCGGGCACGCCGTCGCCGTCGAGGTCCCCCACGGCCCGGATATCGGTGCTGTCGCAGCCCGCGACCGCGCCGGCGGGTGGTCCTCGTCGTGCGCGCCGTCGCGCTCGACGGCACCCTAGGGCCGTCGCGACCCCCTGGCGTGCCGGGTTGCGGGATCGTGCAGGCATCCCCACCTCCGGGCTCCCGTCGTCGGCGATGCTGACGTAGCGTGAGGTGATGAGCGCCCCACCGGCCGTCAGCACCGTCGGCGAGCTGCGCGCGTCGGGCCACGAGGCCCGCGGCGTGCACGCCGAGATCCGCGAGAACCTCCTCGCCGCCCTCCGCGAGGGCCGCGACCCGTGGCCGGGGATGCACGGCTTCGGGACCACCGTCATCCCCCGGCTGGAGCGGGCGCTGCTCGCCGGCCACGACGTCGTCCTCCTCGGCGAGCGCGGGCAGGGCAAGACCCGCCTGCTGCGCAGCATCGTCGGGCTGCTCGACGAGTGGACGCCCGTCATCGAGGGCTCCGAGCTCGGCGAGCACCCGTACGAGCCGATCACGGTCGAGTCGCGCCGCCGGGCCGAGGAGCTCGGGGACGCGCTGCCGGTGGCGTGGCGCCACCGCGACGAGCGCTACGCCGAGAAGCTCGCGACGCCGGACACGAGCGTCGCCGACCTCATCGGCGACGTCGACCCGATGCGCGTCGCCGAGGGCCGCCGGCTCGGCGACCCCGAGACGATCCACTTCGGCCTCATTCCGCGCAGCCACCGCGGCGTCGTCGCCATCAACGAGCTGCCCGACCTCGCCGAGCGCATCCAGGTCGCGATGCTCAACGTCATGGAGGAGCGCGACATCCAGATCCGCGGGTACGTCCTGCGGCTGCCGCTCGACGTGCTCGTCGTCGCGAGCGCGAACCCCGAGGACTACACCAACCGCGGTCGGATCATCACGCCGCTCAAGGACCGCTTCGGGGCCGAGATCCGCACCCACTACCCGCAGGAGGTCGACGACGAGGTCGCCGTGATCCGGCAGGAGGCGAGCCTCGTCGCCGAGGTCCCGGACTTCCTCGTCGAGATCGTCGCGCGCTTCACCCGCGGCCTGCGCGGGTCGAGCTCGGTCGACCAGCGCTCGGGCGTCTCGGCGCGCTTCGCCATCGCCGCGGCCGAGACCGTGGCCGCCGCGGCCCTGCACCGGGCGACCTCCCAGGGCGAGACCGAGGCCGTGGCCCGGGTCGTCGACCTCGAGGCCGCGCTCGAGGTGCTCCGCGGCAAGGTCGAGCTCGAGACCGGCGAGGAGGGGCGCGAGCGCGAGGTGCTCGGGCACCTGCTGCGCACCGCGACCGCCGAGACCGCACGCCGCCGGCTCGGGGGCATCGACCTCGCCCTGCTCGTCGAGGCCATCGAGGACGGCGCGATGGTCGCGACCGGCGAGCAGGTCACCGCACGGGCCTTCCTCGACGCGCTGCCGGTGCTCGGCGAGTCCGACGTCTACGACCAGGTCGCCGAGCGGCTGGGCGCGACGACCGAGGGCGAGCGGGCCAGCGCGATGGAGCTCGCGCTCGAGGGCCTGTACCTGGCCCGCCGCATCGGCAAGGACAGCGACGGGTCGGAGACCGTCTATGGCTGACCGGGGCGCGCGGCGCTCGCGCTTCACGCGCTACGGGGGCGGCGACCCGCTGGCCCCGCCGGTCGACCTGCGCGAGGCGCTCGACGCCATCGGCGAGGACGTCATGGCCGGCTACTCCCCCGAGCGGGCGATGCGCGAGCTGCTGCGCCAGGGCACGCGTGACCACCCCGGCCTCGACGAGCTCGCCCGCCGCGTGGCCGAGCGCCGACGGGAGCTGCTCCGGCGGCACAACCTCGACGGAACGCTCGAGGAGGTGCGTCGGCTGCTCGACGAGGCGGTCCTCGCGGAACGCAAGCAGCTGGCCCGCGACCTCGACGACGACGCGCGCTTCGCCGAGATGCGCATCGAGAACCTCTCCCCCACACCGGCGGCCGCGGTGAGCGAGCTGTCGGACTACGCGTGGCGCTCGTCCGAGGGACGCGAGAAGTACGAGCAGATCAAGGACCTGCTCGGCCGCGAGCTGCTGGACCAGCGTTTTGCCGGGATGAAGCAGGCCCTCGAGAACGCGACCGACGAGGACCGCGCCGCCGTCGAGGAGATGGTCCGCGACCTCGGCGACCTGCTCGAGGCGCACGCGCGGGGCGACGACACCGAGCAGCAGTTCCGGGACTTCATGGACAAGCACGGCGACTTCTTCCCCGAGAAGCCCGAGTCCGTCGAGGAGCTCGTCGACGCCCTCGCCGCCCGGGCCGCGGCCGCCCAGCGGATGATGGCCTCGATGTCGCCGGAGCAGCGCGCCGAGCTCATGCAGCTGTCCCAGCAGGCCTTCGGCTCACCGGGACTCATGGACCAGCTCTCGCGCCTCGACGGCCTGCTGCAGGGCCTGCGCCCCGGCGAGGACTGGGGCGGCTCCGAGCGGTTCGACGGCGAGCAGGGGCTCGGGCTCGGCGACGGCACCGGTGTCCTCCAGGACCTCGCGCAGCTCGACGCGCTCTCCGAGCAGCTCTCGCAGTCCGGCCCCGGCTCGCGGATGGACGACGTCGACCTCGACGCCCTCGCGCGCCACCTCGGGCAGGACGCCGCCGTCGACGCCCGTGCGCTCGCCGACCTCGAGAAGGCGCTGCGCGACAGCGGGATGCTGACCCGCTCGTCCGACGGCTCGCTCCGCCTCTCGCCCAAGGCGATGCGCGAGCTCGGCAAGTCCCTCCTGCGCGACGTCGCCGGCCGGTTGTCGAGCCGGGGCGGCCAGCGCGACACCCGTCAGGCCGGGGCGGCGGGCGAGCAGAGCGGCGGGACGCGCCCGTGGGAGTTCGGCGACACCGAGCCGTGGGACACGACGCGCACGATGACCAACGCCATCACCCGCACCGTCGGCGAGGGCGGCGACCCCGCGCAGGGGATGCGCCTGGACATCCGCGACGTCGAGGTGACCGAGACCGAGGCGCGCACCCGGGCCGCGGTGGCGCTGCTCGTCGACACCTCGTTCTCGATGGCGATGGACGGCCGCTGGGTGCCGATGAAGCGCACCGCGCTCGCGCTGCACCAGCTCGTCTCGACCCGCTTCCGCGGCGACGACCTCCAGCTCGTCGCGTTCGCCCGGCACGCCCGCACGATGGACATCGAGACCCTGACCGGCCTCGACGCCGAGTGGGACAAGGGGACGAACCTCCACCACGCGCTGCTGCTCGCGAACCGGCACTTCCGCCAGCACCCCGACGCGCAGCCGGTGCTGCTCGTCGTGACCGACGGCGAGCCCACCTCGCACCTCGAGCCCGGCGGGGGCGTGTTCTTCGACTACCCGCCGCACCCCCGCACCCTGGCCCTGGCCGTCCGCGAGCTCGACGCCTCGGCGCGGCTCGGGGCGCAGGTGACGTTCTTCCGCCTCGGGGAGGACCCGGGCCTCGCGCGCTTCGTCGACTCGATGGCCCGGCGCGCGCACGGGCGGGTCGTCGCCCCCGAGCTCGGCGACCTCGGGGCCGCGGTCGTCGGGTCCTACCTCGACGGGCGTGCCCCCGGGCAGGCGGCGTTCGGGTCCTACCGCGACCTCTTCGGGGGCCGCGGCTTCTGGGCCGGCTGACCCCCGACCGCCCCCCACCACCACCAGCACCACCACTGGTGCTGGTGGTGGTGGTACGGCGTCAGCTCACCGCGTCGAGGGCGTCGACCATGCCCTCGCCGAAGTAGCTGTTGTCGCTCGCCGGACCGACACAGGGGACGCCGGCGGTGGCCGCCGAGCACGCCGCGTCGTCGGCCTGGCTGCGCAGCTTCTCGATCATCTGCGCCGGGGTCCAGGTCGGGTGCACCGACTTCATGAGGGCGAGGACGCCGGCCACGTGCGGCGAGGCCATCGAGGTCCCGCTCTTGAGGCCGTAGCCGTTGTCCCGCACGACGGTCGAGAGGATCGACGAGCCGGGGGCGGTGACGTCGATGACGCCGAGCCCGCGGTTCGAGAAGCTCGAGAGGCGGAAGTCCAGCGTGCCGGCCGGGAAGCGCTGCGCGGACGACACCGTGACGACGCCGTCGAGCTCGGTCGGGATGTCGTGGCACCCATTGTTGAGCGTCCGGGTGACCGACGTCGTGTCGTTCGGGCTACCGGTGTCGGTGAGGAGCGTCTTGTCGGCGAGGTCCTTGCCGGAGTTTCCGGCGGCGGCCGCGTGGACGACACCCTGCTTCGTCGACCAGGTGACGGCGCGACGCACGGCCTCCTTGGCGGCGGCCTGATCGGGCTGGTCGTCGCACCAGAACTCGAACGGGTCGACGTAGTAGCTGTTGTTCGTGACGTCCATCTTCTTCAGGCCCGCCTCGACGAAGCCGCAGACGGCGTACTCGGGGTAGATGAACCCGTCGTCGTTGACGACCTTGACCGAGGCCATCCGCACGTTCGGCGCGACGCCGACGATGCCGACGCCGTTGCGCGCGGCGCCGATCGTGCCGGCGACGTGGGTGCCGTGGTCGCTCGTCGTCGGCTCCCAGCCCGTGCTGCTCGGGCGGCCGGAGTCGGTGCAGTTCACCGAGTTCCGCACGTCGAGGTTGGCGACGAGGTCGGGGTGGTCGGCGTCGATCCCGCTGTCGAGCACACCGACGAGCACGTTGCGCGAGCCGTCGGTGATCCGGTGGGCCTGATCGGCCTTGATCATCTGCATGTCCCACTGCTCGGACTCGCGCGGGTCCGTCGTCGCGGCCGGCGTCGTGCCGGCCTCGATGTCGCCGTTCGCCGGCTTCTTCGCGCCGTTCTTGTACGCGGAGGCGCCCTTGCGCCACGTCGTCGCGAGGTCGGACGGCGTGCCCTCCGAGACCGGCGCGGTGCGCGTGGCGCCGACCGACTCGAGCGCGTTGCCCGCGGCCTTCGCGACATCGGCGCGGAACGCGGCCCGGTCGGAGTGGGCGACGACGACGCCGATCTGCGGCCAGGCCTGGACGACGACGCCGCCGGAGCGCTGGACCGCCTTGCTGACGACGTTGACCTGTCCGGGGTTGGCGTGCTTGGCGTTGAGGACGTAGCTGAAGACCTCGCCGTCGGGGGTGACGATCGGTACCGGGGTCGACGGGGGCTCGGCGGTCGGCGCGGCCGGCGCGGCCGCGGCGGAGCCGGCGAGCAGGGCGCCGCCGATCGCCACCGCGGAGGCCGCGGCGGCGAGTCGACGGGTGTGGGTGTGACGGGGCACGGGGTGTCCTCCTGAGAGATGCCTGTGGGCTCGGGTGGTGCCCCGCGATCATCACCCGGCCGGCGCGACCTCGCATCCTGAGAGCGCAACCACGCGGGTTCTCGGCTGTGCCACAACCCCTTCTCGCGAGCCGGGGCCTCAGGCGAAGCGGCGGTGGGACGCCAGCGCCTCGCGCAGCACGTGGTCCTCGTCGAGCAGCGCGCGGGTGACGCCGGGCGAGATGTCGCGCCGGGTCAGCAGCGCGGCGGAGGCCCGCCGGGTCGCGTCCTCGACGACCCACTTGGGGTGCAGGGCGGTCGCGACCCGCGAGAGCGCGTCCTCGCCCATCCGCTCACCCATCCGCGCGAGGAGGTCGCCGACGCGGTCGACGTACGGCCGGACGAGCTCGGTGTCGGCGCCGACCCAGAAGCCGCGGGCGAGCTCGAGGGCGGCGTAGTTCGACAGGTCCGGGTCGTCGGCCAGCCGCGACCACGCCCACTCCTTGGCCTCGGCGGTCGGGCGCGCGGCCCGCACGCCGAGCGCGGCCAGCCGGCCGGCGAGGGAGCGGTCCCCCTCCTCCGCCCGGGCCAAGGCGGCGTCGTCGAGGGCACCGAGGGCCGCGAGGCGGCGCAGGACGATCCAGCGGAAGTCCTCGTCGTCGGTCAGCGCGGGCGGCAGCCCCTCGCCGGCGGCCCACCGCTGCAGCCGCTCGACGTCGGAGCCGGTGCGGCCCCACACGCGAGCGGCGACCAGGGCCAGGGCGTCCCCCGACGGCCCCTCGGTGGCGGTGGCCCGGTCTGCGAGGACGTCGGCGGCGAGCGCGACCCGTTCGAGCGCCTCGCCCTGCTCCTCGGGGCGCAGGAAGAGCGGGATGACCGACGACGTCGCGGCGAGCGGGACGCGGGTGAGCACCGAGGCGTCGTCCTCGCGCGGCCAGGCGCTCTCGACGAGGTCGACGACGAGCCGGGGGTCGACCTCGGCGCGGGCCATCCCCCCGAGGAGGGAGGTCCAGACGACCGCACGCGCGAGCGGGTCGGGGACGTCGGAGAACCCGCCGAGCAGGCCGTCGAGCGTCTCCTCGTCGAGGGCGACCTCGGCCCACGTGAGGTCCGCGGCGTTGGGGACGACGAGGGCGTGCGCCGGCAGCTCGCGCACGCCGTCGACGCCGACCGTGTCGCCGTCGAGGACGACCTCGGCGCGCAGGACCTCGCGGTCGCCGTCGAAGGCCGCGACGTCGAGGGTGTGGGGCCGGTCGGCCAAACGGTCCGCCGGGGCGCGCCGGGTCAGGGTGCCGTCGCGACGCAGGGCGAGCCGGTCGGCACCGGAGGTGCGCAGCCAGGCCTGCGCCCAGCCGTCGAGGTCGCGGCCGGCGGCGCGGGCCATCGCGTCGAGGAACTCCGCGAGCTCGCCGTTGCCGAAGGCGTGACCGCGCAGGTAGTCCGAGACCCCCGCGACGAACGCGTCGTCGCCGATGTGCGCGATGAGCTGGCGCAGCACCGACGCGCCCTTCGCGTACGAGATGCCGTCGAAGTTCTGCAGCGCCGAGAGCGCGTCCGGCGCAGGCGAGCCCGCGACGGGGTGCGTGCTCGGCGAGCGCTCGGCCGCGTAGCCCCAGAGCTTGCGGACGACGGCGAACTCGACCCACGCCTCGTCGGCCCCGAGCGCCTCGGTCGACGCGCGGTAGGCCATGTACTCGGCGAAGGACTCGTTGAGCCACAGGTCGTCCCACCACCGCATCGTCACGAGGTCGCCGAACCACATGTGCGCCATCTCGTGGGCGATCGTGTTGTCGCGCTCGAGGAGCTGGTCCGGGGTCGCGGCGCCGCGGAAGACGTAGGTGTCGCGGAACGTCACGCAGCCCGGGTTCTCCATCGCGCCGGCGTTGAACTCCGGGACGAAGACCTGGTGGTACTCGCCGAAGGGGTACCGGATGCCGAACATCCGGTGGTAGTGGTCGAAGCAGGCGCGCGTCGTCTGGAACATCTGCTCCGCCTGCTCGCGCAGCGGCCCGGCGAGCGAGCGACGGGCGTGCAGCCCGAGCGGGATGCCGTCGTGCTCGGCGGTGACCGACTCCCACGGGCCGGCGCACACGGTGACGAAGTACGTGGCGAGCGGCTGCGTCGTCGCGAGCTCCCAGCGGCCGGCCGAGACCTGCTGCGCCGCACCGTTGCCCACGACGCTCCAGTGCTGCGGGGTCGTGACGTGCACGGTGTAGGGGACCTTGAGGTCCGGCTGGTCGAAGCACGCGAAGACGCGCGGCGCGGCGTCGAGGAAGAGGTGGCCGTAGACGTAGTCCTCGTCGTCGGCGGGGTCGGTGGAACGGTGCAGCCCCTGGCCGTCGTGACCGTAGGCCATCGTCGCCTCGACCTCGAGGACGTTCTCGGCGGCCAGGCCGTCGAGCGGGAGGCGGCCGTCGTCGAGCGCGGCGGGGTCGAGGGCGCGGCCGTTGAGCGTCACGCCGTGCAGCTCGACCGGGCGCAGGTCGACGAAGGTCGAGCCGCCGGCGTCGGCGCTCGTGAAGCGCAGGACGGTGCGGGAGCCGAAGACCTCGGCGCCGCGGTCCAGGTCGAGGTCGACCTCGACGGCGTCGACGGTGATCAGGGCGGCGCGGGCGACGGCCTCGTCGCGGGTCAGGGACGGCATGGGCCCACCCAACCAGACGCGGACGGCGCCGCCCAGCCCGGTGGCTAGCATCCGGGGATGGCCACCGTCGACCCGCGGGACGTCACCGCCGTCCTCCAGCCGGGGTTCGTCGGCACCGACGTCCCGGCGTGGGTGCGCTCGGCCCACGTCGAGGGGCTCGTGTCGGTCTGCCTCTACGGCGACAACGTCGGGCCGGCCGGCGGCGTCGCCGAGGTGTGCGCAGCGCTGCGCCGCGACCTGCCGGGTGTCCTCGTCGCCGCCGACGAGGAGGGCGGGGACGTCACCCGTCTGCACTACCCCGGTGGCTCGACGTCCGTCGGCAACGCGGTGCTCGGACGGCTCGACGACCCCGCCCTCACCCGCCGCGCGGCGGCCGGCATCGGCGCCGAGCTCTCCGCCCTCGGCATCGGGCTGGACCTCGCCCCCGTCGTCGACGTCAACTCCTCGCCGCGCAACCCCGTCATCGGCGTGCGCTCCTTCGGCGACGACCCCGTGGCGGTGGGGCGCCACACGGCCGCCTGGGTGGAAGGGCTGCAGGGCACGGGGATCGCCGCCTGCGCCAAGCACTTCCCCGGCCACGGCGACACCGTGGCCGACTCGCACCACGACCTGCCGCGCGTCGACGCGTCGCCGGAGGTGCTCCGTGAGCGCGAGCTCGTCCCGTTCCGGGCGGCGGTCGCGGCCGGCGTCGCGTGCGTCATGACGTCGCACATCGTCGTGCCGGCCCTCGACGCGGACCGCCCGGCGACGTTCTCGCCCACCGTCCTGCGCGTGCTGCGCGACGAGCTCGGCTTCGACGGCGTGGTCGTCAGCGACGCCCTCGACATGGCGGGGGCCAGCGCCGGGACCGGCATCCCGGAGGCCGCGGTGCGTGCGCTCGCCGCCGGCGTCGACCTGCTCTGCCTCGGGTCGGCCACCGGCCCGGAGCTCTTCGACGCGGTGCGCGACGCGGTGTCCACGGCGGTCGCGGACGGCCGGCTGCCCGCCGCGCGGCTCGCCGAGGCGGCCACCCGTGTGCGTGCGCTCGCCGACCGGTGGGCGAGCCCCGCTCCCCCCGCGTCACCGCCGGAGCTGCCGCCCGTCGAGGCGGTCGCGCCCGCCCTCACCCTCTCCGCCGACGCACGCGCCTTCGCGGCCGACCCCGCCCCGCTCGCCGTCGTCCAGGTGGCGAGCGGGAGCAACCTCGCGGTCGGCGCGGTCGCGTGGGGCCCGGCCGCGCTCGGCGCTGCGGTCGCCGAGGACGAGGTGCCGGCCGGTGCGCGGGTGGCCGTCGTCGGCCGCTCGGTCGACGCCGAGCATCCCGCGCACACCGTCGCCGACCGGCTCCGGGCGCGGGGGCACCGGGTCGTCCTCGTCGAGTGCGGGTGGCCGCGCGCGGCCGTCGACATCGTGACCTGGGGCGCCTCGCCGGTGCTCGCGCGGGCGCTGCTCACGACCCTCGGGGCGCCGGCCCCGCGCGTCCCGACCGGCAGCCCCTAGGCTGGCCGTGATGGAGATCCTCGTCAGCCCCGGACCCGACGACACCGCGTCCCGCGCCGCCGAGGTGGTGCTCGCCGGGCTGCGGCGCCCCGGTGGCCACGCGTCGGTCCTCGGCCTCGCGACCGGCTCCTCGCCGCTCGGCCTCTACCGCGAGCTGGGCCGCGCCGTCGCCGAGGGGCGCGCGGACTTCTCGACCACCTACGGCGTCGCGCTCGACGAGTACGTGGGGCTGCCGCCGGGACACCCGGAGGGCTACCGCCAGGTGCTGCTGCGTGAGGTGTGCGGGGTCATCGGGCTGGCGCCCGAGCGGCTCGAGGTGCCCGACGGATCGGCCACCGACGCCGACGCGCTCGAGGCCGCGGCCGCCGCGTACGAGGCGCGGATCGCCGAGCTCGGCGGGGTCGACGTCCAGGTCCTCGGCATCGGCGCCAACGGGCACCTCGGGTTCAACGAGCCGGGCTCCGCACTCGCGTCGCGCACCCGCGTCAAGCGCCTCTCGGCCCGCACCCGCCGCGACAACGCCCGCTTCTTCACCGGCCTCGACGACGTGCCGACCCACTGCCTGACCCAGGGCCTCGGCACCATCCTCGCCGCGCGGCGCCTGGTGCTCGTCGCGACCGGGGACACCAAGGCCGAGGCAGTGGCGGCGGCGCTCGAGGGGCCGCTCACCGCGTCCGTGCCGGCGTCGGTCCTCCAGTGGCACCCCGACACCGTCGTCTGCCTCGACGAGGCGGCCGCCGCCGGGCTGCGCAACCGCCAGTACTACGACGACTCCGCGGCCGGCCTGCCCGGCACCTGACGCGCTCCCGAGGGCAAGCGGACGCGTTCCGTCCGGTCTCGCGCCTACTGTGGCGCCCATGGTCGACGTCGACACCTCACGCCTCACGGTCCGCCCGCTCGGCCCCGACACCTGGCCGGCGTGGGAGGCGCTCGTGGCCCGCCACGGTGGCGTGTTCGGCGGCTGCTGGTGCACGTGGTTCCACACGATGGCCGCCGAGAAGACCAGGGACGCCGACGACAACCACGCGCTCAAGGCGCGGCTGGTCGCCGAGGACCGCGCGCACGCCGCGGTGGTGCTCGACGGTGACGAGGCGGTCGCCTGGGCCCAGTACGGCCCGCCGGCCGAGCTGCCGAACATCCACCACCGCGCGGAGTACGAGAAGGGGCTCACCAGCCCGCCCGACTACCGGGTCACGTGCTTCTTCGTCGACCGCCGCTACCGACGGCAGGGCGTCGCCGAGGTCGCGCTGCGGGGCGTCGTCGACCTCGTCGCGCAGTCCGGCGGTGGTGTGCTCGAGGGCTACCCGCACGACCTGACCGGCGCGACGAAGAAGGTCAGCTCCTCGTTCCTCTACGCCACGACGCGCTCGATGTTCGAGCGCGTCGGCTTCGAGCTCGAGCGGCCGAAGGGGCAGCGCAACACGGTGATGCGCCTCGTCGTCCCGCCGGCCTGAGCAGCGACGGGGTCAGCGCGGGTCGATGCGGTGGCCGTAGGCCATCTGCTCGAGGCGGGCGATGCGCTCGGCCATCGGCGGGTGGGTCGACATCATCCGGCTGACGTCCTGGGCGCGGAACGGGTTCGCGATCATCATGTGGCTCGCGTTGACCAGCTGCGAGGTCGGCGCGAGCGGGGCGCGGGCGACGCCGAGCTCGAGCTTGCGCAGGGCGCTCGCGAGGGCGAGCGGGTCGCCGGTCAGGGCGGCGCCGTCCTCGTCGGCGTCGTACTCACGGGTGCGCGAGATCGCCATCTGCACGAAGACGGCGGCGATGGGGGCGAGCAGCGCGAGCGCGAGGCCGGCGATGGGGTTGCGGTCCTCGTCGTTGCTGCCACCGAACAGCGCGCTGAAGGTGAGGAACTGGCCGATCGAGGAGATGACCCCGGCGATGGCGGCCGCGACCGAGCCGGTGAGGATGTCGCGGTTGTAGACGTGCATCAGCTCGTGCCCGAGCACCCCGCGCAGCTCGCGCTCGTCGAGCAGGCCGAGGATGCCCTCGGTGCAGCAGACGGCGGCGTTCTCGGGGTTGCGACCGGTCGCGAAGGCGTTGGGGGCCTGCGTCGGCGAGATGTACAGGCGCGGCATCGGCTTGCCGGCGCGGGTGGAGAGCTCGCGGACGATCCGGTACATCGCGGGGGCCTGCGCCTCGGTGACCGGGTAGGCACGCATGGCCTTGATGGCGAGCTTGTCGGAGTTCCAGTAGCCGTACGCCGTGGTCCCGAGGCCGATGAGGGCGAAGACGAGGATGAAGATGCTGCTCCCCGTGCCCTGCGCGACGGCGAACCCGATGACGAGCAGGATGGCCCAGAGCCCGCCGAGCAGCCCGGCGGTCTTGAGGCCGTTGAAGTGGTTGTGCATGTGGGGTGAACGCCCGCGGCCCGCGTTTCAGTTCCGGGCCGTCGACGTCAGGACAGGCCGCCGACGAGGAGCTGCGGCAGGGCGCTGACCAGCACGAGGACCACGGTGCCGGCGACGACGACCACGCGCGTCGAGCGGCCGTGCGCGGTGTCGCCGGCCTCCTCGCCCGGGCCGTCGGCGGGCTCCGGACGGGCCAGGAGGACGGCGACCCATCGCAGGTACACCGCGAGCCCGAGGACGACGGCGACGACGCCCGCCGCGGCCACCGGCCAGACCCCTGCCGCGACCGGCGCCGACAGCGCGAGGACCTTGACGACGAGCCCGATGACGCCCGGCGGCAGCCCGGCGAGGACGAGCAGGGCCAGGCCGAGGGCGCCGCCGGCGAGCGGGTCGCGGCGCAGCAGCCCGCGGGTGCCGGCCAGCGTCCGGGCGCCGGTGCGGGCGACGACGGCGAGGGCCACGGTCGTCGCCGCGGCGTAGGTGACGACGTAGGCGGCCGCGGCCCGCAGGCCGGTCGCCGAGACCGCCGTCAGCGGCACGACGACCCATCCGGCCTGCGCGATCGTCGACCACGCGAGCAGGCGGACCGGGTCGTCCTGGCGCAGGGCGACGACGGTGCCGAGCAGGAGCGACGCGACGGCGGGCAGGCCGAGCAGGACGGCGACGGCCGGCCCCGGCGCCGCCCCGACGAGGGCGGACACGACGACGAGGAGCGCCGCCACGGCCGAGACCTTGGAGGCGGCGGCGAGGAACAGGGTGGTGCCGAGGTCGGCGGCGGCGTAGGCCTGGGGGGTCCACGCGTGGAACGGCACGAGAGAGAGCTTGAAGCCGAGCCCGGCGACGAGCAGGGTCACGGCGAGGACGAGGACGCGCCGGCGGTCGGGGTCGGCCCACGCGGCGGCGACCGCCTCGGACGAGAACGTCGCGTCGGCGGTCGCGGTGAGCCAGAGGGCCGCCCCGAGGACGAGGAGCGCGAACGACGCGAGGGACGTGACGAGCAGGCTCAGCGCGCCGTGCGCGGCGGACCGGGTGCCGCGCAGCGCGACGAGCGCGACGACGGGGACGGTGGCGAGCTCGAGCGCGACGAGCCACGACCCGAGGTCGCGGGCGGCGGCGACGGCGACCCCGCCGGTCGCGGACGCCAGGAGCAGGGTGGCGGTGACGGCGGTGTCGCGCCGGCCGGCCCGGCCGTCGTGCAGCAGGGCGAGGGCGGCCGCCGAGGCGAGGAGGACCGCGGCCTGGAGCGTCGAGGTGCGCGGGCCGGCCGTCCAGAGGCAGGCACCGTCGGGCGCCGGGAGGCAGAGGGTGCGCAGGGGCTCGAGCTCGGAGCCGAGGCTGCCGCGCAGCGCGACCAGCGCACCGGCGACCAGAACGACCCCCGCCAGCGGCAGCGCCCACCGCGAGCGCCCGGGTCGCACGGCGTCGCCGACGAGGACGAGGACGACCCCGAGGACGGGAGCCAGGGCCGGGGCGAGGACGACAGCGTCGACGGACACGAGCGAGGTCATCGCGCACCCCCCAGCGCGGCGACGGCGTCGTGCGTCACCGACAGCAGGAGCATCGGGGCGACCCCGAGGAGGACGACGAGCGCGGAGAGGCCGCCCAGCACCCAGCGCTCGACGCCGACGGTGTCGGGGGTCGCGGGCGACTCGGGGTCGGGTCGGTCGCCGGACCACACGAGGCCGGCGACGCGCAGGGCGTAGGCCGCCGCGAGCGCAGCGCCGACCGCGGCGACGACGGCGCACGAGAGGAGGACGGCACCGGGGCGGTCATCAGCCGGCCGCCAGGCCGCGTAGATCGCGAGGAGCTCACCCCAGAAGCCCGCGAGGCCCGGCAGGCCGAGGCTCCCGGCGAGACCGAGGAGGAGGACGAACCCGAGCCGGGGCGAGGTCTCGCGCAGGGCGGGCCGGCGGACCGTGAGGTCGACGCTCCCCCACCGGTGCTTGAGGCCGCCGACGAGCACGAAGAGCAGCGCCGAGACGACGCCGTGCGCGATGTTGGCGTAGAGCGCGGCCTGCAGCCCGGTCTGCGACCCGCTGGCCAGCGCGAGGACGACGAAGCCCATGTGCGCGACCGACGAGTACGCGACGAGCCGCTTGAGGTCGCGCTCGACGAGGCAGACGAGCCCGCCCCAGACGATGCCGACCGCGCCCGCGACGGCGAGCACCGGCGCGAGCCGGCCGAACCCGTCGGGAACGGTGGCGACGGGCAGCCGGACCAGGCCGTAGGTGCCCATCTTGAGCAGCACGGCCGCGAGCAGGACCGACCCGGCGGTCGGGGCCGTCGTGTGCGCCGGCGGCAGCCAGGTGTGCAGCGGGAAGACCGGGACCTTGACGGCCAGCCCGGCGACGAGCAGGGCGGCGACGGCCAGCTGGGTACCCGGCGCGAGCGCCGCACCGGCCCCGCCGGCGAGCTCGCGCAGGTCCGCGGTCCCGGCCGAGAGGACGAGCAGGAGGATGCCGACGAGCATCGTCGTCGACCCCACCGCGGTGTAGAGGACGAAGCGCTGCGCGGCCTCGGTGCGGGCGCGCGGGTCGCGGGCGTCGCCGTAGCGGCCGATGAGCACCCACATCGGGACGAGGACGACCTCGAAGGCGACGAGGAAGAGGACGGCGTCGCGGGCGGTGAACGTCGCGAGCGCCCCGGCCTCGACGAGCAGCAGGCAGCCGAGGAAGGTCGCCGGGGTGCCGCCGCGCGGCACCTCGACCCAGGCGTGCGCGGTGACGACGACGCCCATGAGGGCGGTGAGCAGCACGAGCGGCACCGAGATGCCGTCGACGCCGAAGGACCACCGGACCCCGAGCTCGGGCAGCCAGGCGCGGTCGACCCCCGGGCGGGTGACGGCGACGAGGACGGCGAGGGCGAGCGTGAGGCCGGCGGTCGACGCCGCGAGCAGCCGCGCCGGTCGCACGGGCAGCGCACGCCCGCCGCTGACCAGCCAGAGGCCGACCGCGGCGGGGAGCGCGAGGAGCAGGCTCACGACCACGCGAGGACCCCCACGAGGCCGAGGACGACGACCGCCGCCAGGACCAGCCCGACGCCGGCGCTCGGCCGCTCGCCACGATGCAGGCGCACCCCGGTCCAGCCGGCGGCCCGCGTGGCGACGGCCGTGCCGCGCACGTAGGCGTCGACGACCTCGGTGTCGAGGAAGGCGACGACCCGGGCGAGGCGGACGACGGGGCGCGCGACGAGGCGCCGGTAGACGGCGTCGACGCCGAGGCCGCGGTCGGCGTGCGGGGTGAGCCGGCGGGCGAGGACCTCGGCGGGGTCGCGGTCGAAGCCGCCGCGCAGGGCGACGGCGACGCCGAGGCCGACGACGAGGACGGTGAGCAGCAGCCACAGCAGGGAGACCTCGCCGACGGCGAACGTGCCGGTGAGCAGGACGAGCCCGCCGAAGACGACGAGCACCGTGAGCACCCACAGCACGGCCGACGCGGCGGGCGTCACCCCACCGGCGGTGGGTCGCTGGCGCACGTGCGCGGTGAGCACGAGGTAGCCGCGGGTCGAGTACGCGGCGGTGACGGCGGAGGTGAGGACGAGGACGACGAGCACGACGATGCCCGGGCCGTCGCCCGCGACCGCGCCGTCCCACGCGGTCGCGAGGACGTGCTCCTTCGAGACGCCGCCGACGACGAGCGGCACCCCGGCCAGGGACAGGAAGCCGACGAGGAACGCCGCGCGCAGCACCGGCGCGGCGGCGGCGCTGCCGCGCAACGCGGTCGCGGCCGTCCCCCCGGCGGCGACCGCGGCCCAGCCGACGGCGAGGAAGAGCAGCGACTTGAAGAGCGCGTGCGACCACAGGTGCAGCAGACCGGCGTCCGGCCCGGCCCCGTCGGGCGCCGCGGCGACGGCCCCCAGCATGATGGCGACCTGGCTGACCGTCGACCACGCGAGCATCCGCTTGAGGTCGCTCTGCGCGAAGGCGAGGACGGCGGCGAGCAGCATCGTCACGGAGGCGGCCAGCCCGAGCACCCACCGAGCGCTCGGGCTGTCGGCGAGGAGCGGGAAGAGCCCGGCGAGGACGACCGTGCCGGCGGCGACCATCGTCGCGGCGTGGATGAGGGCGCTCGCCGGGGTCGGGCCCTCCATCGCGTCGGCGAGCCAGTCCTGGAAGGGGACCTGCGCCGACTTGCCGAGGACGCCGATGACGACGAGGACGAGCAGGACCGCTCGCAGCGTGGCGTCCGGGGCGCCGCAGGCCCCGAGGGCGTCGCCGAGGCTCGAGCCGCTCACGACGGCCGCGTCGATGCAGGCCGTGGGCCGGTCCCAGGCGCGGACCACGGCGCCGAGGTCGGTGGAGCGCGCCCCGGCGGCGAGACCGACGAGGCCGAGCACGAAGCCGATGTCGGCCACCCGCGTCACGAGGAACGCCTTGAGCGCGGCGCGGCGGGCGGCCGGGCGGCGCGACCAGTGGCCGATGAGGAGGTAGGAGCACCAGCCCATGACCTCCCAGCCGACGACGGTGAGGACGAGGTCGGACGAGACGACGACGAGGAGCATCGCCGCGGTGAAGAGGCTGACGGTGGCGGCGAACTGGCCGTAGCGGTCGTCGGCGGCGAGGTACCACGTCGAGTACGCCTGCACCGCGGTCGCGACGAGCGCGACGACGGCCGCCACGGCGAGGCGCACGGGGTCGGTCGCGAGGGTGAGCGGCACCTCGAGGTCGCCGAGCGGGAGCGAGGGCAGGTGACCGACGACGGTGCCCGACTGCGAGATCCACGCGACGAGGGCGAGCAGGAGGGTCACGCCGGTGCCGGTGACGGCGAGCGCGCCGGCCCAGCGGTCGTCGCGGCGGACGGCGACGCCGAGCCCGGCGGCGAGCACCGTCGGGAGGACGAGGAGCCAGGGGGTCACGGGGCGTCCTCCGGCTCGCTGCGCCGGTCGAGGTCGATGCTGCCGCGCTGCCGGAAGACCGCGAGCACGACGGCCAGGGCGACGACCACCTCCGCGGCGGCGATGGTGATGGTGAAGAGCGGCAGGACGCTGCCCGCGGCCCAGCGGTCGGCGCCCGCGGCCTGCGTCGCGACGAGGAGGACGAGCCCTCCGGAGAGGACGAGCTCGACGCCGACCAGGAGGAGGACGGCGTTGCGGCGCAACGCGATCCCGGCGACACCGAGCCCGACGAGCGCGGCGGCCAGGAGGTACGGGCCGACCAGGTGGATCACGGCGCCGTGGCCCCGTCGACGGCGCGGTCGCCCCGCGCGACCGCGAGCGCCCCGACGAGCGCGGCGAGCAGCAGCAGCGAGAGCAGCTCGAAGGGCCACACCCACGTGCCGAACAGCTGCCCGGCGACCTGGGTCGTCGTCACGTCGGCGCGCTCGACCGTGCCGTCGGCGAGCGGCACGAGCGCGGTGGCGAGCAGCCCCGCGGTCGCGAGGCCGAGCAGCCCGGCGCCGGTCGCCCGCCACCGGCCGGCCGCATGGGCGACGTCGGGGCCGATGGGGGCACGGGTGAGCATCAGGGCGAAGAGGACGAGGACGACGACCGCGCCGACGTAGACGAGGACCAGCACGAGCGCGACGAGCTCGGCGCCGAGCACGAGCAGCGACCCCGCGACCCCGAGGAGCGCGACGACGAGCCACAGCGCGGCGTGGACGACGTGGCGCGTCGTGACGGCGAAGAGACCGCCGAGCACGGCGAGCACCCCGCTCGCGGTGAACGCGGTGTCGAGCGCGGTCACGGGTCGTCCTGCGGTGGGGTGGAGGGCTGCTCGCGGACGACCTTCGGGCGGACGGTCCTCGGCGGGCGGGCCGCCCCCCCGCCGACGAGGCCGGTGCCGCGGGCGGGCCGGTTGGCGGCGGCGACCTCGGCCGGCTCGGCCGAGCGCTCGTCGAGCGCCGGCGGCGGCGGGACGGTGGGCATCCACGCTCCGAGCCGCTCCTTCTCGTGGAGCAGGTCGCGGATGTCGGTCTCGGCGTACTCGAACTGCGGGCTCCAGTGCAGCGCGTCGAAGGGGCAGACCTCGACGCAGATGCCGCAGTACATGCACAGCGAGAAGTCGATGGCGAACCGGTCGAGGACGTTGCGCTGGCGCTCGCGCCCGCCCGGCGTCGGGGCCGGGATCGTCTCCTTGTGCGAGTCGATGAAGATGCACCAGTCCGGGCACTCGCGGGCGCAGAGCATGCACGAGGTGCAGTTCTCCTCGAGCAGCGCGATGACCCCGCGGCTGCGCGGCGGCAGGCTCGGCGCGACGTCGGGGTACTCCGCGGTGTGGGTGGGACGCAACGCCGTCCGGGCGGTCGTCGCGAGCCCCTTCAGGACGCCCGGCAGCCCACCGGTCCGTCCGCGGTCGTCGGCGGTCACCATCCGAGCACCACCCCCACGCCGGTGAGCAGCAGCTGCCCGAGGGCCAGCGGCACGAGCCACAGCCAGGCCAGCCGCTGCAGCTGGTCCTCGCGCAGGCGCGGCCACGCGACCCGTACCCAGATGACGAGCAGCGCCACGACGAACCCCTTGAGCAGTGTCCAGAGCCAGCCGAGCGCGTCGGGGAGCGGGCCGTGCCAGCCGCCCAGCCACAGCGTCGCGAAGAGCAGCGACATGACGACGATGCCCGCGTACTCGGACAGGAGGAAGAAGGCGAAGCGCAGGCCGGTGTACTCGGTCCACGCGCCCATGACGAGCTCGGCGTCGGCGACCGGCATGTCGAAGGGCGGGCGCTGCAGCTCGGCGACGGCGGCGACGAGGAAGACGACGGCGCCGGGCAGCTGCCAGAGCAGCCAGAGCGGGCTCCAGCGCTCGGTGAGGACGGCCAGCGAGAGCGAACCGCCGGCCAGGGCCACCGACGCGAGGGCGAGGACGATGGGCAGCTCGTACGAGACGAGCTGGGCGGCGGCGCGCAGGCCACCGATGAGCGAGTACTTGTTGGCGCTCGACCATCCCGCCATCAACGTGCCGAGGGCGCCGACCGAGGTCGCGGCGAGGACGAGGACGAGCGAGCCCGGGACGTCGACCGCGGCGACGCCCGGGTGCACGGGGACGAGCGCGAGCGCCACGAGATAGGGCACGAGGGCGACGGCCGGGGCGAGCCGGAAGACCCAGCGGTCGGCCGCCCGCGGCGTGATGTCCTCCTTCTGGACGAACTTCACGCCGTCGGCGACGAGCTGCGCCCAGCCGTGGAAGCCGCCGGCGTACATCGGGCCGAGCCGGCCCTGCATGTGCGCCATCACCTTGTGCTCGGCCTGCCCGACGAGCAGCGGCAGGACGAGGAAGGCCGCGAGCGCCGCGACCGCGCGCAGCGTGGCCTCGAGGAGGGTCATCGCGGACCCCACTCCGGCGGCGGGACGCCCGGGGCCTGGACGCGGCGGCGGCTCGGCGAGCGCGCGCTGTCGTGACCCTCGCCCGGCTCCTTGCCGCCGGGCCAGGGCCGGCTCGCGCGGGCGGCGAGCTGGAAGGACTTGCGCAGCGGCGTGCCCTCGAAGCCGTCGGGCAGCAGGAGGGGGCGCAGGCCGAGGTCCGTGCCGTCGTCGAAGCCCTCGACGTCGATGCCGAACATCTCGTGCGTCTCGCGCTCGTGCCACGCGGCGCCGGCGAACACCGGGGTGAGCGACTGGACCGGCTCGCCGTCGGCGACACGGGTGCGCAGCAGCACCCCGCGCAGCGCGCCGGGGGTCGAGACGTCGAGGAGGTGGCAGAGGACGTCGAACCCCGGGGCTGCCTCGTCGTGGAGGCGGTCGACGGCGCTCAGCCAGTCGAAGAAGGTGTGGCCCTCGTCCCGGGCTGCGGCGACGGCGGACCGCCACCCGCCGGGCTCGACCTCACGCACCTCGTCCGCCACGTCGGGCAGCCTAGCGAGCGCGGCCGCCGGAGGGTCCGCCGCCGGGTCGGCGACCTGCGCCGAACCCCGGCGGGCGGCCCGTCGTCCTCCCTACGATGGACGGCGTGGACGGGCTGGACGAGGTCGACGAGACCACGATCCCCCGGTCCCGGCTCCGGGCGGTCGTCGAGGCGACGCGCGCCGAGCACGACGCGCCCGCGCCCCGGGTCGTCCGGGACGCGCCCGAGCCCCCGCGCGCCGCGGCCCGGCGCACCGGCGCCTCCCTCGACGTGCGCATCGTGCCGTGGGCGGTGCCCCCGGCCGACCTGCCGGCTCCGGCGCCCCCGGCGGCGCCGGCCGCTGCGCCGGCCCCGCCCGCCCCGACGCCCGACCGGCCGCGCGGCACCCGCCCCTCGGAGGTCTCGGCCGCGCCGCTCTCCCCCGCGGCCCGCCCGCGCCCGCAGCGGCACCTCGGCTACGCCCCGAGCGTCGGCGCCGTCGACCTCTCCCCGGAGCGTCCCACCCCGCTGACCGACCCGCCCCGCCGCGGCGTCCTCGCCCGCCTGCGCCGCCGCCGCTGACCCCATCTACCGTGGTCGAGGTGAAACCCCGACCACGAGACGGTCCTCTTTCACCTCGACCCGGCCTCCATCCCCCGATTCGAGGTATTCCGCCGCCGTCAGACGGGGGTGAGATACCTCGAACCGATGCCCCGCGCCGCTGACCCGAATCGAGGTGAAACCCGACCACCAGACGGTCCCCTTTCACCTCGACCCAGCCCCCAGGCCCCCGGTTCGAGGTGAAACCCGACCACGAGGGGGCCCACCTTCACCTCGAACCGGCCTCGCGGACGCTCAGACGGGGGCGTGCTCCGGGGTGTCGACGGGGGACGGGGTCGGCTCCGACCGCGGTGGGCGGACGCCCTCGCGGTGGATGCCCGACGGTGTGCGCACCCGGCTGCGGCCCCGGTCGGGCGTCAGCGAGGTGAGCGAGACCGCACGCCGCCAGCGCTCGCGGAGGGTGCGCCCCTCGGCGAGCTCGTGGCGGGCCCGGCGCGCGAGGGCCCAGGCGCGGTCGGCGCCCGCGGCGTCGGCCCCGCCGGGACCGTAGAGCGCGTCGTCCACCGTCCGGGCGGTGTCGAGGAGGGAGACGCCCCCCACCGAGCGCGCGACCTCGCGCCGGGTGTCGCGCCCGGAGACCGCGTACCCGGCGTCGCGCAGCGCATCGACGACGTCGGTCCACGCGGCACCGGTGCGGGCGGCCGGGGTGCCGCGGCGACGGCGCCATCCGCGCCGGACCCCCTTGAGCAGCACGAGCAGGCCCGTCCACAGCGGGATGCCGAGCGCCGGCACCGCCGCGACCGCCAGCGCGGCGACGGCCCAGACCGGCAGGCTGAAGCCGACCTCGGGCGTCGTCGAGCGGCTGCGGCCGCTGGCGCCCTCGTCGAGGGTGAAGCCGTCCTCGCTGCTCGGCGGCCGCTGCGCGGTGGGCGGGGGCACGGCCGAGGCCCGGTTCGGCTCCTGGTCGAGCACGGTGCGGGGGTCGGGTGCCCGGTCGCGCGGCGGCACGAAGTCGTCGGGGGCGATGAGCTGCCAGCGCGTGCCGTCGTGGACCTCGACCCACGCGCGGACGTCGCTGCCGAGGACAACCCCGCCCTCGCCGGGGACGGCGCCGAGGACGACGCGGGCCGGCATCCCGAGGTACGCGGCGGCGAGCGCGACGGTGGCCGCGTACTGCTCGTCGTCACCGGCCGGCTGGCGGTCGGCGACGAAGGCCGAGAGCCGACCGAGCGAGTGGCCGGGCAGGACGGTCGTCTGGCCCTCGCCGCCGTCGCTGTAGGCCCCGGTGTCGCGCAGGCGCGTCCCGACGGCACGCAGCCGGTCCATCGGGGTGTCGCCCGCCTCGACGCTCGCGGCGACGAGCTGGGCCACCGGCTGCAGGAGGGGCGGGTCGACGGGCGGCGTCGCGGGCGGGGTCGCGTCGGGCGCCCCGACCCGGGCCTGCAGCGCGTAGGTGTCACCGGCGTCCAGCCCCTCGGGGAGGACGGCGGCGCCGGTGTCGAGGTTGACGCGCAGGGCGTCGTCGAGGTCGCGGCCGCGCGGGCCGGTGAACGCCAGGCCCGTCTCGCCGCCGACCGTGGGCACCCAGATCCGCAGGTCCTTGCGTCCCGCCCAGGCCTGGCCGACGGTCACCGTCGCCTCGACGGGTGTGCCACCGGCCGCCCGGGGGATCTCGGCGCCGACCCGCAGGAAGGTGCCGGACTCCGGGGTCGTGCCCGCGCGGCCGTCCCCGGCGGCCCACACGGTGCCGGAGTAGGTGTCGACGGTCGCGAGCCGCAGCAGGGTGCCGGTCGGCAGCCCGCGGACGGTGAAGAGGACCTTGTCGGCGAGGTCCGCGTTGCTCGGTCGGAAGGCCCGGAAGGCTGCGAGCGGGCTCGGTCGGTCGGTCGCGGAGAAGGGCGGGGCCACGTACGAGCGCAGCACCTGCCGGTCGGGCGCCCCGACCCACGGCACCGCCCCGATGACGATGACCCCGACGATCGCGAGCAGCAGGGCCCCGGTCGCGGTCCGCTCGAGGCTGTGCGCGCTGTGGACCACGACGGCCCGGCGAGCGCGGTCGGCTCCCCAGGTGAGGGCGACGACGAAGAGCACGACGGCTCGCGCGACCATCCCGCCCGGCTCCGTGACGCCCAGCGCGGCGACGCCGGCGGCGAGCGCCGCCGGGACGACCAGCGGCAGGTGGGGTGCGCCGGTGCGGCGGGCGAGCATCGTCGTCGCTCCGCCGGCGACCAGGGCCAGGAGGAACGGCAGCAGCCCGAGCGGGCCGGCGCCGTCGACCGGCGGCAGCGTGGTGAGCATCCGCATCCAGCCGTCGACCGCGGTGCCGGCGAGCTCGCCCCAGGCGGTGGGGGTCGGCAGCGGTCCGGCCGCGGTGCCGCGCAGGACGAGGGGCGGACCGAGCAGCGCGGCCGCCGCGACGAGGGCCGGCGCGAGCGTCCACCACGGCGCGCGCGCCCGGCCCACGAGCAGGGCGAGGAGCACACCCGCGACGAGCCCGACCGCGGACGGGAGCACCCAGGACCAGCCGAGGTAGGTCCCCACGAACCCGCTGAGCGCGGCGGCGACGAGGACGAGCACCGCCGCGACGTCGACGACGACGTCGAGCGGGTGCGGCTGGCGGCGGCGCGAGCGCCGGGTCGGGCCCGGCGACGCCGGGTCCGGACCGAGGAAGCGGGCCGGGGCCGGGCCACGGTCGCGGGCGCGCGACGGCGCCGACAGGAGGCTCATCGGCCACCCACCACCCGGACCAGCCGCGTCAGGTCGTCGAGCGAGCCCATCGTGAGGAAGGTGAGGCCGGCGACGGTGGAGGTCGTGCTGCGCTCCCCCGGCGCGACGCGCAGGACGACGACGCGCACGTGCGGCCCGAGGTGGGTCGCGGCGCGCTGCGCCTCGGCCAGCGACGTGGCCGCGCCGGTGACGACGACGGTGATGCTCGTGCCGGGGGCGAGGCCGACGAGCCGGGTCGCGAGCGCCGGGAGGTCGGTGCGGTCCGGCTCGACCCGCGCGAAACCGTCGAGCGTCCGGGCGACGCCGACGCGGTCGACGGCGTGGCCGCCCGCGACGACGGTGACGTCCATCTCGTCGCGCAGGGCCCGCACCGCGACCGAGGCCGCGGCGGTCACGCCGATCTCGAAGGTGTCGTCGTCGCCGTAGCCGTCGAGCCGCGCGTCGAGGACGACCCCGAGGTGCGAGCGGCGGGTGTCGGTGTAGCCCTTCATCATCAGCGAGGTGGTGCCGGAGGCGGCCGACATCCGCGCCGAGGACTGCCAGTGGATGTGCCGGCGGTCGTCGCCGGGGAGGTAGCCGCGCAGCGTGTGGAAGTCGAGGTCCGACAGCGACGGGTCCTGGGTGGGACGACCCTCGAGGTCGCGGATGAGGCCGGCGTCGAGGGAGGGGAGGTTGACCGTCCGCGGGTGGACGAACAGCTCGACGGTCCGCGACGCGTTGAGCGTGCGACGGGCCAGGCCGAACGGGTCGCCGAGCACGGTCGTCACGGGTCCGACGAGCACGACGCCGCGGCGGGTCGTGCGGACCGGGAAGGGGAAGTCGATGCGGACGCCGGGGCCGAGCGACGGCATCCGGAAGGCCTCCACGCGCGACCCGACCGGCACCTCGAGGTCGGCGGGCGCGACGCGCCGGCTGCGCGGGTTGCTCACGAGCAGCGACCCGTCGGCCACCCCGCCCGGCGAGACCCGCACCGGGTGCAGCTGGAGGTCGAGGTCGACCCGCGACCCCCCGAGCGCCATGAGCACCGCCACCCCGAGCAGGACGACGAGCGCGAGGCCGATGATGCGCGCCTCCTCCCACGCGAAGGTCCACCCGACCAGCCCGACGAGCACGCCGACGACCAGAGCTCCGCAGCCGGTGCGGGTCACGACGGACCGCTCCCGGAGGAGTGCGAGCAGGTGGCGCGGCGAGGACACGGGCGTCAGCGCCCCGCGACCGGTGGCAGGGGGACGATGTCGAAGAGCTCGTCGACGACGTCGGGGACGGTGACGCCCTCGAACTGCGCGTCGGGGTCGAGGAGCATCCGGTGCTGCATGACCGGCACCGCGAGCTCCTTGAGGTCGTCCGGGACGACGTAGTTGCGCCCCTGCCCGGCGGCCCAGGCCTTCG
Source organism: Phycicoccus jejuensis (assembly GCF_000720925.1). Taxonomy (GTDB): domain Bacteria; phylum Actinomycetota; class Actinomycetes; order Actinomycetales; family Dermatophilaceae; genus Phycicoccus; species Phycicoccus jejuensis. The sequence goes on along the minus strand of NZ_JOEE01000001.1, from coordinate 654,560 downwards.
CGGCGTGCACGTAGCCGAGCATCCCGCGCACCGAGAGACCGAGGCGCAGGTGGCGGTGGTCGCGCGAGCGCTCCGCGAGCGCCTGGACGAACTCGAGCAGCGGGCGCGAGACGTGCACCGAGCGCGCGACCTGCCGCATGCGCAGCACCTGCGCGCCGTCGATGACGGGGGTGACGCCGGCGGCGCGGTCGCGGACGGCGAGCCCGGACAGGACGCCGATGGTGGCCTCGGCGTCCGGGTAGCCGATCGCGGTCTTCATGAGGAAGCGGTCGAGCTGGGCCTCGGGCAGCGGGTAGGTGCCGGCCTGCTCGATCGGGTTCTGGGTCGCGATGACCATGAACGGGCTCGGCACGTCGTGGGTCGTGCCGTCGACCGTGACCCGGCCCTCCTCCATCACCTCGAGCAGCGCCGACTGGGTCTTCGGCGAGGCGCGGTTGATCTCGTCGGCGAGGACGACGTTGGCGAACACCGGGCCGCGCCGGAACTCGAAGACCTGCGCGCGGGGGTCGTAGATGGACGCGCCGGTGACGTCGCTCGGCAGGAGGTCGGGCGTGCACTGGATGCGCTGGTGCGTGCCGCGCACCGAGCCGGCGAGGGCCCGGGCGAGGCTGGTCTTGCCGGTGCCGGGCACGTCCTCGACGAGCAGGTGCCCCCCGGCCGCGAGGCAGGTGACGGCCAGCTGGACGACACGCTCCTTGCCGACGAGCGCCTCCCCGACGGCGCCGACGACCGTCGTGAACGTCTCGCCGAACCAGGCGATCTCGTCGGCGTGGGCCAGGGGCTCGGTGCTCATCGCGTCCTCGTCGGTGCTGGTGGTGGGCTGGCGGAAGGGGCTCATCGGGCGGTCCAGGTGTCCTCGACGGGGGTGGCGGGATCTCGTCCGTCGTCGCACGAGATGGTGTACCGCGTCCCGGGGACGGGGACGAGGTCGGTGCTCGGCGCGTCGGGCCCGAAGTCGCCCGATGCGTCGGTCGCGAAGGTGGCGCCGACGGGCTCGCCGCCCTCGGGGGTGATGGTGCACTGCATCGTCGCGCTCGCCGTGAGGTTGCGCGCCGTGAGGGTGAGGACCTCGCCCTCGGAGCTCCCGGTCAGCGTGCCGAGGCCCGTCGACGCGGTCGTCGAGCTGCTGCGGGAGTCGCCGCGACGGGTGGCGGTGGCCTCGATCGTCACGTCCCGCCCGTAGCCGACCTTGGTCCGGTAGCGCTGCGTCCACGTCCCGCTGCCGGTGCGGTCCGGGTCCGGGGACGAGGTGCCCTCGACCCCGCCCTGGACGCTGACGGAGACGTCGGCGGCCCGGCCGTTGGCGTCGACCGAGACGACGTAGGTGACGTACGCCCCGACCGTCGACTCGATGCTCACGCCGACGGCGCCGAGCGGGCCGTAGACGACGTCGGAGGTGGTCCGCGCGCTCGAGGTGAGGCCGGCGGAGTTCGTGGCGGTGAGGACGAAGGTGTAGTCGCTGCCGTTGTCTGGCACGGTCACGGTCTCGTCGAAGTCGGTGGGGTTGCGCGGCGCCGACCACTGGCCGCAGGACGTCCCGCCGACGCGGCACGTGATGGTGACGCCGTCGTCGCGCGCGGGCGGCGAGGTGAAGCTCAGCTCGACCTGGCGGTCGGTGCCCGTGGCGGCGGCCGCCACGCCGGTGAAGTCGCCCGGGGTGCCGACGGCCCGGCGCGACGTGGCCGCGCTGAAGGCCGACCGGTTGACGTCGTTGGCCGCCTGAACCCGGTAGTCGTAGGTCGAGCCGTCGTTGTCGACCGCGTCGGCCTCGCACCGCGTCGCGGGGGTGCCGGAGCAGATGGCGACGGTGCCGCCGGGACCGCTGCGGGTGACGGTGTAGGTGGTGTCGCCCGGGCCGTTGGGCGCGACCCCCGTCCACGAGACGACGACGACCTGGCGGGCACCGCCACCCACCTCGGAGGCGTCGACCGTCGGGGCGTCGGGGACGGCCGGCGTCCCCGCGGACTGGCCCTCGACGACGACCGCCGGCCCGAAGCCGGCCTCGTTGCGGGCCTTGACCGTGAACGGGGTGCGCAGCGAGTTGTCGAGCCCGGCGGCGGTGACGGAGGTCGAGGACGTCTCGGCCCGGCCGCCCGGCCACGTCACGAGGTAGCCGGTGACGGCCGAGCCGCCGCTCGGCGCCGCGTCCCAGGCCACGGTGACCGCGCGGTCGCGCGGGTCGGTGACGCGCGGCGCCTGCGGCGCGCCCGGCACCTCGTCCGCGGTGACCGCCGCCGACGGAGCGGACGAGGGCCCGAACCCGACGGCGTTGTGCGCCTTGACCGTGAAGCGGGTCGGGGTGGCGTTGGCCAGCCCGGTCACGACGCACGGCGAGGCGGCGCACCGCTGCGAGCCCCCGTCCCAGTCGACCTGGTAGTACTCGACGGGCAGCCCGTTGTCGCGTGGCGGCGTCCACGCGAGCCGGGCCGAGCGGCTGAGGGTGGGCCCGGTCTGCACCGGGGCCCCCGGGGCGTCCGGCGCGCCGAGGACGTCGACGGTGAGGATGCCGGTGCCCTGGCGGTCGGCGCGGTTGCTCGCGTCGACGTCGGTGAAGGTGACCCGGAAGGTCAGCCGGCCCTTGGCCCCGGCTCCCGGGGTCACCGCGACCGCGCGGGAGCCGTCGCGCCGCGCCGTCGACGCCACCCCGGACAGCTGGGTCACGCCGAGCACGTCGTAGCGGGGGTCGACGAGCGGCGAGCGCAGGTAGCCGTCGAGGGACACGACCTGCGTCGTGCCGGCGCGCACGCCGCTGACGGCCACGGGCAGCATCGTCGGCGGCTGCGCCGGGGCGACGCGCACGGTGAGCACCGCGGGGGCCGCCTCGGTGCCGTCGACGGTGACGAGGAGCCGGGCGGTCGTGCCCGGGACGGCCGCCGAGGAGGCCGAGACCGACAGCGTCGTCCCGCCCCGGCTGAGGACCGACAGCCCGGGGACCGGCGACTCGAAGGAGCCGGAGTAGCGCAGCGTCTCCGCGGTCTCGGGCCGGGCGGTCCAGACGTGGCACAGCTGCCGGATGCCGAGGGGCCGCGACGTGCCGCCGACGACGACGTCGACGGCGGTCGGTGGGCAGCGCAGGACCGGGGTCTCCGGGCCGACCTGCACCGGCACGGTGAGGAAGGCCCGGCGCCCCGCGCCCCCGCCGGGGGTGGAGGAGGTCGTCACCTCGAAGGCGACGGCGGCCGGCCCGACGTAGTCCCGCAGCGCGGTGACCCGCAGCTGCGAGGGCCCCTCGGAGCGCACGCGCAGCGCGCCGGCGGGCGAGGCGGCGAGCCGGTCCTCGGTCGTCAGCGTCAGGGGTCGCCCGGCCGGGACGTCGACGACGTCGGCGAGGTTGACCACGGTGGAGCCACCCCGGTCGACCCGGACGAGCGCGTCCGGCTTGACGCTCGGGACGCTGGAGCCGCCCGCGGGGATGTGGACGAGCCCGAGCGCGGCGGCCCCGCCCGCGTCGAGGACCTCGAAGGACAGCACCTGCGGCACCGGCTTGACCACGAGCGTCGCCCGGCCGTCGACGACGGTGGCCTCCGGCGCGTTGAAGACCCGGCTCACCTGCAGCGCACCGGTGGGGTCGTCGGGGTCGACGGCACCGGCCAGGAGGTCGACCTCGACGGTCTGGGCGCCGGCCGCGGGGCGCGCGAGCGCGTTGCGCGGCTCCGGCGGCAGGTTGACGCCCGCGCGGCCGCGGACGGTCAGCGTCGCGGTGGAGGACTCGCCGCTCGCGCCGGTGATCGAGTAGGGGATGCGCAGGGGCGTCGCGGCCGGCGGGCCCACGACCGAGATCCGGCCCGACGCGGCGTCGAGCCGTGCGCCCGCCCGCTCGACGACGTCGAGGTTCTGGAGCGGCTCGACGGTGGCGCGCTCGCCGATCGGCTGGATGTCGTTGGCCAGCACGTCGACCGACACGCGCCGGCCCGGGGCGACCGTCACCTCGTCGTCGACCGCGACGCTCGGCTGGGGGTCGCCGGGGGGCGAGACGGCGATGCGGATCGTGCCCGTGCCGACCTTGGTGTACCGGTCGCCGAGCAGGTAGGTGATGTCGTCGGTGCCGCCGCTCGTCGGGTACGCCTGGTAGGTGATGGACGACGGCGTCACCGCGAGGACGCGGCCGAGGCGCGGCGCGGACGCCAGCCCGACGAGGGTCGTCGAGTCGCCGTCCGGGTCGGCGCCGGAGCCCGCGATCGACACCGTGATGGTGTCGCCCGCGACGACCCGGCCCTCGAGCGTCGCCGGGGTCGGGGCGCGGTTGGGGCGTTGCGCGTCCGGCGGCGGGGTGACCGTGACGCGGACCGTGCCGGACGCCCGCGACCCGGCGGCGTTCTCGGCGACGTAGGTGATGGTGACGGTGCGCTGCTCGGTGACCACGGGTGCCTGGTAGCGCACGACCGAGCCGGCGACGTACGCCGCGCCGGTCGGCTCGTCGGTCGGTCCGCCGTCGGCGCCGCCCACCGGCAGCATGCCGCTGCGCGCGGCCCCCTCGACCTGCGGGGCGAGCCGGAGGGTCGTGCCGCCGGGGTCGAGGTCGTTGTCGAGGACGGGGATCGAGACCTGGTCGCCGGAGCGGACCGTGGCGGTGTCGTCGACGGCGACGGGGGCGTCGTCCTTCGGCGCGGGCAGCTGGAGGACCGACACCGAGCCGACGGCCGTCTTGCCGGCGCCGTTGGTCACCGTGTACCGGACGAGGATCGGGTTGGGCCGCAGCTCCGGGCGGTTCGGGACGATGCGCAGCCACCGGCCCCGCAGCACCGCGACCTGCACGGCGTCCGAGCTGTCGGCCTCGGCGCTCTGCACCGTGAGGAGGCCGCCCGAGGGGTCGACGTCGTTGGCGAGGACGTCGGTGACCGTCGCGGTCTGGCCGTGGACGACGGCCTGGTCGAGCATCGCGGTGATGTCCCCGGTGCGCGCGGAGGCGGCGCGCACGTCGACGCGCATCGCGCCGCGCGCGGGGTTCGCCGAGCCGTAGCGCACCGTGTACGCGAGGAGGTAGGTGCCGGGGGCGCCCGCCGTGACGGTCACCGTGCCGGCCTCGATGCTCGTCGCGACCGTCGTGCCGTCGGGGCCGGTGACGTTGCCCGCGAGCTGGAGGCGGGCCGAGGGATCGGTGGGGTCGGTGCCGGGGATGTCGTTCTCGAGCGGGCGCAGGACGATCGGCTTGTCGACCTCGCCGCGCCCGACGTCCGGCAGCGCCGTGGCCGGAGTCGTCTGGTCCGCGTCGGGGGCGAGGACGTCGAGGCTCAGCCGCCCGGTGCTCTCGGCCGTGCCGTCGGTCACCGTGTACTCGAGCGTGCGCGGGCCGGTCTCGCCGGTCGCGGTGTAGCGCAGCCGGCCGTCGGGGGTGACGCCGACGGAGCGGTCGCCGTCGCTGGCGCCGGTGACCGCGACGGGGTCGGAGTCGGGGTCGCGCCAGTCGCCGGCGACGGGGATCGTGACCGAGCCGCGGTTGGTCACCGACGTCACGGTCGGCACGTAGTTGCTCCGCAGGACGGGGGCCCCGTTCTCGTCCGGCGCGCGGACGGTCACGGTGACGCGCGCCGTGGAGCGGTTGCCCCGGCCGTCGTCGATGACGTAGTCGAAGCCGGTGGAGCGCGCCGCCGGCGGGAGGGTCAGCTGGACGGTCTGCCCGTCGGGCGAGATGTCGAGCGCGCCGTCGCGCTCCGGCATCCCGGAGACCCGGGTGATGGACAGGACGCTGCCGCTGGGGTTCGCGTCGTTGTCGAGGACGTGCAGGACGCTCGTGCGGTTGGCCCGGGCCCCGACCTCGTCGTCGCGCGCCTGCGGCGGCTTGGCGGTGCGGTCGACGACCGACGACGGGTCGGTGTCGTCCCGGGGCGCCTGCGAGGACGGGGGCGCGACGGCCGCCCAGTCGTCGAGCCGCTTGCCGGTGTCGGCGTCCCAGACGGCACCGGTCGAGGTGTCGTTGAGCGCGACGGTGCGGTGGTTGACCCGCAGGCGGGGGGAGCTGAGCGTGCCGGCGTCGGTGAGGGTCACCGTCTCGGGGGCGGAGCCGCTGCAGACCCGGACGGCGCGGCCGGGCGTGCCCGACCAGGCGGCGTACGCGCAGCCGTCGAGCACGACGGGCGCCGTGCCGGGGCCGGGGCCGCCCGGTGTGAGCGACCGGGTGACCCCGCCGGCCAGGTCGACCGCGAGGAGGGCGCGCGGGGTGCTCACGAGCACCTCACCCGTCGTCGTGACCTCCTGCGGCACGCCGCCGGCCACCGACTCGCCGCTGAGGACGACCCGGGCGCCGCCGGGCCGCACGAGGACCCCGGTGACGGTGTCGAGGACGACCGGCCCACCGGGGGTGAGGACGATCTGCGTCTCCTGGAGCGGGCCGCCGAGCGAGCTGCGGACCGGCCGGAAGCCGCCGTCCGCGGTCGGGCGCAGGGTCGTCAGCCGTCCCCCGGACCCGGCGGCGTAGGCCGTGCCGTCGGCGCCCACCGCCACGTCGGCCGGGAACTCGGTCGTGGCGTCCTGGGCGATGGGGACGTCGTCGGCGGCGCGGCCGTCGAGGCCGTCGACCGCCGCGAGGGTGGGGTTCGTGGAGTGCGCGACGTGGACGCTGCCGGTCTCGGTGTCGACGGTGGCGGTGGTGCTGCCGCCGACGGCGAGCAGCGTCCGGTTCGGGAGCGAGACCGCGCGGTCGGTGACGAGGGCGCCGGTGCGGACGTCGACGGCCGCGACCCGGCCGGTCTGCCGGTCGCGGGTGAGGACCGAGCTGCCGGACTGGACGACGTCGAGCGCGTAGCTCTGGCTTGGCTCGTCGCCTGCGGGCGGGAAGGCGGCGTCGAGGCGGGCGGCCGGGCCGTTGAGCCGCCCGAAGAGGCCGGAGCGGTCGTTGGTCACCCAGAGGGTGCCGTCGTTGGCCTCGGGGTGGTCGGTCGTGTACCCCTCGCCCTGCGTCGCGGCCCAGCCGTAGCCGCCGAGGACGAGCGCGACGACGGTCGCGACGACCGTGCCCGTGCGGGGTCGCCGGAACCCGCGGCGGGACCGCTGGTCACGCCGCGACGAGCTTCGCACCTCGCTCATGAACCCTCGGTCCATCGGCCTCGGGCACGGACCGACCTCCGTGCCCGCAGTCATTGTGGGCCATCCCGTTGGGTCAGGTGTGCCGGTTGGGACAAAGCCGCCCCGGCGTTTCGCCGGGTGACGAACGTGGGCCCGGCCGCGCCGCCGGACCGACGGCGACGGGCCGGGGACGCCGTGCGGCGTCTCCGGCCCGTCGGGGGCGTGGGGTCAGGCGCGGTGCACCTGCACGACGCTCGGCCGGGGCCCGCCCCAGCGGCCGCGCGAGAGGGTCCCGGGCGCGACGTAGTCGGGGAAGTAGGAGTGCTGGTCGGCCCAGGACCCCTCCTCCCCCGGGTGCTGGACGGCCACGAAGACCGACCCGTCGCGGTCGTGGACGACCGGGCCGCAGGTCTCGGCCTCGCGCGGCACGGCGAGGAACTGCTCGACCTTGCCGCGCTGCCGCCCGGAGAGGGTGACGCGGTGCAGGGCGTCGTTGAGCCCGAGCGTGCCCGGCTGGCCGTCGGTCGAGATCCACAGGGCGCCGGTGGAGTCGAACGCCACGTTGTCGGGGCAGGAGATCGGCGAGACGGGGCCGTCGTAGCCGCCGAAGTAGGTCCCGGCCGAGCTCGGGTCACCGCAGACGAGCAGGAGCGTCCACGCGAAGCGGGTCGAGGTCGGGTCGTTGCGGTGCTCGGTCAGCTCGAGGACGTGGCCCTCGCGGTTGGTGACGCGGGGGTTGGCCTCGTCGACGCCCGGGTTGGAGCCGACACCGCGGTTGGTGTTGTTCGTCAGCGCCGCGTAGACCCTGCCGGTCACCGGGTTGGGCTGGACGTCCTCGGGCCGGTCCATCTTCGTGGCGCCGACGCGGTCGGCGGCCAGGCGGGTGAAGACGAGGACCTCGGCGACGCTCATTCCGGCCACCTTCGAGCGGCCGCCCTCGACGAGCGGGATCCACCGGCCGCTGCCGTCGAAGGCCTCGTCGGCGGGCAGGTCGCCGGAGCCGTCGATCTGCCCGGCCGGGCTGTCGCCGGTGAGCCTGGCGACGTAGAGGTCGCCGGAGGAGAGCAGGCGCTTGTTGGCCTCCCGCGCCGCCCGGGAGGAGCCCTTGACCATCGTCTTCGACGAGACGAACTTGTAGAGGTAGTCGAAGCGCTCGTCGTCGCCGGAGTAGGCGACGACCCGGCCGTCGGGGGCGACGCGGATGTTCGCGCTCTCGTGCTTGAAGCGGCCCATCGCGGTGTGCTTGACCGGGGTGGAGTCGGGGTCCTCGGGGTCGATCTCGACGACCCAGCCGAAGCGGTGGACCTCGTTCTCGTAGCCCGGCTGCCGGGCGTCGAACCGCGGGTCGACGGTCCACCAGGCGCGGCCGCCGGCGGTCGTCGGGATGCCGTAGCGCTTGTTCTCGGGGGTGTCGTTCGCGACGAAGTACTGGTTGAAGTTCTCCTCGCCCGACAGCACGGTGCCCCACGGGGTCGTGCCGCCGGAGCAGTTGTTCTGCGTCCCGAGGATGCGGCGGCCCAGCGGGTCGTCCTGGGTGCGCAGGAGCGGGTGGCCGGCGGCGGGGCCGTCGACGGCGAACTCGGTCTGCAGGTGGATGCGCCGGTTGAGGCGGGCGCCGCGCACCATGCTCCAGGGGCGGCCCCGGCCCGAGCGGCGCAGCTCGACGACGGTCAGGCCGTGCGCGGCCATCGCGACCCGCTTCTGCTCGGCGAGGGTCTGCTCGTCGTCGGTCGGCGGGAACATGATGTTCTCGTTCGTGTACTCGTGGTTGAGGACCGCGACGGCGCGCCGTCCCCCGCTGCCCTTGCGCTCGATGATGTCGAGGTAGTCGCAGTTGTAGCCGACCTGCTGCCGCTGCGCCGCCTCGGTCTGGTGCTCCGGGTCGAACTCCGGGGTGTGCCGGAAGAGCGGGTCGCCCCAGCGGATCACCGGCGTCCAGGTCCAGCCCTTCGGGACCGTCAGGTCGTCGACGTCGGCCGGCACCGGCGCGATGGGCGTGAAGCGCAGGCCCGCACCGTGGTGGGCGCTGCCGCGGCCGCCGGCGACGGCCTGCCCGGCCGGCGAGAGGGCGACCGCGAGCGCGCCGCCCCCGACGCCGCCGAGCATGCGGCGGCGGCTGAACGCCGCGCTCGCGATGTCGCGGAAGTAGCCGTTCTCGCTCGTGTTCGGGGCGGGGTGCGCGCAGGCGTTGCCGCACTTCAGCTCGCAGGTGACCGCGCTGCGCTTGCCGCGTGCGTGGGGCACGAGCGAGAGCATCCGGCGGTTCTCGGGGGCGATGGTCATGGGGTCTCCCGGGGCTCGGCGTGGGTGTCCGCGCAGGACGCTAGGTGCGCGAGGGGACCCTGCCGCCGACCTCCGGGGGAACAGCGGGTGACCATTGCGGGAGGCGCGGGTGACGCCCGGGTCAGGCGTCGGTCAGGACGCGGGGGCGCCGTGCTCCGCGGGGCGGTGGAGCACCGTCTGCGCCGCGACGACGACGAGCCCGGCGACGCCGACGAACCACGCCCACCCGGTCCACCCCGCGGCGAGCAGCCCGAACGCGACGCCGTAGACGAGCACGACCGCGGCCGCGGTGCGGGGACCGGGGGCGAGGCGCAGGCGGGCCTTCGGCGCCATGAACAGGCCCCAGAGGACGAGCACCAGCAGCGTGGCGACGACGGCCGCGGCCCAGCCGGCCGCTCCCCCGCCGACCGCGTGGTGGGCAAGCGCCCCGACCCCGCCGAAGAGCGCGAGCTCGGTGACGAAGGCGACGAGCGCCAGCAGCGCGAGGACGGGCGTGCTCACGGGCGCGCGACCAGCCCGCGGGTGACGTCGGCGGCCGTGGCCGCGCGGTGGCCGGCGAACCGGCCCCGCCGGCGCTCGGCGATGGCGGCGCCGCTGACCCGCTCGGCGGCGATCTTCTGCTGCAGCGTGATGATCCCCTGGAGCAGCGCCTCGGGCCGCGGCGGGCACCCGGGCACGTAGACGTCGACGGGCACGAGCTGGTCGACGCCCTTGGTCACCGAGTACGAGTCCCAGTACGGCCCACCGGAGTTGCTGCACGCCCCGAACGAGATGACGTACTTGGGCTCGGGCATCTGGTCGTAGAGGCGGCGGATGGCCGGCGCCATCTTGTCGGTGACGGTGCCGGAGACGACCATGAGGTCGGCCTGCCGCGGACCGGGCGCGAACGGGATGACCCCGAGCCGGATGAAGTCGTGCCGGCCCATCGACGTGGCGATGAACTCGATGGCGCAGCAGGCGAGCCCGAAGTTGAAGACCCAGAGGCTGTAGCGGCGGCCCCAGTTGAGGACCATCCGCACCGGCTTGGGTGCGTGCTCGGCGAGCGGCCCGACGCGGGGCATCGGCAGGTCGACGCTCATCGGCGCTCCCCCGTCATCGCAGGTCCCAGCGGAGCAGGCCGCGCCGGCCGGCGTGGACGAGCCCGAGGAGCAGGACGCCGACGAAGACGACGACCTCGACGAGCGAGGCGACCCCGAGGTCGGCGTCGCGCAGGACGAGCGCCCACGGGAAGAGGTAGACGGCGTCGACGGCGAAGACGACGTAGAGGAACGCGAAGGACAGGTAGCGCACCTGCGACTGCGCCCAGCCGGTGCCGACCGGGTCGACGCCCGACTCGTAGGTCGCGCGGCCGGCGGCGTCGGCGGCGCGGGGCGCGACGAGGCGACGGACGACCATCGCGGCGGTCACGAGGAGCACGCCCGCGAGGACGACCGCCGCGACGGCGAGGTAGCCCTCCATGACGCGCCAGCCTAGCCGGGTGCGCCGACGCCGGTCCCGGCCGCGGTCAGGAGCCCTGCGCGGGCAGGAAGCAGGCGCCGTAGAGCGTGAGGATGGTCCCGGCCTTGGTGCCGAACTCGACCCGCGCGCCCGTGGCGGGGTCGCCGACGGAGACCTGGTGCGCCCCCGGCTCGTCCTGGAGGACGGTCACCTCGCTGAAGCCCTGCTCGCGCAGCGGCACGAGCATCGCGTCGACCGTCGCCTGCCACCGCTCGTCGGGGACGACGCCCTTGGCGCCTCGGCCGATCGAGTAGTTGGCGTTCTCGGCGCCCTCGACGGTGTCGAAGGGGGCCGAGCAGACGCTCCGGCTGCGCTGCGACGGCGCGTCGGCCTGCCACTCCAGCCCCGGGGCCTGGGCGTCGATCGTGTCGCGCAGCTCCACGAGGAGCGCGAGGTACCCCTTCTCGGCCTCCTCGAAGGTGGGCCGCTGCGCCAGCTGCTCCCTGAGGTCCATGCTGCCTCCCGTGCTCGTCGTCGAAGAACATCCCGCCGTGGCCGCGAGCGCCACGGCGGCCAGCACCGTCGCGCCCCGACGCCACGCACCGCGCCCGCCCCGGTGACCGCCCATGGTCGGCCAGCCTAGGCGGCGGGCCGTCACCCCCCGAGCCACGAGGGCCACCAGTCCCAGGCGCGGGGGTCGTCCGTGATGCCGGTGTTGTTGCCCTCCACGGCGTCCTGCGGGTGGCCGGAGACGACGGTCGCCATGTTGTACTGGCTCGTCGAGTGCTGCTCGAGGTAGCTGGAGTGGCCGCTCACCCCCGCGTAGTCCTGCCCGTCGACCGTCGCGTCACCGGTCTCGAGGTGGTTGATGCCGTCCATCGCCGAGGGGTCGATGCCGAACCGGCCGAGGTCCCCGACCCCGTCCCACTTCGCCTCGGCGTAGTAGGCGCTGCCGCTCGGGATGTCGAGGTCGTCGACGTCGCTCGTGCCGAGGCCGGGCGAGCCGAAGAACACCGCCCGGTCGACGCCCGTGCCCTCGTGCTGGAGGCCGTACCCGGTCGTCGTCGACCCGTAGGAGTGGCCCAGCGCGGTGAGGTCGGGGTCGGTCGCGCGCGAGGAGTTGATCCCCCGGTAGAAGTCGGCGAGCGAGGCACCCCCGTCCTCGGCCGCACCGGAGAGCGCGACCGAGTCGCCGGAGAACGTCGAGCCCCACTGCGGCGCCTGGTAGTCCAGCCACACGACCGTGGCGACCGTGCTGTCGAAGTCGCCGTTGCGGGCGAGCTGGTCCAGGGTCGCGTCGCGCAGGTCGGCCATGTCGTTGACGTAGCCGCCCATCCCCTCGACCGTGCTCGTCAGGCCGGGGGTGAAGACCCCGACGTGGTCGGCGGTGTCGACGTCGCCGATGGAGACCGCGGCCTGCGGGCGCTGCCCCGGGGTCAGGTCGAACACGAGCAGGTGGGTGTCGGGCTTGTCGAGCGTCTCCTCGAGCGTGCCGATGGCGCCCAGCTGCTCCCGGATGGTCTGCGCCTCGGCGAGCAGCGCGAGGTACTCGGGGTCGTAGGGGTCGGGGTCCATCGCGGCGAGCTCGTCCTCGATGTCCTGCTGCCGGTCGCGCAGCTCGGTGGCGGTCTCCTCCAGGCGGGTCCGGTTGGCCTCGTCGCGCACGCCCATCGGGATGCCGTCGAGGTTGCCGACCCAGTCCGGGTGCTCGTCGAGGACACGCTGCTGCTCCTCCGGCGAGAGCGACTCCCACCATCCGGTGTTGTCGGCGGGGGTGCCTCCGCTCGGCGGGCCGAGGAGCGAGAGGTGGCCGGCGGCGTCCCCGTCACGGGCGGCCTCGTCGAGCGAGAGGTCCGAGCCGTCGGCGATCGTCCCGTCGCGGACGGAGGTGAGCACGGCGACGAGGTCGACGTCGACGTCGTTGGCCTTCCGCAGCGCCTGCTCGACGCGGGCGACGCACTCGTCGACGAGCACCTGGCGCTCCTGGCGGGCGACCTGCTCGTCGTGCTCGGTGGCGTAGCACATCTGGAGGCCGGCCTCGTCGCTCACCGTGCCGTCGGCCGAGATCGTCAGGCCGTGGGCGCTCGCGTACTCGACCGCGGCGTCGACGGCGTGCTCGACACCGGTCACGGCGTCACCGGCCTCGATGACGGCCCGGCGGGCGGCGCTCACCTCGGCGACGAGGATCTCGAGGTCGTCGGTGACGCGGCGCAGCCGGGTGCTCGCGGTCGAGGCGGCCGAGCCGGTCCAGCGGGCCGGGCCGGCCATCGTGCGCAGGTCGTCGGCGCGGTCGGTCAGGGTGCGCCGGCTGGTCGTCAGCGCCTCCTCTGCCGTCGTGAAGGGCGCGGCCCTCCACTGCTTCACCTGGCCCCAGGTGAGGCTCATCGCGGCTGGTTGGGGCCGGCGGGCGTGAACGCGGCGCGGGCGGCGGCGTCGTCGGTCTCGTACTGCGTCGCCGCGGACTCCAGGCCCTCGGCGTAGCGGCGGGCGCCGCGGACCCAGGAGCGCACGTCGGCCTCCCAGCCGGTGGCGACGGTCTCGACGAGCGAGGCGGCGCTCGCGCCGGGGATCGCGGCGGCGATGCCGCGCAGGTCGTCCGGCGCCTTGGTGTCCTCGACGACGTCGAGCGCGTCGCGGGCCGCCTGCGCCGAGCTGCGCAGGTCCTCGATCTGGACCTCGTACCCCATGCCTCCCCCTCGTGCGGTGGACCTCTCGGCGTCCACCCTCCCGGCTGTCCCCCGACCGTACAAGGGGGAGCACTCCCCGCCGGAGCGGTCGCGACGACCCGTGGACGGGCGGGTGGCCGATACGTGGATGCGAGGAAGGGTGCCCTCACCTGCGACGTACGATGGAACACGGTGCGCCCACCAGCGGGTTGGGCCCCACGAGAGCACTCCCGACACCCCAGGGACCACCGTGACCAGCAAGACCGTCCAGACCCTCGACCGCGTCGTCATCCGGTTCGCCGGGGACTCCGGCGACGGGATGCAGCTGACCGGCGACCGCTTCACCTCCGAGACCGCGGCGCTCGGCAACGACCTGTCGACGCTGCCGAACTTCCCGGCCGAGATCCGCGCGCCCCAGGGCACGCTGCCCGGCGTCTCGAGCTTCCAGCTGCACTTCGCCGACCACGACGTCCTCACGCCGGGTGACGCCCCCGACGTCCTCGTCGCGATGAACCCGGCGGCGCTCAAGGCCAACCTCGCCGACGTGCCGCGCGGCGCGACGATCGTCGCGAACACCGACGAGTTCACCAAGCGCAACCTCGCGAAGGTCGGCTACGACGCCAACCCGCTCGAGGACGGCAGCCTCGACTCGTGGCACGTGCACCCGGTGGCGCTCACCTCGATCACCGTCGAGGCGCTCGCGCCGTTCGAGGGCCTGAGCCGCAAGGAGAAGGAGCGGGCGAAGAACATGTTCGCCCTCGGGCTGCTGTCGTGGATGTACACGCGGCCGACCACCGGCACCGAGGCCTTCCTCGAGAAGAAGTTCGGCGGCCGCCCCGAGATCCTCGAGGCCAACCTCACCGCCCTGCGTGCCGGCTGGAACTACGGCGAGACGACCGAGGACTTCGCCTCCTCGTACGTCGTCAAGGCCGCGCCGATGGCCCCGGGCACCTACCGCAACGTCACCGGCAACACGGCGCTCGCGCTCGGTCTCGTGGCCGCCGCGCACCGAGCCGGTCGCCCGCTCGTGCTCGGCTCGTACCCGATCACGCCGGCGTCCGACATCCTCCACGCGCTGTCGTCGATGAAGCGCCACGGCGTGACGACGATCCAGGCCGAGGACGAGATCGCCGGCATCGGCATCGCGCTCGGTGCGTCCTACGGCGGCTCGATCGGCGTGACGACGACGTCCGGCCCGGGCATCGCCCTGAAGTCCGAGACGATCGGCCTCGCGGTCTCGCTCGAGCTGCCGCTGGTCGTCGTCGACATCCAGCGCGGCGGCCCGTCGACCGGCCTGCCGACCAAGACCGAGCAGGCCGACCTGCTCCAGGTGATGTACGGACGCAACGGCGAGTCGCCGGTGCCCGTCGTCGCCGCGCAGACGCCGGCCGACTGCTTCGACGCGGCGATGGACGCGGTCCGCATCGCGACGACGTACCGCACGCCGGTCATCCTCCTGTCCGACGGCTACCTCGCGAACGGCTCCGAGCCGTGGTCGGTGCCGTCCGTGTCGGACCTGCCCGAGATGGCGGTCGACCTCGCCGTCGAGCCGAACGCGGTCGACGACAAGGGTGCTGCGGTCTTCCGCCCGTACCTGCGCGACCCCGAGACGCTCGCGCGGCCGTGGGCCGTCCCGGGCACGCCGGGCCTCGAGCACCGCATCGGCGGCATCGAGAAGGCCGACGTCACGGGCGACATCAGCTACGACCCCGACAACCACGACCGGATGGTCCGGCTGCGCGCGGCCAAGGTCGCGGGTGTCACCGTGCCCGACGTCGAGGTCGACGACCCGAGCGGCGACGCGAAGGTCCTCGTGCTCGGCTGGGGCTCGACCTACGGGCCGATCGCGTCGGCCACACGGACGGTCCGCAACGCCGGCCACCACGTGGCCCGCGCGCACCTGCGCCACCTCAACCCCTTCCCCGCGAACCTCGGCGAGGTCCTGCGCCGCTACGAGCGCGTCGTCGTGCCGGAGATGAACACCGGCCAGCTCGCGCTGCTCCTGCGCGCCGAGTACCTCGTCGACGTCCGCTCGTACACGTCGGTGCGGGGGCTGCCGTTCACCACGGTCGAGCTCGCCGACGTCGTCTCGACCACCCTCGAGGAGATCCTGTGACCACCGTCGAGCTCGGCATGCCCGTGACCGGCCTCCAGCACGTCCCGCACCTGCCGGACGACGCCGCGAAGCAGACGAAGAAGGACTTCACCTCGGACCAGGAGGTGCGCTGGTGCCCCGGCTGCGGCGACTACGTCATCCTCGCCGCGGTCCAGTCCTTCCTTCCCGAGCTCGGGCTGCGCCGCGAGAACATCGTCTTCGTCTCGGGCATCGGCTGCTCCTCGCGCTTCCCGTACTACCTCGACACCTACGGGATGCACTCGATCCACGGCCGCGCCCCGGCCATCGCGACCGGTCTCGCGACCTCCCGGCCCGACCTGTCGGTGTGGGTCGTCACCGGTGACGGCGACGCGCTGTCGATCGGCGGCAACCACCTCATCCACGCGCTGCGCCGCAACGTCAACATGACGATCCTGTTGTTCAACAACCAGATCTACGGCCTGACCAAGGGGCAGTACTCGCCCACGTCGCGCACCGGGTCGGTCACGAAGTCGAGCCCGCTCGGGTCGGTCGACGCGCCGTTCAACCCGGTGTCGCTGGCGCTCGGGGCCGAGGCGACGTTCGTCGCGCGGGCGATGGAGTCCGACCGAGACGAGCTGAAGTCGGTGCTCAAGGCCGCGGCCGAGCACCGGGGCGCCGCGCTCGTCGAGATCTACCAGAACTGCCCGATCTTCAACGACGGCGCGTTCGAGGTGCTCAAGGACCGCACGCAGCAGGCCGCGCGCATCGTGCGCCTGCGCTCGGGCGAGCCCGTGACCGTCGGGCCGGAGGACGACCGCCGCGTGCTCGTGCGGGTCGCCGGGGGCGCGTCGGAGTTCGTGCCGGAGGCCGAGGTCGGGGCCCGCGAGGTCGTCGTCCACGACGCCGCGGCCGAGGACCCGTCGGCGGCCTTCGCGCTCTCGCGCCTGGACTCCCCCGAGATGACGCACGTGCCGATGGGCATCTTCCGCCAGGTCGCGCGGCCGACGTACGACGACCTCGTGCGCGCGCAGGTCGAGGGCGCCGTCGACGCCGCCGGCGGGCCCGCCGGTGACGCGGACCTCGACGAGCTGCTGCGCGGCCGCGACACGTGGACCGTGGAGTGACCGCGGCCGGCGACGAACGGTCATCGTCGGAGGACACCGCGGCCGAGGCTGCGGCGGAGGTCCGCCGGGGCACCGGCTACGGCTTCCTCGCCTACGGCATCTGGGGGCTCTTCCCGCTCTACTTCGCGGCGCTCGAGCCGTCCGGGGCGTTCGAGATCCTCGCGCACCGCATCCTCTGGACGCTCGCCGTCTGCGTGCTCGTGCTGCTCGTGCGGCGCGACCTCGCGTGGATCCGGTCGTTCGTCTCGCGGCCCCGGCTCGTCGCGGGCATCACCGTCGCCGGGCTGCTCATCGCCGCGAACTGGGTCATCTACGTGCTCGCCGTGCTGACCGGGCGCACCTACGAGGCGGCGCTCGGGTACTTCCTCAACCCGATCGTCACGGTGGCGCTCGGCGTGTTCGTGCTGCGCGAGCGGCTGCGGCCGCTGCAGTGGGCGGCGGTCGGCATCGGGGCCCTGGCCTCGGTGTGGCTGGCCGTGGCCGGCGGCGTCGTCCCGTGGATCCCTCTCGCGCTGGCGTTCTCGTTCGGGCTGTACGGGCTCGTCAAGAAGAAGGTCGGCGCCTCGCTCGAGGCGATGCACTCGCTCGCGGCGGAGACGACGGTGCTCGCGCCGGTCGCCGTGGTCGTCCTATTCGTGCTCGCGGCGCGCGACGAGATCACCTTCGCCGGGCACGGTGGGTGGCACACGACGCTGCTCGTGCTGTCCGGGGTCGTCACGGCGGTCCCGTTGCTGCTGTTCGCCGCTGCCGCGCGGCGCATCCCGCTCGTGACCGTCGGGCTCATCCAGTTCATCACCCCCGTGCTGCAGCTCGTCGTCGGCGTCACGCTGCTCGGCGAGCACGTGTCGGGACGGCTCTGGATCGGGTTCGGCATCGTCTGGGTGGCGCTCGTGTTGCTCTCCTACGACTCCCTCACCGCGGCCCGCACCTCCCGTCGCGCCGCCGCGGCCGCCCGCGACCCGGAGTGCCCCGAGCCCACCGTCTGACCCGTCGGGATCCCGCACCCGGCCGGGTGCGGTCAGGCGTCGAGGAACGCGCGCACCGCGGCGGTGAAGCGCTCGGGCTCGGTGGCGTGGACGAGGTGCCCGGCGTCGATGGTCACGAGGCGGGCGTCCGGCAGCGTGTCGGACAGCTCCCGCACGTGCTCCTGCGGGACGTGGCTGGTCGGCCCTCCGCCGACGACGAGGGTCGGGGCCGCGAGGCGGCGCACCAGGTCCGGCCATCCGGGGTCGGGGTCGTCGACCTCGGGGCGGACCTGCTCGACGACGGCCCAGTCGAAGGGCAGCTCGCCGACCGGCCGCGCGAGGGGTGCCGGCGTGCGTCGGTGCGGGACCCCGACGTCCTCGACGACGAGTCGCCGGACCGTCCCCGGGCGCTGGGCGGCCACCCGGCAGGCGACGAGACCACCGAGCGAGTGCCCGACGAGGTCGACCACCGGCTCGCCGAGCACGTCGAGGAGGCCGGCGACGTCGTCGGCCATGGGGGCGATCGAGTAGACACCGGGCCGGTCGCTGCCGCCGTGGCCGCGGAGGTCGACGGCGTGCGTGGTGCGGTCGGCCGCCAGGTCGGCGGCGACGTGGTCCCAGTCGCGGGCGGTCATGCCGGTGCCGGGCAGGAGGACGACAGGAGGCGCGCCCGTTCGCCCGCGCGACGCCCTGACCCGGCGCGAGAGGTGCAGTCCCCCACCGACGTCGACCCTCTCCACGGTCACCACACCCCGACCCTGAGGCATGGGCCCGCGGTCGGCAAGGGTGTCCGCCGTCGGCCGAAGCCGTGGCCGTCGGTGCAGGATGGCCCGGTGGACGACGAGGTCGAGGTCAGCGCGATGGCGATCAACGTCGCCGTGCCGGAGCGCCTGCGGTGGACGGACTCGCGCCGCGGCGAGGAGTTCCTCCTGACGACGCTCAACGTCCGGATGCTCCCCGACGGCACGCTCGCCGCGAAGGCCTACGGGCGTCCCACGGCCGGTGGGCGCGGTGCGTACACGTCCTTCCGGGTGCCCGACTCCCCCGAGCTGCGGGCCCTCGTCGAGGCGGCCGCCACCCGGGCTGCGGAGCGGTGGTCCGCCCACCGCGGCCTGGCGTGACGCTCGTCGCGCCCTCTCCACCCCTGCCGGGCCGGTCCGTCACTGCGGTCCTCCTCGACCGGCGGGGCGCCCATGATGGGCTCCATGGACTGGTACCTCGACCGGCACGACCAGCTCGGCGAGCTGCGCCGCGAGATCGGCCGGTACCTGGCCCGGCACGCGCTCCCGGACCGGGAGGCGGTCGAGGACGCCGAGCTCGTCGTCAGCGAGGCCGTCGGCAACGCGCTGCGCCACACCGCCGGCCCGGTGTGGGTGTCCCTCTCCTGGGCCGAGGAGCACCCCGCGCTCACCGTCTACGACGTCGGAGGCTCCCTCCCGCGGCCCCTGCCGCCGGGCACCGCGCCGGCCCCGTCGACGGACGCGGACGACCTCGCCGGGCTCGCCGACCTTCCGGAGTCGGGCCGCGGCATGGGGATCATCGGGCTGCTCGCCCACGACGTCGTCTCGCGGCTGCGACGGGAGTCCGGGACCGTCGTCTCGATGCGGTTGGCCGTCTCGCGCAGGCCGACCCACAGCGTCGACCCGCCCCGACGCGACGGAGGGCTGCTGCCCGCGCTCGACGAGGCCGGCCCGGACGGCGGCTTCGGCCGCGAGTCGTTCCTGCGCGCCCTCGTCGTCCAGATGTCGCGGGCGGTCGAGCACCACCACGGGCCGGACGCGGCGGAGGCCACGGTCGCCCAGGTGGGCATCGACGTCGGGGGGCAGATGGAGGCCGAGTTCCGCCTCGCCGAGCAGGTCGTCGGCCGGCTCTCGCCGCAGGACCTCGGCCGCTGCTACGTCCGCCTCAAGCACGCCATCGACGGTGGGTTCAGCGTGCTCGAAGCCACCGACGAGCGCGTGGTCCTCGTCAACACCCGCTGCCCCTTCGGCGAGACGGTCCGCCAGGCGCCGGCCCTCTGCCGAATGACCTCGAGCGTCTTCGGCGGCATCGCCGCGCGCAACCACGACGTCGGCGCCTCCGTGCTCCTCGAGGAGCGGATCGCGGTCGGCGACCCCGGCTGCCGCGTCGTCGTCTACCTCGGGCAGGCGCCGGCCGACGTCTCGCCATTCGCGCACCACTACGGCACGCCGGCCGGCCCCGCCGTGGTGTGAGGCCGGCGGGACGAACGCTCAGGACAGGCGGCGGCTCCAGCGGCCGTGGACGGCCTCACCCTCCGGCGTGGGGTCGAGGACGTTGCCCGGAGAGTTCGCCACCTCCTCGCGGCCGAGGCCGCTCAGCCGCATGAGCGGGGTGACGAGCACGTCGAAGACTGCCGGCAGGAGCCGGAACCCCGCCACGACGACGCCGTTGAGCGGACCGACCATGACCTCCCGCTTCGGCGACCAGAGCGCGCGGACCGCCGCGGCGGCCACCTTCTCGGGCGGGTCGACCGGGGGCGGCGGACGGCCGTGCCGCTGCAGGTAGGTGCCGGCCTGGAGGTAGACGGGCGTGTCGACCCCACCGGGCCAGACGAGGCTCACGTCGATGCCCGGGGTGGCGCGCGCCTCGATCTGCAGGGTGCGCACGAGGCCGTGCACGCCCCACTTGGCCGTGACGTAGGAGCTCATGTAGGGCGTGCTGATCTTGCCGAGCAGCGACCCGACGACGACGAGGCTGCCCCGTCCCCGGGCGCGGAACGCCTCGAGCGCCAGGCGCGCCACGTTGGCGGTGCCCCCCAGCGTGCTCGCGAGCGCACCGTCGAACACCTCGGCCGGGACGTCCTCGAACCGTCCGTAGGTGAGCGCGGCGGCGGAGTGGACGACGCCGTCGAGCGGCCCGAGCTCGGTCCGCGCCCGCTCGAACGCGGCCTCCAGCGCGTCGCGGTCGGTCACGTCCGCGACGGTGACGACGGCTCGCACCCCGAGCTCCTCGCACTGCGCGCGGACCTCCTCGAGCACCTCCTCCGAGCGCGACAGCAGGGCGACGTCGACGCCCGAGGCCGCCAGCTGCAGCGCCGTCGCGCGCCCGATGCCGCTCGACGCGCCGGTCACGAGCACGGTGCGCCCGGGGACACCCCTCACGGCTGGAGCACCACCTTGACGCAGCCGTCGGACTTGGCCTGGAACATCTCGTAGCCGCGGGGCGCCTCGGCCAGCGGGAGCACGTGGGTCGCCAGGTCCTCGAGGCCGAGCGGGTCGGCGGAGTCCAGGACGTGCGGCATGATCTCGTCGATCCACCGCTTGACGTGGCACTGCCCCATCCGGACGGTGATGCCGCGGTCGAACATCTCCATCATCGGCAGCGGGTCGACCTCGCCGCCGTAGACCCCGCTGATGCTCACCGTGCCCGCGCGCCGCACGGACTTGAAGGACGCGGTGAGCGCCGCGAGCCGGTCGATGGCGACGCGGTCGATGAGCGGTCGGGCCAGCGCGTCGGGCAGCAGCCCCACCGCGGCCTGCGCGGTCGCGGCGAGCGGCGACCCGTGCGCCTCCATCCCCACGGCCTCGAGCACGCCGTCCGGGCCGCGCCCCCCGGTGAGGTCGAGCAGCGCGCCGGGGACGTCGTCGACCTCGCGCAGGTCCACCGTCTCGATGCCGTACCGCTGCGCGAGGGCGAGCCGCTCGGGCACGAGGTCGACGCCGATGACCCGATCCACGCCCAGCTGCTTCGCGATGCGGGTCGCCAGCTGCCCGACCGGCCCCAGGCCCATGACGGCGAGCGTGCCGCCCGGCTCGACGTCGGCGTAGCGCACGCCCTGCCAGGCCGTCGGCAGGATGTCGGAGAGGTAGAGGAAGCGGGTGTCGGGGTGCTCGTCCGGCACCTTGACGGGCCCGAAGTGCGCCTGCGGCACCCGCAGGTACTCGGCCTGCCCGCCGGGGACCGCGCCGTAGAGGCTCGTGTAGCCGAAGAGCGACGCGCCCTTGCCCTGGTCGCGCACCTGCGTGGTCTCGCACTGCGCGTAGAAGCCGCGTTCGCACATCCAGCAGGAGCCGCAGGAGATGTTGAAGGGGATGACGACCCGGTCCCCCGGCGCGATGTGCGTCACCTCGGGGCCGACCTCCTCGACGACCCCCATCGTCTCGTGCCCGAGGACGTCACCCGGCGTGAGGTACGCGCCGAGCACCTCGTACAGGTGCAGGTCGGAGCCGCAGATCGCCGTCGAGGTCACGCGGATCACCGCGTCGGTCGGTTCTTGGATGCGCGGGTCCGGCACGTCCTCGACCCGCACGTCCCGCTTGCCCTGCCACGTCAGTGCCTTCACGCCGTCGTCCTCTCGTCCCCGAGCGCGACGTGGTCGTCGCGCTCGTCACGAGGACCCCTCCCCCGGATCGCCCGTCCGCAAACGGTCCGGCGCGGGGTTCGTCGCACCGATGTCGAGGGTTGCCGGTCCGGTCGAGCGAACAGGACACGCCGTCCGCCGGCGCGCGGGACGGCGTGTCCTGCTCACTCGACGGGGTGCAGCCGCCGGGCGGGGGTGCTGGTGTCAGGCGTCCAGGAGGTGCGCGACGTGGGCGTTGGTGAAGAGGCGGGTCGGGTCGAGGCGGTCGCGAACGGCCCGGTAGTCGTCGAACCGGGGGTAGAGCGCCTGCAGCCGTTCGGCGCCGAGGGTGTGGACCTTGCCCCAGTGCGGCCGCCCCTCGTGCTCGGCGACGATCGCCTCGAAGGCGGCGAACAGGCGCGAGGGGTCCATCCGGTGGTACTGGTGCACGGCGACGTAGGCGTTGTCGCGCTCGTAGGCCGTCGAGAGCCAGACGTCGTCGGCCCCGACGAAGCGCACCTCGACCGGGAAGGGCACCGGCTCACCGGAGCGCTCGAACCAGGCGCGCAGCTCCTCGAGCACCGGCACGACCGACGCCCGCGGCACCGCGTACTCCGACTCCACGAACCGCACCTCGCGCGAGGAGCAGAACACCCTCCACGAGTCGTCGGTGTACTCCCGGGCCCCGAGCACCCGGGCGCTCAGCCGGTTGACGCGCGCCGTCGCGGCCGGCGCGCGGGTCAGCACCCGGTTGACCCCCTCGTAGAGGCGGTTGGCCAGCAGGTCGTCGTCGAGGCGCCGGCGCCATCCGGGCAGTGGCCCCGGCCCCTCCCCCGGCGCGACCCGGTCGTTGCGCTTGAGCAGCACCCGGTCGGTGTGCGGGAACCAGTGCATGTCGACGTGGTCGTGCGCGTCGGCCAGGTCGTGGATGCCCTCGAGCACCGCCGAGAACGACTCCCCCGACTCGCGGGCGTGCAGCCGGAACGCCGCCACGCACTGCAGCTCGACCTCGACGACCACCCCGAGCGCGCCCAGCCCGACCCGCGCGGCCTCGAACACCTCGGGCGACTCCTCGGCCGAGCAGCGCAGCAGCGACCCGTCGGCGAGCACGAGCACCAGCCCGCAGACCGCCGCCGCGATGCCCTGCAACCGCACCCCGGTGCCGTGCGTCCCGGTCGAGATCGCCCCGCTGATGGTCTGCCGGTCGATGTCGCCGAGGTTGGGCAGCGCCAGGCCGAGCGCCTGCAGCGCGGGGTTGAGGCGGTGCAGCGGGGTGCCGGCCGCGACGCACACCCGCATCCGGTCGCGGTCCACGACGAGGACGCCGGTCAGGCCGTCGAGGCGCAGCAGCACCCCGTCGGTGGCGACGAGCGGCGTGAACGAATGCCCGGTGCCCGCCACCCGCAGCCGGAGCCCGCGCCCGGCCGCCGACCGCACGGCGCCGACGACGCCCTCGACCGTCGAGGTGTCCGTGACGACGCGTGGGTGCGCGACGACGTTGCCGCCCCAGTTGCGCCAGGTCGCGCTCATCCGTGGTTCCATCCCTCTCCGCGGTAGGTCGGCACCGAGTCGACGAGCCGCCCGCCCCGCACGAGGTGGAGGGTGTCGAAGCGCTCGAGCAGCTCGCCGGCCTTCGCGCCGCGCATCCACACACGGTCGCCGAGCGCGAGGCCGTGGACGCCGTCGCCGCTGACGGGCGTCTGCACCTCGCCCGCCGCCTCGGTGCGCAGCAGCGACCACCCGCGCCGCACGGGTGCCGGCACCCGCGACCAGCCGGGCTCGCCGCTCGCGACGTACCCGCCGCCGAAGGCCGTGACGACGTCGCGGGCGGGCCGCCGGACGACGTCGAGCGCGTAGGCCATCGCGGGGCGGGGGCTGAAGGCGTCGTAGCCGTCGAACAGGGTCGGGGCGTAGAGGCCGGACCCGGCCGCGAGCTCGGTGACGGAGTCGTCGCCCGTGAACGTGTGCAGGCTGCCGGTGCCGCCGCCGTTGACGAAGCGCAGGTCCGCCTCGGCCCGCACCGCCGCCACGACGGCCGCCCGCCGCTCGCGCAGCTCGGCCACCGAGCGCCGCTTGAGCAGGCGGACCGGCGGGGTGTCGGGCAGGCCGGCCACCTGCGCGTCGTAGAACATCAGGCCACGCACCTCCAGGCCGATGCCCTGCGCAGCCCGCGCCACCGCGAGGGCCTGGGCCGGCGTGCGGGTCGGCGAGCGGCGCACCCCGAGGTGCAGCCGGCCGACGCGCACGGAGCAGTCGACGTCGACGGCCACCCCGACGCCCCGCACCGCCGGTCCGAGGGTGTCGCGCAGCCACCGGACGTGCTCGACCGAGTCGACGGTCAGCGTCACCTCGCGCCGCAGGTCGTCGTCGCCGGCCACCTCGCCGACGGCCGCGGCGTCGACCGAGGGGTACGCGACGTAGAGGTCGCGCAGGCCGGCGCGTCCGAGGCGCACGGCCTCGCGCACGGCGTAGGCCATCACCCCGGCGAACCCCGGGCGCGCCAGCACGTCGTCGAGCACCCACCGGCAGCGCAGCGACTTCGACGCGACCCGGACCGGCCGGCCGCCCGCCCGCCGCACGAGGTCGGCGGCGTTGGCCTCGTAGGCGTCGAGGTCGAGGACGACGAGCGGCGCGGGCAGGCCCGCGGTCGCCGCGTCCCACTGGGCGGTCACGCCGTCGGGCACCGGTTCCACGGGGCCGACCCTAGTGCGATGCTGGCGCCGTGACACCGGTCGACGGGGACTTCGTCGGGGAGCGCGTGCTCCCGCCGCGCGGTCTCCCCCACCGTGCGTGGCTCGTCGCCGCCGTCACCCTCGCCGCGCTCGTCGCGGCCGCGGCCTTCCGCTCCTCGACCGGGGTGCTGCTCGAGCCGGTCGAGGCCGAGTTCGGGTGGTCGCGCGCGACGACCTCCGGCGCGGTCAGCCTCAACCTCGTCCTCTACGGGCTGACGGCCCCGTTCGCCGCCGCCTTCATGGAGCGGTTCGGGGTGCGGCGAACCGTCGCCGTCGCGCTCGTCGTCGTCGGCCTGTCGAGCGCCGCGACGACCGTGATGACCTCCGCGTGGCAGCTCTGGCTGCTCTGGGGCGTGCTCATCGGGATCGGCACCGGCGCGATGGCGCTCGTCCTCGGCGCCGTCGTCGCCAACCGCTGGTTCGAGCGGCACCGCGGGCTCGTCACCGGCATCTTCTCCGCGGCCAACGCCACCGGCCAGCTGCTGTTCCTGCCGGTCATCGCGCGGGCCGCGGCGGGGCCGGGATGGCGCTGGGCCGCCGGCGTCGTCGCCGTCCTCGCCCTGCTCGTCGCCGTCCTCGTCGCGCTGCTGCTCACCGACCACCCGCGCGACCGCGGCCTGCTGCCCTGGGGCGCGACCTCGGCCGCCCCTCCGGTGGCCGCCTCGACCGAGTCACCGGCCCGCCGCGCCGTCTCGACCCTCGTGCGCGTCTCGCGCCGCTGGCCGTTCTGGGCGCTCGTGCTGACCTTCTGGGTCTGCGGCTGGTCGACCAACGGCATCATCCAGACGCACTTCGTCCCCGCCGCCCACGACCACGGGATGCCCGCGACGACCGCCGCCGGGCTGCTCGCCGTCGTCGGCGTCTTCGACACCGCCGGCACGGTCGGGTCCGGCTGGCTGACCGACCGGGTCGACCCCCGGCTCCTGCTGGCCGGCTACTACGGCGGGCGCGGGCTGTCGCTGCTCGCGCTCGACGCCGTGCTCGCGCCGGGTGTCGAGCCGGGGATGTGGGTGTTCATCGTCTTCTACGGCCTCGACTGGGTCGCGACCGTGCCACCGACGGTCGCCCTGTGCCGCACGCACTTCGGGGTCGCGGACTCCGGCGTCGTCTTCGGGTGGGTGTTCGCGTCGCACATGGTCGGCGCCGGGGTCGGGGCGAGCGTCGCGGGCTGGGTCCGCACCGCGCAGGGCGACTACCACTGGGCGTGGGTCGGGGCCGCCGTCCTCTGCTTCGCCGCCGTCGCGCTCGCACTGGCCATCCCCCGGCGGCCGGTGCGCGAGCAGGAGCCGGTGCTCAGCCCACTCGGGTGACGACGCCGGTGGCGAGCGCGTACAGCGCGTCCTTGGCGTCGCCGGCCGGCAGCGGCTCGAGCACCGACTGGGCCCGGCTCGCCACGGCGAAGGTGTGCTCGCGCGCCCGGTCCATCGCGGGGTGGGCGCGCAGCAGCTCCAGCGCCTCGGCGAGGCGCGCGTCGTCGTCGAGGTCACCGCGCAGCAGCTCCTGGAGCCGCGCGTCGGCCGGGTCGGTGGAGGCGAGCACGTGCAGCACCGGGAGGGTGCGCTTGCCCTCGCGCAGGTCGGTGCCGGGGGTCTTGCCGGTCTCGTCGGCCTCGGAGGAGATGTCGATGAGGTCGTCGGCCAGCTGGAAGGCGACCCCGAGCCGCTCGCCGTACTCGCGCATCACCTCGACGGTCGCGTCGTCGCAGCCGCCGAACATCGCGCCGTAGCGGGCGGCGGTGGCGATGAGGACTCCGGTCTTGTCGGCGAGCACCCGCAGGTAGTACTCGACCGGGTCCAGCCCCTCGGGGCACGGTCGGTCGTCGCGGATCTGCCCGGCGCACAGCCGGACGAAGGTCTGCGCCTGGATCTTGACCGCCTGCGGCCCGAGGTCGGCGACGATGTCGGACGCCGTGCCGAAGAGCAGGTCCCCGACGAGGATCGCGGTCGAGTTGTCGTACAGCGCGTTGGCCGAGGGGGCCCCGCGGCGCACGTCGGCCTCGTCCATCACGTCGTCGTGGTAGAGCGACGCGAGGTGGGTCAGCTCGACGCCCGCGGCCGCCGCGACGACCTCGTCGGACACCCCCGTGCCGAGCTCGGAGGCGAGCAGGGTGAGCAGCGGCCGGAACCGCTTGCCCCCGGCGGCGGTGAGGTGCGACGACGCCTGCGCGATGAACGGGTCGTCGTGGTCGACGCGCTGCGTGATGAGCGCCTCGACCCGGGCGAGCCCGTCGGTCAGCCGCTCGCGCAGCGCGTCCCCGGCGCCGGGCAGCGCGAGGACCGACGGGGTCCCCCGCTGCGCCGTCACCCCACCGGTGCTCACAGCAGGAACTGCGAGGCGTTGTTCGCGAGCTGCAGCACCACGGCCGGGGCGACGCCCGCGACGACGGTGATCGCGACACCGAGGGTGATGCCGATCGTCGACGGCACCGACGGCTGGAGGGCGACGACGCCCTCGGCCGGCTCGGTGAAGTACATGAGCACGATGAGCCGCACGTAGACGAACGCGGTGACCGCGGAGGCGAGGACACCGACGACGACCATGACGACACCCGAGGTGCCCGACTCGACGGCCGGCGCGAACGCCGCGAACTTGGCCGTGAAGCCGCTGGTCAGCGGGATGCCCGCGAAGGCCAGGAGCAGGAAGGCGAAGACGCCGGCGACGACCGGGTGGTTGCGGCCCAGGCCCGCCCACTGCGACAGGTGCGAGGCCTCGGAGCCGTCCTGGCGGACCATCGCCACGATGGCGAAGGCGGCGATGGTCGTCGCGCCGTAGGCGAGCAGGTAGAACATCACGCCGCCGATCGCGCTCTGCGAGAACGCGAGCACACCGACGAGGATGAACCCGGCGTGGGCCACCGAGGAGTACGCGAGGAGGCGCTTGACGTCGGTCTGCGTCACCGAGAGGACCGCGCCGACGACCATCGTGAGGATGGCGATGACGACGACGCCGATCTGCCAGTCCCAGCGGTTCGCGCCGACACCGACGTAGGTGAGGCGCAGGATCGCGCCGAAGGCCGCGAGCTTGGTGCAGGCCGCCATGAAGCCGGTGACCGGGGTCGGCGCGCCCTGGTAGGCGTCCGGCGTCCACGAGTGGAACGGCACCGCGCCGACCTTGAACAGCAGGCCCACGAGCACGAGCACGACGCCCGGCAGGAGCAGGCCCTCGAGGTCGCCCGAGTTGGTGCGGATGGCCGTCGCGATGGCCGCGAGGTCCGAGGAGCCGGCGTAGCCGAACAGCAGCGCCGCCCCGAAGAGGAAGAACGCGCTGGAGAAGGCCCCGAGGAGGAAGTACTTCAGGGCCGCCTCCTGCGAGAGCAGCCGGCGCCGGCGGGCCAGGCCCGTCATGACGTAGAGCGGCAGCGAGAGGACCTCGAGCCCGACGAAGAGCGTGATGAGGTCGTTCGCCGAGACGAACACCATCATCCCGAGCACCGCGAAGAGCGTCAGCGGGAAGACCTCGGAGGTCGCGTACCCGGCGCGGGTCGCGGCGTCCTCCTGGTGCGAGCCCGGCGTCGAGGCGCCCATCGGCGTGAACGCGTCAGAGCCGGTGCCGCCGAAGCGCTCGGCCATGACGAGGACGCCGATCGTCGCGAGGAGCAGCAGCGTGCCCTGGAGGAAGAGCGAGACCCCGTCGACGGCGACCGAGCCACCGAGGGTGATCGACTGGTGGTCACGGCTCCACACGGCGAGGACGACGAGGGCGGCCACGAGGACGCCCGTCGTCAGCCAGACCTGGATGGCGTGCCGCTTCGCCCGGGGCGCGAAGGCCTCGACGAGGACACCGACGAGGGCACCCGCGACGACGAGGAACATCGGCAGGACCGCGAGGTAGTCGATGCTCACGGCCTTGAACTCGGCCGGCATCACGCTCGGCATCACTTGGAACTCCCGGAGGCGTCGGTGGCGGCGGCCGGGTCGGTGACGCCGACGATCTGCAGCGTCTTGTCCACGGCCGGGTTGATGATGTCGAGCACCGGCTTCGGGTAGAAGCCGAGGACGACGAACGAGGCGATGATCGGCGCGACGACCCACCGCTCGCGCGAGGAGAGGTCGCGCGGGGCGCTCCCCTCGGCGAAGGAGGGCTTCGGGCCGGTCATGACGCGCTGGTACATGAGGAGGATGTACAGCGCGGCGAGCACGATGCCGAGCGCCGCGATGACGGCCGCGACCTTGTAGCGCATGAACGTGCCCTGGAGCACGAGGAACTCGGAGACGAAGCTCGACAGGCCGGGCAGCGCCAGCGAGGACAGGCCCGCGATGAGGAAGGTGCCGGCGAGGACGGGCGTGACCCGCTGCCAGCCGCCGTAGTCGGGGATGCGCTTGCTGCCGTGCCGGGTCACGAGGAAGCCGGCGATGAGGAACAGGCCGGCCGTCGAGAAGCCGTGGTTGACCATGTAGAGGGTCGACCCGGCGCCGCCGACGCTCGTCATCGCGAAGATGCCGAGGACGATGAAGCCGAAGTGGCTGATCGAGGTGAAGGCGATGAGCCGCATCATGTCGGTCTGGCCGATCGCGAGCAGCGCGCCGTAGATGACCGAGATGACCGCGAGGGTGATGACCACCGGGGTCGCCCACTGCGAGGCCTCCGGGAAGAGCTGGAGGCAGAAGCGGATCATCCCGTAGGTGCCGACCTTGTCGAGGACGCCGACGAGGAGCACGGCGGTCGCCGGGCGCGACTCGGTGGCGGCGTCCGGCAGCCAGGTGTGGACCGGCCACATCGGGGCCTTGACCGCGAAGGCGATGAAGAAGCCGACGAACATCCAGCGCAGGGCGGCCGTCGAGCCGTCCATGCCGCCGATGAGGTTCTCGACGAGGAAGCCGTCCTGCCCGCCCGGGCCCGCGAAGTACACCGCGATGACCGACACGAGCATGACGAGCCCGCCGGCGAGCGAGAAGAGGAGGAACTTGACCGCCGCGTATTGCCGCTGCGGGCCGCCGTACAGCCCGATGAGGAAGTACACCGGGATGAGCATCGCCTCGAAGAAGACGTAGAAGAGGAAGACGTCGGTGGCGGCGAAGACGCCGACCATGAACGCCTCGAGGACGAGCATGAGCGCGAAGTAGCGCTTGAGCCGCCCGGCCTCGGCCTCGGGGACGTCGTTCCAGGCCGCGAGGAGGCAGACCGGCACGAGGATCGCGGCCATGACGATGAGCGCCAGCGCGATGCCGTCGACCCCGAGCGCGTACGAGACGCCGAACTGCGGGATCCACGCGTGCGTCTCGGTCAGCTGGAACATCGCGGTCGACCCGGAGTCGAACGCCACCCACGCGAGGACCGCGAGGACGAGGGTCACCAGCGAGGCCCCGAGGGCGACCGGGCGCGCGAGGCGCACCGAGCCGTTCGGCAGGGCCGCGACGACGACCGCGCCGAGGACCGGCACGACCATCATCAGGGTGAGGAGGGGCAGGGAGGTCACTGGATCACCCACAGAGCACCGAGGACGGCGACGACACCGGTGAGCATCGTCAGGGCATACGACCGGGCGTAGCCGGTCTGGAGGCGACGCAGCCTCGAGGAGAACCCGCCGACGAGGGCGGCGAGGCCGCCGGCCGCGCCGTCGACCCCCTTGCCGTCGACGTAGACGAGCGAGCGGGTCAGGTGGATGCCCGGCCGCATGAACAGGCCCTCGTTGACGGCGTCCTGGTAGAGGTCGACGCGCGCCGCGCGGGTGAGCACCGAGCCGCGCGGGGCGACCTCGGGCACGTCCTCGTTCCAGTACTGCCGCCACGCGAGGAAGATCCCGACGGCGACGAAGAGCAGGGTCAGGCCCATGAGCACCGGCACCGCGAGCACCGGGTGCTCCTCGCCGTGCTCGCCGACGACCGGCGCGAGCCACGAGACGATCGGGGCGGTCTCGGCGAACGGCCACGCAAGGAGCAGGCCGAGGAAGGCCGAGCCACCGGCGAGGACCATCATCGGGACGGTCATGATCTTGGGCGACTCGTGCGGGTGCACGTCGTCGGTCCAGCGCTTCTCGCCGTGGAAGGTCATGAAGAACAGGCGCGACATGTAGAAGGCGGTGACCCCGGCGCCGACGAGCGCGGCGGTGCCGAGGACCCAGGGCTGCCAGCCCTCGCCGACGAAGGCGGCCTCGATGATCTTGTCCTTGGACCAGAAGCCCGAGAACGGCGGGACACCGAGGATCGCGAGCCAGCCGAGGCCGAAGGTGGCCCAGGTGATCTTCATGGCGCCCGACAGCCCGCCGAAGCGGCGCATGTTGACCTGGTCGTTCATGCCGTGCATGACCGACCCGGCGCCGAGGAACATCCCGGCCTTGAAGAAGCCGTGCGTCAGCAGGTGGAAGATCGCGAAGGCGTAGCCGACCGGGCCCAGGCCCGCCGCGAGCATCATGTAGCCGATCTGGCTCATCGTCGAGGCCGCGAGGGCCTTCTTGATGTCGTCCTTCGCGCAGCCGACGACCGCACCGAAGACCAGCGTGATCGCGCCGACGATCGCGACGGCGAGCGCGGCGTCCGGGGCGGCGTCGAAGATGACGTGCGAGCGCACGACGAGGTAGACGCCGGCGGTGACCATCGTCGCCGCGTGGATGAGCGCGGACACCGGCGTCGGGCCGGCCATCGCGTCACCGAGCCAGGACTGGAGCGGGAACTGCGCCGACTTGCCGCAGGCCCCGACGAGCAGGAGCAGCCCGATCGCGGTGAGGGTCGACTGGTTCGCGCCGGCGACGCCCTCGTTGACGGTCGCGTAGTCGACGCCGCCGAAGGTGATGAACATCGTCATGATCGCGATGGACAGGCCGAGGTCGCCGACGCGGTTGACGAAGAACGCCTTGTTGGCCGCGCTCGCGTAGGCCGGGTTCCAGTTCCAGAAGCCGATGAGGAGGTAGGACGCCAGCCCCACGCCCTCCCAGCCGACGAAGAGGAGCAGGTAGCTGTCGGCGAGGACGAGGACGAGCATCGCCGCGACGAAGAGGTTGAGGTAGGCGAAGAAGCGCCGCTTGTCGGGGTCGTGCTCCATGTACCCGAGGGAGTACACGTGGATGAGCGAGCCGACGAACGTGATGAGCATGACGAACGCGACCGACAGCGGGTCGACGAGCATCCCGAGGTCGAGGTCGAACGACCCCGCCGGCACCCAGCTCCACAGCGTCAGGTGGTGGGCGCGCGCCCCCGCGTCCTGGCCGAGCAGCTGGACGAGCACGACGACGCCGACGCCGAAGCTCGCCCAGGACAGACCCGTGGCCAGCGCGGGGCCGACCTTGTTCGTGCGGCGTCCCCCGAGGAGGAGGATCGCCGCACCGAGGAGGGGCAGCGCGACGAGCAGCCACGCGACCGACGCGGCGCCGGTCGCGGGGGCCGCGGTCATCGCGT
Organism: Phycicoccus jejuensis; assembly: GCF_000720925.1. Lineage (GTDB taxonomy): Bacteria > Actinomycetota > Actinomycetes > Actinomycetales > Dermatophilaceae > Phycicoccus > Phycicoccus jejuensis. Next base: position 622,643 of record NZ_JOEE01000001.1, on the reverse strand, counting down.
CGCCCTCGGTGATCAGAGAGTGCACGTCCTACTCCTTCAGAGCTTCAGCAGGTTCGCGTCGTCGACCGAGGCCGACCGGCGGGACCGGAAGATCGCCATGATGATCGCGAGGCCGACGACGACCTCCGCGGCCGCGACGACCATGACGAAGAGGGCGAGGACCTGGCCGTCGAGCGAGCCGTGCATCCGCGCGAACGTCACGAAGACGAGGTTCGCGGCGTTGAGCATCAGCTCGACCCCCATGAACACGATGATCGCGTTGCGCCGGGTGAGGACGGTGGCCGCCCCGATGGCGAAGAGGATGGTCGCCAGGTAGATGTAGTTGACCAGGCTCATCGCTCGCCTCCTTCGCGCACGTCGCGCTCGATCTGGCGCTCGCCCTCGGTGTAGACCTCGGGCGAGCGGTTCTGGTCGCGGGCGGTGAGCACGCGCGAGACGGACAGCTCCGACGGGGTGCCGTCGGGCAGGAGGGCCGGGGTGTCGACGGCGTTGTGGCGCGCGTAGACACCGGGCGCCGGCAGGCCGGCGAGGTGCTCGCCGCCCTGGAAGCGCCGCTTGCTCCACTCCTTCTGGTTCGGGCCCTTGCCGAGGCGCTCGCGGTGGGCGAGGACCATGGCGCCGAGGGCCGCGGTGATGAGCAGCGCGCTCGTGATCTCGAAGACCCAGACGTAGCGGCCGAAGATCAGCTGCGCGACGCCCGACACGTTGCCCTGGTCGGCGTTGATCGACGCGACGCCGACCGGGTCGCCGAGGGCGACGTGGCCGACCGAGAACCCGAGCAGCCCGCCGAGGCCGAGCACGAGGACGACGGTGGCCCAGCGCTGGCCGGACAGCGTCTCGACGAGGCTGTCGCTGGAGTCGACACCGACGAGCATGAGCACGAAGAGGAAGAGCATCATCACGGCGCCGGTGTAGACGAAGATCTGGATGACGCCGAGGAAGTCGGCGTCCTGCGCGATGTAGAAGACGCCGAGGATGATCATCGTCAGGGCCATGCCGAGGGCGGCGTGGACGGCCTTCCTCGCGAAGACCAGGCCCAGGGCCCCGAGCACCGCGAGGGGCCCGAGGATCCAGAACATGACCTCCTCACCGGTGCCGGTCACGAGCCCACCTCCGCGTCCTGCTCGCCGCCGGCGCGGGCCGCGACGACCTCGCGCTGGCTGTCCGTGGCCTCGGTGACCTTGCCGAGGTAGTAGTCGCGCTCCTCCATGCCGTCGGCCATCGGGAACGGCGGCTGGAGCATGCCCGGCTGGAGCGGGGCGAGGAGCTGGTCCTTGGTGAAGATGAGGTCCGCGCGGTTGTTGTCGGCGAGCTCGTAGAAGTTCGTCATCGTCAGCGCACGCGTCGGGCACGCCTCGATGCACAGCCCGCAGAAGATGCAGCGCAGGTAGTTGATCTGGTAGACGCGGCCGTAGCGCTCGCCCGGGCTGAACCGGCCCGCGCCGCCCTCGGTGTCGTCGTTGTTCGCGCCCTCGACGAGGATCGCGTCGGCCGGGCAGGCCCATGCGCACAGCTCGCAGCCGACGCACTTCTCGAGCCCGTCGGGGTGACGGTTGAGCTGGTGGCGCCCGTGGAAGCGCGCCTGGGTCGGACGCTTCTCCTCCGGGTACTCCTCGGTGATGACCTTGCGGAACATCGTCGAGAACGTGACGCCGAAGCCGGCGACGGGGGCGAACAGGTCGGAGAAGAAGCCAGACTTCTTCTGCTCGTCAGCCACGAGTGGCCTCCTCGGTCTCGGGACGGGCGGCGAGGGCGAGCGAGGGCTCGCGCAGGCGCTGCCCGGGCATCGGCGGGACGGGGTGCCCACCGGCGTAGGGGTCGATCTCGTCGGGCACGCCCGGGTGCATCGAGGCCTCCTTGCGCTCGGCCCGGCTGTCCCACAGCCAGCCGGCCACGAGCGCCGCGACCGCGATGATGCCGACGAGGGCGAGCGAGAAGGTCGGGAAGCTGCGGCCCGCGACGACGACGTCACCGCCGAGCCAGCCGTTCTGGCCGGCGCGGAAGAACGCGACGAGGACGACCCAGCCGAGCGTCGTCGGGATGAGGAACTTCCACCCGAAGCGCATGAACTGGTCGTAGCGGACGCGCGGGAGGGAGCCACGCAGCCAGACGAAGACGAACATGAAGGCCCACAGCTTGGCGGTGAACCACAGGACGCCCCACCAGCCCTCGTTGAACATGCCGCCGTTGATGGCCGCGATGCCGGGAGGAGCCTCGGGCCCGCCGAGGAACATCGTCGTCGCCAGGGCCGCGACGGTGAACATGTTGATGTACTCGCCGAGGAAGAACATGGCGAAGCGCATCGAGCCGTACTCGGTGTGGAACCCACCGGTCAGCTCGCCCTCGCCCTCGGCGAGGTCGAAGGGGAGGCGGTTGGTCTCGCCGACCATCGTGATGACGTAGACGAAGAAGCTGAAGAACGCCGGGACGATGAACCAGAGGTCACGCTGCGCGCCGACGATCTGCGAGGTCGACATCGAGCCGGCGTAGAGGAAGACCGCCACGAGCGAGAGGCCCATCGCGATCTCGTAGGAGATCATCTGGGCCGACGCGCGCAGGCCACCCATGAGCGGGTAGGGCGAGCCGGAGGACCAGCCGGCGAGGACGACTCCGTAGATGCCGATGCCCGCGACGGCGAGCACGAGGAGCACCGCGACGGGGGTGTCGGTCAGCTGGAACGGCGTCGTGTGCCCGAACATCGACACCTCGCCGGCCAGCGGCATGATCGAGAACGAGACGAAGCACATCGTCGCCGTGATGAGCGGCGCGAGGGTGAAGACGAACGCGTCGGACGCCTTGGGCCGCACGTCCTCCTTGAGCATCGACTTCATGCCGTCGGCGAGGGTCTGGAGCAGACCGAACGGGCCGTTGCGGTTCGGGCCCGGACGCTGCTGCATCCGACCGATGACGCGGCGCTCGAACCAGATGACGAGCAGCGTCGAGACCAGCAGGTAGACGAAGATGATCAGCGCCTTGACCAGGCTGAGCCACAGCGGGGTGTCGCTGAAGTCGGCCGCGGGGTTGTCGGTGCCCGCCGTGGCGAGCGTGCCGAGACCGGCCAGCGCGGTGACGGTGCTCATCGCGCACCCTCCTTCGAGACGGTGACGAGCGCACCGGGTGCGCCCGCGAGGGTCGCCCGCAGGTCGCAGCCCTGCGAGTTGGTCGGGAGCCAGACGACGTGGTCCGCCATCTCGCTCACGAGGACGGGCGCGGTGACCGTGGTCTGCGCCGCGCGCACGGTGAGGTGGTCGCCGTCGACGACGCCGAGCGCCTGCGCGGTGGCCGCCGAGATGCGGGCCACGGGCTTCGGGGCGGTGCCCGCGAGGAACGGCTCGCCGTCCTGGAGGGTGCCGCGGTCGAGCAGGTGGCGCCACGTCGCGAGGACGAGCGTGCCCTCGGTCAGCTCCGGGACCTCGCCGGCCTCGGCGACCGGGGCCGCCGGACGCGCGCCGGCCCACGGGCCGAGCGACTGCATCTCGGACCGGACCTCGCGCAGCGTGCGGGTCCCGAGGAACTCGCCCATCTCGTCGGCGAGCATCTCGAGCGCGCGGTAGTCGCTGACGTAGGAGGTGTCGAGCGCGGCCTCGAAGGCCCGGACCCGGCCCTCCCAGTCGACGAACGAGCCGCCCTTCTCGGCGTGCGCCGCGACGGGCAGGACGACGTCGGCGTGCTCGGTGACCGCCGAGCGGCGGATCTCGAGGGAGACGACGAACGGGGCGGCGAGGGCCGCGGCCGCGGCGTCGCTGCCGAGGTCGGCCGGGTCGACACCACCGACGACGAGGGCGCCCAGCTCACCGGAGGCGGCCGCGGCGACGATGCCCGCGGTGTCGCGGCCCGGTGCCTCCGGCAGCGCGGCGACCTGCCACGCGGCGGCGATCTCGGCGCGGGCGGCGGCGTCGGCGACCGGACGGCCACCGGGCAGGAGGGTCGGCAGCGCGCCGGCCTCGAGCGCCCCGCGCTCGCCCGCCCGACGCGGCACCCACGCGAGGCGCGCGCCGGTGGACTCGGCGAGGGCGGCCGCCGCGCTCAGCGCGCCGGGGACCATCGCGAGCCGCTCGCCGACGAGGACGATGCCGCCCTCGCGCAGGCCGCGGGCGGCCTCCTCGACGACCTCGCTGCCGGAGCCCTCGGCGAGGGCGCCCAGCACCTCGGGCTCGGTGCCCGGGGCGGTCGGGATGAGCGTGCCGCCCATCTTCGCCAGGCCCCGGGTGGCGACCGCGGAGACGGCGAAGACGCGGGTCTTGTGCTTGCGGTAGGCCTTGCGCAGGCGCAGGAACACGATCGGGGACTCGTCCTCGGGCTCGAAGCCCACGAGGAGGACCTGACCGACGCGCTCGAGGTCCGTGTACGTGACGGCGCCACCCTCCGGCCCCGTGCCGACGACGGTCGAGGCGAGGAAGTCCGCCTCCTCGGCCGAGTGCGGGCGGGCGCGGAAGTCGACGTCGTTCGTGCCGAGCACGGTGCGGGCGAACTTGCCGTAGGCGTAGGCGTCCTCGGCGCTGACGCGACCGCCGACCAGCACGCCGGCCTTCGCGCCGCGCAGGCCCTCGGCCGCGCGCTCGAGCGCCTCGCGCCACGACGCGACGCGCAGCTCGCCGTCCTCGCCGCGGACCATCGGGTACTCGAGGCGGTCGGCGGTGCTCGCGTAGGCGAAGGCCCAGCGGCCCTTGTCGCAGTTCCACTCGTCGTTGACGAGCGGGTCGGCGGTCGCCATCCGGCGCAGGACCGTGCCGCGGCGGTGGTCGGTGCGGGTCGCGCAGCCGCTCGCGCAGTGCTCGCAGACGCTCGGGGTCGACACGAGGTCGAACGGGCGGCTGCGGAAGCGGTAGGCCGAGCCGGTCAGCGCGCCGACCGGGCAGATCTGGACGGTGTTGCCCGAGAAGTAGGACTCGAACGGCTTCTCCTCGTAGATGCCGACCTGCTGCAGCGCACCGCGCTCGACGAGGGCGATGAACGGGTCACCGGCGACCTGGTCGGAGAAGCGGGTACAGCGCGCGCACAGGACACAGCGCTCGCGGTCGAGCAGCACCTGCGAGGAGATGTTGATCGGCTTGGGGTAGGTGCGCTTGACGTCCTCGAAGCGCGAGGTGCTGCGCCCGTTGCTCATCGCCTGGTTCTGCAGGGGGCACTCGCCGCCCTTGTCGCAGACCGGGCAGTCCAGCGGGTGGTTGATGAGCAGCAGCTCCATGACGCCCTTCTGCGCCTTGTCGGCGCCCTCGGACGTGTACTGCGTCTTGACGACCATGCCGGGGGCGACGGTCATCGTGCAGGAGGCCTGCGGCTTCATCCGGCCGGGCGGGCCCTGCATCTGCGTGGGCTCGCCGGGGGTGCCGTCCGGGCCCGGGCGACCGGGCATCCAGACCTCGACGAGGCACTGGCGGCAGGCACCGACGGGGTCCAGGCCCGGGTGGTCGCAGAAGCGCGGGATGTCGATCCCGGCGGTCTCGGCGGCGCGGATGATGAGGGTGCCCTTGGGCACCGACACCTCGACGTCGTCGATGGTCAGCGCGACGAGCTCGACCGGGGCCTGGGTCTCGGGCGTGGCAGTCATGCGGAGACGGTCTCCTTCGCGCCACCGGCCGTCGCCCACAGGGTCGAGGCGGCCCGGTCGAACGGGCAGCCTCCGTGGGTCAGGTGGGCGACGTACTCGTCACGGAAGTACTGGATCGAGCTCGTGATGGGGCTCGTCGCGCCGTCACCGAGGGCGCAGAAGCTGCGGCCCAGGATGTTGTCGCAGATGTCGAGGAGCTTGTCGAGGTCCTCCTCGCTGCCCTCCCCGTGCTCGAGCCGGCCGAGGATCTGCTTGAGCCACCACGTGCCCTCGCGGCACGGGGTGCACTTGCCGCAGGACTCGTGCTTGTAGAAGTCGGTCCACCGGTCGACGGCGCGCACGACGCAGACCGTCTCGTCGAAGACCTGGAGGGCACGGGTGCCGAGCATCGAGCCGGCCGCGGCGACGTTCTCGAAGTCGAGCGGCACGTCGAGGTGCTCGTCGGTGAAGAGCGGGGTCGAGGACCCGCCGGGGGTCCAGAACTTCAGCTTCTTCTCGGGGTCGCGCATCCCGCCGCAGAGCTCGATGAGCTCGCGCATCGTGATGCCGAGCGGGGCCTCGAACTGGCCGGGGTTCTTCACGTGGCCGGAGACCGAGAAGATGCCGAAGCCGGTGGACTTCTCGGTGCCCATGCCGGTGAACCAGTCGACGCCCTCGAGGATGATCCCGGGAACGGAGGCGATGGACTCGACGTTGTTCACCGACGTGGGGCGGGCGTAGAGGCCCGCCGCACCCGGGAACGGCGGCTTGCTGCGCGGCTGGCCGCGGCGGCCCTCGAGCGAGTCGAGGAGCGCGGTCTCCTCGCCGCAGATGTACGCGCCGGCGCCGGCGTGGACGGTGATGTCGACGGTGCGCCCGGAGCCCTTGATGTCGGCGCCGAGCAGGCCGGCCTCGCGGGCCTCCTCGACCGCGCGCAGGAGGCGGCGGTAGACGTGGACGACCTCGCCGCGCAGGTAGATGAAGGCGTGCTCGCAGCCGATGGCGATCGAGCTGATGATGATGCCCTCGATGAGGACGTGCGGGTTCGCCATCATCAGCGGGGTGTCCTTGCACGTCCCCGGCTCGGACTCGTCGGCGTTGACGACGAGGTAGCGCGGGCCGCCGTCCGGCGGGGCCATGAAGGACCACTTCATGCCGGTCGGGAAGCCGGCGCCGCCGCGGCCGCGGAGGCTGGAGTCCTTGACCATCGCGAGGATGTCGGCCGGCTCCATCGAGAGGGCCTTGTCGAGGGCCCGGTAGCCACCGCCGTCGCGGTAGGTCGCGAGCGTCCAGGACGTGGGGTGGTCCCAGTCGCGGGTGAGGATCGGGGTCAGCGCGGTCATCACTTGCCCTTCCCGTCGCTGTCGTCGGTGTCGTCGCCGGTGGCGTCGAAGAGGGTCGCCTCGGGCGAGGCGTCGTGGTCGGTCGGGACGCTGGCCGTCTGGGCCGAGACGACGGCGCGGCGGGCCTTGCCGGTCGGCTCGGACTTCTGGCCGGGGGCGACGTCGACGGCGTCGGCCTTCGCCTCGGCCTGGCGGGCCACGCCCTGGACGCCGTCACCCGTCGAGACGACGGCGGGGCCATCGTCCTTCGTGGGGGTCGCGTCGTCGCTGTCGTCCGCGGCCTTCGCGTCGCCCTCGTGCTTCTCGCCGGGGGTGTCGTCGGTCTCGTCACGCTGCGCGGCGGGCTCGGCCTTGTCGGCCTTGGCGTCGTCGCTGGCCGGCGTGGTCTCGGTGCTGCCCGGGGCCTCGTCGGTGGCGGCGGGCGCGGACCCGGAGCCGTGCGCGAAGGCGGAGGCGTGCGCACCCTCGCCCTCGGGGGCGCTCCAGCCGTTGCGCTGGGCGATCTCGAGGCCGAGGAGCGAGGCCGGACCGGCACCCACGCCCTCGTCGGCGAGCCCGTCGGAGAAACCGGCGAGCGTGCGGCTGACCTGCTTGAAGGTGCACAGGCGGTTCGGGCCGCGGGTGGGGCGGACCTCCTTGCCGGCGCGCAGGTCGTCGACGAGCTCCTTGGTGGAGTCCGGCGTCTGGTTGTCGAAGAACTCCCAGTTCGCCATGACGACCGGCGCGTAGTCGCACGCGGCGTTGCACTCGACGCGCTCGAGGGTGATCTTGCCGTCCTCGGTCGTCTCGTCGTGGCCGATCCCGAGGTGCTCCGAGACGGCGTCCCAGATCTCGTCGCCGCCCATGACCGCGCAGAGGGTGTTGGTGCAGACGCCGACCGTGTACTCGCCGTTGGGGTGGCGCTTGTACTGCGTGTAGAACGTCGCAACCCCGCTGACCTCGGCGGTCGTCAGGTCGAGCAGCTCCGCGCACAGGTCGATGCCCCGACCGGTGACGTAGCCGTCGACCGACTGCACGAGGTGCAGCAGCGGCAGGAGCGCCGAGCGCTTCTGCGGGTAGCGGGCGATGACCTCCGCGGCGTCGGCGCGGAAGGTCGCCTCGACGTCGGCGGGGTAACGCTCCTTGGACTCCTCGGGCACCGTGAGGTGACCGGAAGCGGACTGCAGACCGAAGTCGCCGGCCATCAGCGGTCGACACCTCCCATGACGGGGTCGATGGAGGCGACGGCGACGATGACGTCGGCGACCTGCGAGCCCTCGCACATCGCGGCCGTGGCCTGGAGGTTGTTGAAGCTCGGGTCGCGGAAGTGCGCCCGGTAGGGGCGGGTGCCGCCGTCGGAGACGGTGTGGCAGCCCAGCTCGCCCTTCGCGGACTCGACCGCGACGTAGGCCTGGCCCGGGGGGACCCGGAAGCCCTCGGTGACGAGCTTGAAGTGGTGGATCAGCGCCTCCATCGAGGTGCCCATGATCTCGCGGATGTGGTCGAGGCTGTTGCCCTGGCCGTCGCCGCCGACCGACAGCTGCGCCGGCCACGCGATCTTCTTGTCCTCGACCATGACCGGCTGGCCGTCGGTGCGCTGGAGGCGCTCGAGGCACTGCTCGACGATCTTCAGCGACTCGTACATCTCGTCGATGCGGATGCGCAGGCGGTCGTAGGCGTCGCAACCGGTGCGGGTGACGACCTCGAAGTCGTAGGTCTCGTACCCGCAGTACGGCGTGGCCTTGCGCAGGTCGTGCGGCAGGCCGGTCGAGCGCAGCACCGGGCCGGTGACGCCGAGGGCGATGCAGCCGGTGAGGTCGAGGTAGCCGACGCCGACGGTGCGGCCCTTGAGCAGCGGGTTCTCGTTGAGGAGCTTCTCGAGCTCACCGAGGCCGGTGCGCAGCTCGGCGATCACCTCGCGGACCATGTCGACCGCGCCGTGGGGGACGTCCTGCGCCACGCCGCCGGGGCGGATGTAGGCGTTGTTCATCCGCAGGCCGGTGATGGCCTCGAAGACGCGCAGGATGCGCTCGCGCTCGCGGAAGCCGACGGTCATGACCGTCGTCGCGCCCATCTCCATGCCACCGGTGCCGAGGGCGACGAGGTGGGAGTTGACGCGGGTGAGCTCCATCATCATGACGCGGATGATCGAGGCGCGCTCCGGGATCCGGTCCTCGATGCCGAGCAGGCGCTCGACCGAGAGGCAGTAGGCCGCCTCCTGGAACATCGGGGTCAGGTAGTCCATCCGGGTGCAGAACGTCACGCCCTGCGTCCAGGTGCGGAACTCCATGTTCTTCTCGATGCCGGTGTGCAGGTAGCCGATGCCCGCGCGGGCCTCGGTCACCGTCTCGCCGTCGAGCTCGAGGATGAGCCGGAGCACGCCGTGGGTCGACGGGTGCTGCGGGCCCATGTTGACGACGATCCGCTCCTCGTGGAGGGCGGTGGCCTCGTCGACGAGGTCGTTCCAGTCGCCGCCGGAGACGGTGAAGACGCGCGCGCCCTCGGTGTCGTCGTCGACGGATGCGCCGTAGGGGTCGGTGACCGTGAGGTCCTCGGCGACGGTGTCGTACTCGTGGGTCGTCATCAGCTGTACGCCCTCCGCTGGTCCGGCGGCGGGACGGTGCCGCCCTTGTACTCGACGGGGATGCCGCCGAGGGGGTAGTCCTTGCGCTGCGGGTGGCCCGGCCAGTCGTCGGGCATGAGGATGCGGGTCAGGGCCGGGTGGCCGTCGAACTCGATCCCGAACATGTCCCAGGTCTCGCGCTCGTGCCAGTCGTTGCCCGGCCAGATGCTCACGAGCGAGGGGACGTGCGCGTCGTCGTCGGGGCAGGTGACCTCGAGGCGGACCCGGCGGCTGCCGTGGGTGATCGACAGCAGCGGGTAGACGACGTGGAGCTCGCGCCCGGTCTCGCCGGGGTAGTGGACGCCGGAGGCGCCCATGCACATCTCGAAGCGCAGGCCCGGGTGGTCGCGCAGGACGCGGGCGACCTCGAGGAGGTGCTCGCGCCGCACGAAGACGGTCATCTCGCCGCGGTCGACGACGACCTTCTCGACGGCGGCGCCGAGACCGGGGCCGGCCTCGAGGGCGGTGCCGAGGAGGTCGGCGACCTCGTCGTAGTAGCCGCCGTACGGGCGGGGGGAGGCGCCGGGCAGGAGCGTCGGGGTGACGAGGCCGCCGTAGCCCGTGGTGTCCTGGCCGCGGGTCGCGCCGAACATGCCGCGCCGCTCACCGATCTGCACCGGCTCGGAGTCGGCGCCGGCGAGCTCGACGACGCGGCCGCCGCCGGTGTGCTGCGCGGTGTCGGACGAGCGGGGGTCGTCGTCGGTGCGGGTGGCCGCGGTGTCGAGGGCCTTGTCGGGCACCGGGGCGCCCTCGCCGCTCTCGAGGTGCTTGGGGTCCTTGGCGTCGCTCATGCGAGGAGGTTCTTCCCGGCCGGCGCCGCGAGGTGCGCGAGGTGGTCGTGGGTCGGCGCCATGAGCGAGGTCGGGGTGGCGCGCAGGGCGGCCTCCTCGGCGGCGCGGGCGGCGGCGACGCGGTTGACGCCGAGCTTGCTGTTCTGGATCTGGTCGTGGAGCTCGATGATCGCGTTGAGCAGCATCTCGGGGCGCGGCGGGCAGCCCGGCAGGTAGATGTCGACCGGGATGACGTGGTCGACGCCCTGGACGATGGCGTAGTTGTTGAACATGCCGCCCGAGGAGGCGCAGACGCCCATCGAGATGACCCACTTGGGGTTCGGCATCTGGTCGTAGACCTGGCGGACGACGGGCGCCATCTTCTGGCTGACCCGCCCGGCGACGATCATCAGGTCCGCCTGGCGCGGCGTGGCCGAGAACCGCTCCATGCCGAAGCGGGCGATGTCGTAGTCGGGCGTGCCGACGGCCATCATCTCGATCGCGCAGCAGGCGAGCCCGAAGGTCGCCGGCCAGATCGAGGCCTTGCGCATGTACCCGGCGACGTTCTCGAGCGTCGTCAGGACGAACCCTGCGGGCAGCTTCTCCTCGAGTCCCATCACGCCTCCTCGGCGGTGTTGACGGTTGTGCGGGCGGTGCTCAGTCCCACTCGAGCCCACCCCGCTTCCAGACGTAGGCGTAGGCGACGAACACCGTGATGATGAACAGGACCATCTCGACGAGGGCGAACAGGCCCAGCTGGTCGAAGGCCACGGCGAACGGGTAGAGGAAGACCGACTCGATGTCGAAGATGATGAAGAGCATCGCGGTCAGGAAGTACTTGATCGGCACGCGCCCGCCGCCGGCGGCGCGGGGCGTCGGCTGGATGCCGCACTCGTAGGCCTCGAGCTTGGCGCGGTTGTAGCGCTTCGGTCCGACGACCAGGCTCGTCCCCACCGACAGCGCCGCGAAGCCGAAGCCGAGCGCCAGGAGGATGAGGAGGGGGACGTAGGGATTGCTCATCGCGGGCGAACTCCCCTTTCGCTGCTCGGGTGCGACGGGTGGTCGACGGGCGCCGGGGCCGCACACGGCGTCCCCGCCATCCTAGGGGCGTTGACCGACGGCGCACCCAGGGGCGTCTCGCCCCCGGCCACGGCGCGTCGAGACGCGCGGTCAGTGCAGGTCACAGGTCCCTCGGATGCTTGTGAACGTGTTCACGAACGGTCGGAAGTCTAGGACGCCCCTCGCGGCGCCCGAACTGAGGTATGCCTAACCCTTGACGACCGGCTTGGTCGCGCGGTGCAGGGCGACGATCCCACCGCTCAGGTCGCGCCACTGGACGGCCCCCCAGCCGGCGTCCGCCACCTGCCGGGCGAGACCCCGCTGGTCCGGCCAGGCCTGGATGGACTCGGCGAGGTAGACGTAGGAGTCGGGGTTGGAGCTGACCGCGCGGGCGATCCGCGGCAGCGAGCCCATGAGGTAGGTCGAGTAGACGCGGCGGAAGGCCTTGTTCGTCGGGCTGCTGAACTCGCAGACCACGAGGCGGCCTCCGGGCCTGGTCACCCGGAGGAACTCGCGCAGGGCGACGGACGGCTCGGCGACGTTGCGCAGGCCGAAGCTCATCGTCACGACGTCGAAGGAGTCGTCGGCGAAGGGCAGGCGCATCGCGTCGGCGGCGGTGAACCCGAGGTCCGAGCGGCGCCGGTGGCCGACGCGGAGCATCCCGAGGGAGAAGTCGGCCGGGACGACGTCGACGCCGGAGTCGGCGAACGGCTCGCTGCTCGTGCCGGTGCCGGCGGCGATGTCGAGGACGCGCTGGCCGGGCCTCGCGTCGCACGCGGCGACGACGGCCCGGCGCCACAGCCGGTCCTGGCCGAGGGAGAGGACGTCGTTCGTCACGTCGTAGCGGTCGGCGACGTCGTCGAACATCGACGCGACGTCGCGGGGGTCCTTCTCGAGGGAGGCGCGGGACATGGTGGCCATCCTCCCACCGATGCCGGAGGGCCCCGCACCGCGCCGTATCGTTGTCTGCTGATGACCTCGCTCCCCGCGGGCCGGCCGGCCCCCTCCGCACCGGCGGTGCACGCCCCGGCGGCCCCCCTCGTGGCCCGGACCGTGCCGCTGGACGCCGCGCTCGCCGCGGACCTGCTGGCCGTCCTCCCGGCGGGCGGCCCGACCGACGCGTGCTCCTGGGTGCGCCGCGGCGAGGGCCTCGTCGGGTGGGGCCGCGCCGCGTCGCACGTCGCCGTCGGGCCCGACCGGTTCGGCGAGCTCGAGCGCTGGTGGAGCGGGCTCGTCGACGGCGCCGTCGTGCGCGACGAGGTCGACCTGCCCGGCACCGGCCCGGTGGCCTTCGGGTCCGTCGCCTACGCGGCCGGGTCGGCCGAGGGCGGCACGCTCGTCGTCCCCGAGGTCGTCGTCGGACGTCGCGGCGAGGTCGCCTGGCTGACGACGATGAGCGCCGGCGCCGCCGTCCCCGGCGCGGCCCAGGTCGCCCCGCAGCCGGCGCCCCTGCGCCCCGTCGACGTCGCCTTCTCCGACGGCGCGCTCTCCGCCGCCGACTGGTCCGCCGCCGTCGCGACCGCCGTCGCGCGCATCACCGCCGGCGAGCTCGACAAGGTCGTGCTCGCCCGCGACCTCGGCGTGACCACCCGCTCGCCGCTCGACGTCCGCTGGCTGCTGCACCGGCTCGCGGAGCGCTACGACACGACGTGGGTCTTCGCGGTCGACGGCCTCGTCGGCGCGACGCCCGAGCTGCTCGTGCGCCGCGAGAAGGGGCTCGTGACGTCGCGGGTGCTCGCGGGGACCATCCGGCCGACCGGGGACGACGCCCACGACCTCGCGCTCGCGGCGTCGCTGGCCCGCTCGTCGAAGGACCTCGAGGAGCACGAGTACGCGGTGCGGTCCGTGGCCGACGCGCTGGCGCCGCACTGCTCGTCGATGAACGTGCCCGAGGCGCCCTTCGTCCTGCACCTGTCCAACGTCATGCACCTGGCCACCGACGTGGCCGGGGTGCTCGTCGACGACACCTCGTCGCTGACCCTCGCGGCCTCGCTCCATCCCTCCGCGGCCGTGTGCGGCACGCCGCGGCTCGTCGCCGACGACGTCATCACCGAGCTCGAGCACATGGACCGCGGGCGCTACGCCGGCCCGGTCGGGTGGATCGACGCCGCCGGCGACGGCGAGTGGGGCATCGCCCTGCGGTGCGGGGCGGTCGACCGGGACGACGCCTCGCGGATGCGGCTGTTCGCCGGCTGCGGCATCGTCGCGGGGTCCGACCCCGACGACGAGCTCGCCGAGTCCTCGGCCAAGCTCGTGCCGATGCGCGACGCCCTCACCGCCGACGCCCCCTGATCGCGGCCCCTTCGCGTCGAGTGCGGATGCGGCGGCCCCGGCGACCGCCTGCGCCCTCGACGCCACGGACTTTCGCGTCGAGTGCGGAAGCGGCAGCCCCGGCGACCGCCTGCGCCCTCGACGCCACGGGGTCGGGGTCGGTCAGGTGAAGGGCGGGCGGGCGTCGACGGCGACCGAGCGCCGGCCGGCCCAGCGCCAGATGCGCGCGGAGGCGTCGCGGTCCTCGTCCGTGATGAGGTTGCCCATCCAGCGCAGCGCGAGCGTCATCAGCCAGTCGCTGCGCATGCCGACGGGGCCGAGGGCGGCGAGCGTGCGCGGCACCGTGAAGATCGCCGCCATCCGCCGGGCGATGGAGAAGGCCTCGCCGTAGTGGTCGCGCAGCAGCGCCGGCCACACGGTCGCGAGGTCGTCGTCGAGGTGCAGCGCCGCGAGCCGGCCGGTCTCGAGGCCGTAGTCGATGCCCTCGCCGTTGAGCGGGTTGACGCACGCGGCGGCGTCGCCGACGAGCGCCCAGTTCGGTCCGGCGACGTTCGACACGGCGCCGCCCATCGGCAGGAGCGCGCTCGTCGGCATCCGCTGCTCGCCGGTCAGCCCGAAGTCGGCGCGGCGCTCGTCGGTGTACCGGCGCATGAGCGGCTTGATGGCGACCTCCGCCGGGCGGCGGGTCGTGGCCAGCGTGCCGACGCCGACGTTCACCTGCCCCCCGCCGAGCGGGAAGATCCAGCCGTAGCCGGGCAGCGCCTCGCCGGCGTCGCCGCGCAGCTCGAGGTGGCTGGAGATCCACGGGTCGTCGGCCCGGTCGGAGTCGACGTAGCAGCGGCCGGCGACGGCGTAGACGGTGTCCTTGTGCCACTCGCGGCCGAGGACCTTGCCCAGGCCCGAGCGCACCCCGTCGGCGACGACGAGGCGCTCGCACTCGATCTCCTGCGTGCTGCCGTCGTCGCGGCGGAAGGTGACCGACCGGACGCGGCCGCCCTCGAGCGAGGCGTCGACCGCCTTGGCGCCCTCGACGCCGGTCGCGCCGGAGTCGAGCGCGGCCTCGCGGATTCCGGCGTCGAGCTCGGTCCGCGGCACGGCCGAGCCGTGCGACGGCAGCGTGCCCCCCGGCCAGGGCAGGTGCAGCGTCTGGCCGAAGCCGTGCGCGCGCAGGCCCTGGTTGACGGTGTGCGAGCGCACCCAGTCGCCGAGGCCGAGCCGGTCGAGCTCGGCGACCGCGCGCGGGGTCAGGCCGTCGCCGCAGGTCTTGTCACGCGGGAAGGTGGCGGCGTCGGCGAGCACGACGTCACGGCCGGCGCGCGCGGCCCAGGCCGCGGCGGAGGCGCCCGCGGGGCCGGCGCCGACGACGAGGACGTCGGTACGGGTGGGGGTGGTCGGCACGGGTCGATTCTCGCAACCGCGGGCGCCGTGGCCGAATCGGCCCACGGTCAGCTGTCGAGGGTGCGGGCGGCGAGCGCCCGGAGCGCGGCGTGCGCGTCGCGATGGGTCGAGCGGTCGAGGCGGACCTCGACGACGCGCAGCCCGTCGGGGCGGCGGGCGACGGCGGCGGCGAGCGCCTCGCGGTCGGCGACGCGCTCGTGGGCGACCCCGTGCGCCCGGCACACGGCGGCGAGGTCGGTACCGGTCGGCGTCCCGAAGACGCGCTCGAACGAGTCGGCACGCTCGGGCGCCCCGTGCTCGAGGGTGGTGAAGATGCCGCCGCCGTCGTCGTTGACGACGACGAGCGTGAGGTCGGGGCGCGGCTCGTGGGGTCCGACCAGCAACCCGTTGGCGTCGTGGAGGAAGGTCAGGTCCCCGAGCAACGCGTGGGTCGGGCGGCCGGTCCCGAGGGCGACGCCCACGGCCGTCGAGACGACGCCGTCGATGCCCGCCAGCCCGCGGTTGGCGTGGACCCGGACGCCGACGTGCGGGTCACCGGTGCGACCGGTCGTCGCGAGGTCGAGGTCGCGCACCGGGTTGGACGAGCCGAGGACGAGGACCCCGTCGGCGGGGAGGGCGTCGTGGACCACCGCCGCGACCGCGAGGCCGCTCGGCCAGGGCAGGCCCTGCGCGGCGACGGCCTCGGCGAGCCGGCGGCCGGCCTCGTGCCACGACCGCGCCCAGTCACCGGGGGGGACGGGGTCGGCACCCGCGTCCGCGTGCAGGGCCGCCAGGGGATGGACCACCGCCGCCACGTGCGAGGGGTCGGGCCACGTGGTCGCCCCGGTGACGACCTCGACCCGCACCCCCGGCCGGCGGAGCACGGCCGCCACCGGCCGGGCGAGGGTGATCCGCCCGACGACGAGGACGCGCTCGGGCAGGTGCGCGTCGACCCACCCGGTGGCGGTGAGCAGGAGAGGCCCGTGCGGCAGCGTGGCCGCCCGCGCGGACGGACCGGCGAACGGTTCCGCGACGACCGGGTACCCGCGCGAGGCCGCCCAGGCGACGGCCTCGTCGCCACCGCCCCCCGGCAGGTCGCCGACCACGACGAGGGTGCGCTCGACGTGCTCGATGCTCCCTGCCGGCGCCGTGGCGACCGCGGGCCGCACCGCGGTCCACGGCCCGTCGTCCGGCCGCCCGGTGAGGTGCTCCGGCAGCGGCTCGGGCCCTCCGGCCCCGGGCGCGAGCGGGTCGCGGAAGGCGACGTCGAGGTGGACCGGCCCCGGCTCGCCACCGGTCGAGCCCTGCGCCGCGGCGAGCGCCCGGCAGACCGTGGCCCGCCACCAGGCGCCCCGGCCGTCGCCGTCCACCGGGACGGCGTCGGGGGCGGGCACGTCGGCCTCCCAGCGGACGGCACCGGCGAGCATCCCCGGCTGGCGGGTCGTCTGGTTCGCGCCGCTCCCCCGCAGCTCGTGCGGGCGGTCGGCCGACACGACGACGAGGGGCACGCCGGTGTGGGAGGCCTCGAGGACGGCCGGGTGGAGGTTCGCCACCGCGGTGCCGGAGGTCGTGACGACGGGCACCGGGCGGCCGGAGCCCTTCGCGAGCCCCAGCGCGAGGAAGCCCGCCGACCGCTCGTCGACCCGCACGTGCAGCCGCAGCCGACCCGCCCGGTCGGCCGCGAGCAGCGCGTAGGCGAGCGGGGCCGAGCGCGAGCCCGGAGCGAGGACGGCGTCGCGGACCCCGCCGCGCACGAGCTCGTCGACGAGCACGGTGGCGAGCGCGGTGGAGGGGGTCACGGGCCGCGATTCTGCCAGCCGGCCCCGGGCGGCGTCCGGGCCCCGCGCGTGACGACGACCTCGCTGACCCCGAGCACCGGCCGCCCGAGCACGGACCCCGCGGACGCCTGCCACGCGCGCAGGCCCGGCACGGCGCCGAGGGGCGCTCCGGCCGCCGCTCTCACCGTGCGCTCGTAGCCCTCGAGTCCGTGGCGGGCCACGTCGACCGGCGGGCCGGCGCCGAGCCGCAGCGTGAGCCAGGACGCACGCGCCGGGTTGGGGGCGAGGTCGAGCGCCGGCACCGGGTCGTCGGCGTGCTCGACGGACAGGACGCGCACGTCCTCCGGTATCTCCACGAGCCCGATGGGTGCGCCGGTGGTCAGGACGTGGGTGACCCGGTGCCCGCGCCGGAAGCCGTCGTCGGCCGCGAGGGACGCGGCGTGCAGGCCACCCTGGCTGTGCCCGACGAGGACCACCGGCTCGGTCGCGAGCGCACCCGGCGGCAGCGCCCGGCGGCGGGCGGACGCCGCGCGGGCCGCGTCGAGCGCGGCCACGACGCCGGCCCCGGCGAGCGTCGCGTCCCCGGTGACCGCCGCGAGGTCGGTCGTCAGGTCGAACGGCTGCGGCCCGGCCCGGGGGGACCACGACTGCGTGCCCGGCACGACGACGACCCAGGCCGACCCGCCGCCCGGCGCCGCGACCTCGACGACCCGCACCCGCCCGCCGTCGAGCCCGTCGCCGAGGGCCACGAGGTCGCCGGGGCCGGCGAGCGTGCGGGGCGTCCACCGCGGCGGCACCCGCTCCACCACCACCCGGGCGCCGGTCTCGTCGAACCACCCGACCGAGGCAGCCCGTGCGACCCCGGAACGCACCCCCGCGAGCGCCGCCGCCGCGAGGTCCTCGGCCCCGGCGTACGCCACGGCCGCGAGCCGCAGCCGGACCGACAGAACGTCGAGCGCGAGCGCCTCGCCCCACAGGCCGGCCGGGCCCGCCACCCGCGCGGCGTCGGCCTCGACCCCGACCCACGCGCCGAGCACGCCGACCCCGGGCAGCCCGCCCCGACCCACGCCGGACGCCAGCCGGGCCGCCCCACCGGCGACGGCCGACCCCTCGTCGCGCAGGACCTCGGCCGTCGACGCCAGCGCACCGGCCCAGGCCAGCAGGTCCTCGGACCGCACGGCCACCCGCGTCACGAGGCCCTCCCCAGCCCGTCGTCGGCCGAGGCCCGCAGCGCCGACGCGAGCGCGCGCAGCGAGCGTGCCAGCCACGCGAGCTCGTCGGCGAGGGCCACCAGCCGGGCGCGACGCGTGTCCACCGACGCGCGCAGGGCGTCCGCCGCCGGGCCCTCCCACCACTCGCCGGACGACCGCGCCAGGCCGCCCGCGCGCACCCCGACGACCTCGACCGCCTCCTCGACCCGCCGGGCCAGCGCCTCCACCTCCGCCACGTCCACCGCGGCCTCCTCCCGTCTCGCCTGCGCCAACCCCACCCCACGGGCCCGTCCCCGCACCAGCACCGGCGCCCGGTCTGTGGACGAGCGCCCGCGCACCGGCGCCCTGTGGACGAGCGGCACCACGTAGCGTGGCGCCATGCCCCACCACGACCTCGTGATCATCGGCAGCGGCTCGGGCAACTCGCTCCTCACCCCGGAGCTCGAGGGCCTCGACGTCGCGATCGTCGAGAAGGGGACCTTCGGGGGGACCTGCCTCAACGTCGGCTGCATCCCCACGAAGATGTTCGTCCTGCCCGCCGACCGCGTCGTCGAGGCCGAGGACGCCCACCGGCTCGGCGTCACCTTCGACCCGCCGCAGGTCGACTGGCCGGCCATCCGCGACCGCGTCTTCGGCCGGATCGACCCGATCTCGCACGGCGGCGAGGACTACCGCGCCGGCCAGGAGAACGTCACCCTCTACCGCTCCCGGGCGCGCTTCACCGGCCCCCGGACCCTCGTCCTCGACTCCGGCGAGGAGGTCACCGCCGAGCGCGTCGTCGTCGCCGCCGGCAGCCGGCCCGTCGGCCTCGCCCTCGACGGCCTGACCGGCGCCGACCCCGCGAACGGCGTGCACACCTCCGACACCGTCATGCGCCTGGACGCCCTGCCCGCACGGATGGCCGTCGTCGGCGGCGGCTTCGTGGCCTGCGAGATGGCCCACGTCTTCTCGGCGCTCGGCGTCCACGTGACGCAGGTGCAGCGCTCGGGCCGGCTGCTCATGGCCGAGGAGTTCGAGGTCTCCGAGCGCTACACCGAGGTCGCGCGCTCGCGCTACGACGTGCGCCTGTCGACGACCGTCACGAGCGCCGAGCACGTCTCGGGCGTCTGGCGGCTGGGCACCGAGGGGCCCGAGGGCGCCGCGCACGTCGAGGCCGAGGTCGTGCTCCTCGCCGTCGGCCGCCGCCCCAACAGCGACCTCCTCGATGCCGCCACGGGCGGGCTCGACACCCACCCCGACGGGCGGCTCGTCGTCGACCGGCAGGGGCGCACGAGCGTCCCGCGCGTCTGGGCGCTCGGTGACATCAGCTCCGAGCACCAGCTGAAGCACGTCGCCAACGGGGAGGCGCGGATCGTCGCGCACAACCTCGCGGTCGACCTCGGCCGGCTCGACGGCCCGCCGCACGAGGCCGACGACCGGCCGGTGCCCCACGCCGTCTTCGGCCACCCGCAGGTCGCCTCGTTCGGCCCGACGGCGGCGCAGCTGGAGTCCGACGGCACCGAGTTCGTCACGTACACGCAGAAGGTCGGCGACGTCGCCTACGGCTGGGCGCTCGAGGACACCACCGGGGTCCTGACCCTCCACGCGACCCCGGACGGCCGCCTCCTCGCGGCGCACATGGTCGGGCCGCAGGCGTCGAGCATCGTCCAGCCCCTCGTCCAGGCGGCGAGCTTCGGCCAGCACGTGCACGACGTCGCGCGCGGGCAGTACTGGATCCACCCCGCCCTCGCCGAGGTCGTCGAGAACGCGCTGCTCGGGCTGCCGCTCGAGCGCTGAGCGCGGCCGGCAGGACCGGCGCGGACGTCAGCGCGCCGGGCTCGGCGGACGGTCGGTGAGGCAGTGCACGCGGCCGACCGGGTCGAGCAGCACCGTCCAGAACGAGCGCTCCTCGAGCACCACGGCGCCGGCGGCGACGTGCCGCGCGGTGTCCGCGGCCCGGTCCGCGCACGCGAGGTCGACGTGCCCGCGCACCTCGCCGTCCTCCTCGCCGAGGGTCTGCAGGAGGATGCGCACCGGCATCGCGGCGCCGGCGCTGACCGACGCGTACCCGGGCTCGTCGGAGGCCCGCCAGGTCCATCCGGTCAGCCTCTGCCAGTACGTGTTCTCCGCCTCCCACCGCGAGCGCGGCACGTCGAGGCAGCACTGGTCGAGGATGCTGGTCAGCCCGTCGCGTGGCTGGCCCCGACGGCCGGCCCGACCGTCCCACGTCGTGAGGCAGTGGACGAACCCTCCGGGCGAGCGGAGGACGACGACGGTGTCGCCGATGGCGCCCACGCGCGTGGCCCCGAGCGCCTCGGCCCGCGCGGCGGCGAGGTGCACGTCCTCGACGTCGAGGTCGAGGTGCACTCCCCCGCGACCGGAGCCGACGGCCTGCAGCTTGAGCCATGGGTCGCCCTGCGGCGGTGCGAGGGTGGCGAACTCGTCACGCTCGCCGCGGCGGTCGACGACCTCCTGCCCGGTCACCTCGGACCAGAAGGCCCAGGACCGCTCGGCGTCGGCCACGGGGGTGTCGAGGAAGAGCCAGACCCACCGGACGGCCCCGCCGCCGGGGACCTCGTCGTTCGTGGCTCCGGTCATGCGGGTGCTCCCGTCAGGTGGTCGTGGGCGGCCGCGACGCGCTCGCGCCACCAGTCGGTCCGTTCCCGGGGCGCCGCCCATCGGTCGAGCAGCCCCGGGTCGGCGGCGACGCGGCGCACCGGTAGCGCGCCGCCGGCGGGCCGCATCGGCTCGGTCGTCACGTCGCCGGCGAGCAGGGCCACCGTGCCGAGCCCGCACGCGAACGGCAGCTCGGGGAGGGCCGCGGCGAGCGCCACGCCGGCGGCCATCCCGACGCTCGTGTCGAGCGCGGACGACACGACCGCGGGCAGCCCGCAGGCCTCGACGACCTCGAGCGCCTGCCGCACGCCACCGAGCGGCGCCACCTTGACGACGACGACGTCCGCGGCCTCGAGGTCGCGCACGCGCAGCGGGTCGGACGCCTTGCGGATGGACTCGTCGGCCGCGACCGGGACGTCGAGCCCGCGACGGCCGAGCAGGAGCCGCAGGTCGCGCAGCTCCTCGACCGTGGCGCACGGCTGCTCCGCGTACTCGAGGTCGTACCGGGCCAGCCGGCCGAGGACCTGCGCGGCCTCCTCGACCCCCCAGCCCCCGTTGGCGTCGACGCGGACGCGGCCGCTGCGCCCGAGCACGGACCGCACGGCGGCGACCCGGTCGACGTCGGCGGCGGACGGCTGGCCGCGCTCGGCGACCTTGACCTTCGCGGTCGTGCAGCCCGGGAAGCGCGCGAGGACCCCGGCCACCTCGTCGGGCGCGACGGCGGGGACGGTGGCGTTGACGGGCACGCTGTCGCGCAGCGGCTCCGGCCATCCCGTCCACGCGGCCTCGATCCCGGCGGCCAGCCAGCGCGCCGCCTCGGCCGGCCCGTACTCGAGGAAGGGCGCGAACTCCCCCCACCCGCGGGGTCCCCGCAGGAGCGCCGCCTCGCGGACGAGGACCCCCCGGAAGGGGACCCGCATGGGGACGGCGACGACGTGGAGGCCGGCGAGGACCTCCGGCAGGGCTGCGACCGTCACCGCACCACCGTAGGACGGACCGCGCGCCGCGGTCAGTCGCCCGTGACGACCTTCACGAGCTCGTTGGCCGCGAGCGCGACGAAGGCGACGGCGGTGATCCCCATCCAGAGGTTCGACCACCACTTGTTGCGCCACTCGCGCGGGACCCGGTCGGTGTTGAGCAGCCAGATGAGCGTCACGGCGAGGAACGGCATGAAGAACGCCCCGAGGACGCCGTAGGCGAGCAGCAGCCAGACGGGGCGGCCGACGAGGATGAGCGCGATCGGCGGCAGGGTCAGCCAGAGGATGTACGCGCGGTACCAGCGGCCGCCGATGCCGCGCTCGGGCGCGTCCTCGGGCAGCCTGCGGACGTGGCCGACGAAGTCGGCGAACATCAGGCTGACGCCGTTCCAGACACCGAGGAGCGAGGACATCGCGGCGGCCCAGAAGCCGACGAGGAAGACCTTGCTCGCCCACGTGCCGTAGCGGTCGTCGAGGACGTTCGCGAGGTCGAGGAGCCCCTGGTCGCCGGTCTGCACGGCGATCTTCGCGGAGTAGAGCAGCTCGGCCCCGACGATGAGCGTGGCGACGACGAAGATCCCGGTGACGATGTAGGCGACACGGTTGTCGAGACGCATGACGCGCATGAACCGAGGTGTCGTCCACCCCTTCTCGCGGATCCAGTAGCCGTAGGCCGCGAGCGTGATGGTGCCGCCGACGCCGCCGGCGACCGACAGCACGTTGACGACCGACCCGGCGGGCACGGTCGGCGCCAGCCCGACGAGCAGGTCCGGGACGTTGGGGACGGTCAGCACCGCTGCGCCGACGACGGTGACGAACATCAGGCCGACGAGCGCGGCGCAGAGCTTCTCGAAGAGCTCGTACCGGCCGAACCACACGAGCAGCGCGCCGGCCACGCCGGACCCGATGCCCCACACCGGGACCGACACGGCGGGGAAGAGCGAGTGCAGCGGCAGCCCCGTGCCGGCCATCGCCGCGGCGCCGTAGACGAAGCCCCAGACGACGATGTACGGCGCGAAGTAGAACGTCGTCCAGCGGCCCAGGCTCGACCAGCCCTCGTAGATCGTCGAGCCGGTCGCGAGCGTCCACCGGCCGGCGCCCTCGACGAGGACGATCTTCATGAGGCAGCCGACGACGACGGCCCACAGGAGGGCGTAGCCGTACTTCTGCCCGGCGATGAGGGTGGCGACGAGGTCGGCCGCCCCGACGCCCGTGGCGGCGACCACGAGGCCCGGCCCGACGAGGCGCCATCGCGGCGAGGAACCGGACTCGGACTGCTGGGGCGGCGAGGTCGTCGTCGACATGCGTCCCCACCCTGCCGGACGCGGCAGCCCGTCGGGGCTTTGCGCGCCGCCCGGCTAGCCTTGCCGCCGTGAGCGCGATCCCCGGAGTCAGCGAGACCTTCGACCCCTCGGCCTGGGAGGACGTGCCCGGCTTCGAGGACCTCACCGACGTCACGTACCACCGCGCGGTCGGGCTCGGTTGTGTCCGAGTCGCGTTCGACCGGCCCGAGGTGCTCAACGCGTTCCGGCCGCACACCGTCGACGAGCTGTACCGCGTCCTCGACCACGCCCGCCGCACCGCCGACGTCGGCGTCGTCCTCCTGACCGGCAACGGCCCGACGCCGCGCGAGGGCCAGTCGGCGCGCACGGCCGGCTGGGCGTTCTGCACCGGCGGCGACCAGCGCATCCGCGGCCGCTCGGGCTACCAGTACGCCGAGGGCGAGACCGCCGACACCGTCGACGAGCGCCGGGTCAAGGCCGAGGGCGGGCGGCTGCACATCCTCGAGGTGCAGCGGCTGATCCGCACCATGCCGAAAGTCGTCGTGGCCGTCGTGGGCGGCTGGGCGGCCGGCGGCGGGCACAGCCTCCACGTCGTCTGCGACCTCACCGTCGCCTCCCGCGAGAACGCCCGATTCAAGCAGACCGACGCCGACGTGGGCTCGTTCGACGGCGGCTACGGCAGCGCCTACCTCGCGAAGATGGTGGGGCAGAAGTTCGCCCGCGAGATCTTCTTCCTCGGCCGCGAGTACACCGCCGAGGACATGCACCGGATGGGCGCGGTCAACATCGTCGCCGACCACGCCGAGCTCGAGGCCACCGCGCTCGGGCTCGCCCGCGACGTGATGTCGAAGTCGCCGCAGGCGCAGCGGATGCTCAAGTTCGCCTTCAACCTGCTCGACGACGGGCTGATGGGCCAGCAGGTGTTCGCCGGCGAGGCCACCCGGCTCGCGTACATGACCGACGAGGCCGTCGAGGGGCGCGACCAGTTCCTCGAGAAGCGCGACCCCGACTGGTCGCCCTTTCCCTGGTACTTCTGAGACCCGACCCCTGACGCGAGGACGACCATGTCGACGACGACCGCTCCCACGACCGACGAGCGCGGGCTCGCCCGCGTCGCCCAGACCTTCGCCGCGTTCACCGAGAAGTGGTTCCCCGACGCGTGGGTCTTCGCCGCGCTCGGTGTCGTCATCGTCTCGGTCGCCGCGCTGGCCAACGGGTCCACGCCGGCCGCCGTCGTCGAGACCTTCGGCACCGGCTTCTGGGACCTGACGGCCTTCACGCTCCAGATGGCGATGGTGGTCCTCACCGGCTACGTCGTGGCGACCGCTCCCCCGGTGGCCCGGCTCATCGAGGCGCTGGCCCACCTGCCCGACGACCCCCGCCGCGCGGTGGCGTTCGTCGCGTTCCTGTCGATGAGCGTCTCGCTGCTCAACTGGGGCTTGTCGTTGATCTTCGGCGGCCTGCTCGCCCGGGCCGTCGCCCGCCGCGAGGACCTCACCGTCGACTACCGCGCGCTCGGCGCCGCTGCGTTCATGGGCCTGGGCGCCGTCTGGGCGCTGGGCCTCTCGTCGTCGGCCGCCCAGCTCCAGGCGACGCCGGCCTCGCTGCCCGCCCCGCTGCTCGAGATCACCGGCGTCCTCGACTTCGGGAAGACCATCTTCACGTGGCAGTCGATGGTCTCGGCGCTGCTCCTCATCGTCCTGACCACCGTCATCGCGTGGGCCTCGTGCCCCCGAGGCGCGTCGGTGCGCACGGCGCAGGACATGGGCATCGACACCGAGGACCTGCCCGAGGCGCCCCCGGAGCGCGAGCGCCCCGGCGAGTGGCTCGAGTACTCGCGCGTGCTGCCGGTCCTGCTCGGGGTCATCACGCTCGGCTGGCTCGTCGGGCAGCTGCTCGAGAAGTCCGCGGTCGCGGTGCTCAGCAGCCTCAACGGCTACCTGCTCGTCTTCCTCGTCCTCGGGCTCGTCCTGCACGGCACGCCGCGGCGCTTCCTCATGGCCGTCCAGAAGGCCGTGCCCGCGACGGCCGGCATCCTCGTCCAGTTCCCGCTCTACGCGGCGATGGCGGCCGTCCTCACCAAGGCCGAGGGCCGCGGCGGCGAGACCCTCTCGGACCACCTGTCCTCGATCTTCACCTCGTTCGGCGGGGGCGGCGGGTTCGCCGTCGCGCTGGCCGTCTACACCGCCGTGCTCGGCATCCTCGTGCCCTCCGGCGGCGGCAAGTGGCTCGTCGAGGCCCCGTACGTGATGCAGGCCGCCACCGACGTGCAGATGAACCTCGGCTGGACCGTCCAGATCTACAACATGGCGGAGGCGCTGCCCAACCTCGTCAACCCGTTCTTCATGCTGCCGCTGCTCGCCGTGCTCAAGCTGCGCGCCCGTGACCTCGTCGGGTTCACCTTCCTGCAGTTCGCGATCCACCTGCCGGTGGTGCTGCTGCTCGTCTGGCTGCTGGGCAACACCTTCGACTTCGTGCCCGCCGTCCAGCCGTAACCGGCGCTCCCTCAGCCGGACCCGCCGAGGTCGACGTCGTAGGCGGCGTAGACGAGGTCGGACCCGCGCTGACGGTGGCGCACGAGGCGGCCGAGCAGCTGCGTCGCCGCCTCGCGGTGGACCCGGACGGCGTCCTCGTCGGCGAGCCCGTCGTCGCGCTCGTCGAGGAGCCGCTCGACCTCGGCGACGACCTCGACGTGGTCGACGAGCTGGCGGGCCACGTCGTGCGCCAGCCGCGGGGCGCGGGTGCGCAGGTCCGCGTAGAGGCCGTCGGGCGCCTCCGTCAGCGAGACGTGGTCGCGCAGGTCGTGGGCGAGCTCGGTCAGGGCGGCGCGCACCCGGCGCCGCCACACCGGCCCGAGCCCGACCGGCAGCGCGAGCGCCGCGTCGAGGGCGGCCATCGACTCCCCGAGCTCGGCGCGGTGCGCGCGCAGGCGCTCCAGGTCCGTCGTCGTGGTCCCGAGCATCCGGCCACCTCCTCGCGCTCGCCCCATGGTCCCGCGGGACGCCGCGGATGACCAGCCCGGGGCGGCGGCCGGGCGGCGCGCTGCGGCTGGGTACGGTGACCGCATGGACGTCGAGCCGCTGCCCGTGCCCGCGGGCGAGGAGGCCGTCGCGGTCCTCCCCCGGCTGCGCCGGGCCCTCGCCGGCGGCGGCGCGGTCGCGCCCTACGTCGCCGGGTCGCAGCCCCCGCAGCTGCCCGCGCGGGCGGCCGCGGCCGACGACCTCGCCGTCGTCGTCGGCACCTCCGGTTCCACCGGCGCACCGAAGCTCGCGATGCTCGGGGCCTCTGCGCTGGGCGCGAGCGCCCGCGCCACCCACGAGCGGCTCGGGGGTCCCGGCCAGTGGCTGCTCACCCTGCCCGCCGGCCACGTCGCCGGCCTCCAGGTCCTCCTGCGCGGCCTCGACGCCGACACCGAGCCGGTCGCCACGGACCTCTCCGCCGGCTTCACCCCCGGCGCCTTCGTCGCGGCCGTGCGGCGGATGGACCCCCGCCACCGCCACTACACCTCGCTCGTGCCCACCCAGCTCGTCCGGCTGCTCGCCGACTCCGCCGCGACCCACGCCCTGACGACGCTGCACGGCGTCCTCGTCGGCGGCGCCGCCACTCCCCCGGTGCTGCGCCGCCGGGCCGAGGCCGCGGGCGTCCGCGTCCTCACGACCTACGGGATGAGCGAGACGTGCGGCGGCTGCGTCTACGACGGCACCGCCCTGCGCGGCGCCGAGGTCCGCCTCGACGACGACGGGCGCATCCGGCTCGGAGGCGCCACGCTCGCGCACGGCTACCTCGGGCGGCCGGACCTCACCTTCCGCGCCTTCGAGGTCGACCCCGACGGCTCGCGCTGGTACCGCACCGACGACGCCGGGCACCTCGACGACGACGGCCGGCTGCACGTGGACGGCCGGCTCGACGACCTCGTGACGACCGGCGGGCTCAAGGTCGCGCCCCGCGTCGTCGAGGAGGCCGCCCTCGAGCACGTCCCCGGCGTCCTCGAGGCCGTCGTCGTCGGCACGCCGGACCCGGAGTGGGGTCAGGCGGTCAGCCTCCTCGTCGTCCCGGCCCCCGACGCGCGGCCGCTCTCGCTCGCCGAGGTCCGCGACCTCCTGCGCCCCCACCTGCCGGCGCACGCCCTGCCGCGGCGGGTCACCGCGGCGGGCGCCGTCCCCCTGCGCGGGCCGGGCAAGCCGGACCGGGCCGCCGTGGCCGCGCTCTTCCCCGTGGGAGGATGACGGGGTGCTGCGGTTCCTGCCCGTCGTCCTCAGCCTCGCGCTGACGATCTGGACCCTCGTCGACTGCATCCAGACCGACGACGGGTCCGTCCGGAACCTGCCCAAGATCGCCTGGATGCTCCTCATCCTCCTCTTCCCGGTCGTCGGGCCGGTCGCCTGGCTCGTCGCCGGGCGCCCTGCCGGGCCGCTCCTCGGGGGCGGTCGGCCGGGCCGCGGCACCCCCGGGCCGACGCGGCGCCCGGCGCGCGGCCCCGACGACGACCCCGACTTCCTCAAGGGACTCTGACCGACCGATGGCCACTCTCGCCCAGTGGGTGGCGGGCGCCCGCCCGCGCACCCTGCCCGCCGCCGTCGCCCCCGTCGTCCTCGGCACCGCCGCCGCCCTGCGCGTCGGCGAGGCGGACGCCGGGCTCGCGCTGCTCGCCCTGCTCGTCGCCCTCGCGCTGCAGGTCGGCGTCAACTACGCCAACGACTACTCCGACGGCATCCGCGGCACCGACGAGGTCCGCTCGGGCCCGGTGCGGCTCGTCGGCCAGCGGCTCGCCGACCCGCGCAACGTCAAGGTCGCGGCCTTCCTCTCCTTCGGGGCGGCCGGGGTCGTCGGGCTGGCGCTCGTCGCGCTCTCGCAGGCCTGGCTGATGCTCCCGCTCGGCGCGCTGGCCGTCCTCGCGGCGTGGCGCTACACCGGCGGCGACAACCCCTACGGCTACCGCGGCCTCGGCGAGGTCTACGTCTTCGTGTTCTTCGGCCTGATGGCGACGCTCGGCACGGAGTACACCCAGGCCGGCGCGGTCTCGTGGTTCGGCCTCGCGGGCGCCGTCGGCGTCGGGGCCATCGCCTCGGGCATCCTCGTCGCGAACAACCTCCGCGACATCCCGACCGACGTCGAGCACGGCAAGCGGACCCTCGCGGTGCGGCTCGGTGACGCCCGGACGCGCGCGTTCTACGTCGGGCTCGTCGGGGTGTCGGTGCTGGCCCTGCTCGTCATGGCCCTCTGGCAGCCGTGGGCGCTGCTCGGCCTGCTCGCGCTCGTCGTCGGGTGGCGCGGGGTGCGGGTCGTGCGCGCCGGCACGACCGGGCCCGGGCTCATCCCGGTGCTCGCCGCGACGGGGCTGTACGAGGTGGCGTACGCCGTCCTCGTCCTCGCCGGCGTCGCCCTCGGCCGCGCCCTCACCTGACCCTCCCGCCCCACCTGCCTCGACATTTCGGGGTCACCCCGAAATGTCCACGAGACATGAGCTCGGAGCCGGGGTCTCGTGGACGGACCCCCGTGTCGAGGCGATGCTCGACCCCCGCAGGGTCGGGTTTCACCTCGACCCGGGACCGAGGCCACGGGTCGTAGTATCCGGCCACCACCGGGCGCCGGCGGCATACCTCCACCCACCCAGACCCCGACTTCTTGCGAGTTCCGCCGCTCGACGCGCCGTCGAGCGGCTCATCTCGCAAGAAGTCGGATGCTCTCCGCCGTCGCGCGCGGGTCGAGGTGAAAGGCGACCACGAGAGGGGCGGGTTTCACCTCGACCGGGTGCATCGACTTCGGGTCGAGGTGAAAGGCGACCACGGGAGGGTCGGGTTTCACCTCGACCGGGCGGAGCGGGTCAGCGGAAGTCGTCGTCCTCGGCAGTGGCCGGGCGGGCCGCGGTCGACGGCCGGACGATGACCTCCTCGTCCTCGGCCTGCTCGTCGGTGCGCCGGTCGCCGCCCTTCTCCCGGCGGGCGGCCGCGCGCCGCTCGATGGTCTCGGACAGCTGCGCCGAGTAGTCCTGGCGGAAGCGCCGCAGCGCCACGTACGAGATGGCCATCGACGCCAGGGCCGCGAGGACGACGAGGAGCAGCAGCTGCTCCTCGTCGCGCAGCCCCGCGAGCCACAGCGCGAGGACGCAGCCGAAGAAGATGAGCAGGCGCAGGACGGTGTAGCGCAGGAAGGCGTTCATCGAGCGAGGTCCCTCACATGCCCGAGTAGGAGTGCTGGCCGACGAAGAACACGTTGACCACGGCGAAGTTGAGCAGCACGCAGACGAACCCCGCGAGCGAGATCCACACGGCGTTCTGACGCCTCCAGCCGGTCGTCGCGCGGGCGTGCAGGTAGGCCGCGTAGACGGTCCAGATGACGAAGCTCCAGACCTCCTTCGGGTCCCAGTTCCAGTACGAGCCCCAGGCCTGGCGGGCCCAGATGGCGCCGGCGATGACAGTGAAGGTCCACATCGGGAAGGCGACGATGTGCGTCGCGTACGTCAGCCGCTCCAGCGCCCGGGCCGTGGGCAGCCGCCGCATGAAGGCCGCCCGGCCGGTCGCCCCGCCCTCGCGCGCCTCGACGCGGTCCTGGATCAGGTAGAGGATGCCGAGCGAGGCGCCGATGGTGAACACCGCGACCGACATCGTCGCGACCGTGACGTGGATGGCCAGCCACACCGAGCGCAGCGACGGCATGAGCTCGGAGGCGTCGGTGTACCAGACGGTGATGGCCGCGCCGAGCACGAGCAGCACCGGGCCGGTGACGAATACCCCGAGCCAGCGCAGGTCGCGGCGGGCCGACCACGCGACGTAGGCGAGCAGCGTGAACATCGCCCCGACGATGGCGAACTCGTACATGTTGCCGAGCGGCCAGCGGTGCACCTCGAGAGCGCGCAGCACGACGCCGGCGACGACCAGCAGCGTCCCGAGGACGGTCAGCGAGTGCCCGATGCCGGCGGCCTTGCGCGCGCCGGCCGGCTCGTCGGCCTTCTCGGTGGGGACGGCGGGCGCGTCGTCCCCCGGCGCGGAGCCGCCACCGGCCGCGACGAGCTCGCGCTCGGGCGCCTCGACGGCGACGGCCTCCCGGGCGGGCACGACGCGGGCCAGGTACAGGCCGTGCGCGAGCATCGCGAGGGTCAGGACGACCATCGCCGAGTAGACGGACAGGTTCGACAGCTGCGCGAGCGTCAGGTCGGTCATCGGGTTCCTCCGGGTGCGGTGAGGACGGCGGCGACCTCGTCGGCCATCCCCTCGTCGTCGTCCTTGGCCAGGCCGCCGACGGAGACCACGGTACGACCCGTGCCCTCCTCGGGGCGAACCCGGACGAAGACCCGGCGGCGCCGGACGACGAGGCTGAGGACGAGCCCGGCGAGCGCGAGCAGCGCCGAGACGAGGGTGAGGGTCTTGCCGGGGTCGGTGCGGATCGAGAGGCCGGCGAAGCGCTCGACCCCGTCGAAGGTGATGGAGCCGCGCCCCTCGGGCAGCTCGTAGGTCTGGCCGGGCTTGAGGAGGATGCGCAGCTGGTCGGCGCCGTCCTTGCCGGGCAGCGGCTTCATCTCGGCCGTGTCGAGCGTGTAGACCGACTGCGGACCACCGCCCGGGAAGAGCGTCCCGCTGAACGCGGTGAGCGCCAGCTGCGGGTCGAGGGTGTCGGGGAAGGTCGAGTGCGGGCCCTGCTCGGAGTCGATGACGCCGGTCGGGAGGAAGAACCCCGCGAAGCCGAGCTCGTCGGGCTGGGCACCGGGCACCTTGATGGCGCCGACCGACGTGTAGTTGTTGTCCTGCGGGAGGAACGGCGTCGCCGAGGTGTAGATGGCCTTGCCGGCGGCGTTGCGCACGGTCACCTTCGGGGCGTAGCCGTTGCCGAGGAGGAAGACGCTGCCGCCGCCGGTCTCGAGCGGGTGGTTGACGGCGATCTCGCGCGCCTCGGTGCGACCCTCGGGCGTCGTGAAGGTCGTGTACGCCCGGAAGTCGCGGGGCATCCCGAACTGCCCGCGGCCGGTGTCCTCGGTCTCGAACTTCACGTCGAGCCGGTCCAGGCGGATGGCGTACGGCGAGAGGTCGTTGACGTCGACCCACGGGCCGGGGCTGAAGGTGTCGTAGGACGAGAGGCTGTTGGCGAAGGTGTCACCGACCGGGACGATGACGTCGCCCTTCCAGCCGAGCAGGTGCCCCCACGCGACGCCGACGAGGACGCCGATGAGCGCGAGGTGGAAGACGAGGTTGCCGGTCTCCTTGAGGTAGCCCTTCTCGGCCGACAGCGAGGTGTCGTCGTGGGCGTGCACCCGGTAGCGCTTGGAGCGCAGGACGCCGC
This sequence comes from Phycicoccus jejuensis, assembly GCF_000720925.1. GTDB lineage: Bacteria > Actinomycetota > Actinomycetes > Actinomycetales > Dermatophilaceae > Phycicoccus > Phycicoccus jejuensis. Next base: position 591,573 of record NZ_JOEE01000001.1, on the reverse strand, counting down.
GCAGCCGCTCGCGCACCTCGTCCGGGGTGCCGTCGACGACCTCCTCGGAGTGCGCGGCGAGGCGCTCGAGGCGACGCGGGGCCCGCGGCGGCCGCGAGCGCAGCTGGTGCCAGTGGATGCGGCTGCGGGGCGCGACGCACCCGATGAGCGACACGAACAGGAGGAGGTAGATCGCGGCGAACCACGGCGACGCGTAGACCGCGAAGAACCCGAGCTTGTCGAGGATGGGCCCCGCCGTCGGGTGGTCGGTGATGAACTGCGTCGTGCGCGCGGCGTCGATGGAGCGCTGCGGGAAGGTCGAGCCGGGGATGGCCGCGACCGAGAGCAGGAGCAGCAGGAACAGCGCGGTGCGCATGCTCGTCAGCTGTCGCCAGAGGAAGCGCAGCCAGCCGACGGCGCCGAGCCGCGGCTGGGTGACCGGCGCCCGAGGGGGCGTGCCGTCGCCGGCGGGGGCGGTCTCGGTCGTCGGACGGTCGTCGGTCGTGCTCACAGGGACACCTCGAAGCCGGAGACGAGCTCGGTCTGGACCCAGCGGTTCATCGTCTCCCAGACGCCGGTGAGCATGAGCAGCCCGACGACGACGAGCAGGACGCCGCCGAGGAGCTGGATGGTGCGCATGTGCCGGCGCAGCCAGGCGGACGCGCGGCCGGCGCGGTCGAGTCCGGCCGCGACGAGCAGGAACGGCAGGCCCAGCCCGAGGCCGTACGCGAGCGCGAGCGTGACCCCGCGGGTGACCTGGGCGTCGCCGGACGCGGTGGCCATCACGAGGACGGCGGCCAGGGTCGGGCCGGTGCAGGGAGCCCATCCCAGCGCGAACACCGCACCGAGCAGGGGCGCCCCGAGCAGGCCGGCCCGCGGGCGCCAGTGGATGCGCACCTCCCGCTGGCTGCCGAGGCCGACGAAGACCAGCCCCATGAGGACGACGACCGCGCCGCCGACCCGCAGCAGCACCTCGCGCTGCTCGACGAGGACGCTGCCGACGCCGGTGACGAAGATCGACCCGAGGACGAAGACGACGGTGAACCCGACGACGAACAGCAGCGCGCCCGCAAGGGTGCGCCCGCGCGAACGGTCGGCGGCGGACTCGCCGGTCAGCCCCGTGACGTAGCCGAGGAAGCCGGGGACGAGGGGCAGCACGCAGGGGCTCGCGAACGAGACGAGCCCGGCGAGCGCGGCGACACCGACCGCGAGCGGGAGCGCCCCGCTCGTCACGGTGTCGCCGGTGGCGGCGACGAGGCCGGCGGTCACTTCTCCGCGACCACGTCGTCGACGAGGCCGGAGAGGGTCGTGGCGTCGACGGGGCCGTTGACCCGGGCGGCGATGCGTCCCTCCCGGTCGAGGACGAGGGTGCTCGGCGTCGTCGGGGCCTTGCCCTGGAGGCGCAGGATGAGCAGGCCCGGCTTGTCGCTGAGGCTCGGGTAGGTGATGCCCGCCTTCTCGACGAACGCCGCGCCGCGCTCGGCCTCCTCGCGGAAGTCGATGCCCATGAACTGCACCGGCGCCTTCTTCGCCTGCTGCTCCTCCCAGGCCTTCTGGAGGTCGGGGGCCTCGGCGACGCACGGGGCGCACCAGGAGCCCCAGACGTTGAGGACGAGCACCTGCCCGCGGGTCGAGGTGATGTCCCACGCGCTGCCGTCGAGCAGCTGCCCGTCCATCGTCACCGGCTCCAGCCGGTCGGCGACCGGGATGGTCTCGACGGCGCCGTCGCCGCTGATGTACCCCTTCTGGTCGCCGGCCTTCGCCTGCGCGGCCACCGAGTTGGGGTCGCTGCTGCAGCCGGCCAGCACGAGGGCGGCCAGCGCCGCGGCGCCGAGCGCGGCCCGGCGGGACGGCGTCCGGCTCATGCGCCGGCCCCCTTCTGGGCGCGGGGCAGCAGCTGGGCGGCGGGCTCGGCGTACGACAGCGAGAGCAGCTCGTCGCCGAGGAAGGTCAGGGAGGTGAGGCTCGCGAGGGAGCACTCACGGCGGGCGGGGTTGTGCACGAGGGGGCGTCCTTCGGTGGCGAGCCGGATCATCCAGATCGGCGCCTGGTGGCTGACGATGACCGCCTCGTGGCCGCGGGCGGCGGCCCGGGCGTCGACGATGGCGGAGCGCATCCGCTCGACGATCTCGCCGTAGGGCTCGCCCCACGACGGCCGCAGCGGGTTGAGCATCTTCGGCCACAGGCGCGGGTGGCGCAGCAGCCCCTGGCCGCCGGCGACCGGCAGTCCCTCGAACTCGTTGCCGGCCTCGAGGACCCGCTCGTCGACGGTGACGGGGAGGTCGTGCACGGCCGCGACCGGCGCCGCGGTCTCCTGCGCCCGCTCGAGGGGGCTGGAGACGACGTGGACGACGTCGTGGTCGGCGAGGTGCTCGGCGGCGAGCTCGGCCATGTGGCGCCCGAGCTCGGAGAGGTGGTATCCGGGCAGCCGCCCGTAGAGGACCTGCCCGGGGTTGTGGACCTCGCCGTGCCGCAGCAGGTGCACGGTCGTGCGCTGCGGCTCGGCGGGGACGGCGCCACCGGCGGTCGGGGTCATGCTCGCGATTGTCGCAAACCCACCTGAGTGCCGCGGACGGGGTTCGACACCGCCGCGGCGACCCGGCGGGCCGTCAGCCGGCGGCCGCCGCGGCGGCCGCGCCGGGCAGGGCGTCGAGCACGCGCTGGACGACCGCGTCGTCGTGCGAGGCCGAGACGAACCAGCACTCGTAGGCGCTCGGCGGCAGGTAGACGCCGGCCGAGAGCATCGCGTGGAAGAACCGACCGAAGGCGGCGGTGTCCTGGTCGCGGGCGTCGTCGTAGTCGCGCACCTCTCCGTCACGGAAGAAGACGGAGAACATCGAGGAGGCGTACTGGACGCGGTGCGCGACGCCGGCGGCCGAGAGCGCCTCGGACGCAGCGGTGCTGATGGCGCGGGACACCTCGTCGAGGCGGGCGTAGACGGCGTCGTCGCAGTGCTGCAGCGTGGCGAGGCCGGCGGCGGTCGCGACGGGGTTCCCGCTGAGGGTGCCCGCCTGGTAGACCGGCCCGTCGGGCGCGAGGAGCGCCATGACGTCGGCGCGGCCGCCGAACGCCGCCGCCGGGAAGCCGCCGCCCATCACCTTGCCGAAGGTCAGCAGATCCGGGGCGAGGTCGAGGCCCTCGTGGCCCCACCAGCCGGCGCGGCTGCAGCGGAAGCCGGTCATCACCTCGTCCGAGACCAGGAGCGCGCCGTGCTGCGCGGTGACCCGGCGCAGCGCCTCGGTGAACCCGGGCCGCGGCGCGACGACGCCCATGTTGCCGGCGGCGGCCTCGGTGATGACGCACGCGATCTGGTCGCCGCGGGCGGCGAAGAGCTCCTCGAGGGCGGCGACGTCGTTGTACGGCAGCACGATCGTCTCGGCGGCCATCTGCTCGGGCACGCCGGCGGAGTCGGGCAGCGCGAGCGTGGCGACGCCCGAGCCGGCGGCGACGAGGAGGGAGTCGACGTGGCCGTGGTAGTGCCCGGCGAACTTGACGACGAGCGGGCGGCCCGTGAAGCCGCGGGCGAGGCGGATGGCGCTCATCGTCGCCTCGGTGCCGCTGCTCACGAGGCGGACCTGCTCGACCGGAGCGACGCGGGCCACGATCTCCTCGGCGAGCGCGACCTCGTTCTCGCTCGGGGTGCCGAAGGACGTGCCGCGCGAGGCCGCGGTGTGCACGGCGTCGAGGACGGCCGGGTGGGCGTGGCCGAGGATCATCGGGCCCCAGCTGCCGACGAGGTCGACGTACTCGTGGCCGTCGGCGTCGGTGAGGAGCGGGCCCTCGCCGCGGACCATGAAGCGGGGCGTGCCGCCGACCGAGCGGAAGGCGCGGACCGGGCTGTTGACGCCACCGGGGGTGACGGCGCGGGCCCGGGCGAGGAGGGCGGCGGAGGCGGGCGCCTCGTCAGCGGCGGCGGGGGCGGTGGAGGTGTCGGTCACCTCCCCATTGTCGGGTCAGCAGGGCTCGCAGGGGGATGCCGGGGTCGTCGGGTCGCTGGCGTACGCGTCGCGGACGGCCTCCATCGCCTCGCCGAGGGCGCGGAACTGGTACGGCGTGAGGACGTCGACGAGGTGGCGGCGGACGCTGGCGACGTGCGCGGCGGCGAGCCGCTCGACGGCGCCGAGGCCCTCGTCGGTCAGCTCGAGGACGACCCCGCGGCCGTCGTCGAGCGCCGGGGTGCGGCGCACCCAGCCGCGGCGCTCGAGGCGGGCCGCGGTGTGCGTGACCCGGCTGCGCGACTGGACGATGAGCTCGGCGAGGGCGGACATCCGCAGCCGGCGGCCCTCGGCCTCCGAGAGCATCGAGAGCAGCTCGTAGTCCGAGAGGCTCACACCCTCGCGGGAGAGGTCGCGGTCGAGGGCGACGTCGAGCTCGCGGTTGCCGCGCAGGTAGGCGCGCCACCACCGCTGCTCGTCGCTCGCCAGCCACCGGGTCGTCTCCACGGGGTCATCGTCCCACGACCCGGGAGGCGGAATAGTCGAAGATGGTGCATAGTTGAAGCGTCAACTACCGCACGCCCCACCCTCTCGAAGGAGCACCACCCATGACCGACACCCTCACCGGCCTCTCCACCGGCACCTGGACCATCGACCCCACCCACACCGAGGTCGGCTTCGTCGCCCGCCACCTCATGGTGAGCAAGGTCCGCGGCTCGTTCACCGACGTCGCCGGCACCGTCGTCGTCGGCGAGACCCTCGCGGACTCCACCGCCGAGGTCACCATCAAGACCGCCTCCGTCGCCACCGGCACCGCCGACCGCGACGGCCACCTGCGCAGCGGTGACTTCTTCGACTCCGAGAACCACCCCGACATGACCTTCCGCTCGACCTCGTTCGACGGCTCCACCCTCACCGGCGACCTCACGATCAAGGGCGTCACCAAGCCGGTCTCGCTCGACGTCGAGTTCGGCGGCGTCGCGACCGACCCGTGGGGCAACGAGAAGGCGGCCTTCGAGGCCTCCGGCGAGCTCGACCGCACGCAGTGGGGCCTCACCTGGAACGCCAACCTCGAGAAGGGCGGCGTCCTCGTCTCCGAGAAGATCAAGCTCGTCATCGACCTCCAGCTCGCCAAGCGGGCCTGAGCGAGGTCCCTCCCCGGCTCCGCTCCCTCCGGCGAGCCGCCCGGGCATCCCGTCGTGCAGGGACGACGGGATGCCCCACCCCGGACCGCCCGTCACGCAGCGCGTGGCGGGCGGTTCGCCGTCCCCGCCCCATCCCGTCCGGCGTCGAGTGCGGAAGCGGTCGCCCCGGCAACCGTGTGCGCCCTCGACCCCCGGTGGATGCCGCCGCGGCCCCGTCGGTGGCGGCCCGTAGCGTCCGCGGCATGACGGAGTGGAGCGAGGTCCTGGCCGGCGTGACGCAGGCGCTCGGCGGCGAGCGCGAGGACGGGCGGGCCCGGATGCTCGCCGCCTGGGAGGGGACCGGGCCGAGCGAGCACGCCCCGCGCTGCGTGCTCGCGCACTACCTCGCCGACCTCGAGCCCGCCCTCGCCGACGAGGTGGCGTGGGACGAGGTCGCGCTGCGCGAGCACGCGCACGTGGCCGACGACGCGCTGGCGCCGGTCGGCACCCCTCGGCCGCGGCCCTCGCGCCCAGCCTCCACCTCAACCTCGGCGACGGCTACCGCCGCCAGGGGCGTATCACCGAGGCCCGTCGCGAGCTCGAGGCGGCCGAGACCACGGCCCACCTGCTCGGTGACGACGGCTACGGCGAGCTCCTGCGCGGTGGCATCGAGCGCCTGCGCGCCCGCCTCGACGCCGGCGACCACTGACGCCCGCCGTCGAGTGCGGAAGTGGTCGCTTCGGCAGCCACTTCCGCACTCACCATCGAGTGTGACCGCCTTCGTCGCCGACGCGGAGGAGAAGGAGCTCGTCGTCGCCGACCTCGGCACCGGGAAGGTCCTCGCCCGGCACGCGCTCGAGCACACGCCCGTCGAGATGGTCGCGGTCACCGGCGAGGCCCCGCACGCCCACGAGCACTGACGCGGCACCCCCCGAGCGCGGGCTACACCGCAGTAACTGACGCCTCAGCGTCACGTACTGCGGTGTAGCCCGCACCTGGGCAGGGTGGGTGGGCGCTCAGAGGCGCCGGGCGGCCTCGATGGCGTGGTAGCTGAGGATGATGCTCGCGCCGGCCCGGCGGATGCCGAGCAGTGCCTCCATCATGACCCGCTCGCGGTCGACCCACCCGCGCTCGGCGGCGGCCTCGATCTGGGCGTACTCGCCGGAGATCTGGTAGGCCGCGACGGGCACCGGCGAGACCGCGGCGGCCGCGGCGACGACGTCGAGGTGCGGCCCGGCGGGCTTGACCATGACGATGTCGGCGCCCTCGGCGATGTCGGCCTCGATCTCGCGCAGCGCCTCGCGGCCGTTGGCCGGGTCCTGCTGGTAGGTCGCGCGGTCCCCGACGAGGGAGGACTGCACGGCCTCGCGGAACGGCCCGTAGAGCCCCGAGGTGTACTTCGCGGCGTACGCGAGGATCGAGGTGTCGGTGTACCCGGCGGCGTCGAGGGCCGACCGGACGTACCCGACCTGGCCGTCCATCATCCCGGACAGGCCGAGGACCGGCGTGCCGGTCGCGGCCTGCGCGAGGGCCATCGACGCGTAGCGCTCGAGCGTCGCGTCGTTGTCGACCGAGCCGTCGGCTGCGAGCACGCCGCAGTGGCCGTGGTCGGTGAACTCGTCGAGGCAGAGGTCGCTCATGACGACGAGGTCGTCACCGACCGCCTCGACGACCCGCGAGAGCCCGACGTTGAGGATGCCGTCGGGGTCGTCGGCGCCGGAGCCCCGACCGTCCTTGGCCGACGGCACACCGAAGAGCATGATCCCGCCGAGCCCGGCGTCGACGCAGCGCCGCGCCTCCTCGACGAGCGAGTCGAGCGTGTGCTGGACGACGCCCGGCATCGACGAGATGGCGACCGGCGCGTCGATGCCCTCGCGGACGAAGACCGGCAGGACGAGCTCGGCCGGGTGCAGCCGCGTCTCGGCGACGAGCCGCCGCAGCGCCGGGGTGCGGCGCAGCCGGCGCGGCCGGCCGACCGGGAACGGCGCCCCCGGCAGCGGCAGGCCCGCCGTCACGTGGCGCGCTTCCGGCCGCCGGCGCGACGCTGGCTCGGGCGCACGACCTCCTCGCCGGCCTCGGCGGCGTCCAAGGCGATCGAGCGGCCGTGGTCGGCGAGCGCGTCGACGAGCGCCGCGGCGCTCGGCTCCGGCGCGAGGACGTCGACCCGCAGGCCGTGCTCCTCGGCCGTCTTCGCCGTGGCCGGGCCGATGCAGGCGATGACCGTGCTCGGGTGCGGCTTGCCGGCGATGCCGACGAGGTTGCGCACGGTCGAGCTCGACGTGAAGAGCACGGCGTCGAAGGCCCCGGACTTGATGGCGTCGCGCACCGGCGCGGGCGGCGGGGCGGCCCGGACGGTGCGGTAGGCGGTGACGTCGTCGACCTCCCAGCCGGTGGCCTGCAGGCCCGCGACGAGGGTGTCGGTGGCGATGTCGGCGCGCGGCAGGAAGACCCGGTTGATGGGGTCGAGGTCGGCGTCGAACGGCGGCCACGCGTCGAGCAGGCCCTGGGCGGACTGCTCGTCGGTGGGCACGAGGTCGGGGTTGATGCCCCACTCGCGCAGCGCGTCGGCCGTGACGCCACCGACGGCGGCGACCTTGAGACCGGCGAAGGAGCGCGCGTCGAGCCCGAACTCGTCGAACTTCTCGCGGATGGCGCGCACGGCGTTGACCGACGTGAAGCCGACCCACTCGTAGCGGCCGGTGACCATGCCCTTGACGGCGCGCTCCAGCTGCTGCGGCGTGCGCGGCGGCTCGACCGAGATGGTCGGGACGATCTCGGCGTGCGCGCCGTGGTGCTCGAGGCGGGCGGTCATCGTGCCCGACTGTTCCTTGGTACGCGGCACGAGGACCGACCAGCCGTAGAGCGGCTTGGTCTCGAACCACGAGAGGGCGTCGCGCATCCGGACGGTGTCGCCGACGACGGCGAGGACGGGGAAGCGGCTGTCGGCCATGACGCCGGGCGCCTCGCCGAGGGTCGTGACGAGCGTGCGCTGCTCGGTCGTCGTGCCGCGCTCGGTGAGGGCGACCGGGGTCGCGGCGTCACGGCCGGCGTCGAGCAGCGCCCGGAGCGCGACGGCAGCGCGGTCCGGGGCGCCGAGGACGACGACGGTGACCGAGGCGTCGACCCCGCCGGCGACGGCCGGCGCGCCGGGACCGGCGACGACGACGTGGACGGCCGAGGTGGACTTGGCCGTGAGCGGCACGCCGGCGTAGGCCGGCACCGCGCTCAGGCTGCTGACACCGGGCACGACCTCGAAGGAGATGCCGGCCTTGACGAGCGCCTGCGCCTCCTCGGCCAGCCCGTTGAAGACGGCCGGGTCGCCGTCCATGAGGCGGACGACGAGGCCGCCGGCGTGCGCCTTGGCCGCCTTGACGACGAGCTTGGCGCGCGAGGCCTGGGTCAGGGCCTCGCCCTGGTCGCCGTGACCGGCGTCGACGACCTCGACGTCCTCGCGGGCGTGCCGCAGGGCGATCGCCTCGCGGGCGACCTGGTCGATGACGACGGCGTCGGCCGCGGCGAGCAGCTCGACGGCACGCACCGTGAGCAGGCCGGGGTCGCCCGGCCCGCCGCCGACGAAGGCGACGCGCGCGGGGGCGCGGGAGGGGCGGGTGGACGAGCGCGTGGGGCTCACTGGGCACGCTCCGTGACGGATCGGTCGGTGGACGTGGGCATGAGGTCGGCGGCGCCGTCCTCGAGGAGGAGGCGGGCCGTCCTCCGGCCGAGGTCTGCGGCCTCGGCGGGGTCACCGGTCAGGGACCGGCGCAGGTCGTGGGAGCCGTCGGGGGCGGCGACGACGGCCCGCAGCGACAGCTCGGGCCCGTCCACCCCCTCGACGACCTCGGCGAGCGCGCCGACCGGGGCGGAGCACCCGGCCTCGAGCTCGGCGAGCAGGGTGCGCTCGGCGGTGACGCAGGCGCGGGCGTCGGCGTCCTCGAGCGGGGCGACGGCGGCGCGCGTGGCGTCGTCGTCGCGGCGGACCTCGACCGCGAGGGCGCCCTGGCCGGGGGCCGGCAGCACCTGGAGCGGGTCGAGCAGCTCGGTCACCTCGTCGGCCCGGCCGAGCCGGCGCAGGCCGGCCGCTGCGAGGACGACGGCGTCGAGCCGGCCCTCGTGCACGGCGCGCAGCCGGGTGTCGACGTTGCCGCGCAGGTCGGTGAGGACCAATCCGAGGCCGAGGGCCTCGAGCTGCGCGCGGCGGCGCGGCGAGCCGGTGCCGACGGTGGCACCGGCCGGCAGCTCGCCGAGGGTCAGGCCGTCGCGCGCGACGAGGGCGTCGCGGACGTCCTCGCGGACGGGGACGGCGGCGACGTCGACGCGGGGGTCGGGCGCGGTCGGGAGGTCCTTGAGCGAGTGGACGGCGAGGTCGACCCGGCCGTCGGCGAGCGCCTCGCGCAGCGCGGAGACGAAGACGCCGGTGCCGCCGAGCTGGGCGAGCGGGGTCGTGCGGTCGCGGTCGCCCTCGGTCGTGATCTCGACGAGCTCGACCTCGTGCCCGAGGGCGCGCAGCCGGTCGGCGACCCAGGAGGACTGGGTCGTCGCGAGGGCGGAGCGGCGGGTGCCGAGGCGCAGCGCGGTCATGCGTCCTCCCCCGGGATGGCCGGCGGCGCCGAGACGAGCGAGACGTCGCGCGGGTCGAGGTCGAACAGGTCCGAGAGGGCGCGGGCGTAGCTGCCGCCCTGGCCGTCGCGGGCGAGCTCCTTGACCCGGACGGTCGGGGTGTGGAGCAGCTTGTCGACGACGCGCTCGACGGCGCGGCGGACCTCGGCCCGCTCGTGGTCGTCGAGGCCGGGCGTGCGTCGCTCGAGGCGGGTCAGCTCGGCGTCGACGACCTCGCCGGCGCGGGCGCGCAGCGCGGTGACGGTGGGGGCGACGGCCTGCGCGGAGCGCTGGAGGAGGTAGGCGGCGACCTCGGCGGTGACGAGCTCGCGCGCGACGGCGACCTGCGGGGCGGAGCCGGCCTCGGCGAGGTCCTCACCGAGCTCGGCGAGACCGACCCGGGTGGCGCCCTCGAGGGCGTCGACGTCGAGCTCGACGTCGTGCGGCAGGGCGAGGTCGACGTAGACCTGCGGGCGTCCGCCGCGGGTGGCGAGGGCGGCGGCGACGTGCTCGGCCGTGACGACCTGGCCCCGCGCGCCGGTCGAGGCGATGACGAGGTCGGCGTCCGCGAGCGCCTCCGTCAGCTCGGCGAGCGGGCGGGCGCGACCGCCGACCCGCTCGGCGACCCCGACCGCACGGTCGGGGTTGCGGTTGACGACGACGACCTCGCGAGCGCCGTGGCGCGAGACCGTGGTCGCGGCGAGCGCGCCCATCCCGCCGGCGCCGACGACGAGGACGGACCGGGCGCCGAGGCCCCCGAGCACGGCCTCGGCGCGGGTGATGCCCGCCTGCACGAGGGAGCCGCTCACGAGGTCGATCTCGGTCTCGGAGTGGACGCGCTTGGCGACGCGCAGGCCCTGCTGGAGCAGCCCGTTGAGCGCCGGACCGACGTGGCCGTGCTTCTGGGCGCGCGAGAGGCTGCGGCGCACCTGACCGAGGATCTGCGCCTCGCCGACGGCCATCGAGTCCAGGCCGGCCGCGACGGTGAAGGCGTGCGCGATGCCGCGGTCCTCGTAGTGCACGTACAGGTGGGGCTGCAGCTCGGCGCGGTCGACCGAACAGGCCTGTGCGAGAGCGTTGGTGATGTCGACGAGCGCGCCGTGGAAGGTCAGGCTCTCGGCGTAGACCTCGGTGCGGTTGCACGTCGAGAGGACGACCGCCTCGGTGACGTGCTCCGAGCGCAGGACGGCGGTCTCGAGGTCGGTCGCGGCGGGACCGTCGAGGGCCACCGACTCGAGCAGCCCGAGGGGCGCCCCGTGGTGGGAGAGGCCGAGGACGACGAGGCTCACGGCGCCACCGCCTCGGCGACGGCGTTGCGCTGGCCGTGGAAGGCGAGGATCTGGAGCTCGGTCGAGAGGTCGACGGTGCGCACGGCGACGTCCTCGGGGACCGACAGCAACACCGGCGCGAAGTTGAGCACGGAGCGGATGCCGGCCGCGACGAGCGCGTCGCAGGCGTCCTGCGCGCCGTCGGAGGCGGTGGCGATGACGCCGACCGAGAGCCCCTCGTCGCGCACGAGCGTCGTGAGGTCGGCCATCGGGCGCACGACGCGGCCCGACACCTCCTCGCCGACGACCCGCGGGTCGCGGTCGAGCAGGGCGATGACCCGGAAGCCGCGCTCGGCGAACCCGCGGTAGGCGGCGAGCGCCCGCCCGAGGTTGCCCATCCCGACGATGGCGACCGGCCAGTCCTGGGTCAGCCCGAGCGCCGCGGCGATCTCGGAGGCGAGCCGCTCGACGTCGTACCCGACCCCGCGCACGCCGTAGCTGCCGAGGTGCGAGAGGTCCTTGCGGAGCATCGCCGAGCTGACCCCGGCGGCTCCGGCCAGCTCCTCGGAGCTGACCGAGGCGATGCCGGCGTCGGCGAGGGCGGTGAGGGCTCGCAGGTACCCGGGCAGACGGGCCACCGACGCGTCCGGGATGCCCCGGCGGGTGGCTGCTGCGGTGGACACAGGCGGTCACCGACTCCTTTCGCGGGTCACGGGCTGCGGCGAGAGGCACGGCGAGACGCCGCACGGTCGCCCGCGGAACCCGGTCAGCCTACGACTTTGTGAAGGGAGGCACAAAGTTGCGCGGGACCCCGGTGACGTGCCTCACGACGACGATGTGCTAGTGCGCTCAACGTCCGGTCTGGCCGGATGCTTCCCCTCGGGGCGGGGTCGCGAGGGCCGCCCGCAGCCGGGTCTCGTCGACCCGCCAGAAGTCGTGCTGGCGCCCGTCGACGAGGGTGACCGGCACCTCCTCCGACCAGCGTCCGAGCAGGTCGAGGTCGCCGTCGACGTCGAGCTCGCGCCACCCGACGCCGAGGTCGGCGCACACCCGGGCGACCGTCTCGCGGGCGCTCGTGCACAGGTGACAGCCCTCGCGGGTCACGAGGGTCACGCGGGGCTCGGGGGTGCTCACGGCGCGGTACCCACGGCGCTCAGAAGAAGACCGACCGACGCTGCATGAGCAGCGTGTAGAGGGTCTGCTGGATGGTCTCGCGCACCTGGTCGGTGAGGTCGAAGACGAGCATGGGGTCCTCGGCGGCCCCCTCGTCGTGGCCGGAGGTGTCGATCGGGGCGCCGAACTCGATGATCCACTTGCTCGGCAGCGGGACCATCCCCAGCGGGCCGAGCCACGGGAAGGTCGGGGTCACCGGCGCGTACGGCAGTCCGAGCAGCCGCGCCAGGCTGCCCATGTTGCCGATGATCGGGTAGGTCTCCTCGGCGCCGACGACCGAGCACGGGACGATGGGCACCCCGGCGGCGAGCGCCGCGGAGACGAAGCCACCGCGGCCGAAGCGCTGCAGCTTGTAGCGCTCGCTGAAGGGCTTGCCGGTGCCCTTGAAGCCCTCGGGGAAGACGCCGACGAGCTCGCCGCGGCCGAAGAGACGCGCGGCGTCCTCGCTCGCGGCGAGGGTCGAGCCGGAGCGGCGGGCCATCGTCCCGACGAACGGGGTCTGGAAGACGAGGTCGGCCCCCAGCGCGCGCATCGTCCGGTGCTGCGGGTGCTCGTCGTGGATGGCCAGCTGCACCATGAGCGAGTCGAGCGCGATGGTGCCCGAGTGGTTGGAGACCACGAGGGCGCCGCCCTCCGCCGGGATGTTCTCGATGCCCCGCACCTCGACCCGAAACCAGTGCCGGTAGAGCGGCCGGAGCATCGGGTAGAAGACGTTCTCGGTGAAGTGCTCGTCGTAGCCGAAGTCGTCGACGTCGTAGTCGCCCTCGACCCGGCGGCGCAGGTACGCGAGCACCTGCGCGACCCGGCGCTCCACGTCCTCGGGCGCGACGCCGGCGGCCTCGGCCGCGACCCGCAGGCCGACGACGAGCGCGTCGAGGACGTCGGCGAGGTCGGGCACCGGCAGGCCGGAGCGGCCGGGCGCCGACGCGGTGGTGGGGTCGAGCGGGGGCACGGCGGCCAGCGGCGGGGCGGCCGCCGGCGGCGTGGCCGGGGCGGGCGGCGCGGGTCGCGCGGCCCGGCGGCGGGGCGCGGCGGGGTCGGCGACCCGCAGCTGCGGACGGCGCGCGGCGGCGTCGCGGCGGGCCTTCTCGCGCGGGGTGAGGCGGCCGGCGCCGGTGCGCTCCCCCGCCTGCGTCGTCGCGCGTGGTGAGGGGGCGGAGGTGACCCGGGGCGCCGGACGGTGCTTGCGGACCGACGCGACGGGGGCGGGCGCGGCGGGAGCGGACTTCGCCGCCGCGGCCTTCCTGGCGGGCGCGGCCTTCTTCGTGGCCGCGGCCTTCCTCGCGGGCGCGGTCTTCTTCGCGGGCGCGGTCTTCTTCGCCGGGGTGGCCTTCTTCGCCGGGGTGGCCTTCTTCGCCGGGGTGGCCTTCGACGTCGCGCTCGTCGTCACCGCCACCGGTGCGGCCGCCACCGGCTCGGCCCCGATGAGCGGCGTCGAGCGGCGGCGGGCCCGCTCGCCACCGGCGCGCGCGGCACCGGCCGCGAGGGCTCCCGGGCGGGCGGCCATCAGCGCACGCTCCCGGCGCCGAGCGCCGTGAGGACCGACTGGCTCGCGGCGCCGGCGACCCCGCTCACGGCGTCGACGACCGAGCCGAGACCCGGCCCCTGCGAGCCGAGGGTGGCGGCGAAGGCCTCGAACGCCTCCCGGGTCGTGTACCGGGGCTCGAACCCGAGCCGGTCGCGCATCCGCGTCGTGTCGAGGCCGCGGCCGTAGGCGAGGAAGGACATCTGGTCGGGCGAGAAGTCGGCGAGCCCGAGCCGGCGGGTGACGCCGCCGACGAACGAGGCGCTCCCGAGCGGCAGCGGGACCGCGGGCCGGCCGGCGAGGGCGACGGCCTGCAGGACGGTGACCACCCCGTCGCCGGCGACGTTGACGACCCCGGTCGCGTCACCGGTGGTGCCGAGCACGAGGGCGTCGATGGCGTCCTCCTCGTGGAGGAACTGCATCCGGGCGTCGTAGCCGAGCGGGACCGGCACGGCCGGCATCGAGAAGTAGTCGGTGATCGAGGTGCGGATGCGCGGGCCGATGACGTTGGCGAGGCGGAGCATGAGGATGTCGACGTCCGGGCGGCGCCGGGCGAAGCCGCGCACGTATCCCTCGACCTCGATGGAGTCCTTGCCGAAGCCGCTGCTCGGGGTGCGGCGCGCGTCCATGTCCTCGGTGAACAGCGCGGGGTCGCGCGGGGTCGAGCCGTAGACCGCGGCCGAGGACTTGACGACCAGGCGCCGCACGGTGGAGGACTTCTGGCACGCCGCGAGGAGCTGCATCGTGCCGATGACGTTGATCTCCTTCTGCGGGGTCCGGCCCCCGACGAAGGTCGGCGTCGCGATGACGTTCATGTGGACGACGGTGTCGACGCCCGAGGACTCGATGACGCGGGAGATCATCGGGTTGCGGATGTCGGCGCGCACGAACTCGACGCCGGGAACGGGGTGCGGCGGCGGGATGACGTCGACGCCGACGACGCGCTCGACGCCCGGCTCGGCCGCGACCCGCCGCGCGAGCAGCCCCCCGAGGTACCGGGACACCCCGGTGACCAGCACCACCTTCGCCACCGCGACTCCTCCCATGCCGGTCCGACGGGACCGAGACTACCGGGGCGCTCCCGGGACCCACAGGGGGAGCCGGGACGTGGTCGCGGGCCGGGCGCCCGGGGGACGACAAAGGTCCCCGGCAACGGCCGGGGACCCTCGACGCTCAGAGGTGACGCGTGGTCACTTCTTGTTGCGACGCTGGTGACGCGTCTTGCGCAGCAGCTTGCGGTGCTTCTTCTTCGCCATCCGCTTGCGCCGCTTCTTGATGACAGAGCCCATGGGTGTTCCTCACGGTGGTACGGGGGTACGGCGGCCCACCCTACCGGCGGGCCCCCACCGGCCCCAAACCGCGGGGGCCGGAGACGGTGTGCGGGTGACGCACGAGGGGCGCCCCGCCGGCCGGCGGGGCGCCCCTCCTCGGTCGGCGGGACCGGGTCACGCGGTGTCGACGAACGAGCTGCGCAGGTACGCGTGCACCTCGTCCTCCGGGACCCGGAAGGACCGGCCGACCCGGATCGCCGGCAGCTCACCGGCGTGGACCATGCGGTAGACCGTCATCTTCGAGACGCGCATGATCGTGGCGACCTCGGCGACGGTGAGGAAGCGCACCTCGCCGAGCTGACGCTCCGTGGACATCTGGACCTCGATCTTCTGCTCGCCGCAGTGCCGGATCCAGCCCGGACAGCTCCCTGTGGCGTGCTGTCGCAACCATAGGGGCAGTTGTGACCACTGTGAAGGGGAATGAACGCACTCGTGGACGTTGTCCAGCCGACACGCCGTCTGCGACAGCAGAATTTCGGCGTGTCGAGCCGATCGGCCGAACCCCCGCTCGGGCGCTCGGCCCCGGCCGGACGGCCGACCCCGGGGCGTGCGGGCGTCAGTCGAACCAGGGGTCGAGGCCGTGCAGCGGGAAGACGGCCTGCCGGGTCGCGAACACCGCGCGGTCGAGCGGGCTGTCCGGGTTGTGCCCCGTCCCCCACGGCTGCACCCAGATCGGGAGCCGGTCCTTCGGCAGGTCGCCCATCCGGCGCGGCCCGGGCCGCCCGAGCAGCGACTCGACGTGGTCGAGCCAGTCCTGCGGGACCGGCGTCTGCACGTCGACCGGCGCGTGCGCCGCGATCGCCGTCAGGTGCGTCCACGAGCGCGGCACGACGTCGACGAGCTCGTAGCCCCCGCCGCCGAGCGCGACCCAGCGCCCGCCGCACACCTCGTGGGCCAGCGAGTGCAGCTCGTCGTGGGCGCGCCGCTGCGCGTCGACGGTGATGGCGAGGTGCGCGAGCGGGTCCTCGAGGTGGGTGTCGCAGCCGTGCTGGGTCACGAGGACGTCCGGCGCGAAGGCGCGCACCAGGTGCGGCACGACCGAGTCGATGGCCCGCAGCCACGACGCGTCGCCGGTGCCCGGGGGCAGGGCGACGTTGGCGACCGTGCCGCGCGCGTCGGGCCCGCCGACGTCGGCCGGCCACCCGGTGCCGGGGAAGAGGTGCTGGCCGCTCTCGTGGAGCGAGATCGTCATCACCCGCGGGTCGTTCCAGAACGCGCGCTCGACGCCGTCGCCGTGGTGGACGTCGATGTCGACGTAGGCGACGCGCTCGGCGCCGTGGTCGAGCAGCCACTGGATGCCGACGGCGATGTCGTTGTAGATGCAGAAGCCGCTCGCGTGCGTGCGCATCGCGTGGTGCAGGCCACCGCAGTAGTTGACGCCGTGCTCGGCCTCGCCCTCCCAGACGCGCCGGCAGACCTCGACGGTGCCCTGGACGATCCGGGCCGAGGCCTCGTGCATCCCCCGGAAGGCCGGGTCGTCGTCGGTCCCCAGGCCGCGGTGCACGTCGGCCCGCGCCGGGTCGGCCGAGGCGACCTTGACCGCCTCGACGTAGGCGGGGTCGTGGACGGTCGCGAGCAGGTCATCGTACGCCACACCGGGGCTCACGAGGTCGACGTGGTCGAGGACGCCGAGGGAGCGCGCGAGGCGCGTCGTGAGGTCGAGGCGGACGGGGCCCATCGGGTGGCCGGGACCGAAGTCGTAGGCGGTGAACACGTCATCCCAGATGACGCTCGTCCGTGGGGCCATGGCTGCACGCTACTCGGTGGTCGGTCCGTGGCAGGCTGGGACCGCACGGACCCACCACCGGGAGGAACGCACCCATGGGCAGGAACGCCCGCGACGACGAGGTCCTCATCATCGGCCTCGGCCGCTTCGGCGCCGCGGCGGCCCTCGAGCTGCGACGGCTCGGGCACAAGGTCACCGCCATCGAGAAGGACGGCTTTCTCGCCGAGAAGTTCCTCGGCCGCATCTCGCAGGTCGTCCACGGCGACGCCAGCGACGCCGGCGTCATCCGCGACGCGAAGGCCGGCCGCTTCCAGATCGCCGTCGTCGCCATCGGGTCCTCGGTCGAGGCCTCGGTGCTCGCGGCGGCCAACCTCGTCGACGCGCAGGTGCCGGCCATCTGGGCCAAGGCGCTCTCGCCGGAGCACGCCCGCATCCTCGACCGGATCGGCGTGCACCACATCGTGCGTCCCGAGGCCGACACCGGCCGGCGCGTGGCGCACCTCGTCGGCGGGCGGATGCAGGACTACATCGAGTTCGACGACGGCTTCGCCATCGTCAAGATGCGGCCGCCGACCGAGACGATCGGGTTCACGCTCGAGCAGAGCCAGGTCCGCAGCAAGTACGGCGTCACCGTCGTCGGCGTCAAGGCGCCCGGCGAGGACTTCACCTACGCGGTGCCGACGACCAAGGTCTCGGCCCACGACACGCTCATCGTCAGCGGGCCGACGACGCTCATCGAGCGGCTGGCCGCCCGGCCGTAACCGGGCCGGCCGGGCTCAGATCGCGCTGGGGATGCCCCCGCGGTCACCCGCGAGGGAGAGGGTCATCGCGACCTCCTCCTCGCCGTCGTCCTCGGAGACGACGCGCATCGGACGGCGGCTCTCGGTCGGACGGAAGCCGAAGCTGCTGGCGAAGGCCACGGCGCGACCGTTGTCGGTGCCCACCCAGTAGAGGAGCTGGCGGCGGCCGTCCTCGGCGGCGACGCGCGAGGCGGCCCGCACGAGCGCGGCCGCGACGCCGGTGCCCCGGGCGGCCGGGGTGACGAAGAGGCCGAAGAGCTGGGCGTGGTCCGGGCGGTCCTCGTCGACGTCCCCGACGCTGGCGATGCCGAGGGGCTCGCCGTCGCGCTCGGCGAGCAGGCGGGTCGAGCGCTCCATCCGGGCGCGCCAGAAGTCCTCGGGTTCGGCCTCTTCCTCGTCGTGGGAGGCGACGAACGCCTCGGGCGACTCGCGCAGCGCCGTGAGGCGCATGGAGCGGTAGTGCTCCCACTCCTCGGCGCCCAGGGTGCGGACCGTGATGTCGCTCATGGCCGTCACTCTCCCACGACACCCACGGTGTGCGGCAACCGGGGAGGTGAACAGCGGGTGCGCCCCGGGTCCGTCACGCGAGCTCGAGGACCATGCGCTCCTCGACACACGTGGGGTCCCACGGCATCGTCCCGGTCTCACCGGTGAGGGCGAAGCCGCGCCGCAGGTAGAAGCGCAGCGCCCGGGAGTTCTCGCGGGCGACGTCGAGGACGACGCGGCGCCGGCCGTCGGCGCGGGCCCGCGCCAGCGCGGCGTCGACGAGGTCGGCGGCGGCGCCGCTCCCCCGGGCGGCGCCGGCCACCCACATCCCGACGAGGTACACCTCGTCGTCCGGCTGGTCCTCGCCGTGGGCGAGGCCGACGGTGCCGACCGGGCGGTCGAGGTCCCAGGCGAGCCACAGCGCCGGGCCGGTGGCCACGAGCGCGCGCCAGTCGTCGTCGGTGCGGGCCGCGCTCTGCGCGTACGTCGTCCAGAAGGCGCGCGGGCTGTCGATGAGGGCGGCCTGGCGCACGTCGCGGTAGGCGCGCCACGTGGCGTCGGTGACCGACTCCACCCGCAGGCCGGGGTGCACGCCCGGCGCCGCCTCAGCCACCGGCGAGCTCGCGGCTGCGGGTGGCAGCGGCCTCCATCGCGCTGATGAACGCGGCCCGCACCTTGTGGTCGTCCATGACGCGCAGCGCGGCCGCGGTCGTGCCGCCCGGCGAGGTGACCTGCTCGCGCAGGACGGTCGGGTGCTGGCCGGTCTCCTTGATCATCGTCGCGGCGCCGAAGAGGGTCTGGACGACGAGCTCGGTGGCCGTCGAGCGCGGCATGCCGAGGACGACGCCGGCCTCGATCATCGCCTCGACGACGTAGAAGATGTAGGCCGGGCCGCTGCCGGAGATGGCGGTGACGGCGTCCTGGAGCTTCTCGGGGACCTCGAGGACCTTGCCCGTCGCGGCGAGCAGCGACTGCGCCTCGGTGAGGTGCTCGGGTCCGCAGTGCGCCCCGGCCGAGACGGCGGCCATCCCCTGGTCGACGAGGGCCGGCGTGTTGGGCATCACCCGGACGACCGAACGGCCCTGCGGCAGACGGGACTCGACGAACGAGGTCGTGATGCCGGCCGCGAGGCTGACGACGAGGTCACCGGGCTCGACGTGCGGCGCGATCTCGTCGAGCAGCGCCCCCATGTCCTGCGGCTTGACGACGAGGACGAGCGTGCTCGCGGCGGCGGCGGCCTCGGCGTTCTCGATGACGCGCACCCCGTAGCGCTCGGTCAGCTCGGCGGCGCGGTCGGCCCGGCGCTCGGTGATGACGAGGGAGTCGGCCGGCCGCCCTGCGCGGAGCAGCCCCGAGAGGAGCGTCTCGCCCATGACACCGGCACCGAAGATCGCAGTCGTGGCCATGGCGCCGAGTATGCCGTCCGGCCGCGTCGGCGGCGCGGGGGTTTCAGCTGCTGCCGGCGAGCGAGCGCAGGAAGAAGCGCAGGTTGGCCGGCCGCTCGGCGAGCCGGCGCACGAGGTAGCCGTACCAGTCCTCGCCGAAGGGCAGGTAGACGCGCATCTGGTGGCCGCGGTCGGCGATCCGCTTCTGCTCGGTGGAGCGCACACCGAGGAGCATCTGGAACTCGTAGGAGTCGGGCGTGCGGCCGTGGTGCGACGCGAGCGCCTCGGCGATCTCGACGAGGCGGGGGTCGTGGCTGGCGACCATCGGGTAGCCCTCGCCGGCCATGAGCACCTTGAGGCAACGGACGTAGGAGAGGTCGACCTCGCCGCCGTCCTGGTAGGCGACGGACGCGGGCTCCTTGTAGGCGCCCTTGCACAGCCGCACCCGGCTGCCGGGGCCGGCGAGGTCGCGGCAGTCGGCCTCGGTGCGGTGGAGGTAGGCCTGGAGGACCGCCCCGACCCACGGGAAGTCGGCGCGCAGCGCGCGCACGGCCTCGAGGGTGCGGTCGGTCGTCGTGTGGTCCTCCATGTCGAGGGTCACGGTCGTCCCGGCGCGGTCGGCCGCCTCGCAGATGGCGCGGGCGTTCTCGAGGGCGATGGCGTCCCCGTCGCCGGGGATGGCCTGCCCGACGGCGCTCAGCTTGACGCTGACCTCGGCCGCGCCGAAGCGGGCGAGGTCGGCCTCGGCGAGCGCGTCGAGGAGCGCGAGGTAGGTGTCGCGGGTGCGCTCGGCCTGCGCGCGGTCGGTGACGTCCTCGCCGAGGTAGTCGATCGTCGCGAGGCGGTTGGTGCCGCGCAGCTCACCGGTGACGGCGACGGCCTCGGGAACGAGGTCCCCGGCGACGTAGCGCTGGACGACCGACCGGCTGACCGGCGCCTTCGTCACGGCGGTGCGCACCGCGTCGGAGCCGGAGATCTGGAGCAGGGCTCCACGGAGCAGGTCGGAGGCGTCCACGACGAGCAGGCTAGCCCGGCGGCGGGCCCGCCCCGGACCGCAGGGGCGCCCGGGACCGCTCGACGCGCGCGGCGGGCGGTGCGCGCCTAGCGTGGCCGGGTCCGTCCGACCCCCTGCTCCGGAAGGCCCACCGATGCGCCTGCGCCCCACCGCCGTCCTCGCCACCGCCACCGCCCTCCTCGCGGCCCTTGCCGCGCCGGCGACCGCCCGCCCGTCGGCGCCCGACGTCGCGGCCGCCTCCGCGGCGGGCCTCGACCGGGCGGTCGCCCACTGGCGCCCGGGCCACCACCTGCCCTTCCTCGCGGTCGTCACGCCGGTCGACCACCGGACGCGCGCCACGATGGTCGGGGTCAGCTGGAAGCCGGGGTGCCCCGTCCCGATCGAGGACCTGCGGATCGTCACCATGACGTACTGGGGCTTCGACGACCGCCCGCACCTCGGGCGGCTCATGGTGCACGAGGACGTCGCCCGCGACGTGGCCCACGTCTTCGGCGACCTCTACCGCGACCGCTTCCCGATCCGGCGGATGGAGCTCATCGAGCGCTACGACGCCGACGACGACGCCTCGATGGCCGCGGACAACACCTCGGCGTTCAACTGCCGGCCGATCACCGGGACGACCGATCGCTTCTCGATCCACAGCTACGGCAAGGCGATCGACGTCAACACCATCGAGAACCCCTACGTCAAGGGCGACCTCGTGCTGCCGACCGCCGGGTCTGCCTACCTGGACCGCACCGACGTGCGCCCGGGGATGGTCGTCGCGGGCGACGAGGTGGTCCGCGCGTTCGCGGCCCGCGGGTTCACGTGGGGCGGCGACTACACGAGCCTCAAGGACTACCAGCACTTCGAGATCGCGACCCCCTGAGGCGCGGCCGGGATCAGGGGGTGCGGCGGCGCAGGGTCAGGCTGCCGAGGACGAGCGCGACGACGATCCAGACCAGCATCACCCCGAGGCTCGGCAGCACGTCGCCGAGCGGGTCGGTCCGCGTCGCCACGTCCTTCATCGCGTCCACGGCGTACGACAGCGGCAGGACGTCCGACACCGCCTCGAGCACCCCGGGCATCCGGTCGCGCGGCACGATGAGGCCGCAGAGCAGGAACTGCGGCAGGACGAACGCGGGCATGAACTGCACGGCCTGGAACTCGGTGCGCGCGAACCCGCTCGCGAGCAGGCCGAGCGCCGTGCCGAGGACCGCGTCGACGACCGCGATGACGACGAGCAGCCACAGCGGGCCGGCGACGCCGAGCCCGCACACCCACACCGCGAACGCGCTGGCGACGACGGCCTGGACGAGCGCCATCACGCCAAAGGCCAGGGCGTAGCCGAGCATGAGGTCGCCCTTGCCCAGCGGCGTCGTGAGCAGCCGCTCGAGCGTGCCCGACGTGCGCTCGCGCAGGGTCGCGATGCTCGTGACGATGAACATGACGACGAGCGGGAAGACGCCGAGCAGCGCGGGCCCGACGGAGTCGAAGACGTCGACCGGGGAGTCGGCGTAGAGCCAGGCCAGCAGGCCGAGGAGCACGCAGGGGACGACGAGCATGAGGGCGACGGTGCGGTGGTCGCCGCGCAGCTGGCGCAGGATGCGCGCGGCGGTCGCAAGCGTGATGCGCGCGTTCACGACCCCTCCCCCGCGTGCCGTCCCCGGTAGCCCTCCGGCGGTGGGTCGACGGCCCGCCCGTCGTCGGCGTCGACGAGGGCGAGGAAGGCCGACTCCGCGTCGGTGGTGCCGGTGCGCTCCAGGAGACCGGGCAGCGTCGAGTCGCTGAGCACCCGTCCGGCCCGCAGCAGCACGAGCCGGTCGCAGCGGACGGCCTCGTCCATCACGTGGCTGGAGACGAGGAGGGTGCGGCCGTCGGCGGCGAGCCCACGGAAGATGCGCCACAGGTCGCGACGCAGCACGGGGTCGAGGCCGACGGTCGGCTCGTCGAGCACGAGGACGTCCGGGTCGCCGACGAGCGTGCACGCCAGCCCGGCCCGCGACAGCTGCCCGCCCGAGAGCGCCCCGGCCCGCGCGTCCGCGTGGTCGGTCAGGTCGACGGCGGCGATGGCGCGCTCGGCGGCCGCGGCGTCGGCGCCGACGACCCGGGCGAGGTAGCGGACGTTCTCGCGCACGGTGAGGTCGGCGTAGACGCTCGGGGCCTGCGTGAGGTAGCCGACCCTGCGCCGCAGCGCGGGCGAGCCGGCGGCTTCGCCGAGCACCGTCACCGTGCCGCTCGCGACGACCTGGACGCCGACGACGGCCCGCATCAGCGTCGACTTGCCGCCACCGCTCGGACCGAGGAGCCCGACGATCTCGCCGCGCGGCACGGTCATCGACAGGCCGGGGATCACCTCGCGCCCGCCCCGGACCACCCGGAGGTCGTCGACCACGATCGCGTCGTCGGTCATGACCCCGACGATGGCACCGCCCGCGCGCCGTGTCGAGCACCGCCGGCGCCCCGTCGGGCCACGGGGCGCGACGACGCGCCTACTGTGGCCGCGTGAGCGAGAGCACCACCGCGACCGGACGGCGCCGCGTCCTCCTCGTCGAGGACGACGCCGTCATCGGGGAGGCCACGGCCGCCCACCTCGAGCGCGACGGCTACGACGTCGTCTGGCACACCGACGGGCTGG
This sequence comes from Phycicoccus jejuensis, assembly GCF_000720925.1. GTDB lineage: Bacteria > Actinomycetota > Actinomycetes > Actinomycetales > Dermatophilaceae > Phycicoccus > Phycicoccus jejuensis. Next base: position 568,613 of record NZ_JOEE01000001.1, on the reverse strand, counting down.
AGGCGTGGGATGCCTGGCGCTGTGCCGCACCGCCGTTCGACCTCGTCGTGTCGGACGTGATGCTCCCCGGCCTCGACGGCGCGAGCCTGACGCGGCGCATCCGCGAGAGTGACCAGGTGCCCGTCGTCCTCGTCTCGGCGCGCACCGACAGCCTCGACGTCGTGGGCGGGCTCGAGGCCGGCGCGGACGACTACGTGACCAAGCCCTTCGACGTGCAGGTCCTGCGGGCTCGGCTGCGCAACGCCCTGCGCCGGTCCGCCGCCGACCGGGCGCCCACCGCCACCGAGCGCTCTCCCTCGTCCGCCGACGGGACGGGCCCGGAGACCTTCGGTGACCTCGTCCTGGACCGCCGGGCCGTCCAGCTGCGCCGCGGCGACGAGGTGCTGCGCCTCACCCCGACCGAGATGCGCCTCTTCCTCGAGCTCGCCGACGAGCCCGGCCGCGTGCTCTCGCGTCGGGCGCTGCTGGAACGGGTCTGGGGCTACGGCGACACCGAGGACGACGACCACGTCGTCAACGTCCACGTCCAGCGGCTGCGCTCCAAGGTCGGCGCCGAACGGGTCGAGACCGTCCGCGGCTTCGGCTACCGGCTGGTGCGGTGAGCCGGCGGGCGCGCGGCCTGCGCGGCCGGATCGCGACGGCCGTCATCGTCGTCGCCCTCGCCGCGGTGGCCGCGCTCGGGGTCGCCGTCCACCTCCTCGTCCTGCGCGAGCAGGTCGACACCGCCCGGCGCACGGCCGCCGACCGGATCTCCGCCGCCGTCGACGTCCGGACGGCCACCGGGCTGCTCGCCTTCGACGCGCGCGTCGACGACCCGTCCGTCCCGGCCGAGCTGCGCGACGCGGTGCGTGCCGACGGCGCCCGCGCCACCCTCGTGACCGGTGGCTCGGTGCGGACGGTGTGGGCGGCGGCGCGGGACGGCGAGGTGGTCCTCTCGACGCGGACGCGGTTCGTCCCGGCCGACGGCACGGTCGCGCAGGTCGACCGCGCGCTGCTGCTCGCCGGGGCGGTCGTCGTCCTCGTCGCCGGGCTCGTCGGCTGGGTGACCGCCGGACGGCTGGCGCAGCGCCTGCGCCGGGCCGCGGACACCGCGCGCGGTGTGGCCTCCGGCGGTGACCCCGCGTCGCTGCGCCGCGTCGTCGGCGAGCGGCACGACGAGGTCGGCGCGCTGGCCGACGCCGTCGACGCGATGGCCGCCCGGCTGGCCGACCGGGTCCGCGCCGAGCAGCGCTTCACCGCCGGCGTCGCCCACGACCTGCGCACCCCCGTGACCGGTCTGCTGACCGCGGCCGAGCTGCTCGAGCCCTCACGCGCAGCCGATCTCGTGCGGGACCGGGCCCGCGCCCTCGCCGCCCTCGTCGAGGAGCTGCTCGAGGTCGCCCGCCTCGACGGCGGTCGCGAGCAGGCCCTCGCCGAGCAGGTGGACCTCGGCGAGGTCGTGCACCGCGTGGTCCGCCGCGGTGTCGCGTCAGGGGAGCTGCCGGAGGGCGCCGTCACCGTCCGCACCGGCGGCGGGACCGAGGTGGTGACCGACCCGCGCCGCGTCGACCGGGTCGTCAGCAACCTCGTCCGCAACGCCCTGCGGCACGGGGCACCCCCGGTCGAGGTCGTCCAGGACGGTCGGGTCGTGGAGGTGCGGGACCACGGCCCCGGCTTCGAGGCGTCGCTGCTCCGCGAGGGGCCTCAGCGGCTGCGGCACAGCCGGACCGCCGGCGACGGGAACGGCCTCGGGCTCGTCATCGCCACCGGGCAGGCCGGCGTGCTCGGGGCGACGCTCGAGCTCGACAACCCCGCCGGTGGCGGTGCCCGGGCACGGCTCCGGCTGCCCGAGAGCCCGTCCGGTGGACCTCACGACGAGGTCACGGCCGGGTCACCGGACCGTGAGCCGACCGGTGCGTGACGGTGACCGCCGTGAGGCGCGTCGGAGACCTCGCCGTCCTAGCGTCGTCGGCATGAGCACACGACGCCTCCGTCCCGTCCTCGCGGCGACCGCCCTGGTCGCCGCCCTCGGCCTCACCGCCTGCGGCAACGGTCTCGAGTCCTCCGGCAGCGCCTCGACGGGCCTGTCGGGCAGCCCGAGCGAGACCAGCAGCGCCGACCCGTCGGCCTCGCCGACCACCTCCTCCACGCCGTCGAGCTCCGCCACCTCCACCGGCGGCTCGTCGCCGACGACCTCCTCCGGCTCCGGCGCCTCCACGACGTCGACCTCGTCGACCGGCCGGGTCGGTCGGTGCCCGATCGGCTCGCTCGACGTCGGCGTCCGCAGCCCGTCCGGCGGCGCGGCGGCCGGCAGCACCTACCTGCTGATCAGCTTCCGCAACACCGGGTCCCGCAGCTGTGTCCTCGACGGCTTCCCGGGGGTGTCCTTCGTCGGCGAGGGTGACGGCACGCAGCTCGGCGCCGCCGCCGAACGCACCGGCACGGCACGCACGGTCACCCTCGCCCCGGGCCGCTCGACGACCTCCCTCCTGCAGGTCGCCAACGCGGGCAACTACCCCCAGCGCAGCTGCGCCCCGACGACGGCGGACGGGTTCCGGGTCTACCCGCCCGGGTCGACCGAGGCCGCGTTCGTCAAGCAGTCCGTCCAGGCCTGCCAGGGCTCGACCGGCGGCTCGCCGCAGCTCGTCGTCTCGTCGGTCGGCACCTCGGGCTGACCGACCGCCGCCGCCCGCGCGCAGCCCCGGTCCCTCTGCTCAGGAGGGCACCGGGGCGAGGTGCAGCCGGGCGAAGGCCAGCGACTCCGCGAGGTCGAGGTCGCGGCGCTCGTCGTCGGCCCGGCGGGTCGAGACCTCCACGACGACGTCACCCGCGAACCCCCGCTTCGCGAGGGCCTCCAGCACCTCGCCGCAGGGCTGGGTGCCCCGTCCGGGCACGAGGTGCTCGTCGCGGGGCGCCCCGGAGCCGTCCGCGAGGTGCAGGTGGACGAGCCGGGGTCCGAGGTCGGCAGCCATCGACAGCGCGTTCGAGCCCGCGGTCGCGGTGTGCGACAGGTCGAGCGTCACGTGGTCGTAGGGCTGGGCCACCGGGTCCCAGTGCGGCAGGTAGGCCTCCACCTCGCGCGAGCGGGCCCCCGCCTTCCACGGGTACATGTTCTCGACGGCCAGCCGCAGCCCGGTGCGCTCCTCGCGCAGCGCCACCCCGTCCGCGAAGCCCCGGGCGTAGTCGCGCTGCCAGCGAAAGGGCGGGTGGAGCACGACCGTGCTGGCGCCGAGCTCCGCGGCGAGGTCGAGCGAGCGGTCGACCTTCTCCCACGGGTCGGTCCCCCACACCCGCTGGGTCACGAGCAGCGTCGGCGCGTGCACCGAGACGACCGGCACGCCGTGATGCTCCACGAGCCGGCGCAGCGCCCCGGCCTCCCGGGTCAGCGGGTCCGTCCACACCATGACCTCGACCCCGTCGTAGCCCAGCCGGGCCGCCGTGGCGAAGGCCGCGGCGCAGCCGAGCGGGTAGACCGACGACGTCGAGAGCGCGACCCGCGGCGCCGCCGGTCGGCGGCGGCGCGGGGTGCGCGGGCCCGGCACGGTCACTGCATCCGGTCGAGGTGGCGCAGGAGGATGCCCTCGCGCAGCGCCCACGGGCAGATCTCGAGGGCCTCGAGGCCGAGCAGGTCCATCGTGGCGTCGGCGACGACGGCCGCGGCGAGGACCTGCCGCGAGCGCGAGGCCGACACCCCGGGCAGCTCCGCCCGCTCGCGCGCGGTCATGGCGGCGATCCTCGGGAGCCACTCGAGCAGCGCCTCGCGCGGCAGGAGCCGGCGCGCGTACATCCCCTCGGAGCTCGGCGCGGCGCCGCAGATGCGGGCGAGCGAGCGCATCGACTTGCTCGTGCCGACGGCGAGGTCGGGGGCGCCGGCCTTGGCGAGCGGCCGCAGCTCGGCGGCGATGGTGGCGCGCACCCGGCGGCGGGCCTCGCGCAGGTCGTCGGGCGAGGGCGGGTCGCCCGGCAGGAGGTCTCGTGTCACGCGGCCGGCGCCGAGGGGGACCGAGATCGCGACGTCGGGCTCCTCGTCCATCCCCATCGCGAGCTCGAGCGAACCGCCGCCGATGTCGGCGACGAGCAGCGTGCCGGCCGACCAGCCGAACCACCGGCGGACCGCGAGGAAGGTCAGCCGGGCCTCCTCCTCGCCCGTCAGGACGTCGAGCCGGACGCCGGTGCGCTCGGCGACGTGGGCGAGCACCTCCGTGCCGTTCGGGGCCTCGCGGACCGCGCTCGTCACGAAGCCGCGCAGGTCCTCGACGCCCTGGTCCTCGGCGACGCCGAGGCACTCCGCGACGAAGTCGGCGAGCGCGTCGCGGCCCTCGTCGGCGATGAGGCCCTCGTCGGTGACGTGCTCGGACAGGCGCAGGTCGATCTTGTGCTTGCTCGCCGGCAGCGGCTGGGCCCCGGGATGGGCGTCGACGACGAGGAGGTGGACGGTGTTCGAACCGACGTCGACGACCCCGAGGCGCATGGGCACAAGGTAGCCGCTGCGGGGTGGCGCGGCCCCACCGCGCCCATCCCGCGGCCGACCGTGCATAGGGTGGGCGCGTGCCCGAAGCGTCCCTCGACATCCCCCGCACCTGGGCCGAGTTCGCCGACCCCGACGACCCGGGGCAGCGCTTCCGGGTCGACCTCACCTGGCTGACCTCGAGCTGGAGCTGCATCTTCGGCTCCGGCTGCCGCGGCATCTACGCCGACCGGCCCGACGACGGGTGCTGCACCCTCGGCGCGCACTTCACCGACGACGACGACCTCGAGCGCGTCCGCGCCGTCGTCGCCGAGCTCGGCGAGGACGAGTGGCAGCACCACCCGGGGCACGGCAAGCGCGGCGACAAGAGCCCGGCCCGCCGCTCGGCCTGGACCGAGGTCGACGACGAGGGCGACCGCAAGACCAAGGTCGTCGACGGCGCCTGCATCTTCCTCAACCGGCCGGGGTTCCCCGCCGGGGCCGGGTGCGCGCTCCACCAGCACGCGGTCCTCACCGGCCAGCAGCCCCACGAGGTCAAGCCCGACGTCTGCTGGCAGCTGCCGATCCGCCGCTCCTACCGGACGGTCGAGCAGCCCGACGACACCTCGTACCTCGAGGTGACCATCGCCGAGTACACGCGCCGCGGCTGGGGACCCGGCGGGCACGACCTCGACTGGTACTGCTCCTCCAACCCCGAGGCGCACGTCGGGCGCGAGCCGGTCTACCGCAGCAGCCACGCCGAGCTCGTCGCCCTCATGGGGCAGGCCGGCTACGACGAGCTCGTCGTCCGCTGCGAGGCGCACCTCGCCGTCGTCCGCCACGCGCAGTCGGCCGGCGCCCGCAAGCTCATCCCGCTGCTCGTCCACCCCGCCACGGCCGAGGCCGGGACCATCGGGGGACGCCGCGAGCGGGTCAAGCGCCGCCGGGGCACCAACGCCCTGCCCGGTGACGAGGACGGCGCGAACGAGCCGGCCCACCCGGTCGCCGCCCGGCCGGCGCGGGGACGCCGCGAGGGGTGAGCGGGTCCGGGCGGGCCATCCGCAGCCCGAACATCTGGGACACCCCCGAGGTCTACGAGCTCGAGAACCTCGCGTCCGACCGCGCCGGCGTCATCGACACCGCGATCGCCGCGCTGCACCCCCTGCGCGGGGCGGTGCTCGTCGACGTCGGCTGCGGCACCGGGTTCCACCTGCCGCGGTTCGCCGAGCGCGGCGCGACCGTGCTGGGTGTGGAGCCGTATCTCCCGCTCGTCCGTCGGGCGGCGAACCGGCTGCGCGCCAAGGGGTCCCGCGCCCGGGTCGTGGCGGGGAGCGCCGAGGCGCTGCCGGTGGCCGACGCCTCCGTCGACGTCGTGCACGCACGCTGGGCGTACTTCTTCGGCGCCGGGTGCGAGCCGGGGCTCGCCGAGCTGGAGCGCGTCCTGCGGCCCGGCGGGGTCGCCTGCCTCGTCGACAACGACGTGACGCGCTCGACCTTCGGCGGGTGGTTCGCACGCGCCTACCCCGCCTACGACCCCGTCGCCGTGCAGCGCTTCTGGGACCGGCAGGGCTTCACGACGCAGGCGCTGACCATCCGGTGGACCTTCGACCGGCGCGAGGACCTCGAGGCGGTCGTCCGCATCGAGCTGCCGCCCGGGCCGGCCGACGCCGTCCTCGCCGAGCACGAGGGGCTCGAGGTCGACTACGCCGTGGCCCTCCGCTGGCGCCGCTCCTGACCTCGACCCCTCCCCCACTTCTCCCCGAATGTGTGTGAACTCGCCGGGGTCCTCCGGCGGTTTCACACGCGTTCGCGGGGAGGAAGGGTCAGGTGAGGCGGGTGGGGCCGGTGTGCGCGACGGCGGTGCGGATGCGCTCGCGGTGGTCCGCGGCCATGTGCGGCAGCGCCGGCAGCGGGAACCACGCGACCTCCGACGACTCGTCGTCGGCGACGTGCGCGTCCCCGCCGAGCCAGCGGCAGCGGAAGGTGTGGTCGACGTACTGCGACCGGTCACCGTTCGGGTACTCGATGACCGGCGTGACGTCGACCCACGCGAGGAGCTCGACCTCGCAGCGGACGCCGGTCTCCTCGAGACACTCCCGCACGGCGGTCGTCGCCGGGTGCTCGCCGGGGTCGCAGATGCCCGTGACCGGCGTCCACTCCCCCGTGTCGGCGCGGCGGACGAGCAGCACGTCGTCGCCGCGCAGCACGACCGCCGTGATGCCGGGCAGCCACAACAGCTCGTGACCGACCGAGCGCCGGAGCGAGACGATGAAGTCGGGCGTCGCCATCAGCCGTCGTACCTCGGCCGCTCGATCTCGCGGATCTCGCCGAGCAGGCCCCACTCGTCGGCGCCGAGGCGCGACCAGGGCTGCAGCGCACCGATGTCCACGTGCGGACGGCGCACCATGTCGTCGCTGGCGGCGACCGAGGCGTCGACGGCCGCGTGCAGCACGAGCCCGACGACGACGAAGCAGTTGCCGGTCGGGCGCACCTCGTGCAGCCGGCACTCGAAGGCGACCGGCGACCCCGCGACGCGGGGCGGCGCGACGGTCAGCGACGGCTCGCGCGCCACGCCCTCGGCGTCGAACTCGCCGACCTCCGGCGGGTAGTCCGCACTCGTCGCGTTGACGACCTCGAACAGCGGGCCGGGCGCGACGTTGACGACGAACTCGCCGGTGGCCTCGATGTTGTTCAGCGTGTCCTTGCGACCGACCGAGGTGAACGCGAGCATCGCCGGGTCGGTGCTGACGACGGTGAAGAACGAGTGCGGCGCCAGGTTGTCGACGCCGTCGGCGGACCGGCTGCTCACCCACGCGATGGGCCGCGGCACGACGGCCGACGTCATCAGCCGGTAGGCGGCGCCGGGGCGCATTCGGTCGTCCTCGGGGCCGTGCTGGACGGCGAGCTCGTGGCGCATCCACCGAGCCTAGGTCTTCCGTAAGGCCTGCTCCGCCCGCAGACTGGCGGGATGCTGACCCGGTTCGTGGCGACCGTCTTCTACGCCGACCTCGAGGTCGGTCTCGACCTGTTCGTCGGCGGCCTGCGAATGGAGGTCGTGCACCGCGACGGCGGCTTCGTCGTGCTGGAGCGGGACGGCGCGAAGATCCAGCTCGCCGAGAACGCCGAGGCCGCGGCCCACAGCGAGCGTCCCGAGCTCGGCCTCGAGACCGACGACCTCGACGCCGTGTTCGCGGACGTCGCCGCGCGGCGCCCGGACCTGCTGCACCCCAACCTGCCGAGCCCCACCCTGCGCCCCTGGGGCGCCCGGGAGTTCGCGATGCTCGACGCGACGACGGTGTGCGTCGTGGTGCGCGAGTGGCCCCGCGCCTGACGCGTCAGGCGTCCGACGGGTCGAGGTCGAGGGCGATGTCGACGATCGGCGAGGAGTGCGTCAGCCCCCCGACCGACAGGTAGTCGACCCCGGTCTCGGCGTACTCGCGCACCACCTCGAGCGTCAGTCCTCCGGTGGCCTCGAGCTCGACGACCTCACCGGTGGCGCGGACGGCCTCGACCGTCGCCCGCAGCAGGTCCGGGGACATGTTGTCGCAGAGGAGGAACCGGGCGCCGACCGCCACCGACTCCAGCGCCTCGGCCGTCGTCGTCACCTCGACCTGCACCTCGACGTCGGGGTAGGCGTTCCGCACCGCCGCGTAGGCCGCCCCCAGCCCACCGGCCGCGAGCTTGTGGTTGTCCTTGATCATCGCGACGTCGTACAGGCCCATCCGCTTGTTCGTGCCGCCGCCGCAGCGCACCGCGTACTTCTCGAGCGCGCGCAAACCCGGGGTGGTCTTCCGGGTGTCGAGCACGGTCGCGCCGGTGCCGTCGAGGGCGTCGGCCCACCGCCGGGTGTGCGTCGCGACGCCCGAGGTCCGGGAGAGGACGTTGAGCAGGGTCCGCTCGGCGACGAGCGTCGTCCGGGTCGACCCCCGCAGCGTCGCGAGGTGGTCGCCGCGGGCGATGCGCGCCCCGTCGGCCACGTGCTCCTCGACCTCGACGGCACCCGTCCCGAGCCTGCGGGCCACCGCCTCGCACACGAGCGCGGCGACCGGCAGCCCGGCGAGGACGCCGCCCGCGCGGGCCACGACGTGCGCCACGGACCGCTGCTCGGCGGGGATCGTGGACAGCGTGGTCACGTCGCGCCCACCGGAGCCCGACGTGCCGAGGTCCTCGTCGAGCGCGCGCTCGACGACGAGCCGGGCGTCGTCGAGGGGGAAGCCGAGGTCGCTCACAGGGGTCCTCCGAGGGGGTCGAGGGCGGGGCGCTCGAGCACGTCGAGCCGTCCGTCGGCAGCCCGCACGACGGACTGGTGCACGAGCCAGCGCTCGTCGTCGCGCCGCGGGACGTCGGTGCGCACATGCCCGCCGCGCGTCTCCTCGCGCCGGTGGGCCAGGAGCGCGAGCGCCTGCCCGAGGTGCAGGAGGTTGGTCGTCTCCCAGGTGCGCGGACCCGGCTCGGCGTCGCTCGCCGCCACGGTCGAGAGGGCCTCGAGCTCGCGCAGCGTCTCCACCGTGGACACCGCGCTGCGCAGCGGGCCGCATCCACGGGTCATGCTGCGCTGCACCGAGATCCGCTCGGAGGAGTCGAGCAGGTCGGCGCCACCGTCCTCGCCCTCGGCCGGCTCGCGCCACGGCAGGTCGCCGGCCGCGAGGCGCTGGGTCACGTCGTCCGCGATGCGGTGGGCGAAGACGAGGCCCTCCAGCAGCGAGTTGGAGGCGAGCCGGTTGGCCCCGTGCACACCGGTGCACGAGACCTCGCCGCAGGCGTAGAGGCCCTCGAGGGAGGTCCGCCCGCGCAGGTCGGTCTCGACCCCGCCGGAGGCGTAGTGCTGCGCCGGTGCGACCGGCAGCAGCTCGGTCGCGGGGTCGAACCCGAGCTCGCGGCACCGGGCCACGATGGACGGGAAGCGCTCCTCCAGGAAGTCGCCGCCGAGGTGCCGGGCGTCGAGCCAGACGTGGGCCAGCCCGCGCTCCCCCATCACGTCGAGGATCCCACGCGCCACGACGTCGCGCGGCGCGAGGTCGGCGAGCTCGTGCCGCCCGATCATGAACCGCTCGCCGCGGTCGTCGACGAGGAAGGCGCCCTCGCCGCGCACGGCCTCGGAGATGAGCGGCTGCTGGCCGGTCGAGCCCTCGCCGAGGAAGAGGACCGTCGGGTGGAACTGCACGAACTCGAGGTCGGTGGTGCGGGCGCCGGCGCGCAGGGCGGCCGCCATCCCGTCACCCGTCGCGACCGGCGGGTTGGTCGTCGAGGTGTAGATCTGGCCGAGTCCCCCGGTCGCGAGCACCACCGCGCGCGCCCGCGCGGCCCCCACGCCGTCGACCTGGCCCTCGCCGATGACGTGGAGCGTCACGCCGCCCACCGCCCCCTCGGCGTCGGTCAAGAGGTCGACGACGAGCGCGTGCTCGACGACCTCGATGCCGGGGTCGTCGACGACGGCCCGCAGCGCGGCGATGAGCGCCCGCGAGATCTCGGCGCCGGTGGCGTCACCCCCGGCGTGCGCGATGCGGTCGCGGTGGTGCCCGCCCTCGCGCGTCAGCTTGATGTCGCCGCCGGCGTCGCGGTCGAACTCGGCACCGAGGGCGACGAGCTCGCGGACGCGGTCGGGCCCTTCGGTGACCAGCGCCCGGACCGCCTCGACGTCGCAGAGCCCGACGCCGGCGACGAGGGTGTCGTCGAGGTGCTCCTGCGGGGTGTCCTCGGGGTGCAGGGCCGCGGCGATGCCGCCCTGCGCCCAGGTGGTCGAGCCCGCCGACAGCACCGTCTTCGTCACGAGGAGCACGCGCTCGACCCGCTCGCGCAGCCGCAGCGCACAGGTGAGCCCGGCGATGCCCGACCCGACGACGACCACGTCGGCCTCGACCGTCCAGCCCGGGGCGGGCGCGACGAGGCGGCGCGGGAGCAGCGGCGAGCCGGGCAGCACCACGGGGTCCGCGGCCTCCCCCGCGACCGGCGCGGGCTCAGACATCGGCGCGGGCGTGCGGGACGTCGGAGAAGACGTCGACGGCCCCGCCCCCCGGCCCGACGACGAGCGGGGTGTTGTCGATGAGCCGGGTCGTGCCGATGCGCGCGGCGACGGCGAGGAGCGCCTCGCCCCGGTACCACTCGGGCACGTCGGCGAGCGTGTGCGGGTGGACGAGCACGAGGTAGTCGACGAGGGCCAGCGGCTCCTCGACGAGCACCTCGCGCGCGGCCCGCCGGACCGCCGACGGGCCGAAGGGCGCGGCGTCGGCGCCGGCGCGCAGCGCACGGCTCAGGCAGAGCGCGACCTCGCGGTCGGACGGGGTGAGGTAGGTGTTGCGGCTGCTCATCGCGAGGCCGTCGCCCTCGCGGACGGTCGGCACCGACACGACGTCGACCGCCACGTCGAGGTCGCGCACCATCCGCCGGATGAGGAGCAGCTGCTGGGCGTCCTTCTGGCCGAAGTACGCGCTCCGGGCGGCCGTGAGGTGCAGCAGCTTGCCGACGACGGTGAGCACGCCGTCGAAGTGCCCGGGGCGCGACGCCCCCTCGAGCAGCTCGCCGAGCGGGCCGGCCGAGATGCGCACCCCCGGGTCACCGTCGGGGTAGACGACGTCGGGCGTCGGCGCGAAGACGACGTCGACACCCGCGGCGGTGCAGATCGCCATGTCGTCGTCGAAGGTGCGCGGGTAGCGCGAGAGGTCCTCCTTCGGCCCGAACTGGAGTGGGTTGAGGAAGATCGTCACGACGACGTGGTCGTGGCGCTGCCGGGCGGCGCGGATGAGCTGAGCGTGCCCCTCGTGCAGGGCCCCCATCGTCATGACCACCGCGACGTCCCGGCTGGGCAGGGCCTCGCGCGCGGCCTTGAGCTCCTCGCGGGTCATCGCGACCGTCGGGACGGCACGGGTGTCGGTCGACTGCGACGTCATGCCCGCATCCTTGCGCACCCACACGCGGACGGGACGGGCGGGAGGCCCGGCGTGACCACGCCCACGCTCACTCCGTGCCGAGGACACCGAGCAGCGGCTCGGCGGCGGCGGGCGACAGGCGCCCGCTGTCGAGCGCCCGCAGCGCGGTCGCCCGGGCGAGCGCGACGTAGGTGCGTCGGACCTCGGGCGCCGTCCGGTCCAGCTCGCGCAGGTGGTCCGCCACGGTCCCGACGTCCCCGCGCGCGACGGGCCCGGTGAGCGCGGCGTCACCCATCCGCAGGGCGTTGTCGAGGGCGGCGTGCATGAGCGGGGCGAGGACCGCCCGGGGGTCCGGCACGCCGGCGCGCGCGAGCACCTCCATCGCCTCGGCGGTCAGGGTGACGAGGTGGTTCGCGCCGTGGGCGAGGGCCGCGTGGTACGCGAGCCGGTCCTCCTCCGGGACCCAGACGGGGGTGCCACCCATCTCGAGGACGAGGGCCTCGGCGACCGGCCGCAGCGCCTCGTCGGCGGTCACCCCGAAGGCGCAGTCGACGAGCCGGTCGAGGTCCATCGCCGTGCCGGTGAACGTCATCGCCGGATGGAGCGCGAGCGGCATCGCGTGGTGCTCGCGGACCGGCTCGAGGACGGTCGTGCCGTGCCGCCCGCTCGTGTGGACGACGAGCTGGCCGGCCTGCCACGCCCCCGTGGCCGCGAGCCCACGGACGAGGTGCCCGAGGGCGTCGTCGGGGACGGCGAGCAGCACGAGCTCGGCCCCCTCCACGACGGTGGGGACGTCGGCGACCGGGACGCCGGGCAGGAGGCTCTCGGCGCGGTCGCGGCTCGCGTCCGAGACGGCGTAGGCACCCGTCACCCGGTGGCCGGCGCGGGCGAGCGCCGCCCCGAGGACCGCCCCCACGCGGCCGGCGCCGACGACGCCGACGGTGAGGCGGGCAGGGTGCTCGAGGCCGTCCACCCGTCGCACGCTACCGCCGTCGCGCACCGGTAGCGTGCGGCGGGTGGACCCCGTGCCGTGGCGTGACGCGTGGCAGGACGCGCTCTACGGCCCGGACGGCTTCTACCGGCGACCCGAGGGACCGGCCGGCCACTTCACGACCTCGGCGCACGGCGGGCCCGGCGCCGTCCTCGCGCAGGCCCTGGCCCACCTCGCGGACGCCGAGGGAGCGACCCACGTCGTCGACCTCGGCGCCGGTCGCGGCGAGCTCCTCGGGGCGCTGGACGCGCACCGGCCGGACCTGCGGCTCACCGGCATCGACGTCGTCGGCCGGCCCGCCTCCCTGCCCGCCGCCGTCGAATGGACGACCTCGTCCGGCGGCGCGGCGCTGCCCGACGCGCTGCAGGACCTGGACGGGGTCCTCGTCGTCGCGCACGAGTGGCTCGACGTCGTGCCCTGCACGGTCGCCGAGGTCGACGAGTCCGGCCGGCTGCGCGCGGTGCTCGTCGACCCCCGCTCGGGCGAGGAGTCCCTCGGCGGCCCGCTCGACCCCGCCGACGCCGCGTGGTGCGCGTCCCACTGGCCCACGGACGACGCGGCCCCCGGCGACCGCGTCGAGGTCGGGCTGGCGCGCGACCGCGCCTGGGCCGACCTGCTCGCTCGCGTCCGGCGCGGGGCGGTGCTCGCCGTCGACTACGGCCACACCAGCGAGGACCGTCCGGACGGCGGCACCCTCGTCGGCTACCGCGACGGCGTCGTCGTCGCCCCGGTGCCCGACGGCTCGTGCGACGTCACCGCGCACGTCGCGGTCGACTCGCTCCGGCACGACGAACTGACGACCCAGCGGGAGGCCCTGCACCGGCTCCTCGGCCGCCCCCTGGTGCCCGACCACGGCCTGTCCCGCACCGACCCGGCCGCCTACCTCGCGGCGCTGGCGGGCACGTCGGCGCTCACCGCGCTGACCGACCCGAGCGGGCTCGGCGGCTTCCGCTGGGTGCTCGCCCGCGTGCGGGCCGGATGACCCCGCCGGGCGTGCGGCAGACTGGCCGCGTGAGCCCCGACGCCCCCACCGAGCAGCACGCGCCACGTGCCCTCGACGTCGCGGTCGGGGCCGGCGGGCTCGCGACGGCCGACATGGTGCTCAACATCGGTCCGCAGCACCCGGCGACGCATGGGGTGCTCCGGCTCAAGGTCGTCCTCGACGGCGAGCGCATCGTCGCCGCCGAGCCGGTCGTCGGCTACATGCACCGCGGGGCCGAGAAGCTCTTCGAGGTCCGCGACTACCGGCAGATCACCGTCCTCGCGAACCGCCACGACTGGCTGTCCGCGTTCTCCAACGAGCTCGGGGTCGTGCTCGGTGTCGAGGCGATGCTCGGGATGGAGGTGCCCGAGCGCGCGGTCTGGCTGCGCACGCTGCTCGCCGAGCTCAACCGGGTGCTCAACCACCTGATGTTCCTCGGCTCCTACCCGCTCGAACTCGGCGCCATCACGCCCGTCTTCTACGCGTTCCGCGAGCGCGAGGAGCTGCAGGCCGTCATGGAGGAGGCCTCCGGCGGCCGGATGCACTACATGTTCAACCGGGTCGGCGGCCTCAAGGAGGACGTCCCGGCCGGCTGGCTCGGCCGGGTCGCCGACGCGGTGGATGCCGTGCGCCGTCGCCTGCCCGAGCTGGAGTCGCTGCTCGTCGGCAACGAGATCCTCCTCGCCCGCACCCGTGGCGTCGGGGTGCTCGACCCCGCGACCGTCCACGCGTACGGCGTCTCGGGCCCCATCGCCCGCGCGAGCGGCGTCGACCTCGACCTGCGCCGCGACGACCCCTACCTCGCCTACGCCGAGCTCTTCGCGCCCGGGGGCCCCGGCCGGGTCGTCACCCGCACCGAGGGCGACTGCCTGGCCCGGCTCGAGGTGCTGCTCGAGCAGGTGCACGTCAGCCTCGACCTCGCCGACGCCTGCCTCGACCGGCTGCGGACCCTGCCGCCCGGGCCCGTCAACCAGCGCCTGCCCAAGGTGCTCAAGGTGCCGGAGGGCGAGCGGTACACGGCGACCGAGAACCCGTTGGGGCTCAATGGGTACCACCTCGTCTCACGCGGCGAGAAGACGCCGTGGCGCCTCAAGCTGCGCTCGGCGTCGTTCAACAACGTGCAGGTGCTCACCGACGTGCTGCCCGGCTGCCTCGTCGCCGACATGGTCGCCGTGCTCGGGTCGATGTTCTTCGTCGTCGGCGACGTCGACAAGTAGCCACCGGGGGAGCCGCGGCGTGGCGGGTCGTCCGCCGGTGTACGAAAGTCGACACATTCGTCAGTTCCTGCACACCCGCGAGACCCGTCAGCCCAGCCATCCGTGTGCAGGAATCGACGCTTTCGTCGATTGACGCACGGGGCGAGGGCGCCGGCCTCAGGGGCGGGGCGCAGGTGCTGCACGATCCCGCAGCCGGGTGGCCGGACCCCGACCCCTATCCTCGCCGGGCACGTCGGCACCCCGGGCAACGGCCCCGACGTCTTCCGCCGCCTCCCCCAGGCCCGCCGTGGGGACACGGTCAGCGTGCGCTACGACTCCGGCGACGTCGTCCGCTTCGTCGTGCGCCGCTCCGCCGGGATGCCCAAGCAGCAGACCCCGACCGACGACACCATCTGGGATGCGGGCAACCCGGAGCCGCTCCTGCGGCTCATCACGTGCGACCCCCGCACGCCCCTCGCGCGCGGCCACTACGAGGGCAACTGGGTCCTCTGGGCCGACCTCGCCTGACCTCCTCGCACGGGGCCTCGGGCCGGTGTGCAGGAACCGTCACATTCGACGATTGCTGCACGGGACGGGGGCGGCGGCCGGAGCGGGGCGGCGGCGGGAGCGGTGCGGCGGTGGGAGCGGGGCGGGGCGGGGCGCAGCGTCAGTGGCGGGGCGCGGGCTCGTCGGCCTGGCCGGACCGGTCCTCGTCGTCGTCGCGGTCGATGCGGCACCACGCCTGCGCCACCATCCCGGCGACCACGAGCAGCACCGAGGCCAGCAGCATGAGGCCGAAGACGAGCAGTCGGTCGCGGTTGGCGACGAGCGAGAGGTCGCCGAGCAGGCTCGCGAGCTGCCCGAGGTACCAGCCGGCGGCCGCGGCCCCGGTCAGCGCCGCCGCCTGGGCGAGGACGACGGTCCGCGCCGCCCGCAGCGCCTCGACCGACGTGCGGTGGCCGCTGCGCACGTGGCGCCGGACCGGGCGGGCCAGCCAGAGCACGAGCCCACCCATGACGACGAGCAGGACGCCGGCCGCCCACGGGGGACGCTGCAGCAGCGTGCCGTCGCGGGTGACGACGAAGGCCACCAGCCAGCCGACCACTGCCGTGACGAGCGCGACGAGGGCCAGCACCTGGAGGCGGATGCCGTTGCGGCTCAAGAGGTCTCCTCGTCCAGCGGCGTGATGTCGGAGGTGTCGAGACCCGTCAGCAGGTCGGCCACGGCGACGACGCCGCCGTCGTGCCGCAGCACCGCCGACGGGTCGGCGTCGTGCCAGGGCGCGAGCACGAAGCCGCGCTCGTGCGCCCGCGGGTGGGGGAGCTGCAGGTGCGGTCGGTCGGACACCACGTCGGTGCCGTCGGCCGGGTCGCCGTACTGGACGAGGTCGAGGTCGAGGGTGCGGGCGCCCCACCGCACCTCGCGCACCCGGTCGAACGCGGCCTCGAGCCGGTGCAGCTCGCGCAGGAAGGACGCCGGCGAGAGCGCGGTGCGCATCGTCGCGACGGCGTTGGCGTAGCGCGGCTGCTCGGGCCCGCCGACCGGGTCGGTACCGACGACGCCGGAGGCGTGCAGCCCGTGCACGGCGGGGTGGTGGGCCAGCGCCTCGAGGGCCGAGCGCACGGTGTCGGCGGGCGCGCTGGCGCCGTGCGGCAGGTTGGCCCCCACCGCGACGACGACCGGCACCGGCTCCCGGTGGCGCACGACCCGGACGGTGACGTCGCCGAACGGCACGCCGACCGGCGCCTGCGGCTTGTGCACGGTGACGACCACCTCGTCGACGGCGGTGTGCCGCAACGCGTCCTGTGCGACGACCTCGGCGAGCCGCTCGATGAGGTCGAACGGCTCGCCCTCGATGCGGGCCAGGGTCGCGGCGCCGATCTCGCCGTAGTTGACGGTGTCGCCGAGGTCGTCGGTACGACCGGCCGGCGCCAGGTCGACGGCGATCTCGACGTCGACGACGAACTCCTGGCCCTCGCGCTTCTCGTGCTCGAAGACGCCGTGGAACCCGCGCCCGCGCACCCCGCTGAGGGTGACGCGGTCGCGCGAGGTGCCGGCGGGGATCACGCGTCGACCCCGGGGCCGCGCAGGGCCAGCGCGATGTCGAGGGCGTCGACGGCCGCGACGACGTCATGAACGCGAACGCCCCACGCGCCGTGGGCGGCCGCGTGCGCGGTCGTCACCGCGGTCGCGACGTCGCGCTCGAGCGGCGCCCGCTCCGCGCGACCCTCGCGGCCGACGAGGCCGAGGAACCTCTTGCGCGAGGTGCCGACGAGCACCGGCTGCCCGAGGGCGAGCACCTCGTCGAGGCGGCGCAGCAGCTCCCAGTTGTGGGCCGCGAGCTTCGCGAACCCGAACCCCGGGTCGAGGACGAGCCGCGAGGCGTCGACCCCCGCCGCCAGCGCGGCGTCGAGGCGACCCTGCAGCTCGCGACCGACGTCGGCGACGACGTCGTCGTACCGGGCGCGGTCCTGCATCTGCGCACTGTGGCCGCGCCAGTGCATCGCGACGTAGGGGACGCCGCGCTCCGCGACCAGCGGCAGCATGTCGGAGTCGGCGAGGCCGCCCGAGACGTCGTTGACGAGCGTGGCGCCGGCGTCGAGCGCCGCGGCGGCGACCGAGGCGCGCATCGTGTCGACCGACACCGGGCCGTCCGCGGCCAGCGCCTCGACGACGGGCAGCACCCGGCGCAGCTCCTCGGCCTCGGAGGGCCGCTCGGCCCCCGGACGGGTGGACTCACCGCCGACGTCGAGGACGTCGGCGCCCTGCTCGCGCAGCAACCGGCCGTGCGCGACGGCGTCGTCGGGCTGGAACCACTCGCCGCCGTCGCTGAAGGAGTCGGGCGTGACGTTGACGACGCCGAGGACCAGCGGCCGGCCGGGCCGGCCGGTGGGGAGGGGCACCGCCCCGGTCACCGCTTCCCGCCGAGCAGCAGCGACATCGCCTCTGCCCGGGTGGCCACGTCGCGCAGCTGCCCGCGCACCGCGGAGGTGATCGTCCGCGAGCCCGGCTTCTGCACGCCGCGCATCGACATGCACAGGTGCTCCGCCTCGATGACGACGATGACGCCCTGCACCCCGAGGTGCTCGACGAGCGCGTCGGCGACCTGCGTCGTGATCTGCTCCTGCACCTGCGGGCGCCGGGCGTAGACCTCGACGAGCCGGCCGAGCTTCGACAGGCCCGTCACGCGGCCGTCGGTGCCCGGGATGTACCCGATGTGCGCGACGCCGTGGAAGGGCAGGAGGTGGTGCTCGCACGTCGAGTACATCGGGATGTCCCGGACGATCACGAGCTCCTCGTGCTCGATCGGGAAGGTCGCCGACAGCACCTCGGCGGGGTCCTGCCACAGACCGGCGTAGAGCTCGTGCGCGGCCTTGGCCACCCGCTTCGGGGTGTCGAGGAGGCCGTCGCGGTCGGGGTCCTCGCCGATGGCGTAGAGGAACTCCCGGACCGCGGCCTCGGCGCGCGCGACGTCGACCGGAGGTCGCGTCGTGCTGGTGTCCTGCGTCATGACGACCTCCTGGTCAGGGTTCGACACGCCCACCCTCCGGCACCTCGACGGTCTCGGACGCGGGGTGCTCCGAGGGTCCGGCACCGTCCTGGGCCCGGGCGTCGATGGCGGCCTCGGTCGCCGGGTCGCCCGGGGTGACGACGGCGCCGTGGGGGGCGCCGGAGCCGTTGGCGCGCCCTGCGAGGGCGGCCTCCTCGGCCGGCGTCAGGACCGGCGGGATGTCGGAGAGGGTGCGGTGCTCGCTCGAGAGCCACAGCGGGCGCCGGGGGCGCTTGTTGATGTCCTCGAAGATCGTCGCGAGCTCGGCCGCGTTGAGCGTCTCCTTCTCGAGGAGCTCGAGGACGAGGCGGTCGAGGATGTGGCGGTTGTCGTTGACGACGTGCCACGCCTCGTCGTGCGCGGCGTCGATGAGCTTGCGCACCTCCTCGTCGACGACCGCGGCGACCTGCTCGGAGTAGTCGCGCTGGTGCCCCATGTCGCGGCCGAGGAACGGCTCGCCCTGGCTCTGGCCGAGCTTGATCGCGCCGACGCGCTCGCTCATCCCGAACTCGGTGACCATCTTGCGGGCCATCGCCGTGGCCTTCTCGATGTCGTTCGCGGCGCCGGTGGTCGGGTCGTGGAAGATGATCTCCTCCGCGACGCGGCCGCCGAGGGCGTAAGCGAGCTGGTCGAGGATCTCGTTGCGGGTCGTCGAGTACTTGTCGTCGACCGGCATGACCATCGTGTAGCCGAGGGCCCGGCCGCGCGGCAGGATCGTCACCTTGGTCACCGGGTCGAGGTGGTTCATCCCCGCCGCGACGAGGGCGTGGCCGCCCTCGTGGTAGGCCGTGATCTTGCGCTCCTTGGCCGACATGATGCGCGTGCGCTTCTGCGGGCCGGCGATGACGCGGTCGATGGCCTCGTCGAGGACCTCGTCGTCGATGAGCTTCTTGTCGCCTCGGGCGGTGAGCAGCGCCGCCTCGTTGAGGACGTTCGCGAGGTCGGCACCGGTCATGCCGGGGGTGCGCCGCGCGACGGCGAGGAGGTCGACGTTGGCACCCATCGGCTTGCCCGCCGCGTGCACCTGGAGGATGCGGTGACGGCCGATCATGTCGGGGTTCTCGACCGCGATCTGCCGGTCGAAGCGGCCCGGGCGCAGCAGCGCCGGGTCGAGGATGTCGGGGCGGTTGGTCGCCGCGATGAGGATGACGTTGGTCTTGACGTCGAAGCCGTCCATCTCGACGAGCAGCTGGTTGAGCGTCTGCTCGCGCTCGTCGTGACCGCCGCCGAGCCCGGCGCCGCGGTGGCGGCCGACGGCGTCGATCTCGTCGACGAAGACGATGGCGGGGGCGTTGGCCTTGGCCTGCTCGAAGAGGTCACGGACGCGGCTGGCGCCGACACCGACAAACATCTCGACGAAGTCCGAGCCGGAGATCGAGTAGAACGGCACGCCCGCCTCGCCGGCGACGGCGCGCGCGAGGAGGGTCTTGCCGGTACCGGGCTGGCCGTAGAGCAGCACGCCCTTGGGGATCTTCGCGCCGACGGCGAGGAACTTGGCCGGCTCGCGGAGGAACTCGACGATCTCGTGGAGCTCCTCGACGGCCTCGTCGGCGCCCGCGACGTCGGCGAAGGTGACCTTGGGGGTGTCCTTCGTCGCGAGCTTGGCGCGCGACTTGCCGAACTGCATGACGCGCGAGCCGCCGCCCTGGGCCTGGGTCATGAGGAACCAGAAGAGACCGACGAGCAGGAGCACGGGGAAGAAGCTGATGAACAGGGTCCAGAAGGCGCTGTCGCCCTCGACCTTGTCGTCGTAGCCGTCGGGGAGGTTGGACTTGAGCTCGGCGACGAGGTCCGCGGCGCGGGCGTCGACGTACTCGGCCCGCACCTGCGTGGCGCCGGAGATCTTCTTCTCCGGGTCGGAGAAGGTCTGGCCGCTCTTGAGGTCGAGGGTGAGCACGTTGTCGGTGCTCATGACCGCCGACTCGACCTTCTTGTCGGTGATGAGCTTCTCGGCCTGGGCCGTCGTGATGGTCGTGTAGCTGCCGTTCCCGCCCACCGTGAAGACGAGGAGGAGGAGCACGAGCGCGGCGAGCACCCAGAACACGGGGGCCCGGAGAATGCGTTTGAAGTCCATCTGGTCGCGGGGCGCGGGGCCCCACCCTCCTGGTGCTCGTCGAGAGTGGCCCGGGCGGTCCGTCCGGGACTGGTACACGCTAGCAACGAGCCCGTCCGCGCTCGTGTTCCGCCGTCGAACCCGGACCCGGTCGGTCACGGGTCGGCGGCGGGCGCGGGGGTCAGCTGTAGACGTGCGGGGCGAGCGTGCCGACGACGCGCAGGCCGCGGTAGGCCTCCGCGTAGTCGAGGCCGTAGCCGACGACGAACTCGTTGGGGATGTCGAAGCCGACCCACTTGACGTCGACCTCGACCTTGGCGGCCTCGGGCTTGCGCAGGAGGGTGCATATCTCGACCGAGGCGGGGCTGCGCGACTCGAGGTTGGACTTGATCCACGACAGCGTGAGGCCGGAGTCGACGATGTCCTCGACGATGAGCACGTGGCGGCCGCTGATGTCGGTGTCGAGGTCCTTGAGGATGCGGACGACACCGCTGCTCTTGGTCCCCGAGCCGTAGGACGAGACGGCCATCCAGTCGACCGGCGCGGTCATCGGCAACGCGCGCATGAGGTCGGCCATCACCATGACGGCGCCCTTGAGGACCCCGACGAGGAGGAGGTCCTTGCCCGCGTACTCGTCGGCGATGAGACCGGCCAGCTCCTCGAGCTTGGCGTGGATCTCGTCCTCGGTGATGAGGACTCGTTCGAGGTCGGCTCCCATGTGGGCAGCGTCCACGTCGGCTCCTGGTGAAGGGGATGGGTGGGTCGCGCCCTATTCAACCCGAGCGGGGGGACCGATGGACACCCGGCCGCCGCCCCGCTGCACCCGCAGGTCGCCCGGGACGTGCACGGCGCCCTGTCCGCGCCAGTGGGTCAGCAGCCGGTCGCAGGCCTCGACGTGGCGGGACGAGACCTGCCCGGCCGGGGCGCCGGCGGCGACGAGGAGCCGCCGCCAGACCCGCGTGCGGACGGCGCGCGGCAGGGTCACGAGCGCGTCGGCCGCCCACGGGCCCGGCCCGAGGGTCGCGACCGCCTCGTCGGCGAGGGCGTCGAGGTGGTCGGCGTCCTCGCGCAGGAGGTCGGCGCTGCGGGCCAGCGCCGCGCCGAGCCCGGGGCCGAGGTCGGCCTCGAGGTCGCACAGGGCGCGGCGGGCGCGCACCCGCGCGAAGGCCGGGTCCTCGTTCATCGGGTCCTCCCACCACGCGAGGCCCTCGGCCGTGCAGGCGGCGCGGGTCTGCTCCCGGGTGAGGCCGAGCAGCGGCCGGCGGTAGGGGCCGCGGGCGGCGGGCATCCCGGCGAGGCTGCGCGCGCCGGAGCCCCGGGCCAGGCCGAGGAGCACCTGCTCGGCCTGGTCGTCGCGGGTGTGGCCGAGGAGGACCAGGCGCGCCCCGTGGTGGCGCACGGCATCGTCGAGGACGCGGTAGCGGGCCTGCCGGGCCATCGACTCGAGCCCGTCCGGGCCGCCGGCCGGCACCCACGTCGAGGCGACGGACACGGGGTCGAGCCCGAGCGAGCGCAGGCGCGCACCGGTCTCCTCGGCGACCTCGCGCGAGCCATCCCGGAGGCCGTGGTCGACGACGACCGCCCCGACCCGCAGGCCGGCGCGCTCCCCCTCGTACCGGGCGGCGTCCGCGAGCGCCGTCGAGTCGGCGCCGCCGCTGCACGCCACGAGGACGAGGTCACCGGGGTCGCACCCCGCGAGCACGGCGCGCACCGCCGAGCGCACGGCGGCGACGGCCGGGTGCGGGCGGCCCCACGCGCGTCCCGTCATCCGGGCAGTGTGCCGCAGGCGGGGCGCGCCGCGTCAGGCGTGGACGCGGCGGACCCAGGCGGCGGGGTCGGCGATCTCCTGCGGCAGCGGCAGGGTCTCGGGCGAGGTCCACACGGCGTTGAAGCCGTCGACGCCCACCTGCTCCTGCACCCCGCGGACGAACGCGGCGCCGTCGCGGTACTGGCGCATCTTGGCCTCGAGGCCGAGCAGGCGGCGCAGCAGGCGGTCCGGCGCGCCAGAGCCGCGCCGGCGGTCCGTGAAGCGCGAGCGGATGTCGGCGACGGTCGGGATGTGCGCCGGGCCCACGTCGTCCATGACGACGTCGGCGTGCCCCTCGAGGAGGGACATGACGGCGGTGACGCGGGCCAGCTGCTCGCGCTGCTCGGGGGTCGCGAAGAGCTCCGTGATGCCCGTGCCGCCCTCGGAGAAGACCTCGGGCAGCCGCTCGGTGACGCGCGAGACGATCTCCTGGATGCGCTCGGAGTCGGGCGCGAGGTCGACCGCGAGGCGGCGGGCCTGCGTGACGAGGTGGTCGCGCAGCCACGGGTTCGCCGTGAACTGCACGCGGTGGGTCTCCTCGTGCATGCAGACCCAGGCGCGGAAGTCGGCGGCGTCGACCCCGAGCTCGCGCGCCGTGGCGACGAGGTTGGGCGCCACGAGCAGCAGCGCCGGGGTGCCCCCGGGGGCGATGTCGTACTGGCCGAGCACCTTGCTCGCCATGAACGCGAGGAGGGCCCCGGCCTCGGCGCCGGTCACCTTGCCGCCGATGGCCTGCGCGGTCGCGCCCGGGGTCACGCCGCGCTTGCCGACGATCGCGTCGACCGCGGGGTCGAGCAGGGCCGACATCGAGTCGGCGTTGACGGTGATCCACGTCGCCCGGTCGACGACGAGCGCGTCCGGCGCGTCGGCGGGCGTGTGCATCCGCGCGGTCTCGGCGACCGGCTGCCGGGCCGCCCGCGCCGCGGCGCGGATGGCCTCGACCTCGGCCCTGGCCTGCGCCGGTGACACCACGGGACCGGCCGGCACGAGCGTGCGGCCGGTGCTCTTCGCGAACTCCCAGTCGACGTATCCCACGGGCTCAGCCTCTCATCCGCGTCAGCCGGTCGTGCCGCTGCAGCCGCACCGGGTCACGGCGGCGACGACGCGGTCCATCGCGGCGCGGGCGCGCAGCGTGCCGTCGTAGGTCCGGGGGAAGCCGTCGACCTGCACGACGAAGGTCAGCGGTCGGCCGTCGGCGTCGACGGTCGTCCCGGCCAGCGACGAGCCGGCCCGCAGGGTGCCGGTCTTGGCGCGCGGCACGCCCAGCACGTCGCGCGTCGCGTCCGCCGAGAAGCGGTGCCGGAGCGTGCCGGACAGCCCGGAGACCGGCAGCCCGGCGACGACCCCGCGCAGCTGCTCGGGCTCACCGCGCACCGCGAGCCCGAGGACGGCCGAGAGCGTCGCGGGCGCCACGGCCTGCCCGGGGCTGAGGCCGCTCGCGTCCTCGAGGCGCATCCCGGCGGTGGGGACGTCGGCGGCCTCGAGGCGCGCGGTGATGAGGTCGGCGTTGGCGTCGGCCTCCTCGGTCGGCCGGCCGAGCGTCGCGGCGGCCTGCCGGACGAGGCTCTCGGCGAGGGAGTTGTCGCTCTCGGCGAGCGCGAGCCCGAGCAGCTCGCCGTAGGTGGCGGACTCGACCGTGCCGAGGGCGACCGCGTCGGCCGGGGCGGGCCGCGACCACGTCGAGGTCGGGCGCAGACGGGCCGTGACCCCCTCGGCGCGCAGCCGCTGGACGAGGGTGCGGGCGACGACGTCCTCGGGCCGGGTGGGCGCCGGGCGGGCCGGGGTCGCGCGGGTCGTCGTCAGGCCGGTCATGACGACCGGCCCGGCGAAGCCGTCGCGGACGTCGTTGGGGTTCCACGTCGGCGGCACCCGGGGGCCGGGCGCGAACGAGGTGTCCAGGCGCAGGGTGACGGTGGTGCGTCCGTCGGCCACCAGCGTGCGGGCGACCCGGCGGGCGAGGTCGGTCAGGCCCGCGCGCCCGGCGACCGCGTCGGCGTCGCCGCGGCCGGGCGCGAGCAGCATGTCGCCGCGGACGACGAGGACGAGGTCGCGCGAGCCGGGGGCGGCCACGACGCTCGTCGGGACCCGCTCGTCGAGGTCGAGGGTGTCGGCGACGGCGTAGGCGGCGAGCAGCTTGGCGGTGGAGGCCGGCGGGCGCGGGGTGCCGCCCGCGCGCGACCACAGCTCCTCCCCCGTCACGCCGTCGCGGATGCTCACGCCGAGGCCCTTCCGCAGCGCGGGGTCGTCGTCGGCCGCCGCGACCGCCGCGGCCAGGCCGGCGGCCGAGGGGACCGGCGCACTCGTCCCGGCGGTCGCCGCGAGGGAGGGCGCGGCGGTGGGCAGCAGCGAGGGGACCTCGCCCTCGTCCGCGTCGGCTCCCGGTGCCGGGGCGAGCGCCACCGGGCGGTCGAGGGTGAGCACGCCGGGGACGACGTCGTACACGTCGGCGGTCACGTAGCCGGCGCCCACGAGGAGGACCAGGGCGCTCGCGCCGGCGAGCATGACACGTCTCACCCGGCCTCCCTTCGTCCCCTGGGCCCTCCATGCGCCAGACTGTCGGACGAGCCTAGGTCACGCAGCAGAGGGAGTCTTTCCACCGTGGAGTTCGACGTCACCATCGAGATCCCCAAGGGTCACCGCAACAAGTACGAGGTCGACCACGAGTCGGGCCGCATCCGGCTGGACCGCATGCTGTTCACCGCGATGTCGTACCCGTCGGACTACGGGTACATCGAGGACTCGCTCGGCGAGGACGGCGACCCGCTGGACGCGCTCGTGCTCCTCGACGAGCCGACCTTCCCGGGCTGCGTCGTGCGCGCCCGGCCCATCGGCATGTTCCACATGCGCGACGAGGCCGGTGGCGACGACAAGATCCTCTGCATCCCGGCGGGCGACCCGCGCAAGGCGCACATCAGCGAGCTCGAGCACGTCACCGAGTTCGACCGCCTCGAGATCCAGCACTTCTTCGAGACCTACAAGGACCTCGAGCCCGGCAAGTCGGTCGAGGGCGCGCACTGGGCGGGGCGCGTGGAGGCCGAGGCCTGCATCACCGACGCCATCGAGCGGGCCCGCGCGGCCGGCCTGAGCACCGCCCGCTGGCGGATGCCCCCGCACGCCGAGGTCCCCGCGAACGCGTCGACCTCCGCCCACACGAGCGACGAGCTGGCCGCCGCCTCCGAGCGGGCCCGCGCCGAGCTGGCCACGAAGGACAAGCCGCTCAGCGACGACTGACTCCCCGCGCCGCCCGGACGTCCCGGGCACGACGGCGACAGACCCCCGGGCGCACCGACGTGGTGCGACCGGGGGTCCGTCGTCTCCCGGGGTGGCGGCGGTCCGGGCTCACCATCCCCAGGTGCCGGGTCCGCCCTTGAACGGCCCGACGACGCGGCTGGTCACCCATCCCCCGTAGAAGCCGCCCTCCTGGGGGGTGACGACCTCGCCCGCCACGACGCAGCGGTCCATCGCCGCGGGCATGACGGCGACGTGGTCGACGAGGGCCGTGAAGCCGGGGTTGGGGTGCGGGTAGGTCCACGCGGCCGACTCCGCCACCTCGCGCCGGCCGAGCACGTCGAAGTAGACGGCCTCGCCCTTCCACTCGCAGTACGACGAGCCGTGCGCCCGCCGCAGGGCGCCCTCGGTGAAGTCCTCGCGCGGCAGGTAGTAGGTCGGGGGGTGGCTCGTCTCGAGGACCCGCAGGCTGCGGGTGGAGCGGGCGACGAGGACCCCGCCGAACCAGACCTCGACCGACTCGTCGCTCGGCTCGACCGCGGGCGGACGCGGGTAGTCCCACACCGACTCCTGGCCGGGGGCGGTGGGCAGCGGCACGGGTCTGGTCATCTCGCCACGCTATGCCCGGCGCCGCGCCCGTGACCCGCCGTCCGCCGACGTTCGACAACCCCTGCCCCGCGCCACCCGACTTCTTGCGAGTTCGGCCGGTCGACACGCCTGCGCACGGGGTGTCGGGCGGCGGAACTCGCAATCAGTGAAGAGAAAGATGCGCGAAGGCCCCCTCGACGCGGGGTCGAGGGGGCCTTCGGGTGGAGCCGCCTATCGGAATCGAACCGATGACCTATTCATTACGAGTGTATGGATCACGATAGACTCTGGGCATGCATATGGCCTCTGACCTGCGGAAATGCAGCGTCATCGGCCGCTGTCGGCTGCTATCAATGGCCGACCCGATGGCCTACCCTGACCGCGTGACGACGAGGGAGAGCACGTGACGAGCACCCGGCGCGCCTACGGCACCGGATCAGTCTGGTACGACGAGAAGCGCAAGCGGTGGGTCGGCACCATCGAGACCGGCTGGACCGCCCGCGGCACCCGCCGGCGCAAGACGCGCGTCGGGCCGACCAAGATGGCCGTCCAGCGCAAGCTGCGCGAGGCGATGCGCGAGGCCGAGCAGCAGCAGGCCCCGACCGTCGGCGGCAAGCCCACCGTGAAGACCTGGGCCGAGCAGTGGCTCGAGATCACCGCCCGCTCCCTGCGACCGACGACGTGGCAGGCGAACGCCTCGCAGGTGGCCACCTGGATCGTCCCGACGATCGGGCACCGTCGGCTCGAGGCATTGCGGCCGGCCGACGTCCGCGCCGTCGAGCGGGCCATGGAGGTGGCGGGGCGCGCGTCGTCGACCATCTCTCGGTGCCTCGCCGTCCTGACGAAGATGCTCAAGGACGCCGTCATCGAGGGACACCCCGTGCCGCAGGCCGTGCTGCTCGTGCAGACCGCGGCGCCCGGCGAGAGCGACAGAGACGCCATCCCACTGCCTGACGCCCTCGCGCTCCTCGAGCAGGCTGCCACACTCCCGGATGCTTCCCGCTGGGTCGCCGCCCTGCTGCAGGGCATGCGACCAGCCGAGTGCCTCGGCCTCACGTGGGACCTCGTCGACCTGGACGAGGGCGTCATCGACGTCTCGTGGCAGCTCAAGCCGCTCCCCTACCGCGTGGCCCGGGACCGGACCAGCGGCTTCCGCGTCCCCCGCGGGTACAACGCGCGCCAGGTCTACGGCGCCCTGCACCTCGTCCGGCCGAAGACCGCGAGCGGCCAGCGCATCATCCCGCTCGTGCCGTGGATGCGGGACGCGCTCATCGCGTGGCGCGAGCAGTGCCCGGCCTCGCCGCTCGGGCTGGTCTGGCCAAGGCCCGACGGGCGACCACGCGACGACGGCGACGACCGCGCCGCATGGGTACGGCTGCAGGACGCGGCACGAGTCGCGAGCGTCGACGGCGAGCAGGGCCGGCGCTTCACGCTGTACGAAGCCCGGCACACCACCGCGACCCTGCTACGCGAGGCCCGCGTCGACGACCAGACCATCACTGCGATCATGGGCCACGCCACCATCCTGTCGACGAAGGCGTACCTGCACACCGACCGCGGCCGGGTGCGCACCGCGCTCGAGGACGTCGCCGCGCGCCTCCAGCTCGGCGCCCTCAGGTAGGCCTCGCGCGTCAGGGCGTCGGGTCGGCGGCGGCGGTCCGCTCCCGCAGGATCGCCACCTCGGCGGGATGCAGGTGCCGGCGGTCCAGCCGCGCCCTCAGCAGCCAGCGCGTGACCCACAGGGAGTCCGCGGCCTCCCCGATGTGCCCGCCGGCCCAGACCAGGGCGTCAGCCACGGTGTGGATGTCAGGTAGGAGGAAGCGGGCCGCCTCGTTGTCGACGACGCGCTCCACCTCCTCCGGCTGGCAGGTCCCCTCACCGCGCCGGACGTGCGCGAGCTCGTGCGCCAGGGCGCACCGGCGCTCGACCTGCGAGAGGTCGTGGCGCATGTAGATGCGCTCTCCGTCGGTTGCGCTGATGACGTCGTCGGGAAGGTCCGAGCGCCACACGAGGCGCACTCTCGCGAACCCCCGTAGCGCCCGCCACGGGTGGGGGTGCATGCGACCGGAACCTACGTGCGGTCACCGACACCCCGCGTCAGGACTGGTCGTCGTACGCCTTTTCGCGCCGGCCGCGCTTGGCCGCGAGGCTGAGGACGTCTCGGGCCGGGCTCCCCCCGGCCTGCTTGGTGGGGAGACTGTCATCGCTGTTGACGTCCTGTAGGTCGTCGAAGAACTTGTCGGTGAGCCCTCGGAACATGCGGAGCCGGTACACGAGCTCCTCGGCGATTTGCTCGTCGGTGAAGAGGGCCAGCACCTCCTTGGGCGGGTTGTCCCAGTCGAGCTCGGACGCTGGGTCGCCGACGGGCAGCTCGAAGAAGGGGCGGGACCACTCGTGGAACGCCAGCACTGCTCCGCCGCTGTCCACGCCATGTAGCGCGAAGCCGAGGTGGCCATGCCCTGTCTCGGGCGGCTCGACGCCCTCCCACAGCGCGCGGGCGTAGCCGGCTGGCCAGCGGGCGGCAGTGTCGATGTTCCGCCAGGTCGGGTTGCGCGGCTTGGACATGCTCTCCTCGCCTCGCGCCACCTTGCGCAGCAGCGTGAGCGTCGTCGTGGAAGGCCCGCCCGCGGCGACGATCTCGGCGTCGGTGTGGAGCCCAGCGGCGACGAAGCCGGCCAGCACGGCTTTGGCGAAGTCCTGGCTCTGCGATGTCATGCGGCAACCATCCCAAAAATGTTCGGCAAACATAACTCCGGCTCGGCAAACGCCCAGGGTGTGATTTCGCTAGCCAGCAAGTGACATCAGTGTGTTTCTGCAGGTCCAAAGTTTGCCACGTCCTTGCTTGCTTCTCGTGCCATGTTTGCTGCATGCTGGGCTCATGCCCAGGACTTACCCCCAGCCGCGGACGCTGAAGAGCCCCCCGCACGTGTCCCTCCGGGCCCTTCGCACCGTCTCAGGACTCACGCTCGAGCAGGTCGCGCTCTCGGTCACCGAGGAGCTCCACCGCCGGAAGGTCCTCAAGGCGGGCGCCACCGTCTCGCGCGGAACGCTCTCCGCCATCGAGTCCGGCCTCCGGGGCGCCTCGGTGGACATGCTCGAAGCGCTCGCCGTCGCCTACGGGCTGGCCCCCGCTGACATCGTCACCGACTACCAGCCCAGGCCCCGAGGCCTCGAGGGCGTGGTCGCATGACCGCCGTCGCCATCGAGCCCGTCTCCTACAGCTACGAGACCGCCTCCGCCGCCACAGGCCTGAGTGTCGACGTCATCCAGCGCGCGGTCCGCGCCGGCGACCTCGAAGTCCGCTACCCGCAGGTCGCCGGCCGGACGCTCTCCAAGCCCGTCATCGAGCGCGACGAACTCGCGCGGTGGATCAGCCAGGGCGCGCCCGAGCGCCGCTCCCCCTAGAGCCCCCGGACGGTCGCGCGGCTCGGCATCCCCCCTGCCCCCAGCCTCACCGACCGGGACGTCCCGGGGGCGGTCTCCCCCCCACCGCCCCCGGGACACCTCAGCCAGAACAGCAAGCGGCCCCCGCCACCTACCGCGAAGCAGGACGAGGGCCACTCACTCGAAAGGAAGTCTCCCAGATGGGATCCGCCACCGCCAGCACCGCGCACTCCGTGCCACCGGCAGTCATCCTCACGGCCGTCGGCCGCGACCGCGACATCGCCGTCGTCACCCTCGACCTCGAGGCCGGCGCCATCGCCCGCAGCATGCTCCGCCGTCTCGCCGGCAGCCTCTTCGCCGCGAAGCGCACCTTCATGCTCCAGTCCGTCGCCCACGAGCCAGCCAGTGTCGAGGACGGCGGCGCCACGAGCGTCGTCCTCGGGATCGCCCGCTCCGGCAACGCCTTCCAGATCGACCTCACCCACGAGGCCGCACAGCAGCTGCACGACGAGCTGGGCCGGGCCCTGGGCGACGCCGAGACGGAGTGCGCCACCGACGGCTGCTCCGCCATCGCCCTCATCGACGGCCACTGCGCCGCGGACAACGAGCGCCTCGCCCGCCGGATCGGCGGTGCGGCATGACCGTCAGCACCGCCCCCGCGTGCCTCCTGTGCCGCGGCCCCGTCGACGACCCCGACGACCACCTGTGCCCCGGCTGCCGCGACGACCAGGACAGCACCACCGACGAGCGCCTGCGCTCCGGGCGCCACCACAACGCCTGGACGCCGTCGGTCCTCGTCGGCCCGCCCTACCGCCTCACCGGCGGCGAGCGGGGCGCCGTGCGCGTCTCGACCGTCGCCACCGCCCTCGGCCTGTTCGTCGGCGGCGCCTTCATCTACCTGGCTCCCATCTGGGTCGTCATCGCCGCCCTCGCCATCCCCGTCCTGTGGCTCGGCGGCGCCGCGCTCTGGGACCTCGCGCACACCCCCGACGGCGAGCCCGAGCTGTCCGCCTGGGACGTCCAGTCCAGCCACGACCCCGACCAGAGGCAGGCCTCCTGATGACCGACACCCAGCACGCCGCCGCCGGCGTCCCCGTCGACCTCCAGCTCAAGCCCGTCGCCGACGAGCTCGAGGAGATCCGCGCCCAGAAGAAGGTCCTCGAGGCCCGGGAGAAGGAGCTCACCCTCGAGGCCCGCGCGCTCGTCAACGACGAGGACGGCACGTACGGCGCCATCGTTGTCTCGGTCCCGCAGTCCCTCGACAGGGACGCCCTGGCCGCGGCCTACCCGGTGACCGAGCACCCGTACCTCTACGGCCTCGCCATCGACCTCGCCAAGGCCAAGGCGCACCTGTCGCCCTCCGTCCTCGACGGGTTCAAGACGCCCGGCACGCCCCGCGTGAGCGTGAAGCGGTGACCGTCACCGCCCCCGCGTCCCGCGTCGTGCTGCCCCCCGAGCGGTGCATCCCCGACCTCCAGGCGATCCTCGAGCACGCCATCGCCAACGACGAGCGCACCCTCCAGACCGCCCTCGGCCCCTCCGAGCTCGGTGTCGACTGCGACCGGTGCCTCATCCACATGCTCGCCGGCAGCGCCGAGGACGAGGGCGCGCCGTGGCTGCCCACCATCGGCCGCGCCGTCCACGAGTGGGCCGAGGGCGTCCTCCTCTCCCACATGGCCCGCACCGGCACCGACCGGTGGCTGCCCGAGGGCCGCGTCGCCGTCGGCCAGCTCCGCGGCGTCGACATCACCGGCTCCAGCGACGTCCTCGACATCCACACCGGCACCGTCGTCGACTACAAGCTCACCGGCACCACCACCCTCAAGAAGGTCAAGGCCGCCAAGGGCCACCCCGGGTTGACGTACGCCCGCCAGGCCAACCTCTACGGCCGCGGCTGGGCCCTGGCCGGGTACGACGTGCGCTCCGTCGCCGTGTGGTTCCTGCCTCGCAACGGGTTCCGTATCACCGACGGCGCCCTCTGGCAGACCCCGTACGACGAGCGGCTCGCCGTCGAGGCCCTCGAGCGGGCCAACCGGTTCGCCTCGTGGATCGACGACTACGGCGTCGACGTCGTGCTCGCCGGGGCCGGCCCCCACACCGGGCGCGAGTTCTCGTGCGAGCGGTTCGACGCGCGACCGAAGCGCGACCAGCTCGACGGGCTCATCGCCCCCCAGACCTCCGGCACCCGCCCGGGCGCCGGGTCCACGGCCGTCGCCTGACGGCCCGACGTAGGAGATGCAGCAGATGACGCAGCAGACGTACGACGCCAACGCCGTCCTCATGGGCGGCGGCGGCCCCAAGGGCTGGTCCTTCGCCGACCCCGGCACGACCCGCACCGGCACCATCGCCGAGCCGCCCCAGGCGAAGCAGGAGCGCGACTACGACCCGAACAACCCGGGCGGCGGCTCGCCCAAGTTCTTCCCCTCCGGCGACCCCATCATGGGCATCCACGTCGTGGTCCAGACCAACGAGCGCGACGCCACCATCGAGGGCGACGACGGCCGTCGCACGTTCTACATCGAGGGCCGGTACCTCAAGGAGGCTGTCCGCGAGGGCATCCGCAACGCCGGCTCGGCCGGCCTCGAGGTCGGCGGCCAGCTCACGGTCACGTTCACGCACCGCGAGGACCCCAACGACAAGCGGTCGCGCAAGTACTGGTCCGTCCAGTACGTGCCTGCCGGCAACGCCGCCCTCATGGGCGAGCAGCAGCCCCAGCAGGCCCTGCAGCAGTCGTACCAGCAGCAGGCCCCGGCCTACCAGCCACCGGCCGCCCCGCAGGGGTACGCCCCGCCGCAGGCCGCCTCGGCCCCGGCGCAGCAGCCCGTCGCCCCGCCGGTCCAGCAGGCCCCGGCGCAGGCCGCCGCGGCCGCGCCCATCGACCCGCAGCTCGCCGCGTTCCAGGCGTGGCAGGCCTCCCAGCAGGCCCCGCAGCAGCAGGCCGGCTGACCCCACCCACCCGGCGCCGCCGCCCCCACCCCTCCGCGGGGCGGCGGCGCCCCTCCCCGAAGGACAGCCATGACCCGCGTTCTCGGCCTCGACCTCTCCCTCGCGGCCACCGGCCTCGCCCTCATCGACACCGACGACCGGCTCGTCGTCGACACCTGGACCCACGGCACCAAGCCCGGACCCGACACCATCACCGGCCGACTCACCCGGCTCGACGCCATCACCAGCCAGGTCACCTGCCTCGACCGCATCGACCTCGTCGTCATCGAGGGCCCCAGCCTCGGCCAGCGAGCCCAGTCCGGCACCTTCGAACGCGCCGGCCTCTGGTGGCTCACCGTCAACCGGCTCGACCAGGACGGCGTCCGCGTCGTCGAGGTCCCGCCCTCGACCCTCAAGCGCTACGCCACCGGCAAGGGCAACGCCAGTAAGGACGCCGTCCTCCTCGCCGTCGCCCGCCGGTACCCGCACGTCGACGTCAAGTCCAACGACGAGGCCGACGCCCTCGTCCTCGCCGCCATGGGCGCCCGCCACCTCGGCGCCCCCGTCGACGACCTTCCCAAGGGGCACCTCGCCGCGATGGACGCTGTCGCCTGGACCACGAAGGAAGTTGCCTGATGCAGAACCACGGCCGGACCGGCGCCGCCATCCCCGACACCCGCGGCGTCCCCCTCCCCACCCGCGGCAGCGGCGTCCACGTCCTCGAGCGCAGGCCCCGCCCGGACCCCCTCGCCCGCAGCCCCTTCCGCGGCAAGCCCATCATCGAGTTCACCCCCCAGCAGCTCGAGCGCGCCGGGTACCGCGCTGCCGGCACCGGGTCCGCACCCCGCACCAAGAAGGCTGCCGCCGAGCGCACCCGCACCGTCGACCCGCGCCGCGTCCCACCAGCCGAGCGCGAGGCCATCGCCGACGCCTACCGGGCCGGCTCCACCATCGCCGCCATCGTCGAGGAGGGCGGCCGCAACGTCCGCACCGTGCGCATGATCCTGCGCGAGGCCGGCATCGTCATCGACACCACCCGCCGCTCCCACGCACTGACCGCCGAGCAGATCGACCAGGCCGTCGCCCTGCGCGGCGAAGGCCTCACCGTCAACGAGGTCGCCGCCCGGATGGCCGCACCGCGCGAGACCATCGGTCGCGCCCTGCGCGCACGAGGCATCCACGGCAACGTCTCCCGGCTCCCCAAGTTCGACCACGCCGCCGCCGTCGCCGACTACCTCGCCGGCGGCTCCAGCGTCGACGTCGCGGCCAAGTACGGCGTCTCCAGCGCATCCATACTCCACGCGGTCAAGGCCGCCGGCCACACCCCGCGTCAGCCCGGGCGCAACCACAAGCGCGCCATCCCCGCGGACGAGGTCGCCCGCATGGTCGACCTCTACGTCGAGAAGCGCCTCAGCATCCCCGCGATCGCCCAGCAGCTCGGCCGCGGCAACGCCACCGTCCGCCGCAACCTCCTCGTCGCCGGCGTCACCCTCCGTGACGACCGGGCCAGCAACTCCGGCGGCGGCAACCGCCACCCCGACTCCGTCCTGCGCGCCGCCGGCGAGCTCTACCTCACCGGCCTCACCCGCGACCAGGTCGCCGAGCGCCTCACCATCGGCATCCGCGCCGTCGACAAGGGCATCGCGCTCGTCGGAGCCACCCCACGCCCGGCCGCCAACATCGCCGGCGCCCACACCGGGCACGACACCCTCGGCGCGCTGCGCGACCTCATGGCCGCCAACGACATCACCGCCGCCGACGTCCGCTCCTGGGCCAACCGCACCGGCCGCGACTGCCCGCCCCGCGGCTTCCCCAGCCGCGCCCTCGTCGAGGACTACCTCCTCAACCTCCCAGCTGAGAGGAGAAGCGCCTGATGGCCGGCAACGTCACCCTCCGCGGCGTCCCCATCGGCGACCTCGTCGCCAACGCCGCCAACGTCCGCGACGACGCCACCGTCGACGTCGAGGACCTCGCCGCGTCCATCCGCGTCCAGGGCATCCTCCAGCCCCTCATCGTCAACGAGACCGGCGGCCGGCTCGTCGTCACCGACGGCCACCGTCGCCTCGCCGCGGCCCGCCTCGCGCAGGTCCCCGTCCTCCCCTGCCTCGTCACCACCGGGCGCGGCAAGCGCGACGTCGTCGCCACCATGCTCGCCACCGCCATGCACAAGGAGCTCACCCCGCTCGAGCAGGCCCGCGCGTTCAGGCAGCTGCGCAACGAGGGCATGGTGTCCGTCGACATCGCCCGCGCCACCGGCTACAGCGCCGCCCTCGTCAAGGCCCGGCTCCTCCTCCTCGAGCTGCCCCGCGAGGCGCAGGACATGGTCGAGGACTCCACCCTCACCCTCCGCGACGCCACCACCCTGGCCAAGCAGGTCAAGGCCAAGCGCACCGGCACCGTCGGCACCAACGCCGGTCGCTCGGCGTGGTTCACCCGCTCCCACCCCCTGGCCGCGTCCATCACCTGCGATCACGGCGACCGCCGCACCATCGTCGGCGCCGTCGCCTGCGGTCAGTGCTGGGAAGAGACCATCCGCGCCCACGAGCGCGGCGAGCTCGACGTCGTCCCGACCCACGACGAGACGGCGGTCGTTCGAGTCCTCAGCGGAGACCTGCCCGAGGTGCTGTCCCGCGCCGACCGGCTCGAGGTCGTCCGGCGGCTGGTCGCCCAAGGCGCCAGCGACCACCAGATCGCGCGCCGCACCGGCGTCACCGAACGCCAGGCGCTCCGCGACCGCCAGCACCTCGACCTCGCGTCGCCCATCGGCGTCGGCGGCCACCCCGAGGTGAGGGCCGGGTGACCTCCTGAGCGCCGCGGCGGCCGGCCCCACTGTGCCGAGCGACCGGCCGCCGCGAGCACCCACCACCCAACCATGAGCAGGGAGCAGGACGTGAACACCCACCCAGCGCCGCAGGTGCCCGCCCGGGAGGCGACCCCGCAGGAGGTCCCCACCGGTGCCCGACGTCTCCTCAAGGCCGCCGACGAGGCCGGATGGACCGCCACCGCCCGGTACGCCCGCGGCACCGACGTCGACCGCTACGGCGCCCCGGCCGCCGTCGTCGAGTCCGTCATCGTGCGCGTGGAGCTCGCCCCGGCCAGCGCCCGGGCCGCGGCCGTGTGGGTCGACGGCAAGTTCAAGGGCGCGTGGCGCTGGGCACCGTGGTTCGACCTGCGCAAGGAGGGCGCCCGCGACCTCGTCGCCTGGGTGCGCTCCCTGCCGCAGGCCCTGGGGGTGACCTCGTGAGCGAGCAGCCAGACCCACCCATCGACCGGTGCGAGTCGTGCGGATGGGGCGCCCTGGGTGTCCTCCTCGTCGACTTCCGCGACGGAGGGCCCGTGTTCCTCGTGTGCGACTCGTGCGGCCAGCTCGCCGCCGACATCGGCGCCCGGGTCACCGCAGCCCCCGACCTCTCGAGCACGACCCAGACGACAGGAACGACGTGAGCGTGACCGACACGACCACCACCCCGGCGCCCGGCCCCTTCGCGGCCGCCGCCTTCACCTACCACCGCAACGGCTGGGCCGTCCTCCCCCTGCCCGCCGGCCAGAAAGCCCCCGTCCCCACCGGGTGGACCGGCGCCCGCGGCGCCACCCCGTCCGGCGCCGACGTCCACGCCTGGACCGAGGAGCGCCCCGACGGCAACATCGCCCTCCGCCTGCCCCCGCACGTCATCGGCGTCGACGTCGACCACTACGACGGCAAGCCCGGCGCCCTGGTCCTCGCCCAGCTCGAGCAGACCCTCGGCGCCCTCCCCCCGACGTGGCGCACCACCAGCCGCGACGACGGCGCCTCCGGCATCCGCCTGTACCGCGTCCCCGAGGGCCTGCGCTGGCCCGGCGGGCTCGGCCCCGGCATCGACACCATCCGCCACGACCACCGCTACGCCGTCGTGTGGCCCTCGCTGCACCCCAAGGGCGGCACCTACCGCTGGTACACCCCCGACGGCGTCGTCACCGCCCACGACATCCCCCACCCCGACGACCTGCCCGACCTGCCCGAAGCCTGGGTCGCGCACTTCACCGGCGGCGAGCTGTCCGCGGACCAGCCCCACGCCGGGCTCGGCCGCGACGACATCGTCGCGTGGGTCGGCGCGCGCCCCGCCGGCCACCCGTGCCGGCGCATCGACGACGCCCTGACCCGAGGACTGGCCGACCTCGTCACCACCCACGAGGGCGGCCGCCACGACGCCGCCCTGCGCCTGACCAACCGCCTCGCCTGGCTCGCCGGCGAAGGACACCACGGCCTCACCGCCGCCCTCGAACGGGCTCGCGGGTCGTTCCTCGCCGCCGTGGGCGCCGACCGCCGCCCCGGCGACGCCGAGGCCGAGTGGGACCGCATGGTCACCGGCGCCGTCGACATCGCCGCCGGCGCCCATCCCACCACCCCCGACATCGACCCGTGCGACGACCCGTTCGCCGGACTCATCGACAGGAGCGCCACCCAGTGGACGACACCACCACCAGCTGCCCCGAAGACGAGCACCGTCTCGCCACCTGCCACGTCTGCGCCGGCTCCGGCATCGTCGACGACTGGGACGGCGAACGCGAGTGCTCCCGATGCGACGGCCGGGGCCACCTCCACGACTGACGAGCCCGCCGAGGACACCCACACCACCTGGTGGCCCCGCGACCTCGACGCCGCCCTCGACGACGACACCCCACCCGAGCAGCCCGCCCACCTCACCCGCGACGACGGCCACCACGCGTTCTACCCCGGCCGCGTCAACGGCATCATCGGCCCCTCCGAGTCCGGCAAGACCTGGGTCGCCCTCCACGCCGTCCGCCAGGCCGTCGACGAAGGCCAGCACGTCACCGTCATCGACTTCGAGGACTCCGACCGCGGCATGACCGCCCGCCTCCTCGCCATCGGCCTCACCCGCACCGAGGTCCGCGAGCACGTCGCCTACATCAACCCCGACGAGCCGTTCCACCCCCTCGCCGAGACCGGCCTCGACCTCTCCGAGCACCTCGACACCTGGGCACCCACCCTCGTCGTCGTCGACGGGTTCAACGCCGCCATGACCCTCCAGGGCCTCGACCTCAAGGACAACAAGGACGCCACCACGTTCATGCAGCACGTCCTCAAGCCCATCGCCGCCCGCGGGCCCGCCGTCGTCTACATCGACCACACCCCCAAGGACAAGGAGCACGGCACCAACGGCGGCATCGGCGCCCAGGCCAAGCGCGCCATGACCACCGGCTGCACCCTGCGCGCCGAGCCCGTCACCCCGTTCGGGAAGGGCCAGGCCGGCAAGATCAGGCTCCACGTCGACAAGGACCGCCTCGGCACCGTCCGCGGCGCCTCCGCCCCCGGGAAGGCCGGTCACTGGTTCGGCGACCTCGCCATCACGTCCAACACCGACGGCTCCGACGTCACCCTCGAGCTCACCGCACCCACCACCTACGACGCCGACACCCACGAGCCCAAGGCGTTCCGCCCCACCGTCTACATGGGCCGCATCGCCGGGTGGCTGGCCGACAACCCCGGCGCCGGCCGCAACGAGGTTCTCGGCGCCGTCACCGGCGACGTGCGCCACCTCAAGACCGCCCTCAAGGCCCTCGTCGACGAGGGGTGGGTCACCGTCACCAAGCACGGCCAGAAGTCGCTGCACACCCTCGACACCCCGTTCAACGAGCTCCTCCCACCCCCTTCCACTACTGGGGTTGCAACCGGGGTTGGACCGGGGTTGCCAACCCCGGCAGAACCAACCGGGGTGGTGGGGTTGACCGGGGGGTACGAAGTACCCCGGTCCCCCAACCCCGGTGCAGCACCCGAGACCGCCCCCACCGGGGTCGGAGCCAGGCGCACCCCGATGGCCGGCGGGAAGCTCCTCTACGACCACCAGACCGGGCAGGTCGTCGACGCCACCACCGGCGAGGTCGTCGACCGATGACCACCACCCAGCGCGAGCGCGTCACCGCCCACCTCATCGCCGACGGCCACCTCGACGAGGCCGGCATCGGACGCAAGCCCCGGGCAGCCACCTGCCGCGCGTGCCGCCTCGCCGTCACCGCCGCCATCACCGACCTCGGCATCACCATCGCGTGCTGGCCCACCCCCACCACCCCCTACGGCGAGCTCCTCGCCGTCGTCGCCGGCCTGCCCACCTGGAGCGAGCACCCCGACGACGGGCTCTACCACCGCTCCGCCGCCCGTATCGCCGGCAACAACAGCCACCGCGTGCGCGTCCTCGTCACCCACCGCTGCGGCGACCCACCACCCGAGGCCCACCCCGCCTGGCGCGCCGAGGTTCGCTTCCAGCCGTTCCAGATCGCCGGCGCCCCACCCCCGTACTGACGACCGACGAGAGGAAGCCGATGACCACGTCTGAACCCACCGGCGGCTACCACTGCCCGCACCCCGGCTGCCGCTTCCGAGCCGTCGCCCGCGTCCTCCTCGACGACCACCTTCGCATCGACCATCAGGAGCAGACTCGATGACCCGCCCACCCATGCTGGCCGCCGACCACATCCGCGAGCTCGTCCAGCCCTACGCCACCCACGAGGAGGTCACCCAGCCCGCCAAGCACGCCGACGGCGTGTGGCGCCCCCGCCGCACCACCCACACCGTGCACCACCCTTCGCTCCTCTCCCAGATCCGCGCCGCCGCCGGCGACTCCTCCAGCCGCTCCGACAGTGACGCCGCCGCCAGCACCGCCAAGTCGAAGCCAGCCGCGCACCTCGAGGCGCTCGACACCCTCGGCCGCATCGACCGCGAGTCCCACGCCCTCGCCGTCGACCTCGGCATCGAGCAGGAACCCCGCACCCGCACCATCGTCCCCACTCTCCCCCTCGAGGACCGCCTCCTCGCCATCTCCGGCCAGGTCGGCGCCAGCACCCACCCCCGCGTCCGTTCCTGGTGGGCCGCCGCCCGCCTCGTCACCCACTGGGACTCACCACCCCTACGGCCTCACGGCGCGCCCTGCCCCACCTGCTGGGAGTCCGACACCCTCCGCATCCGCCTCGACGACGAGCTCGCCGTCTGCACCAGCTGCGGCGACACCTGGGACCGCACCGGCGACCCCGACCACGGCAGCCTCGACATGCTCGGCCAGCACGTCCAGTGGTGCACCGAACACGACGTCACCAAGCCCCGCCACTGGACCCTCGACGCCCACACCGAGCTCGTCGAGTGCACCGAGTGCCTCCCCTTCCGCGACGCCTACACCGACTGGAAGGTCACCCGCTCCCGCGCCGCACTTGACGGGACGGCACAAGCGGCCTCATAGTGGGCTCGTCGATCCGGCGTGCCCGGATCCAGAAGCGCCCCCGGGAGACCCCTCTCCTCCGGGGGCGTTCTGCATGCCCGGCCCGCCGTCAGCCCCACGACCCCTCACCTCCGACATGCGGTGCCGCCTCGAGCAGCCTTCCCGGAGTGCACGAGACGCGCGGCGGCGGCGGGCCGGGCACGCAGGACAACGCGGGAGGCGGGAGTCGTGGCGAAGACCAAGGGCGCCCACCACCGCGGCGACTACCACGTCCGAGCACGACGCGTGCGCGACCAGGCGAACACCGACCCGACGACGACGTGCTGGCGCTGCGGTCACACCCTCGCCCAACACCCGCCCCACCGAGACGGCAAGCCCGCCACCTGGACGGCCGGCCACACGGTCGACGGGGACAGCAGCGCGCCGCTCGCACCAGAAGCGAGTACGTGCAACTACAGCGCGGGTGCGAAGGCAGGCAACGCGCGACGAGGGACCGGGTACGACTGGCCCTGACCCCGAGGGGGGTCCAGATTCTGTGAGCCCCCCGACCGACGGAAGACCCCGGCCGCTTCCGCTCTCTCTCTGAACGGCCGCCGGAGTGGCCTCGAGGGGGCGGTGGGCATGACCTCGGTGCACGCGAAGACGTCCGACTGGATCGACTCGCTCGGCGAGCTGGACCCGTACGCCGAGGTCCTCGCGGCCGCCGCGCTCGAGCTCGCGTCCAACATCGACGACCCGCCGCGCACGCAGTCGGGCACGGCCTCGATCGCCCCGTTCGTCAACGCCCTGCGCGTGACGATGGAGAAGCTGCGGGAGGCGACCAGTGCCGAAGACGGCGACGAGGAAGGCGGCTGGGGCGAGCTCCACCTCGTCCCCGGCGCCGGCTGAGCTCGTCCCTCCGAGGATCGGCACGCCGCGCAACCCGAAGCGCGAGACGTGGGGCGGCCACGCCGGCACCGTCGCGAGGCGCATCGGGAAGCCGTTCATGCCGTGGCAGCAGCACGCCGCGGACGTCGCCCTCGAGATCGACCCGAAGACGGGCGGCCTCTGGTACCGAGAGGTCATCATCACCGTGCCCCGGCAGTCGGGGAAGACGACGCTCATCCTCGTGCTGTTCGTCCTGCGGTGCGTGCTGTTCGCCAAGGCCTTCGGCCCGCAGACCTGCACCTACATCGCGCAGTCGGGGAAGATGGCGCGCCGCAAGCTCGAACGGGAGTTCGCACCGATCCTGCGCCGGGCCCGGACGCTCGCCGAGGTGCCGCAGGACTCGCGCGCCAGGCCGAAGCGGCAGAACGAGTGGAAGCTCTCGATGAACAACAACGGGGAGCACATCGCCTTCGGCACGGGCTCCTACCTGCAGATCGACCCGCCGACCGAGGACGCCTCGCACGGCGACGTGCTCGACATGCCGGTCATCGACGAGGCCTTCGTGCACACCGACGACCTCGTCGAGCAGGCGGTCGACGCGGCGACGATCACCCGCGGCTCGACCGGCTCGGCGCAGACCTACATCATCTC
Source organism: Phycicoccus jejuensis (assembly GCF_000720925.1). Classification (GTDB taxonomy): domain Bacteria; phylum Actinomycetota; class Actinomycetes; order Actinomycetales; family Dermatophilaceae; genus Phycicoccus; species Phycicoccus jejuensis. The sequence continues at coordinate 527,891 of NZ_JOEE01000001.1, read as the reverse complement.
GACGGTCGGTAACGAGAAGTCGACCTTCCTCGCGGGGAAGGTCGTCGCCGGCCGGAAGGCCGCGAAGCAGAAGAAGTCGCGGACCTGCTACCTCGAGTGGTCGGTCCCCGACGAGGCGGACTATCGCGACCCGGCCGTGTGGGCGCAGTACCTGCCGGCGCTCGGCCACACGATCACGAAGGCCGACCTGCTCGCCCGGCTGGACAAGGCCGAGCGCGGCGGCGCGGACGTCGACGAGGGCTTCGGCTCCGGCATCGACGGCTTCCGCCGCGGCTACATGAACCAGTGGGTCCACTGGCCGAAGGTCAAGGGCGGCGACGGGCCCATCTCGACGACGCGCTGGGGCGAGCTCATCGACGGGACCTCGATGGCGACGGACGAGTCCCTGACGCTCGGTGTCGACGCGCCGCTCGACCGCCGCTCGGTGTGCTTCTCCGTCTCCGGCCGCCGCGCCGACGGGATGCGCCACGGCGCGATCCGCTACTGGGTCCCGACGCACGACCTCGGCCAGGTGGTCGAGATCGGGAAGCAGCTGGCCGAGGGCCACGGCGTCCCGCTGCACTTCCCGCCGAAGTCGCCCGCGCTCGCCTGGCGCGCCGACCTCGAGCGGGCCGGCGTGACGGTCGTCGAGGTCAAGGCGGCCGCGTTCGTCCAGGCCCAGCAGACCATCGAGCAGGCCGTCACCGACGGCACGTTCCGACACCGCGGGCAGCCCGAGATGGTCAAGGCCGTGGACGGCCTCGCCGCCCGCGTCGCCGGCGACACCGATCCGTGGTCGCGCCGCTCGTCCTCGTCCAACACCGCCCCGCTGTTCGCCCTGGCCGCTGCCCTCGCCGGCGAGGGCGAGGCCCAGACCACCCGCTCCGCGTACGAAGACCACGACCCGATGTTCGTCTGAGAGGAGGGCCCGCCGTGCTCCCGACCGCCTGCGTCCTGCTCGTCCTCCTCGTGCTCGCCGGGCTCGGCGCCCTCCGCTGGTGGACGTGGCGGCCCGTCGTCAAGCAGCGCGTACTCGCCCAGCTCGACGACGGCTCATCCTTCGAGGGCGTCGTGATGTCGCGGCGCGGCCCGCTGCTCGTCCTCGTCGACGCCGTCGTGCGCATCCCCGGCGGCGAGCAGCGCATCGACGGCACCGTCGTCCTCGAGCGTCCCCGCGTCGTCTTCCTGCAGGTGATGTGACGTGGGCACCATCACGTACTACGTCGACGGCCTGCCGGTCACCATCTCGGACCGCACCTACTCGATGACGGACGCCCTCGTCCCCGTCGACCAGCGCGCCTACAAGGCGGCCAGCGAGACCGAGAGCATCGACGAGCTGTGGCGCAAGCAGCCGCACCTCCGGATGGTGACGTCCTTCCTCGCCGAGAACATCGCGCAGGTCCCGATGCACGCCTTCGGGCGCAAGGCGAACGGCGACCGCGACAAGCTCCCCGCGACCCACCCCCTCGCCCGGGCCGTGCGGATGCCCGACCCGCCCCGGCTGACGGCCTACGAGCTCATGCACACGCTCGTCCTCGATGTCTGCCTGCGCGACCGCTACGCGGCCGTGGTCATCGTCGGCGAGGACGGCCGGGCGCGCATCGTCCGGATGCCCCCGGCGACGTGGAAGTTCGAGCGGGACTCGACGAAGCTGCCGACCTCGATCACCGCGTTCCGCAGCGACGGGACCGCGTTCTCGATCCCCCTCGACCGCGCTCTGTGGATCGACGGCTACCCCTCCGACGAGAACACCTCGCCGATCGAGTCGCTGCGCGGCATCCTCGCCGAGGCCGAGCTCGCGGCCAGCTACCGGCGCGACCTGTGGCAGAACGGCGGCCGGATGCCCGGCTGGATCGGCCGGCCGAAGGAGGCCGGCGGGTGGAGCCCCGACGCCCGGGACAAGTTCACCGCCGGGTGGCAGCGGTACGCCTCCGGCGGCGTGCGCGCCGGCCGGACGCCGATCCTCGAGGACGGCATGGAGTACCACGAGCTCGCGACCGGGATCACCCCCGAGAACGGCGAGCAGCTCGAGTCGCGCAAGCTCTCCATCGCCGAGGTCGCCAACGCCTTCCACATCCCGCCACAGATGGTCGGCCAGGATGCGAAGTCGTCCTACAACAGCGTCACCGGCTACCGGGAGATGCTCTACAGCGACACCCTCGGGACGTGGTTCGAGCGCCTCGACCAGGCCTTCAACATGCGCCTGGTGCCGCAGCTCGCGGACCCCGACGAGATGTTCGTCGAGTTCAATGTCGCGGCCAAGCTCCGGCTCGCGTTCGAGGACCAGGCGCGCATCTTCCAGACCACCACCGGCGGGCCGATCATGACCCGCGCCGAGGCGCGCCGCCGGCTCAACCTGCCCCACATCGAGGGCACCGACGAGCTCATCGTGCCGCTGAACGTCCTCGAGGGCGGGCAGGCGTCCGCCACCGACTCATCCCCCGACAAGCCGGCCAACGGCGGCGGCGCGTCGGGTGGCTCCGGCGCCTCCGGCTCCGGCCGCACCCCCAGCCCCGCCGAGGTCGTCCAGAAGGTCTACCTCGGCGTCGACAAGGTCATCACCACCGCCGAGGCCCGACAGCTCATCAACGACGCAGGTGCAGACCTCGCCCTGCCCGGCCCTGACTTCGGAGGCGAAGCGTAATGCCCGACGACACCCAGCTGCTCGCGACCCAGCGCCAGCGCCTGCGCAACATGCAGCCGCTCAACGCCGTGCCCCCGGTGAAGGTCACCGGGTCGAAGGCGACCATCCGCATCTACCAGGACGTCGACGACTGGGGCGGGCCGTGGGGCCTGTCCGCGACCGAGCTCACCGCCGAGCTCGACGCGCTCGGCGACGAGGTCGACACGATCGAGCTGCGGATCAACAGCTACGGCGGCTCGGTCTTCGAGGCGGTCACGATGATGAACGCGCTGCGGTCGCACTCCGCCCGCGTCGTCGCTGTCGTCGAGGGCCTCGCCGCCTCGGCCGCGTCCTTCCTCGCGGTCTCCGCCGACGAGACCGTCGTCATGCCGAGCAGCCGCATGATGCTGCACGCCGCGTGGGGCGTGGGGGTCGGCAACGCGACCGACCTGCGCGCGCTCGCCGACCTCCTCGACAACCTCACCCTGGACATCGCCGAGGTCTACGCGGCGAAGACGGGCGAGGACGCCGCCGTGTGGCTCGACCGCCTGCAGGAGGACCGCTGGTACTCCGCGCAGGAGGCCGTCGACGCAGGTCTCGCCGACCGCATCGAGGACACCAAGACCCCCGCCGACACCCCCTCGTCGGCGGAGGACGGGCAGGCGCACGCGCGCTTCGACCCGTCGCTCACCCTGGCTCTGCTCGACCTCTGAGCCGCCATCCACCCCATCCCGAGAAAGGACGCCCTCATGGCGACCATCCTGGAGCGGTACGCGGCTGCGAAGCAGGCCGCGACCGAGCTGCACAACAAGGCCAAGACCGAGGACCGGCCCCTCACCGACGACGAGCGCGCGAAGTTCGACGAGCTCGTCGCCGAGGCCTCCGACCTCAAGGCCCAGCACGAGCGCGCCGCGGCCGACCGCGCCGCCCTCGCGGACCTCTCCGACCTCGGCGACGCTCCCAGCGCCGGCGCGGACGAGCCGGGCAAGGCGAAGGGCTCGCTCGGCGAGCAGTTCGTCAACAGCGCCGCCTACAAGCGGATGCTCGCGTCCTACAACGGGCAGATCCCGTCGAACCAGCGGGTCCAGATGGACGCCGCCCGGCTCGACATCCAGAACGCGCTCGTCACGGACCCGGGCCTCGCGAACCCCGCTGTCCGCGTCGCGCCGCTCGAGCTCGCGGTCTTCGACCTCTTCGACGCGATCACCGTCATCAACGACAGCCCGCAGGCGGTGAAGACGTTCACCTCGACGTGGACCGACGCCGCCGAGATCGTCGCCGAGGGCGCGCTCAAGCCCGAGGCGACCCTCGTGTGGGACCCGGTCGACTTCACCCTGAAGACGATCGCCCAGCACGTCCCGGTGACGAACCAGGCGCTCGGGCACAACCCGACCCTGCGCAGCCGCATCGACACCTACCTGGTGAACGGCATCCGCGCCAAGATGCAGGCCCGCGTCGCGGCGGCGCTCGCGGCGGCCACCGGCGTCCAGGTGCAGGCCTTCAACACCGACCTGCGCACGACCATGCGCAAGGCGATCACGAAGGCGCAGTACGCGCAGGCGCAGCTCGGCGGCGGCCCCATCGGCACGCTCGTGTCGGCGGCCGACGCCGAGACCCTCGACCTCGAGGCGATGGCCGCGGCCTTCACCGCGGCCGGCGAGGGCCCGAAGCAGCTGCAGTCGGCGTGGCGGACCCCGCTCGTCGTCTCGGCCGCGATCCCCTCGGGCTTCTCCTACACCGGAGACCTGAAGCAGATCGAGCTCTACGTCTCGGGCGGCATCAACGTCATGACCGGGTGGGTGAACGACCAGTTCATCCGCAACAGCCTGACGATCCTCGGCGAGACCGAGGCCGAGGCGAACGTCTTCAACGCCTCCCTGCTCGTGAAGACGGACCTCACCGCGGCCTGACCGCCACCGGCCGGGCTCGCCGTCCTCGCGACGTCGGGCCCGGCCACCCCCTCTCCCACCTCTCTCGAGGAGCATCCATGCGACCCGTCATCCACCAGGGCGTGCAGTACGACGCCGACAACCTCCCGAAGCACATCGACGCCTCCGAGGTCGTGCCGGCCGAGCAGTGGTTCCAGGAGAACCGCGACGCCGGGCCCGCGCGCCGCGAGCCCATCCCCGACGAGCTCCCCGACCCGCAGGGGACGCCGGCCCCGAACGACACCCCGACCCCGGGCGAGCCCGTGACCTCCGAGGCCGTCGTCGAGCCCGAGCCCGTCGTCGAGCAGACCGAGACGCCCACCGGCGAGCCGGTCGTCGAGGAGCCCGTCGTCGACGAGCGCCCGGCGTCCAAGACGTCGCGCCGCCGGGGCCGGTAAGCGCCATGCCCTACCCCGCAGTGGCCCCGGTCCCGGCCGGTCTCGACGAGACCGAGTGGGCGGCAGCCATCGCCGCCATCCGGGGCTACTGCGGGTGGCACGTCGGACCCGAGCACACGGAGACCGTCGTCCTCGACGGCCCCGGCGCCGGCATCCTCATCCTGCCGACGCAGCGCGTCGTCGCGGTCGCGAGCGTGAAGAACGCTGGCGCCACCGTGCGCGACCCCGAGTGGTCGGCCAGTGGCATGATCCGCGGCGGCTGGACCACGAAGTTCCGCGGCGTCGAGGTCACCATGACGCACGGCTTCGAGACCTTCCCCGCCGAGCTCGTCGCCATCGCGAAGTCCCTCGTCGGCGCGGCCGGCCGGGGCGGCGTCTCGCAGGTCACGAAGGGCGCGCACTCCGTCCGCTGGGAGTCCGCCGTCGGACCCGAGCAGCTCGCGTCGATGGACCGCTACCGCCTGGTGGCCCTGCCGTGATCGGCGCGGCCATCACCGCCGCGCTGCCCGTGATGCGCGCGCACGCCGCCTCCCTGCGCACCCTGACGTGCACCATCGAGCGGCACGACGGGACGAGCTGGACCGCCGTGCACACCGGCGTCGCCTGCCACTTCGACGAGGAGGGCGCCGCCTCGCGCACCATCGTCGCCGGCGAGGCCGTCACCCCCGAGTCCCCCGTCCTGCAGCTGGCCCACGACGTGACCGGCATCGAGCCCGACGACCGCGTCGCGATCACCGGTCGCCCCTACCTCTGGGTGACGCGCGCGGCGCTCGACGACGCGACCCACCCCGTCGAGATGCTCGTCGCCTGTCGGTGGCAGCGATGAACGAGTTCACCGCCTACGCGGCCCGCCTGCGTCGCGCCGCCTCGACCGTCGAGCAGCGGGCCGAGCGCCTCGTCGACGAGGTCGGCCGCGGCGCGCTGCACGACGCCGAGCTCTACGCCCCGGTGCGCAGCGGCAAGCTGCGCGGCGGCCTGCGCCTCGAGCGCCAGGGCGCGGTCGCCAAGGTCACCTCGTCCGAGTTCTACTCGCGATTCCAGGAGTACGGGACCTCCGAGATGGCACCGAACCCCTTCGTCGGCCCGGCCGCGCGCGAGTGGGGCCCGAAGCTCGTCCTCGAGGTTGAGCGCCTCCGAGACGGAATCGCGAGGGACCTGTGAGCACCTCCTCCGACGTCGCCCTCATCAAGAAGGCGCTCGCCGACGGCGGCGTGCACGTCGCCGACCACCCGGCCAAGAACCTCCCGAGGACCGAGGACGGCTGGGTCGCACCGGCCGCGGTCCTCCTGCCCGTGCCCACGCTCGGCCGGTACACCCGGGCCAGCGGCGGCCGCTCCGGCGGCGAGGCTCGCGTCCTCGTCTACTGCGTCGGCCACGACGTCGCGACCGCGCTCGACGTCGCGGACGACGTCGACCGCATCCTCGCCGGGCTGCGACTGCCGGGCAAGGGCAGCACGCTGCGCCAGACCGTCGCCCTCGAGCCGGCCACCGAGCCGAACAGCGACCCGACGCGCGTGTCCGCCGTCCTCGAGTACACCGCCATCCGGAAGGGCTGAGCCCATGCAGAACCCGAACGACATCGTCCGAGTCCGCACCGAGCGAGGCGAGTCCGTCGTCTCTGCGGCCGCCGCCCGGCAGGCCGGATGGGAGGTCGTCGGCACGCCGAGCGTCGAGAGCGTGGCGCCTGCGGTGCTCACCCTCGGCGGGCGGGACTACCCCGCCGGCGCCCCGGTCACCGACTGGACGCACAAGCAGCTGGACGCCTACGCGGTCGACCACGACGTCGACCTCGCCGGCGCCAGCACGAAGGCCGCGAAGGTCGCGGCCCTCGAGACGGCCACGGCCGACACCACCCACCAGCCCGGGACCCTCCCGGGCGTCACCGCTGAGGAGCACGCATGAGCGTCACCGTGATGGAGGGCGTCACCGCTGGCAGCCACTCCCCTATCTGGATCATCCCCGCCGCGCTGGTCGACCAGGACCCGACGGACGGCACCTACTCGATCCCCCTCTCGGTCCTGACCGACCCCACGGTCGTGCAGATCGACGGCTACCTCGACGCCGGCGACGTGTCGGTCTCGCGCTCGCCGCAGACCCGCACCCGGCAGCGCCTCTCGCAGGCCGTCGCCCAGAACGTCGTCATCGGCGAGACGGTCGATGTCACGGTGAGCGCCGTCTACGACCAGCAGGCCGCCGACGGCGCCGCGATCAACAAGGCCTACGACGCGATGCCGAAGGGCGCCGAGGTCTACGTCGCGCAGGCCTTCGGGTGGTTCTCGGGCGACACCCCGACCACGGCGACGAAGATCGACCTCGCCAAGGGCGCTGTGCAGTCGCGCTACAAGAACCAGCCGACCAGCGGCGACGAGGACCTCAAGTTCTCCTCGGTCGTCTCGGTCGAGCAGGAGTGGGCGGACGTCGCGCTGACCGCCGCCTGACGAGCGGGTGGGCGCGCGGCCCGGGCTGAGTCGCGCGCCCACCTGTCAGCCCCTCAGCCCTCAGCCCTCAGCCCGGGAGCACCATGCGGACCACCGTCCTGAACCACTTCCACACCTTCCACCCCGAGGCGCAGGCCGAGGTCAAGCGCCTGGCCGCGCAGGAGAGCGAGCTCACCCTCAAGATCGCCCGCCGCGGCGAGGAGGACGAGCCCCCGGCGCGCCGCCGGATGTCGCAGCCGGCCGAGGACCTCGAGGCCCAGCTCGCCGCCGTGCGAGAGCAGATGGAGCCGCTCAAGGCGACCATCGCCTCGGGCGTCGTCCGCGTCACCCTGCAGGGTCTGCCCCGGCGCGCCAAGGGCGGCTCGGGCCGCAGCACCTACCGCCGCCTCATGCTCGAGCACCCGCCGCGCGATGACGACCCGCTCGACCAGCAGCTCGGCTACAACGTCGACACGTTCGGCGACGCGCTGATCCAGGCGTGCATCCTCTCGACCACCGACCTCGACGGCGAGCCCGTCGAGAACCGCTGGGACGAGTGGGCCGACGAGATGACCGACGGCCAGTGGCGCGAGTTCTTCGAGGCCGCGCTCGACCTGCAGCGGGAGGGGAACCCCACCACGTTCCCTCGGTGACGCGCCACCTGCACGACGACGCCGCGGCTCGAGCCGAGGCGCGGGTGGCGCGCGCGATGGGCCTGTCGATGTCCCAGTGGGACGACCTCGACGAGCACGACCGGGCCTATGCCCTGGCCCTCGACCTCGTCGACGCCGAGGACGCAGCCGGGCGCTGCACCTGCTGCGGCGGCGTCGCGGCCGAGTGCCAGAACCCCGACAACCAGCACGCCTACGTCGTGACCTTCCGCCGGTGCTTCCGCACCCTCGCCGTCATGGAGGCCGAGGAGAAGCGCCGCGGCAAGGACGGTCTCGGCGACATGAAGGGCGTCCTCACCGTCGTGCGCCTCGACCCCGCCCTCAAGAAGTCCGCCACCCGCCCGCAGTCCGCGAAGTAGAAGGGGGCGCCCCGTGGCTGACCGTACCGTCCGCGCCATCTTCGAGGCCCGCGTCTCCGGCGCCCGTAAGGGCATGACCGACCTGTCGCGTGACGTGGACAAGACCGGCCAGAAGGTCGACGGTCTGACCAAGGACCTGAAGGCGCTCGACGCCCAGCAGGTCAAGCCCGACATCGACGTCCAGATCGACGAGGCGAAGAAGCGACTGTCCGACCTCACGCGCGAGCTCGGCGAGCTGAAGAAGCAGCCGGCCTCGCCCGAGGTCGACCTGAAGATCGAGGCGGCCAAGGCGAACATCGCCGAGGTCCGGCGCGAGATCAAGACCCTGACGCAGCAGCGCACCGAGGTCCGCATCGACGCGGGCATCAAGGACGCCCAGAAGGCCATCGCGTCCATCACCAACGAGCTCGGCCTGCTGCGCACGCTCGAGGTCACGCCGACCGTCACCGCCGACATCAAGGACGCGCAGAAGCGCCTCCGCGAGGCCCGGGCGTCGCTGCGCGAGCTGCAGGGCGCGAAGGCCGCTGTCACCGTCACGGCCGACACGTCCAAGGCCGAGGCCTCCGTGAAGGACCTCGAGGGCGAGATCGGCGACGCCGGCGAGGCCGGCGGCGCGGACGCGGGCGAGGGCCTGGCGAAGGGCATCATCGACGCGCTCGGCACCATCCCGATCGCGGGTGCCGTCGTCGGCATCGGTGCGGCCATCGGCGCGACGTTCTTCGCCGCGGTCAAGGACGGGCTGAAGGTCGACGCCTCGCGCGACCTGTTCTCGGCGCGGACCGGGCTGGACGAGGCGACGTCGGCCCGCTTCGGCCGCGCTGCGGGAGAGGCCTACTCGAACGCCTACGGCGACTCCGTCGAGATCAACCTCGACACCGCCCGGCGCGCGCTGGCCGGTGGGCTCATCGACTCGAACGCGACCGACGCCGAGATCGAGAACGTCATCGCGAAGCTCTCGGGCCTGCAGGACCTGTTCGAGTACGACATCCCGATGTCGGTCCAGGCCGTCGGCAACATGCTGAAGACCGGCCTCGTGAAGGACGCGAACCAGGCCTTCGACCTCATCACCGTGGCGTCGCAGAAGGTGCCCGGCGACGACCTGCTCGACACCCTCAACGAGTACAGCAACCAGTGGGTGGTCGCCGGCCTGAACGGCGAGCAGGCGCTCGGGCTGATCCTGCAGGGCGTGCAGGCCGGCGCCCGGGACACGGACAAGGTCGCCGACGCGCTGAAGGAGCTCGGTCTCCGCGCCCGCGAGGGCACCGACCCCGCCATCCAGGCGCTCAAGGACCTGGGCCTGAACGCGAAGGACACCGTCGCGGCCTTCCAGGAGGGCGGACCCCGGGCGACCGAGGCGATGGGGAAGGTCTTCGACGCGCTGCGCGAGTCGAAGGACGAGGGGAAGAACGTCCAGTCGGTCATCGCCAACCTGTTCGGCGGGCCCGGCGAGGACCTCGGCGCGGCTCTGTTCGCCCTCGACCTCGACACCGTCTCGAAGGCCCTCGGCGGCGTGAATGGCTCGGCCGGCGCAGCTGACCGCGCGCTCGCGACGATGGCCGACAACAGCGCGACGAAGATCGAGGCCGCCCAGCGGAACATCGAGGTCGCGGCGGACGGGATCAAGGGCGCGCTCGCGGACGCCTTCGGCGACCAGATCGACGCGGCCGCCGACTGGGTCTCGCGCAACCGCGAGCCGATCATCCAGTTCTTCCTCGACATCATCAACGGCGCCATCGACGCGGGAATCGCGCTGTCGGAGTTCACGGCTCAGGGCCTCGAGGGCGTCTCGAACCTGGCCGTCGCCTTCGCCAGCCTGCTCGACGCGATCGACTGGATTCCCGGCCTCGACACGAGCGGCGCGGCGGAGTCCCTGCGCGAGCTCGCGTCCGCCGCGCAGGACGGCGCCGACGGCATCCGCACCAACGTGCCCGCCGCGCTCGAGGACGTGCGCGACAAGGTCAACACCTGGGCGGCCCCCGAGCTGCTGAAGGCGCGCGTGCACGACGCGACCGTCGCGATGGCCGAGGATATGGACAAGTTCTCGGCGAAGGTCGACGAGTCCGGCGGCACGGTGACGATCAACGGCGAGAAGAAGAACGCCGAGGAAGTCCTGAAGATCCTCACCGAGAACATCGACGCCTCGGACGGCACGGTCACCATCAACGGCGACCGGGTGCCGGCGGCCGACGCGCTCGACCGGATCATCAAGCTCATCAACCGCGGCGAGGGCACCGTCGACATCGGCGGCAACACCAAGCCCGGTGAGGGCAAGCTGCGCACCCTCAAGGGCAAGATCAGCGCCGCCGAGGCCTCGATGACAGTCAACGCGAACACCAGCCCGGCGGACGCCGCGCTGGCCGCGCTGAAGGCGAAGTACCGGAGCATGAACATCCGCGTCTCCGGCGTCTCGTCGGTCGGCGGCCTGCACGAGGGCGGCCGCGTCCCGGGCCTGTACGCCGGCGGGAAGGTGCCCGGCATCAACCCCGGCTACGACAACGTGCTGTGGCCGCTCGCGACCGGCGGGCGCACCCTGCAGCAGCCGCTCACCGGCGGCGAGATGGTCGTCAACCCGGTAGCGACCTCCATCTGGGAGCCGCTCCTGCAGGCGATCAACGGCGGGCTGCGGCCGTCCGACATCCCGATGCCCAGCGCGCCCGGGCGCAGCGTCGTCTACCAGGTCACCGCACCCTCGACCGACGCTCGCGAGATCGTCCGCGAGGCGAAGGCCGCCGAGCGCCGCGAGGCCGCACTCCACCCCACCTGGGGCCCGTGATGAACAGGAGCCGACGTGCCGATCCTCGCTAGGGTCAACTTCCTGCGCGGCCGCGCTCCGGTCATCCGGCCCGACGTCGACCGCCGCCGCCTCGACCTCGTGGACGTCGCCACCGGCGCGCCTCTGCCCATCTTCAACGGGTCCGTCGGGTCGACGACGTACGTCGCTCTCAGCGGCCTGACCGGGCTGCGCATGGCCCCGCGCACCTTCACCGAGCGCGAGTACCCCGGCATGGACGGCGCGAGGATCGAGCAGATTCGCCGCGCCCCCCGCGACGTCGTCATCCCGCTGTTCGTCGAGGCGAAGGACCAGCGCATCCTGACCCACCTCGACCAGCTCGACGAGCTGGGCCAGGCGATGTCGTACGACTTCAACGACTACGCGACGGACGAGGGCACGCTCGACCTTGTCGCGACCGGGCAGGACGGCAGCACGCGCCGGCTGCGGTGCTACTACGTCGACGGCCTCGAAGGTGCCGAGGGCTTCTCGGCGAGCAACGCGACCTACTGGTCGATGTTCGACGTCAAGCTGCGCGCCGTCGACCCGCTCTGGCGCGGCGAGCCGTGGACGACGCCGTCTATCGGCCTGCCGACGGACGACCCGTTCCTCTCGGACGATCCCGCCGACGAGTGGCCCCGGCGCCTGTCCCCCGCCATCGCCCTCGGCGCGGACATGCCGCTCTCGATCCCGGGGCGCGTGCCCTCGCCTGCGAGCGTCGAGCTCATCGGGCCGGCGTCCACCACCCGCGTCGCCTCGCCGGGCGGCCTCGACGTCACCATCGGCCCCATCGCGGACGGCGACGTCTTCCTGCTCGAGACGGGCCGGCGGAAGCGCGCGCTGCTGAACGGCGTCGACGCGTGGGAGAAGGTCGGCACCTCGCCGAAGTGGCGGCCGCTACCCCCGGGCGAGACGACCATCACCGTCCAGATGTCCGGAGCCACGGCGGCATCACACGCGCGCGTCTTCGGCGAGAGCCTGCACGAGTCGGCATGGTGACCTCGTGGACCCTGCGCGGCCGCTCGCCGGCGCGCACCGAGGGGACGGCCTTCTCCGACCTCGACAAGCTCGAGCTCGTCGAGCGATGCAACAAGCCGGACTCACTGCAGATCACCGGCCCGCTCGGTCACCTGCGCTCCCTCCTCACGCCGGGCGGCGGATGCACCCTCGAGGACGAGGACGGCGTGCGCTTCTCCGGCCCGCTGATCAACTTCAGCAAGAGCGGCAAGGGCTCCGGCGTCGCGACCTTCGCTTCGGACCTCGTCTGGCCGTGGGGGCGCATCTGCTACCCCACCCCCGGCGCAGCGTGGGAGGACCAGACCGCCGACTACGACGTGCGCAGCGGCTCGGCCGAGTCGGTGCTGCTCGCCTTCCTCAACGCGAACGCCGGCCCGGGCGCGCTCGCGAACCGCAGGGTCCCCGGGCTGATCCTTCCCGCATCGAGTGGCCGCGGCGGCGCCCGGAAGATCACCGCCCGGTTCGACAACCTCGGCCAGCTCATGCACGACATCGCGGAGTCGGCCGGCCTGCGGGTCACGGTCACGCAGGACGGCACCGACCTGGTCGTCGCGGTCGAGAGCAGCCCCGACCTGTCGGCCACGGCGAAGTACGGCACGGACGAGCAGGGCGGCCCGGGCTCCCTCGGCGACGGCTGGGATTACACCGTGCAGGCCCCGGGCGCGACGCGCGCGCTCGTCGGCGGCGGCGGCGAAGGAGCCGCGCGCATCCTGCGCGAGCGGGGCGACGCGGCGGCCGAGGCCCTGTGGTCCCAGCGCATCGAGACCTTCGTCGACCAGCGCAACACCAGCGACACGGCCGAGCTCGACAAGGCCGGCGACGACGAGCTCGCCGACAAGGCGAGCCCCGTCGACATCAGTGTGACCGTCCCCGACGTGCCGGGCCGCCGGCTCGGCCGCGACGTCCCGCTCGGCGCGCTCGTCGGCCTCGACCTCGACGGCGACTTCGTCGCGGACCGGCTGCGCCAGGTGACCACCGTCGTGACCAAGGAGGGCCAGGACGTCTCGGGCGTCGTCGGCTCCCCGGACGCCGGCCTGACCCGCGACCAGAAGCAGTTCCTCGAGCAGCGCAAGGCGATTCGGAAGGTGCAGGCGCGATGACGACCCTGTCGTACCCCATCAACAAGAAGAACATCACGACGGCGATGTGGTCGAAGCTGCTGCGCCGGCAGCACCAGGGCGTTGACGTGAGCACCATCCTCACGCTCTCGTCCACGTCCAACGTCGCGACAGTCAGCGCCCCGAGCCGCCTCAACTTCATGGGCTTCGAGCTCGAGGTGACCGAGGCGCACGACCTCACCCTGCCTGCGGTGACGGCCGGCAACCCGGCCAAGACCTACAGCATCGGCGTGATGTACGACCCGGCGCTCGAGGGCCGGTACCCGGAGGGGCCGCTGTCCCTCGAGGTCTACACCAAGGGCTCCATCCCCATCCCCGCCGGCGGCGCGTGGTGGCCCATCTGGGAGGTCACCCGCAGGGAGTCCCAGACCCTCGACCTGGCGGCCCAGAAGTCCTACCGCGTGGCTCGCGTCTCGACCCTCTACGCCGACACCGGCGTCTCCAACCCCGATCCGGCCTACGCGCAGGGCGTGCAGGTGGTCTTTCGGCGCGACGGTGTCTGGCTGCTCGAGGGCGGCGAGTGGAAGCTCATCAAGGCCGACACGGGCGACCGCACGGACGGCGTGACCACGCCGACCGACTGGTCCGCTCAGGGGACCGCGTGGAGCGTCCTCAACGGCATGGTCGAGGTCGACATCCGCGGCACCCTCAAGTCCGGCTCGGGCCAGCTGGCGACCGCGAGCGGCGGGATCACCGACTTCCGCATGTGCACCCTGCCCGCCCTCGCCCGGCCGCGTCGGACGATCCCGGTCGAGGGGTCGATCACGACGGGCGGCACCAGCGGCGCGACGTTCGCACTGCACGGGGTCATCAAGCAGAACGGCGACTTCGAGATCACGGCGACGGCCCCGAACGTCCGCATCGGCCCCGGCTGCACCCTCTACGTCCACGCCGTCTACCGCAGCAACTGAGAGGACGACCGAAATGCCCACCTTCGGCACCCGGACGAACCCGGCGCACTTCGTCGAGATCGCCGACCCGGCCAACCCCGGCCAGGTCAAGCGCCCCGGCCCGGGCGCCATCCTGCAGGCTCGCAGCTACCCCGAGGGCGTCGGCCTCTCCGACATCGCCGTCGAGGACTACGGCTACTGGGACGCGATCTTCGACCCGGACGCGATCACCGTCTCGGGCGACGGCGGGGTGACGTGGGTCGGCCCACTGTTCTCCGCCGAGGCGACGCTCGCCGCCATCAGCGCCGGCCTGGACGTCGAGACCGCGCTGGCCCAGTCCACCCGGGCGCTCGCCGCGGCGGAGGACGCCCTGCGCCTCGCCGAGCAGGGCGGCGGCGGGACCGGCGGCGGCCCCATCACGATCGAGAAGGTCACCGCGACCGACTTCACGCTGAGGCAGATTCACGCACGCGACGACCGGCTCTCGATCCCCGTCGAGGACATCGCCGGCCCGGACGTCATCTACTCCGGCCTGTACGAGGACCTCAAGGGCGTGCCGCCGAAGGCCGACCTCGTGGGCGGCAAGGTTCCGCAGAGCCAGCTACCCCCGGCGGGCACGCTCATGAACCCGATCCCGCAGAACCCGGACGGCACCTACCCGCCGCGCTCGAGCGTCACCCTCGACGCGACGCGCTCGGTCTTCTACCGGCAGCTATTCACCAGCGCCGAGCCGCCCCGCACGACGGACGGCTCGGGCGCCTACGCGCCGGACCCGGCCGCCGGCATCCCCGGCGACTTCCTCATCGTCGGCGGGGCGCTCTGAGCATGGGGCTCGGACTGAAGCAGCTCGGCAAGGACGCCGCCGGCGTCACCCGATGGCTGTACCCCGAGGAGATGGTCGTCGCGAAGCCGCCGAGCTCACGCGTCGAGACGATCTTCGGCTACAACACCCTCGACTCCGAGGGCACCCAGAAGATGCAGCGGTGGGGCCGCGTGCCGATGGCGCGCTGCTACAACGGCGGCGCCTTCCTGAA
This sequence comes from Phycicoccus jejuensis, assembly GCF_000720925.1. Taxonomy (GTDB): domain Bacteria; phylum Actinomycetota; class Actinomycetes; order Actinomycetales; family Dermatophilaceae; genus Phycicoccus; species Phycicoccus jejuensis. Next base: position 512,687 of record NZ_JOEE01000001.1, on the reverse strand, counting down.
CCCCAACGGTGACCACTTCAAGCCGGGCGGCCTGTGCTACAGGGCAGCTGGGCTCGGCCTCGCGGGCGTCGAGTCGTCGCGTCGGGTGAACATGAGCGTCACCTACAACCCGGCGTCGGTCACCTCGAGCGCCTCCTCGCTCTACCAGCAGTTCCGCGCCTTCGCCGCTGCGATCCCGTCCGGCTGGTACGTCCAGCTCGTCATGCACCACGAGTACAACCTCCACACCACCGAGCGAGAAGGGCCGCAGGGCATCGGCTCGCTCGCCGACTTCAAGCGGTCCCACCGACTGCTCGCGCAGGCGATCATCGAAGGCGACAACGGCGCCGGCCGGATCGTCCCGGTCATCAACCCGTCGTGGGACGCGGGCAACCTCAAGGACTCCGAGAGCGTGCCGGCCGCCGAGATGCCGCTCGGGACGGAGTGGCATAACGACGCCTACGACAACCCTCGCGGCGTGCCGACCGGCTACAAGGGCTACGGCACCTCCTACCAGCCGCTGCTCCCGGCCCAGGACTCCTACGACATCGCGGCTCGCCTCGGCTACACCCAGCCCGGATACGGCTGGGGGATCGACGAGTTCAACGCCCCGCGTCGCGTCGCCCCCCGGCTCGCGACGCTCGACACGACGACGCTCGACAGCGGCGGGAAGCCGATCGGGTGGGGGCCGCTCTCCCCCTCCGACCTCGACGGCAGCGGACAGGCGAAGTCGATCACCGACTACTGCACGCGCCTGCTCGACGTGCCGGTGCCGCCGACCACCGTCCTGCTCTTCACGACGATGGGCAACCTCTGGAATCAGAAGTTCACGACGGCGGGCACGACCGTGCGCGACGCCGTCGGGCCGCTGCACCAGGGCTGGCCCATCAACGTCGACCCGTCCAAGCCCTACGCGGCCTACCAAGCCTTCATCGACATCAGCGCATAGGAGACCACCGTGGCGACCCCTCCCGCACTCCGCACGAAGAACGACGGTTACTTCCCGACCGTCGGCTCCACGAAGTCCGTCACCATCCCGGGCACGACCGTCGTCGGCGACCTCATGCTGCTGCAGTGGGTCGGCGGCACCGCTCTGGACTCCCCGCCGCCAGGGTGGTCCCCGGTGCAGGAGATCACCGACGGCCCGCAGCACGTCGTCTGGCAGCGCGTCGCGCAGGCCGGGGACGCCGGCTCGACCATCACCGTCCCCGCGACCTCGACCGCGAAGTCCTTCCTGCGCGTGCTGGTCTACGCCGGCGCCTCGAGCGCGAGCCCGATCGCGGGCAGCAACGCGGCCCCCGAGGCGAGTACCGCCTCCGTGCACTCCACGCCGACCGTCGCGTCCATGCCGGCCGACGCCAAGGTCGTCCAGTTCTACGCCGCGAAGGACGGCGCGACGTCGAGCTCGGCGCGCTCCATCGCCTCCGGCCACACCCTGCTCGGCAACCTCGACTCCGCCGCGGCGACGTTCGGCTTCGTGTCGATGGCCGCCGAGCGCGACGCTGCGACGACCGCGGGCACCGTCGCCTCGGTGCTGTGGACGACCGACCAGCCGACCGCGACCGCGTCCATGATCACCGTCGTGCTCGCCCCGGCGACCTCGACCGTCGGCGTCCGGCCCGTGGCCGACACCCTCGTGCCGGCCGGGACCACCTTCGACGGCGGGACGACCATCGCCGGCGTGACCTCCGACAGCGACCCGAACACCCGGGCGAAGATCGGCCTCACCGGCACGGCGGCCGTCGCCGAGGTGCGGATGGCGCCCCTCGCGGCCCCGCTGAACAAGCTCGAGGTCGACGTGCAGTGCTCGCCCGGCACCGCGACCCTCAGCATGGTCGTGAGCCTCTACAACGGCACCACGCTGATCCGCAGCTACCCGGCCTTCACCACCGTGAACACCGCCGGCGTCGCGACCTTCTCGCAGGCCGTGAGCTCCGCCGACCAGGCGGCGCAGACGTCGCTGTCGGACATCCGGGTGCGCCTGAGCCTGACGGGCTCCTGACCGATGGCGGGCACCGCATGGGTCGCCCGGGTCTACGGCGAGGCGACGATGGTCGCGGGCGTCGCGTGGGTCTCTCGCGTCTACGGCGAGGCGACCCAGCAGCCGACGGCGTACGTCGCGGGCATCCTCGGGTCGAACGCCGTCAAGCCGTACGCGATGGTGGCCGAGGTGCGCGGCGAGGCGACAGTGGCGGCGACGGCGCTCATCGCCGCGATCCGGGGCGAGTACGACGCCGCGGCCAACTCCCCCACGGCCACCGCCGGGCAGGGCCTCACCGTCCAGCCCGGCTCGGCCATGCGCCTCGCCGGCACGGGCGCGGCCAAGGGTGCGGCGACGGTCGCGTCCTACGCCTGGCGCGTGGTCTCGCGGTCGGCCACCGCCGGCGCGGTCGCGCTGTCCAACCCCGCCGCGCGCAACCCCCGCGTGCGCTTCCCGGTGACGCGCAAGGCCTCGTGGTACGTCTTCGGCCTCACCGTGACCGACAGCCTCGGGCGGACCTCGCCCGAGGCGACCGTCCGCATCGACGTCCGCCAGGCACAGCTCCTCGCCGCGTCCGCGGGCGGGTGGCGCCCGGTCGGCATCGACGTGCTCACCGAGCCCGGCGCGGACGTGCTGCGCTGATGCCGATTCTCGCCGGCCCGCCGCCCCGCGTCCCGCTCACGCAGGAGGTCATCGACGCCGTGATGGCCGAGCAGCGTGCGCACTGCGCCCCCTCGTCGTGGGACCGCTTCGTGAAGTCCCTGTCCGCGAACCGCTTCCCCTTCAAGGTGGACCCCCAGTGACCGAGCCCCAGCACGGCCCGCCCCTGACGCGCGCCCAACGCTTCGCCCTCGCCGTGACGACCCGCCTGCCCGGGCCGCTCGTCCTCAACCCCGAGCGCATCATGCTCAACGTCGCGATGATCGTCGTCGGCATCACCAGCCTGCTCGCCCTCGGCGAGCCGGGGACCATCGCCCGGGTCCTCAGTGTGCCGCTGCTCATCATGTGGTCGGTGACCCTGCTCGCCGGCGGCACGCTGGTCCTGTTCGGGATGCTGCGCGCACACCGCACGGTCGAGCGAGGCGGCCTCATGCTCGTGGGCCTCGGCTGCCTGACCTACGCGGCCACGCTGTTCGGCTCACCAGGCGCGCGCGCCCAGATCGTCGGCGGGCTCTTCCTCGCGATCGCCCTCGTCCAGCTCGTCCGGCTCCTGGCTTCGACGGCAGGGGGCGCCATCGCTTCGAGGGGGCGACGGTGACCATCTCCGACATCTTCGACTGGATCGCTCGCGCATCCGCCGCGGTCGGCCTCCCCGGCGTCGCGATCTACTACGTCCGCGACCGCCGGCAGAAGAACGCCGAGGCGCGCCGGGCCGAGGCCGCGGCCGACCTCGACGAGCAGACCACCCCCGACCGCGCGAAGACCTCGTCCATCGCCACGATCGAGGCCGAGATGGTCGCCATGCAACGCGCCTTCGAGACCAGCCGCGCCGCCGACGCCCAGACCATCGCCCGGCTCGAGGGCTCCCTCGAGGCCGAGCGCAAGGCGTCCGACGCGAAGGACCGGAGGATCGGCGACCTCGAGAGCAAGGTGGCCGAGCTGAAGACCCGGCTCGCCGAGCTGTCCGACGAGCTCGCGCACGTCTCCGACGAGCTGCGCCTGCTGCACGACCGCGAGCCCGGCGCCGTCTGACCCGCCCCATCCCGACCCCGTCGCCCGACGGGGTCTCAGCCCTGCCCCCCAGGAGGCGGTCATGCCCGGCACCATCAGCGTCGACACCACCTCGCAGGTCTTCACGGCGAGCCGTCAGCCTGACCCCGACCTGTGCCTCATCCACACGACCGAGGTCTGGGGCTGGCCGCCGTACGCCGGTGGTGGTGAGGCTCCCCACGTCACCGTGAAGCCGATCCCCGGCAAGGGCATCGCCGTCCGTGTTCACCGCCCGCCCACCGACGTCGGCAAGTCCCTCGCCAACCGCCCAGGCGGAGTCGAAACCAACCGGCGCGGCGTGTGGCAACTGGAGCTCATGGGGACGTGCGACCCGTCCCGCAAGGACGAGCTCTACTACTGGCCCGACGCCGACGACGTCGTGCTCTCCGCCCTCGCCGAGTTCGTCCGGCCCACCCTCGTGCGCTTCCGCATCCCATTCCGCGCCGTCGCCCCGTTCCTGCCCTACCCCAAGTCCTACGGGTCCAAGGGTGGGCAGCGTCTCAGCTTCACCGAGTGGAACACGGCACGCGGCATCTGCGGCCACCAGCACGCCCCCGAGAACGACCACGGCGACCCGGGGGCCTTCCCTATCGCCCGCTTCATCCAGCACCTCAACCAGGAGGACGACATGCCCAGTGTCAAGGAGCTCGTCGACGCGCTGCTCAGCGCCAAGGTCGTGCCCGCGCCCATGCTCGGCGAGCGTGAGCAGCTCGTCGCCATCCCCCGCTCGGAAGAGCTGTCGATGCGATGGGCTCTCGAGGCCCGGGACAACGCCATCCAGGCGCGCAAGCTCGCCGAGGCGCAGGCCCTCAAGGGCAAGGCCCTGACCAAGGACGAGGTCAAGGCCGCGCTCGAGGAGGCCCTCGCCGAGTCGGTCGACATCGAGGCCACCCTCACCGTGCGCCCGGCCGCGCCGGAGGTGACCCAGTGAGCCGCCTCGACCTGACCCTCGTCGGGGCGTGGCTGCTCGACACGGCGAAGCGGAAGGCGCTCTACGGCCTGCTCGGCGCGGTGGGCGTCCTGCTCGTGGCGCTCGGCGTCGCGACCGACAGCCTCGTCACCGGCTGGGTCGGCGTCGTCGTCGCTGTCGTCGACCTCGCCGCGCTCGTGCTCGCCTCGGTGAAGGCGCGCGCCGGCAACTGGACGAAGCTCTACGCGGCGGCCGCGGTCGTCGTCGGCGCCCTGAAGGCGGCCGGCGTGCTGACCGATGGGCAGTCCTCGCACGCCCTCGACATCCTCGCCGCCGGCGTCGCGATCCTGCCCCTCGTCGCGGCCTTCGTCCGCACCGACACGAAGACGCCCACCGGCGAGCCCCAGGCGGAGTACGTCGCCCGGCACGCCGACCGTCTCGTCGTCGTCGCCGACTCCGTCAAGGACTGACGCAGCGACGGCGCCGGACGCCTTCACCCGGCCGGTCTGTGACGAGGTGACGAGGTGACCTAGGTGGTCTGAGCCCGCAGTGAGAAGCCGCCCCCGCCGACCCGATGAGGTCGACGGGGGCGGCTTCGTCATGCCGACCAGATCACGGCTCTTCGGCTCGGCGGTCGGGCCGGCCAGCGTTGACGTGCTCGCAGTACTTCTTCAGCTGCCTGAATTGCATCTCGAGCAGCATGTAGCCGTTGTCGCCCAGCTTCACGATGTCGTACCTCGTGCGGCGGCCAGCCTCGAAGAGCGAGGCGTAGGCGATGGCCTCGTCGTCGGGGAAGAGGGCATCGACGAGCTGGTTCGTTCCCCGTCCGCCATGTGCGGCGCCAGGCGGGGAGACATGCTTCCGCGGGTGTCTCTCGTCCTTGCGGAGCCCCGGCTCGCCGGAGAGCACGGAGTGCACCCACTGGTGCGCCGCGTAGGCGAGGGCGACCGCCGCCCAGTCATCGAACCCCTCGCGGTGGAGGTGGTCTGCGACTTCCTTGTGATGCTTGGCGCGGCTGAGATGCCAGTTGCGCGTCCCCATCAGGCTTCGGCGTAGGCCTCGTTGGTGACGGCCTCGAGCGGGACGATGTCGTACTCGACAGCGAACTCGTCGACGTGCGCGCGCTCGAAGCTGCGGAGGAGCCGGATCGCCTCCATTCGGTTGTCCCAGTCGTAGTGCTCGATCATCAGCCCGACCCTGACGATGCGAGGAGCCGGCTCCCAGCGCACGCTGACGTGCCGCTTGCCCACGGACTCGCCGAGGTCGAGCACCCGGCCCTCGAGCTCGTACTTGATCGTCTCGGCTGTCATCATCGGTCGTTCTCCCGCCTGCCCCATCGCTTCACGATAGCGCTGATGCTGGCACCGTCCACCGACAAGCGCGGGATTCGGCGGCGCGCGCGTTTCCTGCTCCAGCCAAGAGGGTGCGCCTTCGTGGCCCGAGCTCAGTCGCTAGAGCTCGTCAGCGCCGAGGCGAGCACGGCGTGCACCTTCCCGACGCGCACCGTCGGCAGCCGGCCGGCATCGATCAGCTGAAGCACGCGCTGCCGGCTGACGCCGAGCTGCTCGGCCGCCTCGGCGACGGAGACGAGCTCGGGCACCGGGGCCCAGCCGGCGCGCTCGTCGCGCATCGCCTCGGGCTGGACGGTGACGGCGAGCACCTCGTCGTCGATGGCCTGGGCGAGGATGCCGAGGCCGGTGGCGGTGGCCTGCCGGAGGTCGTCGGCGGGCAGGGTGATGACGGCGACCAGGTTGCCGGTGGGGCCGGCCCGGACGACGCCGTGCCAGGGTGCGAGGGCGTCGATCCACGAGTCGGCGACGTCCTCGTCGCGCGCGGCCGTCTCGGCCTCGATGACGTAGTGCTGGGTCATGCTCTGCTCCGTCTCTGCTGGGTGTGTCACGATGGAGACCGCCCGGGCCACCGGGGGCAGTTCCCTTGCCCCCGGTGGCCCTTCTCGCTACCGCTTCGGCGGCCAGACGAATCCGGCCCGCTTCATGGCGGCGAGGGCGTTGCGCATGGAGCGCCAGTCGCTCGGCGTCCCGGCGAACACGACCACGAAGCGGCCGTCCTTGCTCACCGAGATGTGGCCCCGCTTCGTCACCTTGACGTCGAAGCCCTGCTGCTCGAGCGCCTTGGCGATCTTGCGCATCTCTTTGTCCATCTTCCTACCTCCTCTCGGTTGCTGACAAGTCAAGTGTACTGCATGACTTGTCGTACGACAATAAAGAGAGGGCGTCAGATCATCCGCCTACCCTGCTGCGATGAGCAGCGAGCGGCCGGGCGGCTGGGTCTACCGCACCTTTCAGTGGCGACCGGGCGACGGCGACATCGAGGCATGGGCGCAGGCCCTCGCCGACGACGGGTGGCAGACCTGGGCGGCCGGCGCCGGCGCCGCGAGCCGGATCGACGGACGGCGCGTCTTCGGCGTCAGCCTCCGGCGCTGGTTCGACAAACCGCTCGCCGCGCCGCCTCGCTGAGCGCAGGCAGCTGCGTCACTTCACGCAGAAGCCGTTGTCCTGGATGACCTTGATGATCTGGCGCACCTGGCGCTCGCTCAGACTGGGCACCGTGCCGCCCTCGAAGCGCTGCTGCGTGATCGAGACGATGGAGTCGACACTCCGACCTTCGAGCAACGCCTGGCACGTGTTACGGGCTCGGTCGACGTTCCGGTCGTCGCCGAGCCCCGGGTCGATCGCCGCCAGCGCGGCGAGGAGCTCTCGGCTCTGGCCGGAGTCCGGTGACGGGATCGACGAGGCGCGGCTCGGCGCGGTCGTCTCCGTGCTCGGCGGCGTGACCTCGGGCGTCGTGGGGGCGGCCGTCACGGTGGCGGTCGTCGTAGCGGTTGTCGTGACGCTGACGGTGGCCGTGACCGTCGGCGCCGGTTCAGGCTCCGACCCGCACCCCGCGCACAGCAGAACGACGCCCAGCGCCCCGACGATCACCTTCATGCCCCACCCCTTCGATCGAGGACGCATGTCTACCACGGACAACTCAATCGAAGAACGTCCTACCCGATGGCCGACCTAGGCGGCTCGGCGAGCATGAACGCGAGAAGGCCCCCCACCTGTTTCCGCAGGTGAGGGGCCTTCTCTGTGTGAGCCGCCTATCGGAATCGAACCGATGACCTATTCATTACGAGTGAATCGCTCTGGCCGACTGAGCTAAGGCGGCGTGCGCACACGGCGGACCGGGCGCGCCGGACGAGTATATGGACATCGGCGCGGCGATCGCGAATCGGCCCGTCGGACACCCCGCCCGAGCCGCTCCCCCGGGTGCCTCGAGCGCGTCCTACACCGCAGTACGTGTCGCTGGGACGACCCGTACTGCGGTGTAGCCCGCAACGAGGGCGCGGGTCAGCAGCGCAGGCCGTCCTCGGGGAGCTTCCCGTCGACGTACCAGCCGTCGACGGCGTCGTCGACGCAGGAGTTCGAGCGGGTGTACGCCGTGTGCCCGTCGCCGTCGAAGGAGATGAGCGAGGCCTTGGCCAGCTGGTCGTGCAGGCGCACCGACCACTCGTACGGCGTCGCGGGGTCGCGGGTCGTGCCGATGACGACGATCGGCTCCGCGCCCTCGGCCCGGATCTCGTGCGGCTCGTTCGTCGGCTCGAACGGCCACGACCCGCACGGCAGCGAGCTCCAGGCGAGGTAGCGACCCCACGTCGGCGCCTTCTCGGCGGCGGCGTCGGCGAGTGCCTGGTGCTCGGGGACGGAGTCGGACTCCGGCTTGTCGAGGCAGTTGACCGCGTAGATGACCTCCATGATGTTGCCCGCGTAGCCGCCGCCCGGGTTGCGGTCGGCGTACTGGTCGGCGAGCTGCATCAGGGCCGTGCCGTCACCGTCGACGGCGTCGGTCATCGCGTCGACGAGGGTCCGCCAGGCGCCCTGGTCGTACATCGCGGCGGCGATGCCGAGGGAGGCCCAGCCCTCCGTGAGCGCCGGCACCGAGCCGTCGCCGGTCTTCGGCAGCGGGGAGGCGTCGACGTCGGCGAGGAAGCCGCGCAGGCCCTCCATCACGGAGTCGACCGAGTCGCCGAGGGGGCAGTCGCCCTCCGAGACGCAGTACTGCGCCCACGCCCGCGTCGCGCGCTCGAAGCCCTCGGCCTGGCCGAGGTTGATCTCGGCGGAGGTGAGGTCGGGGGCGACGACGCCGTCGAGGACGAAGCGGCCCACCTGCTGCGGGAACAGCTCGGCGTACGTGGCCCCGAGGTACGTGCCGTACGACTTGCCGAGGTAGGTCAGCTTCTCCTCGCCGAGCGCGGCGCGCAGCACGTCCATGTCGCGCGCGGCGTCCTCGGTCGAGACGTGGGCGAGCAGCGGGCCGGCGTTCTTGGCGCAGGACGCGGCGAACCCGGCTGCGCCGGCGGAGAACTGCTGCTCCTCCGCGGCGTCGTCCGGCGTCGGGTCGGCCCCGAGGAACGCGTCGAGCCCGGCGTCGGAGAGGCAGTCGATCGGCGAGGAGCGGGCGACGCCGCGCGGGTCGAACCCCACGACGTCGTAGCGGTTGCGGACGTCCTTGCCGACGATGAAGTCCGCGGCACGCGCGTAGTCGACCCCCGAGCCGCCGGGGCCGCCCGGGTTGACGACGAGCGAGCCGAGCCGCTGGCCCGACTTCTTCGCCGGGACGCGCAGCACGGAGATCTCGATGGTCGCCCCGGTCGGCTGCGCGTAGTCGACGGGCACGGTCAGCTGGGCGCACTCGGCACCGGAGCACCCCGTCCACGCGAGCTGCTGGGAGTAGAACCGGTCCAGCCCCTGCGTGCCCGGGGGCGGTGACTGCGGGCTGACGGACACCGACGGGCGGGCGCTGCCCTGACCGCGCAGGCCGTCGACGACCGAGCATCCGGCGAGGGCGGTGGAGACGGCGACGGCGCCCGCGACGAGGGCGAGGCGGCGCGGGGTCATGGGCGCACCCTAGGCGAGCAGCATGGGAGCCTTCTCGCCGGGGAGGTCACGAATCGGCCGCAACCGCGCACGCGTCGGCTCAGCGGGGCAGCCGCAGGGAGAGCGCCATCGCTTCGAGCGCCAGCAGCGGCGCCACGTTGGCCCCGATGCGCTCGCGCGCCGTGCCGACGGCGTCCATCGCCCGGAGGAGCTGCTCGGGCGTGAACGCCTCGGCGACACGGGTGACGACGGCCCGGCTGTCCTCGTTGACGAGCGCGGCGCCGGCGCGGGTGCGGTGCACGAGCGCGTCGCGGTAGACCGACAGGAGGTCGACGAGGGCGCGGTCGACGACGTCGCGGGTGAAGCGCGTGGCGCGCGTCATCTGCTCGCGCTCGAGCGCCGCGACCTGCGAGCGCACGTGCGGCGGCTGCGTGCGTGCGGTGGGGTCGGCGCCGAGCACCTCGAGCAGGCGGGCCCGCTCGGCGGCGTCGCGCTCCCCCGACGCCGCGGCCGACTCCTCCTGGGCGATGGTGACGATGTCCTGCGCCGCCCCGACGGCCTCGCCGACCGAGACGATCTTCCCGGCCATCGACACGACGTCGTGGCGGCGGATGCGGGCGTGCTCGTCGCGGGCGAGGCGGCGCGCGAGCCCGACGTGCGACTGTGCGGCGCGGGCGGCGTAGAGGGCCATCGAGTGGTCGACGCCGTCGCGGCGCACGAGGAGGTCGGCGACGGCCTCGACCGACGGCGTGCGCAGCCGCACGTGCCGCGAGCGCGAGCGGATCGTGATGATGACGTCCTCGACCGACGGCGCGCAGAGCATCCAGACGGTGCGCGGCGCGGGCTCCTCGAGGGCCTTGAGGAGGGCGTCGGCGGCGCGCTCGGTGAGCCGGTCGGCGTCCTCGACGACGATGACGCGGTAGCGACCGACGCTCGGCCGGTGGGCCGCGAGCTGGACGAGGTCGCGCGCCTGCTCGACCTTGATCGAGAGCCCCTCGGTGGCGATGACGTCGACGTCGGCGTGCGTGGCGTCGAGCGCGGTGCGGCACTCGCGGCACTCGCCGCAGCCGCCCTGCGGGCAGAGCAGCGCGGCCGCGAACGCGCGCGCGGCGACCGACCGGCCCGACCCCGGCGGCCCGGTGAACAGCCACGCGTGGGTCATCGACGCCGGGTCCCGGACGGCCCGCTCGAGGACGGCGACCGCGGCCTCCTGGCCGATGACGTCGCGCCAGACGCTCACGGCGCTCCCCCGTCGGCGGCGTCGAGGGCATCGAGGGCACCGGTCGCGCGGACCCGGTCGAGGACGGTCGCGTGGATCGCGTCGGGCGGCTGCGTCCCGTCGACGACGAGGTAGCGCTCGGGGTTGCCGCGGGCCATCGCGAGGAAGTGCTCGCGGATCGCGGCGTGGAAGGCGTCGGCCTCCGCCTCGAGCCGGTCGTGGACCTCGCCGCGGCGCCGGCGCCCCTCGGCGGGGTCGACGTCGACGACGACGGTGAGGTCCGGGACGAGGGCGTCGACGGCCCACATCTGCAGGTCGTGGACCTCGGCGGCCCCGAGGTCGCGCCCGGCCCCCTGGTAGGCGACCGAGGAGTCGGTGTAGCGGTCGGTGAGGACGACCTGCCCGGCGGCGAGGGCCGGCCGGATGACGAGGTCGACGTGGTGGGCCTTGTCGGCCGCGAAGAGCAGCGCCTCGGCCCGCGGCGAGACGTGGTCGCCGTGCAGGACGAGGTCGCGGATGGCCACCCCGAGGTCGGTGCCCCCGGGCTGGCGGGTGACGAGGACCTCGCGGCCGTGGGCGCGCAGGGCCTCGGCGAGCAGCCGGACCTGTGTCGACTTGCCCGCCCCGTCGCCGCCCTCGAAGGCGATGAAGACCCCGTCCCGTGCGCTCACGTCGCGAGCCTAGGCCAGCGCCCCGACGGCCGTCCCCGCGCGGGTCAGGGGGTGGGCAGGTGGTCGCGCGCCCAGAGGGCCGCGCTGGTGCGGTCGACGACCCCGATCTCGCGGAACACGCGGCCGAGGTGCGCCTTGACGGTGCGCTCGGTGATGCCGAGGGCCCGTGCGATCTGCTTGTTGGCCAGGCCTTGCGAGACCAGCCGGAGCACCTCGGTCTCGCGCGGGGAGAGCCCGACGGCCTCGCCGTCGCGCACCGGGTCGCCGGTGGCGGGCAGGAGGGCGGCCGCGACCCGCGGGTCGATGGGCACGTGCCCCTGCGCGGCCGCGCGGACCGCCGCGACGAGGTCGGCCGGCTCGGAGTCCTTGAGGACGTACCCGATGGCCCCGGCGGCGAGGACCTCGCGGACGCGGTCGCGGTCGGAGAAGCTCGTGAGGACGAGGACGCGGGTGCCCGGGAGGGCGGCCAGCACCCCGCGGGTGCCCTCGACCCCGTCGAGCACGGGCATCGAGAGGTCCATGAGGACGACGTCGGGCTCGGTGCCGACCGCCGACTCGACCGCCTCGGCGCCGTCGCGGGCCTCGGCGACGACCGTGATGTCGGGCTCGGCGTCGAGGAGCGTGCGCACCCCGGCCCGGACCAGCTGGTGGTCGTCGGCCACGAGCACCCGGATCATGCGCGCACCCCCATCGGGCCCTCGAGGTCGAGGCGCCAGTGCGTCCCGGCGCCCAGCGAGCTGGCCACCCGCAGTGTCGCACCCGGGACCGACGCGGCGTCGGCGATCAGCGCGGTCCCGAGGTGCCCGGGCTCGGGGTCGGCGAGGACGGCCTCGACGTCGAAGCCGAGCCCGTCGTCGAGGACCTCGAGCTCGACCGTCCCGGGGCCGGTGCGGTGCAGCGACACGACGACCTCGGCCGGGCCCGCGTGGCGCGCGGCGTTGCGGACGCACTCCTGCGCGACGCGGTGGACGAGGCGCTGGGCGTCGGCGGTGAGGGCGAGCTCGGCCTCGGGGTCGGTGTCGAGCCGGACGACGACGCCGTCGGCCCGGACGGACGTCGCGAGGTCGGTCAGCGCGGCGACCACCCCGGCCCGCGACAGGCTCGGCGGGTGGAGGTCGACCAGCAGCGTGCGCAGCGAGCGGATGCTCGCGCGCACGGCGGTCGCGGCGGCGTCGAGGTCGCGGGCCAGCGCGCTCTCGCCGCGGGCCGCGGCCGTCGCGGAGGCGCCGGAGACGGTGAACGAGGTGGCGGCGAGCTCCTGGACGGGGCCGTCGTGAAGGGTCGCGGCGATGCGCCGGCGCTCGACCTCCGAGGCGTCGACCGCCCGCTGGAGGAAGGCGACCTGGCGCGCCTCGGCGCTGCGGACCCGCTTGAGGAGCGCGAGGACGAGCGGGGTGACGATGAGGACGAAGAGCACGAGGCTGCTGGCCGTCACCCCGGCGAAGCCGCGCCACAGCTCGCCGGTGCGGCTGGCCACGGGGTCGTAGGAGACGTAGATCTCGAACAGCGCGGTCTGCCCGTCCGGCATCCACACCGGGCGGTACACCTCGACGAGCCGGTCGCCCCTCTCGAACTGGTTCTCGGACGCGTCGAGCTCCGAGACCTCCGCGACGGTGGTGGGTCCGTCGAGGGCCTCGCGCTGCCCCTCGTCCAGCCCGAAGGTGCGCCCCACGAGCTGGGGCTCGTCGGCCCACAGGACGTAGCCGTCGGGGCGCCAGAGCTTGACCCGGACGACCGTCTCGCGGTCGAGGCTGCGCTCCAGGGTCGCCCCGAACGCGTCGGCGGCCGCGGGGTCGCCGGCCATCAGTTCCTCGGTCATCGCCGGCTGGACGACCGCCTCGGCGATGACCCCGGCCATCGAGGCGGCGTCGTTGACGGCCTCCCGCTCGGCGAGCTGCCGGGCGGCGAGGGAGCCGAGGACGCCGACGAGCAGGAGGGCGGCGAGGACACCGAGCGCGAGCTGGGCGAGGACCCGGCGCGGGTGCACGGGGCCGTCGTCGGCGTCGATCGCCGCAGGTCGGGAGACCGTGACCCACACCGGTTCCGGGCACGGAGCGCCCCCGGCCGGGGCAGGGACCTCGACCGGGGACGGGACCGTGGGATCAGTCGTCGGATCCGTGCCCACCCGCGTCCCCACCGTGGTCGTCGCCGGCGTCGTGGCCGGAGCCGTCGTCGCCGCCGTGCCGCGAGCGGCCCGAGTCGTCCGAGCCGGAGTCGTCGGAGCCGTGGCCCGAGGAGCCGCTCGACGAGGAGTCGTCCGACCCGCTGTCGTCGGAGCCGCCCCGCGAGCTGCCGCTGGTCGAGCTGCTGCCGCTGGAGCTGCTGCCCCCCGAGCGCTGGTGGCCCGAGCGGTGGCCGGAGCTGCTCGAGTCCTCGCCCGACCGGGCGCGGTCGCCGCCGTGGTCGTCGTTCGCGTCGTGGTCGGCCGGGTCGTCGGAGGTGCCGCGCGGGCGGTCACCGCCGTGGTCGTCGTTCGCGTCGTGCGTGGCCGGGTCGTCGGAGGTGCCGCGCGGGCGGTCACCGCCGTGGTCGTCGCCCGCGTCGTGCGTGGCCGGGTCGTCGGAGGTGGCCGACGGCGAGGGGCTCGAGGTGGCGCTCGAGGGCGCCCGGACGGGCAGCCGCTCGGCGAAGGAGGCGTTGCCGAGCACGCCCAGCAGGGCGGGGGTGACGGCCACGGCGGCTCCGAGGGTGATGAGGGCGATGCGTCGCACGGTCCTGGTCCTTTCGTGGAGTGTGACAGGTGGGGTCAGCCGGGGAAGACGACTCGGGCGGAGCAGGTCTGCCCGGCGTGCGTCGCGACGGCGGTGATGGTGTCGGTGCCGGCGCGGTTCGCGATCCGGCGGGCGACGGTGAAGGAGCCGCTCGGTGCGACGGTGACCGCGGTGCCGGAGCCGACCTGGGTGCCGTTGTCGCGCAGGGTCCACGCCCAGCTCTGGCCGTTGCGGTTGGAGTCGACCTCGAGCTCGACCTGGACCCGGCCGTTGTCGGCCTTGGCCTTGAGCTTCCAGGTGGCGCCCTGGCTGCAGGTGCCGGAGGCCTTGGACTCGGGGGCCTTCGCGAAGGTGGCGGGGGCGGCGCCGGCGACGAGGGCGGCGGCGACCGCGGCGGTGGCGGCGACCCGGGACAGGGACTGCGTGCGGATCATGGGGTGCTCCTGGGCTGAGGTGGGCCGCTCGTCGGCCCGATGACGAGAACGGTGCCCGTGACCGATGGACACCCACCATCGGGCTTTGGTCCTAGTACCTCCCCTGCTGGCCTCCCCCGCTCGACGCAGCAGGACACGCCGCCGGCACCGGGGTGCGGGCGGCGTGTCCTGTGCGCTCGACGGGTGGGGCGGGCCTCAGCCGGCCGGGCGCTCGTGCCGGTCGGCGTTGGCGTGGATGGCGTCGCGCACGTACTGCGCGAGCCCCGGCGCCTGCTCCTCGTACGTGGCGGTGAACCGCGGGTCGGAGACGTACATGTCCCCGAGGCCCCGGTGGAAGGCGTGGTCGAGGTCATAGAACCACCGCTCGATCTGCACCCGGTGCGCCTCGGCGGCGTCCATCGCCCGCTGCGAGGTCGGCGGCTCGCCGGCCCGCATCGCGGCGACGAGCTCGGCGTTGACGGCGTCCTGCTCGGCCTTGACCGCCTCCCAGTCGGCCTTCGTGTAGCCGTCGGTGCGGCGCCTGGACTGCGCCCACTGGTCGGTCTCGCCCCAGCGCTCCTGCGCCTCCCGGGGGTAGTCGTCGCCGAAGGCGTCCCCGAAGAGCTCCTTGAGGTCCTCGGTCGTGGCGGGCTGCTCGGTCATCTCTCGCTCCAGTGCTCGGTCGATGGCGTGGACGAGCTCCTCGAGCTCGCCCAGCCGGGACACGACCACGGCGCGCTGGCGGCGCAGGTGCTCCGCCGCCGTCCCCTCGCCGTCGAGCAGGGCACGCACCTCGTCGAGGGGCAGGTCCAGCCGGCGGTAGGTGACGACGGTCGCGAGCCGGGCCAGGTCCGCGTCCGTGTAGAGGCGGTAGCCCGCGGGGGTGCGGCCGGAGGGGACGACGAGACCGATGGCGTCGTAGTGGTGCAGCGTGCGCACCGTGACGCCGAAGGTCTCGGCGACCTGCCCGACCGTCAGCTCCATCCCTGCAGTGTGCTGGCTCGTCGTGGTCATGGCACCACCGTGGGGCCTCACGTCGCGTGAGGGTCAAGCCGGTTCGGGCACGGGCTCAGGACAGCGGCGCGGTGAGCTCGAGGTTGACGTCGTCCGGGTCCTGGAAGGAGAGGATCGCGATGCCGGCGTCGGCCAGCTCGACGACCTCGCCGTGCGTGATGCCCGCGCCGTCGAGCTCCCGGGCGGCGCCGTCCAGGTCGGCGCGCGAGTCGACGGCGAAGCTCACGTGGTCGAGGCCGGTGACGTCGGAGCGGAAGGCCTGCGACCCGACCGGCCGCAGGCCGAAGAGCGTGCCCTGGGGGGTCTGGTAGACGACGCCGCCGTAGAACTTCTCGGGGGCGTCCTCGAGACCGGGCTCACCCTGGTGCTCGCGTGCGTCGACCGCCTTCGGCCAGCCGAAGACCCGGTCGTAGAAGTCGACCGAGCGCTCGATGTCGGTGACGGTGAGGCGGACGTGGGCGTAGCCGGAGCTCGTGACGAGGGACATACCCGCCACGCTACGTCGCGACGCCACCGGGATCGCCCGCAGCGACGACGACGTCCTCACCCCACGCGTCACTCGCGTATCGGGTCACCCGATACGGGCGCGCTTCACCCCGGAACGGTTCCCGGGTGAAGCGCAGGTGTATCGGGTCACCCGATACGTGTGGTGCGTCGGGGGCGGGCCGGCGTCAGGCCTTGGGGGTCTCGAACCAGTTCGCCAGGGCGGTCGCGAGGCCGAGGTCGCCGCGGGCCTTGATCTTGCCCATCATGAACATCATCGCCGGGTTGCCGGTCCCCGAGATGAGCTTGAGGAACTCGACCGGGCCGGCCATGAGCGAGAGGTCGGGCTCGGCGGTCGGCGCCTTCTCGACGGTGCACGTGCCGTGGTCGACGACGACGGCGTAGGTGTCGCTGGAGTCCCCCGGCCCGCCGGTGACCCGGAAGTCGATGCGCGCGGCGCGGTCACCGGCCTTGTCGGCCCGGAACTGCTCGGGGAAGCGGCCGAAGACGGCGTCGAGCATCGCGGTGCGGTGCTCGCCGGCGAAGGCGTCGCGGATCTCGCCGTCCGAGGCCCGCTTCACCGCCGCGACGAACTCGGCGGGCGAGGCGGTGGTCAGAGTCTGCGGGTCGAAGGCCATGCGTCGAGGCTACTGGCCGGTAACTTCCGCCGCAATCGGGGTCGAGGGCGGACGCGGTCGCCGGGGCAGCCGCTTCCGCACTCGACCTCGACGAGGGTGGAGTTCCAACGGAGTCGAGGGCGGACGCGGTCGCCGGGGCAGCCGCTTCCGCACTCGACTCCGCTGACGGGGCAGGCGGGGCCGGGTCCGGACGATCGGTCAGGCCTTCTTCGTCGCCGCCTTCTTCGTGGCGGTCTTCCTGGTCGCGGTCTTCTTCGTCGCGGCCTTCTTCGTCGTCGTCTTCTTGGCCGTCTTGCGCGCGGTCTTCTTGGCCGGACCCTTGGCCCGCTTGTCGGCGAGCAGCTCGTACCCGCGCTCGGGCGTGATCTTCTCGGGGTCGTCGTCCTTGCGCAGGGTCGCGTTCGTCTCGCCGTCGGTGACGTACGGCCCGAACCGCCCGTCCTTGACGACGACCGGCTTGCCCGACACGGGGTCCGTGCCGAGCTCGGCGAGCGGCGGCTTGGCCGCGGCCCGCCCGCGCTGCTTGGGCTGCGCGTAGATCGCCAGCGCCTCCTCGAGCGTGATGTCGAACAGCTGCTGCTCGCTCGTCAGCGACCGCGAGTCGGTGCCCTTCTTGAGGTAGGGCCCGTAGCGCCCGTTCTGCGCCGTGATCTCGACGGTGCTGCCGTCCTCCTCGGTGCTCGTGCCGACGACGCGCGGCAGCGACAGCAGCCGCAGCGCGGTGTCGAGCTCGATCGTGCCGAGGTCCATGTCCTTGAAGAGCGAGGCGGTGCGCGGCTTGACCTTCGACTTCCCCTTGCCCTGCTCCTCCTCGGGCAGCACCTCGGTGACGTAGGGGCCGTAGCGGCCGGCCTTGGCGACGATGTCGCGCCCGGTGCCGGGGTCCTGGCCGAGGACGCGGCCGTCGTCCGCGGCGCGCTCGAGCAGCTCGCGGGCGATGGCCGGCGTCATCTCGTCGGGGGCGATGTCGTCGTTGATGGTCGCGCGACGCGGCTGTGCCGCAGCGGAGTCCGCGGCCGCGGCGTCGGTGACCTCACCGGTCGACGGGTCCACGCCGGCGGGCACGACCTCCTCGACGTACGGCCCGTAGCGGCCGACGCGCACGACGACGCCGTCGCCGATGTCGATCGTCGAGATGGCCCGGGCGTCGATGTCGCCGAGGTCCTCGACGAGGGAGCGCAGCCCCTCGGCCGAGCTCGCCTCATCGCCGAAGTAGAAGCGGCGCAGCCAGGCCGCGCGCTGCTCGTCGCCGCGGGCGATGGCGTCGAGGTCCTCCTCCATCGAGGCGGTGAAGTCGTAGTCGACGAGCCGTCCGAAGTGCTCCTCCATGAGGCGGGTCACCGCGAACGCGAGCCACGACGGGACGAGCGCCGAGCCGCGGTTGGAGACGTAGCCACGGTCCTGGATGGTGCCGATCGTCGAGGCGTAGGTCGAGGGCCGGCCGATGCCACGCTCCTCCATCGCCTTGACGAGCGTCGCCTCGGTGTACCGGGCGGGCGGCGAGGTCTCGTGGCCGTTCGCCTCAGCGCGCTTGACGTCGAGGCGGCGCCCGGCGCCGAGCTTGGGCAGGCGACGCTCGTCGTCGTCGCGGGTGCGGGCGTCGTCGCGCCCCTCCTCGTAGGCGGCGAGGAAGCCGCGGAAGGTGATGACGGTGCCGCTGGCGGACAGCTCGACCTCGCGGGCCGGGGCGCCCTCGCGCAGCGTCGCCGCGAGCCGCACCGACGCGGTGGAGCCGTGGGCGTCGGCCATCTGCGAGGCGACGGTGCGCATCCAGATCAGCTCGTAGAGGCGGAACTCCTCGCCGCGCAGCTCGCCGGCGACCTGGGCCGGGGTGCGGAAGCGGTCACCGGCCGGGCGGATGGCCTCGTGCGCCTCCTGCGCGTTCTTGACCTTCTTCTCGTAGCGGCGCGGCGCGTCGGGCACGGAGTCGCCCCCGTACATCTCGCGCGCCTGCTGCCGGGCGGCGGTCAGGGCGGTGTCGGACAGCGCGGTGCTGTCGGTCCGCATGTAGGTGATGTAGCCGTTCTCGTAGAGCCGCTGGGCCACCCGCATCGCGTTGCGGGAGTTGAGCCGCAGCTTGCGCGAGGCCTCCTGCTGGAGGGTGCTCGTCGTGAACGGGGCGCTCGGGCGGCGCGTGTACGGCTTCTCGGAGACCTCGGCGACGGTGACCTCGGCGGTGCGCAGCGCCTCGGCGATGCCGGTGGCGCGCTCCTCGTCGAGCTGCACGGAGCGCTCGCCCTTGAGGGTGCCGTCGTCGGCGAAGTCACGGCCGGTCGCGACGCGCTTGCCGTCGACCCCGGTGAGGCGCGCGGTGAAGAGGTCCTCGTCGGCGCCGGGCGTGACGTCGGCGTCGACGTCCCAGTACGAGGCGCGGACGAACGCCATCCGCTCGCGCTCGCGCTCGACGACGAGGCGGGTGGCGACGGACTGTACGCGGCCGGCGGACAGGCCGGCCTTGACCTTGCGCCAGAGCACGGGCGAGACCTCGTAGCCGTAGAGGCGGTCGAGGATGCGGCGGGTCTCCTGGGCGTCGACGAGCGCGACGTTGATGTCGCGGGTCTGGTTGGCGGCCCGCTGGATCGCCTCGCGGGTGATCTCGTGGAAGACCATCCGCTTGACCGGGACCTTGGGCTGGAGGGTCTCGAAGAGGTGCCACGCGATGGCCTCGCCCTCGCGGTCCTCATCAGTGGCCAGGTAGAGCTCGTCGGCGTTCTTCAGGAGGGCCTTGAGCTCGCGGACCTTCTTCTTCTTGTCCGCGTCGACGACGTAGTACGGGTCGAAGTCGTCGTCGACGTTGACCCCGAACTTGCCGAACGGGCCCTTCTTGATCTCCGCCGGCATCTCGCTCGGGGTCGGGATGTCACGGATGTGGCCGACCGAGGCCTCCACGTCCCAGTCGCTGCCGAGGTAGCCCGCGATGGTCTTCGCCTTCGCCGGGGACTCGACGATGACGAGCTTGCGTCCGGATGCCATGCCTCACACCTGCCTGTTCCGTCGGCCACGTGCAGCGGATTCGTCGCTGCTCGGACGTGGTGACGGCCCGACGGTAGCGCCCGCAGGCGTCCCGTCGCACACCCGGGTCACCGGCGGCGCGGCGCCGGTGAGGCGTCAGCGGTGGCTGCGGTGCAGCTGCGCGAGGACGGCCGCGGCGGCGACGAGGCCGATGACGAGCGTCTGGACGGGGCTGGTGCCGGCGGTCGCCCAGCCCAGGGCCCAGAGCCCGGCGGCGACGACCACGAGCAGCGCGGAGATCCCGCGGCGGGGGGCGGTGCCGGCGCCGAGCGTGTAGGCCACGCAGGCCGCGACGGCGACGAGGACCGCGACGAGCGGCACGACGGACGGCAGCCCCCGCAGCGTCACCGCGGCGGCGGACGAGGACGTGACCGCGACGAGGGCCAGCGCGAGGCCCCTCGTGACGTGCTCGGTGGTCGTGGACGGCGCGGGACGCTGCAGCTGGTCGGTCACGAGGTGCTCTTTCGGCGAGGCCGGGCCCCCTACAAGCCCGACCGGTACCCCTCACGCTAGGGCACGCGACGGGGGCGGCGCGGGTCGTTTCGCGGAAACCCGCGACGCGACCCGCGCCGACCTCTCAGGCGATCTCCTTGTGGGTCACCCGCCAGGTGCCGACGGCGAACGGCAGGACCACCCAGACGAGGACCGAGGTGCCCAGGTGCGCCCAGTCCTCGCCCCGCATCGTCCCGGCCATGAGCGGCTCGGTGACGAGCGAGAGGTCGACCCACGCGGTCACCCGCTGCGCCCCCTCGGTGAGCCCGCCGACGATGCTCAGGGCCACCGGCAGGACGAACGACGCGGCGATGGCCAGCGGCGTGTTGAGGAAGAGCAGCCCGAACCCGACGCCCTGCACGAGGAAGACCAGGAGCGCGAGCGCAAGCCCGAGGGCGAGCGCACCGGGCACGCGCCACTCGGTGGCCCCGTCCCGGACGAACGAGCCGACGAGCCGGGCCAGCGCCACCGCGGCGGCCGTCGTCGCGAGGACGACGAGGCCGAGGACGACGGACGCGAGCGCCTTGGCCGCCACGACCCGGCCGCGGTGCGGCTCGAGGGCGAAGGTCACGAGCCCGGTGCGCTGCGACCACTCGGCCGTGGCCGCCATGATGCCGAGGACCGGCAGGAGGACCGAGAGCGGCAACGCGGCCAGCCCGAGCAGGCCCGCGTAGCCCGAGTCCTTCGCCGAGCCCCAGACGAGGAACGCGACGACGAGGGCGACGGCGATCCCGGCGGTCACACCGAGCAGCCAGCGGCCGGCCCGGGTGTCGACGAGCTTGCGGACCTCGACGCGCACGAGCCGCGCGAGCGGGACCCCGGGCCGCCCGGTGCGGCCCGGCGCCGGGGACGCGGCAGGCGACGGCGCCTCGGGGGTGCGGGTCACGGTGCTCACGCCGCCACCTCCCGCGCGTCGTCGGCGGTCAGCCGCAGGAAGAGCTCCTCGAGGCCCTGGGCGCCGTGCGGGCGCAGGTCGGTGACGACCACCCCCGCGGCGAGCGCCGTGCGGCCCACCACGGCGGGCTCGACGTCGACGACCACCCCCTCGGGCGTCCGGGTCGCGTCGTGCCCGGCGGCCTCGAGGGCCGCGGCGAGCGCGGCGTCGTCCTCGGAGGAGACGCGGGTGCCCTCGCCGGCGACGAGCTCGGCGACCGCACCGCTGGCGACGACCCGGCCGCGGCCGATGACGACGACGTCGTCGGCGACGGCCTGCACCTCGTGGAGCAGGTGCGAGGAGAGCAGCACCGCGCCCCCGCGGTCGGCGAAGCCGCGCAGCAGGGTGCGCATCCAGTGGATGCCCTGGGGGTCGAGGCCGTTGGCGGGCTCGTCGAGGACGAGCACCTCCGGCTCGCCGAGGAAGGCCCCGGCGAGGCCGAGGCGCTGGCGCATCCCGAGGGAGTAGGTGCGCACGCGCCGGCCGGCCTCGTCGTCGCTCAGCCCGACGAGCCGCAGGACGTCGTCGACGCGGCTGCGCGGGACGCCGATCGTCAGCGCGGCGAGGACGAGCGCCTCGCGCCCGGTGCGGCCGGGGTGCTGGGCCGACGCGTCGAGCATGACGCCGACGCGGGAGCCCGGGTCGACGAGGTCGCGGTAGTCGCGACCGAGGACGGTGGCGCGCCCGCTCGTCGGCGGGGTGAGGCCGGTGAGCATCCGCATGACGGTGGACTTGCCGGCGCCGTTGGGGCCGAGGAAGCCGGTGACCGACCCCGCCCGGACCTCGAAGGTGACGCCGTCGACGGCCGTGACGCGGCCGTAGCGCTTGGTGAGGTTCTCGACTCTGATCATGGCTCCAGCCTCGGCGCGGGCCGGGGTGCGCCGCATCGCCCGGCGGTCTGCTCCGGGGTAGACCTCGGTCTACATCCGTGGGGGACCGGGGTGGACCTCCGGCCGACGCGGCGACCGTCCGGCCGCTCCTAGAGTGGCCGGATGCCTCCTGCGACGCCCGTCCCCCGCCTCTCCTGGTGGGGCCACGCGTGGCGCGTCGTCGTCGTCCTGCTGGCGAGCCTCACCCTCTGGGTCCTCACGCTCGAGTCGCTCGAGGACGCCGGGTTCGAGGAGCACCCACTGACCGTCTGGGTGCTCGTCGGCGACCCCGTGCTCTGCCTGCTCCTCGTCGTCCTCGTCGTCGTCGCGCGGCGTCGGCTGCCGCTGCCGGTCGCGCTCGCGACGGCCGCGCTGACCGCCGTCTCGCCGATGGCCTTCGGGCCGGCGACGCTGGCCCTCTGCTCGCTCGCCACCCGGCGCCGCCCTCGCGAGCTGCTCCTCGTCGGCGGCACCACGGTCGTGGCCGCGCTCGTCTTCGAGGCCGTGTACCCGGAACCGAGCCCGCTGCCCCTCTGGGCCGCCGCGCTGGTCGTGTCCCTCTTCGTCGCGGTCGTGCTCGCCGTCGGGTGGTCCGTGGGCACCGACCGCGACCACCTCGTCACCCTCCGGGACCGGGCCGAGACGAGCGAGCGGGAGCAGCAGGCCCGCGTCGCGGCGGCCCGGTCCGCCGAGCGGACCCGCATCGCCCGCGAGATGCACGACGTCCTCGCCCACCGCATCAGCCTCGTCGCGATGCACGCGGGTGCGCTGACCTACCGGACCGACCTGGCGCCCGAGCAGCAGGCGGAGGCCGCGCGCACCATCGAGGAGAACGCGCACCTGGCGCTGCGCGACCTGCGCGACGTCCTCGGGGTGCTGCGCGCCGACGCCGTCGACGCCACCCTCGCGCCGGAACGGCCGCAGCCGGGGCTCACCGACCTGCCCGACCTCGTCGCCGAGGCCCGGGCCGCCGGGACCCGCCTCACCTTCGAGGACCGGACCGAGGACGAGGTCCCGGCGACGACCGGCCGGACGGTCTACCGGCTCGTGCAGGAGGCGCTGACCAACGCGCGCAAGCACGCCCCCGGGTGCCCGGTCACCGTCTCGATCGAGGGGCGGGCGGGGCGCGCGGTCGAGGTCGTCGTCAGCAACCCCGTGCCGCTGGGCGCCGGGGCGGCGCTGCCCGGGGCCGGGCTCGGGCTGCTCGGCCTCCACGAGCGCGTCGACCTCCTCGGCGGGGTGCTGCGGCACGGGCCGGAGGACGGCCGGTTCGTCGTGCGGGCCTCGCTACCGTGGGCGGCATGAGCACCGCCACCGTCCGGGTCGCCCTCGTCGACGACGACCCGCTGGTGCGCGCCGGCCTGACGATGATCCTCGGTGGCGACCCGGCCCTCGAGCTGGTCGGCGAGGCGGCGGACGGCGCCGACGCCGCGGACCTCGTGCGCCGCACGCGTCCCGACGTCGTCCTCATGGACATCCGGATGCCGCGGCGCGACGGCATCGCCGCGACGGGCGACCTGCTCGCGCTGCCCGACGCCCCGAAGGTGCTCGTCCTCACGACCTTCGACGCCGACGAGATGGTGCTGCGGGCGCTGCGGGTCGGCGCGCACGGCTTCCTCCTCAAGGACACGCCGCCGGCCCGCCTCGTCGAGGCCGTGCACGCGGTGGCGGCGGGCGAGCCGACCCTCTCGCCACGCGCGACGACCGCGCTCATCGCGGCGGTCGCCGGGCGCGACGGCGGGGACGTCGTGGAGCGCCGGCGCGCCGGGGCCCGACGGGCGCTCTCGGCCCTCACCGAGCGGGAGCGTGAGGTCGCGCTCGCTCTCGGGCGCGGGCAGACCAACCTCGAGATCGGCGGCGCCCTCCACCTGAGCGTCGCGACCGTCAAGGCGCACGTCGGGCGCATCCTCACCAAGCTCGGGCTCGAGAACCGCACGCAGGTCGCGATCCTCGTCCACGACGCGGAGTAGGGAACACCGGCGGGCGGCATGTGGTTGAATGTTCAACAACTTGTCCGAGGAGACCGCCATGACCGACACCACCGCGTCGAGCCGCCCGCCCGTGCTCTACCTCAGCCACGGCGCCCCGCCCCTGGCGGATGACGCCCTGTGGACCTCGCAGCTGGCCGGCTGGTCGTCGGACCTCCCCCGCCCGGACGCCGTCCTCATGGTCTCGGCCCACTGGGAGCAGGCGCCCGTCTCGGTGTCGGCCACGAGCGGCGACGTGCCGCTCACCTACGACTTCTGGGGCTTCCCGCAGCGCTACTACGACGTCACCTACGACGCCCCGGGCGCGCCCGAGGTCGCCCGGTCCGTGGCCCGGCTGCTCGCCCCGGCCGGCGAGACGCTGCACCAGGACCCGACCCGCGGCCTCGACCACGGCGCGTACGTCCCGCTCAAGGAGATGTACCCCGACGCCGACGTGCCGGTCGTCCAGCTCTCGATGCCGACCCTCGACCCGCACCGCCTCTTCGACCTCGGCCGGCGCCTCGCCCCGTTGCGCGACGAGAACGTGCTCATCGTCGGGTCGGGCTTCACGACGCACAACCTCGGCTGGTTCGACCCGCGCGCCGGGTCCGACGCGGCGCCACCCACGCCGTCCGCGGAGTTCGACCACTGGGCCGCCGAGACGGTCGCGGCCGGTGACGTCGACGCCGTCCTCGACTTCCTCGCCAAGGCCCCCGCGGCCCGCGAGGCCCACCCGCGCACCGAGCACTGGGCCCCGCTCTACGTCGCGCTCGGTGCGGCGTCGGTCCACGGCGACACCGCCGGGACGAGCGTCATCGACGGGTTCTGGTTCGGCCTGAGCAAGCGCTCCTGGCAGTTCGCCTGAGCCGGACGCCCCCTCGCGCCGGCGCCCGGCGCAGCGGCACACTGGCGCGGTGACCGCCGCCGTCGACCTCGACACCCACCTCGCCGGGCTCGCAGAGGCCACCGACCGCCTCGTGCGGTGGGCGGGCGAGACGGACCCGGGAGCCGCCGTCCCCACCTGCCCCGACTGGACCGTCGGTGACCTGCTGGTGCACCAGGGTGCCGTGCACCGGTGGGCGACGGCCATGCTGCGCGGCGGCGACCCGCGCACGGTCGACATCCCGGACCTCGAGCCGGAGGGGCGCGCCGCACCGGACGTGACGGCCTGGCTGCGCGCGGGCGCCGACGAGCTGCTGGCGACGCTCGACGACGCGCCGGACGACCTGGAGGCCTTCACCTTCCTGCGCGAGGCGCCGCCGGCCCGCCTGTTCTGGGCCCGGCGTCAGCACCACGAGACCGCGGTGCACGCGCTCGACGTGCTCGCCGCCCGCGAGGGGCGGGCACCGACGGCGGCCGACGCCTGGTGGACCCCCGCGGTGGCGGCCGACGCGGTCGACGAGCTCCTCGTCGGCTTCTGGCCGCGGCGCGGCAGGGGCCCTCGCGCGGAGGGCGACCCGTACGAGGCGCTCGTCTCGGCCGCGGACACCGGCGACCGGTGGCTCGTCGGCGTGGGCACCGACGCCACGACCACCGGACGGCTCACGCCCGGCGTCGGGGCGCCGGACGGCGCGGCGTCGCTGGCCGGTCCGGCGGTCGACCTGCACCTGGCCCTGTGGAACCGCGGCGGCGTCGTCGAGGACCCGGACGGCCTCCTTCCCCGCTGGGTGGACCGGGGCCGCGTCGTCTAGCGCGCCGGGGCGCCGAGGTGCTCGGCGAGGAAGGCGTCGATGCGCTCCCAGGCGTCGGAGGCCGCGACGGGGTCGGGCCCCGCGTGCAGGACCAGGCGCGTCACCGGGGCCATCCACCACGGCGCCGAGTCGGTGGGGTTGAGGAAGGAGTGCCCCGCGCCCGGGTACTCGCGGACGTCGTGCGGCACCCCGCGGGCCGCCAGGGCCACCTCGAGCCTCTCGGCGGCGCCGCTCAGGCTGCGGTCGCGGCCGCCGTAGCTCGCGACGACCGGGCAGGCACCGTCGAGGGCGTCCGGCGTGCTCGGGAGCATCCCGTAGTTGACCGACGCGGCGTCCCACCCGGGGCGCGGCGCGAGGGCGAGCGCGAAGGCCCCGCCCATGCAGAAGCCGATGACGCCGACCCGGCCGGTGCAGCGCTCGTCACCGACCAGCTGCGCGCGGGCGGCCTCGACGTCGTCGAACGCCGGCCCGTGGCCGCGCCGCAGCGCCGTGAAGGTCGCCCGGAGGCACGCCGAGCGGCGCCCGCGCGAGAAGAGGTCGGGGGCCAGGGTGAGGAACCCCGCCCCGGCCATCCGGTCCGCCAGGACGCGCATGTTCCCGTCGAGCCCGAAGGCCTCGTGGACGAGCACGAGCCCCGGCCACGGGCCCTCGCCCGCGGGGACGGCCAGGTGGGCCGGCACCTCACCGACCCTCGTCGCGCCACCCACGGCTCAGTGCCCGGCGCGCGGGCGCTTCTTGGGCGCCGGACGGGTGGGGTCGTCGGTGACGGGCTCCACGTCCTCCGGGACCACCACCGGCCGCAGCCGGGACCAGGCGACGAACCCGAGCCCGACGACGAGCAGGGCGAGACCCGCCCAGAGGTTGGCGTTCGGCCCGCCCGTCTTGTCGGTCTCGGGGTCGGCGAAGATCCCCATGGCCGTGAGGATCACGCCGTAGATCGCGAGGAGGCCACCGATGACGTTGCGGATGTCGAAGGCTCCGGCCGTGTGCTTCTCTGCCATGACGACTCCCGCTCAGAAGAGGATGTTGAGGACGATGACCATGCCGAGCGCCACGCCGGCGAGCGGCACGGTGCGGCGGTACCACGGGTAGGACGCCTCGTTCGGGTCGGTGCGGGTCTCCACCGGGGTCTCGGAGTACACGAGCCCGACGAGCTGCTCGGCCGGTTTCGGCTGCGTCACCATGGTGACCGCCACCGACACCGCGATGTCGACGACGAAGGCCGTGGAGGCGGCCACGAACGCCGCGCCCTGGCCGGAGAGGGGGAGCACCCCGAGCGAGGCCGACCCGAACGCGTCCTCGCTGAGGAACGCGACGACCACGGCGGAGAGCGTTCCCGAGACCAGCCCGCTCCACCCGGCGGCCGGCGTCATCCGCTTCCAGAACATCCCGAGGATGAAGGTCGCGAACAGCGGCGCGTTGAAGAAGCCGAAGAGGGTCTGGAGGTAGTTCATGATGTTGCTGAACGAGCTCGCGATGAGCGCCGTGAAGATGGCGACGACGGTCGCACCGATCGTGGCCAGGCGCCCGATCCTCAGGTAGTAGTCGTCGGACCGGTCCTTGCGGATGTAGTTCTCCCACAGGTCGTAGCTGAAGACCGTGTTGAACGCCGAGATGTTGGCCGCCATGCCGGCCATGAACGCCGCGAGCAGGCCGGTGAGGGCCAGCCCGAGCAGGCCGTTGGGCAGCACGTCACGCATGAGGTAGAGCAGC
The DNA here is from genome assembly GCF_000720925.1 of Phycicoccus jejuensis. Lineage (GTDB taxonomy): Bacteria > Actinomycetota > Actinomycetes > Actinomycetales > Dermatophilaceae > Phycicoccus > Phycicoccus jejuensis. The sequence continues at coordinate 485,400 of NZ_JOEE01000001.1, read as the reverse complement.
GAGTCGTTGTAGGCGACCCCCTGGCCCGAGGCCCCGCCGGGCGGGCTGCCCCCGTTCTTCAGCTCGACGATCTCGGGGACCAGGACCGCGGCGATCATGCCCGGGAAGATCGTGAGGAACGGGACGAACATCTTCGGGAAGGCCCCGATGACCGGCGTCTTGCGGGCCGCCGCGATGGAGTCCGAGGCCATCGCGCGCTGGACCTCGACGAAGTTGGTCGTCCAGTAGCCGAAGGAGAGGACGAAGCCGAGGCCGAAGACGATCCCGATGACCGACAGCACCGGGCTGTCGAACCCGGTGAGCGCCTGACCGGGCCAGGAGCTGAGCTGCTGGTCGGCGGGGGGCACCGCGGCCTCGGCCGGTGCGTTGGCCGCCATCTCGGTGATCTTGTCCTTGAGCCCCCCGTAGCCGCCGACCCGGTGCAGGCCGATGAGCACGAGCGGGAGGAGGCTCGCGACGATGACGAAGAACTGGAGCACCTCGTTGTAGATCGCCGCCGAGAGACCGCCGAGGGTGATGTACGAGAGGACGATGGCCGCGGCGACGGCCAGGGCGATCCACAGCGGCCAGCCGAGGAGGGCGTGGACGATGGAGCCGAGCAGGTAGAGGTTGACGCCCGCGATGAGCAGCTGGGCCACGGCGAAGGAGATCGCGTTGACCAGGTGTGCGCGCTTGTCGAACCGGCGGAGCATGAACTCCGGCACCGAGCGGACCTTGGAGCCGTAGTAGAAGGGCATCATCACGATGCCGAGGAAGAGCATCGCCGGGATGGCGCCGACCCAGAAGTAGTGGACGGTCGAGATGCCGAACTGGGCGCCGTTGGCGCTCATGCCCATGATCTCGACGGCGCCGAGGTTGGCGGAGATGAACGCCAGGCCGGTCACCCAGGCCGGCAGGGAGCGCCCGGAGAGGAAGAAGTCGACCGAGTCCGACACCGACCGCCGCGCGATGAGGCCGATGCCGAGGACGAAGACGAAGTAGACGACGAGGATGAGGTAGTCCACCGGGCTCGCGTCGATGAGGGTGTCCGCAGCGGGCAGCGCCGCCGGCACCCCCTGGACCAACGCCTGTGCTCCTGCAGCGACCACGACCACCACCAGCTCCTCGTCGAGGGTGACGCCGGGCCCGACGCCGCCCGCCGCGCTAACGCCTGCGCGGGGGCGTGCGGGGGCCGGGTGACCGGCGGTTTCGCGGGGTCAGCGGGTGGGGCCCCGGGTCACGCCGCGCGCCGGGCCGCCGGTGCCGCGAGGGCCCGCCCCGAGCGTGGGGTGACGATCCAGTCGTGGGCGCCGGTCAGCTCGCGGACGTGCGCGACCCGGGCGACCGCGTTGCGGAACTCGGTGTAGAAGAACATCCCCGCGAGGAGGTAGCCCACGAACCACAGCGGCCGGCGGCGCAGGGCGGGCGTCGCGTTGAGCCACGCGAAGAAGGTCTGGGCGGGAGCTGTCGACAGGGGCACGAGCACCGCGAGGACGAGGACGGTCGTCACCGGCACCTGCGCGAGGTCCCCGTCGACCCCGCGCAGGTCGTGACGGCGGTCGGGGACGCGACGACGACGCGTGCCCTCCCCGCCAACCTCTCCCCCGCGCTCGCCGACGTCCCGCAGGACACCCCCTCCCCGACGACCGGCGACGGCATCTCGTGCATGGTCGACCTGCTCGACACGAGCATCGCCCGCGACCCCGCCGGCACCTGCGTCTTCGGCGACCCGACCGCCGACACCACCGTCGTCCTCGCCGGCGACAGCCACGCCTACCAGTGGCTGCCCGCGCTCGAGGCCGTCGCCGTGCAGCGGGGCTGGCGCGTCGTGTCGATGACCAAGTCCGGCTGCCCGCTCTACGACGTCCGGCTCGTCAACACCCTGCTCAAGCGCGACTACCGCGAGTGCTACGCCTGGCGCGGTGAGGTGCTCGCGCGGATCGCGGCGGAGAAGCCGGATCAGGTGCTCCTCAGCGCCTTCACCGGCTCCGAGAAGCCCGACCCCGGGTTCACCGGGCGCTGGGCCGACGGCGTGGAGAAGACGGTCGGCGGCCTGCGCGCACAGGGCATCGGGGTGACGGTCCTCGCCGACACGCCCTACCCCCGCCGCGACGTGCCCGAGTGCCTCGCCGCCCACCTCGACGACGCCCGCGCGTGCGCCGTGCCCCGGGACGAGGCCCTCAGCGACCCGACGCGCCGCGCGGCCACGCTGCGCGCGGCCCGGCAGGCCGGCGCGAGCACCGTCGACCCCACCGCGTGGTTCTGCACGCGCAGCACCTGCCCGGTCGTCGTCGGCACGACGGTCGTCTACAGCGACAACAGCCACATGAGCGCGACGTGGTCCACGGCCACCCGCCGGCTGCTGGCCGACGAGCTCGCCCGGATCTCGCCGGTCCTCACGGGCTGACCGACGCCTCCTCGAGGTCGCCGACGGCGCCCTCGAACTGGGCGGCGTGCAGCCGGGCGAACGCGCCGCCGGCGGCGAGCAGCTCGGCGTGCGAGCCGCGCTCGACGATGCGTCCGGCCTCCATGACGAGGATGAGGTCGGCGTCCCGGATCGTCGAGAGCCGGTGCGCGATGACGAAGCTCGTGCGGTCGCTGCGCAGCGCGGCCATCGCGTGCTGGACGAGCAGCTCGGTGCGGGTGTCGACCGAGCTCGTGGCCTCGTCGAGGATGAGCAGCGACGGGTCGGCGAGGAACGCGCGGGCGATCGTGATGAGCTGTCGCTCACCGGCGCTGATGTTGTCGGCCTCGGCGTTGAGCACGGTCTCGTAGCCGTCCGGCAGCGAGTGCACGAAGCGGTCGACGTACGTGGCGCGCGCGGCCTCGAGGATCTCGTCCTCGGTGGCGCCGGGTCGCCCGTAGGCGATGTTGTCGCGGATCGTGCCCGCGAACAGCCAGGTGTCCTGCAGGACCATGCCGGTGCGCGAGCGCAGGTCGTGACGGGTCAGCTCGCGGATGTCCCTCCCGTCGAGGGTGATCCGACCGCCGTCGAGCTCGTAGAAGCGCATCACGAGATTGACCAGCGTCGTCTTGCCGGCGCCGGTCGGGCCGACGATGGCGACGGTCTGCCCGGGCTCCACGAGGAGGTCGAGGTGCTCGATGAGCGGCTCGTCCGGCGAGTACGAGAACGACACGTCCTCGAAGGCCACGCGGCCGCGAGGGTCGTCGATGCGGACGGGCGTCCCGGAGTCGGGCTCCTGCTCGGGGGCGTCGAGGACCTCGAACACCCGCTCGGCGGAGGCGACCCCGCTCTGCATGAGGTTCGCCATCGACGCCACCTGGGTCAGCGGCTGCGTGAACTGGCGCGAGTACTGGATGAACGCCTGCACGTCACCGAGGCTCATCGTGCCGCTCGCGACTCGCAGGCCGCCGACGACGGCGATGGCGACGTAGTTGAGGTTCCCGATGAACATGAGCGTCGGCATGATGACGCCGCTGATGAACTGCGCGCGGAAGCTCGCGTGGTGCAGCGCGTCGTTGGACACGGCGAACTCGCGGTCGGCCTCGGCCTGCCGGCCGAAGACCTTGACGAGCTCGTGCCCGGTGAAGGTCTCCTCGACGACGGCGTTGACCTCGCCGGTGCTCTTCCACTGCTGGACGAAGTGCCCCTGCGACCGCTTGCCGATGGCCGCCGTGACGACCATCGTCACCGGGATCGTCACGAGGGCGATGACCGCGAGCAGCGGCGAGATGTAGACCATCATCGCGATCATCGCGACGACGGTGAGGAGCGAGGTGACGAGCTGGCTGAGGGTCTGCTGGAGGCTCTGCGCGACGTTGTCGATGTCGTTGGTGACGCGGCTGAGCAGCTCGCCGCGCGGCTGGGCGTCGAAGTACGGCAGCGGGAGCCGGTTGAGCTTGTCCTCGACCGCCTCGCGCAGCCGGTAGACGGTGCGGTTGACCGCGCTGACGAGCAGCCGGCCCTGGACCAGCTGGAGCACCGCGGCGAGGACGTAGATGCCGAGGACGAGCATCAGCACGCGCCCGACCGCGCCGAAGTCGATGCCCTGCCCGGGCACGACGTCGTCCATGGCGGCGAGCACGTCGGCGACGGTGCCCTGCCCGCGCTGCCGCAGGGCCTCGACCGCCTGCTCCTGCGTGACCCCGGCCGGGATCTGCCGGCTGAAGACGCCGGCGAAGATCAGGTCGGTGGCCCGGCCGAGGATCTTCGGGCCGACCGCGTTGAGCACGACCGAGCCGAGGGCCAGGACGAGCGCCCCGACGACGACCGGGCGCTCCGGTCGCAGCAGGCCGAGGACGCGCTTGGCCGACGGCCCGAAGTTCTGCGACTTCTCGGTCGGCATGCCGAGCTGGGCGTGCGGCGGGCCGCCGCGGCGGGCCCCCGCGGGACCGCGCCGGGCCTCGGCCGCCTTCTCCTCCTCGTTCTTCAGCTCGCTCATGCGACCTCCTCCATCGCCTGCTGGCTCTCGACGATCTCGACGTACGTGGGGCATGACGCGACGAGCTCGTCGTGGGTGCCGACCCCGACCACCGCGCCGTCCTCGAGGACGACGACCTGGTCGGCGTGGCGGATGCTCGAGACGCGCTGCGCCACGACCACGACGGTCGCGTCGCGGGTGACCGGCCGCAGGGCCGCACGCAGCCGCGCGTCGGTGGCGACGTCGAGGGCCGAGAACGCGTCGTCGAAGAGGTAGACGGCCGGGCGCCGGACCAGGGCCCGGGCGATGGCCAGCCGCTGGCGCTGGCCGCCGCTGACGTTGGTGCCGCCCTGCGCGATGGGCGTCTCGAGGCCCTGCGGCATCGCCCGTACGAAGTCCTCGGCCTGCGCGATGCGCAGGGCCTCCCACAGCTCCTCGTCCGTCGCGTCCGGGTCCCCGTGGCGCAGGTTGCTCGCGACCGTCCCGCTGAACAGGTAGGGCCGCTGCGGCACGAGCCCGACCCGCGACCACAGGTCCTCGGGCGCGGTGTCGCGCACGTCGACCCCGCCGACGAGCACCGCCCCCTCGGAGACGTCGTGCAGGCGCGGGACGAGGCCCACGAGCGTCGTCTTGCCCGAGCCCGTCGAGCCGACGACGGCCGTCGTCGTGCCCGGCCGCGCGGTGAACGACACCTCGCGCAGGACCGGCGCGTCGGCGCCGGGGTAGGCGAAGGTCGCGGCGCGCAGCTCGACGGCGACCGGGCCGTCCGGGAGGGCGACCGGCTGCTCCGGTGGGTGGACGGAGGAGCGGGTGTCGAGCACCTCGACGATGCGCCCGGCCGAGACGGTGGCCCGCGGGATCATCATCGACATGAAGGTCGCCATCATCACCGACATGAGGATCTGGATCAGGTAGGACATGAAGGCGGTCAGCGCGCCGATCTGCATGGCGCCGGAGTCGATCCGCATCGCCCCGAACCACAGCACGGCGACGGTCGAGGCGTTGAAGACGACCATGACGATGGGGAAGGCCAGGGCCATGAGCCGGCCGACCGCGAGCGCGGTGCCCGTGTAGGTGTCGTTGGCGTCGGCGAAGCGCTGCCGCTCGACGTCCTCGCGGACGAAGGCGCGCACGACGCGGATGCCGGTGATCTGCTCGCGCAGGATCCGGTTGACCGTGTCGACGGCCTTCTGCATCGCGCGGAAGTGGGGGATCATCCGGCTGATGACGAGGCCGACCGAGGCCCCGAGCAGCGGGACCGCGACGGCGACGAGCCACGAGAGCCCGATGTCCTCGCGCAGCGCCATGACGACGCCGCCGACCATCATGATCGGCGCCGAGACCATGATGGCCAGCCCCATGTAGACGACCTGCTGCACCTGCGTGACGTCGTTCGTCGAGCGGCTGATGAGGGTCGGCGCACCGAACCGCGAGACCTCGCGCGCGGAGAACGACCCGACCCGGCTGAACACCGCCGCCCGCACGTCGCGGCCCATCGACGCCGCGGTGAGGGCGGCGATCCGGGTCGCGGCGATCGTCGCGACGACCTGGAGCAGCGAGACACCGAGCATGAGCATCCCCGCGTTGAGGATGAACCCGGTGTCCCCCACCGCCACTCCCTCGTCGATGATGCGCCCGTTGAGGCTCGGCAGGTAGAGGGAGGCCAGCGTGCCGGCCAGCTGGAGGAGGAGCAGCAGCACGAGCGGACCGGCGTAGGGGCGCAGGTGCGTGCGGACGAGGCGGACGAGCATCAGCGGGCCTCTCGGTCGGTGTGGTGGCGGGTGCCGTCGAGGACGACGGAGACGATCTCGGCCGGCGTCATCGACCGGACGGGGAACATCGGGTGGGCGCTCGAGAGCGTCAGGTGGGCGAGGATGTTGACGACGGTCGAGGGGTCGAACCGCAGGGAGCCGGCGTCCGGGCCGATGAGGTCGACGAACGCGGCGTCGACGGCCGGGTCGCTCATCGAGCGGCGCTTCGGCGGCCCGTCCGGCGGGCGCTGCGGCGGCACCGCAGCCGAGTGGAGGGTGGCCATCAGCCCGATGGCCCGCTCGAGGTGCGCGTGCATCACGGCGACCCCGGCGGCCAGGCGCTCGTCGAGGGTGAGCCCGGGGTCGATGCCCCGCAGGCGCGCCACCGCCGCGGTGGTGTCGAAGACGGCTGCGGCACAGGCCCCGACGAGCTCCTCCTTGGTGCCGAAGGCCCGGAAGACGGTGCCCTCGGCGATGCCGGCGGCCTCGGCGACCTGCTTCGTCGTCAGCGCCGGGCCGTGCTCGCGCAGGAGCGGGATCGTCACCTCGACGATCGCCGAGCGGCGCTCCTCGGGGCTCATGGCGGGGGCGCGAGGGGTCACGAGCAGCCATCGTAAGTGAGTGAGCACTCACTCACAAGCAGTTTTCCCGGACACGGCGGACCCCGCCCTCCGGGCAGGGGTGGAGGGCGGGGCCGAGGAGCCGCGCGTCGGGCGGGAACACGTTCCCGTGCAGGGGGGTTCCGACCGCAGCGGGTTCATCCTGTCCGGAGGTGGACAGGCGCGGCCCACCCCGGCCCGGCGTGCCGCTGTGGCCTGCGTCACACTCGCAGGACCCGCAGGTCAGCGGGTCTCGACGAGCAGCCCGTCCTTGACCGCGTCCCGGAGGAAGCGGGTCACCTCGGCCCGCACGGCCTCGTCGTCGGCCCCGAGCAGGCCGCCGATGGCCGCGGCGGCCTGCCGCGCGGTGAGCTCGCCGTCGCACACCGAGACCAGCGCGGCGGTCACCGTCGACAGGGTCAGCTGGCGACGCAGCCCGCCGCCCTGCCGCAGGAGGACGAGCAGCGCGTCCTCCTCCCCCGGCGTGCGGTGGGTCTCGACGTCGACGTCGGCGGCGCACCGCCAGGCGACGTCGAGGAGCGCGTCGTCGTCGTGCTCGGCGAGCCAGGTCCGGGCGTCGAGGCCGGCGAGGACCGTCGGGCCCATCGGCGTGGCGACCGGCCAGCCGACCTCGACGAGGTCGCGGAAGGGCGCGCGGTCGGTCCGCGGCCGCTGCAGCGTGATGACCCCGAAGCCGATGGACTCGACGTCGCGGGCCGCGAAGTCGTCGAGCCACGCCGCGTACATCGCGTTGAAGTCGGCCGTGCCGGGGTGGTGCCCACCGTCGCGCGACCACGTCTCGGCGTACTCGGCCGGGTCCTGCACCTCGCGCTGGACGACCCACGCGTCCAGGCCCGTCCCCTCGAGCCACTCCTCGACCCGGGTGCGCCAGTGGGCGCCCCGCGGCACCTCCCAGTTGCCGAGCAGCTGGGCGATGCCGCCCGGCTCCAGGTGCTCGCCCACGGAGCGGACGAGGTCGCGGACGACGTCGTCGCCGGAGGCCCCGCCGTCGCGGTACTCGAAGAGCGGGACCGCGCCCGAGCGCGGCGTGATGACGAACGGCGGGTTGCTCACGACGAGGCCGAAGCGCTCGCCGTCGACCGGGGCCAGCATCGAGCCGGCGCGCACGTCCCACTCGGCGCCGTCGAGGAGCGCGTTGAACCGGGCGTAGCCGAGGGCCCGCTCGGACAGGTCGGTGACGACCACCTCGTCCGCGTGGTCCTCGAGGTGAAGGGCCTGCACCCCGCACCCCGTGCCGAGGTCGAGCGCACGCTCGACGTGCGGCCGAGGCGTCCACGCCGCGAGGGTCGCGGAGGCGCCGCCGATGCCGAGGACGTGGTCGGGCTCGAGGGGCCGGCCGAGCGCGAGCTCGCCGAGGTCGGAGGCCACCCAGCGGTCGCGCCCGTCGGCGGCGTAGGGACGCAGGTCGCAGAGCGCCACGAGGGCGTCCCCCTCCGGCGCCACGAGCCCGAGGGCGACCGCGCCCTCCACGCCGAGGGTCGGCAGGGCCGTGGCCACCTCGGCGGCGTCGACGGGGTCGCCGAGCGTGAAGAGGCGCACGAGGACGGCGCGCGGGTCCTCGGAGTCGGCCGTCGCGCGGCGGGCGGGCAGCGCCTGTTCGCGGTCGAGCGCCGCGGCCGCCATCGGGCCGAGGAGGGCGGTCACGCCGCCGACGGTGAAGCCGGTCGCGGTGAGGTCGTCGCGCAGGCGCCCGACGAGGTCGGCGTCGGCGAGGGGCGGGTTCGCGGTCATCGGGACGAGCCTAGGGGGTCCGCCGGGACGCGACGAGGGGCCGGCCCCGGGTGGGACCGGCCCCTCGTCGAGGGTGGGCCGGGGTCAGACCTGCGCGGGGCGGGTCTCCTCCGCCGGGGCCGCCTCGGGGTCCTCGTCCCCGCCGATGGCGAGGTCGCGGCTCTTGGAGACCGCGACCGCCGCGACGACGACGACGAACGCGATCGCCGCGATGCCGTAGCGGATCGGGGCCGAGGCGTCCACGCCGATCGACAGGGTGATGATGGCCGGCGCGATGAGCACCGAGACGAGGTTCATCACCTTGATGAGCGGGTTGATGGCCGGTCCGGCGGTGTCCTTGAAGGGGTCGCCGACGGTGTCGCCGATGACGGTCGCGGCGTGGGCCTCGCTGCCCTTGCCGCCGTGCGCACCGTCCTCGACGATCTTCTTCGCGTTGTCCCACGCCCCGCCGGAGTTGGCGAGGAAGACGGCCATGAGCGCACCGGACCCGATGGCGCCCGCGAGGAAGCCGGCGAGCGCGCCGACCCCCAGGCCGAAGCCGACGGCGACCGGCATGAGCGCGGCGAGGAGACCCGGCGTGGCGAGCTCGCGCAGCGAGTCCTTCGTGCAGATGTCGACGACCTTGCCGTACTCGGGCTTGGCCGTGCCCTCCATGATCCCGGGGATCTCACGGAACTGGCGGCGCACCTCGAAGACGATGGCGCCGGCGGCACGGGTCACCGCGTTGATCGCGAGGCCGGAGAAGAGGAACACGACCGCCGCGCCGAGGATGAGCCCCACGAGCGTGGACGGCGTCGTGATGACACCCTCCGCCTCCGTGACGAACTCCTGGGCCGACTGCAGCTGCTCCTGGCTGAGCCCGCTCGCGTCGAGCGAGCGGACCGCGGTCTGCCAGGCGTCGGTGTAGGAGCCGAAGAGCGCGGTCGCCGCGAGGACCGCGGTCGCGATCGCGATGCCCTTGGTGATCGCCTTCGTCGTGTTGCCGACGGCGTCGAGCTCGGTGAGGATCTGGGCGCCCTCGCCGTCGACGTCGCCGGACATCTCGGCGATGCCCTGGGCGTTGTCCGAGACCGGGCCGAAGGTGTCCATCGCGACGATGACGCCGACCGTGGTCAGCAGGCCGCAGCCGGCGAGGGCGATGAGGAAGAGCGCGAGGGCCGTCGAGCCGCCACCGAGGAGGAAGGCGAGGTAGACGGCACCACCGATGATCGCCGCGGTGTAGACGGCCGACTCGAGGCCGACGCCGATGCCCGAGAGGACGACCGTGGCCGCCCCGGTGAGCGAGGTCCGCGCGACGTCCTTCGTCGGGCGCTTGTCGGTCCCGGTGAAGTGGCCGGTCAGCCAGAGGATGACGCCGGCGAGCGCGATGCCGATGACGACCGCGAGGACCGCCGCCTGGCGGGGGTCGCCCGCGAGCTGCTGGATGCCGGCGTTGGCGCTCCCGAGCTCGGCGTAGGTGCTCGGGAGGTAGGTGTAGGCCGCGACCGCGGAGAGCACGACCGAGACGGCGGCCGCGATGTAGAAGCCGCGGTTGATGGCACTCAGCGGGTTCTCGCCGGGGCGGGCCTTGGTGATGTAGACGCCGAGCAGCGCGGTGATGGCGCCGATCGCCGGGACGATGAGCGGGAAGACGAGACCGTAGGCGCCGAACGCGACCGAGCCGAGGATCAGCGCCGCGACGAGGGTCACCGCGTAGGACTCGAAGAGGTCGGCGGCCATGCCGGCGCAGTCGCCGACGTTGTCACCGACGTTGTCGGCGATGGTCGCCGCGTTGCGCGGGTCGTCCTCGGGGATGCCGGCCTCGACCTTGCCGACGAGGTCGGCGCCGACGTCGGCGGCCTTGGTGAAGATGCCGCCACCGACGCGCATGAACATCGCGAGCAGGGCCGCGCCGAAGCCGAAGCCCTCGAGGACCTTCGGGGCGTCGCCCTTGTAGAGCAGGACGACGACCGAGGCACCGAGCAGGCCCAGGCCGACGGTCGCCATGCCGACGACGCCGCCGGTGCGGAAGGCGATCTTCATGCCGAGGTCACGACCGCCCGGCTGGCGGGCCGCGGAGGCGACGCGCACGTTCGCCTTCACCGCGAGGCTCATGCCCAGGTAGCCGATGGCCGCGGAGAACAGCGCGCCGACGACGAAGAACGCCGACCGGCCGAGCCGGACCCCGAAGGTGTCGGCGGGCAGGAGGAACAGCAGACCGAAGACGAGGACGACGAAGATGCCGAGGGTGCGGAACTGGCGGCTCAGGTACGCCTGGGCCCCCTCCTCCACGGCGGCGCCGATCTCCTGCATCTTCTCCGTGCCCGGGTCGGCGGCGAGGACCTGTCGACGGAACACGACGCCCATGACGAGGGACACGAGCGCGATGACCGCGACCGTGACCACCAGCGTCAGGTTCGTGCCCGTGAGGTCCAGGCCTCCTGACTCGGCGGTCGCGAGTGCGAGGGGTGCCATTCCATCCTCCTTGACGGCGTGGACCGCCCCCGAGCGCGAACAGCGCCTCGACAAGGGCGGACGGCACGGACCCTACCGGTCCCCTCCGGCGGCCCGCCCGCACAGGACGGAGTGACGCGTTTCACACTCGTCGGCGACGCCGCTGGTCAGGGGCGTGCGGCACCGACCGCGGAGACCCGCGGCGGGGACGTCGTCGCCGGTCAGGCGCCGAGGGCGTCGTCGAGCGTGCCGTGGATGCCGAAGACCTTGTCCAGGCCGGTGATCCGGAAGACCCGCAGGATGCGGTCGCTCGTGCAGACGATGCGCAGCCAGCCGCTGCTGTTGCGGACCGTCTTGAGCCGGCCGACGAGCACACCGAGACCGGTGGAGTCGAGGAACGAGACGGCGTCGAGGTCGACGACGAGGCGGGTGTGCCCGTCGGCGATCTCCTGGTCGAGCGTCTGGCGGAGCTGGGCCGCCGTGTAGACGTCGACCTCGCCCTCGACCGTGACGACGCTGACGTCGTCGTGGTGGGACGTCGTGACGGAAAGCTCCACGCGTCGTACTCCTCGGGTGGCTCAGGCAGCGGTCGGTGCTGGTCACCGGGCTCTGGGGGCGTCGGGACCAAGGATTACCGTAACCGGCGTGTCCAGCCCCGCGCAGCACCTCTCCCGGCTCGCCGGTGACGGGCCGCCCGGTCGGCTGGTCCACGTCGAGGAGATCCCGGCCCGCCCGGCCCGCCTCGCGCAGTGGCCGGACGACCTCGAGCCGGCCGTGCTCTCGGCCCTGCTGGCCGGTGGGCTGGAGCGCCCGTGGAGCCACCAGCGCGAGGCCATCGACCTCGCCCGGGCCGGGCAGCACGTCGTCCTCGCCACCGGCACCGCGTCCGGCAAGAGCCTGGGTTACCTCGTGCCGGTGCTGTCCTCGGTGCTCGAGGCGTCGACCCGCGGCGGCGTGCGCGGACCGACGGCGCTCTACCTCGCACCGACGAAGGCCCTCGCCGCCGACCAGCTCGCCCGCATCGAGGCGTTCGCGGTGCCGGGCGTGCGGGCGGCGACCTACGACGGCGACACCCCACCCGACGAGCGCCGCTGGATCCGCGAGCACGCGAACGTCGTCCTCACCAACCCCGACCTGCTCCACCACTCGCTGCTGCCGGGGCACGCCCGGTGGTCGCGCTTCCTCAGGGACCTCCGGTACGTCGTCGTCGACGAGTGCCACGTGTACCGCGGAGTGTTCGGCGCCCACGTCGCCGCGGTGCTGCGGCGGCTGCGTCGGGTCGCCGGCCGGTACGGCGCGTCCCCGACGGTCGTCCTCGCCTCCGCCACCGTCACCGACCCGGCGGCCCACGCCTCGCGCCTGACCGGGCTGCCGGTGCAGGCCGTGACGACCGACGGCTCCCCGCGCGGGGCGATGACCTTCGCCCTCTGGGAGCCGGTCACAGACGCCGACGGCACGCGGCGCTCGGCGACGACGGAGGCGGCCGAGCTGCTCGCCGACCTCGTCGGGCACGGGGTGCAGACGGTGGCCTTCGCCCGCAGCCGGGCCGGGGCGGAGTCGCTGGCCACCGGCGCGCGGCGCCGGCTCGAGGCCCTCGACCCGGGGTCCGGCGCGGCCGTGGCGGCCTACCGGGGCGGCTACCTGCCGCAGGACCGCCGCGAGCTCGAGCGCGGGCTGCGGTCCGGCGCGGTGCGGGGGCTCGCGGCGACGAACGCGCTCGAGCTCGGCATCGACGTCAGCGGCCTCGACGCCGTGCTCGTGGCCGGATGGCCGGGACGGCGGGCGAGCCTGTGGCAGCAGGCGGGTCGCGCCGGCCGCTCCGGCGGCGACTCGCTCGCCGTGCTCGTCGCCGCCGACGACCCGCTCGACAGCTACCTCGTGACGCATCCCGAGGCGATCTTCGAGGCGCCCGTCGAGGCCACGGTCGTCGACCCCGAGAACCCGCACGTCCTCGCCCCGCACCTCGCGGCGGCCGCCGCCGAGCTGCCGCTCGGCGAGGCCGACCTCGAGCTCTTCGGCCCCGGCAGCCGGCGTCTGCTCGACGTCCTCGTCGCGGGCGGCATCCTGCGGCGTCGCCCGACCGGGTGGTTCTGGGCCCGGGAGGACCGGCCCGCCGAGCACATCTCGCTGCGCGGGGCGAGCGACGTCGTCGCCGTCGTCGAGACGCGCACCGGCCGGGTCGTCGGCACCGTCGACGAGGCCTCGGCCCACGCGCAGGTGCACACCGGGGCGGTGCACGTCCACCAGGGCGAGGCGTGGGTCGTCACCGAGCTCGACCTCGAGGGCCGGGCGGCGCACGTCGTCCGGGGGGACCCGGGCTGGTCGACCTTCGCGGAGTCGGTGAGCCGCTTCGACGTGCTCTCGACCGACCGCGTGGCGCAGCGGGCCCGGGTCCGGGCCGCGTACGGGTCCGTGCGCGTCACGGGGCAGGTCACCGCCTTCACGCGGCGGCTGCCGAGCGGCGAGGTCATCGGCCGGCACGCCCTCGACCTGCCCGAGCGCTCGCTGACGACGAAGGCGGTGTGGTGGACGGTCGACCCCGACGTGCTCGTGGCGGCCGGGGTGGCCGAGGAGGCCGTCCCCGGCGCCCTGCACGCCGCCGAGCACGCGGCGATCGGGATGCTGCCGCTCGTCGCGACCTCCGACCGCTGGGACGTCGGCGGCGTCTCGACCGCGCTGCACCCGGACACCGGCCTGCCGACCGTCATGGTCTACGACGGCTACCCCGGCGGCGCCGGGTTCGCGGAGCGCGCCTTCGTCGCGTTCGAGGCCTGGGTGCGCGCGACCCGGGACGCCGTGCTCGGCTGCCCGTGCCGCAGCGGCTGCCCCGCGTGCGTGCAGTCGCCGAAGTGCGGCAACGGCAACGAGCCGCTGGACAAGGCCGGGGCCGTGGTCGTCCTCGAGCTGGCCCTCGCGGCCGCGGGCTGAACGCCGTCCGGCCGACCGGCTCCGACCACTGCGAAGGGCGCAGTTGGCTCCGCCGGCCACCGACCCTCGACGCCCGACGACGGGTGCCACGCAGGGCGCTTCGCCGCTGGTCAGGGCGGTAGCCTCCGGGACATGGTCCTCCTCGGTGTCGTCCTCGTCGTCCTCGCCCTCGGCGTGGGGGCTCTCCTCGTCCTCGGCGCCGTCCGCCTCGACGACCCGGTGGTGATGAACGTGCTCGGCGGCCAGGTGGAGCTGCCGCCGATCGTCTTCCTCGTCAGCGGCATGGTCGTCATCTCCCTCTTCTGGCTGGGCTGGGTCGTCCTGCGCAGCGGCCTCAAGCGCGGCCACCGCCGCCGGGTCCAGGCTCGCGAGGCCGACCGCACCGCCCAGGAGGAGCGCGCCGCCGAGCAGAAGCGCCTCAAGGAGGAGGTCGACGCCCGCGAGCGCCAGCTCGCCGAGGAGCGTCGCCGCCACGAGGAGGAGGCCGCCGAGCTGCGCCGCCAGGCCGACGAGCGCGTCGCCGAGCAGCACGTCGCGACCGAGACCGCCCGCCGCCGGGCCGAGGTCGCCGAGTCCCGCACCGACGGCACGCCCACCGACGTCCGCCGCGACTGACCACCACCCCTCCGCCCAGCACGTCACCTCGCGCCGCCGCCCCCGGCCTCGGGGCCGGCGCGGGCCGTCGCGTCGACCGCCGTGGGCAGGCCCGGCCAGCCCACGGCGTCGAGCGTGACCGACACCCGCACGAGGACCGACCCGTCCTCCCCTGCGCCACAGGCGACGAGCCGCGCCCTGTTGCGGGTCGCCACGTCGCCGGCCGCGGAGCAGTCGGGCGGGCCTCCACCCACGAGCGGACCGGCCGCCGCCAGCGCCCCGAGGTCGGCGGCGGCGCGGGCGCGGTGGACGTCGGTGGCCACCCCGGCGAGGACCAGGCCCCCGGTCGCCACGGCCACGACGGCCCCCGCCGCTCCGACCACGAGCACGGTGGCGCTCACGGGAGGTCCTGACCGGCGTCCTCACGCCGGGCGACGACGACCGCCTCGACGGACGGTGCCGGCCCGAGCGTGCCCAGCAGGGGTGGCGCCGCCGACCGGACCGCCACCTCGACCCGGCCGCCCGCCACGGACACCCCGATGACGGCGTCGCGTGGCGCGACCCGCTGCGCCGCCGCGCGCGCGAGCGCCTCGTCCTCGCCCCGCGCGAGCAGCCGCGCTCCGACCTGCGCGGCGTCCGCGCAGCGCAGCCGGTCGACCCCGAGCCGCACCGCGGACAGGGCCAGGGCCAGCACGAGGAGGAGCGCCGGGACGGCCACGGCCAGCTCGGCCGTGACCGCCCCGCGCTCGCACCGACGACCGGTCACGTCCCGAGCGCCGACACGATGATGCTCGTCAGCGCACCCTTGACCGGGCCGGACCTGACGACCACCAGCAGCAGCGCCGCGAACGCCACCGCGGCGACGGTGCCGACGGCGTACTCGGCCGTCGTCATCCCGGCCTCGCCGCGCGGCACCCGACGGACCACCCTCCTGACGAACCGAACCACCCGTGCTCCCATGGCAGACCTCCCTGCGTCCGGGGCGCGACCGCTCGCGCCCTCCTCGCCCACCGTCGCCCGCCACGGTCGGCGGGGTCGAGGGGCGCCGGCCGATCTGTGGACGACGGCGTCGCGCCGGCACCCCTGTGGACGACGGAGCGGCTCTGACGGACCCGCGGCGACCACCGGGCAGCGCACGACCCGGCACCCGTCGGCGTCCGGGCGTCAGCCCCAGCGGGAGAGCAGCGTCAGGACGACGGGCACGACCGTCGTCGCGACGAACCCCGGCAGGAAGCACAGCCCGAGCGGCAGCACGAGCAGGACACCGGCGCGGGCGCCCGCGGCCTCCACGCGGCGGGACTCGGCGACGCGCATCCGGTCCGCGGCGTCCTCGAGGAGGTCCGCGGGCGGCGCCCCGGCGGACGCGGCGGCGTGCCACGCCGCCGCGGCGGGCGCCCACCCCGGACCGACGCGGGCCCACGCGCGGTCCGTGGGCTCGCCCCAGCGCTGCGCGGCCGCGACGACGCCGAGGGCGCTGCCCGCCGGCCCGTCGTCGACGGCCGCGACGGTCTCGAGGGCCTCGACCACCCCGCCACCGCCCCGGACGACGGCCGCGAGGAGGAGCAGGGCCGTCGCCGCCTCCTCGACCGTCGCCGGGGCCGACCCGTCTGTCCGTCGGCCGCGTGGCCGCCTGGGCCACGGCGCGCCCCGGCGGCGCCCCACGAGCAGCAGGGCGAGCGCGGACGCGAGGGCCGCGAGCAGCATCACGCGCTCCCGTCGGTGCGGCCCGGACGCCCGGCCGCCCCGACCAGACGACGCGCCCACGCCCAGCCCGACAGCGTCAGGAGGGCGCCGACGCCGGCGGAGAGCCGGGCCGCGGGCGTCGCGTAGAGGACGGCCGGCGACAGGCCCAGGGCGAGGCCCACGGCCGGCCCGACCAGCGGCAGCGCGGTGAGGACGCGCATCGAGGCCCGGGGCCCGGCGAGCGTCGCGTCCCGGAGGTCGCGCGCCGCCGAGCGCGCGCGCAGCGACGCGGCCGCCGCAGCGGTCGTGTGCGCGGCGGCCGCTCCGGTCTCCTCGGACAGGCTCCAGGCCCGGGCGAGCAGCCGCAGGTCCTCGCTCGCCCGCGGCGGACCATCGACGGACGGCGCCGTGAGGACACCGGCCACGCCGTCACCGCGCGCGAGCGCCGCCTCCAGGCGCGTCCGCAGCCACGGCGCGGCCGCCACGACCCCGGGAGAGCGGGCCGCCACGAGGGCGGCCGCGGCCAGGGGCACGCCGGCGCGCAGCGCGACCGCGGCCACCTCCGCCGCCTCGGCCACCCAGGACTCCTCCCCGCGCCGCCCGAGCCCGGGCACCCACCGCCGGGAGGACGTCCCGGCCCGCCCGGTGATGCCCCGGCCGGTCCCGGCGCGGGACGTACCGGGAGCGGGCCCGGGCCACGCCAGCAGGGTCGCAACCACGACGAGGAGCGCGGCGACGAGGCTCACGTCGCCCCCCGCGGCAGCGGTGTGGTGCCGGGTGGCAGGAGCACCGAGAGGTGTGGCCACGCCGGGCCGGCCCGGGCGCCCGCCGGCCCGTTCTCCAGCGCCACGTCGACGTGCACGAACCCGTCGGGGCCGGGGCGCAGGACACCGACCGAGCCGACCCGTCGGCCGGCCCCGTCGCGCACGACGTGGACCACGGCGTGCAGGGCCCCGCGCAGCTGGGCGTGCACCGCCGCCCGGGGCATCCCGACGAGGGAGGCGAGCGCCTCGAGGCGGGCCGGGACCTCCTGCGGGCCGTTGGCGTGCAGCGTCCCGGCCCCGCCCTCGTGCCCCGTGTTGAGCGCCGCGAGGAGGTCGCGGACCTCGCCGCCGCGCACCTCCCCCACCACGAGGCGGTCCGGACGCATCCGCAGCGCCTGCCGGACGAGCACCGACAGCGAGACCTCGCCGGCGCCCTCGACGTTGGGCGCACGGCCCTGCAGCCGGACGACGTGCGGGTGGAGCGGGTCGAGCTCGCGGACGTCCTCGACGACGACGAGCCGCTCGTGGGGCGGGCACTGCGCGAGCAGCGCACCGAGGACCGTCGTCTTGCCGGCGCCCGTCCCCCCGGTGACGAGCAGGCTGCGCCGGGCCGCGACGAGCCCGCCGAGCACCGCTGCGGTCGCGGCGTCGGCCATCCCGTGCTCGACGATCGAGGGCACCCCGGCGAGCCGCCGCCGGGGGATGCGCAGGCTGAGGTGCGCGCCGTCCTCGACGAGCGGCGGCAGGACGGCGTGGAGACGCACGCCCCCGGGCAGGAGGCCGTCGACCCACGGCTGGGCGTCGTCGAGCCGGCGGCCGGCCAGCCCGGCGAGCCGGGTCGCCAACGGCCGGACCCCGGCCCGCGGGACGCGGACGTCCGCGGCGTGGACGCCGTCACCGCGGTCGACCCACACGGAGCCGTCGCCGTTGACGAGGACGTCGGTGACCGCGTGGTCCTCGAGGAGCGGGGCGAGGGGCCCCAGGCCGACGAGAGCGACCTCGAGCTCGCGACCGGCGCGGGCACCACCCTCGTGCCCGAGCAGCGGCACCGAGGCCCGGGCGACCGCGGCGATGCGGGCCGGGGTCGGCCCCTCCCCCGCGGCGATGGACCGCTCGACGGGGCCGGCGAACCGGCCGGGCGGCGCCGGGCCCCGGCGAGCGCCGGGCCTCACGACGCCTCCGCGAGGGCCGCGGCCACGGCCTCGGCACACCGGCGCAGGGCCCCTCGGGTGCTTCCCGGCCACAGACCCCGCTCGGCCTCGCGCTCCGCCTGAGGGTCGTCCGAGAGGTGGTGGAGGTGAGGGACCCCGAGGTGGTGGCGCAGGTCGTCGAGGACCGCCGCGTCCGGCCGGGTCCCCCGGGTCACGAGCCGGAGCCCCGGCGGCTCGACACAGCTCTCGGCGACCTCGGCGAGGTGGCCGACGACGGCGTCCGCGTCGGCCAGGCGACGCGTCTGCAGCCCGGTGAGGACGACGACGAGCGCCGCCCGGGGCAGCAGGGCGGTCAGGTGGGGCGAGGCGCCGGGGACGTCGACGACGACCGGCTCCCCCGCCTCGACGAGGCAGGTCAGGGTGTCGGCGACGGCCTCGGGCGCGAGGTCGCGGGTCGCCGCCCCGGCCGCTGCGAGGACCCGCACCCCCGCCTCGGCCGGCAGCGCGTCGAGGAGCGGCCGCGCGGGAGCCGCCCCCCGCAGGCGGGCGAGCGCCGGCCACCGGTGACCGGGCAGGTGCTCGACGCCCGCGGTGACGTCGAGGCCGCCACCGGTGACGTCGAGGTCGACGACGGTCGCGCCGCCGTGCGCCCCGGCGAGCCGGCGCCCGGCCGCGAGGGCGGTGCTGCTCGCGCCGAGGCCGCCCGAGGCGCCGACGACGAGGAGGAGCGGTGTGGATGCGTCCATGACGGCAGGCTGGCCCGTCGGTTCCGCACCCCACCAGGGGGTCGGGCTCATCTGTGGACGACGACGGCCGGGTCGCCCACCTGTGGACGAAAGGGTCTCCGCGACCCGGGACATCGATGGGTGCGAGCGGGTCCGGACATGGGACGGCCCCGGTCGGGGGCGGGGTCCCCGCGGCCGGGGCATCGATGGGTGCGAGCGGGTCCGGACATGGGACGGCCCCGGTCGGGGGCGGGGTCCCCGCGGCCCGGGGCATCGATGGGTGAGAGCGGGTCCGGACATGGGACGGCCCCGGTCGGGGGGACAACCGGGGCCGTCGGCGAGCCGAGCTCCGGGGGGGAGAAGCCGGTTCGCCGGTCGCTCAACCCCGAAGGGGAGCGAGTGAGTACATCGTGACCCATGGGTGGCCTCGCGCGCAAGCCCGGCACATCGACCACGGAAAACTATCTGAGAATGTCCACAGGTATACGGGATCCGTAGGTTTTCTCCGGATTCTTCCACGATTGCCGACAGTTTGTCCCCGCCTTCGCGTGATCGACGCCGTGCGTGGGCCGAGCACGAGTTCGCGTGGCCTGCGGCACCCCGGTTCGTCCGCGAGACCCCGGCTCGGAGCCGGGGTCTCGTGGACATCTCGGGGTCACCCCGACATGTGCAGGTGGGAGGGGCGCCGAGGGACGACGACGGGCCGGGCCGGGCGCACGACGACGCCCTCGTCGGGGGACGAGGGCGTCGTCCTGCCGCGGTCTCCGGGCGACCAGGCGTGCTGTCGTGCCGTGGCCGTGGGACGAGCCCGACGGCGACCGGTCCATCAGTGGACTGCCCGCGCGTGGGTACCCGTCGTCCGCGGTAGGTCTGGCGTGAGGGCCGGGGCCCTCACCACCAGTTGTACTCCTGCGCACCGCCGCCGACAACCGGTCGGGACGGAGAGGGGCGCGGCTCAGCCGAGGCGGCCGGCGAGCACGGCGTCGGCGACGAGCACGCCCTCGTCGGCGGCGGCGCGGACCGCGGTGCAGCAGTGCGAGACCCAGAGGCCGACGCCCGCGGCGTCCCCGCGTCCGTACGCGGCGAGCGCGCCGAGGTAGGCCGCGCCGCCGCCGGCGGCGTGCCCGGCCTCGGTCACCGCGACCCCGGTCGGGTCCAGGCCGCCGGCGTGGACGACGGCCCGGTCGAGGGCGCGGGCGACGACCGCGTTGCCCCGCACGAACGGGCGGACCGTCGCGAGCTCGGCGTGCACGACGGCCGCGGCGACGACGACGGGCAGGCGCGGGAGGGCGAGCAGCACCTCGGCGACCCCCCGCAGCCGCCCGGCGACCTCGACGGCCGCCGGCGCCGGGCCGAGGTCGGTCAGCTCGCCGCAGTCCTCGCCCGGCAGTCGCGGGCGACCCAGCGCGTCGTCGGGGACGAGACCGGCCGCGGCCACCGTGTGCAGGCGGGCGAGCGCCTGGGCCGGGGCGCGCAGGACGAGGGCCTCGACGTGCTCGGTCTCCGCGGTGGCCGCCACCACCCCGCGTGCCACACGCTCGACGGGGTCGGGCTGCGGCGTCCAGGTCGCGGCGCCGCGGACGATGTCGCGGACGGCGTCGAGCGGGACCGTCGCGCCCTCGAGCCCGGCGCTCGCGACGGCGCCGCGCACCCGCGACTCGGCCGCGGCCTCCGCGGTGCGGCGGCGCAGCGCGTTGTGCCAGCGCAGCCGGGTGCACGCCTCGCGGGCGGCCTCGACCTGCTCGGGCAGCCCCGGCAGCTCGGCGAGCCGGGCCACGGCCTCGACGGCGGGCGACGGGCCGGACGGCGGGGCAGCAGGCACGCGCGCAGCCTAGCCAGCGGGGGCGACGAGGCCCCCGGCCGGGACCCGGATGCCCGCCAGCTGCCGGGCCCGCGCGACGAGCCGTCCGGTGGAGTCCCACACGTCGGCGTCCTCGACGTACACCGAGCCGGCGACGGCGTCGGCGCGCAGGGCGACCTGCAGCCACCCCGGCGCGGGCCGGCCGAGCACCTGCCCGCTCATCTCGTACGTCGGGGCCCAGCCCGCGACCCCGAGGTCGAAGGCGACGGGCATGAGGCAGTCGACGACGAAGGGCAGCATCGCGACGTCGGGCTCGCGGCCGTCGGCCATCCGCACCCAGGCGCGCAGCTCGCCGCGCCCGGTCGGGCGGCCCACGGCGAACCCTGCCGTCGCGGGGTCGACGCGCACGTCGAGCCGGTCGAGCAGCGTGATGCCCTCGCCGGGCCCCCCGGGCTCGCGCCGCGCCGGCACGCACGCCTCGGGCGCCGGCATCGCGGGCGCGGCGGGCCAGCGGTGCCCCGGCTCGGCGGTGACCGAGAGGTCGCCGAGCGTGGCGGTGACCCTGGCCCGCTCGACCGGCCCCTCACCGGCGTCCTGCAGCAGGCGCACTGCCCCGGTCGACACGGAGCGGCCGACGCGCAGCACCTCGGCGCGCACCTCGACCGGGCCGGGCTGGGCCGCCGAGAGGAAGAACGTGCTCCACGCGAGGACGTCGGGGTGCCCCTCCCCCGCCGGCCCCTCGACGAGCGCGCGCGCCCCGAGCGCCATGAGCACGCCGCCGTTGACCGCCGCACCGACGACCCATCCGGCGCCGAGCTCGCCGACCCCCACCGCCTCACCCGCGCCCACGGTCGCCGGCCCGTCGGGCCAGGACAGCCGCAGCACCTCGTCGAGCTCGCCCACGCACCACACCTCTTCGTCGCTCTGCCGCACCGGACCCCGCGAGCCTAGGGTGTGCCCATGACGGGCAGCATCCACTGGCCGACGGCGGTGCTCGTCGCCGGGACGATGCTGCTGCTCTGGCTCGGTGTCGCGCTCCTGCGGCGCAGCCGGCGGCGCGGCTTCATCTCCGAGACCGACCGCGCGACGTACGCCACGCTGCACACCGCCTCGCTCGCCTCGCGCCACCTCGCGGACGGCCTCACCCCCGAGTCGGCCGAGCGCGCCGGGCGCCACCTCCTGTCCATCCTCGGCGCCCACGCCGTGTCGCTCGCGACCCCCGGCAGCGTGCTGTCGTGGACCGGCACCGGCGAGCACCACCGCGACCTCGCCGTGCCCCTCGGCGAGCAGACCCTCGAGACCGGCCGCACCGTCGCGCACGGCCCCGACACCGTCGGCTGCTCCGACCCCGACTGCCCGGTGCGGATGGCCGTCACGGCGCCGCTCGTCTCGGACGACCTCGTCGTCGGCACCCTCACGGCGTGGACCGCGTACTCCTCCCCCGGCCTGACCCGCGCGACCCAGGAGGTCGCCGCGTGGGTCTCGAGCCAGCTCGCCCTCGCCGAGCTCGCGCGCACCCGCGGGCAGGTCGTCGAGGCCGAGCTGCGGGCGCTGCGGGCGCAGATCAGCCCGCACTTCATCTACAACAGCCTCGCCGCGATCGCCTCGTTCGTGCGCACCGACCCCGACCGCGCCCGCGAGCTGCTGCTCGACTTCGCCGACTTCACCCGGTACGCGCTGCGCACCGGCGGCACGTTCACGACGCTCGCCGAGGAGCTGCGCAACGTCGAGCGCTACCTCGTCCTCGAGCAGGCCCGCTTCGGCGACCGGCTCCAGGTGTCGCTCCTCGTCGCGCCGGAGGTGCTCACCGTCACCGTCCCCTACCTCGCGGTGCAGCCGCTCGTGGAGAACGCGGTCCGCCACGGGCTCGCGACGAAGGAGGGGCCGGGGCACGTGAGCATCACCGCGACCGACCTCGGCACCGAGGCCGAGATCGCCATCGAGGACGACGGCGTCGGCACCGACCCCGAGCACGTCCGGACCATCCTCGACGGCGCCCGGGCCACCGACTCGGTGGGCCTCGGCAACGTCGACGCGCGGCTGCGGCAGGTCTACGGCGACGAGTTCGGGCTCGTCGTCGAGACCGCCCCGGGGGCCGGGACGCGGGTCAGCTTCCGTGTGCCGAAGTTCGCACCCGGGGTCCACGCACAATCCTGACCGGTGGCCTAGGCTGCCCGGCATGTCCGCGGAGCGGGGGCTGGTGGTGCTCGTCGTCGACGACGAGCTCCCCGCGCTGTCCGAGCTCGGGTACCTCCTCGAGCGCGACGAGCGCGTCGCCGAGGTCATCACCGCGAGCAGCGGCACCGAGGCGCTCCAGGTGCTCGACGCCCGCGACGTCGACGTCGTCTTCAGCGACATCTCGATGCCCGGCCTGGACGGGATGGCCCTCGCGCGGGTCATCAGCCGGTTCAGCGAGCGGCCGCAGGTCGTGTTCGTCACCGCGCACGAGCGGCACGCCGTCGACGCCTTCGCGCTCGACGTCACCGACTACGTCATGAAGCCGGTCCGCGAGCAGCGCATCGCCGAGGCCGTCCGCCGCGTCGTCGAGCAGCGCGAGCGCGGCAGCGCCCGCCCCCCGGCCGACGCACCGCCCGCCGCGCCGGCGGTCGAGGACGAGACCATCCCCGTCGAGCTCGGCGGCGTCACCCGCTTCATCACGCGCAGCCAGATCCGCTACGCCCAGGCGCACGGCGACTACGCCCGCCTGCACACCGAGGCCGGCAGCCACCTCGTCCGCGTGCCGCTCAGCCTGCTCGAGGAGAAGTGGGCGGACTTCGGGTTCGTCCGCATCCACCGCAGCACCCTCGTCGCGCTCCCCCACGTCTCCGAGGTCCGGATGGACCACGGCCGCTGCTCGGTGCTCGTCGGTCGCGTCGAGCTGCAGGTCAGCCGCCGCCACACCAAGGAGCTGCGCGACACCCTCCTGCGCCGCCCGCTCGGCGAGCGCCACGCCGGGGACTGACCGGTGAGCACGCCCGCGCAGCCCCCGCCGCGGGTGCGGGTCACGAGCTCGCGCCGCGGCGCCGCCCCGCTGCGCCCGCGTCCGCCGGCCCGCGACATCGACGAGCAGACCGAGCTCGGCGACGTCTACCTCGAGGGCCTGATGCGGGCGCAGCTGCGCCTCTCGCTGGCCGTCCTCGCGATCACGGTCGCGGGGCTGACCGCCCTCCCCGTCGTCCTCCTGCTCGTGCCCGCGACCCGGGGGGTGACCGTGGTCGGGGTCCCCTTCGCGTGGCTCGTGCTCGGCGTGGCCGTCTACCCGGCGGCCTGGGTGCTGGCCCGTTGGTACACCCGGCAGAGCGAGCGCGTCGAGTCGGACTTCGTCGACGTCGTCGAGGACCCGTGAGCCAGCCGCTGTCGCTCGCCGCGGTCGTCGCGGTGTGCCTGACGACCCTCGCCGTCGGCGGCCTCGGGCTGCGCCTCTCGCGCCGCACGAGCGACTTCTACGTCGCGGGCCGCACCGTGTCGCCGCGCCTCAACGCCTCGGCCATCGGCGGCGAGTACCTGTCGGCGGCGAGCTTCCTCGGCGTCGCCGGCCTCGTCTACGGGGGCGGGGTCGACCTGCTCTGGCTGCCGGTCGGGTACACGCTCGGCTACCTCGTGCTCCTCGTGATGGTCGCCGCCCCGATGCGCCGCTCCGGTGCGTACACGCTGCCCGACTTCGCCGAGGCGCGGCTGGGGTCCAAGGCGATCCGCCGCGTCTCGTCCGTCCTCGTGCTCGCCATCGGGTGGCTCTACCTCGTGCCGCAGTTCCAGGGCGCGAGCCTGACGCTCACCCTCGTCACCGGCGCCCCCGAGTGGGTCGGCGGGCTCGTCGTCATGGTCGTCATCGCCGCGGCCGTCGGCGCCGGCGGGATGCGCTCGATCACCTTCGTCCAGGCCGTGCAGTACTGGGTCAAGCTGACCGCGCTCGCGGTGCCGGCGTTCGTCCTGCTGCTCCTGTGGTTCCGCGACGGCCACCCCGCGCCGGTCGTCCCGCCGGAGTGGAGCATCCCCCTCACGCCGTCCGGCCCCGAGGACCACCCGGTCTACCGCAACGCCTCGACCGTCCTCGCGCTCTGCCTCGGGACGATGGGCCTGCCGCACGTGCTCGTCCGCTACTACACCAACCCCGACGGTGTCGGCGCGCGCCGCACGACCGTCACGGTCATCGCCCTGCTCGGCACCTTCTACCTCATCCCCCCGGTCTACGGGATGCTCGGCCGGGTCGCCTTCCCCTCGCTGCCGGACGGGATGCGCTCGGACTCGGTCGTGCTCCGGCTGCCCGGAGAGCTCGTCGGCGGCCTCGGCGGCGACCTCCTCACCGCGATGCTCGCCGGTGGCGCCTTCGCGGCGTTCCTGTCGACGGCCTCCGGCCTCGCGATGTCGGTGACCGGCGTCATCGACCAGGAGCTGCTGCGCCCCCGGCTCGCGCGGTTCACCGGCGGCGACGCCCCCGGCGTCCGTGGCTTCCGGTTCGCCGCCGTCGTCGGCGTGGTCGTCCCCTACGTCGTCAGCCGGGTGGCCGAGCCGCTCGGTGTCGCGACGACGGTCGGGCTCGCGTTCGCCGTGGCCGCCGCGACCTTCGCCCCGCTCATCATGCTCGGGGTCTGGTGGCGGCGGCTGTCGACGACCGGCGCGCTGGCCGGGCTGCTCGTCGGCGGCGGCGCCACCGTCGCGGCGCTCGCGCTGACGATGACGACGAGCCACCTCGGCGGGTGGCCCGCCGCGCTGCTCGCGAACCCGGCCCTGTGGGCGGTGCCGCTGGCCTTCGCGACGGCCGTGCTCGTGTCGTACGCGACGCCCGGGCGCGTCCCGGCCTCGACGACGCGTGTGCTCGTGCGGCTGCACACGCCCGAGCGGGTCCGGTTGGCGCGCAGCCGCGTCCGCGACTGACCCACCGCGGACCCCACCGCGAACGTGTGTGAAATCGCCGGGGACCACCGGCGGTTTCACACGCGTTCGCGGGAGGTGGAGCCGGCCGAGCGGTCAGGCGACGGCGTCGCGGCCGGCCACGAAGGCCTCCACGCAGCGCCGCACGTCGGCCTCCGAGTGCGCCGCCGAGAGCTGGACGCGGATGCGCGCCTTGCCCCGCGGGACGACCGGGAAGCTGAACGCGATGACGTACACGCCGTTCGCGAGCATGTGGTCGGCGATCTGGGTGGCCTGGCGCGCGCCGTCGTCGCCGGGGAACATCACGGGGACGATCGGGTGGCTGCCCGGCAGGAGGTCGAAACCGGCCTCGACCATCAGCTCACGGAAGAGGGCTGCGTTGCGCCGCAGCGTCTCCCGCGCGTCGTCGGACGAGGCCACGAGGTCCAGCGCGGCGAGCGAGCCCGCGACGACCGCCGGCGCGACGGAGTTGGAGAACAGGTACGGGCGCGAGCGCTGGCGCAGCAGCTCGACGACCTCGCGGTGGCTCGCGACGTAGCCGCCGGACGCGCCGCCGAGGGCCTTGCCGAGCGTGCCCGTGAGGATGTCGACGCGGTCGCGCACGCCGAACAGCTCGGGGGTGCCGCCGCCGTGCTGCCCGACGAAGCCCACGGCGTGGCTGTCGTCGACGAGGACCATCGCCTCGAACTCCTCGGCGAGGTCGCAGATCTCGTCGAGCGGCGCGTACGAGCCGTCCATCGAGAAGACGCCGTCGGTGACGACGCACACGCGGCGGGCGCCGGCCTCGCGCGCGGCGACGAGCTGGGCGCGCAGGTCGGCCATGTCGGCGTTCTTGTAGCGGTAGCGAGCGGCCTTCGACAGGCGCACGCCGTCGATGATCGAGGCGTGGTTGAGCTCGTCGGAGACGATCGCGTCCTCGGCGCCGAAGAGCACCTCGAAGACACCGCCGTTGGCGTCGAAGCATGAGCTGTAGAGGATCGTCGCCTCGGTGCCGAGGAACTCCGAGAGGCGGCGCTCGAGCTCGGTGTGCTGCGTCTGGGTGCCGCAGATGAAGCGGACCGAGGCCATCCCGAAGCCCCACGTGTCGAGGGCGGCCTTGGAGGCGCCGACGACGGCCTCGTGGTCGGCCAGGCCGAGGTAGTTGTTGGCGCAGAAGTTGAGCGACTCCCCCGCGGTCGTCCCGACGTGCGCCGACTGCGGCGTCGTGATCTCGCGCTCGCGCTTGGTGAGCCCGGCGTCCTCGATCTCCTGCAGCGTCGCCTGCAGCTGGTCCTTGACAGCGCCGTACACGGGTGGCTCCTCACGAGTCGGGGTCGGGGCGGGCGTCGGGGTGGCCGACCGATCCAGCCTAGGCCCGCCGGCGTCAGGACCAGTCGAGGACGACCTTGCCGCCGGTGCCCGAGCGGGTCTCGGCGAAGGCGGCCTCCCAGTCCTCGGCGGCGTGCCGGCCGGTGACGACGGACGACACCGCCGAGCGCAGCCGCTCCGACGTCGCGAGCATCGAGCCCATGAGGTACCAGGTCTCGAACATCTCGCGGCCGTAGATCCCGCGCAGCGTGATCATGTGCGTGATGACCCGGCCCCAGTCGATGGCGTAGCGGTCCTTCGGCAGCCCGAGCAGCGCGACCTTGCCGCCGTGGTTCATGTTGTCGAGCATCTCCTCGACGGCCACCGGCGACCCGGACATCTCCAGCCCGATGTCGAAGCCCTCGAGCATCCCCAGCTCCGCCTGCGCCGCGCGCAGCGACCCGCCGCGGCCGACGTTGACCCCGAGGTCGGCGCCGGCGGCCTCGGCGAGCGCGAGCCGCTCGTCGGACAGGTCCGTGACGACGATGCGCCGCGCGCCGGCGTGCCGGGCGACGGCGGTGGCCATCACGCCGATCGGGCCGGCCCCGGTGACGACGACGTCCTCGCCGACGACCGGCCACTGCAGCGCCGTGTGGACGGCGTTGCCGAGCGGGTCGAAGAGCGCACCGAGGTCGGGGTCGAGGTCGGCCGGCTGCACCCAGGCGTTCGTCGCGGGGATGACCACGTAGTCGGCGAACGCGCCGTCGCGGTTGACCCCGACACCGACGGTGTTGATGCACAGGTGCCGGCGGCCGGCGCGGCAGTTGCGGCACGTGCCGCAGACGAGGTGCCCCTCGCCGGAGACACGGTCGCCGACGGCCACGTGGTCGACGTCGGCGCCGACCTCGACGACCTCCCCGAAGAACTCGTGCCCGAGGGTCATCGGCGCCCGCACGGTCGCGGCGGCCCACTCGTCCCACTGCTCGAGGTGGAGGTCGGTGCCGCACAGGCCCGCCCGCAGCACCCGGATCTTGACGTCCTTCGGGCCGCACTCGGGCTCCGGCACGTCGACCAGCGACAGCCCCGGACCGGCGGAGACCTTCCTCAGCGCACGCACGGCGCCCATCATGCCGGGGCGACCGCTCGTCGCACCACGCGGCCCGTTCGGCGCACTGTGACCCACCGCACACCGCGGTCGGCGCCCCGCCCACCGACGCGCGGCGCCGCCCGCCGAGGGACCCGGCGCGGGGTCTCGCCAGCGCACCCCCGGGGCGCCCACCCTTGGGGCGTTCCGGGCAGAGCCGCTCGGACCCGACCCTGGAGGTGACCGTGAGCAACGAAGCTCGCACGCAGGCCGAGGACCCGTACCTCGCCCTGCAGACCACGTCGGAGTTCCAGGAGCTGCGCCGCAAGTTCCGGGGCTTCGTGTTCCCGATGACGGCGTTCTTCCTCGCCTGGTACTTCCTCTACGTCCTGCTGTCGATCTTCGCCCCGGGCTTCATGGGCACCAAGGTCGCCGGCAACATCACGATCGGCCTGCTCTTCGGCCTCGGCCAGTTCGTGACGACCTTCGCGATCACGATCATCTACTCGCGCTGGGCCACCCGTGAGTTCGACCCGGCCGCCGACGCCCTCGGCGCGCGCCTCGACGCGGACAAGGGGCACTGACCATGGCGCTCACCCTCCCGATGGCCGACGCGGCCACGACGGTCGGCTCGCCGGCCCTCAACATCGGCATCTTCGCGGCCTTCGTCGTCGTCACGCTCGTCATCGTCATCCGCGTCGCCGCGGGCAAGAAGACGGCCGAGCAGTACTACACCGCCGCCGGCGCCTTCAACGGCCGCCAGAACGGCATCGCCATCGCCGGCGACTACCTGTCGGCGGCGTCCTTCCTCGGCATCGCCGGCGCCATCGCCCTCCAGGGCTACGACGGCTTCCTGTACTCGATCGGCTTCCTCGTCGCGTGGCTCGTCGCGCTCCTGCTCGTCGCCGAGCTGCTGCGCAACACCGGCCGCTTCACGATGGCCGACGTCCTCAGCTACCGCCTCAAGCAGCGCCCGGTCCGCATCGCGACCGCCATCTCGGTCATCGCGGTGTCGTTCTTCTACCTGCTCGCGCAGATGGCCGGCGCCGGCGGCCTCGTGTCGCTGCTGCTCGGCATCTCGGGCGAGCTCGCGCAGGACCTCGTCATCGCGATCGTCGGCATCATCATGATCGCGTACGTCCTCATCGGCGGGATGAAGGGCACGACCTGGGTGCAGATCATCAAGGCGCTCCTGCTCATCGCGGGCACCTTCGTCATCACGGTCTGGGTGCTCGGCAAGTACTCGTTCAACATCAGCTCGCTCTTCCAGGCCGCGGCCGACAACTCCCCCAAGGCCGGCGAGAAGCTCTTCGAGCCGGGCCTGAAGTACGGCAAGAACCTCACGACGAAGATCGACTTCATCTCGCTGTCGATGGCGCTCGTGCTCGGCACCGCCGGCCTCCCGCACGTGCTCCAGCGCTTCTACACGGTCCCGACGAGCAAGCAGGCCCGCAAGTCGGTCGAGTGGGCCATCTGGCTCATCGGCGGCTTCTACCTGCTGACCCTCGTCGTCGGCTACGGCGCCGCCGCCCTCGTCGGCCCGACGGCCATCAACGCCGCCCCCGGCAAGGCCAACGCGGCCGCACCGCTCCTCGCCTACGAGCTCGGCGGCTCGGTGCTCCTCGGCATCATCTCGGGCGTCGCGTTCGCGACGATCCTCGCGGTCGTCGCCGGCCTGACCATCACCACCTCGGCGACCTTCGCCCACGACCTCTACAAGGAGGTCTTCAAGCGGGGCTCGGGCAGCCAGGAGCAGGAGGTGCGGGTCGCCCGCATCGCCGCCATCGTCATCGGCATCGTCGCCATCGTCGGCGGCATCTTCGCCAAGAGCCAGAACATCGCGTTCCTCGTGGCGCTGGCCTTCGCCGTCGCGGCGTCGGCCAACCTGCCGACGATCCTCTACTCGCTGTTCTGGAAGGGCTTCAACACCCGCGGCGCCCTGTTCTCCATCTACGGCGGCCTCATCAGCGCGATCGGCCTGATCATCTTCAGCCCGGTCGTCTCCGGCAAGCCGCCGCTGGAGCCGGGCGGGCCCAGCCAGTCGATGATCCAGAACACGGCGATCGACTTCCACTGGTTCCCGCTCGACAACCCGGGCCTGGTCTCCATCCCGCTCGCGTTCTTCCTCGGCTGGCTCGGCTCGGTGACGAGCAAGGAGCACAACGCCGCGAAGTACGCCGAGATGGAGGTCCGCTCCCTCACCGGCCACGGGGTCGGGGAGGCGATCGACCACTGACCGGTCGGGTCGGGGGACCGCCTCCCCCGACCCGACCCACCGGCAGCAGCGGCCGCGGGGCTGGAGAGCCCTCCGCGGTCGCTGCGTCGTGTCCGGGGGTGTTTGGCGCGCGGCGTCACCTCCCGGGTCTGGCGTGTCGCGTCCCGACCGGTGTATACCGGCGGTGAAGGAGGCCGTCATGTCCACGACCCGACCCACCCGCCGCCGCTCCTCCGCCACCGCCCGGGGCAGGGTCACGGTCCTCGCCGCGGCGCTCGCCGTCGCGGCTGCTCCCGCCCTCGTCTCCGCCGCCCCCGCCACGGCCCTGCCCACCGCTGCGAGCGCCTGCTCGACCGCGTGGGGGTCCCTGCCCAAGACCTCGGCCCCGCTCGCGACCGGACGCCTCACGGGGGTCCGCGCGGGGCACCACGCGTGCTATGACCGGCTCGTCGTGGACATGACAGGGGTCGCCCCCGGGTACGACGTGCGCTACGTGAGCAGCGTGCGCGCCGAGGGCTCGGGGGCCGTCGTGCCGGTCGCCGGCGGGGCGCGCCTGGCGGTCGTCGTCCGGAGGGGCGCCACCAGCGTGCCGGCGATGCCGACCGTCGCGGGCTACCCGACCTTCCGCCAGGTCCGGTGGGCCGGCACCTTCGAGGGGTACACGACGATCGGGCTCGGCGTGCGGGCCCGGCTGCCCTTCCGGGTCTTCACCCTCGAGGACACCACGACCCGCACGAGCCGTCTCGTCGTCGACGTCGCCCACGCCTGGTGAGCCGGCACCCTGTCGAGCGAACAGAACACGCCGCCGGCCCGGGGTGGCTGACGGCGCGTCCTGTTCGCTCGACGGGTGGAGCGCGTCCAGGTCAGACCGCGGCGGCGGCCTGCGCGCGCAGCCGGGCGGCGAGGTCGTCGTCGACCGTCTCGAAGAAGGTCCCGACGACGTCCTCGAGGTGATCGACGCTCTCGGCCCGGAACAGCACCGGCTGGTAGGCGGTGATGTCGTAGTTGAGCGTCCCCATCGCCACGAGCTCGAGCGGGCGGATGTCCATCGACCGGAACTCGTCCATCTCGCCGTAGCTGCTGAGGATGCCGGCGCCGTAGGCCTTGAGCTCGTCGCCGTCGGCCATGACGCCGAACTCCATCGAGAACCAGAAGACGTCGGCGACGAACTTGACGGCCTCGTCGGTCTCGAGGCGGGTCGTCGCCTCCCCGGCGGCCTGCGTCACCGCGGCGAAGCGGGGGCTCGCGAGCTGGTTCCCGTGGCCGACGACCTCGTGGAGGATGTCCGGCTCGGGCGTGTAGAGCGGCCGGCTGTCGTGGCGCAGGTACTGCGTCGAGCTGAACACCCGGCGGCCGAGGTCGCGGTAGAAGTCGCGCAGCGGGACCAGGCCCGGGGCGCACGTGTAGGACCAGCCCGTGAGCGGCAGGAGGCGCTCGGTCACCTCGTGCAGCTGCGGCACGTGGTCGACCGGCAGGTCGAGGGCGGCCTTGCCGCGGAGGAACTCCGGGTGGGCGTAGCGCTCGTGCTTGGGCGCGAGCTCGGTGCTCACGGTGCGCCAGACGGCGTGCTCGGCCTCGGTGTACCCGACCGTCGGGACGGGGTCCCCGGGGCGGTGCGCGAGCGACACGGCGGCGATCTCGCCCCGGCGCCGCAGGTAGGCCTCGTCGTGCAGCCCGGGGTGGTTGTCCGACAGGTGCACCCTGACGGTGCCGTCGTCCTCGGTCGTCACGGCCGAGTACAGCTGTCCTTCCTCGAACACCGCGCTCACCTCCTCGTGAGTGGTCGTGGCCTCGTGGGCCGGACCACCACGGAACCATGCGATCGCACAGAGCGGAACCGTTGACCGTCGTCCTGGGCAACGAGCGCACAGTTTCGTCACCCGGATCCGCGTGTCGCTGGTCAGGATGTCCAACCCAGCGACGGCGGACGAGTGTACAGCGGCCCGGGGAGAAGCTCTCCCCGGGCCTGTCGGACCGCTGGTCAGTAGCTCTTGGTCCGCCCCTCCACCAGCTCGTAGCTGATCGGGTACATGTCGATCCAGGCCGAGGCGAACGACGTGACGCCCTTGTCGTAGACCCACCCGGTACGGCAGTCGTGCTTGCCCTCCTGCACGGTGCACCGCTTGGTCACACCGTCGCTGTTGCGCTTGATGGCGGCTCCGGCTCCGTGGGTGGCTCCGGGGTGGGAGACGTAGATCTCGTGGACGTGGGCCCGCGCGGAGTGGCAGGCGACCGAGTACTCGAGGTCGACGTAGCCCACGGCCTTGCCGCCGTCGGTCTTGAGCACCTTGTGGTAGACGACGGTCGGCGACGAGCAGGTCGCGGCCCCGGCGGGCGCAGCGCCACCCACCGTCGCGACGGCGGCGGCGACGGCGACGGCGGCCGCCGAGGCCTTCGAGAACATGCGCATGTCTTCTCCTTCGTGGAGGGTCGGCCGCGCGACGCCTCCGGTCCGTCGAGCCAGTGGTGGGTGGACCTGCACGACCCGGGGCCGGATCCCCCCGGACCCCCGCGGCGCCGGTCGGTCCGGCGTCCGCGTCCGGTCTACCGGGCCCATCGGAGGGCCGCAACCGGAGCCCGCTCGGCGCGCCGCACGCCCCGCTGGACCGGTCCCTCCGGACGGACGGTTGCCTCGGTCGCCGTCGTCGGGTTGGCTGTGGCCGTACCCGCCACTCGACGACGAGGAGGACCCGTGACCGACGACAGCCTGTCGAGCCACCTGCACGAGCTGGACCTGAGCCCCGACCCGGCGTTCACCGCGCAGGCCAACGGCACCGCGGAGATGTACGACGAGGCCGCGGCCGACCACGAGGGCTTCTGGGCGCGGCAGGCGCGCGAGCGGGTCACCTGGGCGAAGGACTTCGACACCACGCTCGACTGGAGCGAGGCCCCCTTCGCGAAGTGGTTCGTCGGCGGCGAGCTCAACGTCGCGTACAACTGCGTCGACCGCCACGTCGAGGCCGGGAACGGCGACCGCGTCGCCATCCACTTCGAGGGCGAGCAGGGCGACACCCGCACCATCACCTACGCCGACCTCCAGCGCGAGGTGAGCAAGGCCGCCAACGCGCTGGCCTCGCTCGGCGTCTCGACGGGCGACCGCGTCGCGGTCTACATGCCGATGATCCCCGAGACCGTCTTCACGATGCTCGCCTGCGCGCGCCTCGGGGCCCCGCACTCGGTCATCTTCGGCGGCTTCTCGGCCGAGGCCCTGCACACCCGCATCGCCGACGCCGAGGCCAAGGTCGTCGTGACGACCGACGGCCAGTGGCGCCGCGGCAAGCCGGCGCCGCTCAAGGCCGCCGTCGACGCCGCCATCCACCACGGCGACGACGCCTCCCCCGTCGAGAAGGTGCTCGTCGTCAAGCGCACCGACACCGAGGTCGAGTGGGACGACGAGCGCGACGTCTGGTGGCACGACCTCGTCGAGGGCCAGCCCGACACGCACGAGGCGGCGCCGGTCGACAGCGAGCACCCGCTCTTCATCCTCTACACCTCGGGGACGACCGGGAAGCCGAAGGGCATCTTCCACACGACCGGCGGCTACCTCACCCAGGCCGCGTACACGAACGCCGTCGTCCACGACCTGCACCCCGAGACCGACGTCTACTGGTGCACCGCCGACGTCGGCTGGGTCACCGGCCACAGCTACATCGTCTACGGGCCGCTGGCCAACGGCGCGACCCAGGTGCTCTACGAGGGCACCCCCGACAGCCCGCACCAGGGCCGCTGGTGGGAGATCGTCGAGAAGTACAAGGTCTCGATCCTCTACACGGCGCCGACCGCGATCCGCACGTTCATGAAGTGGGGCACCGACATCCCCGCCAAGTACGACATGAGCTCGATCCGCGTCCTGGGCAGCGTCGGCGAGCCGATCAACCCCGAGGCGTGGCTCTGGTACCGCAAGCACGTCGGCGGCGACCGGGCGCCCATCGTCGACACGTGGTGGCAGACCGAGACCGGCGCGATCATGATCAGCCCCCTGCCCGGTGTCACGACGCTCGAGCCGGGCTCGGCGCAGCGGCCCATCCCGGGCATCTCGGCCGAGATCCTCGACGACGACGGCAACCCGTTCACCGAGGCCGAGAAGGTCGGCTACCTCGTCCTCACCAAGCCGTGGCCCTCGATGCTGCGCGGGATCTGGGGCGACCCGGAGCGCTACAAGGAGACGTACTGGTCGCGGTTCGGGCCGAAGTACTACTTCGCCGGCGACGGCGCCAAGTACGACGAGAAGGGCAACATCTGGCTGCTGGGACGCGTCGACGACGTCATGAACGTCTCCGGCCACCGCCTCTCGACCGCCGAGATCGAGTCGGCCCTCGTGTCGCACCCGTCGGTCGCGGAGGCCGCGGTCGTCGGCGCCGCCGACGAGACGACCGGCCAGGCGGTGTGCGCGTTCGTCATCCTCCGGGGCGGCGCGACGGACCACGGCGAGGAGACCGTCCAGGAGCTGCGCAACCACGTGGCGAAGGAGATCGGCCCGATCGCCAAGCCGCGCCAGGTGATGATCGTCCAGGAGCTGCCGAAGACGCGCTCAGGCAAGATCATGCGCCGCCTGCTCAAGGACGTCGCCGAGAACCGCGAGGTCGGGGACGTCACGACGCTCGCCGACAGCTCGGTGATGAACCTCATCAAGCAGGGGATGTCCTCCGGCTCCGACTGACACCGGACCCTCCCGACGGGGCGCCACCCACGGCGGGTGGCGCCCCGTCGCGCATCCGGCTCCGCGGCCCACGCCTCGACGGGCAGGCGTCCGGCTCGTGGCCGACCGGGAGGGCGGCCCGCGCCCCGGTAGACTCGGGAGCGGTGCGCCGGGAAGTCTGGTCGGCAACGACCTCGCCGCGCCCGCCCGCGGCCCCCGCCCCTCCGTCAGGAGCCGCCCCGATGACCTCCGCACCGCCCGGCCGCCGCCCCGAGGGCCACCGCCTCCTCTCCCGCCCCTCGACCTGGGCCGAGACCCAGTTCGTCGCCAACGCCCTGCGCACCGAGACCATCGGCGGGGCCGTCCTCCTCGGCGCCGCCGTCGTCGCGATCATCCTCGCCAACAGCCCCCTGAGCGACGCCTACTTCTCGCTGCGCGACACCGAGATCGGCACCGACTGGTTCCACCTGCGCCTCAGCCTCGGCCACTGGGCGGCCGACGGCCTGCTCGCGATCTTCTTCTTCGTCGCCGGGCTCGAGCTCAAGCGCGAGTTCCTCGTCGGCGACCTCCGCTCGCCCGCCAAGGCGGCCGTGCCGGTCGTCGCCGCGTTCTGCGGCGTCGCCGTCCCCGCCGTCGTCTTCGTCGGCGTCGTCACCCTCATGGGGGGCGAGGGGGACGCGCTGCAGGGCTGGGCCATCCCGACGGCCACCGACATCGCCTTCGCCCTCGCCGTGCTCGCCGTCATCGGCTCGCACCTGCCGTCCGGGCTGCGCTCGTTCCTGCTGACGCTCGCCGTCGTCGACGACCTCATCGCCATCACGATCATCGCGGTCTTCTACACCTCCGACCTCGACCCGATGATGCTCCTCCTCGGGCTCGTGCCGCTCGCCGCGTTCGCGGCCCTCGTCCAGCGCCGGATCGCGGCCTGGTGGCTGCTCGTGCCGCTCGCCGCGCTCACCTGGGCCTTCGTCCACGCCTCCGGCGTCCACGCCACCGTGGCCGGCGTCCTCCTCGGGCTGGTCGTCCC
Organism: Phycicoccus jejuensis; assembly: GCF_000720925.1. Lineage (GTDB taxonomy): Bacteria > Actinomycetota > Actinomycetes > Actinomycetales > Dermatophilaceae > Phycicoccus > Phycicoccus jejuensis. The sequence goes on along the minus strand of NZ_JOEE01000001.1, from coordinate 449,734 downwards.
GGTCCGCCCGCGCAAGCGCGGGGTGCCCGCGGTCAGCACGCTGCCGGCCGACGCCGACGTCGCGCACCGCTTCGAGCACCGCATCCGCCCGCTGTCGGCCGGCGTCGCGGTGCCCGTGTTCGCGTTCTTCGCCTCCGGCGTGGCCGTGCTCGGCGGCGGCTTCGGCGAGACGCTGCGCGACCCGGTGGCCATCGGCGTCGTCGCCGGCCTCGTCGTCGGCAAGCTCGTCGGCGTCCTCGGGTCGACCTACCTCATGGCCCGGTTCACCCGCGCCCGGCTCGACGACGACCTCGCGTGGTCCGACATCGCCGGCCTCGCCATCCTCACCGGGGTCGGGTTCACGGTCTCGCTGCTCGTCGGCGAGCTCGCCTTCGGGGCCGGGTCCGCGCGCGACGAGCACGTCAAGCTCGGCATCCTCCTCGGGTCGCTCACCGCGGCCGCGCTCGCGTCGGTCATCCTCCGGCGGCGCAACGCCGTCTACCGGCGCATCCACGAGCAGGAGACCCGTGACGACGACGGCGACGGCGTGCCGGACTGCTTCCAGGAGGAGCACGCGGGCCCCGGCTCCACGAGCACTCGGTAAGGTCGGCACGTACCGATCCGCAGGACCCACGACACGAGCTGAGGACGCATGGCACCCGAGAGCACCGAGCGCACCATCGGACAGCTCGTCGCCGACGCGACGCACGACGTCCAGGGCATCGTCAAGGGCGAGATCGCCCTGGCCAAGGCCGAGGTCGCGCAGGGCGCCAAGAAGGTCGGCGTCGGGGCCGGGCTGCTCGCCGGGGCGGCGTTCGTCGGCCTGCTCGGGCTGGTCTTCCTCTTCCACACCCTCGCCCAGGTCCTCGCGATCTGGCTGCCCCTGTGGGCCGGCTACCTCATCGTCACGGTGCTGATGTTCGTCGTCGCCGGCGTGCTCGCCCTCCTCGGCAAGAATGCGCTGCAGAAGGCGAAGCCCGCGCCCGAGAAGGCCATCGCGCAGGGCAAGGAGACGGTGGCCGCGCTCAAGCACCGGGGCTGAGCGCCGGCCGGTCCGCTCAGGCCGCCCCGCGGCACTGGCCGGTCGAGACCGTCGGGTCGCCGACCGACGAGCCGCGCACGACGGGCGCGAGCTCCGAGTACGTCATCGCGTACCCGGTCTGCGGGTCGTCGAGCGAGGTCGCGAAGACCATCCCCACGACGTGGCCCTCGGGGTCGACCATCGGGCCGCCGGAGGCGCCGCGGCGGACCTCGGCCCGCAGGGAGTAGATCTGGCGGACCGTGCCGTCGCCGCCGTAGATGTCGCCGCCCTTCGCCTCGAGGACACTGCGGACCCGGGCCGGCCCGACCCAGAGGCCGTGGTCGCCGGGGAAGCCCGCGAGCACGGCGTCGTCGCCCCGGCCCAGCGCGTCACCGCGGGTCAGCGCGGGCGCGTCGAGCTTCGAGGTGACGACGACGGCGACGTCGCGGTCGGGGTCGAAGCGCACGACCCGGCCGGTCACCTCCGGGCCGGTGCCGCGCACGCTGAGCCGCACCGTCCGCGCCCCCGCGACGACGTGCGCGTTGGTGACGACGACCCCCGGCGAGAGCACCCACCCAGAGCCGACCTGGGTCTGTCCGCACCGCGGCGAGGAGGCCCGCACGTGGACGACCGAGCGCAGCGCCCGCGACACGGCGGCGTCCTCGACGAGCGCGCGGTCAGGCGCCTGCACCGAGGCGATCGGCTCGGGCCCCAGCCCCTCGAAGACGCGGGGGAAGCCGCCGCGGTCGAGGGCCTCGGTGAGGTCGTCGACGAGCGTCTGCGCCGAGCGGGGCACGACGACGTCGACCGTGCGCACGACAGCCGAGGATGCGATGGCGTTGCGCAGGCCCACCGGGCCGCTGACGCGTGCGGCCCCGGCGACCACCCAGACGACGAGGACGGACGCCACGAGCACCGCGACCGCGCCGAGGAGGTTGTCGACGAGCCGCAGCCCGGCCATCCCGATGACGGTGCGGACCCGCGAGGCGAGCAGGAGCATGAGCCACTGCCCGAGCGTCGCGGCGACGAGGACGATCCCGATGAGCAGGAGCGTCCCGGCCGGGCTGCCGAGGTCGATGCCGCCCCGGCCGTCGATCAGCCCCGGGGCGACCTTGACCGCGGCGAAGGCCCCGGCGAGCAGCCCGACGAGCCCGAGGACGGCGGCGACCAGCCCCTGGCGCCAGCCGCTCCAGGCGTAGGCGAGCAGGACGAGGGCGAGGACGACGTCGAGGACGGTCGAGCCGGTCACGGCGTGTCCTCGGTCTCCGGCGGGTCGGGGCGCTCCTCGGCCCCGCGCATCCACGGGGAGCGCACGCGGTCGGGCAGCGCCCGCTCGTGGGCGTGGTCCCACGGCCGGGTCAGGCCGGCGAGGTCGAGGAGGGTGTCGAGGAGCATCGCGGTGAAGCCCCAGACGAAGAGGCCGTCGACCTCGAACCCGGGGCCCCGATAGGGGCCGAAGACGGTGGTGAAGCGGTGGCGGGGGTCGAGCAGGTCCTCGACCGCCACGCGGTCGACGCGCGCGACCTCGGCGGTGTCGACGACCCCGACCGGCACCGGGCGCGGCCACCAGCCCAGGACCGGGGTCACGGCGTTGCCGCTCGGTGCCAGGTGCAGCGCCGGCAGGGCCGCGAGCACCTCGACACCCGCCGGCTCGAGACCGACCTCCTCCTGCGCCTCGCGCAGGGCCGCGCCGACCGGGCCGTCGTCACCGGGGTCCATCCGGCCGCCGGGGAAGGAGACCTGCCCCGGGTGCGAGCGCAGCGTGTGCGCGCGCTCGGTGAGGACGACGTCGGTGCGCCCGTCGGGGCCGGGGCCGAAGAGCACGAGGACCGCCGAGGACCGGGCACCCTCCGGGGGCGCCGGGTGCTCGGCGAACCAGGGGTGGGCCGCGACGTCCGCCCGGGTGGCGAGCCGCCTCAGCCACACGGGTGCGGAGGTCATGGGCGTCATCGTAGGCACGCCGGATGTGCGTGACCCGGGAGTCCGCCGGGAGCGCCCGGGCGCGGGCACGGCCGGCCCGGCGGTGTCGCGGGCGGCCGCGCGGGGTAGCGCTGCGGTGACGGGCCGGGCACCGCCCCGCGCGGCGCCCGGTCCACACCCATCCGCCACCGGGAGGACCCCCATGAGCACCGTCGCCGAGCACATCGTCACCGCCCTCGCCGAGCACGGCGTCACGCACGTCTGGGGTGTCGTCGGCGACGCCCTCAACCCGCTGACCGACGCCATCCGCCGGGAGGAGCGGGTCGAGTGGGTGGGCGTGCGGCACGAGGAGGTGGGCGCCTTCGCGGCGAGCGCCCAGGCGCAGCTCGGCGCCCCGCTGGGCGTCGTCATGGGCACGGTCGGGCCGGGCTCGGTCCACCTGCTCAACGGTCTCTACGACGCGAAGAAGTCGCACGCGCCGGTGCTCGCGATCTGCGGCCAGGTGCCGTCGGGCGACATCGGCACCGACTTCTTCCAGGAGGTCGACAACGACGTCCTGTTCTCGGACGTCGCGGTGTGGGCCCGCACGCTCACCTCCGTCGAGCAGCTGCCGCACGTCCTCGAGCAGGGCGTCAACGCGGCGCTCGCGCAGGGCGGCGTCGCGGTCCTCACGATCCCCGGGGACGTCGGTGACCTCGAGCTGCCGCAGGACACCCCGCTCCCTCGCTTCGCCCCGGCCGGGGTGCCCGCCCCGGCGCCCGAGGTGCAGGTCGCCGCCGTCGCCGAGCTGCTGGCGGGCGACGCCGAGGTCACGCTGCTCGTCGGGCACGGCGCCCTCGGCGCGCGCGAGGAGGTCCTCGAGCTCGCCGAACGCCTCGCGGCCCCGATGGTCCTCACCCTCAAGGCCAAGGAGGGGCTCGAGCGCGACAACCCCTACGAGGTCGGCCAGTCCGGGCTCATCGGCAACCCGGCCGCCGCGCACGCGATGGACTCCTGCGACGTCCTCGTGCTCGTCGGCAGCGACTTCCCCTACCGCGACTGGTACCCGAGCGGGAAGACCGTCGTGCAGCTCGACGTGCGCGGCTCGCACATCGGGCGGCGCGTGCCCGTCGACCTCGCGCTCGTCGGCGACGCCGCGGGGACGCTGCGGGCCCTGCTGCCCCGCCTCGCCCCGCGCACGGACCGCGGCCACCTCGACGCGGCGCGACGCGAGTACGAGCAGTGGCACGAGCGGCAGCGCTCGCTGCTCGACCCGGGCCACGACCGGCGCCTGCTCGGCCGGGTTCGTGCGGTCTTCGACAACCCGGACACCCGGATCCGGCCCGAGGCCGTCGCCGCCGCGGTCGACCGGCACGCCGCCGACGACGCCGTCCTCACCGCCGACACCGGCATGTCGACGGCCTGGGTCGCGCGCCACGTGACGATGCGCGGCACCCGCCGCCTCGTCGGGTCCTTCAACCTCGGGTCGATGGCCAACGCGGTGCCGATGGCCCTCGGCGCGTCGGCACTCGACCGCGACCGCCAGGTCGTCGCGATGGCCGGCGACGGCGGCCTGATGATGCTGCTCGGCGACCTGCGCACGGCCGTCACCTACCGGCTGCCGGTCACCGTCGTCGTCTTCGACAACGGGCGGCTCGGGATGGTCAAGCTCGAGCAGGAGCAGGGCGGCCTGCCCGAGTTCGGCACCGAGCTGGACAACCCCGACCTCGCCGCGGTGGCCACGGCGGTGGGCCTGACCGCGCGGCGGGTCGAGGACCCCGCCGACCTCGACGACGCCGTGCGATGGGCGCTCGGGCACGACGGGCCGACGCTCCTCGACGTCGTCACCAACCCCGACGAGGTCGCGGTGCCGCCGAAGCCGACCGTCTCGCAGGGCTGGGGCTTCGCCATCGCGAAGACGAAGGAGGCGTTCGAGAGCCGGTGAGGGTCAGGCGTCGTCGGGCAGAGGGCCCGGTGGCGGGTCGGGCAGGACGGCGCCCGGGGCCAGCTCGAACTTGAGGAGCTTCGCGGCCTTCTCGGGGTCGGTCTCGCCCTCGCCGTACGCGGGGCACCACCGGGTGACCGGGCAGGCGCCGCACGCCGGCTTGCGCGCGAAGCAGGTGCGCCGGCCGTGGAAGATGACGACGTGGCTGAGCATCGTCCAGTCGCTCTTCGGGATGATCGCGGCGACGTCGGCCTCGACCTTGACCGGGTCGGTCTCCTGCGTCCAGCCCCACCGCCGGACGAGGCGGCCGAAGTGCGTGTCGACGGTGATGCCGGGGACACCGAAGGCGTTGCCCAGCACGACGTTCGCCGTCTTGCGGCCGACCCCCGGGAGCGTCACGAGGTCCTCGAGCCGGCCGGGGACCTCGCCCCCGTACCTCTCGACGACGGCCTGGGCGAGGGTGATGACCGAGTTGGTCTTGGCCCGGAAGAAGCCGGTGGGCCGCAGGACGGCCTCCATCTCGGCCCGGTCGGCCGCCGCGAGCGCCTCGGCGGTGGGCCAGCGCGAGAAGAGGGTCGGCGTCACCGTGTTGACCATGACGTCGGTGGTCTGCGCGGAGAGGACGGTGGCCACGAGCAGCTGCAGCGGCGTCTCGAAGTCGAGCTCGCAGTGGGCGTAGGGGTACCGGTCCAGCAGAGCGCGGTACGTGCGGCGGGCACGGCGGGTGCGGGCCACCGGCGACTCGTCACCGGTGGCCGCGCGGCGGACGGCGGGCGAGGGGCGGACGGGCACGGCGACAGCCTAGGGCCGGGCCCCGACAGACCACCCGTGGCGACCGGTCCGGGCGCTGCCCGGGGGCCGCGACCACCCGGCCCTCTACCTGCCCGTTCTGGCACACTGTGCGACGTGGACCACGACGTCGTGCGCAAAGCCCCGCTCCTGTCCCCCCTCGACGACGGTGCGGCGGAGGGGCTCATCGCGCAGATGAACCACTCGCGGCTCGAGCGCGGCGACGTCCTCTTCCACGAGGGCGACCAGGGCGACCGGCTGTACGTCATCGGCGAGGGCAAGATCAAGCTCGGGCGCACGAGCACCGACGGCCGCGAGAACCTCCTGGCCATCCTCGGCCCCGGCGAGATGTTCGGCGAGCTCTCGCTCTTCGACCCCGGGCCCCGCACGGCCACCGCGACCGCCGTCGCCGAGACCCAGCTGCTCTCGATGGGCCACGAGCAGCTCAAGGACTTCCTCCACGAGCGCCCCGGTGTCGCGCTCACCCTGCTCAGCGCGCTGGCCCGCCGGCTGCGCCGCACCAACGACGTCCTCGCCGACCTCGTCTTCACCGACGTCCCCGGCCGCGTCGCCAAGGCCCTGCTCGACCTCGCCAAGCGCTTCGGCCGCCCGGTCGAGGAGGGTGTCATGGTCTCGCACGACCTCACCCAGGAGGAGCTCGCGCAGCTCGTCGGCGCCTCCCGCGAGACGGTCAACAAGGCGCTCGCCGACTTCGCCTCGCGCGGGTGGCTGCGCCTCGAGGCGCGCGCCGTCCTCCTCATGGACGTCGAGCGCCTGCGCCGCCGCGCCCGCTGACCCGCCTCACCCCCTCGCCCCACACCGGGGCGCCGCCCGACCTCGCCCCACCCGTCACGCGCGTATCGGGTCACCCGATACGGGCGCGCTCCACCCCGGAACGGTTCCCGGGTGAAGCGCAGGCGTATCGGGTCACCCGATACGCGTGGGGTTCACCAGGGGATGCCCAGGTGGTCCAGCTGCGCGCGGATGGACATCCGCGCGGCCGGCCACACGTCCGGTGACACCTCGGCGTAGACGCGCCGCAGCACGCCCTCGACCGGGTCCGCCTCGGCCGCCGCGCCGTCGCGCAGCGCCTGCCGGACCTGCTCGAGCCGCTGCGCGCGGTGCGTCCGGTAGAACGCCACCATCGCCGCGGCGTCCGGGACGAGCGGGCCGTGCCCGGGGAGGATGCGCGTCACGTCGCCGTCCCCGGTGAGCGCGGCGATCCGCTCGAGCGACGCGAGGTACGCGTCCAGCTCGCCGTCGGGGTGCGCGACCACGGTCGTCCCGCGGCCGAGCACCGTGTCGCCGGTCAGCAGCGCGTGGTCGGCCGGCAGGGCGAACGACAGCGAGTCGGCGGTGTGCCCCGGCGTCGCGACGACGCGCAGCTCGAGGCCGCCGACCGCGAGCACGTCCCCGTCGCCGAGGTCGTCGTGGCCGGCGCCGACCGCCCGCGTCGGGGCACCGGACAGCTCGGCGAAGCGCGGGGCGGCCTGGGCGTGGTCGTGGTGGCCGTGGGTGAGGACGGTCAGCGCGACGCGCGCCCCGCGGGAGGCCACGAGGTCGAGGACCGCGCGCAGGTGCTCGTCACCGAGCGGCCCGGGGTCGACGACGACGGCCTCGCTCGAGCCGGGCTCGAGCAGCACCCAGGTGTTCGTGCCGTCGAGGGTCATCGGGCCGGGGTTGGGCGCGAGGACGCAGTGCGCCCGCTCGCCCACCGCTCCCCCGTCCCACGGGTCCCGCACCGAGGCCGGCGGCTGCGCGGGGGACGATGACGACGGGGTCATCCGCCCACCCTAGGCCCGCCTTCTCCCCGTGGCCTGCGCTGCTGCGGGTGCGGTCGCACGCGGACCCGCGCAGGTCGCGGGGAGGACGGACGGGGTCAGAGCGAGGTGACGAGGACGAGCGTGCCGTCCGGGTCCTGCTCGAGCACCGGCACGACGCGGCGGATGTCGGGGCGGTCGGCGAGGAACGCGGCCGCGGAGTCGAAGCGCTCCAGCGCCTCGAGGGCCCAGACCTGCGGCGGCATCATCCGCACCTCGCCCCGCCCGGCGCGCTGCAGCAGGACCGACGCGCGGGCCCAGCCGCCGCCGTCGCTCTCGCCGCTCGTCTCGCGGGCCTCCTGCCCCTCCGGCATGCCGGCGGCGAGGATCCACGTGTCGTAGCGCCGGGGCTCGAACGCCGGCGTGACCCAGTGGCCGCGGCCGCGCAGCGCCGCGACCTCGACCCGCACGCCGCACTCCTCCTCGACCTCGCGGACGGCGGCCGCCGCGAAGGGCGCGGCCTCCGCCGGCGTCACGCCGAGGTGCGCGGCGAGGTCGGCGAGCCCGGGGGTCGCGGGGTCGAGCCCGGCGTCGGCGGGGTCGACGCGCCCGCCGGGGAAGACGACCATCGACGGCGCGAAGGCCATCGTGGCCACGCGCCGCTGGACGTAGACCTCCGGCCCGGCGTCGGTGTCGCGCACGAGCATCACCGTCGCGGACGGCCGCGGCTCGGGCCCGTCGCCGGACCCCGCCTCGACCCAGGCGCGGGCCAGGTCGAGCAGGCCGGCGTCGCGCACCGGGCGGCGCAGGACGGTCGGCTCAGTCACGGACGTGGGCGATGACCTCGACCTCGACCGGGGCACCGAGCGGCAGCGCCGCGACCCCCACGGCCGAGCGGGCGTGGACCCCGGCGTCGCCGAAGACCTTGCCGAACAGCTCGCTCGCGCCGTTGACGACACCGGGCTGACCGGTGAACGACGGGTCGGAGGCGACGAAGCCGGTGACCTTGACGATGCGCTCGACGCGGTCGAGGTCGCCGACGACCGAGCGGATCGCCGCGATGGCGTTGAGCGCGCAGACGGCCGCGAGCTCGGCCGCCTTCTCGGGCGTCACGAGGCCCACGAGCTCGCCGACCTGGCCGGTCGCGGGCAGCACGCCCTCGACGAACGGCACCTGCCCCGAGACGTAGACCCGCGAGCCGTCGAGCACCGCCGGGACGTACGCCGCGAGCGGCGGCACGACCTCGGGGAGGGTGAGGCCCAGCTCGGCGAGGCGGCCCTCGACGGCACCCACGTCAGGCCTTCGCGCGCTTGAGGTAGGCGACGAGGTTGCCCTCGGGCATCGCGAGGACCTGGACGAGCTCCCAGCCGTCCTCACCCCACTGGTCGAGGATCTGCTTCGTCGCGTGGACGATGAGCGGCACGGTCGCGTACTCCCACTTCTGCATGCGCGCCACCCTAACCGCGGGGCCGGTCCGCGGCTACGGTGGCCGTGATGAGCGACGACGTCATGAGCCGACCCGCCCGCCAGCCCGACCGCACCGAGGTGACCGGGCCGGAGCAGACCGACGTCTACGACGTGTTCGAGCCCGACCCGCACCGGGCCCGCGGCTACACCGTCGCCCTCGTCCACGGCGGCTTCTGGCGACCCACCCACGACCGCACCCACCTCGGCCCCCTGGCCGAGGCGCTGTCGCGCGACGGCTTCCACGTCGTCAACCTCGAGTACCCGCGGATCGGGATGCCGGGCGGCGGCTGGCCCGGCACCGCCGACGCGCTGCTCGCGAACCTCGTGGCTGCCCACGCCGACACCGACCTGCCCGACGCCGTCGTGCTCGTCGGGCACTCGGCGGGCGGCCACCTCGTGACGTGGCTCGCCTCCGAGGACCGCGTCCCCGACCTCCTCGGCGCCGTCGCGCTCGGGCCGGTCGCGGACCTCGCGACGGCCGACCGGCTGCACCTCGGCGACGACGCCGCCCGCGCCTTCCTCGGCGGCTCGCCCGACGAGGTCCCCGACGCCTGGGCCGCCGCGGACCCCGGCCGTCAGCGCCTCACCGCCCCGGTCGCGCTCGTCAGCGGCGAGCACGACGACGTCGTCCCCCCCGAGGTCGCCGAGGCCTACGCCGCGACCCGCACCGAGGACGACGCGAAGGCCACGACCGCCCTGGCCCGCGGCGCTGACCACTTCGACCTCGTCGACCCCGAGCACCCCGCGTACCTCCTGCTGCTCGCCGAGGTCGAGGAGCTCACCCTCGGCCGCGGCGGCCCGCACCACCCGGCCTGAGGGCCCGGCGGCCCGATCTAGGCTGGCGGCATGGCCGCCCCTCCTCTCGCGCGCGTCCTCGACGGTGTCCGGCTGCACGTCGTCACCGGCAAGGGCGGTGTCGGCAAGACGACGGTCGCCAGCGCGCTCGGGCTCGCCCTGGCCCGGCAGGGTCGGCGCGTCCTCCTCGTCGAGGTCGAGAACCGGCAGGGCATCAGCCAGACCTTCGGGGTGCCACCGCTCGGCACCGACGAGGTCCGCCTGGTCCAGGACCCCTCGGGCGGCGAGCTCTGGGGGCTGTCGGTCGAGGCCAAGGCCGCGCTGCTCGAGTACCTCCAGACGTTCTACAAGCTCGGTCGCGCGGGTGGGGCGCTCGAGCGGATGGGCGTCGTCGACTTCGCGACGACGATCGCCCCGGGTGTGCGCGACGTCCTCCTGACCGGCAAGGTGTACGAGGCGGTGGGCCGCACGACGGGAGGGAAGCGCGGCCAGGGCGCCCACGCCTGGGACGCCGTCGTCCTCGACGCCCCGCCGACCGGCCGCGTCGGCCGCTTCCTCGGGGTCAACGAGCAGGTGGCGGGCCTGGCGCGGATGGGTCCCATCCACCAGCAGGCCGAGTCGATCACCCGGATGCTCCGCAGCCGCCGCAGCCTCGTCCACGTCGTGACCCTCCTCGAGGAGATGCCGGTGCAGGAGACCGCCGACGCCGTCGCCGAGCTGTCGGCGGCCGGCTTCGGCCTCGGCGCCGTCGTCGTCAACCAGGTCCGCGAGCCGCTCCTGCCGGACGCCCTCATCGCCCGGCTGGCGCAGGACCCGGCCGGCCTCGAGGAGCAGGTGCGCGCCGACCTCGCGGCCGTCGGCGTCCGGTCCGGCGCCCGGACGGTCGGGGGGCTGCTCGCCGAGGCGGCCGACCACGCCGCCCGCGTGGCGCTCGAGCACGAGCTCGGTGGCGAGGTCCGCGGGCTGGGGCTGCCGACCGTGACCCTCCCGGCGCTGACGACGGGCACCGACGACGGCGGGGTGGGCGTCCTCGCCGACGAGCTGCACGAGCAGGGGGTCGGCTGATGGCCCCGCGCACCCCCGCCGACGCCTTCGACGTCGACGCCCTCCTCGCCGACCCCACCACCGGCATCGTCGTCTGCTGCGGCAGCGGCGGCGTGGGCAAGACGACGACCGCCGCGGCGCTCGGCGTGCGCGCCGCCGAGGCCGGCCGGCGGGTCGTCGTGCTCACCATCGACCCCGCACGGCGGCTCGCGCAGTCGCTCGGCCTGACGGCCCTCGACAACACCCCGCGCCCGGTCGAGGGCGTCGGCGCCGAGGCGGGCGGCTCGCTCGACGCGATGATGCTCGACATGAAACGGACCTTCGACGAGGTCGTGCTCGCGCACTCGACCCCCGAGAAGGCGCAGCAGATCCTCGACAACCCCTTCTACCAGGCGGTCTCCAGCTCGTTCGCGGGCACGCAGGAGTACATGGCGATGGAGAAGCTGGGCCAGCTGCGCGCGCAGGCCGACGCCGACGGCACGTGGGACCTCGTGGTCGTCGACACCCCGCCGTCGCGCTCGGCCCTGGACTTCCTCGACGCCCCGAAGCGCCTCGGCTCCTTCCTCGACGGCCGCTTCATCCGCCTGCTCATGGCCCCCGCGAAGGCCGGCGGGCGGGCCTACCTCAAGGTGTTCTCGGTCGGCGCCAACCTCGCCGCGGCCACCCTCTCGAAGGTCCTCGGCGGGCAGTTCCTCAGCGACGTGCAGACCTTCGTCGCGGCGCTCGACACGATGTTCGGCGGCTTCCGCGAGCGCGCCGACGTCACGTACGCCCTGCTCAAGGAGCCCTCGACGGCGTTCGTCGTCGTCGCCGCCCCCGAGCGCGACGCGCTGCGCGAGGCCGCCTACTTCGTCGAGCGCCTCGAGGCGGAGTCGATGCCGCTCGCCGGTGTCGTCGTCAACCGGATGCAGCAGCTCGCCGCGCCGGGCCTCAGCGGGTCACGGGCGACGGCCGCGGCCGAGCAGCTCGAGGACCGCGCGGACGACGCGGACGCGGTGGGCCCGAGCACGGGGCCGACGCCGGCGCTCCTGCGGCTGCACGCCACGCTGGCCGAGGTCGCGGCGCGCCACGAGGCCCGGGTGCGGCGGTTCGTCGCGACCCACCCCGGCGTGCCGGTGCGCACGGTGCCGGCGGCCGCGACCGACATCCACGACCTCGACGGCCTGCGCGAGGTCGGCGCCGCGCTCGGCGGCTGAGGCCGGGACCCCCGGCCCGGAGGCCGGTCCCCGGACGCCCCTGGACACCCCCGGACGCACAAGGGCCCCGGGGAGCCGACCGGTGCCCGTGACTGCAGGGGGTGCCACGGGCGTGCAGGGGGATGGTCGGCCCCACCGGGGGGTCTTGGGTGGGAGGCGGCGCGCACGGCGCCGCCTACGGTCAGGCGATGGCGCCCTCGGCGCCACGGGCCTTCGCCGCGGACAGCAGCGCCGTCCAGGAGCGCACGTCGGGACGGCGGCGCAGCAGGGCGCGCCGCTCGCGTTCCGTCATGCCGCCCCACACACCGAACTCGGTGCGGTTGTCGAGCGCGTCGGCGAGGCACTCGGCCACGACCGGGCAGCCCTTGCAGACGATCTTGGCGGCGCGCTGCGCCTTGCCCTGGACGAAGAGCGCGTCGGGGTCGCTGCCGGCACACTTGCCGAGCGGCGCCCACTCCGTCACCCACTGCCCCTCGGTCGGGGCCGTCACCGGTGAGATGCTCATGTCCACCTCTCTTCGCTGTCTCGGGTCCTCGCCCCCCTCTCGGAAGAGGACATGCATCAACCGTAGGTTGATACCTGACCTGCAGGTATCGGCCGAAGCGGTCCCCCGGCTGGCCGAACGGACGACCCCCGTCACCGACCCCTGACCCACCGCTCCGGCAGGCCCTCGACGGCCACCCGCGCGCCGCCGTCTCGGCCCTCGGGCATCGTCAGGTCCCCGCGTTACCCTGTCGCGCATGGACGGACGTGCGCAGAACTTCCCGGCCGTGCTCAGGTTGCTCCTCGGTTTCGTGGTGCTGAGCACGGTCGCCGGCCTGCTGCTGGCGGGCATCGCCGTCCCCGCGATCGGGGCGAGCGGGCAGGCGGCCAAGAGCGGGGTCGACTTCTTCAACGACCTGCCGAGCGACTTCGAGGTCTCGCCGCTCGCGCAGCAGTCGAAGATCGTCGACGCGAAGAACCACGTCATCGCCAACCCGTACGACGAGAACCGCATCATCGTCCCGCTCAACAAGATCTCGAAGAACATGCGCAACGCGCAGATCGCCATCGAGGACGCGCGCTTCTACGAGCACGGCGGCCTCGACCTGCGCGGCTTCACCCGGGCGGTCGTCTCCAACGCCCAGGGTGGTGACGTGCAGGGCGCGTCGACGCTGACCCAGCAGTTCGTCAAGGTCACCCTGCAGGAGCAGGCACTGCGCGCCGGCGACGAGCAGGCGGCCAAGGCGGCCGTCGCCGAGAACTACGGACGCAAGCTGCAGGAGCTCAAGTACGCGGTCAACGTCGAGGAGAACTTCACCAAGGACCAGATCCTCCAGGGCTACCTCAACCTCGTCTACTACGGCGACCAGGCCTACGGCGTCGAGGCCGCGGCCCTCAACTACTTCGGCGTGCACGCGAACAAGCTGACGCTCGGCCAGTCCGCCCTCCTCGCGGGCATCGTCCAGCAGCCCACCGCGTACAACCCGGTCATCAACCCCAAGCAGGCGCAGGCGCGGCGCAACGTCGTCCTCACCCGGATGCAGCAGCTGGGCTTCGCCTCCGCCAAGGACGTCGCGGCCGCCAAGAAGCAGCCGGTCGAGAAGATGCTGCACAAGAAGCCGGCCAAGGGCGTGTGCCACCGCTCGAGCGAGCCGTACTTCTGCGCCTACGTCATGGCCTACCTCCAGCACTCGCCGCAGCTCGCGGCCCTCGGCAAGACCCCCGAGGAGCGGCTCAAGCGGATCAACCAGGGCGGGCTGACCATCCGCACGACGCTCGACCCCGCGATGCAGAAGATCACCCAGCGCGAGATCACCAAGGCCGTGCCCGTGGGCAACAAGAGCAACCTCGGCGGCGCCATCACGGTCGTGGAGCCCGGGACCGGCAAGGTCCTCGCGATGGGCCAGGCCGCCGACTTCGACAAGAACCAGACCAACTGGAACGTCGACCAGGTCTACGGCGGCGGGCCCTACGGCTACCAGTTCGGCTCCACCGCGAAGATGTTCGGCCTCGTCACCGCCATCGAGCAGGGCATGCCGATGAACGCGCAGATCTTCACCCCGTTCGCCACCAACCACGTCGACCACGCCTTCGGCGGCCCCAAGGTCGTCGGTGCCCCGTGCGGCGCCGACAAGCCCTGGGACGTCGGCAACGACTACGCCATCGGCGGCCGGATGATGTCCCTGTCCGAGGGCATCGCCAAGTCGGTCAACACGTGGGCGGCGCAGCTGAGCATCGAGGTCGGGCCGTGCAACGTCCTCGACACGATGAAGAAGATGGGCATCCACATGGCCAACGGCAAGGAGGTCGACCGCACGATCTCCAACGCCACGCTCGGCTCGGGCACGACCACGCCGCTCGCCCTCGCCAGCGCCTACGCCACCCTCGCCGCCGACGGCACCTACTGCGAGCCGAGCCCGATCGTCTCGATCACCACGCCGGACAAGAAGGAGATCAAGGTCCCCAAGACCTCCTGCAAGCAGGTCATCAAGAAGGAGACCGCCGCCGCCGTGTCCTCCCTCCTCGAGGGCACGCTGAAGAACGGCGGCACGGCCGACGGCCTCTGGGACGTCAGCGCCCGCCCCGCCGCCGGCAAGACGGGGACGACCAACGGCCACAACCAGTCCTGGTTCGCCGGGTACACCCGCCAGCTCGCGAGCGCCGTCTGGATCGGCAGCGTCAAGGTCTCCGACAAGAACGGCAAGTTCTACTCGCTCAACGGCAAGTGCTTCGGCTCCTACGGCTGCTTCAGCCAGGTCTTCGGTGGCACGGTCAGCGCGCCGGTGTGGGCCAACACGATGAAGGCGCTCTCGAAGGGCATGAAGGTCGAGCAGTTCCCGACCCCGAGCTCGCAGACCCAGCGCGGCAACCTCGACCCGATCCCCAACGTCTACGCCCGCAACCCGGGCTCGGCCGCGGCGATCCTCCAGGGCGCCGGGTTCGGCAGCACGGTCGGCCAGAGCATCCCGAGCAACGCGCCGGTCGGCACGGTGGCGGGCACCTCGCCGTCCGGCGAGGCCGTCCGCGGCTCGACGGTGACCCTGCTCATCTCCTCGGGTGCGGCGGCCTCCCCCGCGGTCAACGTCAAGCCGACCCGGCCCGCGCAGACCAAGCCCCCGACCAAGGGCAAGCCCGGCAAGGGCAAGGGGGCTCCCAAGCCGCCGGGAGGCCGGGGCTGACGCCTGCCGCACGACGAGGGCCCGACCGGAGCATCCGGTCGGGCCCTCGTCGTCGGGCGGCAGGTGGGGGTCAGCGCCCCGCGAGGACGGCCTTGACGACCCCGGCGACCCGGCCGCCCTCGGCGCGGCCGGCGACCTCGCCCTGGGCGGTCTTCATGACCCGGCCCATGTCGGTCATGCCGCTCGCGCCCGTGGAGGCGACGGCCCGCTCGACGATGGCCCGCAGCTCGTCGTCGCCGAGCTGGGCGGGCAGGTAGGCCTCGAGGACGGCGAGCTCGGCGTCCTCGACGTCGGCCAGCTCGGGGCGCTGCGCGTCGCGGAAGGCGGCCGAGGCCTCGCGCCGCTTCTTCGCCTCCTTGGCGACGACCTTGAGGACCTCGTCGTCGCCGAGCTCGCGGGCCTCGTCACCGGCGACCTCGGCGGTCGTCACGGACGTGAGGGCCATCCGCAGCGTGGAGGCGCGGACCTTGTCGCGGGCGCGCATCGCGTCGTGGAGGTCGCTCTGCAGCTTCGCCTTGAGGCTCTGGGCGTTCATGGGGCCACTCTCCCACCCGGGCGCTCGCGCGGTCACCCGGGATTCCCCGACGGGCGACGCCGTTTGCGAGGATGGACCGATGACGCCTCCCGCCCGCACCGCCCTGCGCGCCGTCGGCGGGCTCGTCGGCGCCGGCCTCGCGGGGGTGGCGTACGCCTCCCTCGTCGAGCGCACCTGGTTCGCCCTGCGCCGCTTCACCGTGCCCGTCCTGCCGGCCGGGTCGGCGCCGGTGCGCATCCTCCAGGTCTCGGACCTGCACCTCACGCCGGGCCAGCGCCGCAAGATCGACTGGGTCCGCTCCCTCGCCGAGCTGCGCCCCGACTTCGTCGTCAACTCCGGCGACAACCTCGCCCACCTCGAGGCCGTCCCGCCGCTGCTGCGGGCCATGGAGCCGCTCATGGAGTTCCCGGGGGCGTTCGTCCTGGGCTCCAACGACTACTTCGCACCGATCCCGAAGAACCCGGCGCGCTACCTGACCTCCCGCCACGCGACGGCGCCGCGACCCCGGGGCGACCTGCCGGTCGGCGCGCTCGTCGACGGGTTGCGGGCGGGCGGCTGGGCGGACCTCGACAACGCCCGCACGGTCGTCGAGATGGGCGGGCACCGGGTCGAGCTCGTCGGGGTCGACGACCCGCACGTCGAGTTCGACCGCTACGACCGGGTCGCCGGCCCGGCCCGGGACGACGTCGCGCTGACGATGGGGCTGGTCCACGCGCCCTACCAGCGCATCCTCGACGCGATGGTCGCCGACGGCGCCGGCCTCGTCCTCGCCGGCCACACGCACGGCGGTCAGCTCGCGCTCCCCGTCTACGGCGCGCTCGTGACGAACTGCGACCTCGACACCGGCCGCGCCAAGGGCGTCTCGCGGTGGTGGCCGGGGGCCGGTCCCGGCGGTGGCGAGGGCCGCGTGCTGCCCTCGTCGGCGGCGCCGGCGGACGCCGCGTGGCTGCACGTCTCCGCGGGCCTGGGGACCTCGCCGTACGCGCCGGTGCGCTTCGCGTGCCGTCCGGAGGCGACGCTGCTCACCCTCGTGGCGCACGGCGCGGACGACCTCGGCTGAGGTCGCGGGGCCTCTCGCGTGACCGTCGGGGGGACCGATTTCGGATGCTCGCGGGTGGTCGGCTATCCTCGGGTGTCGCGGCGGCCCTCGGGTCGTCGATGACGTGCCACGGGGTGTGGCGCAGCTTGGTAGCGCGCTTCGTTCGGGACGAAGAGGTCGCAGGTTCAAATCCTGTCACCCCGACATCACGAGAGGGCCGGGCCGGATCGACGGAGTCGATCCCGCCCGGCCCTCTCGCTCGTCGGGGGACAGGATGCCGGGAGCGTGAGCCGGCGCCGACGGAGGAGGCGACGGGGAGCGCGGCGTCCTGTCACCCCGGCCGGCCGGGCGAGCGCACCCCGGCTCAGACGTGCAGCTGGGCGCCGACGACGACCGTGCGGGCGATCGGCAGGTGGAAGTACTCCGTGGGGTCGGCCGCGTTGTGCGACATCGCGATGTAGACGCGCTTGCGCCAGCGCGACATCCCGGGCCGGTCGGCGGCGTGGACGGAGACCCGCGAGAGGAAGTACAGCGCGGTGTCGCGGTCGAAGGAGAGGTCCGGGGTCTGCGCGGCGAGCGAGAGCGCGGCCGGGATGTCCTGCTCGTCGGCGAACCCGAAGTGCAGCCGGACGAGGCAGATGCCGTCCCACTCGTCGCCGAGGTCGTCGACGACGACCCGCTCCTCGTCGGGCACGTGCGGGACGTTCATCCGGATCGTGTTGGTGATGATGACGTTCTCGTGGAGCACCTTGTTGAAGTCGACGTTCTCGCGCAGCGACAGCGGGGTCGTGTCGTGGCTCGTGTGGAGGAACACGGCGGTGCCGGGCACCCGCTGCAGTCCGCCGGCGTGCGCCTCCTCGAGGAACTCGGTGAGGGGTCGCTCGACCTTGGCCCGCCGCGCCTTGACGACGCGCTGCCCCTTGGACCACGTGAGCATGACGAACGCGATGACGGTCGCGAGCAGCACCGGCAACCAGCCGCCGTGGGTGATCTTCGTGGCGTTGGCGGCGACGAAGCTCAGCTCGACCCAGAGGAACAGCCCCCCGAACGCCCACAGCCGCCACCGGGGCCAGTCGAGCGCGGCGTCGGCGTAGACGAGGAAGAGGCACGTCGTGAGGGCCAGGGTCGCGGTGACGGCGAGGCCGTAGGCGACCGCCAGGTGCTCGGAGCTGCGGAAGCTGAGCATGAGGACGAGGACGCCCGCGAAGAGCACCCAGTTGATCGCCGGTACGTAGATCTGCCCGCCCTCGTGCTCGGAGGTCTGGCGGACGGTGAGGCGGGGCAGGAAGTCGAGCCGCTCGGCCTGCCGCGACACCGAGAAGGCCCCCGAGATGACGGCCTGCGACGCGATGACGGTGGCCGCCGTGGCGAGGACGACGAGCGGAAGCGTCGCCCAGTCGGGTGCGAGGTGGAAGAAGGGCCGGTCGATCGTCGTGGGGTCCTTGACGATGAGCTCGGCCTGCCCGAGGTAGTTGAGGGTGAGGCTCGGGAAGACGAGCCAGAACCACCCCGTGGCGATGGCCGGTCGCCCGAAGTGGCCCATGTCGGCGTAGAGCGCCTCGGCCCCGGTGATCGCGAGGACCACCGCGCCGAGGGCGAGGAAGCTGACGAGCGGGTGGGCCAGCGCGAACTGGAGCGCGAGGTGCGGGCTGAGCGCGAGCAGGGCCTGGGGGTAGGCGAGGACGTGCGGCAGCCCGAGCGCAGCGAGCGTGAGGAACCACAGGACCATGACGGGGCCGAAGAACCGGCCGACCCGCTCGGTGCCGTGGCGCTGGACGACGAACAGGACCGTGATGACCGCTGCGCCGAGCGGCAGCACCCACGACGTGAGCCCGGGCTCGACGACCTCGAGGCCCTCGACGGCGGACATCACGGAGATCGCGGGTGTGATGACCGAGTCGCCGTAGAACAGGGCGGCCCCGATGACCCCGAGCACCATGACGAGCCGGAACCGCTTGCCGCCGGGGCGCACCGAGCGCCGTGCGAGGAAGGCGAGCGAGAGCACCCCGCCCTCGCCGTCGTTGTCGGCGCGCAGGACGAAGAGCACGTACTTGACCGACACGACGAGCGTGATGGCCCAGACGACGGTCGAGACGACGCCGAGCGCGTTGTCGCGCGATGGCTCGACGATGCCGCCGTCGAGCGCGAAGACGGTCTGCATCGCGTAGAGCGGGCTCGTGCCGATGTCGCCGAAGACGACGCCCAGGGCCCCGAGCACGAGGGCGCGCCGGGTCGTGGACGAGGGGGCGGACGGTGCGTTCACGGTGCCGAGCGTAGGCGGCGCAGGGGCCCGTCCCGCCCGGAGTCGAGGGCGGAAGCGGTCGCGGGGGCAACCTCGAACGCCCTCGACCTGGCACCGGCGTTCCCACCTCCGGGGTCGAGTGCGCAGGTGGTTGCCCTGGGTGCCGTGCGCGCACTCGACACCGAGGGGGTCAGCGCGCGGCGGACCCGGTGACGACGTGCTCGCGCAGCCGCCGCAGCGCCTCCTGCCGGGCGCCGGCGAGCGCGGGCTGCTCGCGCACCGCGGGCGGGCGCAGCGCGACCCGCCGGGGCATCGCCTCGACCTGCCGCGCCACCCGCTCCAGGAACGCCGGGTGCGACCCCCACACCCCGCCGAGGACGACGGCGGCGGGGTCGGTCAGCGCGACGAGCGCGGCGAGGACGCCACAGACGGCGCTCGCGAGCGCGTCGAGCGTGGCGGCGGCCGCGGCGTCGCCGTCACCGGCCTCGAGGAGGCCCAGGACGGCGGCGATGTCGACGGCGGTGCTGCCGCCTTCGCGCAGGCCGAGCGCGCCGATGACGTCGGTGAACGGACCGGCCCGCCCGTCGGGCCCGGTGGTCACGAGGTGCGCGACCTCCCCCGCGAGGCCGCGGGCGCCCCGCAGCACCACGCCGTCGGCGACGACGGCGCACCCGAGCCCGCGGTCGAGGTAGAGGTAGGCCAGCTCGCCCCCGCCGGCGGCGTCCGGGCCCGCCGCGGCGAGCTCGGCGCGCGCTGCCCAGTTGACGTCGTTGTCGACGACCACCTCGCCCTCGACGAGGGGCGCGAGGAGCGGGACGGGCGAGAGGTCGCCGACGAGGAAGGGCGCGTCGGGCAGGTGGACGAGCGCCCCGCTCGCGCGGTCGACGGGGTCCGCGGCGCTGACGACGGCCACGCGGACGGCGCCGGGGGCCGCGGCCGCCGCCCGGGCGACGACCTCGGGCAGGACGCGCTCGAGCCGGTCGGGCGTGGTGGGCAGGGCCAGCCCCTCCGTGGCCCCGCTCACCACCCGTCCGTGGACGTCGACGGCCTCGGCGCGCACGCCGTCGGGGGCGATGCTCACCGCCAGCGCGACGCCGAGGTCGGGGACGAGGTCGAGGATGGTGCCCGCGCGTCCGCGGCCTCCGGTGCGCTCACCGGTGTCGCGCACGACGCCGGCCTCGGTCAGCCGGCGCACGCTCTCGCCGACGGTGGGCTTCGACAGGCCCGCCCGGGTCGCGATCTGCGCCCGGGTCAGCGCCGGCTCCTCGAAGAGCACCCCGAGCACGTGCCGGTCGGACAGCTGCCGCAGCAGCCGGAGGGAGGGCTTGGGGGGCTCCACGGCCGCGATCCTAGTAAGGACTCTTGCCGAGATCGACCCGTCGCGCCTACACTCGGGATTCAGTCAGGAGTCCTTACTGAATGGAGACCGGCCGATGACGACCACCGCCACGCCCCGCGGGCAGCACGCGCAGCCCCTGCCCGCCCTCCCCCACTGGGAGGAGCCGCCCGCGGACCTGCGCGCCGCGACGCGGGAGGTCAAGGCCGCGCTGCGCGCCCGCCTGGAGGCCTCCGGGCGCAGCGTCGAGGAGGTCTTCGCCGTCGTCGAGGCGCGTGTCCGGGCGGCCGTCGAGGAGGTCGAGGCGCAGCGGGCGCGCGGCGAGGAGGTCTGGCCGGTGCTCGACTACGCCGACATCGCCTCGGGCGCGGTGACCGCCGCCGACCTCGACCGGCTGCGCCGCCGCGGCTGCCTCGTCGTGCGCGGCCACTTCCCCCGCGAGCAGGCCCTCGCCTGGGACGCCGGCATCGTCGACTACGTCGAGGGCAACCGCTTCTTCGAGGACTACCGCGGCCCCGGCGACGACTTCTTCGGCAGCGTCGGCTCGCGGCCCGAGATCTACCCCGTCTACTGGTCCCCCGCCCAGATGGAGGCCCGCCAGAGCGAGCGGATGGCCACCGTCCAGCGCTTCCTCAACGGCCTGTGGCGGCACGAGTCCGAGGGCACGACGTGGTTCGACCCCGAGCGCGACTCGCTCTACCCCGACCGCATCCGGCGCCGCCCGCCGGGCGCCGACTCGGGCGGCCTCGGCACGCACCTCGACCCCGGCACCCTCGACCTCTGGATGACGCAGGCCTACCAGCGCGCCTTCCGCCACCTCTTCGACGGCAGCGTCGAGCAGTACGACCCGTGGGACGCCGCGCACCGCACGGCCGGCCCGCAGTACCCCGGGACGACGATGTGCTCGGCCTTCCGGACCTTCCAGGGCTGGACGGCGCTCTCGGACATGGACCACGACCAGGGCGTCCTGCACACCGTGCCGGTCCCCGAGGCGATGGCCTACCTGATGCTGCGGCCGCTGCTCGCGGACGTGCCGGACGACGACATGTGCGGCGTCACGACCAACCAGGTCTTCCCGGCCTCGGAGCAGTGGCACTCGCTGCTGTTGCGCGCGGTGAGCGGCATCCCCGACGTCCGCGCCGGCGACTCCGTCTGGTGGCACTGCGACATGATCCACGGGGTCGACCCGGTCACCGACCAGCAGGGCTGGGGCAACGTCATGTACATCCCGGCGGCGCCGTGGTGCCCGCGCAACGAGGCGTACGCGGCGTCGGTGCGCGAGGCCTTCGCCGACGGCAGCAGCCCGTCGGACTTCCCGGCCGAGCACTACGAGCGCACGTGGCCGGACCGCTTCGCCCCCGAGCAGCTGAACCGCACCGGCCGCCGGGGCCTCGGCCTCGAGGACTGAGCGGCGCGGCGCCGGCGTCCGAGGCGGACGCCGGCGCCGCTCGCGCTCAGGCGCGCTCGAAGATCCCGTACGAGAAGCCGGAGGCCTCGGCGCGGCCGCTCTCGAGGCGGACCCCCTCGACCTCGAGGCCGCGCGCGCCGTCCCACCCGGACGGCAGTGTCACGGTGGCCGGCTCGCGCCGCGGGTTGACCACGACGAGGTGCGTGCCGCCCCGGACGTACACGAACGGGTAGTCCTCGGTCAGCACCTCGAGCGAGCCCTCCGGCTGCAGCGCCGGGGTGGCGTGCCGCAGGGCGAGCAGCCGCCGGACGAGGTGCAGCAGCGAGCCCTCGTCCGCGCGCTGGGTCGCGACGTCCGGGCGCTCGGGCGAGGGGTCGAGCGGCAGGTAGAAGTCCGCCTCCGGCGCGGTGGAGAAGCCGGCGCCGGGCCCGGGCTCCCACTGCATCGGCGTCCGGGAGCCGGTGCGGTCCTGCGTCGTCTGCAGGAGGCTGCCCTCGCGGTCCGGCAGCCCCTCGACGTAGCGCATCCCGATCTCGTCGCCGTAGTAGATCGTCGGGAGGGACGGCCACGTGGCGACGAACGCGAAGGCCGCGCGGGCCATCGGCGCGGTGCGCGGGCCGGTGACGAGGCGCGCGTAGTCGTGGTTGGCCGTCGGCAGGGCCACGTGTCCGCCGCCGACCCCGATGGCGTCCGTGGCCCGCCGCCACTCGCGCAGGAAGGTGTCGACACCGCCGCTGCCCTCGGGGTCGAAGAAGTAGCGGTCGGTGTCCGTCCACGAGGGGTCGTACGTGCCGACGCCGGTGTGCCACAGGGAGCGCAGGCCCGGGCGGCCGAAGTGCAGGAAGAAGTCGGCGTGGAACCCGGCCGGCACCGCGACGGCGGGGTCGCCCCACTCCGAGAGCAGCGCCCGGTCGGGGTGCTCGCGGTCGAGCCACTCCCGCATCTCGGCCCACAGCCGCGCGGTCTCGACGTGCCCCGGGTCGTCCTTGACGAGCGAGGCCGCCATGTCGACGCGGAAGCCGCTGATGCCGAGGTCGAACCAGTGCGCCATGACGTCGCGCAGCGCCTGCCGGTTGGCCCGCGGGCCCTCGGCGTCGACCGGGTCGCGCCACGGCTGGGCGGGATCCTGGCGGGCGTAGCCGAAGTTGAGCGCCGGCTGGCAGGGGTAGAAGTTCAGCTGGTAGTAGCCGCCCCGGCGGCCCGGCACGGGGCACCAGATGCCGGCCGGGGTCCCGACCCGCTCGCTCCAGATGTAGCGCCCGTCGGCCGGGTCGTCGACCCACTCGCGGAACCACGGGTGCTGGTCGCTCGTGTGCCCGGCGACGAGGTCGAGCAGGACGCGGATGCCGCGGCTGCGGGCGGCGTCGACGAACGCGGCGAGGTCCTCGTTCGTGCCGTAGCGCGGGGCGACGGAGAGGTAGTCGGCGACGTCGTAGCCGGCGTCCGCGAACGGCGAGGCGAACAGCGGGCTGAACCACACCGCGTCGACCCCGAGCCACGCGAGGTGGTCGAGCTTCTCCGTGGCCCCGGCGAGGTCACCGATGCCGTCGCCGTTGCCGTCCGCGAAGGTCTGCGGGTAGATCTGGTAGAGGACCGAGTTCGCCAGCCACGCCGGCTGGGGGCGGGTGCTGGCCATCGGGCCACGATAACCAGCCGCTGGTGGTCGTGGGCTGCTCGGTCGTCCACAGGTCGCTCGTCGCCCGCTCGTGGTCCACAGGCGTGTCCTCGGGCCCGGCCGGCTGTCGGTGCCGGGTGGGATCATGGTGGCATGTCAACGGGGACAACCGAACTCGCGAAGCGCCGCTCCGCGATGGAGGCTGCCGGCGATGCGTTGACGGGTATCTCGGAAGTGCTGTTCGGGGCGGTAGGAGCGGAGCTGGGTGAGCTGTTGGGAGTGGCCGACCGGCTCGCGGCGCTGGCCTCGGCGGCGCGGGTGGCGGTCGCGGTGGAGGCGGTTCGTCGGGGTGAGGTCGCGGGGGCCGGGGTGCAGGAGTGGGTGCGCGGGCTCGCGCCGTCGCTGCGCCAGGGCGGGGCGGTCGCGGTGGCACGGATCGCGGTGGACGTCGTCGCGGCCGGGTCGGGCCCGGACCGTCCCCCGGCAGAGGACTCACCGCTGGGGATCGTCTGGGACGCGGTCCGCGACGGGCGCCTGGAGGCCGGCACCGGGTGCGCGGTCCTGCGCGAGAGCGCCCGGGTGCAGCCGCTGCTGCGCGACGAGGCGCTCCCGACCGTGGCCACCGCGCTCGTCGACCTCGCGCAGCAGCACGGGACGGCGCTGATGCGCGGGCTCCGGCCACGGCTGATCTCGCAGTACGGCCACCACGGCGCCTTCGACGACCTGCAGGCCCGCCTCGCGCCCTCGGCCCGGCTGTCGATGCCGCACGTGGAGTCCGGCGACCTGACCGAGTACCAGCTGTGGATGACCCCGGAGCAGGCGGCCGCCCTCGAAGCCGCGATCGGGCCGCGGTCCGCGCCCCGCCCGGACGAGCAGGCCGGTCAGCGAGACCTGCGCCCGGCCGGGCAACGCCGCGTCGAGGCCCTGACCGAGGTCTGCACGATCGCGAGTGGCGTCGAGGCCGAGGCCCGGGCCGGGTCCCCCGCGACGCTGCACGTCGCGATGAGCCTGGCCGACCTGCAGGCCGAGACCGGCGCCGGCGAGGTCCTCGGCTCGGTCGCCACCGGCACCCTCCTCGGCCCGGACACCCTGCGCCGCCTGACCTGCGACGCCGCCCTCGTCGCGCACGTCCTGGGCACCCAGGGCGAACCCTTGGCCCTGGCCCGGCTGCTGCGGCTCTTCACCCGGGCCCAACGCCGCCACCTCCTGATCCGCGACCGCGGCTGCACCTACCCCGGATGCACCGCCCCCGCCGCCTGGACCCGCGCCCACCACGTCCGTCACTGGGCCGACGGCGGCCCGACCGACGTCCTCAACGCCGCCCTGCTCTGCCAACGCCACCACACGACGGTCCACCGACGTCGGCTCTGGGCCGAGGTTCGGCAGCAGCCCGACGATCGCGGCCGCCACGTCGTCTGGGACCTGACCGACGGCTCCTACGACCGCGCCCTCGCCGCTCTGCCACCCCCGACGCCCGATGAGCCGGTTCTGTCGGCCACGGACCACTTCCCGGACGACCCCCCGGACCTGCACTTCGACACCGGGCGGCATGCGGTGACTCACGGCAGCCGGGCCACCCGCGCCGCCGGACCGCAGGCGCAACCCACCCATCGCTCATGGCTCCCTTTTGTGTCAAGAAGCCTGCTGGACGGGGGTCGTAGCCTTGACTGCGACGGGTCCGGGAAGTGGCTTGTCCGAAGTGCCGGTGTGAGGTTGTGAGCCGGTCGCGCTGGAGTCAGAGTCGTTGCCTCGTTGCCCTCCCGGGCCCGTCGCCGCGCCGTGGGTGAGGTCGTCGAGCAGCGCTCGGTACACGAGGTCGGACAGGCGTCGTTTGAGGCAGCGCATCGCTTCGTTGGGGGTCTTGCCGGCGGCGACCTTGCGGTCGTAGTAGGCCCGGCCTTCGGTGGGGTTGCGGAGCTGGACGATGGCCATGATGTGCAGGGTCCGGTTGATCTTGCGGTTCCCTCCGCGGCTGAGGCGGTGGCGCACGTTGTCGCCGGAGGAGGCGTCAATGGGGGCGGTGCCGGTCCAGGAGGCGAAGTGGCCGGCGTTGGGGAAGCGAGTGATGTCGCCGACCTCGACGATCAGCCGGGCCGCGCCCGAGGGGCCGATCCCATGGAGCTGGGTGAGGGTGGTGCCGGACTCGCGCAGCAGGACGGTGAGCTCCTTGTCGGCGGCCTTTTTGCGCAGGTACAGCCGCTCAAGGTCCGTCACGAGCTCGGCAGCTACCCGCTTCCTGGTCTTGCCGACCACATCTCGCGGTCGGACACCGGTAAGGATCTTGCGGGCCTGGGCCGCGGACAGGTCGCGCTTGGCTCCGCCCGGAACCAGCTCCAGCAGAAGGGCATGCAGCTGGTTGACCTTGACGGTGTGCTCGTCACCGATCGCTCGGCGGCGGTCGACCAGGATCCGCAGGATCTCCCGCTGCGCGTCAGGCACGACCGGTCGCAGGCCGGCCATCCGGGTCCCGACCAGCGCCACGGAGTGCGCGTCGGTGGCGTCGGTCTTGCGGCCCTGCCCGGTGGCAAAGGTCCGCACCCTGGCCGACAGCTTC
The DNA here is from genome assembly GCF_000720925.1 of Phycicoccus jejuensis. Classification (GTDB taxonomy): domain Bacteria; phylum Actinomycetota; class Actinomycetes; order Actinomycetales; family Dermatophilaceae; genus Phycicoccus; species Phycicoccus jejuensis. The sequence continues at coordinate 423,949 of NZ_JOEE01000001.1, read as the reverse complement.
GGCGGCACGTCGAGGACCTGTTCACCGACCGCGACAAGCCGGGTCGCGACGTGCCGGCCGATGCCGTTGCAGCCCTCGACCGCCCACACCCGCGACGGCCACCTCCCGGCCCGCTCGAGCAGAGCGGCGAACCCTCGCTCGTCGGTGTCGAAGCGGCCCCGGTCCAGGATCGCCTCGTCGGCGGCCATGACCTCAATCGTGACGCTGCGTTTGTGCGGGTCCATCCCGATGACCACGCTCGTTGTCGGTGACTGCTCCACGATGCCTCCTGCGGTCGAACCAATGGGTGGTCGAGCGCGGAGGGCACCGCTACTTCCGGCAGCACAGTCCCTTCTTCAGCCTCTCCGGCTCAGCGGTGCCGAGGACGGCGCATGCCATGTGAGAGTCACGACCCGAAGGACGGACAGCCGATGAATGCGAGCGTCCGTCCCCGACACCTGAACCGAGCCTGCGCGGGCACCGGTCCTGCGTCAATGAAACAAGTAGCCGATGAGCGGACGGGTCACCTCACAGGGAAGCTCCGGAGCTCCTCTTCCCAACCGCCAACAGCTTCAGCGAGATCAGCCTGCGGGATGGTCAGTCGGACTCGGTGTCCGCGTCCTACGCCGTCGTCGTTAGAACCCGTAGGTGGACGTGATTCGGCATTGAAGTAGACCGCTACTGCTGAGGTGCCGTGGGAAGCCCTGTCCACGGCGAACGTCAGGTTGGGCTCGGTGAGCCAGAGCGTGGATTCGTCGGGTTTGGCGGCCGCCACTGTCTGGGGACGCGCGTTGCCCAACCCGCGAAGCCAGGTCGCCAGTTCTCGTGCCTCCCACGTGGTCATGCATGGGTCGTGAAACTGCCACGAATGGTCGCCGTCCCACGCTTTGCCACGGATCATGAGCCAGTTGGCGTCCCAGTCGACGTCCGAGCCTGTCGACTGGCCCCTGCCGAACTGGTATCCGGTCACGATTAGCTCAACGAAGTGACCGTCCACCGACTCGAGTCTCACGGTCGGTGATGTTAGGCCAAACGCGCGCCCTTAGTCGTCGACGAAGCGCTCTCTCATGCCGTGACGAGAACTTCGTGGGGTGCGTCGAAGGACTGAGATCATGGACCGGTGCAAGAGGTCACCGCAGACCAGCTCGTCGAGAGTTTCGACTCAGCCATCATGGGCGGCTCCACGTTCCTCGAGCAGCGCCGAAACCTCGTCCTCACGATCGCCGACGCACTTGTCACCTACGGCGACCTTCCCACCGAGGCCGAAGAGGTCGTGAGCGACGCCCTTGCGCTCTGGCACGCTTCTGCGAGCCCCAGTCCCGAGGCCCTCACAGCAGCGCGAGTGCGTCTTTGGCAGTTGCTCGACGCCAAGAACCGAGGTCCGTCCGGGTGTATCGGAGAGCACGGCGATCGAAGCCTTCGGGCTGCCTTGTGCATCACCGAGCTCGCACCACCCTCGGAGCTTAGGGACAGCGCAGGTTGGGCAGCCGAGATGCTCTCTACCGAGCCCTGGCCCCGTCCCACCCGCCACTTTTAGCCGCTGGAGCACATCCTCGCGTTGCCCGTCGGCACATACCGCTGGTGGTGCGATCGCTCTGAGCGCGTGACTGCGCACCTGCCATCATGCAGCCCATGGAATACGGGCGAGCCACGACCGCAGACCCCTCCGCGGTAGCGAGCCGAGACGACTTCGCGCAGTTCCTTGAGCAAGTTCTCGCGGACTACAGAGCGACGGGCCGCGACGAGTGGGAGAACACAACCCTCGAGAGCGTCCTCGACGCACTAGGGGCCTTCGCAGCCGCACGAGTTGTCGACAAGCCCGAGGACCAGGAGTCTCCTACATGGCGCCTTTTCGCCAGCATGCTCGTGGCCGCCACGGCCTACGAGTGAACGTGCGCTCATGCCGCAGGCCGGGAAGCGCGGCACGGGGCATGACCACTGGGACGCCGGTGGATCGGGGACCTGCGTCGGTGCCGCGTGGCGGTTTCCCACTGGATATCCGGTGGAGTCTCAGTGCCAGGAGTGGTTGGGCCCTTCCCAACGCGTCTCAGACATGCCCTGGCACAGCACGAGGGGCAAGGTACGAATCGCAGGCGCGGTCCAACCCGCCGCGTGTCGTCGAGTGATGGAGGGGATCGCGGTGGCTGGATATGGGGCGCTCTCCGACGTGTACGAGTGGCTGATCGGAGACGACAAGCTGACCCCCGCCAAGGCAGCCGAGGCCTACTACAGCGAAGTCGTGGGCTCTCTGCCGCCCAACGCGCGCGTCCTCGACTGCGCGTGTGGAACCGGCCAGCTCGCCGTCGGCCTGGCGAGTCTTGGCCTTGACGTGGTCGCCACAGACGCCAGCGACGGGATGGTTCGCCGGACCGAAAGGGTCGCCAACGAGCAGGGTGTCGCTTCGAACCCTCCGCGCGCCCTGGGCCGAGCTACCCGACCACCTGGAGGACTCCACGTTCGACCTGGTGTTCTGCGTCGGCAACTCGCTCGGGCACGCCGAGGGCGCAGCCGGTCGCCTGACAGCACTGGCAGCGATGTCGCGGCTGCTGAATCCAGGCGGACGACTCGTGCTCACCTCACGCAACTGGGAGCTCGTGCGCTCCGCCGGCTCACGGGTGGACGTGCGCGATCACCTCATCCGCCGCAACGACCGCGATGCGGTCGTCAGCTACTACTGGCAGATCGAACAGCGCTGGGAACAGGAGCACTTCCTCGAGATCGTGGTCGCCCAGATCGAGCCGGATGGGGCAGTGCGAACCTGCTCGGAGCGGTTGTCCATCTGGCCCTATCGGTACGAGGACCTCGTGGCGCAGTTGCGGAGCGTCGGGCTCACGGTGCAATCCACCACCTTCGACCCAGAGAGCGATGGCTACCTGGTGGTCGCCGGCCACGGCCAGGCGCGAGGCGCGCCCGAGCCGGTGCGCTGACCCGCGTCCTTCGTCCGGCCGGCACTCGATCCGTCCTCAATTGCCGCGGATGGCGCACCTCTCCCCGTGAAGCGGATGGTGGTGGACGGTGAGCGCTTCGAAGTCACCGAGCGTGCCGGCGAGCCCGGCGTCTACGACCAACTCTGGGTCTCGGGGCCCCATGAGGGATACGGGTTCACCAGCTCCGCTACGGCGGTGACCTCCAGACAGATGCTGTGCTCGAGGACGCCGTCCCCAACTTTCTGAGCCAGGTAGATCGCAGGACTGGCTACATCGACTGAGCAGCCTCAGCTTCCGCGCTGGGGGCGGGTGCTGGTCATCGCTCCACCCTGGCCAGCGGGCGTGCTCACGCCCCGTCGACGGCCGTCAGGTGCAGGAGGTACCCCTGGCCCGGCGCGAGGGCGGGGACGGGTAGCCCGTGGTCGTCGAGCACCGCACCCGCGACGAGGATGCCGTCGTCGCCCTGCGCCTGCTCGAACCACCGCGGGTCCCGCACCTGCTGGCTCTCCGGCAGGCCGGCCTCCGGTCGCACGCGCACCCGGTAGCGACGGGCCGGGTCGAGCCCCGGCAGCGGCACCGCCCCGGGCGTGACCCCGCGGCCGCTGACGACCCGGACCACGGTGAGCGCGGCCGCGGACCGGTCCGCCGCGACGACGCCGCCGACGACGAGCGAGGGATCGGGATGGTCCGAGCGCACGACGTCGCCGGTGTGCAGCAGCGGCCGCAGCTCGCGGTAGAGGCCGCTCCACGCCCGCAGGGCGTCGAGCTCCTGCGGCGAGCAGGTCGAGATGTCCCACTCGAGGCCGGCGTGCCCGCCGAGCGCGACGAGCATCCGCAGCGAGAGGTCGAGGTCGCGGTGCGTCGTGTGGGCACGGGGCGGCCCGACGTGCGTGCCCATCCGCTCCGGCGGCACGAGCAGGCCGGTCCACCGCTGGATGGCGACCCGCTCGAGGGCGTCGTTGCAGTCCGAGGTCCACACGCGGTCGGTGCGCGCGAGGACGCCGAGGTCGACGCGGGCCCCGCCGCTGGAGCACGACTCGATCTCGAGCGCGGGGAACCGTTCGCGCAGCGCGTCGAGGAGCCGGTAGGTCGCGCGGGTCTGGGCCGCGACGGCGGGCCGGTCGGTGCCGGTGGCGTCGGTGCGCACGGCCTCGTGGAGGTCGCGGTTGTGGTCCCACTTGACGAAGTCGACACCGTACGTGCCGATGACCTCGGACATCGCGGCGAGGACGTGGTCGAAGGCGTCGGGGTTCGCGAGGTCGAGGACGTGCTGGTGGCGCGAGGGCGGCGTCGGACCGGCGGCCGGGCCGAGGACCCACTCCGGGTGGGCGCGCACGACGTCGGAGTCGAGGTTGAGCATCTCCGGCTCGAACCACAGCCCGAACTCCATCCCGAGGCCCTTGACGTGCTCGACGAGCGGGCCGAGGCCGCCGGGCCAGACCTCCGGCGAGACCTGCCAGTCGCCGAGGCCACGGGTGTCGTCGCGGCGCGACCCGAACCAGCCGTCGTCGAGGACGAAGCGCTCGACGCCGATGGACGCCGCGGTGTCGGCGAGCCGTTGCAGGTGCCCGAGGTCGGTCTCGAAGTAGACCGCCTCCCACGTGTTGAGGACGAGCGGGCGGGGGCGACCGGCGCGGTAGTCCGCCCCGGCGCGCTGGTGGCGCACGAGGCGCGCGGTGAGGCCGTCCAGGCCCGCGTCGGACCAGACCGCGACGACGTCCGGGGACGTCCAGGTCTCGCCCGGGCCGAGCCGGACCTCGCCGGACTCCAGCGCCTCGCCCGCGCCGATGACGGCCGCGTGGGCGCCGGCGCCCTCGGGGAGGCGCTCGACGAGGTGCTCGTGGTGGCCGCTCCAGGCGGCGTGCACCGACCAGACCTCACCGTGGCGGAAGCCGAACCCGGCCGTCCCGGCGGTCATGAGCAGCGTCGCGTCGTGGCCGGTGCGGCCGCGGCGGCCGGTGCGCAGCCAGGTGCCGTCGGCGACGAGACGCCGCTGCGGCGTGCGCTCGCGCACCCAGCGCCCGCTGAGGTCGAGGACCTCCTCGGCGCGGGCCGGCAACGGCAGGAGGGTCCGCAGGGCCGCGACCTCGAGCGGCGCCGTGCCGGCGTCGGCGGTCGACGTGACCGAGGTCGACGCCGTGAGCACCCCGTGCTCGTCGAGCGCGAGGACGAGCTCGACGACCGCCTCGCTGTCGACGGCCTCGGCCCGCACCGTCGCGCGCCCGCCACCGCCGGTGACCGTCGCGACCCAGCGCGGGGCGGCGGCGCCCCCGGCGCGGTGCAGGGCGATGCCGGGCGTCCCGAGCCAGCCGTCGCCGGAGGTCGGCAGGACGCTGAGGTCCCACGGCTCGTCGAGCGCGTTGTTCGCGACGGGGGTGTCGCGCAGCAGGGCCAGGTCGGCGGCCGCCGCGTCGGGGAGGTCGGCGCCCCAGTGCAGGACGGCGGGCAGGCCGTGGTCGCGGTGGGCGAGGACGAGGGCGACGCCCCCTCCCCGCAGGACGGTGTGGTCGGCGCTCACCCCTTGGTCGACCCGAGCGTCAGGCCGGAGACGAACTGCTTCTGCAGGACGAAGAACACGACGAGGACCGGCAGCGCGACGAGGATGGATCCTGCCGCGACGAGGTTGGTGTCGGAGAAGAACTGCCCGCGCAGGTTGTTGAGCGCGCTAGTCACCGGGTACTTGTCGCCGCGCGAGATGAGGACGGTCGCCCAGAAGAACTCGTTGTAGATCCACGTGACCTGGAGGGTCGCGAGGGCGGCGAGGGCCGGGCGCACGAGCGGCATGGTCAGCTGCCAGTACTGGCGCCACACGCTCGCGCCGTCGAGCTCGGCCGACTCGTAGATCTCGTGCGGCAGCGTCTTCATGTAGTTGCTGAGCACGAAGGTGCAGAAGCCCAGCTGGAAGGCCGTGTTGACGAGGATGAGCGCCCAGAAGCTGTTGAGCATCGTCCCGCTCGAGCTCATGAACTCCGGGAGGGGGATCTCGCGGAACATCCGGAACACGGGGATGAGGAGCGCCTGCGGCGGCAGCAGGTTCGCCGCGAGGAAGATGCCGAGCAGGGTGAGGTTGAAGCGGTACGAGAACCGCGCGAGGACGAACGCGACGAGCGAGGACAGGAACAGCGTCAGCGCCACCGCCGGCACGGTGATGAGGAGCGAGTTCTTGAAGTGCAGGCCGAAGTTGCCTCGACTCCAGGCGTTCTCGTAGTTGGCGAGGGTCCATCCACCGAACGACAGGTACCCGTTGGTCTGCGTGTACGAGTAGTCGCGGAAGGAGTTGTAGAGGGCCCACAGCAGCGGGAACAGCCAGGCGATCGCGAGGACGAGCATGATCACCGTCGCGACCTTGCCCCGGCGCTTGTTGAGGACGCCGCCGGAGGGCCCACGGCCCCCCGGGCTCGAGGGGCGGCTCCTCACGGGGGCCGGGGGTGCGGTGGTGGTCATCGGCGGTCCTCCCGGAAGACGATGCGCAGGTAGATGGTGATGAACACCGACGAGATGACCATCATGATGACGGCGAGCGCCGACCCGAAGCCGTAGCGCGTGGCCTCGCCGATGACGTTCTGCGACACCAGCGCCGAGATCAGCTCGAGGCCGTTGCGGCCCTTGTTGATGATCCAGACGAGGTCGAACGCGCGGAGCGACTCGATGACGACGATGACGAGGACGATCATGTTGATCGGGCGCATGACCGGGAAGATGACGTTGAAGAACGTCTTGACCTCGTTCGCGCCGTCGACGGCCGCGGCCTCGCGCAGCGACCCGTCGACGCCCTTCAGGCCCGCCAGGTAGATGAGCATGATGTAGCCGGTGTGCCGCCACGCGGTGGCGACGAGCACGGCCCACAGGTTGACGTCGGGGTCGCCGTACCAGTCGACGTTGCCCTTGAAGAGCTCGTTGATGAGGCCCTGGTCGGTCGAGTAGAAGAGCTGCCAGATGAAGCCGACGAGCGCCAGCGACAGCACGACCGGCAGGTAGAACGCGGTCTGGTAGAACCGGCTGCCCCACATCTCGCGGTCGAGGACGACCGCCAGCACGACCCCGAGGATCGTCGGGAGGACGAAGAGGAAGACCAGCCAGATGAGGTTGTGCTGGATGGCCGGCCAGAACGGTGGGTAGATCGTCGCGATGTCGACGTAGTTCTTCGTCCCGACCCACTGGATCGAGCTGAACTTGAACCCGTTCCACTTCGTGAACGACAGCGCCACCGAGGCCACCGCCGGCAGCCAGACGAGCCAGACCACGAGGATCGTGGGGACGCCGATCATCAGGGAGATGACCAGGCGGTCGCGTGCTCCTCGCTTCTTCTCGACCCGTCGTGACTGCCGGCGTGCGGTCCTGGTGGCCATCGTTCCTCCTCGTCCTCGGCTCAGCCGAGGATGGACGCGGCCTGCTGCTGGATGGACGACGTGACCTTGTCGATGTCGTTCGGGTTCTTGATGAAGTCCTGGAGCGCGACGGTGACGACGGTGTTGGCGAGGTCGGCGTTGGTGTCGCGGTCGAGGAACTGGGCGATGTTCTTCGCGTTCTGGACGACCTCGACCGACTTCTTCTGCAGCGCCCCGTACTTCGCGGTGCTGGCACCCGAGTTGGCGGCGATGAACGGCGCCGAGCCCGCGTTGTTGCCGGCGTCCGCGGCCTCGGCGCTGCCGAGCCACTTGATGAACGCCTTGCCGGCCTCGGTGTCCTGCGCGCCCTCGGCGACGCAGAAGCCGTCGATCGGGGCGTCGAGCGCGTCGGCGCCGATCGTCGAGTCGAGCGCCGGGAAGGTGAAGAAGTCCAGGTCCTCCTGCGCCTCGGTCGGGACGCCGTCGACGACGAAGGTGCCGAGGAGGTACATCCCGCACTCGCCCTTGGACATCGAGGTCGCGGCCTCCTGCCAGGTGCGGCCGAGCGAGTTCTCCTGGTGGTAGGGCAGGAGGGTCTTCCAGGTCTCGAAGACCTTCTTGACCTCGGGGCTGTCCCACTTCTGCTCGCCCTTGGTCAGCTGCATGTGGAAGTCGAAGCCGTTGAGACGCATGTTGAGGATGTCGAAGGTGCCCATCGGCGCCCACGCGTCCTTGGCCGCGAAGGCGAAGGGGGTGATCTTCTTGCCCTGCATGTCGGTCATGAGGGCGTTGAGCTCGTCCATCGTCTTCGGCTCGGTCCAGCCGTTCTTCTCGAAGACCGACGGGCGGTAGAAGACGGCCCAGGGGTAGTAGCTGATGGGGACGAAGTACTGCTTGCCGTCCGACGCCGTGGAGGCCTGCTTGAAGGCGTCGCTCATGCCGTCGATGGGCCACACGTCGCTGAGGTCGGCGATCTGGCCGGCCTCGGCGAACTGCGACATGCGGAAGCCGGCGAACCACGTGAACACGTCGTCCGGGCTGCCCTGGAGGTAGGTGGTGATGCTCTCCTGGAAGGTGTTGTGGTCGACCGCGTTGACGGAGACCTGCACGCCCTCCTTCTTCGCGTAGGCGTCGGCCATGCCCTGCAGGCGCTCGTAGGCCGGCCCGGAGCCCTTGGCCTCGTTGACGCCGAACTTGACGTTGCCGGCCTTGGCCGAGGCGCCGCCGCCGCTCGTCGAGGGCGAGTCGTCGCTGCCGCAGCCGGCGAGGGAGCCCGCACCGAACAGGGCGCCGGCACCGAGGGCGCCCGACAGGAGGGTCCGGCGGTTCACCCCGCGGACGGAGGCGGGAAGGGAGCTCGCGAACCGGGGGTCGCGCGGGGCCGGGCGTGCCATGGGTGTCTCCTTTGACGAACGTGCCGCTCCTGACAGTTTCGATCAGAAACGAACAACCGATGGCTCCAGAGTGTGGAGTCGCGCCGCGAGGGTGTCAAGGGTCGTGACCAACCTTTGACCTTCGGAAACCACGGGCACAGCCGGATTGGCGTCTCACCCGCCACGGCGGCCGCCGTGTCGGTCGATGTTCGTATCTGTTGACAGATGTCGATTCCGCGCAACACACTGTCCGCCATGCGTCCATGGCCCGACGACCGCGTCGCCTTCGGTGGGGACTACAACCCGGAGCAGTGGCCGCGTGCGGTGTGGGACGACGACATGCGGCTGATGGCCGCGGCCGGGGTCAGCTTCGTCACCCTCGGCGTCTTCTCGTGGTCGTGGCTGGAGCCGACCAAGGGCGAGTACGAGTTCGGCTGGCTCGACGAGGTGATGGACCTCCTCCACGCGCACGGCATCGCCGTCGACCTCGCCACCGCCACCGCCACCCCGCCGCCGTGGCTGAGCGCCGCCTACCCCGAGATCCTCCCCGTCGACCGTGAGGGCCACACCCTCTGGCCGGGCAGCCGGCAGGCCTGGTGCCCGTCGTCGCCGCTCTACCGCGAGTTCGCCCTCGCCCTCACCGACCGGATGGCGCAGCGCTACCACGACCACCCGGCGCTGGCGATGTGGCACGTCTCGAACGAGTACGCCTGCCACAACCTGCCCTGCTACTGCGACACCTGCGCGGTGTTCTTCCGGCGCTGGCTCGAGCGCCGCTACGGGACGCTCGACGCCCTCAACGAGGCGTGGGGCACGGCCTTCTGGAGCCAGCGCTACACCGCGTGGGACGACGTGCTGCCGCCGCGGATCACGACGACGTTCGGCAACCCGACCCACGAGCTCGACTACCACCGCTTCGGGTCCGACACCCTGCTCGACTTCCACGTCGCCGAGAAGGAGGTCATCCGGCGCCACTCCTCCGACGTGCCGGTGACGACCAACTTCATGACGATGAGCGGCTTCCGGCTGCTCGACTACCACGACTGGGCGCCGCACCAGGACGTCGTGAGCACCGACCACTACGTCGTCGACGCGCTCGAGCACCCCCGCGCCGAGCTCTCGTTCCACGGCGACCTGACCCGCGGCCTCGCCGGCGGCGCGCCGTGGATGCTCATGGAGCACTCGACGAGCGCGGTCAACTGGCAGCCGGTCAACCCCGCCAAGCCACCGCGCGAGACCCTCCTCGACAGCCTGACCCACGTCGCCCGCGGCGCGGACGCCCTCGGGTTCTTCCAGTGGCGCCAGTCGCGCGCCGGCTCCGAGAAGTTCCACTCCGCCCTCGTCCCCCACGCCGGCGAGGACAGCGACCGCTTCCGCGAGGTCTGCGAGCTCGGCGCCGTCGCCGGGCGGCTCGGCGAGCTCGTCGGCTCGCGCGTCGTGGCCGACGTCGCCGTCCTCTGGGACTACGAGGCGCAGTGGGCGGTCAGCGGGCCGTGCATGCCCTCGGCCGCGCTCGACTACCCGCAGGCCGCGCACACCGTCCACCGCCTGCTGCGCGACGCCGGCGTCACGTGCGACGTCGTCCACCCCGACACCGACCTCTCGGGCTACCGGGTCGTCGTCGTCCCGACGCTCTACCTCGTCTCCGACCCCGCGGCCGAGCGCATCGCGGCGGCCGCCGCGGCCGGGGCCCATGTCGTCGTCACCTACTTCTCCGGCATCTCCGACCCCGACGACCACGTCCGGCTCGGCGGCTACCCCGGCGCGTTCCGCGACCTGCTCGGCGTCCGCGTCGAGGAGCTGTTCCCGCTGCGGGTCGGCGAGTCCGTCGCCCTCGCCGGAGGCGGCAGCGGCTCGGTGTGGTCCGAGGACGCCCGCGTCCGCGACGCCGAGGTGCTCGACTCCTACGCCGACGGGCCGCTGGCCGGCCGGGCCGCCGTCACCCGCCGCACCGTCGGTGAGGGCGCCGCCTGGTACCTCGGCACGCTGCCCGACGACGCGACCCTCGCCGCGCTCCTCGCCCGCGTCACCGACGAGGCCGGGGTCGCGCCGGTCGCCGACGTGCCGGCCGGTGTCGAGGTCACCCGCCGCCGCTCCGCCTCGGGCTCCTGGCTCTTCGTCCTCAACCACACCGACGCCGGCTGCGAGGTCGCCGTCACCGGCCACGACCTCGTCGCGGGCGCCGACGTGGGCCCGGTCACCACCGTGGCGGCGCGCAGCGCGGCGATCGTCCGGGAGGCCTGATGCTCGCCAGCCAGCGCCGCGCCGCCATCCTCTCCATCGTCGAGGAGCACGGCGCCGCCCGCGTCTCCGAGCTCGTCGACCAGCTCGGCGTCTCGGACATGACCGTCCGCCGCGACATCGAGCGGCTCGACGGCGACGGCCTCCTCGAGCGCGTGCACGGCGGGGCGGTCGCCATCACCCCACGCGCCACGGACGAGCCGGGCTTCACCGCGAAGTCGACGCTCATGACCGCCGAGAAGCAGGCCATCGCGCTCGAGGCCGCGCGGCTGGTCCAGCCCGGCGCGACCATCGGGATCTCGGCCGGCACGACGACCTACGAGCTGGCCCGCGCCGTCCGCGACGTGCCCCAGCTGACCGTGGTCACGAACTCGGTCCCCGTCGCGCAGCTGCTGCACGAGTCGCAGTCGGCCGCGCACGTCGTCGTCCTCACGGGGGGCGTCCGCACGCCGTCGGACGCGCTCGTCGGGCCCGTCGCCGTCACCGCCCTCGCCGGCCTGCACGTCGACCGGCTCTTCCTCGGCGCGCACGGCATCGACCGCGCGGCGGGCCTCACCACGCCCAACCTCGTCGAGGCCGAGACGAACCGGGCGCTCGTCCGCTCGGCCCGCTCGGTGTGCGTCCTCGCCGACCGCTCGAAGATCGGGATCGTCGGCCTCTCGACCTTCATGGACCTCTCCGAGGTCGACACGCTCATCACCGACTCGGGCATCCCGGCCCGGGCGCGGCAGGTGCTCGTCGAGTCGGTCGAGCACCTCGTCCTCGCCGAGCCGGGCCGCCCCCGCCAGGTGGGCGACGCCGGATGACCCGGACCCGCACGGTCCGGCGCACGGTCCGCTCGCTCGCCGACGGCCGCGAGATCATCTACTTCGACGACTCCCCGGACGCGCCGGAACGCACCGCGGTCGACCGGCGCGAGCTCGGGCCGCGGGCCTCCGCCGGGCACGTCCGCTACGACGCGCTCGTCGGCGACTGGGTGGCCGTCGCGGGGCACCGGATGAACCGCACCTTCCTGCCGCCCAAGGACGAGTGCCCGCTCTGCCCGACCGGGCGCGGCAGCGTCCCCTCCGAGATCCCCGACGCCGAGTACGACGTCGTCGTCTTCGAGAACCGCTTCCCCTCGTACGCCCCCGTCGCGCTCGACGACGTCGTCGCCCCCGAGGGGTACCTGCACCGTCCGGCGCACGGCCGCACCGAGGTCGTCTGCTTCACGAGCGACCACGACTCCTCGTTCGCGGCGCTCGGCCCGGAGCGCGCCCGCACCGTCGTCGACGTCTGGGCCGACCGCACGGCCGAGCTCGGGGCCACGCCCGGCGTCGAGCACGTCTTCTGCTTCGAGAACCGCGGCCAGGAGATCGGGGTGACGCTGCACCACCCCCACGGTCAGGTGTACGCCTACCCCTACGTCCCCGCGCGCACCGCCGAGATGCTGGCCCGGGCCACCGAGCACCACGCCCGCACCGGTCGGCTGCTCGGAGCCGACCTCCTGGCCGCCGAGCGCGCGGACGGCTCGCGCGTCGTCCTCGCCGGCGAGCACTGGACGGCCTACGTCCCCTACGCCGCGCGCTGGCCGGTCGAGGTGCACCTCGCCCCCCACCGCGACGTCCCCGACCTCGTCGCCCTCGACGACGCCGAGCGCGACGAGCTCGCCCACCTCTACCTCGAGCTCCTGCGCCGCCTCGACGGCTACCACGTCGGCGACGACGGACCGGTCCGGCTGCCGTACATCGCCGCGTGGCACCAGGCCCCGGCGCGCACCGGCCGCGAGGTGTCGCGGCTGCTGCTCCAGGTGATGTCCGTCCTGCGCGGACCCGGCAAGCTCAAGTACCTCGCGGGGTCCGAGAGCGCGGTCGGTGGCTGGGTCACCGACACCCGGCCCGAGGCGGTCGCGGCGCGGCTGCGCTCGCTCGCCGGCGCCTGACGCCGGCAGCGGCGCCCGGCGGAGTCCCTGCGCTCCGCCGGGCACCGCCGTGCGGACTACTCGCCCCTCCTCGAGCGGTCACGCACCCCCTGCGAGGCGTGGCGTGGGCATCGTACGACAAAACCGACCAGCCGGTCTGTTGTCGTTCGTCGACGACCGGCACAGCCCGGCCACAGACGGCACGCGTAGCCTCGTCCGCGACCGACCCGGCCGACGACCACGAGGAGCCACGTGCCCCGGCAGCAGCGGGCCGTCGCCACGCGCAGCAGCATCCTGCGCGCCGCGGCGGCCGTCATCGAGCGGCGTGGCTACGGGGCCGCGACGGTCGCCGAGATCGTCCGCGAGGCGGGCATCACCAAGGGCGCGCTGTACTTCCACTTCGCCTCGAAGGAGGCCCTCGCCGAGGCCGTCATCGCCGAGCAGGGCGAGTGGCGCACGCAGCACGGCCCGGACGCCGACGCCCCGGTCCAGGCCGTCGTCGACCTCGCGTACTCCTTCGTCGAGGCGCTGCTCACCGACCCGCTGATGCGCGCGAGCGTCCGGATGACGCTGGACCGCGTCGCCGCGGACGAAGTCATCCGCGCCGGCTACCTCGGCTGGATCAAGGCGGTCGCCGACCTGCTGCGCGAGGCCGAGGCGGCCGGGTCCCTCGTGCCGGGCACCGACCCCGAGCGGTTCGCCTACGTCGTCACCTCCGTCGTCACCGGCATGCAGCTGACGAGCGAGGCCCTGACCGGCCGGGCCGACCTGATGGAGCGGGTCGAGGACTTCTGGCGGCTCGTGCTCCCGGTCCTCGTGCGCCCCGAGTCGCTCGCGGGCGTCGACCCACGGCCACCGGGGTTGCGCACCGCCGAGGCCGGGTAGCACCGCGGGGACCGCACCCCACCCCGATCGGAGAACCGTGGCCGACCTCACCGCCCTCGTCCTCAGCTGCACCCTCTCGCCCTCCCCCGCGCCCTCGAGCACCGAGCTGCTCTCGGGCCAGCTCCTCGAGGCGCTCGCCGAGCACGGCGTGACCGGCTCGACCGTCCGCGTCGTCGACCACGACGTCAAGCCCGGCGTCGAGGCCGACATGGGCGACGGGGACGCCTGGCCGGCCATCCGCCGCCAGGTGCTCGCCGCCGACATCGTCGTGCTCGCCACCCCGACGTGGATGGGCCAGCACTCGAGCGTCGCCCAGCGCGTCCTCGAGCGCCTCGACGCCGAGCTCGGCGAGTCCGACGACGAGGGCCGCCTGCTCACGTACGGCAAGGTCGGCCTCGTCGTGGTCGTCGGCAACGAGGACGGCGCGCACCACATCTGCGCCGTCGCCTACCAGGGGATGAACGACGTCGGCTTCACGATCCCCGCCAACGGCTGCACCTTCTGGAACGGTGAGGCGATGACCGGCACCGACTACCGGGACCTCGACGAGACGCCCGAGCAGACGGCCTCGGCCACGCGGACCGCCGCCGCCAACGCCGCGCACCTCGCCCGCGTCCTGCGGGAGCGGCCCTACCCGGCGTCCTGACCCGGCGCTGACCGACCCGGCAGACCCCTGACCGGACCCGTACCGCACGCTCACGCACGCTTGGGCCGGGGCTGACCCCCGCCGAGCAGGCTGTCCCCCCGTGAGCACCCCCACCGCCGCCCCGTCCGCCCGTCGTCCCCGCCGTCGCCTCCCCCGCGGGCTGCGCCGGGCGGCGGCCGCCCTCCTGCTCGCCACGCTCGGTGCGCCCGCCGCCGCGAGCGCCGCGCAGGCGCTCCCGCCGGCGCCCCCGAGCGTCGCCGACGCCCGCGACCAGCTGGCCGGGCTGCACGTCGGCTACGAGGACAACGTCGGCTACGACCGCAGCGCGTTCACCCACTGGGTCACCATCAGCGGCACGTGCGACACCCGCGAGACGGTGCTGAAGCGCGACGGGTCGGGCGTGACGACGGACTCCTCGTGCCACGCGACCTCGGGCACCTGGCGCAGCGTCTACGACGACACGACCTTCACCGACTCCTCGTCGCTCGACATCGACCACGTCGTCCCGCTCGCCGAGGCCTGGGGCTCCGGTGCCAACCTCTGGACCGACGCCGAGCGCAAGGCGTTCGCCAACGACCTGGCCGTCCCGCAGCTCGTCGCGGTCTCGGCCTCGAGCAACCGGAGCAAGTCCGACCAGGACCCGGGCGAGTGGCAGCCCCCGGCGAGCGGCTGGCGCTGCGAGTACGCCCGGTCGTGGATCGAGGTCAAGTACCAGTACGACCTCGAGGTCGACAGCCGCGAGAAGACGGCCCTCACCGGGATGCTCGACGCGGACTGCTGACGACCTCCCCTCGCCGCCCCGACCTCGCCTCGCCGAGGCGTCCTGACGCGCCGTCAGGACGAGGTGACCCCGGCACGACGAGACGTCCCCGGCGCGGCGGACGTCCGTTGCCGGCGGGCGCGGACGAGCGCGACGACGCCGCAGCCGAGCAGCCCCGCCGGGAGGAGGAACGGGGCGGCCATCATCCCGAGGAGGACGACGGCGTCGGCCGGCGGGAGGGTGCAGCCCCACCCGAGTCCCTCGCACTGGCCGCCGGCGTTGTGGTCGGGCAGCGAGAGGTGCAGCACCGCGACGGTCGCCGCCGGCAGGAGCCAGAGCACGCCGAGCACGACGAGGTACGGGCGGAGGGAGCGCAGCACCCGTCCACCGTGCCACGCCCGGCGGGTGCCCGCCCGAGCAGGAGTGCTCAGGCGCGCAGGCGCCCGCCGGCCCGGCGGATGGTGGCGACGGCCACGGCGTCGATGGAGTCGACGACGAGCGGGTCCTCGACCCCGAGGTCGCCCCGCAGCACCGACAGCTCGGTGCAGCCGAGCGCGACGGCCTCGGCCCCCTTGGCCCGCAGGTGCTCGACGAGCGCGTCGAAGCGGCTGCGCGACACCGGGTTCCCCGCCTTGACGCCGTCGTAGATGACGCTCATCGTCTCGCGCTGCTCGTCGGGGTCCGGCAGGACGAGCTCGACACCGGCGCGCTCGGCGGAGCGGGCGTAGGTGCCGGCCGCGAGGGTGCCGTCGGTCGCGAGCACGCCGAGGCGGCGCAGGCCCGGGACGGCCGCGCGGGCGGCGGCCACGGTCTCGTCGACGGTGTCGAGGACCTCGATGTCGACGGCGGCGCGCATCTGGTCCACCCAGACGAGCGCGGTGTTGCAGGGGATGGCGACGAACGTCGCGCCGGCACGTTCGAGGGCCCGCACGTCGGCGACGAGCGCGGGCTCGGGGCTCTCGTTCTCGCCTCGGAGGAAGCCGGTGCGGTCCGGGATCGAGCCGTGCTGCCAGACGAGGAGGTCGACGTGGTCCTGGTCGCGGCGCGCGTCGGTCAGCTCGACGACGCGGCGCAGGAAGTGGACGGTGGCGGCGGGTCCGAGGCCGCCGAGCACGCCGCCCGGCTGCCCCGGCACCGGGACGTCGGCGCCGGTCATCGGCGGTCCGTGAAGTGAGCGCGGAACTTGCGGACCTGGTTGAGGTGGTAGGCCGCGTTGTACGCGCGCCGCTTGAGCGTGAGGTCGGGGGCGTAGACGTTGGGGTCGCTCGCCCGACCGCTCTTCATCAGCCCGATCGCCTTGTCGCGCAGCGCCTCGTCGAGGACGTAGTGCTTGACGACGTACTTCGGGACGAACGCGAAGAGGTGCTCGCCGCGGGCGATCGTCAGCCCCTCCATCGGCTCGTGGCGCACCCAGTCGCGGACGTACCACTCCGAGACGTTGTGGCCGCCGGCCGTCACGTAGAAGTTCGAGCGGCCGAGGCGGACGTTGATCTCGAAGAACTTGTACGTGCCGTCGCGCCGGTCGTACTTGAGGTCGAAGTTGCTGAACCCGACGTAGCCGATGTGCTCGAGGAAGCGCTTGGCCTGCTCGACGACCTCGTCGATCTCGGTCGTGATGATGACGCAGGGGTTGCCGATGGCCAGCGGGTGGTGCTCCTCGAGGAGGACGTGCCCGACCGACCCGAAGACGACCTTCCCGTCGCGGTCGGAGTAGCAGGTGAGCACCCGCATGTTCGTGTCGTCACCCGGGACGAAGTCCTGGAGGAGGAAGTTGCCGTCGTAGCTGCTGGCCCGCACCCGCCGCAGGGTGTCGGCGAGCTCCTCGGGGGTGTCGCAGACGTAGACCTTCTTCTTCCCCTCGAAGCTCGCGTAGTGGTACAGCGCGCTGTCGGCGGGCTTGGCGACGACCGGGAACTCCCACGGCAGGTCGCGCTCCTCCCCGTGCTCGCCCGAGCAGTCGACGACGATGGTCGCCGGGTGCGGCACACCGACCTCGTCGAGGATCCTGTAGAAGACGTCCTTGCGCACGATCCGGTCGAGCAGGTCCAGGTCGATGTACGGGATCGTGAACCAGGCCGAGAGCCGGTCCTTGTGCTCGATGATCATCCGCACGTACCAGTCGCCGGCCGCCACGAGCAGCAGCGGCGGGCGGCCCTCCCCCCCGTGCTCGCGCCCGACCCGCTCGAGCTCGCGCACGAAGGTGTCGGCCTCCTCGAAGCCCGGCACGAGGACGTGGTCGCACAGCGTCGAGAGGGCGACCGGGCCGCCCTCGCTCATGTTGACGACGAGCGGGCGCACGCCGTACGCCTCGTGGAAGGTGCGCACGAGCGTGTAGGCGGTGATGTCGCCACCGAGGACGACGGGGCGGAAGTCGGTGGCGGGAGCGGCAGGAGGCACGCGTGGGGTCCTTCGCGGCAGGGGGCGTCTGGCTCGGCCACCCATGATCCCCCATCGGCCGGGCCGGGCCGAATCGCCGCGCGACCCGGCGCGCTCAGGAGGCGAAGACGACGGTGTTGTCGGTGTAGTGGCCGGTCACCGGGTCGATCTCGCCGCTGCACGTCACCAGGCGCAGGACCGGGCCCGGCTGCGGGCCGTAGACCGCCGGGTCGCGCGGCACCTCCATCGTCCCGTCGGGGGCGATGCCGAGGTCGACGAGGCGCGAGTCGACCCCGATGGCCGGGATGCGCACCCGCGCGGGGCGGTCGCCCGGCGCCGCCGACCCACCGGTCGCCCGGGCCGGGAGCGAGGCGTCGTTCGGGCCGCGGCGCGTGACGGCGACCGAGTCAGGGACGTCGGGGGTCGGCCAGGCCTCCGGGGCGAGCTGGGCGAGCCCCCCGGGCCCGGCGACCGTGGCCCGCGCGGTCGGGGAGGGGCTCACGGCCGGGACGGAGCCCGCGACGACCGGGCCGGCGAGGCCGGCGGGCTCGTCACGGGTCGCGGCGACCGCCGCCACCGCGAGACCGCCCGCGGCGGCCACGGCCGCGCCGGCGGTCAGCAGGCGGGTCGCCGCCGGGGTCACCAGACCGGCCCCGGGCGCGGACGACGGCGCCGCCCGACGACCGTCAGCAGGAGGACGATGCTCGTGCTCAGGGCGCCGACGGTCAGCCCGCCGCGCACGGCCGCGTCGCCGGGCCGGCTCGCCACGCCGCCGAAGCCGGTCTGCACGCCGTCGACCGGGGCGGTGCTCGCCCCCATCGCGTCGGAGACCGGCTTGAGCACGACCCCGCCATTGCCGTCGCCGAGGAGGGCGGGGTCGAGGGCGACCGCACCGGCGAGCGCGACGACCCCGGTGACGAGACCCGGCGTGGACACCGCCCCGGCGGCGACGGCCGCGAGCCCGGTGACGAGGAGCACGCACGCCGTGAGGCCGGTCAGGTCACCGGTCGCGGCCGCGTCCTGGACGGGCGGGCAGAGCGGCACGAGGACGACACCCGCGGCGGCCGCCCAGCGCGGCAGGTCGAGGCGGCGCGCGAGGACCCACGCCGCGATGCACAGCAGGAGGACCACGACGGTCGCGAGGTCGTCGCGGACCTCGCCACGGGCCGGTGGTGCGACCTCGCGGGCGACGGCGGCGAGGAGGAGCGCGGGCGCGAGCAGCAGCACGTCGAGACCCGCCCCGGAACGCACGTCCTGCGCCATCCCCGACTCCCTCCCGCGCACGGCGGACGGCAGGGTCGGACGAGTGGCCGTGGCGCCCCTGCCGCGCCGAACCACGAGGACCGTAACCCCGCGACCCGGGTGATGGGAAGACCCCGGGGCCGGCGGATTCGCAGGTCAGCCCGGCCCTCCGTCGCCGGGTCCGAGCCGTGCGCCCACCCCGCACGTGCGGGGTGACCGCGGTCGACGTGACCATCCAGCAGCGACAACCCCGCACGTGCGGGGTCATCGCGGTCCGGGAGTCGAACAGGCAACGACAAGCCCGCACGTGCGGGGTCATCGCGGTCCGGGTGTGGTCCGGAGGGGCCGGCACCGCACCGCCGAGCCCGCGGCGGCTCAGTCCTGCTCGAGGCCGTTCGTCAGCCCGAGGGTCCCGTTGGGGTCGAAGAGGTCGTAGAGGCGGGGCGCGACGAGCTCCTGCCACCGGCCCAGCTCGGGCGGGCCGATGCGCCGCAGCCGCCCCGGCGGGCGGGGTACACCCGCGGCCCCCAGCGCGGGCCGGCCCCGCCGGCGCCAGCGGACCGCGGTGCCCTTGAGCGGCGCCTTGGGCCGCGGGACGTGCACCCGGCCCCGGGACGGACCGCCGTCGCCGTACCAGGCGTCGAGGGCGTCGGCCGTGCGGCCCATCAGCTCCCAGACCTCCATCGGGTCGTCCGGGACCTCGTCGGCGGCCAGGCCGACGTGCTCACCGACGAGCTCGCGCCGCAGCCGCCGGGCGAACGCGTCGCGGGGCGCGCCGTCGTCACCGCGGGTCCGGTCGTCCTGGATGGCCAGCGAGAGCTCGGAGTCGTTGGTCCACGAGCGCCGGTTGAAGTTGTCGGACCCGACGCTGGCCCACACGTCGTCGACGATGCACACCTTGGAGTGCACGTAGACGGGGTAGCCGGTCGGGCTCGTCAGGCCGAAGAGCGCGACCCGGTCCGGCGCCGCGTCGAGGAGCAGGTCCATCGCCAGCCGTCGGCCGTACAGCTGGGCGGCGAGCGACAGGCCGCCGTCCATGTCCGGGACGATCGGGATGACCGCCACGAGGTGGAGGTCGGGCTGCTCGCGCAGCGCCCCGCCGAAGTGCCGGCCCACCTCCTCCGACCAGAGGTACTGGTCCTCGAGGTAGACCAGGCGCCGGGCGGAGCGGACGGCCTTCGAGTTGCCCCGGGCGATGCTCCGCTCCCCCTCGGGGGCGAAGTCGAAGCCCTTCGCGATGAGCTCGGGGTAGGTCCGCAGCACCTGGACGGCCTCGTGGCCACCCTCGACGGGCGGCGGGGGTGGGGCCTGCGCGGGCAGCGGGCGGGGGTCGAGGTCCTCACCCTGCAGCCGGCTCGAGGCGAAGCGTCCCGGGTTGCTCGTCAGCGGCGTCGAGTCCTCCCACCGCTCGCGGAACGTCGTCTCGACGTCGTGCACGGCGGGGCCGGTGAGCGCGGCGTGGACGTCGTGCCAGGCCGGGCGCGGCCCGAACACCTGCGGCATCGCGATCGGCTGGGGGTCGCCGTCGTGGTCCACGGTGTCGCGACGGCTGTGGCAGAGGTCGATGCCGCCGACGTAGGCGATGTCGCGCGTGGGGTCGTCGGCGTGCCGCAGCACGACGACCTTCTGGTGGTGCGAGCCGCCGGGCGCGACGCGCATGTCGCGCAGGCACTGGCCACCCGCCTCGTTGACCTCGATGCCGAGCAGCCGCGACTTCTCGGAGTGGAAGCCGAACCGCCGCCAGTGCGAGCGCCACAGCAGGCCCCGGACGGTCACCCCGCGGCGGGCCGCGGCGCTCAGGGTGGCGCTGAGGGTCGAGCCGGGGTCGTCGGTCAGCCGCTCGTCGGGGTCGCCGCGCCAGTCGGCGAAGAGGAGCAGGTCGCCGGGGCCGAGCGCCGTGATCCGCTCGTGGAGCTCGGCGAAGTACGCGGCGCCGTGGACGATCGGCCGCACGTGGTTGCCGGTGCTCCAGGCGACGTCGTCGGGGTGGCGCGCATCGACCCGGGTGTGCGGGTTGCCACGCTCCTGCGGCAGGAGGAAGACGTCGGAGAGCATCGGGCCCATCCTGTCGGACCGCGGCCCTCCGCGGGAGGGGCGGGTGGTGGTCCGCGTCACGGACCCGGCGATCGGCGCAGGTCGGCGCCCCTACGATGCCCTCATGGCCGGGTTGCGGGTGGTGCTCGCCGAGGACAACGCGCTGCTGCGTCGGGGGCTGGCGGCGCTGCTCACCGAGCACGACGACGTCGCGTCCGTCGTCGAGACCGGCGACCTCGACGAGCTGCTCGCCGCGGTCGCCCGCGAGCGCCCCGACGCGGTGCTCACCGACATCCGGATGCCGCCGACCCACACGGACGAGGGCATCCGGGCGGCCGCCACGTTCCGCGCCACGGCACCGGGCCTCGGTGTCGTCGTCCTCTCGCAGCACGCCGACGCCGACGGTGCGCTGTCGCTCGTCGCCGGCGGCAGCCGGGGGCGCGGCTACCTCCTCAAGGAGCGGGTGTCGGACGTCGACCAGCTCGTGGCGGCGCTCTCCGCGGTGCGTCGCGGCGAGAGCGCCATCGACCCGCACGTCGTCGACGCGCTCATGCAGCACCGGATGCGCTTCGAGGGCCCGGTCGCACGGCTGACCGCCCGCGAGCGGGAGGTGCTCGGGCTCATCGCGACGGGGGCGTCGAACTCGGCGATCGCGGCCCGGCTGCACGTCACCTCGCGGGCCGTCGAGAAGCACATCAACTCGATCTTCAGCAAGCTCGACCTGCCCGAGGGCGAGGCCCTCCACCGGCGGGTCTCGGCGGTGCTCCTCTACCTCGCCGAGAGTGGCGCGGCCGGGATGGACCCACGGCCGGTGAGGCGCTGACCGTGCGACGGGTGCGGCTGCCCGGGTGGGTGCGCGGACCGGGCCCCGACGGCTCGACCGAGGCCCGGGTGCGGGCCTACCTCGTCCTTAACCTCGGGGCCATCTGGCTCTCCGTCGTCTTCCTCGTCGTCCTGGACCAGGCCATCGGGACGTCGGCCTCGTTGCGGCAGAACATCGTCGCGCTCGTCCTCGCGGGGTTCTCCTACGGCGTGGCCCTGGTGCTGGCCCGGCGGGAGCACCTCCGGGGCGCCGCCGCGACGGCGCTCGTCGCGACGTGGTTCGTCGCCTTCTCGCTCGCCTGGGCCACGCCCTTCACGACGCCGGTGGCCCTGCTCGTGCTCCACGTCCCCTCGCTCATCCTCACCGACGCGCTGGGCCTGCGCCTGCGGACCGCCCTCCTCACCGCGACGATCGGGCTCACCGGGGCGCTCGTCGCGCTCGGCGAGTGGCGGCGTGCGGCATGGACGGCCGACCACCCGGACCTGCCGATGACGCCGCTGCTCGTCGGGTTCTTCACCGTCGTCGTCGCGGCCGTGCTCGTCCTCGGCATCCGGGACGCCGTGCTCCGGCTGGCCCGCAGCCGCGACGAGCTCGAGGACTCCCGGGCCCGCCTCGCCGGCGCGTCCATCGAGGCCCGCCGCGAGATCGAGCGCGACCTGCACGACGGCGCGCAGCAGCGCCTCACCACGCTCGCGGTCGACCTCGGCCGTCTCGGCCGCGCCGTCGACCGGGACCCGGAGCAGGCCCGCGCCCTCGTCGCCGCCGTCCAGGAGCAGCTCGCGGAGGCCATCCGCGAGCTGCGCGACCTCGCCCACGGCATCTACCCGCCGCTGCTCGCGGAGCGCGGCCTCGCCGGTGCCCTCCCGGCCGCGGCGCGCCGCACGACCCTCCCCTGCGTCGTCGAGGTCGAGCTGCGCGGGGGCCGGCCCGCCCCGGAGGTCGAGGCCGCCGTCTACTTCTGCTGCCTCGAGGCGATGCAGAACGCCGACCGGCACTCCGGCGGCTCGCTCATCTCGGTGAGCGTCGACGACGAGCACGGCCTGCGCTTCTCGGTGTCCGACGACGGGTGCGGCTTCGACGCAGCGGCGCGCGCGGGCGCCAGCGGCATCACGGGGATGCGCGACCGGATCCAGTCCGCCGGCGGGGTGCTCGAGGTGCACTCGGTGCCGGAGGTCGGCACGTCCGTCGTCGGGGTGTTCCCGCCCCGCTCGCTGCCGCACTGAGCCCTCGACCGGTCCCGGCGCCCGGGGGTGGTGTCAGCACCACCCGGGAGCGGGGGGCCGACGCTACCGACAGCGCCCCGGGCGTGCGACAGAGTGTGCGCGTGACCGTCGCAGGGGACGGTGCACGCACACCACAGGGGCGAGCGCATGCGCCCGGGTGACGCCTGGTGGGCCCACGGACCGCTGTCCGTGGGCCCACCCGTGCGACCGGCGTCCCGCGCGGGCGCCGGCGTCAGATGGCGAAGAAGGCGATGAAGACCGCGAACAGCAACGGCACGCCGAAGACGACGTCGAGGACGTGGAAGGGCACCCAGAACAGGTGCGTCACCTTCCAGCCGTAGTCCGCGTCCGGCCACTCCGGCGGCACCCAGCGCCGCGCGCGGTAGAGCCGCTGGCCGAGGAGGAGGGCGGCGTAGATCACGACGGCCACCCACCAGCCGTCGACGAACCCCGTCGTCTCCCTCATCGTCGTGGCCGGCTCACGCCTGGCCGATGGACCCCAGCAGCTCGGTGAACCACGGCACGGTCGGGTCGAAGGCCTTGCCGCCGCGGATCCGGGGGAACTCGACCGGACGCAGCTCGTCGCCGCGCTCCTCGTCGTGGCCGATGACGCCGGCCTCGCCGCGCAGCGCCGCGTCGACCGCGAGGTCCGTGCACTCCTTGATGAGCGCGAGGTCGCGCTCGTTGGCGGGCGCGGAGCGGGAGAAGTAGCCGGACTTCTGGACCATCGTCTTCTCGGCGCCCAGGACCTCGGCGAACTGCTTCGCGAACCACGCGCCGGGGTTGACCTTGTCGAGCTGGACGTGGCCGAACGGGTCGCGCGGGACCTCCTGGCCGCTCGCCTCGAGCTGCGCGACGACCTCCTCGACGCCGGCACCCTCGGAGAGGAAGACGTTGACGCAGCCGACCTCGTCCATGACGGCGCGCAGGCGGGCGCCCTCGGCCTCGATGTCGATGTGCCGCTCGGGCACGAAGACGGCGTGGACGTCCCAGGCGCGCGGGTCGTTGCCGATCGCCGGCACGAACTCCTGCTCGCCGACCCAGCGGTGGTACTCGGCGGCCGTGGCGGCGGTCAGCCAGCCGCAGTGCCGGCCCATCACCTCGTGGACGATGAGCATCCGCGGGTTCGAGCTGTGCTCGGCGATGATGTTCTGCGCGAACCGGCTTCCCTGCTCGGCCGCGGTCCACGCGCCGAGGGACTGGCGGATCGGGACGACGTCGTTGTCGATCGTCTTGGGGAGGCCGACGACGGTCAGCTCGTAGCCGTTCTCGTGGAGGTAGGCGGCGAGGTCGGCGGCGGTCGTGTTGGTGTCGTCGCCGCCGATCGTGTGCAGGACGTCGACGCCGTCGGCGGTCAGGCGTTCGGCCGCGACGTGCAGCGGGTCCTGGCCCTCCTGGACGAGGCCGCGGCGCACGCAGTCGGCGACGTTGGTCAGCTTGACGCGGCTGTTGCCGATCGGGCTACCGCCGAAGCGGTGCAGGAGGTGGGCCTTCTCGCGGACCTCGGGCGTGACCTCGACGTACTCGCCCTTGAGCAGGCCGGTGTAGCCGCCCGTGTAGGCGATGATCCGCACGTCGGGCGCGACCTCGGTGTACCGCTCGATGAGGCCGCCGACGGCCGACGAGAGGCACGGGGCCAGGCCACCGGCGGTGAGCATGGCGACGGTGCGGACGGTCATGGTGCGGGCTCCTTCGATGGCTGACGGTGCGGCACCGGCCATTCTGGCAACACCGGGGGTGATCGTGTGGCGGCGGTCACCATCGGGGACGGACGGCCGGGTCGGCGCGCAGCACCGCCCACGCCTCCCGGCACCTCCGCGGCGCCGCGGGAGCTCCTGCGTGGGCGGAGCGGTCAGCCGCGGACCCGGCCGCTGGCGAGCAGGACGAGGCCGACCGGCAGGAGCTGCGCCAGCGGCACCGCGACCGGCGCCCACCGCACGAGCGCCGCACCGAGCGCCGCTCCGCCGACGAGCCCGGCGAGGATGGTCAGCGAGTGCCCGACGGCCCGCAGCCCGTGGCCGGAGACGAGGCGGCCGACGACGCTCGTCAGCGTGCCCGTGAGGTAGGTCGTCGAGAGCCCCGGCACCCCGAAGCGCTGGATCGCGCTGCTCTGGAGGCCGAGCGCCACGGCGTTGAGCGCGAGCAGCGGGAGGAAGGCGCCCTCCGGCGGGGCCGAGCCGAGCGCCCACCACGCGAGCGCGAACACCGCGAACAGGGCGAGCTCGACCGCGAGGGCGACGCGGACACGCCCCGGCCACACCGGGTCGCCCGGCCGCGGGGTGCCCGCGACCCGGGCCCCGAGCGCGGCGCCGGCGACGAACGACGCGATGGCGACGGCGGTCAGCGCGAGGGCGGCGCCGTCGCCGTGGGCCAGGCCCATCCCGAAGAGCACCATGTTGCCGGTCATGACGCTCGTGAACGCGCTGCCGAGGGCGAGGAAGCCGACGGCGTCCGTGGCGCCGCTGGCGACCGCGAGCACGACGACGAGCCCGTCGCGGACGGACGTCGGCGCCGGGGCGCGGGACGCGGTCGCGGCCACGCCCGCGTCAGAGCGCGGCGGCGACGAGCTCGGCCGTCTGCACCATGTTGAGCGCGGCGCCCTTGCGCAGGTTGTCGCCGCAGATGAACAGGTCGAGGGTCGTCGGCGCCCCGGGGTCCTGCCGGATGCGGCCGACGAAGCGCGGGTCGGCGCCGACCACGTCGTTGGGCGTGGGGAACTCCGGCTCGTCCGGGTCGTCGAGGACGACGACGGCCGGGGCCTCGACGAGCGCCTGGCGCGCGGCCTCGACGTCGACCTTGCGGCCGAACGAGGCGTGCAGCGAGACCGAGTGCGACGAGACGACCGGGACGCGCACGCACGTGGCCGAGACCGGCAGACCCGGGAGGTCGAGGATCTTGCGGGTCTCGTCGCGGACCTTGACCTCCTCGGAGGTCCAGCCCGCCCCGAGGTGGTGCCCGACGAAGGGGACGACGTTGAGCGCCAACGGCGCCGGGAACGGCGAGTCCTCGCCGAGCTCGTGCTCGACGAGCCGGCGCACGTCGCCCGGCCGGGTGCCGAGCTCGCGGTCGGCGACGACGACCTCGAGCTCGTCACGCAGCCGGGCCATCCCGGCACGGCCGAGCCCGGAGGCGGCCTGGAAGGTCGTGACGACGAGCTCGGTCAGCTCCCAGCCGCTGTGCAGCACGGCGAGGACGTCGATCATCGTCATCACCGTGGCGCCGGGGTTGGCGATGATCCCGCGCGGCCGGTCGGCGACCCGCCGAGGGTTGACCTCGGGGACGACGAGCGGCACGTCGGGCTCGGTGCGGAAGACCGTGCTGTTGTCGATGCACACGACCCCCTTGGCGGCCGCGAGCTCGACCCACTCGCGGGCGATGCCCGGCGGGATGTCGAAGATCGCGACGTCGAGGCCGTCGAAGAACTCCGGCGCCACCGCCTCGACGGTCAGCTCCTCGTCGCCGACCCGCAGCGTCGTCCCGACGTCCTCGGCGCCGGCGGCGACCCGCAGCTCGCCCCAGACGTGCCGGTGCATCGGCAGGACCTGGAGGACGACCCGACCCACGGCCCCGGTGCCGCCGACGACCCCGAGCGTGGGGCGCCGGTCGGTGCGGTGCGTGGTCGTGGCGGTCACGTCAGCGGCCGGTGCCCCCGTAGACGACGGCTTCGCCCTCGCTGGAGTCCAGCCCGAACGCGGTGTGGACGGCGCGGACGGCGTCGTCGAGGAGCTCGTCGCGGGTGACGACGGAGATGCGGATCTCGGAGGTGGAGATCATCTCGATGTTGACGCCGGCGACCGCGAGCGCGTTGAAGAACGTGGCGCTGACGCCGGGGTTGGAGCGCATCCCGGCGCCGACGAGGCTCAGCTTGCCGATCTGGTCGTCGTACTGGATCTGGCTGAAGCCGACCTCGGGCTGGATGCGCTGGAGGGCCTGGACCGCCGTCTTGCCGTCGGTCTTCGGCAGCGTGAAGGAGATGTCGGTCAGGCCGGTCTCCACGGCGGAGACGTTCTGGACGATCATGTCGATGTTGATCTCGGCGGCGGCGACCGCCTCGAAGATCTTGGCGGCCATGCCCGTGCGGTCGGGGACGCCGACGACGGTGACCTTGGCCTCGCTGCGGTCGTGGGCGACGCCGGCGATGATCGGGGCTTCCACGGGGACTCCTTCGGGGGCGGGCTGGTCGGAGACGACGGTGCCGGTCTTCTGCGAGAACGAGGACCGGACGTGGATCGGGATGTCGAAGCGGCGCGCGTACTCGACGCTGCGGAGGTGGAGGACCTTCGAGCCGCTCGCCGCGAGCTCCAGCATCTCCTCGTTCGTGATGCGGTCGAGCTTGCGGGCGGCCGGGACGATGCGCGGGTCGGCGGTGAAGACGCCGTCGACGTCGGTGTAGATCTCGCAGACGTCCGCGGAGAGGGCAGCGGCCAGCGCGACGGCGGTCGTGTCGGTGCCCCCGCGTCCGAGCGTGGTGATCTCCTTGGTGTCCTGGCTGACGCCCTGGAACCCGGCGACGATGACGACGTGCCCCTTGCCGAGGGCCTCGGTGATGCGGCCCGGCGTCACGTCGATGATCTTCGCCTTGCCGTGGACGCTGTCGGTGATGACGCCGGCCTGGCTGCCGGTGAAGCTGCGCGCGCTGTGGCCGAGGTCGGTGATGGCCATCGCGACGAGCGCCATCGAGATGCGCTCGCCGGCCGTCATGAGCATGTCGAGCTCGCGCGGGGGCGGCAGCGGGCTGACGTCCTGGGCGAGGTCGAGGAGCTCGTCGGTCGTGTCCCCCATCGCCGAGACGGCGACGACGACGTCGTTGCCCGCCTTCTTCGTCTCCGAGATGCGCTGGGCGACGCGCTTGATGCTCTCGGCGTCGGCGAGCGAGGAGCCGCCGTACTTCTGGACGACGATGGGCACGGTGGTTCTCCCGGGTCGTGGCGCTGGAGGGTCGGCACCACTCTAACGAGGTGTCCACGGACCGGACCGCACGCCCACGATCCGGATGCCCGCCGCCGTGCACGAACCGACGGATGTGTCGACTGCTGCACGCCCCGACCCTCGGCTGCGTACGGAAAGTGACACATTCGTCGATTGCTGCACATTCCATCACCTGCGGGCGTACAGGAAGTGACACATTCGTCGATTGCTGCACGGGGGAGGTGCCCGTCTGCGCCGGGACCCGGACGCGGGGAACATCCCGGTGACGCGAAGGCCCACGTCGGCCGGGGTGCGGCGCTAGCGTCGAGCCATGTCGATCGTCATCGTCGGAGCAGGGCTCGCCGGAGCGACCGCCGCCACCGAGCTGAGGGAGCAGGGCCACACCGGCCCGATCGTGCTGCTGGGCAGCGAGGAGCACCCGCCGTACGAGCGGCCGCCGCTCTCGAAGAGCTACCTCCTCGGCGAGAACCCCTTCGAGAAGGCCCTCGTCCACCCCCGCGAGTGGTACGCCGAGCACGACGTCGACCTGCGGCTCGGGGTGACGGCCACCGGCCTCGACACCGACGCCCACGTCGTCACGACGTCCGCCGGCGACGTCACCTACGAGCGGCTGCTCCTCGCGACCGGCGCCGAGCCCCGCGTGCTCGACGTCGCCGAGGACGCCGGCGTCCCCGTGGCCTACCTGCGCACCAAGGACGACTCCGACCGGCTGCGCGAGGCCTTCGCGAAGGGCCGCAAGGTCGTCGTCGTGGGCGGCGGGTGGATCGGGCTCGAGGCCGCGGCCGCCGCCCGCCAGGCCGGCGCCGAGGTCACCCTCTACGAGACCGAGGACCTGCCGCTCGTCCACGTCCTCGGCCCGACGGTCGCCCAGGTGTTCGCCGACCTGCACCGCGAGCACGGTGTGCAGCTGCGCCTCGGCACCGAGGTGACCGCCGAGCACCTCGAGGGTGCCGACCTCGTCGTCGCCGGCATCGGCGTCAAGCCGCGCGTCGACCTCGCCCACTCGGGCGGCCTCGACGTCGACAACGGCGTGCTCGTCGACTCCCGCCTGCGCACGTCGGTGCCGTCGGTGCTCGCCGTCGGCGACATCGCCAACCACGCCCACCCGCGCCTCGGGCGGCGCATTCGGGTCGAGCACTGGGACACCGCGATCAAGCAGGCCAAGGTCGCCGCGCACAACCTCGCGGGCGGTGACGAGGAGTACGAGGAGATGCCGTACTTCTTCACCGACCAGTACGACCTCGGGATGGAGTACGTCGGCAGCGCGAGCGAGGACGACGAGGTGGTCGTCCACGGCAGCCTCGAGGACCGCGAGTTCCGCGCCTTCTGGCTGCGCGACGGCGACGTCGTCGCGGCGATGCACGTCAACGACTGGGACGCCGGGGACGTCATCAAGGAGGCCGTCGACTCCGGTGAGCTGCCCGAGGACGAGAGCGACTGAGCGCGCCGCCCTCCGGATCCTCCACAGGGGTACGGTGGGGGTGACAGGGACCGACCCGTGCGGGCCAACTCGTGGCCCACCTGCTCTGTGGACGACCCACCAGCGGTGTTCGCCGCCGAACGGACCCCTCATGTCCCTGCCCCTCACCGAGACCGACTCGGTCCGCCTGTCGCTGCGCCTCTCCCCCGGACAGCTGGTCATCGAGGGGGCGTGGTGGCCGCGCTCGCTGCGGCTCGAGGACGAGCTGCCGCCGCTGGACCGCGCCGTCCGTGACGCCACCGGTGCCGGGATCGCCCGGTTCGCGTACACCCTCGGGACGTGGACCGACCAACCGCGCAAGGTGCACGCCGCCTCCCACCTCATCAAGCTGGGCTGGTTCACCAGCGGGCGCTTCCCGGACAGCGTCGACCTCAGCCTGGACGACTACCGCCGCGTCGTCCTCGTCGTCGTCCCGCCGGATGCCGGCGCGGCCGAGTCCGCCGCCGCCATGTCGGCGTTCGACCTCGGCCAGACCCGGTCGACCTCCACCGAGGGCACGCAGCCCCCGCCGTACCACGCGCCGGACCTGCCGTCGGAGCTCGCGCAGCAGCTCCTCTCGACGAAGGAGACCGTCCGTCAGGCGATGCTGCGCGTCCGGGGGATCGCCGACGCGGGCACCCGGGCCCGGGCGGCGGCCGTCCTCGAGGTCGACCTCACGCTGGCCGCCACGGAGGCCCGCACCGTCGTGGACCAGGCCGAGCCCGCGACCGACGCGCGCGCCTGACCGCACCGGCCGGACGGCCCCCCGCCGCCCCCCGCCCTCAGGGGTGCAGCGCGTCGAACTCCGCCTCGGCGACGGCGTCCGCGTCGGCGTCGAGGCGGACGTGCGCGAGCAGGCCGTGGACGACCCGCAGCGAGGACGCGGCGCGCTCGCCCCAGAGCGACAGGTAGCTGAACTGCCACCACCAGAGGGCCTCGAGGGGGCGGCCGGCGTCGTGGTGCTCGAGCCCGTGGGCCAGCGCGGCGGCGACGTCGACGAGGTCGTTGCTCACGGTGCCGACACCGAGCTCGGGCGTGGTCAGGGGGTCCACGACGTCGGCGTACTCGTCGAGGCCGTCGAAGAGGTTGCGCAGGTTCTCGCGCAGCGGGTCGAGCTCGGGGTCCGGGCCGGGGTCGGGCTCGAAGCGCTCCTGCGGCACGACGTCCTCGACGGCGCCGAGGCGGGCCCCGGCCACGAGGACCTGGGAGAGGGCGAGCAGCAGCATCGGCAGCGCGGCGCCGGGGGCCTCCCCGGCCGCCACCTCGCGGATGGTGACCAGGTAGGTGCGCGCGTCGACGGCGGTCTCGGCGGCCAGCTGGCCCCAGTCGCCGCCCATCACCCCGGGAGCCTCAGACATCGAGCAGCCTCCGTCCCTCGAACGCGCGGCCGAGCGTCACCTCGTCGGCGTACTCGAGGTCGCCACCGACCGGCAGGCCGGACGCGAGCCGGGTGACGCGCTGGACGCCGATGTCGCGGAGCATCCGCGAGAGGTAGCTGGCCGTCGCCTCGCCCTCGAGGTTGGGGTCGGTGGCGATGATGACCTCGGTCACCACGCCGTCGCCGAGCCGCGCGAGGAGCTCACGGACGCGCAGGTCCTCCGGGCCGATGCCGTCGATCGGGCTGATCGCGCCGCCGAGCACGTGGTAGCGGCCGCGGAACTCGCGGGTGCGCTCGATGGCGACGACGTCCTTGGGCTCCTCGACGACACAGATCGAGCTGTCGTCGCGGCGCGGGTCGGCGCAGATCCGGCAGCGCTCGCCCTCGGCGACGTTGAAGCAGACCGCGCAGAAGCGCACCCGGGCCTTGACCTCGGACAGGGCGTGCGCGAGCCGCTCGACGTCGGCGGGGTCGGCCTGCAGGAGGTGGAAGGCGATGCGCTGGGCGCTCTTGGGGCCGACGCCCGGCAGCCTGCCGAGCTCGTCGATGAGGTCCTGGACCGCGCCTTCGTACACGCCGACGAGCCTACGGCCTCAGCGGCCCGGGGGGCGGCTCGGGGCGCGCGGGTGCGGCGCGGCGCGGGTCAGGCCGAGACGAGCGCGTAGTCGCCGGCCTCGTCGAGCGCGGCGGCGACCTCGGCACGGGTCAGCTCGCGGCCGGTGACGGTGACGACCGACTCGCCCCCGCTCACGACCTCGACCGCCACGTCGTCGACACCGTCGAGGGCCGTGAGCTCCTCGGTGACGGCGTGGGCGCAGTGGCCGCAGGTCAGGCCGGTGGCGCGGAACTGCTGGGTGCTCGGCACGGGCCGGCTCCTCTCGTCGACGGATACCTCCCCCCAGTATGCGCCGGACCCGTTCGACCGGTGCGGGCCGGGGCTCAGATGCCGACGGCGGCGCCGGTGCTCTCGGGCGGGAGCTCGTTGTGGGTGTCGGCGCGCTCCTGGCCCGTGAGGCCGGCGATGGCGTCCATCACCGCGTCGGTCATCAGGCGGCGCGCCTTGCCGGCCGGAAGGTCGGCGTACGGCTCGGGGTCGATGGGCGGGCCGAACGAGACGCGGACCTTCGCCCGCCGGGGGAAGCTGCTGCCGACCGGCTGGACCTCGTCGGTGCCGACGAGGCCGACGGGGACGACCGGCACGCCGGCCGTCAGCGCCAACCAGGCGACCCCGGTGCGGCCCCTGTAGAGCCGGCCGTCGCGCGAGCGCGTGCCCTCGGGGTAGATGCCGAAGGCCCGCCCGGCGCGCAGCACCTCGAGCGCGGCGTCGAGCGACTCCTGCGCCGCGCGCGAGGAGTGCCGGTCGACGGGGATCGCCTCGATGGCCTCGAAGAAGCCGCGCCGCACGGCGCCGCCGAGGCCGGGCCCGGTGAAGTAGTCGGACTTCGCGAGGAAGCTGACCGGCCGCGGGGCGACGATCGGGATGGCGAAGGAGTCGATGAACGACAGGTGGTTCGACGCGAGGACGACGCCGCCGGTGCGCGGCACGTGGTGGGTGCCGGTGACCGTCGGGCGCCACACCAACTTGGCCGTCGGTGCGACGACGAGGTGACCGGCTCGGTAGGCGACCCGGCTCACCGGTCGTGCTCCTGGATGACCGTGCCGCCGAGGATGCGCTCGACGACGGGCACGCCGACGTCGGAGAGGTCGTCGATCGACTCGTCGTCGTCGCTGATGGCGGTGTCGTCGACGACGTGCTGCTGCGCGACGACCTCCTGCTCGGACTCGGCCGCCACCGTGGCCCGGGCCTGCTCGAGCGGGCTGGCCCACGAGGGCGCGGACTCCGGCGGCGGCGGGGCGTCGGACCAGCTCGGCGCCTCGGACCGGGGACCGGGGCCGGAGGCCACCCCCATCTCGGCCGGGGACGGGCCGCGGTCGCGCGCCGGCGTGGACGGCGCCGGGCCGTCCTGGTGCGAGGTCGCGGAGGGGTGCGAGGGCTCCGGGCCCGGGTCCGGCGGCGGCGGGACGTCGGCGGGCTCGGGGACGGGGGCCACCTGGACGTCGCCGGGACGGCCCTCGACCTTGGCGTCGACGCCGAGGACGTCGATGAGCGCCTGGCGCACGTACTCGGCGTGCGCCCCGCGACGGAAGGTCTCGGCGAGCCCACTCGTCGAGATGGCGAGCATGACGCGCACGCCGTCGTACTCGACGACCTGGGCGTTCTGCGAGACGAAGGTCCACGTGACGCGCTTGTGCCGGCTCAGCCAGTCGAGGACGTCGGGCCACGAGCGGCGGATCGCGTCGGTGTCGAGGCCGCCGGGGCCGCGGCGCTCGGCCACGGAGGCGGCAGGGGCCTGCTGCGGCGGCGGGGCGGGCGGCGTCTGCGGCGGGGCGGGGGCCTGCTGGGGCGGCGGGGCGGACGCCTGCTGCGGCGGTGCCGGCCGGTCCGCCGGCGGCTGCGCCGACGGGGTGGGCGGCTGCTGCTGGGTCGGCCGGGGCGTGGGGGCCTCGCGCTCGGCGGCCGGCGGCGGGGCCGGGCGCTCGGGGGCGGCCTCCGGCTCCGCGGGGACGGACGACGGCGCGGCCGGGGCCGGCGACGGGGAGGCCGGCGCCTCACCGACCGGTGCCGGGGCGGGCGCCGGGGCCTGCGCGACCGGGGTGGGGGCAGCGGGCGCCGCCGCGGCCGTCGGGACGCCCCCGACGTCGAGGCGGCGCTCGAGGCGGTCGATGCGTGCCGCGTAGCCCGACTCCCCCGCGGCGCCGGGCAGGAGGATGCGGGCCGCGAGCAGCTCGAGCTGCAGGCGCGGCGCCGTCGCGCCCGTCATCTCGGTGAGGCCGGCGTTGGCGACGTCGGCGGCCCGTGAGAGGGACCCCGCACCGAAGGCGGCCGCCTGCCGGCGCATCCGCTCGAGCTGGTCCTCGGGGACGTGCCGCAGCACCTGGGCGGCGCCCTCGCGCATCGCCTCGACGACGATGAGGTCGCGCAGCCGCTCGAGGAGGTCCTCGACGAAGCGGCGCGGGTCCAGGCCGGTCTCGACGACCCGGTCGATGGCCCGGAAGACCGCCGCCGCGTCGCCGGCCGCGAAGGCCTCGACGGTGGCGTCGAGCAGCTCGCCGTCGGTGAACCCGAGCAGCGCCGCGGCCGACTCGTAGGTCAGCCCGGCGTCGCCGGAGCCGGCCATCAGCTGGTCGAGGACCGAGAGCGAGTCGCGGACCGAGCCGCCGCCCGCGCGGACGACGAACGACAGGACGCCGGGCGCGACGGCAACACCCTCGCGCGCGCAGAGCTCCTCCATGTAGGACTGCAGCCGGGCCGGCGGCACGAGCCGGAACGGGTAGTGGTGGGTGCGGGAGCGGATCGTGCCGATGACCTTCTCGGGCTCGGTCGTCGCGAAGACGAACTTCACGTGCTCCGGCGGCTCCTCGACGATCTTGAGCAGGGCGTTGAAGCCCTGCGGCGTCACCATGTGCGCCTCGTCGATGATGTAGATCTTGAAGCGGCTCTGCGCCGGGCCGTACGAGGCCCGCTCGCGCAGGTCGCGGGCGTCGTCGACACCGCCGTGGCTCGCGGCGTCGATCTCGATGACGTCGACGGTGCCGGGCCCGCCGCGCGCGAGCGCCACGCACGAGTCGCACGTCCCGCACGGCTCGGGGGTCGGCCCCTGCTCGCAGTTGAGGCAGCGGGCGAGGATGCGCGCGCTCGTCGTCTTGCCGCAGCCGCGTGGGCCGGAGAACAGGTACGCGTGCCCGACCCGCCCCGTCCGCAGCGCCTGCATGAGGGGCTCGGTCACGTGCTCCTGCCCGATGACGTCGACGAACGTCTCGGGCCGGTAGCGGCGGTAGAGGGCGGTGCTCACCCGGACGACCCTAGCCGTCGGCGCGGACACCGGGAACGGCCGTCCCGAGGCGTGTGGACGGCCCGCGGGTGAGAGGGTGAGGCCCGTGACCGGAACCCGCGTGGAGGTCCGCGACGCCTCGAAGGACATCGACGGCGCCGTCCTCCTGCACCCCACGTCCTTCGCCGTCGACGCCGGCTCCTGCGTCGTCCTGCGCGGCCCGAACGGGGCCGGCAAGACGACCGCGCTGCGGCTCGTCGCCGGGCTCACCTCGCCCTCGACCGGCACCGTCACGCTCGACGGCGAGCCGGCCGACGAGCGCCGGTCCGCCACCCGCGAGGCGGTCGCCGCGCTGCTCGGCACCCCGGCCGGCTGGCGCGACCTCACCCTCGTCGACCACCTGACCCTCGTCGACGCCTCGTGGGGCCGCGACCCCGCGACGTGTCACGAGCGGGTCCTCGCCGCGCTCGACGAGGTCGGCATCGGGCACCTCCCCGACCGCTTCCCGCACGAGCTGTCGTCGGGACAGACGCAGCTGTTCCACCTCGCGCTGACGCTCTTCCGCCCGGCCCGCCTCCTCGTCCTCGACGAGCCGGAGCAGCGTCTCGACACCGAGCGCCGGATGCTCCTCGCCGGTCTCCTGCGCGCCCGCCGCGACGCCGGCACGACCATCCTCCTGGCCTGCCACGACCCGGCCGTCACGGAGGCGGTGGCCGACGCCGTCGTCGACATCGACCCGGAGCACCGGTGACCCACGCGTCGGGGCACGACGGGCCCGTCGGCACCGACCGCGAGCGTCTCGCGGACGTCCAGCACGTCCTCCACGGCGAGGAGGGCTCGGGCTCGTGGCGCTCGCTGCTCTACACGCTCTACGTCGTCGCGCTGCTCAGCGGCATCTACGGCTTCACCGTGCTGCGGGGCGTCGTCGAGGTCGCGCACCTGCCGGCCCGCGGTGTCTCGCTCGGCCCGACGTCCGGGGTCGGCGCCCTCGTCCTGGGCGGCGTCGTGGCCCTCGTCGTCGTCCTCGCGCTCCTGGCCCACGCGACCGGCCGGCGGCGCGGCCCGGTGACGCCCGACCTGCCCTGGCTCGACCACGTCGCGACCGGGCCCGCCGACCGCCGGCTCGTCCTGCGCGAGGCCTGGCGGCTGCCGGCCACGGGCCTGCTCGTCGGCGGCACGCTCGTGGCGTCGGTGCTCGGCGCCGCGGTCTGGGGCGGCGGGGCGGCTGGCCCCGCGGCCGCGGTCACCGGCCTCGCGGTCGGGGTGCTCGGGTCGACGACGGTGCTCCTCGCCTGGCTGGCCGGCCAGCTCGCGGCCGACGACCACGCCGGGATGCGCACCGGCGCCGCCCTGCGCACGGCGGCGCGCCCCGGGACGGCGCTGCGGGCGCTCGGCCTCGACGGGCTGCGGGCGCACAGCGCGCGTTCCGCCCGCCTCGGCGGCGGGGTCCTCGCCGGCGACCCGCGGGCGATCCGGCTCGAGGCCGCCTCCCCCGTCCGCCGCGGCCGGACCTGGCGGCTGCGCTCGCGCGGCCCGGTGCGGACGGTGCTCGCCCGCGACCTCCTCGGCCTGCGCCGCCAGCCGTTCCTCGTCGTCGGCAGCGCCGTCCTGCTCCTCGCGGCCGGGGTCGCGCTCGGCGCCGTCGTCGCGGGGCGCCCGGGCAACA
Source organism: Phycicoccus jejuensis (assembly GCF_000720925.1). Taxonomy (GTDB): domain Bacteria; phylum Actinomycetota; class Actinomycetes; order Actinomycetales; family Dermatophilaceae; genus Phycicoccus; species Phycicoccus jejuensis. The sequence goes on along the minus strand of NZ_JOEE01000001.1, from coordinate 387,947 downwards.
TCGTCCCCGCGGCCCTCTGCGCGCTGCTGTTCCACCTCGGGGCCGGGCCGGTCGCGGAGGGCCTGCGCCTCCTCGGGGACACCCTCGGGGCGCCACGCCTGCTCGGCGGCTCCGTGACGCGGGAGGCGGTGGCGCACACCGCTGCCCCGGCCGCCCTCGTCCTCGTCGTCGCGGTCCCGGCCGCCGGCGTCACCGCCGGGCTGCTCGCGGGTGGGGTGGCCGCGGCGACGGCCGCGCTCGTCACGGCCTCGGTCGGCGCCGTCGTGCTCGGGTCGCAGTGGCTGGCCGCCTTCCGGGTGATGCCGCCCTCGTTCGCCTTCCTCCCCGACGTCGGCCCGCAGGTGCTCCTCGCGTGGCTCGCCGTGCCGCTGCTCGTGTCCGCCGGGGCCGGGGTCGTCGTCGTCCAGACCCTCCTCGCGGCGACCGCCGGCGTACCGCTCGCCGCGGCGTCGGCCGCGCTCGCGGTGGTCGTCGTGTGGCTGCGCGCGCACGGCGTCCTGGGCCGCGCGTCCTCCGCCCACCGGGACTGAGCCCCGACCGTCAGGAGCGTGACCTACCCTCGGGGGGTGCGCATCGACGTCTGGTCCGACATCCTCTGCCCGTTCTGCCACCTGGGACGGCGCCACCTCGAGCTCGCCCTCGAGCAGTTCGAGCACGCCGACGAGGTGGGGGTCGTCTGGCACAGCTTCCAGCTCGACCGCAACGCGGCGGCCGTCGACGCCACCCCGCAGGTCGACCGCATCGCCGAGAAGTACGGCACGCCGCGCGAGCAGATGGTCGCGCAGCACGAGCAGATGGCCCGCGACGCGGCCGAGGTGGGTCTCGACTTCGCGTGGGAGCGCCTCGTCGGCGGCAACTCCTACGACGCCCACCGCCTGCTGCACCTCGCCCGCTCGCGCGACCTCGAGCAGCCGGTGACCGACCGCGTCCTGCGCGCCTGGTACTCCCAGGGCGCCGCGATCGGCGACCACGAGACCCTCGTCCGTCTCGGTGTCGAGGGCGGTCTGCCCGAGCAGGACGTCCGGGACCTGCTCGCCTCCGACGACTTCGGCATCGACGTCCGCACCGACGAGGCGCTCGCCGGCCAGATCGGCATCACCTCCGTGCCGACGTTCGTCCTCGACCAGAAGTACGGCGTCACCGGCGCCCAGCCCGTCGAGGTCCTCCTCCAGGCGATCCGCCAGGTCTGGGACCTCCAGGGCACCGAGCCCGAGATGCCCGCCGCCGGTGGCGGCTGCGGTGGTGGGTGCTGCGGCGGCGCGTGCGGCAGCGGCGGCGCCGCCGAGGCCGAGACGACGCAGCCCGAGGCCACCGGCTGCGGGTGCGGTGCGGGGGGCTGTGGCGGGGTCTGCGGCCCCGACGAGCACGCCGGACAGGCCGAGCCCGCCACGCGCTGACCTCGCGCGGGGCGTCCCCGGACACGAGGACACCCCGCGTACCTGGAAGAGCCCACCTGCCCTTGCTGCATTCCTGCCCTGGGGGAGTTCAGTGGGGTACCACCACGCGGGGTGCCGGGCACGATCGTACGGGGTGAGCCGCGTCGGGCGGTAATCCCGGGGTGGCCTCACCCGCCCCGCCGACCCGACGGTGCGTCGACGGCGCCGACGACCGCACCCCGCCATCCCGCCGTCCGTGCTCGGGGGTGGCTCCCCGCACCACCCTCCTCGTCGAGATGTGTCCGTCACGCGCGCCCCCCCCTCGACCGCGGACATCCCTACGGTTGCGGCTCATGTCCGACACCGTCGTCAGTCCCGCCGGCTCCGCGTCCCCGACGCCGACCCGCAGCAACATCGTCAAGATCGTCTTCGCCAGCGTCGTCGGCACCGCCGTCGAGTGGTACGACTCTTCCTCTACGGCTCCGCCGCGGCCCTCGTCTTCGGCAGCCTGTTCTTCCCCGACAGCGACCCGCTGACCGGCACGCTCCTCGCGTTCTGCACCTACGCCCTCGGCTTCGTCGCCCGCCCGCTCGGCGGTGTCGTCTTCGGCCACTACGGGGACCGGGTCGGGCGCAAGAAGATGCTCGTCATCTCGCTGCTCATGATGGGCGGCGCGACCGTCGCGATCGGCCTCCTGCCGACCTACGCGACGATCGGCATCGCGGCGCCGCTGCTGCTGCTCCTGTGCCGCCTGGTCCAGGGCTTCGCGGTCGGCGGCGAGTGGGGCGGCGCGGTCCTCATGGTGGCCGAGCACGGCAAGGACGAGCACCGCGGCTTCTGGTCGAGCTGGCCGCAGGCCGGTGTGCCCTTCGGCAACCTCCTCGCGACCGGTGTCCTCTGGCTGCTCTCGGTCTTCCAGTCCGACGCCGCGTTCAACGCCTGGGGCTGGCGCACCCCGTTCCTCCTCTCGGCCGTCATGGTCCTCATCGGCCTCTGGGTACGCGTCAGCCTCGAGGAGTCTCCCGTCTTCGCCGAGGCCAAGGCCGAGATCGAGTCCTCGGACAAGGCCCACCTGCCGATCCTCGAGGTCCTGCGCCGCTACCCCCGTGAGGTCCTCCTCGCGATGGGCATGCGGATGGCCGAGAAACATCAGCTACTACATCTTCACGATCGTCGTCATCACGTACGTCACGACCTACCTCGGTGCGCAGAAGGGCGTCGTCCTCGGGGCGCTGCTCGCCGGCGCGGCGATGCAGTCGGTCCTCATCCCGGCCATCGGGGCCCTCTCGGACAAGGTCGGCCGCCGGCCGCTGTACCTCGTCGGCGCCGTCGGCGTCGGGGTCTGGGGCTTGGTGTACTTCGGGATGATCGACAGCCTGAGCGGGCCGCAGATCATGCTCGCGACGCTCGTCGGCCTGTTCTTCCACGCGCTGATGTACTCGCCGCAGGCCGCGTTCTTCTCGGAGCTCTTCGGCACCTCGGTGCGCTAAACCGGCGCGTCGGTCGGCTACCAGCTCGCGTCGATCCTCGCCGGTGCGCTGGCACCGATCATCGCCCTGCAGCTCCTCGGCTCGACCGACGAGAAGAACACCGGTGCGGTCGCCGTCTACCTCGCCGTGGCGGCGGCGATCACCGTCGTCTCCGTCCTCCTCGCCAAGGAGACCAAGGCGACCTCGCTGCGGCACGACCGGGTGCTCGACGGGCCCGCGACTGACCTCACCCCCTCCGCACGACCCCACGGACCCGGTCCGAGCCGACGCTCGGGCCGGGTCCGGCGTCTGCCCGGCATGGCTCGACCGGGCCATTGACCGGCGACGGCGCCGGCCGGAAGCATGACCGCCGGCGCCTCACCGTGACCCGCAGGACCGGGGTCACCACCGCGGCGGCCGAGGGGGACCACCCACCTGCGCCGTCGCCCAGCACCGCCCACCGCGCGACCAGGGGGCCGCGCACCGCAGGGAGACCACGCATGACCAGACCCACCAGGATGCTCGCCGCGGTCGCGGCCGCGAGCGCGTTCCTCCTCGTCCCACCGACCGCCGCGTCGGCCCACGGAGGGCACCCCACGCCCCACCCGGTCCCGCGCTCGGACCAGCTCGCCGCCCCGTTCAACATCGACACCTCGGGCAAATCGGTGCTCGTCGCCGACGGCGGGCCCGGCCTCGTCGGGCGGCTCCAGCGCGACGGGTCGATCACGCCCATCGCGACCGAGCAGCCCGGGGCCTCCGGCATCGCCCGTTCCCGGGACGGCAAGCGGATCGCGTGGACGACGACGGTCACCGACTTCTCGACGTTCGAGAACTCCGAGAGCGGCCTGACCATCCGGGACGCCCGCGGCCGGACGACGTACGCCGACACCCACGCCTTCGAGGTCGCGAAGAACCCCGACTCGCGCATCCACTACGGGGTGCGCAACCCGAGCCAGTGCGTCACCGACGCCTTCACGGCGGCGCAATTCCCGGTGTCCTACACCGGCGGCGTCGACTCGCACGCCTACTCGGTCGCCGCGACCCGCAGCGGCTGGGTGGTCGCCGACGCCGGCGCCAACGCCCTGTTCACGGTGACGAACAGCGGGCGCATCCGCACCCTCGCCGTGCTCCCGGCGCAGCCGACGACCTTCACGGCCGAGATGACCGCCGCGCTCGGCCTGCCCGACTGCGTCGTCGGCGTGACGTACCGGTTCGAGTCGGTGCCGACCGACGTCGAGGTCGGCCGGGACGGGATGCTCTACGTGACGACCCTGCCGGGCGGCCCGGAGTCGCCGGTCCTCGGCGCGCGGGGCTCGGTCTACCGCGTCGACCCGCGCACCGGCGAGGTGTGCCTCGTCGCGCGCGGCCTCCTCGGCGCGACCAACCTCGCGCTCGGGTCGCACGGCGAGATCTACGTCGCCGAGCTCTTCGCCGGACGCATCTCGGTGGTCCGCCACGGGAAGGTCCGGCCCTACCTCGACCTGCCCGGGGTCGTGGCCGTCGAGTCGGGCCGCAACGGCTCGCTGTGGGCCGCGACGCTCGGCAACGAGGACCCGCCGGCGCCCGGCACGATCGTGCAGATCTACGACGGGAAGAAGCACTGGCGCGGCTCCTGGAAGGGCTGAGCCACCCTCCATCGCAGGGCGGGTCGTCGTCGCGACCCGCCCTGCGGCGCGTCGTCGGCCGCCCCGGTCGCAGCGCTCCCAGCATCGTCACGGAGGATGGTGGCGCCCCCGCCACGACCCGAGGACGACATGACCCCCGCGACCCTGTACCCCGCGCTCGCCCGCACCGAGGCCGTCACCTGGGGCCTGCTGCTGCTCGGCATGGTGCTCAAGTACGTCACCCGGACGACCGAGCTCGGCGTCGCCGTCTTCGGGCTCGTCCACGGCGTCGTGTTCCTCGCGTACGTGCTCGTCACGGTCGTCGTCGCCCTCGACCAGCGCTGGTCGCGCCGGATGACCGCCCTCGCGCTCGTCGCGGCGCTGCCGCCGTTCGCGACCCTCTGGGTCGAGCGGCGCGTGGAGCGCAGCGGCCGCCTCGCGACGTCGTGGCGGCTCGCCCCCGGTGGCGACCGTCCGGCGCACGTGCTCGAGCGCGTGCTCGCCCGGGCGCTGTCACGGCCGGTCCTCGCCGCGGTGGTCGGCGGGGCGCTCGTGCTCGTGGCGACGGCCGCGCTGCTCGTCGTCGGCCCGCCCGGAGGACGCGCCGGCGCCTGAGCGGCTAGAAGGGCACCCCGGCCCCGAGGAGGCGCCGCACGCCCGCTCCGGCGAGCGCGACCCCCACCGAGAGCACGAACCCGAGGCCGAAGCCCGCCCAGCCGCCGAGCCGGCGCAGACCCTCGGGGTGCTGGCGCCGTCGCGTCACGAGCTCGAGGACGGCGAAGGCCCAGACCCCGAGCGGCACGGCCGCGCCGCACACCCAGAACCAGAACCACCGGGTCCCCCAGCGCGGCGGCGGACCGGCGACGACGAGCCCGAGCACCCCGAGCGCGACGAGCGCCGGGAGGACGCCCCGCACCGGGTCGGGGTCGCCGACCTGCGAGGAGACCCCGCCCGTCCTGGAGCGCACCTCGGCGAGGAGCGCCTCGGGGCCGGGCGTCGCCCGGACGTCGACGAGCCGCAGCGGGCCGACGAGGTCGGTCGTGCGGTAGACCAGGGCGGTGCCGCCGCCGTCCGGTGCGCCGTCGCCGTGGACCGTCCACGTCGTCGAGTCCCAGAGGCGCGACCCGAAGCCGCCGCCGTCCTCCCGGACGTCCTCGACGAGGGTCGCGGCCACGACGCGCCCCTGCGCGAGGTCGAGCTGCAGCCGGTCGACGTCCACGGTCCGGACGGCGCCAGCCCACGCGAGGACCGACCAGGCCGTCGTGGCGACGAGGACGAGCAGCCCGGCGGCGAGGCGCAGCACCTGCGGTGACGGACGTCGCGGGAGCAGCACGCGCCGGGCGAGCTCCGGCACCCCGGGTGACCCGGGGGTGGTCTGCGCGCTCACGGCCGCACGACCCAGAGCCAGTGGGTGGCGTCGGCCAGCGCCGTGAGGAGCCCGGTCACGAGCAGGCCCCCCGCCACCCCGAGCAGCAGCCCGGTCCCTCCGCCCCGGCGTGGGCGCTGCCCTGCCGCGATGGCGGGGCCGGGCCGCAGCAGCTCGAGGACAGCGAAGAAGAGCATCCCGAGGCCGAGGGGGAGGAAGAGCAGCCAGCCCCAGAACCAGCGGGTCCCGCGTGTGGGCCGGGGCCCGACGACGACCGCCACGAGGGTGAACGCGAAGAGCGCCGCGCCCAGGAGCACCGGCACGTCGGTGCTGACCCCCGGTGTCTCGGGTGGCTCGACCCGCCCGGCTGCCGCGGGGATCCCGGCCGTCCGTAGGGCCGTGAGCGCCTCGCCCTCGGTGTCCAGGGTGGTCGAGGGGTCGACGACCCGGGTCGGCGACAGCACCGAGTCGACGGTGTACTGCACCGTGCGCGCTCCCGGGACGGAGGGGCTGTCGGGGTCCGGGGTGCCGTCGAGCCGGGCACCCGGCACGTTGAGCATCGGTTCGCTCGCCCAGGGCAGGTCGCGGTAGGAACCGGTGACGGCGACGACGCGCCAGTCGAGAACCCGCCCGGCCGCGACGTCGTCACGCAGTCGGTCGGGAGTGACCAGGCTCGTCGTGACCATCGCGGTGCTCACGAGGCACGCCGCCCACAGCAGCACGAGGACCGCCCCGTACACCCGGTCGCTGCGGCGGGGCGGGCGCGGTGACCCGTCGTCGGGCGGTGTCCAGGCGCCCCGTGGTGACCGCGTCGCGACCTTCGCCCCCTCGTCCATGCCCGGATGATGGCAGCGCCGCCGCCGGCTGTCGACCGCTCCTGCGGGTGTGCGCAGCCCCGATTTCTGGTGCACCCCTGCCCTCGGGTAGCCTCCTCGGCGGAGGATTCGCATAGTGGCCTAGTGCGCACGATTGGAAATCGTGTTGGGATAAAACCCTCGGGGGTTCAAATCCCCCATCCTCCGCCACCAGGAACCCCCCGGTCGCTCGCGACCGGGGGGTTCCTCGTTGCTCTCCCCCGGTCGAGGTGAAATCCGACCGCCAGAGGGTCTCTTGTCACCTCGACCCGCCGGCGCATCCCCGCGTCGAGGTGAAACCCGACCGCGAGGGGGTCGAGCTCCACCTCGACCGGTCAGGCGAGGGGCAGGCGCTCCGCGACCCCGGTGCGCTCGTCGTGCAGCTCGACGAGGCGCTGCTCGTCCGGCCCCGGCACCGGCCCCGACGCGCTGACCAGGCGGCACACCGCGTACTCGCCGACCGCGGCCTCGTAGGTGTCGACCCAGCGCAGGTACCGGCGCTCCTCGGCGTCGTCGCGGCACGGCCAGGGCACGGTCAGCGCGGCCTGCCCGATGCGGAACGGCTTGGGGGTCAGGCGGGCCCGGTAGCTGGCGTGCGTCGCGCAGAGCTCGACGTACAACGGGTCCGACTCGAGCTCCATCAGCAGCGCCCGGGCCTCGGGCGACTGCGGCGCCAGCCCGGCGCCGGTGACGACGACGCGCAGCCCGGCCGCCGTCCGGTAGACCCGCACCCCGAGCCCGGGATGGCGGCGCCCGAACTCCCACGCGTTCTCGGCGGCCAGGCAGTCGGCCACCGACGGCCCGCCCGGACCGGTGGCGGTGACGACGCGGCCCTCCTCGCCGGGCGGGTCGGGGTAGGCCTCGTACCCCGACGCGCCGGAGGACGACGACGCGCTCCCCGCCGGCCCGGCGACCGGCTCGGGGCCGTCGAGCCCGGCCGCGTCCTCGCCGGAGGGCTCCATCGGGGTGGGGTCCGGGCGGCCGAGCACGAGCCGCCGCAGGAAACCCCCGACCCCGCGGCCCCGGTCGCCCGCCGTCGACTGCGTCGAGCGACGCCGGGCGGCCGGGCGCTCGTCGGCGAGCTCGGGGCAGTCGACGTCGGCGATGAGGAGCAGGTCGGTGCAGAGGACCTCGCAGCCCATCCGGTTGCGGGTGACGACCCCGATGAGCCGGCCGTCGTCGGCGCGGACCTCCTCGAGGACGGGCTCGCGCAGTGGCGTGCGCGGGTAGTAGCCGCGCGTCTCGGGCAGGCGCCCCTCGCGCGCGACCCGCTCGAGGAGCTCGGCGAGCCGCTCGCGGCCCACCCGCTCGGCGTCCGCGTCGGACTCGGCCGACCAGCCCCACACCGTCAGCGGCGCGCCGGACCGCCCGAGGTGGGGGCTGAAGCCCTCGACCCGGACCCAGTGCTGCGGGATCTCCATGGCGCGAGAGTCTGTCAGGCGCCGGCGAGGTGCACGTACTGCGGATGCCGCGGCAGCCCACCGTCCGCGTCGAGCCGCGCGGCGAGGACGAGCGCGCCGTCGAGCGCGCCCCCGGAGGCCGTCTCGACCCGCGCACCGGCGGCGGCCACGACGGCCTCGACCTCGCGCCGCACCGCGGGGGCCGACAGCAGCCCGCCCGTCGCGACGAGCCGCGGCCGCGCGAGCCCGGCGGCGGCGGCGAGCAGCGACTCCCCGAGCGCGTGCCCGGCGGCGACGCAGACCCCGGCGGCGACGACGTCACCCGCGCCGGCGGCCGCGGTCACGAGCGGGGCCACGGAGGCGAGGGCCTCGGGTGCGTCGGCAGCGGTCATGACCCGACGCGGCCATCCCTGGCACGGCCCGAGCAGGTCCTCCGCGGCGGCGAGCAGCCCGGGCGAGCCACCACCCACGCCGTCCCGCGACCGCAGCGCGGCGCGCAGGCCCTCCATCCCCACCCAGGCCGCCGACCCGCGGTCGCCGAGGACGTGGCCCCAGCCGTCGACCCGCGTCCAGTGCGCCGAGAAGTCCGAACCGAAGGCCACGGCCCCGGTCCCGGCCGCGACGACCGCACCGGGCACGACCTCGCCGAGGGCGCCGACGAGGCTCGCGACCGCGTCGCTGACGACGGCCGTCCGCCGGGCGCGCAGGGCGGCCGCGACCGCGCGCAGCACCTCGGCCGGGTCGGCGAGGAAGAGCAGCCCGCGCGTCGACCAGCAGACGGCCTCCGGGGCGTCGACCCCCTCGGCGTCGAGGAGCACCCGGGCGTCGGCGGCCAGCGCGGCGACGTCGAGGCCACCGGCGCCGACCCGCGCCCCGGCGGCCTGCCGCCGCTCCCCGTCGACGCCGTCGCGGCGCACGACGAGCCGCAGCCCGCTCCCCCCGACGTCGACCGCCACGACCGTGCTCACGGCCGTGAGCCGATCACTTGGCCATGCCCGCCGTCAACCCGGCGACGATCTGCTTGGTGGCGACGAGGAAGAGCACGATGAGCGGGATGGTCGTGATGACGAGCCCCGCGAAGACGGCCGCGTAGTTCGTTGCGTTCTCGCCGAAGAACGTCGTGAGGCCGACCGGCAGCGTGTACTTGTCCTGCGTGCGCAGGAGGACGAGGGGGAAGAGGAAGTCGTTCCAGATGGGGACGAACCGGAAGACCGCGACGGTCGCGACCGCCGGGCGCACGAGCGGCACCATGATCCGCCAGAAGGTCTGCCACGCGGTGGCGCCGTCGAGCGTCGCGGCCTCCTCGAGCTCGGCCGGCAGCTGCCGGAAGAACGTCGTGAGCACGAAGATCGAGAACGGGACGCCCGAGGCGCCGTACATCAGCGCGAGCCCCAGCCTGGAGTCGATGAGCCCCGCGCCGTCGAAGAGGTAGAAGATCGGCAGGATCGCGAGGTGGATCGGGAGCATGAGACCCGACAGGAAGAGCGACTCGAGCCACCGGAAGATGCGCGAGCGGCCCCGGGCGAGCGCGTACGCCGCCATCGTCGAGACGGTCGTCGACAGCAGCACCGCGCCGAGCGTCACGAGCAGGCTGTTGCCGAAGTACGTGGCGAAGTTGCCTGCGGTCCAGGCCTCCCGGTACGCGTCGAACGACAGAGGCCAGGGCGCGCCGAGCGGGTCGGAGATGAGGTCGCCGTTGCTGCGGAAGGAGCTGCTGAGCATGAGCAGCAGCGGGACGAGCGCGAACGCGGCGTAGACCCACAGCAGCACGCTCGCCGTGCGGCCGCCGACCGGCTTCTGCCGGCCGCGGGTCCCCCGACGCCCGGACGGGCCCTTCGGGGCGAGGACGCCGTCGGGGGTGCTCGTCACGTCGGTGCGCTCGTCGGCGGCACCGATGCCGGCGGGGACGACGCTCATCCGGTGATTCCCTTCTCGTGGCGGCGCAGGACCGCGGTGGCGCCGAACGCCCCTCCGAAGATGAGGAGGAAGAGCAGCGTCGCGAGGGCCGACGAGGTGCCGATGGCGTCGGTCGAGCCGGAGTCGAACGCGGTGCGGTAGAAGAGGAGCGAGAGGAAGTCGGTCGACCCGGCCGGGTTGCCGGTCGAGCCGCCGAAGGCGTACGGCAGCGCGAACGCCTCCATCGCGAAGATGAACGTCAGGACGCTCACCGTGCCGATGGCCGGGACGAGGAGCGGGAGGACGACCCGGCGGAACGCCTGCCCGTTGGAGGCGCCGTCGACGCGCGCGGCCTCGGTCAGCTCGTCGGGCACGCCGCCGAGCGCCGCCCCGTAGAGCAGCACGGGGAAGCCGATCCACTGCCAGACGCTCACGAGGATGACGACCCACAGCGCGGTGTCGGGGTCGCCGAGCCAGGGCAGGGCCCACGACTCGAGGCCGACCTTGGTCAGCAGCGTGTTGACCGGCCCGAAGGTCGGCGAGAGCAGCAGCGTCCAGAGGTAGCCGATGACGATCGGGCTCACGAGGTAGGGCATCGCGTAGAGCGTCTGGAGCGCGCGACGGGTGCGGGCCCGGCGGTGCAGGAGGAAGGCGACCGTGAGGCCGATCGTGTTCTGCACGAGCATCGTCCCGACGAAGAAGAGGACGTTGTGCCACAGGGCGCGCGGCAGGTCGGTGGTGAAGGGGGCGCGGGTGAACAGCGCCGTGAAGTTCTCGAGGCCGACGAAGCCCTGGCGCGCCGTGCCCGCCCAGCCGTAGAAGGCGTAGGAGAACGAGGTGACCATCGGGTAGAGGACGAAGACCCCGAACAGGGCGAGGGCCGGGGTGACGAAGAGCAGTCCGGTGCGTCGGTTCATGGTCTTCCGGGGTGGAGGTCGGGGTGGGGTGGCCGACCGGCTCGCCCGGCGACCGACGCGGTGCACGCGCCGGTCGCCGGGGCCGGGGTCGGGTGGCTCAGCTCGTCGGCTCGAACCAGGTCATGACGCCCTCGTTGAGCTCGGTGCTCACCGTCTTGGCGTCCTTGCTGCCGAGGAACAGCTCCTGGGTGCCCTTGCCGAGCAGGTCGGTGCCCGAGGGCGAGCCGTACCGGAAGTCGGTGAGCAGCAGGTACGGCGAGCCGTTCGCGTCGAGGTTCGCGGCGACGTCCTTGAGGACCGGGTCGGAGTAGGTGACCCCGGGGACGGCCGAGATCTGCTTGATGTCGTCGGCGACCATCTGGCCGAACTCCGGCGTGGCCATCCACTGGACGAGCTTCGTGGCGGCCTCCTTGCGCGGCGACTTGGCGTTGACGGCGAAGTTGCCGTCGGCCCAGCCCGCGGTCGTCGCCTCCGAGCCGCTCGGGGCGCCCGGCGCCGGGGGCACCTGGAAGACACCGAGGTCCATCTCGGGGTTGGCGGTCTGCAGCGCGGCGAGATCGTAGGAGCCGCCGGGGTACATCGCGGCCTTGCCGGAGGAGAACAACGTCATCGCGTCGGTGACGGCGACACCGGTGACGCTCTTCGGCATGTACTTCTCGAGGTCCTTGAGCACGTCGACCGAGGCGACGAAGTCGGGGTCGGTGAAGTCCTTCTCGCCGGACTGGACCGACTTCTGGAACGCGGCCCCGCCGAAGCGGCTCGCGCCGAGGACCTCGTGGACGATCGGGAGGGTCCAGTCGTCCTTGGCGCCGACGGCGAGCGGGGTGATGCCCTTGCCGAGCAGCGTGTCGTTGACCGACATGAACTGGTCCCAGGTGGTGGGGACCTGGATCCCGTTGTCCGCGAACATCTTCTTGTCATAGAAGAGGACCGTGGCCTGGCGGGCGAGCGGCACCGAGTAGAGCTTGCCGTCCTCCTTGCCCTTGGCGCCGGCGACGATGTTCTCGTCCCACGCCGAGAGGTCGACCGCGTCGTCGAGCGGCACCAGCGAGCCGGAGGCGACGGTCGTCTGGAGGCCACCGTAGGAGCGGACCTGCGGCACGTCCGGGCCGTCGGAGCCGGCGAGGCCGGTCGCGAGGATCTTGTTGTACTCGGTCGCCTTGAACGGCTTGAAGTCGACGGTCACGCCCGGGTTCTTCGCCTCGTAGGCGTCGAAGATCTTCTCGTACGCGGCCTTGTCCTCGACGCGCCAGGACCACACGGTCAGCGTCGTCGAGTCACCGTCGGCGCCACCGTCGCCCGAGGACGACGAGGGCGCGCACGCCGCGAGGGCGAGGAGGCCGGCGCCCACCACGAGGGCGGTGCCGGTCCTGCGGGAACGGAAGGTCATGCGGGGTCTCCTGTCGGGACGTGGGCCGGGGGCCGCGGGGTGCTGCTGTCGGTGATGGCGGACGGGGTGCCCGGGGCGGGCACGGGGCCCGGGACGGGGAGGGCGGCGAGGGCGTGCGCGACCGATCCCTCGGCGGCCGCGAGGGCGCGCCGGGCGGTCGCGGCGTCGACGCCGGCGAGGAGGGCGACGAGGGCGGGCTTCAGCTCGCCGTCGCAGGCCTCGAGGGCGCCGCGGGCCTCGTCGTCGCCCGCCCCCGTGGCCTCGCGCAGGATGCGCACGACGCGCCCCCGCAGCTTCGCGTTCGTCGCGACGACGTCGACCATGAGGTTGGACCACGTGCGCCCGAGCCGGATCATCACGGCGGTCGAGAACGCGTTGAGGACGAGCTTCTGGGCGGTGCCGGCCTTGAGGCGCGTCGAGCCGGTGATGACCTCCGGGCCGGTGTCGACCGCGAGGCAGTGGTCGGCGAGCGGGCCGAGCTCCGGCGACGGGTTCGCGGTGACGAGCGCGGTGACGGCGCCCCGCTCGCGGGCGAGCCGGAGGGCCCCGGCGACGTACGGCGTGCGGCCGGACGCGGTGAGTCCGACAACGACGTCCCCGGCGGCGACGTCGTCGAGGTCGGCGGCGCCCTGGTCGGCGTCGTCCTCGACGTTCTCGACGGCGCGCAGCAGGGCCGCCGGGCCTCCGGCGTGGTGGGCGACGACGAGCCCGGGCGGGGCGTTGAAGGTCGGCAGCAGCTCGGCGGCGTCGAGGACCGCGAGCCGCCCCGAGGTGCCGGCGCCGACGTAGTGCACCGTGCCGCCGGCCCGCACCGCCGCCACGGCGGCGTCGACGAGGGCGGCGAGCTGCGGCAGCACCTCGGCCACCGCGGGCGCGACCCGGGCGTCCTCGGCGTTGAGCAGCCGCAGCACCTCGAGGGTGCCCAGGGCGTCGATGCCGACGGTGCCGGGGTGACGCTCCTCGGTGGGGGCCAGGACGGTCGCCTCGGTGATCACGGCGGCGATGTTACTTTCCTACGCACCCGGCGTCAATGGTGTGAACAAGTTACGTCCTCAGTAGCGGACGTGGTGCCCCGCGACCGCCCGACGGGTCTGCTCGACGGCGTCCTGCGCGCGGGCGAGGTCGTGCTGGGCGACGGCGATGTAGAGGCAGTCGACGACGGTGAGCGCCGCGATCCGGCTGGCCGTCGCGCCCGAGCGCAGGCTCGACTCGCGCGCGGCCGTCGCGAGGACCTGGTCGGCCCCCTCGGCCAGGCGCGACACCGGGAAGTTGGTGACCGCCACGGTCGTGGCACCCCGGCTGCGGGCCAGCTCGAGCGCCTCCACCGTCTCGGTCGTCGTGCCGGAGTGCGAGATCCCGATGGCGACGTCGCCCGGGCCGAGCAGCGTCGCGCTCGTCAGCGCGATGTGGGGGTCGTTCCACGCGAAGACGACCGTGCCGATCCGGTGCAGCTTCTGCTGGAGGTCCATCGCGACGAGCGCACTGGCCCCGATGCCGTAGACGTCGACCCGGCCGGCCCGCGAGATCGCCTCGGCCGTCGCGGCGAGGGCCTCGCGGTCGATGGTCTGCGCGGTCTCCTCGACCGCGCTGGCGTCGGCGTAGGCGACCTTGGCGATGACGTCGTCGACGGTGTCGTCGGCGCTGATGTCGCTCGTCGGCGCCGTCGGGCGTCCACCGGTCGAGGCCTCGGCCAGCGCGAGGCGCAGCTGGGGGTAGCCGCGCAGGCCGAGGCGCTTGCAGAAGCGCAGCACCGTCGTCTCCGACGTCGAGGCGGCCACCGCGAGCTCGCTGATGGTGAGCCCGGCGGCCGCCCGTGGGTCGGCGAGCACCTGCTCCGCGACGCGGTCCTCGGCCGGTGAGAGCGAGGGCCGGACGCCGCGGAGCCGGACGAGGAGGGACGGTGCGCCGTCGGTGGGCTGGGTGGCCATGCGCACAACCTAGGACGCGCGCTGCACGACGCTCCACCCGCGGGGGTCGAACACGCCGGGACGGCGCTCGCCGTCGAGGAGCACCCGGTGACCCGCGGTGGCCCGCACGCCGTCCACGAGCACACCGCGGCCGAGGTAGACGGCGTCGGTCGTCATCCGCCAGCGCAGCAGCAGGTCGCCCTGCGGCAGCTCGGCGCGCGCCTGCATCCAGCGCCGCCCGTGCTCGCCCGAGACGGTCCCGTCGGTCTGCTGCGCCGGCCCGCGGTCGCGCAGCGCGAACGGCAGGGGCGCCCACGTCGCGCCGTCGTCGGACGAGGTCTCGAGGGTGAGGACGTCGGTGTCCTCGGTGTCGACGAAGAGGTCGAAGCCGAGGCGCGCCCCGCCGCGCGGCACGTCGACGGGCGCGGTGAGCGTGGCCGTCGTCGCGTTCGTGCCACCGGCGGCCCAGGCCGTCCGGCCGTGGCGGGGGTCGACGGGCATCGCGAGCGCGAGACCGCGGGCCCACTCCTGCCGGGCGGTGTTGTTGCTCCCCCACTCCCGCGACGGGTGGACGCGGTTGGTCAGGAGGATCGCGAAGGACCGGCTGTCGAAGTCGATGACGATCGAGGTGCCGGTGTAGCCGGTGTGCCCGGCGGTCCGCGGCCCGGAGAGGGCGTCCATGTACCAGCGCTGGTCGAGCTCGAAGCCGAGTCCGTGCGCGTCACCGGGGAAGTCCTCGGTGAAGTTGGTGATGAGCATCTCGACGCTGCGGCGGTCGAGGATGCGGTGGCCCCGGTAGGTGCCGCCGTTGAGCAGCGCCTGGGAGAGCACGGCGAGGTCGTCGGCCGTCGAGAAGACGCCGGCGTGGCCGGCGACGCCGCCGAGGGACCAGGCGTTCTCGTCGTGCACCTCGCCGCGGACCATCCCGCGCGGCGGTGCGGTCTGGTACTCGGTCGCCGCCGTGCGGTCGCGGTCGGTCGGGTTGTAGCCCGTGTCGCGCATCCCGAGCGGGGCGGTGATGCGGTCGTGGACGAACCGGTCGAGGGGCTTGCCCGAGAGGCGCTCGACCATCACGCCGAGGGTGATGAGGTTGAGGTCGCTGTAGAGGTAGGTGGAGCCCGGCGCGTTGGTGGGCGGCTGGTCCATGACGGCCTTGATCCGCGAGGGCACGTCCGGGTACTTCGACCACAGCGGCAGCCACGAGGTGAAGCCCGAGGTGTGGGTCAGGAGCATCCGCACGGTGACGTCCTGCTTGCCGTTGACGCCGAACTCGGGCAGGTAGGTCGCGACGGGCACCTCGAGGTCGACGGTGCCGTCCTCGACGAGCTGGACGGTGGCGATCGAGGTGAAGAGCTTGCTCACCGACGCGAGGTCGAAGACCGTGTCGTCGCGCATCGGCTCCCACTGCTCGCGCGGGAGCTCGGTGGTGGCGTCCTTCCACCGCGAGGCCCACCCGCTCGCGTGGCGCGCGACGACCGCGCCGTCGTGGCCCATGACGCCGACGGCGCCGGCGTACATCGGGTGGCCACCCGCGGCGGGGGCCTCCTCGTGCGACTCGATGAGCCGCTCGGCCTCGGCGATGGGCGCCGGGTCGAGGCCGACGCGCTCGGGGGCGCGGTCGCGCAGGACGGTGTTGGCGGGCATGAACCCCTTCTCGGGTCGGTCGAAGTCGTTGGCGGACACCGGGCCCGCCGTCGCCACGGTGGCGGCGAGCACGCCGGCCACCGCGACGGCGCCCCAGCCGCGGCGGCTCACGCGCGGCCCCCGCGGTAGAGGAGGTACGGCCGGCGCCGGCGCTCGAAGGCGGCGAGCTCGGAGCGCCAGGCGGCGACGACCGCGTCGGCGGAGGCCCCCGCGTCCACCATCTCGCGCAGGCGCGGGGAGCCGGTCAGCTTGTCGACCCAGTAGGGGCGCTGCGGGTCGTAGGAGTCCTTGCGCCAGGCGAACTCGGGGTAGAGCGCCTTCGCCGCGACGAGCATCTCGGCGCCGAGCCGCGGCCCGTCGAGCCGCTCGGGGTCGGTGACGTGCACCTGCACGCCACCGCAGACGACGCCGACGTGCTTGCTCTGGATCGGGTTGAAGTACGCCTCCCGGAAGTCCACGCCCGGGACCCGGCGCGACTCGAGGCGCTCGGCCCAGCGGTGGTCGACGAACGGGGCGCCGACGAGCTCGAACGGCCGGGTCGTGCCGCGGCCCTCGGAGAGGTTGGTGCCCTCGAAGAGGCACGTGCCGGGATAGACCAGCGCGGTGTCGGGAGTCGGCATGTTCGGGCTCGGCATGACCCAGGGCAGGCCGGTGTCGGCGAAGAGGGTGTCGCGGCGCCAGCCGGAGACCTCGACGACCTCGAGCGCGCCGCCGAGCCGCTTCCCCTCGTCGCCCTCGAGGAACTCACCGTCGAAGAAGCGCGCGAGCTCGCCGACGGTCATCCCGTGGACCTGGACGATCTCCTTGGCGCCGACGCCGGTCGTGAACGCGGTCGTCATCATCGGGCCGCGGGCGGTGCCGCCGATCGGGTTGGGCCGGTCGAGGACGACGAACGAGCAGCCGGTGCGGACCGCGGCCCGCATCGCCGTGTACATCGTCCAGATGTAGGTGTAGAAGCGCGCGCCGACGTCCTGGATGTCGAAGACGACGGTGTCGACGCCGGCCTCGCGGACCATCGCCGAGAGCGAGTCGGCCCCGGCGCCGTAGGCGTCGTAGACGGTGACGCCGGTGCGCGGGTCGGTGTGCGTCTCCTCGGCGTCGCCGGCCTGCGCCGTGCCGCGGAAGCCGTGCTCCGGCCCGAAGACGGCGCGCAGGTCGACCCGGCCCGACTCGTGCATCTCGTCGACGACGCTGCGCAGGTTCGCGAGGATGCCGGTCGGGTTGGTGACGACGCCGACCTTCCGGCCGCGCAGGACCGACCAGCGGTCGGCGGCGGCACGGTCGGCGCCGGTGGTGACGCCGCGCCCGTGGCCGGGTCGGCCGGAGGCGTGGGCGGCGGGGGCGCCGACCGCGGTGGCGGCGGCGGTGACGGCGGTGGCCGCGAAGAGGCTGCGGCGGTCCAGGGAGGTCATGGGTCTGCTCCTGATCGAGGGGGCGGGTCGGCTCAGTAGCCGAGGCCGTGGCCGAAGGGATAGAGGACGGTGGAGGGGTCACCGGCGACGGGGACGTCGACCGGCAGCTTCCCCGTGGGGGCGACGGCGCCGGCGATGACGCGGGCCGCTGCCTCGAGCGCCACCGGGCTGTAGCTGTACGTCGCGAGGTAGGTCTCGGCGTCGCCGAGGTAGGCGATGTCGTAGGGGTCGCGGGTGGCGACGACGACGACCGGGACGCCGGTGGCGCGCAGGGCGGCGACGAGCTTCTGCTGCCCCCGGTTCTTGTCGGTGACGGCCGTGTCCCAGGCCTTCATCGTCGTGACGACGACGGCGTCGCGCCCGGCCGCGGCGGCAGCGGCCGCGGCCACCTGGGCGTCGGTCGGCGCGCTGCCGGTGACGAGCACGGTGCTCGTCGCACCCTGCGCGTCGAGGCCGGCAGCGAGGGTGCGGGTGGTCGTCTCGCCGTAGCCGGTGACGAGGAGGTCCTTGCCGCGCACGGCCATCGGGAGGACGCCGTCGTCGTTGCGGACGAGCGTGGTCGTCCGGTTCGTCACCGCTGCCGCGGCCACGAGGTGCTCCGGCGTGCCGACGACGCGGTCGACCCGGCGCGGGTCGGCCCACGGACGCTCGACCACGCCGCGCTCGGCCTTGAGGGTGAGGACGCGACGGACCTTGGCGTCGAGGTCGCGGCGGCTGATCCGGCCGGACTCGACGGCGGCGACGACCGCCTCGAAGGCCTGGGGAAGGGCGGGGCTCATGAGCAGCTGGTCGACGCCCGCCTCGAGCGCTCGCACCGCCACCTCCTCGTCCCCGTACTTGTCGCGCACGCCCTGCATCTCGAGGGAGTCGGTGACGATGACGCCCTCGAAGCCGAGCCGCTCGCGCAGGAGGCCGGTGAGGATCGGCCGGCTGAGCGTCGCGGGGTCGCCGCTGTCGTCCAGGGCCGGGAAGGAGAGGTGCGCGGTCATCACCATGTCGATGCCGGCGGCGATCGCGGCCTCGAACGGCGGCGCGTCGATCTCCTCCCACTGCTGCCGGGTGTGGGTGATGACCGGGAAGGCGACGTGGCTGTCGGTGGCGGTGTCGCCGTGGCCCGGGAAGTGCTTGGCGGCCGACATGACGCCGCCGTCGCGCTGGTAGCCCGTGACCTGCGCGGCCACCATGTCGGCGGCGAGCGACGGGTCGGACGAGAACGAGCGGGTGCCGATGACCGGGTTGAGCGGGTTGACGTTGGTGTCGGCGTCGGGGGCGAAGTTGGTCGTGATGCCCATCGCCCGCAGCTCCTGGCCGGTGATGGCGGCAGCGGTGCGCGCGTCCTTCGTGCTGCGGCCGGCGCCGAGGGCCATCGAGCCAGGGAACTGGGTGGCCGGCGGGCCGATGCGGGTGACGACGCCCTGCTCCTGGTCGACGCCGATGGTCAGCGGCACGCGGGCCTTCGTGCGGCGGGTGAGCGCGGCCTTCTGGAGCCCGTTGCTCAGGGCGGTGATCTGGTCGGGGTCCTTGACGCTGTCGGTCCACGCGAAGTAGATGACGCCGCCGAGCATGTACTTCTGGACGACCTCGGAGGGCTTCGCGACGCCGTAGAGCGGCACGTTGCGCTCGTCGGGCGCGTCGGCGACGCTGCCGTAGACCTGCTGCACGAAGAGCTGGCCAACCTTCTCGCGCAGCGTCATCCGCGCCATCGTCGAGGTGACCCAGCCGTGGTGGTGACCGGGGCGCGGGTGGCCGGGGCGGTGGCCGCCCGCCGAGGCGGCGGGCGCCGCCGCGCCGGCGAGCGCGAGCGCCATCGAGGCGGTGAGGGCGGTGCGGCGGGTGGGCGTCGAGGGCACGGGGAACCTCCGGTGCGTAACTTGTTCACGTCATTGTGGGACGCGGTGAAACTTAGTCACACATCGGGGATCCGGCAACGGGAAGGACGTCCGACGTTCAGGAGCGCCGGCCCCGGTAGCGCCCGGGGGTGACCCCGACGAGCGCCGTGAAGTCGCGCGTGAAGTGCGCCTGGTCGTACCAGCCGTGGCGCACCGCGAGGTCGGTGAGCGTGCCGTCGTAGCCGGCGTCGAGCGCGTCCACGACGTCGTGCATCCGGTAGCGCGCGAGCACCCACTTCGGCCCGGCGCCCACGTAGTGCGCGAAGAGCCGCTGCAGCCGACGGGTGCTGCACCCGTGCCGCTGCGCGACCTCGCCGACGGTGAGCAGCGCCGGGTCCGCGAGCATCGTGCCGACGACCGCGAGCACCTCGTCGTACCGCTCGTCGGGGCCGGGGTCGAGGGCCGCGAGGACCTCCTCGGCCGCCGCCTCCCAGGCGTCGGGGTCGTCGGCGAGCGCGGGGTCGGCGAGGCGGTCGACCAACGGGGCGGGCAGGACGGAGCGGGCGGCGACCGTCCGGTCCGCCCACGCCGCGGCGTCGAGCCCGGTCAGCGCGGTGAGGCCACCGGGCCGGAAGCGCACCCCGAGCACCCGGCCGCGACCGCGCAGCTCGACGTCGAAGCGACGGGTGCTGACGCCCGTCACGACGACGGACTCCCCCGGCGGCACCCCGGGACGCGGGTGGGTGGTGACCTCGACCGTCAGCGAGCAGGTCGGGTGGGGCAGCACCTCGCTGACGTAGGACCGCCCGGGCGGCAGGTCCCAGGCGAGGCGCCAGTGGTTCTCGACCCACGGCGCGACGGCGTCACCCGCCGGTCGCCGCGCGAGCGCGAGGTGACGCGCGAGCTCGTCCGGGCGCAGCACCCCGCCGGTCGTCGCCGTCGCGTTCGTCCTATCCGGCACGGCGCCAGCCTAGGCATGCTGGGCGGCACCGACCCCGACGAGAGGACTCCTCCATGGCCACCGCCGCCCTCAAGATGGTCTCGCTCGACAGCTCCGACGTGCGCCGCGACGTCGCCTTCTGGCACGCGGTGCTCGGCTGGGAGGTCGCGCACGAGCAGGACGAGTACGGGATGCTCACGAGCCCGGACGGTCTCGCGCTGGGCTTCGGCCTCGTCGAGGGGTACGAGGCGCCGGGCTGGCCGAACGAGCACGGCAGCAAGCAGTTCCACTTCGACCTCGCCGTCGACGACCTCGACGCCGCGGCGCAGGAGGTCGTCGGGCTCGGCGGCACCCTGCCCGACGAGCAGCCGGGCGAGACCTGGCGCGTCGTCCTCGACCCGAGCGGGCACCCGTTCTGCCTCACCCGCGCCGAGGCCTGGGGCTGACCGCCGCCCCACCCGCCCCACCTTTTCGGGGTCACCCCGAAATGTCCACGAGACCCCGGCTCCGAACCGGGGTCTCGTGGACGAACCCCTGTGTCGAACAGCGGCGACCCCGCCCGGCGCTGCTCCCCCGCCCGCTCGTCGCCGCGTCCCGGCCGTCCACGGACTGGTGCGTCACGTTCCGTGGACGGCCGCCGCACGACGGGCCGAGGATGACCCCATGAGCAACGGCGCCTACCGAGCGGCCCACGAGCGCTCGATCTCCGACCCCACCGCGTTCTGGAGCGAGGCCGCGCGGGCCGTCGAGTGGAGCACCCCGCCGACGACCGTCCTCGACGACAGCAACCCGCCGTTCTACCGCTGGTTCCGCGGCGGCCGGCTCAACACCTGCTTCAACGCGCTCGACCGGCACGTCCGCGACGGCCGCGGCGACCAGCCCGCCCTCCACTACGACTCCCCCGTCACCGGCACGACCGCCACGTTCACCTACGCCGAGCTCCTCGACCGGGTCGCGCGCTTCGCCGGCGCC
This sequence comes from Phycicoccus jejuensis, assembly GCF_000720925.1. Classification (GTDB taxonomy): domain Bacteria; phylum Actinomycetota; class Actinomycetes; order Actinomycetales; family Dermatophilaceae; genus Phycicoccus; species Phycicoccus jejuensis. The sequence goes on along the minus strand of NZ_JOEE01000001.1, from coordinate 366,971 downwards.
CTCGCCTCGCTCGGCGTCGAGAAGGGCGACCGGGTCGTCGTCTACATGCCGATGGTCCCCGAGGCCGTCGTCGCGATGCTCGCCTGCGCCCGCCTCGGCGCGATCCACTCCGTCGTCTTCGGCGGCTTCGCGCCCGCCGAGCTCGCCGCCCGGCTCGAGGACGCGCAGCCCAAGGTCGTCGTCTCGGCCTCGTGCGGCATCGAGCCGAGCCGGGTCGTGGAGTACAAGCCGATGCTCGACGGCGCCCTCGACCGCAGCAGCCACAAGCCCGAGTCGGTCATCGTCCTGCAGCGCGAGCAGGCCCCGGCGCAGGTCGGTGTCCGCGACACCGAGTGGGAGGAGATGACCTGGGACGAGCTCGTGGCCGACGCCGAGCCGGTCGACTGCGTCGACGTCGAGGCCACCGACCCCCTCTACGTCCTCTACACCTCCGGCACGACCGGCCGCCCCAAGGGCATCGTCCGCGACAACGGCGGCCACGCGGTCGCGCTGCGCTGGTCGATGGAGAACGTCTACGACATCGGTCCCGGCGACGTCTGGTTCACCGCGTCCGACGTCGGGTGGGTCGTCGGCCACTCCTACATCGTCTACGCCCCGCTCCTCGCCGGCGCGACCACCGTTCTCTACGAGGGCAAGCCGGTCGGCACCCCGGACGCCGGCGCCTTCTGGCGGGTCGTCTCGCAGTACCGGGCCAAGGCGATGTTCACCGCCCCCACGGCGTACCGGGCCATCAAGCGCGAGGACCCCACCGGCGCGCTGACCAAGGACCACGACCTCTCCTCGCTTCGGTGCGTCTTCCTCGCCGGCGAGCGGCTCGACCCCGACACCTACGAGTGGGCGACCGACGTCCTCGGCGTGCCCGTCGTCGACAACTGGTGGCAGACCGAGACCGGATGGCCCATCGCCGCCAACCTGCGCGGCCTGGACCCGATGCCGATCAAGGCCGGCTCGCCGTCGGTACCCGTTCCCGGGTACGACGTGCAGGTGCTCGACGAGTCGGCCCGGCCGGTGCCCCCGGGCACCGAGGGCGCCATCGCCATCCGGCTGCCCCTGCCGCCCGGCACGCTCCCGACGCTGTGGAACGACGACGAGCGCTACGTCGCCGGGTACCTCTCGGTCTACGACGGCTACTACCTGACCGGCGACGGCGGGATGATCGACGAGGACGGCTACGTCTACGTCATGGGCCGCACCGACGACGTGCTCAACGTCGCGGGTCACCGGCTCTCGACCGGCTCGATCGAGGCGGCGCTCGCCGGCCACCCGGCCGTCGCGGAGTGCGCCGTCATCGGCGTCGCCGACGACTTCAAGGGGCAGGTGCCGCGCGGCCTGGTCGTCCTCAAGGGCGGGGTCGACGCCGAGGCCGACGGCGAGCGCATCCGCCGCGAGCTCGTCCAGCGCGTGCGCGACGAGGTCGGGGCGGTGGCGAGCCTCAAGCAGGTCGACGTCGTCGGCGCCCTGCCCAAGACCCGCTCGGGGAAGATCCTGCGCAAGACGATGCGCGAGATGGCCGACGGCAAGACGCCCACCGTGCCCGGCACCATCGAGGACGCCTCCGTCCTCGACACCCTGGCGCCGGTCCTGCGACCCCGGGGGTGAGGGGCCGAGCGGGCGCGGCACCCCCGGTGTCGCGCCCGCATCCGCTCCGACCCGGCGACGCACCGACCTCGCCACGAGGGCCCCGACCGGGTGACACTGGGACGGTGATCACCGTCGAGCTGGCCCGCGACCTCGTCGAGGCCGGCGTGCTCTGGGAGCCCTCGCCCGGAGACCGCTTCGTCATCGACACCGAGCTGCTGACCGGCGACGTCTTCTGGATCTCCGACCTGACGGTCGAGGTCCACTCCTACGGCGGCCGGTCGCTGCTGGGCTTCAACGGCACGACGGAGTGGGCGCTGGACTCGGTGACGCTCGACCAGGCCCTCTGGCTGCCGCGCGAGGACCAGCTGCGCGGGCTGCTCGGCAACCGGCTCTCGGCGGTGGTGCGCACGACCGAGGGCTGGCGCGTCGAGTACGCGACCGGCCCCGGCGACCTGCACTCCGTCGAGGACGCGGACCTCGAGTGCGCCTACGCGCGGGCGGTCCTCGCGCTCTGACCGCGGGTCCCGGTGCGGCTCACCGCCGTCGGGTGGTCCCGAAGATCGACCTGGTGATCTCGCGGCCCAGCGCCGTGCCGGCCGAGCGCAGCATCGAGCGGAACGCCGAGGACTGGACGACCTGCTCGACCATGCCCGGCTCCTGCGCCCGACGGCGCTCCTCCGCGGCGCGCGCCTTCTCGGCCGCGGCCCGCTCCTTCGCCGCGGCCTGCTCGGCCGCCGCGCGGGCCCTCGCGGCCTCCTGCTCCGCCGCGGCGTCCGCCGTCGCGCGGGCCTCGGCCTCGGTCGCAGCCTGCTGGGCGGCGACGCGCTCCTGCGTGGCCTTGCCGAGCATCTCGGCGGCCGAGTCGCGCTCCTGCGCCTGCGCGTACTGCGCGGTCAGGGGCGAGGCGGCGACCGCGGCGTCGACGACGGCGTCGGGCGAGGGACCCATGAGCGACTCGGGGGCCCGCATCCGCGTCCACGCGACCGGGGTCGGGACGCCCTTCTCGGACAGGACGGTGACGACGGCCTCGCCGGTGCCGAGCGAGGTGAGCAGCTCGGCGAGGTCGTACTCGGTCCTCGGGTAGGTCTTGACCGCCGCCTTGAGCGCGGCCGCGTCGTCCGGGGTGAACGCCCGCAGCGCATGCTGCACCCGGTTGCCGAGCTGCGCGAGGACGTCGGCCGGGACGTCCTTGGGCGACTGGGTGACGAAGAAGACGCCGACGCCCTTGGAGCGGATGAGGCGGACCGTCTGCTGGATGGCGTCGCGGAACTCCTTGGACGCGTCCGAGAAGAGCAGGTGCGCCTCGTCGAAGAAGAAGACGAGCTTCGGCTTGTCGAGGTCGCCGACCTCGGGCAGGTCGTGGAAGAGGTCCGCGAGCAGCCACATGAGGAAGGTCGAGAACAGCTGCGGCCGGTCCTGCACCGCCGGGAGCTCGAGCATCGAGACGAGACCGCGCCCGTCGGGGGCGGTGCGCAGCAGCTGGGCGGTGTCGAGCTCGGGCAGGCCGAAGAACGCGTCGGCGCCCTGGTCCGAGAAGGTGATGAGCTCGCGCAGGATGACGCCGGCCGTCGCCGACGACAGCCCGCCCAGCTCCTTGAGGTCGGCCTTGCCCTCGTCCGAGGTGAGGTGCTGCACGACCGCGCGCAGGTCGGCGATCGTGTCGAGGAAGAGCCCCCGCTTGTCGGCGTAGTGGAAGACCAGCCCGAGGCTCGACTCCTGGGTCGCGTTGAGCCCCAGCACCTTCGCGAGCAGCGTCGGTCCGAAGGTCGACACCGCGGCGCGCACCGGGATGCCCTTGCCCTGGCCGCCGAGGGCGAAGAACTCGACCGGGTAGGCGGTCGGGGTCCACGGCAGGCCGACCTCCTGCGAGCGGGACGAGATGCGCTCGTTGGCCTCGCCGGCGCTCGCCATCCCGGAGAGGTCGCCCTTGACGTCGGCGAGGAACACCGGCACGCCCTGGGCGGCGAGCTGCTCGGCCATCAGCTGGAGCGTCTTGGTCTTGCCGGTCCCGGTGGCGCCGGCGACGAGGCCGTGGCGGTTCATCGCCGAGAGCGGGATGCGGACGACCGCGTCCGGGTGGGCGGCGCCGTCGACGACCGCTGCGCCGAGCTCGAGGGACGGCCCCTCGACGGTGTAGCCGGCCCGGATCGCGTCGAGGAGGGTGGACTCGCTGCTGTCACTCACCCGCGCCAATGTAGTGCGCGCCGGGGTTTCGCGGCCGGACCTCGCCCGCCCGGCCCCATAGAGTGGTCGGCGTGATCTTCAAGGCCGTCGGCGACGCGCGCCCGTACCCGGACCACGGGTACACGGGGCGGCAGTGGTCGAACGTGCCCCCGCGGCTCGTCCGGCTCGACGAGCTCGTGACGACCAAGCGCGAGCTCGACCTGCACGCGCTGCTCGCCGAGGACTCGACGTTCTACGGCGACCTGTTCGCGCACGTCGTCGAGTGGGAGGGCACCCTCTACCTCGAGGACGGCCTGCACCGCGCCCTGCGCGCGGCCCTGCACCAGCGCCCGACCCTGCACGCCCGCGTGCTGGCCCTCTGAGCCCGCCGTGAGCGAGTACGCGGACGAGGCGCCGGTCTCCGTCGAGGCCCGCCGTCGCCGCCGTCGGGCGGTCGTCGTCATCGGCGTCGTCCTGCTCGGCCTGTTCTTCGCCTTCTGGTACGCCCTGTCGTACTACCGCGCCGACGAGCAGGCGCGGGCCAACCGCCCGCCCGCTGCCACCTGCCGGCCCTACGACCCGGACGAGCGCGTCCCCGGGCAGGTCACCGTGAACGTGTACAACGCGACGAACCGCCCCAACCTCGCCTCGCGCACGGCCCAGCAGCTCGAGAAGCAGGGCTTCGTCATCGGCAAGGTCGGCAACGACACCTCGACGCGGAAGACCCCCGCCGTGGCCGAGGTGCGCTACGGCGAGGCCGGGCGCGCCGACGCCACGCTGCTGATGAGCCTCATGCCCAAGGGGGCCAAGCCGGTCCTCGACGAGCGGACCGACGGCAGCGTCGAGGTCGCGCTGGGGACGAAGTTCACCACCGTCCGGCCCTACGTCGCCCCCTCCGGGCAGCTGCCGATGTGCCCGGAGCCCTCGGCCTCCTGATCCCGCGCGCCGTCGCGCCCGCGCGACGCGGCGGCCCTACGCCGCCCGCCATGGACACGGGGACGTACTTCGCGACGGTCCGGGCGGCGGGGACGGCGCTCGCGGTGATGCTGCTCTCGCTGGCGTGGCCGAGGCCGCCGTCGACGGCGTGTGGGTGTTCGTGCTGGCCGCGCTGCTGACCTTCGCCGGGTCGTGGGCCGCGGCCACGCTCGTCAACCCGCACGGGCGCCGCTGACCCCTCAGGCGCGCGCCGCGCGGTGGCTGCTGCGCCGGCGGCGGTGGACGAGCACCGCGACGAGGACGATGACCGCGACGACGACGAGCGAGCCGGTCCCGAGCCAGCTCTCGAGGCGCTGGTAGCTGCGGCCCGCGAGGTAGCCGCCGACGACGACCGTTGCCCCCCAGGCCAGCCCGCCGAGCAGGTTCCACACGAGGAAGGTCGGGTAGCGCAGGCCCGAGGAGCCGGCGAGCGCGGGGACGACCGCCCGCAGGAACGCGGTCCATCGGGCGAGGAAGACCGACACCGCGCCGCGCCGCACGAGGAAGTCCTGCGCCTGCTCCACGCGCGGCCGGGCGCGGCGCAGCATCCGGGCCTCGGTGAGCCGCGGTCCGAGCACCCGCCCGACCTCGTAGCCGATGCTGTCGCCGACGACCGCGGCGCCGATGACGACGACCGCGACCCAGGGCAGCGAGGTGTGCCCGATCGCGGCCGTCACGCCGCCGAGGATGGCGGCGGTCTCGCCGGGCACGACGAAGCCGACGAAGAGGGCGTCCTCGACGAGGACGACGAGCCCGACGACGAGGTAGACGACCCACGCCGGCTGCCCGAGGATCTGCTCGAGGAGGCTGGACACGAGCGACATCATCCACCGCGCAGCCGGCACGCGGGCCGGGAGTCGGCTGTGTCTCCGCTGTGGAGGTGGGTCCTCCCGGGATCCTCTCGCTACGGAAGGTTTCCCTTCCATCCGGCAAGGTTTCCCTTGTCCCACGCAAGGTTTCCCTTCCGCGGCGCACGGTCCCGGTGCGGGGTCGGGGTGACCTCGCCTTACCGGGGTGACCTCGTCGTGCCGGGGCGGCAGGACGGCACGGCACGGCGAGGGGACCGCGGCCGGGCGGGACCACCTCGGCACCGCAGCATCACCCCGGCACGGCGAGACCGCCCGGCTCAGCAGGACCACCCCGGCACGCCACGCGCGCCCCGGGCCGCGAGACGCGAGGACCCCCGGGCGCGGTGCGCCCGGGGGTCCCGGTGCTGGCGGTGGCGGTGGGATTTGAACCCACGGAGGGCGTAAACCCTCACACGCTTTCGAGGCGTGCTCCTTAGGCCGCTCGGACACGCCACCGCCGGAGAGGCTACCCGAGCCCCGGGACCGGCCGGAAATCGGGGCCGGGGACGCCACGACGCCGCCCCCGCGGAGGGTGGGGGCGGCGTCGTGGACAGGCGGCCGGAGGGTCCGGCCGAGCCGGGTCAGGCCCGCTTGGTGACGGCCTTGACGGCGAACAGGAGGATGCACGCGCCGATGAGCGCGGTGATGAAGCTGACGATGATGCCGCTGCCGTCGGTGTCGACGCCGAACGCGCCGAGGAGGAAGCCGCCGATGAGGGCGCCGATGATGCCGACGACGATGTTGAGGATGATGCCCTGCTGCGCGTCGGTGTTCATGATCTTGCTCGCGACCCAGCCGGCGAGACCGCCGATGATGATCCAGCCGATGATGCCCATGGGGTGGCCCTTTCGTTCACACGTGCACAGCCCCGGTCGGAGCCGTTCGTTGTCGAACCTAGCAGGAACGTTCGACAGAGTTTCGACACGGTGCAGACGAACTGGTCAGGCGCCCGACGACGCCCCTCGGTGCCCCGCGAAGAAGTCGCGCACGACCGCCCCGCAGTCCTCCTCGAGTACCCCGCCGACGACCTCGACCCGGTGCGTCACCCGCCGGTCCCGCGGCACGTCCCACACCGACCCGCACGCCCCGAGCTTGGGGTCCCACGCCCCGAGGACGACCTGCGCCACGCGGGCGAGGACGAGCGCCCCGGCGCACATCGGGCAGGGCTCCATCGTCACGACGAGCCGGCAGCCCTCGAGCCGCCAGGTGCCGAGGGCCCGCGCCGCGGCCCGCAGCGCGACCACCTCGGCGTGCCCGGTGGGGTCGCCCTCGGCCTCGCGGACGTTGAACCCCTCGCCGACGACGACGCCGGCGGGGTCGACGACGACCGCCCCGACGGGCACGTCACCGGCGGCCGCGGCGCGCCCGGCGAGGGCCAGCGCCCGGCGCATCCACGCCTCGGCGGCGGGGTCGGGTGGAGTCGGCACGCGCTAAGTTTCACCCATGCGCGTGATCAACCCGGACCACCGGCTCATCGCCCACAAGCTGACCTACCTCCGGGACAAGCGGACGGACTCGCCGACCTTCCGCCGCCTCGCCGAGGAGCTGATGACCCTCCTCGCCTACGAGGCGACGCGCGAGGTCCGCGTGGAGCCGTTCGAGATCGAGACGCCGGTCGCGCCCACGACGGGCATCAAGCTCTCCAACCCCAAGCCGCTCATCGTCCCGATCCTGCGCGCCGGGCTCGGGATGCTCGAGGGCATGGTCCGGCTGCTGCCGAGCGCCGAGGTCGGCTTCCTCGGGATGCAGCGCGACGAGGAGACCCTCGAGGCCGTCACGTACGCCAACCGCCTGCCCGACGACCTCTCCGGCCGCCAGGTCTACGTCCTCGACCCGATGCTCGCGACGGGTGGCTCGATGGCCGACGCCATCCGCTACCTCGTCGAGCGCGGCGCCGACGACATCACCGCGGTCACCCTGCTCGCAGCCCCCGAGGGGATCGCGCACCTCGAGGAGTCGGTCGCCGACCTCAGCGCGCCGGTCACCCTCGTCACCGGTGCCATCGACGAGAAGCTCAACGAGGTCGGCTACATCGTGCCGGGCCTCGGCGACGCGGGTGACCGCCTCTACGGCGTCGCGCAGTAGCCCGCGCCCCGGTCGGGGCCGGGCGCGACACGCCCGGTCCCAGCCACCTCGTTCGTCACACCCGTCACATCTGGGACGATCATCGGCGAGGCGTGCCCCACGCCGCGCCCGCACGCAGGAGGATCCACGCCATGCCCCCGGTCAAGAAGATCGTGATGTGGCTCGTCGTCGTCTTCCTCCTGTACGCGATCCTCACCTCGCCCGACTCCGCCGCGAGCATCTTCGGCTCGGCCTGGGACGTCGTCTCCAACGGCGTGAGCAACATCGGGCGCTTCTTCGACAGCCTGCTGAACGGCTGACCCGTGCGCCGGGCCCACTCCGTCACGGACGGGACCCCGGACAGCGTCGAGGTCGACCTCGAGGCGATGCCCCGGCGGGTGGCCCGCAGCCTCGAGCGGCAGCTCGCGCAGGGTGAGCGCATCGTCATCCGCACCCGCCAGCACCCGGCGGTCCTCCTGCGCCAGGCGCTCTGGCCCGCGGCCGCGCTCGTCGTCTACCTGTGGTTCGACGCCGGGCTGCACGTGGCCGAGCCCCTGCTGCGGCTGACCGGCATCGTCCTGCTCGTCGGCCTGGCCCGGCTCGGCTGGGCCGAGCTGCAGCGGCGCTACCGCTGGATCGTCGTGACGAACAAGCGCATCCTGCGTCACGAGGGCGTCCTCGACGTCAGCGTGCCGATGATGCGGCTCACCAAGGTCACCGACATGACCTACCGGCGACCGCTCGTCGGTGAGCTGCTCGGGTTCGGCACGATCATCATCGAGAGCGCCGGCCAGGAGCAGGGCCTGCGCGAGCTGACCTTCATCCCCGAGCCCGACCACGTCAACGCCGCCCTCAACTCCGAGATCTTCGGTGAGAAGCCGCGCGAACGCCGTTCCGGCACAGGGCGGTCGTGGCCGAAGCTGCCCCGGCGTCCGCGCCGCCGCGATGACGGACCAGACGGGCCCGACGGCTCGGACGGGCCCGACGACGGCGGCGGTGGCCCGCCGCGTGGCCGCGGCCCGCGCGGCACGGACCCCAGCGTCCCCGGTGGCGGGGTCTCGGTCACCGACCCCGGCTACCCGTCGATGCCCACGAGCGGGACGACCCGCGCGCCGGAGTCCTGGTACCGCAGCTCCAACCTCGCGCCGCGCTCGCTCGGCGACACCGGCGAGATCCCGGTGGTGCGCACCGGTACCCACGCCGACGACGCGCCCTTCGACCAGGACGCCGCGCCGGCACGCGGGGCCCGCGGGACCGACGACGACCACGCGCGCGCCATCCCGCTCTACCCGCCGCGGGAGTGGGTCGACGAGCGACCCTGACCGCAACCCCCGCAGGGGGTTCGGTGTCCGCTAGCGTCTCGGCTGCCGAGAGCACCGACGACGGGAGCGTGTCATGGGCGTCATGCGGACCAAGACGATCGAGGAGTCGATCAAGGAGACCGAGGACCCGGAGTTCCAGCTCAAGAAGAAGCTGTCCGCCCTCGACCTCACGGTCTTCGGGATCGGCGTCATCATCGGCGCCGGCATCTTCACGCTGACCGGTCGCGCGGCCGCCGACTACGCGGGCCCGTCCATCGCGATCTCGTTCGTCCTCGCCGCGGTCTGCTGCGGGCTCGCGGCGCTCTGCTACGCCGAGTTCGCCTCCACCGTGCCGGTGTCCGGGTCGGCGTACACGTTCTCGTACGCGTCGCTCGGCGAGATCGTCGCGTGGATCATCGGCTGGGACCTCCTGCTCGAGCTGATGCTCGGCGCGAGCGTCGTCGCCCAGGGCTGGTCGCAGTACGCGACGCTCCTGCTCGACAAGTTCGGCGTGACCGTGCCCGAGGCCGTCGCCCCCGGCTCGCACTTCGACCTGCCGGCGTTCGTGCTCGTCGCGCTGCTCACCGCGCTCATCGCGATCGGCATCAAGGAGTCGCTGCGGGTCAACCTCGTGCTCGTCGCGGTCAAGCTCTTCATCGTCCTCTTCGTCATCTTCGCCGGCCTGGCGTTCGTCAACAGCGCGAACTACTCGCCGTTCGTCCCGCCGGCCACCGCGGGCGAGCAGACGAGCGGCCTGACGGCTCCGCTCATCCAGGTGCTCTTCGGCCTCGAGCCGACGACGTACGGAGTGCTCGGCATCGTCTCCGGCGCGGCCATCGTCTTCTTCGCGTACATCGGCTTCGACGTCGTCGCGACGACCGCCGAGGAGGCGAAGAACCCGCAGCGCGACCTGCCGATCGGCATCATCGCCTCGCTCGTCATCTGCACCGTCCTCTACGTCGCGACGACGCTCGTCATCACCGGGATGGTCAAGTACGACAAGATCAACCCGGACGCCGCGCTCGCCGCAGCCTTCGAGTCGGTCGGGAAGCCGGGGTACGCGACCCTGATCGCCGCCGGCGCCGTCGCGGGCCTGATGACCGTCGTCATGACGCTGATCATCGGTGCGACCCGCGTGACCTTCGCGATGTCCCGCGACCGGCTGCTGCCGCCCTCGATCGGCCGCACGAACCCGCGCACCGGCACGCCCGTGCGGCTGACGCTCGCCATCGGCACCGTCGTCGCCCTCGTCGCTTCGCTGACGCCCATCGGCAAGCTCGAGGAGATGGTCAACATCGGCACGCTGTCGGCGTTCGCGCTCGTCTCGCTCGCCGTGCCGGTGCTCCGCAAGCGCCGTCCCGACCTCCAGCGGGCCTTCAAGGTCCCCGGCAACCCCGTGCTGCCGGTCCTCGCGGCGCTCATCAGCATCTACCTCATGCTCAACCTGTCGGTGGAGACGTGGCTGCGGTTCCTCATCTGGATGCTGCTCGGCTTCGGCATCTACTTCTTCTACGGGTACAAGCGCTCGCGGCTGCACGGTCGCACCGACGAGGACGACGCCAAGGTCGCCGCCGACGCCTGACGCCTCACTCCGTTCGAGGTATTCCGCCTGCGTCAGAGCGCGGTGGGATACCTCGAACCACGTCAGGCGGTGCGCTGCGCGTACGCCGTGACGATCTGGTCGAGGTAGGCATCCCGCTGCAGACGCCAGCCGATGACCGGCACCCGCAGCACGAGGTCATCCCCGAGGACGACGGCGTTCTGCCGAAGCGCGTCGTCCGAGGGTGCGAGCCCCCGGGTGTGACCCGCTCCGTCGACCTCGACGACGAGCCGCGCCTGGTCCCAGTGCACGTCGAGGTACACGCGGCCGTCGGGCAACCTGCGGACCACCTGCCGGTCGGGTGGCGGCAGACCGCGCCGCCGGCACACGTCCACGACGTCCAGCTCACCCAGGCTGTGCGCGCCCCCCGCCACGTCCGCCGCGACGGCAGCGACGAACGCTCGTCGGTTCCGCCCTCGGACCTCCGCCACAGCCTCCAGCAGCTGGGCCCCGGTGCACAGACGCTGCTGGACCGGGAGCACGAGGAGCAGCGCGGCCTGGCGGTCGCTCAGCGCCCAGTGCGCCGCCCGCACGGCCGCCACCGCGGGACGAGACCGCGGGAGCCCGGGCAACGCCGCGTCGGACGGCAGCCTCGTCCCGACCTTGCGGGTGGCGATCCCCTCCCGCCGGCGCACGGACACCGTGTGCGGCACCGACACGTGGACGAGCTCGTCGACGTACCCGACCATCCCAGCGTGATGGAGGGCCGAGGCGCCGTCGACGACCGCGATGCGCTCGCCGACCTCCCAGACGGCGCTCCAGCGCCGAGCCAGCGGGCCGAGGGGCCCACGGGTCATCGCGACCGTGCGGGCGCCGTGCACCGCCCACCGGTCGGCGATCACCTCACGACGCACCATCGCGTCGTCGACGTCTGCGGCGCGCAGCAGGGCACGCGAGATGACGCCGCCGTACTCCTCGGCGGCCATCTCCGCGCGGCGTCGGCGCTCGACCGGTCGATCCCCCATCGCCGCCACCCTTTCGCGGCGACGGCGGCACGCGACAGTGAGTCCGGCGAATCTGTGGACAGCCCGCATCGGTCGAGGTATCCCACCGTCATCTGCCGGCAGCGCAATACCTCGAACCGCGGCGAACCGTCGGGGTCAGGGGCGCAGGACCGCCTCGGAGGCGCCACCGCCGGCCGAGGTCTGCACCCCGTCGACGTCGAGCACCGGCACGTCGACGAGGGGCGCCTGACGGTGCGGGTGCCGCTCCCCCAGCTGCCGCTGCGCGGGGGCGCCGTCGTCGTCGAGGGGGAGCTCGAGCTCGAGCACGCCCTTGCCGAGCCGGCCGTCCTCGGGCAGCGTCACCGGGTACCGCCCCGAGAAGCACGCCGTGCACAGGCGCTCGCGCGGCTGCTCGGTCGCCCCGATCATCCCGTCCTCCGAGATGTACCCGAGGCTGTCGGCGCCGATGGAGTTGCGCACCTCCTCGACCCCGAGGCCGGTGGCGATGAGCTCGGCCCGGGTCGCGAAGTCGATGCCGTAGAAGCACGGCCAGCGCACCGGCGGCGACGAGATGCGCACGTGCACCTCGGCGGCCCCGGCCTCGCGCAGCATCCGCACGAGCGCGCGCTGCGTGTTGCCGCGGACGATCGAGTCGTCGACGACGACGAGCCGCTTGCCCCGGATGACGTCGCGCAGCGGGTTGAGCTTGAGCCGGATGCCGAGCTGCCGGATGGTCTGCGACGGGGCGATGAAGGTCCGCCCGACGTAGGAGTTCTTGACCAGGCCCTGGCCGTAGGGGATGCCCGACTCCTGCGCGTAGCCGATGGCGGCGGGCGTGCCGGACTCCGGCGTCGGCATGACGAGGTCGGCCTCGACCGGGTGCTCGCGCGCCAGCTGCCGGCCCATCTGGACCCGCGACTCGTGCACGCCGCGGCCGTTGATCGTCGTGTCCGGGCGGGCGAGGTAGACGTACTCGAAGACGCAGCCCTTGGGCTCGGCCTCGGCGAAGCGCTGCGAGCGCAGGCCGTCCTCGTCGATGGCGACGAGCTCACCGGGCTCGACCTCGCGGACGAAGGAGGCGCCGACGATGTCGAGCGCCGCGGTCTCGGACGCCACGACCCAGCCGCGCTCGAGGCGGCCGATGACGAGCGGCCGGATGCCCTGCGGGTCGCGCGCCGCGTAGAGCGTGTGCTCGTCCATGAAGACGAGGCAGAAGGCGCCGCGCAGCATCGGCAGCACCTCGAGCGCCGCGGCCTCGACGGTGCGGTCGGGGTCGGCGGTCAGCAGCGCGGTGACGAGCGCGGTGTCGGTCGTGTTGCCGCGGGCGAGCTCCCCGCGCTGGCCGTCGACGCGGTGGCCGGCGACGACATCGCGCAGCTCGGCCGAGTTGATGAGGTTGCCGTTGTGCGCGAGCGCGACGGTGCCGCCGGCGTGCCCGTCGAGGGTCGGCTGGGCGTTCTCCCAGGTCGAGCCACCGGTCGTCGAGTAGCGGCAGTGGCCGACGGCGAGGTGACCGCGCAGCGCCCCGAGCGAGCGCTCGTCGAACACCTGCGAGACCAGGCCCATGTCCTTGTAGACGAGCAGGCGGCTGCCGTCCGAGGTCGCGATGCCCGCCGACTCCTGGCCGCGGTGCTGCAGCGCGTACAGGCCGTAGTAGGCGAGCTTGGCGACCTCCTCGCCCGGCGCCCAGACCCCGAACACGCCGCACGCGTCCTGGGGCCCCTTCTCACCGGGAAGGAGGTCGTGGCTGAGGCGTCCGTCTCCGCGTGGCACGTGCTCCATCCTCTCACGCGGCGGGCCGAGCCCCGGGGGAGTCCGGCCGCCGGACGGGAGCGCGGCCGGCGCGGAGGGGTCAGTCCCGGCGGGAGAGGCGCTCCAGGCCCAGCGCGAGGAGCGCGGCGAGGAGCGCGAAGAGGCAGGCGCCGAGGACGCCGAGGTAGCCGACGGCGGTCGTGGCCGAGTACTGCTTCTGCGCGAGGACCGTGTCGGTGTTCTCCAGCCAGCCGAAGTCCGCGACCGCGGCGCCCAGGACGAACCCGAGGACCGCGCCCGTGAGGATGAACGGGAGGAAGCGGGGAGGGCGGGCGGTCTTCACGCCTCCCACGGTAGGTGACGCGGCGGGCGCCGGCCGCATCCGCGGCGGGCGCCGTCGAGGGTTGGGCCGCCCGCAGGCATCCCGGGCGACCACCTCCCCGGGCCCCCGGCGCCGCGGGAGGATGGTGCTCTCCCCGCCTGCCGCGCGCCATCCGCCGGGCCCGCCCGCTCCGAAGGACTGCCATGACCACCACCTCCCCCCAGACCGCAGCCACGCAGCGGCCGGCCCGCGGCTGGTACGCCTTGGGCACGCTGCTCGCGACGGCCGCCGGGGCGGGCGTCGGCCACCTCGTCGCCGGCTTCGTGGCCCCCGAGTCCTCCCCCGTCCTCGCCGTCGGGTCCACCGTCATCGACGCCACGCCCACCCCCGTCAAGGAGTGGGCGGTCTCGACGTTCGGCACGGCCGACAAGCCGATCCTCGTCGGGTCCGTCACCGTCGTCACGCTGCTCCTCGCCGGGCTCGCCGGTGTCGTCGCCCGCCGCCGGCGCACGCTCGGCCTGGCGATCGTCGGCGTCCTCGCCGTGCTGGCGCTCGCGGCCGCGGCCACCCGCCCCACCGCGTCGGCCGTCTCGCTCCTGCCCGGGTTCGTCACCGCGGTCGTCGGCGTGCTGGCCGCCGGATGGTTCCTCGGCGTCCTCGACCGCTGGGGCGCTGCCTCGGCGGACCCGGCCTCGGGCGCCGGTCCCGACCGCACCGCCCACGGCGACGGCACGAGCGGGCGTCGCACCGTCCTCGCCGCGGCCGCCGGCCTCGGTGCGGTCGCCGCGACCGGTGGCGGCATCGGCCAGTCCCTCGCCCGCAGCACGGCGTCGACCGGTGACGTCGTCCTCCCGACCCCGGCGACGACGCTGGAGCCCCTCCCCCAGGGCCTCGAGGAGATGGTCCGCGGGGTGTCCTCGTTTCGCACGCCGAACGACGCCTTCTACCGGATCGACACCGCCCTCGTCATCCCCCGGGTCGGCACCGACGGGTGGAAGCTCACCGTCGACGGGATGGTCGACAACCCGTTCTCGCTGACCTTCGAGGAGCTGCTCAAGCTCCCGATGATCGAGAAGGACATCACCCTGACCTGCGTCTCGAACGAGGTCGGCGGCCCCTACGTCGGCTCCGCCCGCTGGCTCGGCGTCCCCGTCCGCGACCTGCTCGAGCGGGCCGGCGTGCAGCAGGGCGTCGACCAGATCTTCAGCGAGTCGACCGAGGGGATGACCATCTCGACCCCCCTCCAGGCGCTGATGGACGACCGCGACGCCCTCGTCGCCGTCGGGATGAACGGCAAGCCGCTGCCCCCGGTGCACGGCTTCCCCGCGCGCCTCGTGACGCCCGGCCTCTACGGCTTCGTCGGCGCGACGAAGTGGCTGACCAAGCTGACCGCGACGACGTACGCGCAGAAGACGGCGTACTGGACCGGCAAGGACTGGGCGACCGACGCACCCATCTACACCGAGAGCCGGATCGACACCCCGAAGCCCCTCTCGACCGCCACGGCGGGGAAGATCGTCGTCGGCGGTGTCGCCTGGGCGCAGCAGCGCGGCATCGAGAAGGTCGAGGTCCGGGTCGACGGCGGCGACTGGGCCGAGGCGAAGCTCGGCAACGACGCCGGCATCGACTACTGGCGCCAGTGGTACTGGGAGTGGGACGCCCCCGCCGGACGCCACACCCTCGAGGTCCGCGCGACCGACGAGACCGGTGAGGTGCAGACCGAGAAGCGGCAGACGCCCTTCCCCAAGGGCGCGACCGGCTGGCACTCGGTGGTCGTCACCATCGAGTGACGGTCACCCTGATGCCCGGCAGCGCATCGGCCTGTCGGACAGCGTGATCCACGACACAGCGGCGGTCGGCTCCCCACGGAGCCGGCCGCCGCTGCCGTCCGTGTACGCGGTCGCGGGGACGGTACGCCGGCCCGGCCGACACACGAGTTCGTCTACGAGACAAGGCATCCGAGCCCTTGTCTCGTGGACATTTCGGGGTGACCCCGAAATGTCGAGGCCGGAGGGGTGGGTGGGACGGGGCGGGGCGGGGAGCGTTTCCGTGCCGGTCGCACGGGCCGTTCGGAGGTTCCTCGAAAAAAGTTGCCGTCCAACCCATCCGGCCACCGAGCAGCTCCGAACCAGATGTGTACGCAGGACAACGACACACCGCAAGGAGACACCCCCATGCGCAAGACCCGCCTCACCGTCGCCGCCCTGGCGCTCGCCCTCCCCCTGAGCCTCGCGGCCTGCGGCTCGGACGACAGCGCCACGAGCGGTTCGGGCACGAGCTCCTCCGCCGCCGCGACCTCCGCCGCTCCCTCGGCCAGCCCCTCGGACACCGCCACCATGGCCGACGCCCCGTTCGGCTCCGCCTGCTCGGCCGTCCCGGCCGACGGCGCCGGCTCCTTCGACGGCATGGCCCAGGACCCGGTCGCCACCGCGGCGAGCAACAACCCGGTCCTGTCCACCCTCGTCACCGCGGTCGGCGAGGCCGGCCTCGGCGACACGCTGAACAGCGCCAAGGACATCACCGTCTTCGCCCCGACCAACGACGCCTTCGAGGCGCTGCCCAAGGCGACGCTCGACGCGGCGATGAAGGACCCGAAGGGCCTGCTCACCACGGTCCTCACCAACCACGTCGTCGAGGGCCGGCTCTCCCCGGACCAGCTCGCGGGTGAGCACAAGACCCTCTCGGGCAAGTCGATCGACGTCATGGGCTCCGGCGAGGACTTCACCGTGACCCCGGGCGACGCGAAGATCGTCTGCGGCAACGTCCAGACCGCCAATGCCACGGTCTACATCATCGACAAGGTTCTCGTCCCCGAGAGCTGATCCATCAGCGATGATGAACGACATGACAGCCGCCTCCCCGGGACAGCCCACCACTGCACCCGGGGGGGCGGCTGCCACCGCGTCCGACCTGGCGGAGCTGCTCCGCCGGTCGGCGCGGGGCGACGAGGAGGCGTTCGCCGCCCTGTACGACGCGACCTCACGGCGCGTCTTCGGGCTGGTGCTGCGCATCGTGCGTGACCACGCGATGAGCGAGGAGGTCACCCAGGAGGTGTACCTCGACGTGTGGCGCACGAGCTCCCGGTTCGACGCCGCGAAGGGCAGCGCCCTGTCGTGGCTGATGACCATCGCCCACCGCGCGGCGGTGGACCGGGTCCGCTCGAGCGAGGCGTCCCGCCGCCGCGACGACGCCCACGCCGTCGCGACCCGCGAGGTGGAGTTCGACCAGACCGCGGAGTCCGCCCAGACCTCCCTCGAGGGCCAGCGCGTGCGCCGGGCCCTCGCCACCCTCACCGAGGCCCAGCGCAGCGCCGTGGAGCTCGCCTACCTCGGGGGGTACACGCACACCGAGGTGGCGAAGCTCCTCGGTGTGCCCCTCGGAACAGCGAAGACCAGGATCCGGGACGGCCTCATCCGCCTCCGGGACACGTTGGGAGTACCGGCATGAGCCCCGACCTTCACCACCTCAGCGGCGCCTATGCGGTCGACGCCCTCGACCGCGACGAGCGCGACGGCTTCGAGCAGCACCTCGCCGCCTGCGCGGCCTGCCGCGCCGAGGTCGGCGAGCTCACCGACGCCGCGCACTCCCTCGGCGCCCTCACCGAGGCCACCCCGTCCGCCGAGCTGCGCTCCGCCGTCCTCGCCGGCATCACCCGCGTCCGCCCGCTGCCGCCGCTCGTCGCCGACGAGCGCGCCGACGAGCCACCCGCCGTCGTCACGCCCGGCGTGCCCACGGTCGGCGAGGCCGCCGCCACCGGCACCGGAGCCCGGGTCATCCCGCTCTTCCGGCGCACGAGCACCTGGCTCGTCGCCGCCGCCGCCGCGGCGGTCGTCGCGGTGGGTGGCGTCGCGTGGAGCCCGTGGTCCGGCGACCAGCCGGCGCTCACCGCCATCCAGCAGGTCGAGCGCGCCCAGGACGCCGCCACGGTGACCAGCCACAAGGGCGCGACGACCGCGACCCTCGCCTACAGCCGGCAGATGGACCAGTCGGCGATCACCGTCACCGGGATGCCCCCGGCGCCGGACGGCAAGGTCTACCAGCTCTGGTACGTCGGCTCCGACGAGATCGCCCGCTCCGCGGGCTTCCTCACCCCGGCCGACGGCCGCGGCCAGGCCGTCCTCGACGGGCAGATCGACGGCGCCGCCGCGGTCGGCGTCACGGTCGAGCCGGCCGGTGGGTCGACCGCCCCGACGACGACGCCGATCCTCGTCATGGCCGTCGCCTGACGACGACCGAGCCCTGCGCGCGTCAGCGCCCGAGCGACCCCGCCACCTCCTCGAGGACGGCGGGGTCGCCCGCGTACGGGCCCTGCGCGCGCGGCCAGTGGCTGACGACGTCGGTGAAGCCCAGCTCCGCGGCGCGCCCGGTCATCTCGGCGTGCAGCCCGGCCGACTCCAGCGAGAAGCGCGGCGAGGAGTCGAGCGAGAGGTAGCGGTCGAGCGGCCCGCGCCCGGCGGCCCCGACGGCGTCGTCGAAGCGCGCCACCAGCTCGCGGACGTGGTCGAACCACGCGTCGAGCGTGTCGCCCTTGCCGCCGTAGGTGACCCAGCCGTCGGCGTGGCGCGCGGCGAGCCGGACCGATCGCGGGCCGTTGGCGGCGACGAGGAGCGGCACGCGGTGGCGCACCGGCCCGGGCAGTGTGCGGGCGTCCTGCGTCCGGTACCACGTGCCGTCGTGGTCGACGTGGTCCTCGCGCAGGAGCCGGTCGAGCAGCGGCACGAACTCGTGGAAGCGGTCGACCCGCTCGCGCAGCGCGAGGTCGGCGCCGAGCAGGCGGGCGTCGAGGTCGCCGCCGGTGCCGACGCCGCAGAGGAAGCGACCGCCGGTCAGGTCGTCGAGCGTGATGACGTCGCGCGCGTACGTGTACGGGTGGTTCTGGTTGGGGGACGACACGAACGTGCCCAGGCCGATGCGCTCGGTCACGCCGGCCGCCGCCGCGAGGGTCGGCATCGCGCTGAACCACGGGCTGTCCGGCAGACCGCCCCACACGAGGTGGTCGTAGGTCCACGCGTGGTGGAAGCCCATCTCCTCGACGGCCCTCCACCGCGGCCCGCTGGCGGCCCACGGCTCGTCGGTGAGGAGGACGACGCCCTGGCGCACCCCGGCGCTCACGCCCGGTCCTCCCGGCCCAGGGGCAGCAGCCCGGAGAGGTCGGCCCGGGTGCCGCTGACCCGCAGCACGCCCTCGGCGAGGGCCTGCGACCACGGGATCTCGCCCTGGACGAGGCGCAGCCAGGTCTCGGCGTCGGTCTCGACGACGTTGGGCGGGGTGCCGCGCGTGTGCCGCGGACCCTCGACGCACTGGATGACCCCGTACGGGGGGACCCGCACCTCGACGCTGTTGCCGGGCGCGCGGGTGGCGAGCTCCTCGAGGGCGTACCGGACGGCGGTGCCGCGCGTGGCGCGGTCGGTGCCGTCGGGGTCGGCGTGCCACCGGCGCAGGGCCGCGCGGCCGAGCTCGGGGTCGGTGCGGCGTCGGGGAGGCATGCCCCCGACGCTACCGAAGCGCACCCACGCATAGCCTTCCCCCGTGGGCGAGGTGCGGGTCGAGGTCGAGGGCGGGGTCGCCGCCGTGCTCCTCGACGGCTTCCCGCAGTCAGCCGTCGACCTCGACGACCCCACCGTCCTGCACTTCGAGTACGTGCAGCAGCTCGCGCTCGTCGTCGACGCGCTCGCCCCGGCCGGGACGCTGCGCGTGACGCACGTCGGAGGCGGCGGGCTGACCCTGCCGCGGTGGGTGCACGCGACGCGGCCCGGCTCGCCGCAGATCGTCCTCGAGCCCGACGTCGCGCTGACCGAGCAGGTGCGCCGCGACGTCCCGCTCCCCCGCGGCCACCGGATGCGGGTGCGCCCGGTCGGCGGCGAGGAGGGCGTCGCCGCACTCGCCGACGGCAGCGCCGACGTCGTCGTCCTCGACGCGTTCGTCGACGGCCGGGTCCCCGCGGGCCTGACGACCGTCGAGTGGATGGCCGACGTCCGCCGCGTCCTCGCCCCCGCCGGCCTGCTGCTCGCCAACGTCACCGACGAGCCGGGGATGCGCTACGCGGCGCGGGTCGCCGCCGGCGCCCAGGAGGTGTTCGGGCACACCGCGTTCGTCGGGCTGCACGAGGTCCTCAAGGGGCGGCGCTTCGGCAACGTGGTGCTCGTCGCCTCCCCCGGCCCGCTCGACCTGTACACGCTGCGGCGCGCCGCCGCCTCCGCCGTCCTGCCGACGGGGGTCCTGCCGTGGGCCGACGTCGCCCGCCGGGTCCCGGGCGCGCGGCCGCTGCGCTCCGGGGACGGCACCGCGGTGCCGTCCCCGGAGCCCCCGGACCCGGGTGGGTGGCGGGTGCGCTGACCCCCGGCCTCCCGCGGGCGGGCTCAGGACAGGAAGCGGTCCGGCGTGAGCGGCAGCTCGCGGACCCGCACCCCCGTCGCGTGGTGGGTGGCGTTGGCGACGGCCGCCGCCGTGCCGACGATGCCGATCTCGCCGATGCCGCGCGAGCCCATCGGCGTGAAGGCCTCGTCGGACTCCTCCAGCCACTCGGCGTCGACGTCGAGCACGTCGGCGTGGGCGGCGACGTGGTAGCTCGCGAGGTCCTGGGTCACGACGTGGCCGGTGCGCGGGTCGCGCCAGGACTCCTCGAAGAGCGCGGCGGACAGGCCCATGACGAGGCCGCCGACGAGCTGCGAGCGCGCCGTCACCGGGTTGAGGACCCGGCCGACCGAGTACACGCCGAGCAGCCGCGGCACCCGCACCTCGCCCGTCCAGCGGTTGACCCTCGCCTCGCAGAAGACCGCGCCGAAGGAGTGGTTGGCGGTCTCGGTCTCGGCGGGACTCTTGGCCGCCGAGGCCGTGACCTCGGCGCCGGCTGCCGGGTCGGGGCCGTGCTCCTCGCGGAAGCGCTGGGCCGCCGCGACGACGGTGCTGCCCCACGAGCTCGTGCCCGAGGACCCGCCGGCCACCGAGGCCGAGGGCAGCCGGGTGTCGGCGACCTCGAGGTCGACGGCGCCGGGGTCGACGCCGAGCGCGTCGGCGGCAATCTGCGTCAGCACCGTGCGCGCGCCCGTGCCGATGTCGACGCAGCCGATGGCCACGCCGTAGCGGCCGCCCCCGAGGGCCGTGACGCGGGCCTCGTTGCCGGGCATCTTCATCGCGGGGTAGGTCGCGGCGGCGACGCCGGTGCCGACCCACCAGTCGCCCACGCGGCGGGAGCGCGGCTCGCGGGGGCGGTCGGCCCAGCCGAACCGCTCGGCGCCGCGGCGCAGGCAGTCGGGGAGCCGGCGGACGTCGAACGGCTTGCCGGTCTCGGGGTCGAGGTCCGGCTCGTTGCGCAGCCGCAGCTCGACGGGGTCCAGTCCGCAGGCGAGCGCGAGCTCGTCCATCGCGACCTCGCCGGCGAACATCCCCGGCATCTCGCCCGGCGCGCGCATCCACGAGGGGACGGCGACGTCGAGGACGGCCAGCCGGTGGCTCGTGCGCCGGGCCGGGGCGGCGTACATCATCCGGCTCGGGGAGGCCGTCTGCTCGGCGAACTCCTTGACGGCGGAGGTCTGCTCCTGCACCCGGTGCTCGAGGCCGACCAGCCGGCCGTCGGCGTCGGCGCCGAGGCGCACGTGCGAGATCGTGGCGGTCCGGTAGCCGGTGAGGGCGAACATCTGCTGCCGGGTGACGGCCAGGCGCACCGGCCGGGGCCGCACGGCGTGCGCCGCGAGCGCTGCGGCGACGACGTGGGCGTGCGGCTGGCCCTTGCTGCCGAAGCCGCCGCCGACGTAGGGGGCCCGGACGCGCACCTGCGTGGCCTCGAGGCCGAGCACCGGTCCGACGGTCTGGGCGACCCCGTGGACGCCCTGGGTGGAGTCGACGAGGTCGAGGACCTCGCCGCTCGTGCCGTCCTGCGCCCAGCGGGCGACGGTGGCGTGCGGCTCCATCGGGTTGTTGTGCTCGTGGGGGGTGCGGTAGGTCTGCTCGACGAGCACCGCGGCACCCGCGAGCGCGGCGTCGACGTCACCGTCCTCGGTGTCGGTGTCCATCGCCGGGTTGACCGTCTCGGGCCTGTACGTCGCGTTGTCCTCGCGCAGCTCGGCCTCGTGCGGCTCCTCGCGGTACGAGACCTCGACGAGCGCGGCCCCCTCGCGGGCGGCCTCGGAGGTCTCGGCGAGGACGAGCGCCACGACCTGCCCGCGGAAGTGCACGCGCGGGTCCTGGAGGATGGCCAGCTCGCCGTCGTCGGTGTCGGCCAGGCGCATCGCGCTCGTGTGGTCGAGGACGGCGACGACGCCGGGGTGGGCGAGGGCCGCAGCGGGGTCGAGGCGCTCGACCTCCCCCTTGGCCACGGTCGACTGGACGAGCCAGACGTGCAGCGGGTCGCCGGTGTCGTGGGCGGCGCTCTCGACGGCGTACGTGGCCCGGCCGGTCACCTTCTCGGGCCCGTCGACGCGGTCGAGGCGGGTGCCCATCGAGCGGGGCGTGACGGGGGTGGTGCTGGTCCGGGTGCTCACGAGGGGTCCTTCCCGGCGAGGCGGAGCAGGGTTCGCGTCGTGGCGCCCCGCAGCATCGGCAGCTTGTAGGCGGTCTGGTCGGTGGTGCGCGCGGCGGCGAGCTCGGCGTCGACGGCGGCGCGCACGGCGTCCTCGTCGACGGCCCGCCCGGTCAGGGCCTCCTCGGCGGCGGTGGCGCGCCACGGCTTGTGCGCGACGCCTCCCCACGCGATGCGGACGTCGCGGACGACGTCGCCGTCGAGCTCGAGCGCCGCCGCGACGGAGACGAGCGCGAAGGCGTACGAGGCGCGGTCGCGGACCTTGAGGTAGGTCGAGCAGCGGGCGGCGTCGGTGAACGGCAGCTCGACGCCCGTCACGAGGTCGCCGTGCTCGAGCGTGGTGTCGAGGTCGGGGCGGTCACCGGGCAGGCGGTGCAGCTCGCGGACGGGGACGCGCCGCTCCCCCTGCCGGCCGCGGACGACGACGACGGCGTCGAGGGCGGCCATCGCGACGGCCATGTCGGAGGGGTGGGTCGCGACGCAGTGCTCGCTCGCGCCGAGGACCGCGTCCTGGCGGCCGTAGCCGCCGACGGCCGAGCAGCCGCTGCCGGGCTCGCGCTTGTTGCACGGCGTCGTCACGTCCTGGAAGTAGACGCAGCGGGTGCGCTGCAGCAGGTTGCCGCCGGTGCTCGCCTGGTGACGCAGCTGCCCGGACGCGCCCGAGAGCAGGGCGCGCGAGAGCACCGGGAAGGCCGAGCGGACGACCGGGTGCGCCGCGAGGTCGCTGTTGCGGACGTTCGCGCCGACGTGGAGGACGCGCCCGTCGGGGCCGTCCTGCTCCTCGACGCCGTCGAGACCGAGCCGGCCGACGTCGACGAGGCGGGCGGGCCGGGCGATGCCGAGCTTGAGGTGGTCGACGAGGTTGGTGCCGCCCCCGAGGTAGCGGGCGTCGGGGTCGCCGGACACGAGGGCGACCGCCTCCTCGACGTCGCTCGCGCGGACGTAGTCGAGCTCCCTCATGCCCCCGCCGCCTCCTTGACCGCGGCGAGGATGCCCGGGTAGGCGCCGCAGCGGCAGAGGTTGCCGCTCATCCGCTCCCGGATCTCGTCGTCGGTCAGCTCGACGTCGGCCTCGAGGTCCTCGGTGACGTGGCTCGGGTGGCCCTGCTTGGCCTCGTCGAGGACCCCGACGGCCGAGCAGACCTGACCGGGCGTGCAGTAGCCGCACTGGTAGCCGTCGTGCTCGAGGAAGGCCTCCTGCACGTGGTGCAGCGCGTCGTCGGCGGCGAGCCCCTCGGCCGTGACGACCTCCGAGCCGTCGAACGCCACCGCGAGCGCGAGGCACGTGAGGTGGCGTCGGCCGTCGAGGAGCACCGTGCACGAGCCGCACTGCCCGTGGTCGCAGCCCTTCTTCGGCGAGGTGACCGCCAGCCGCTCGCGCAGCGCGTCCAGGAGGGTGGTGCGGGTGTCGACGGTCAGCTGCCGTCGGTGCCCGTCGACGGTGAGCTCGATGGTGGTGTCCATGCGGACCCCGTACCCACTCGCCGCCCTCCTGACCCCCTCGCCCACCCCCGCCGCCTCCACATTTCGGGGTCACCCCGAAATGTCCACGAGACCCCGGTTCGGAACCGGGGTCTCGTGGACGAAGCCCTGTGTCGTGCCCGCGCCGGGCGGGTCAGGTCGCGCGGGCGGTGACGGTGAGGACGGGCTCGCGACCCAGCCAGCGGGCCAGCGCCGCCGCCTCGGCCTCGAGCGCGCGCCGCTCGGCCCGGGTCAGCGGCCGGTAGGGCGCCACCTCGACCTCCAGCGCCCCGCCCCGGACGGTGCGCCGCGCGGTGCCCGCGACCTGCGCGTCGACGACGAGCAGCCCGATCGACGGCTCCCGTCCCACCGGGTGCCGCCCCGCGACGTCGACGACGCGCCGGCTGTCCTGGTAGCCCCGGTACCACTCGTCGAGCAGGTGGACGAGGTGCACGCGCGGGGCCCTCGAGCGCGGTGGCGGCTCCTCGCCGGGGGCGTGCCACCAGGTGCGGCCGTCGTGCTCGAAGGACGCGAGGTCCTCGGCGGCCGCGGCGAGGCCGGCACGCACGTCCCCGAGCGGCAGGGTCGCCCAGTACGCGAGGTCGCGCTCGGTCACCGGCCCGTGGCCCACGGCGTAGCGCCGCGCGAGCTCGCCCAGCGCCTCGACGCGGTCGAGCGGGGCGGATGCCGGGAGCCGGTCGGCCAGCGGTGCGTAGGTGTGCCGGCCGACCCCGCCGTCCGGGCGCGGCCGGCCGCTGCCGACCCGCAGGCCGAGCTCGAGGTGGGCCAGCAGGACCATGAGCTGCATC
Organism: Phycicoccus jejuensis; assembly: GCF_000720925.1. Classification (GTDB taxonomy): domain Bacteria; phylum Actinomycetota; class Actinomycetes; order Actinomycetales; family Dermatophilaceae; genus Phycicoccus; species Phycicoccus jejuensis. Next base: position 342,634 of record NZ_JOEE01000001.1, on the reverse strand, counting down.
CCGGTCAGCTCCTCACCCGCCGCGCGCAGGGCGTCCGCGACCTCGTCCCGCGTGCGGTCGGGGGTCTCGGTCAGCACCTGCTCGACGAGGTCGCCGAGCAGCGCGACCCGCTCCGGCGGCAGGCCGAGGTCGCGCTCCAGCTGGCGGCCGAGCTGGTGGCGCACCCGCGGGCCGGTCAGCTCGAGCAGCCACCGCACGTCGTCGCGGTGGACGAGGTGCCACGTGGGGCGCAGGACGTGCAGCCGGACGAGCTCACCGTCCCCGACCAGCCCGGCCAGCCCGGTGCGCGTCAGGCCGGTCGTGCGCGCGGCCAGCGCCCACGCCGTCTGCTCGGGGTTCTCGGCCTGGACGGCGAGCAGCGAGCAGACCGCCGCGGACGCGTCCGGCGCCGAGGCGCCGTCGAGCAGCAGCGTCCGGAACCGCCACCGGGCGATGGCGAGGTCGTCGACGCCGCGCGGGCTCATCCGCGGGGGTCGCCGCGCAGGACGCGTAGGAGCCGGGCCCCGAGCCCCTCGCGCGGTCCGGTGGCCGCCGGCGGCGTCGTGGACGCGGCAGGCGCGGGCCGCCCGGCGGCGCGCTCCCCCTCGTGCGCGGCGAGCGCCTCGGCGGCGCGCTCGAGCAGCGCGTCGACCTCGCCCATCTCGTAGCCCCGGCGCATCCGGGTGGTGGAGAGCCGGGAGGCGCGGACGTCCGCGGCCGTCAGCGGGCGGCGGGGCGGTGGCCCCGCCCCCTCGTGCGCCCGCAGCGCGTCGGCCACGGCGTCGAGGAGGTCGTCGACCTCGCCCTCGTCGTACCCGTCCCGGAACTGGGTCTGCGTGAACGTGCTCCTGCGCACCTCGTCGGACGTCAGCACCGCGGTCCCCCTCCTGTCGTCGGTCAGCCCGCGAAGACGCGAGCGTTGCGGAACATCCTCAGCCACGGGCTCTCGTCGTCGACGTCGCCGCTCGTCCACGACATCTGGACGTTGCGCGACACCCGCTCGGGGTGCGGCATCATCGCGGTGAACCGGCCGTCCGTCGTCGTCACCGCCGTCAGCCCGCCGGGCGACCCGTTGGGGTTAAACGGATGCGTCGTCGCCGGCGCACCGTGGTGGTCGACGAAGCGCGCCACCTGGTGCACCGCGCCGAGGTCGCCCCGGGCCGAGAAGTTTGCGAAGCCCTCGCCGTGCGCGACGGCGATGGGGAGGCGGCTGCCCGCCATCCCGGCCATGAGGACCGACGGGCTCTCGAGCACCTCGACCTGCGTCAGCCGTGCCTCGTACTGCTCGGACCGGTTGCGCGTGAACCGCGGCCACGCCTCCGCCCCCGGGACGAGGTCGGCGAGCGCGGCGAACATCTGGCAGCCGTTGCAGATGCCGAGCCCGAAGGTGCCGTCGCGGTGGAAGAAGTCGTGGAACTGCTCGGTCAGCCTCTCGGAGAACAGGACCGAGCGCGCCCAGCCCTCGCCGGCGCCGAGGGTGTCGCCGTAGGAGAAGCCGCCCGCGGCGACGAGTCCCTGGACGTCGGCGAGGTCGAAGCGCCCCGACTGGAGGTCGGTCATGTGCACGTCGTAGGCGTCGAAGCCCGCGGCGTCGAGCATGAAGGCGGTCTCGACGTGGCTGTTGACGCCCTGCTCGCGCAGCACGGCGACCTTGGGGCGGACGCCGGTCGAGAGGTAGGGCAGCGTGACGTCGTCGGTCGGGTCGAAGCTCGGGGCGACGACGAGGCCGGGGTCGTCGTCGCGGCCGACGCCGGCGTGCTCCTCGTCGGCCGCACCCGGGTTGTCGCGCAGCACGGACATCCGCCACGACACCTCGTCCCACGCCTGCGCGAGGTCGCGGACGCGCTCCTCGAGCACCCGCGCTCCGTCGACGGCCACGCGGATACGGCGCTCGCTGACGGTGCGGCCGACGACGGACGCGACGTCGGCGAGCCCGTGGGCGCCGAGCACCTCGACGACCTCGGGGACGGCGCGCTCGGGCACGCCGAGGACGGCGCCGAGCTCCTCGGCGAACAGCGCTGCCACCGAAGCGGTCTCGACGTCGAGGCCCATGCCGCCGGCAAAGGCCATCTCGCACACCGCGGCCCAGAGGCCGCCGTCCGAGCGGTCGTGGTACGCCGTGACGAGCCCGCGCTTGCGCAGCTCGGTGAGGGCCGCGGCGAGCGACACCAGGCGCCGGGGGTCGTCGAGGTCGGGGACCTCGCGGCCGAAGGCACCCGACACCTGCGCGAGGATCGAGCCGCCGAGGCGGTCGCGGCCGGCGCCGAGGTCGACGAGCACGAGGGCCGACCCGTCGCGCAGCTGCGGGGTCCAGGTGCCCCGGACGTCCTCCAGCGACGCGAAGGCCGTGACGACGAGCGACACCGGCGAGGTGACCTGCTTGGCGTCGCCCATGTGGTCGGTCCAGCGGGTGCGCATCGAGAGCGAGTCCTTGCCGACCGGCACCGAGATGCCCAGGGCCGGGCACAGCTCCATGCCGACGGCGTGGACGGTGTCGTAGAGGGCGGCGTCCTCGCCGGGCTCGCCGCACGCGGCCATCCAGTTGCAGGACAGCTTGACCCGCGAGAGCGCGGCCACCGGGGCGGCGAGCAGGTTGGTCAGCGCCTCGCCGACGGCCATCCGCCCCGAGGCGGGAGCGTCGACGGAGGCCAGCGGCATCCGCTCACCGCTCGCCATCGCCTCGCCGGCGAAGCCGACGTGGTCGGCCAGGGTGACGGCGACGTCGGCCACGGGCACCTGCCACGGGCCGACCATCTGGTCGCGGTGGGTCAGGCCGCCGACGGTGCGGTCGGCGATGGTCACGAGGAAACGCTTGGACGCGACCGTCGGGTGCCGCAGCACCGCGTAGGCCGAGTCACGCAGGTCGAGCGCATCGACGTCGAGGTCGTCGCCCTCGCGGTGCACGCGCGCGACGTCACGGGTCATCCGCGGCGGCTTGCCGAGCAGCGTCTCCATCGGCATGTCGATGGCCCGCTCCTCGCCCTCGACGTCGTCGGGACCGTCGGCGAGGACCAGCTGCCCGTCGTCGCGCGCGACGCCGACGACGGCGTGGGGGCAGCGCTCCCGCTCGCAGAGGGCGGCGAAGGTCGGCAGCGACTCCGGGGCGATGGCGACGACGTACCGCTCCTGGGACTCGTTGCACCACACCTCCTTCGGCGCGAGGCCCGACTCCTCGAGGGGCACGGCCGACAGGTCGAAGCGGGCCCCGAGGCCGGCGCCGTCGACGAGCTCGGGGAAGGCGTTCGAGAGCCCACCGGCCCCCACGTCGTGGATCGCGAGGATGGGGTTGCCCTCGGCGCCGAGGCTGCGGCAGTGGTTGACGACCTCCTGCGCGCGCCGCTCGATCTCGGGGTTGCCGCGCTGCACGGAGTCGAAGTCGAGGTCGGCCGCGTTGGCGCCGGCGGCCATCGACGACGCCGCGCCACCACCCATCCCGATGCGCATGCCCGGCCCGCCGAGCTGCACGAGCAGCGTGCCGGCCGGGAAGACGACCTTCTCGGTGAGGTCGGCGTCGATCGTGCCCATGCCGCCGGCGCTCATGATCGGCTTGTGGAAGCCGCGGCGCACGCCGTCGACCGTCTGCTCGTAGACGCGGAAGAAGCCACCGAGCCCCGGCCGGCCGAACTCGTTGTTGAACGCGGCCGCCCCGATCGGGCCCTCGAGCATGATGTCGAGCGGGCTCGCGATGTGCGCCGGCGCGCCGTACTCCGCACCCTCCCAGGGCTCGTGCGTCCCGGGCAGGTTGAGGTTGGAGACCGCGAACCCGGTGAGCCCGGCCTTGGGGGCCGACCCGCGCCCGGTGGCGCCCTCGTCGCGGATCTCGCCGCCGGCACCGGTCGCCGCGCCGGGGAACGGGCTGATCGCCGTCGGGTGGTTGTGCGTCTCGACCTTCATGAGGACGTGCACCTCGCCGTCGCGCCCGCGGTAGGCGCTCGGGGCGTCCGGCCGCTCGGGCAGCCACCGCGTGCGCGGGCCGCCCTCCATGACCGAGGCGTTGTCCTTGTAGGCCACGACGGTGCCGGCGCCGGCGACCTCCTCGGTGTGCCGGATCATCCCGAAGAGCGAGCGCGGCTGGGCCTCGCCGTCGATGACGAAGTCGGCGTTGAAGATCTTGTGGCGGCAGTGCTCGGAGTTGGCCTGCGCGAACATCATCAGCTCGACGTCGGTCGGGTTGCGCCGCAGCCCGGTGAAGGCCTCGACGAGGTAGTCGACCTCGTCGTCCGACAGCGCGAGCCCGAAGTCGCGGTCGGCCTCCTCGAGCGCCTCGCGGCCCCGGCCGAGGACGTCGACGTGGGCGACCGGCTCGGCCTCGCGCTCGTCGAACAGCGCCGCCGCGGCCTCGCGCGTCGGGAGGGCCGACTCGGTCATCCGGTCGTGGAGGACGTCGGCGCAGCGCGCCCACTGGTCCTGGGTCAGCGGCTCGTCGGCGAGCAGGTGGTACTCGGTGACGCGCTCGACGCGGCGCACGTCGACCCCGCAGCTGTGCGCGATGTCGGTGGCCTTGGACGCCCACGGCGAGAGCGTCCCGAGGCGCGGGGCGACGACGACGAGGGCGGTGTGCGGCGCCTCGGCCACTCCGCCGAAGGGCTCGCCGTAGGTGAGGAGCCGGGTGACGGTGGCGTGGGTGGCGTCGTCGAGCGGCGCGGCGCTCGCGACCCAGTGGACGTGCTGCGCCGAGACCGCCCGGATCTGCGGCGCGACGACCCGCAGCCGGGCGAGCACGCCGGCAGCCCGGAAGGTCGAGAGGGCGGCGCCCCCGGGGACGGTGGTCAGCACGGGGGCGTGCGACGGAACCATGGTGCGGGTCTCCCGAGGGGTGCGGCGCGGGTGGCGTGTGCCGGGGCTCAGGCTACCGGCGCGGGCCGGGGCGCGGCCCCACCGTCCCTCCCCACCCGTCGGCGGGAAGAGCCGGGTGCCGGCCCGGACGGGTGCGTGGCACGCTGGGCGGCGAGGACGCCGGACGAGCCCGAGGAGGGGCGATGCGGGTCGTGGTGCTGGGCGGGACCGGGGAGATGGGGTCGGCGGTGGCCGACCGGCTCGAGGGGCGGGGGCACGAGGTCGTGCGCGCGTCGCGGGCCTCGGGCGTCGACGTCACCGCCTCCGCGGGCCTCGCCGGCACGCTCCGCGGGGCCGGCTGCGTCGTCGACTGCCTCAACCTCACGACGCTCTCCCGGCGCCGCGCGGTCGGGTTCTTCCGCGCCGCCGCTACGGCCGTCGCGACTGCCGCGGCCGAGGCCGGGGTCGCGCACGTCGTCGTCGTGTCCATCGTCGGGGTCACCGAACCGGTGGTCGCGCGGTCCTCCGGCTACTACGCGGGCAAGGCGGCCCAGGAGGCCGGGTACGCAGTGGCCCGGGTGCCGGTGACGATCGTGCGCTCGACGGCCTGGTTCAGCCTCGCCGAGACCTTCCTCGGCCAGCTGCGGGTCGGACGCCTCGCGCTGGTGCCGCGGATGGGGTTGCGGCCGGTGCACCCCGACGCCGTCGCCGACCTCGTCGCCGACGTCGTCGGGGCCGGCCCCACCACGGGCGCCGCGCGTGAGGACGGACCGGCGGTCCGTCAGCTCGCCGGGCCCGACGAGACCGACGCGGTGACGATGGCCCGGGCGGTCGCGGCGCGCGACGGCGGTCGGGTGCGCGTGGTCGGGCTGCCGGTACCCGTCGCCGGTCTGCGCACGGGGCTGCTGCCGGGGCCGGACGTGCCCCGCGACGGGCGCCGGTTCGCGGACTGGGTCAGAACGAGCGGCCGGTGAGGCGCCCGTAGGCCTCGACGTACTTGGCCCTGGTGCGCTCCAGCACGTCGTCCGGCAGCGGCGGCGGGGCCTCGCCGGACGCCTTGTCCCAGCCGCTCGCCGGCGAGAGGAGCCACTCGCGGACGAACTCCTTGTCGAAGCTCGGCTGGGGGCGGCCCGGCTCCCACTGGTCGGCCGGCCAGAAGCGCGAGGAGTCGGGGGTGAGCACCTCGTCGGCGAGGACCAGCTCGCCGTCCTCGACCCCGAACTCGACCTTGGTGTCGGCGACGATGATGCCGCGCTCCTGCGCCAGCTCGTTGCCGCGGGCGAGGATGCGGGTGGTGAGGTCGCGCGCCTTCGCGGCGAGCGCCGGGCCGACGAGGGCCTCGACCTCGGCGTAGGACATCGGCTCGTCGTGCTGCCCGCTCGGGGCCTTGGTCGACGGCGTGAAAAGCGGTTCCGGGAAGCGCGAGCCGTCGGTCAGGCCCTCGGGCAGGCGCAGGCCGCTGACCGTCCCGTCGGTGCGGTACTCGCGCAGCCCGCCGCCGGTCAGGTAGGCGCGGGCGACGCACTCGACGGGGAGCATCCCGAGGCGGCGCACCAGGACCGCGCGGCCCTCGACGGCGGCCGGGACGTCCGTGGAGACGAGGTGGTTGGGGACGAGGTCGGCCAGCTGCTCGAACCACCACAGCGACATCCGGGTGAGGACCTCGCCCTTGTCCGGTACCGGGGTCTCGAGGACGAAGTCGAAGGCCGAGATGCGGTCCGAGGCGACGAGGAGCAGGAGGTCCTCGCGCGGGGCGCCGGTGTCGTCGAGCGGCGCGTAGAGGTCGCGCACCTTGCCCGAGTAGACGTGGGCGTACCCGTCGAGGACGGGGGCGGCGTCGGGCGTGGGCGTCGAGGCGTCGGCCATGGGGCCATCCTTCCAGCCCCACGCCCACGCCGCGTCGCCCCTCCACCGCCCTCACCCCACGCGTCACGCGCGTATCGGGTGACCCGATACGCGCGCGCCTCACCCGACAACCGTTCCCGGGTGAGGCGCAGCGTTCCCGGGGGAAGCGACCTCGCGGCTTGATTTGGATAGGTTACCTATGTAAAGTGGACGGGTGCACACGGACGACCTCGCCATCGAGCTGCTCCGCTCGGCCGCCGGGCTCTCCCGGTGGGCCAGCCGGCACGCCGACCTCGAGATCCCGTGGGCCCAGGCCCGCGTGCTGTCCCTCCTCGAGGAGCTCGGCCCGGCGCGGATCACCGCGCTCGCCGAGGTCGACGCCACGAGCCAGCCGACGATGACCACCCAGGTCCAGCGCCTGGAGGCCACCGGATGGGCCCACCGCACCCCCGACCCGGCCGACGGCCGGGCCACCCTCGTGTCCCTCACCGCCGCGGGTCACGAGGCCCTGGCCACCGCCCGGCGCGCCCGCGCCGCGGCCCTGCGCCCGGTCCTCGAGCAGCTGGACGCCGACCCCGAGCGGCTCCGGACGGCGACCGCCGTCCTCACCGAGCTGCTCGAGGCGACCCGCACCACCCCCGCCCGCGAGCCCGGCCGCGCCGGCTCCTGACCCCCGACCGAGAGGAACCCCTGCCCATGTGGCGCCAACCGAAGACCGTCTGGAGCGTGGCGTTCGCCTGCGTCGTCGCCTTCATGGGGATCGGCCTCGTCGACCCCATCCTCAAGCCGATCGCCGACGACCTGGGGGCCACCCCCTCCCAGGTCTCCCTGCTCTTCACGAGCTACATGGCCGTCATGGGCCTCGCGATGCTCATCACCGGCTTCATCTCGAGCCGCATCGGCGCCAAGCGCACCCTGCTCATCGGCCTCGCGATCATCATCGTCGGCGCCGGCCTGGCCGGGATGCAGGACAGCGTCAACGGCATCGTCGGCTTCCGCGCCGTCTGGGGGCTCGGCAACGCCCTGTTCATCGCCACCGCGCTCGCGACGATCGTCAACGCCGCCCGCGGCTCGGTCGCGCAGGCGATCATCCTCTACGAGGCCGCGCTCGGCCTCGGCATCGCCGCCGGGCCGCTCGTCGGTGGTGCGCTGGGCGGGATCTCCTGGCGCGGACCGTTCTTCGGCGTCAGCGCGTTGATGCTCATCGCCCTCGTCGCCACGTGGGTCACCCTCCCCGCGGCGAACGAGAAGCCGCACCCGACGCCGCTCAGCGCCCCCCTGCGCGCCCTCGGCCACCGCGGGCTGCTCACCGTCGGCCTCACCGCGCTGCTCTACAACTTCGGCTTCTTCACCCTCCTGGCCTTCACGCCGTTCCCGCTCGACATGTCGGCGCACGGCACCGGCCTGGTGTTCTTCGGCTGGGGCCTGCTCCTGGCGCTGACCTCCGTCGTCGTCGCCCCGTGGGTCCAGCGCCACGTCGGCACCTTCGCCGGCATCGTCGGCGCCCTGCTCGGCTTCGCGGTCATCCTCGCCGTCATGGCCGTGTTCACCGAGAACAAGACCGTGCTCGTCGTCATGGTCGTCCTCGCCGGCGGCTTCCTCGGCGTCAACAACACCCTCATCACCGAGACGGTCATGAAGGTCTCGCCCGTCGAGCGCAGCGTCGCCTCCGCGGCCTACAGCTTCGTCCGGTTCGCCGGCGGCGCGGTGGCCCCGTGGCTGGCCGGCACGCTCGGCGAGCGCTCGGTCCACATCCCGTTCTGGGTCGGCGCCGGCGCGGTCGTCCTCGCCGTCGCGGTGCTCTCGACGGGCCACTCCTTCGTGCGCAGCGTCGACGCCGAGCCCGGCCACGGCGCCGAGCGCATCGACTCCGAGGAGGAGGCGCAGGCCGTGACGATGGGGGCCTGACCACCCCCTCCGTCCACCGACGAGGACGTGCCACGTGGCCTGCGGGCCGCACGGCACGTCCTCGTCGTTCGTGGGGGGGACGTCAGTGGCCGCGGGCGGCGGCCGGCCAGCGGCGGGCCCCCGGCCCCTCGGTCGCCAGCTCGTCGTCGTGGTTGTAGACGGGGCAGGACCGCAGCGAGAGGCAGCCGCAGCCGATGCACGACGACAGCCCGTCGCGCACCCGTTCCATCGCCTCGATGCGCGCCGTCAGCTCGTCGTGCCAGCGCCGCGAGAGGCGCTCCCAGTCACGCTTGGTCGGCGCCCGGTCCGCGGGGAGGGCGGCGAGCGCCTCGCCGATCTCGGTCAGCCCCAGCCCGAACCGTTGCCCGGCGCGCACGACGGCGATGCGCCGCAGGACGTGGCGCTCGAAGCGCCGCCGGTTGGCGGTGTCGCGCACCGAGGTCAGCAGGCCCTTCTCCTCGTAGAAGCGCACCGTCGCGACGCTGACGCCGGAGCGCTCCGCCACCTCGCCGATGGCCAGCAGGTCGTGTCCGTCCACGGGTGCAGGGTAGCGACTTGACCTCAAGTGCGCTTGAGGTGTGAGGCTCCTCTGGTGACCACGACCGACGCGCACCCCGCCACCACCCCGCCGCCCGGCTCCTCCCCGCCCGAGCGGCTCCTCGACCGCCGGTACCTGCCGGTCGTCGTCGGCGTCGTGGCGCTCGTGACCCTCGCGGCCTTCGAGAACCGTGCCGTGCAGACGGTCCTCCCGGTCGTCGTCCGCGACCTCGACGGCTGGGCGCTCTTCGGCGCCTCGACCGGCGCTTCGCTCGTGACCTTCACCGTGGGGATGGCCCTCTCCGGCGGATGGACCGACCGGTTCGGCCCCCGGCCGGTGCTCCTCGCCGGCATCGGCGTCTTCGGGGTCGCGCAGGTCGTCTCGGCGCTCGCTCCGACGATGGTCGTCTTCGTCGGTGGCCGCGCTCTGTCGGGGCTCGCCGAGGCGCTCATCGACACCACGCTCATGGTGCTGGTGGCCCAGGCGCTGCCGGAGTCGTTGCGCGCCAAGGTGTTCGCGTCGTTCGCCGCGGCCTGGATCCTGCCGTCGCTCCTCGGGCCGGGGTTCGCCGGCGGGGTCGAGTCGCTGGCCGGCTGGCGCTGGGTGTTCGCCGGTCCGCTGCTCGTCGTCCCGTTCGCCCTCTGGCTGCTGCGTCCGGCACTGCGCGGCGACCGCCCCGCACCGGCGCCGGACGTCGACGAGGGCGCGGGCGCCCGGCTCGCGGCGTCCTTCGCCCTCGCGGCCGGGCTGACCGTCACGACCTTCGCGGCTCCGCTGCTCGAGTCCCCGAGCACGCGGGCGGCCGGGCTGGCGACCGTGCTCGCCGGCGGTCTCGTGGTCGTCCTCTCGGCCGCCCGGGCCCTCCCCCGCGGCACCGCCCGCCTGCGCGCCGGCGTGCCGGCGGTCGTCGGGCTGCGGATGCTCACCTCCGCCGCGTTCACCGGTGTCGGCTCGGTCATCCCGCTCATGCTCGTGACGACCCACGACGTCAGCGCGGCCGTCGCCGGCGTCTCGCTGTCGGTGACGGGCGTGCTGTGGGCGGCCGGGTCGTGGCTCAACAGCACGGCGTGGGTGCAGGCGCGCACGAGCGCCGCGGCGCGCATCCGGGCCGGCGGGCTGCTCATCGCCGTCGGGTCGGTGGGGCCGGTGCTGCTGGCGCTCGACGTCGTCGGGGTCGCGGCCGGGATGGTCGGCTGGGCCGCGGCCGCCACCGGCATGGGCATCCTCTCGCCGGTGCTGTCGACCGAGCTGCTGGCCCTCGCGCCCGAGGCCGAGCGCGGGCGGGCGAGCGCCGCCCAGGGCCTCGGGGTCTCGACCGGCGTCGCCCTGCAGACGGCGCTCGTCGGCGGGGTCGTCGCGTGGTTCGGGCCGGGCATGGACGGCCCCCGGTTCGCCGAGCTGATGGTCGTCGGCGCGCTCGTCGCGCTCCTCGTCGCCGCCGGGTCCGGCCGGGTGCGCGGAACCCGTCGGGACGGGGCGCCCGCACCTGCGTAGCGTGGGTGCATGGACCTGCGCATCTTCACCGAGCCCCAGCAGGGCGCCACGTACGACGACCTCCTCGCGGTGGCCCGCGCGGCCGAGGACCTCGGGTACGACGCCTTCTTCCGGTCCGACCACTACCTGCACATGTCCGGCGACGGCCGCCCCGGCCCGACCGACGCCTGGACGACGCTCGCCGGCCTCGCCCGCGACACCTCGCGCATCCGGCTCGGGACACTGGTCACCTCGGCGCCCTTCCGGCTCCCCGGCCCGCTGGCCGTCACGGTCGCCGGGGTCGACCAGATGAGCGGCGGCCGGGTCGAGCTCGGGCTCGGCGCCGGCTGGTTCGAGGCCGAGCACCACGCCTTCGGCATCCCCTTCCCGCCGCTCAGGGAGCGCTTCGACCGGCTCGAGGAGCAGCTGGCCGTCATCACCGGGATGTGGTCTGCGCCGGAGGGCTCGGAGTACGACCACGACGGCTCGAACTACCCGGTGAGCGGGCACCCGGCGCTCGTGCGCACGACGCAGCCCGGCGGCGTGCCGATCGTCGTCGGCGGCGCCGGCAAGAGGCGGACGCCGTCGCTGGCCGCCCGGTACGCCGCCGAGTTCAACGTCCCGTTCTCGTCGGTCGACGACACCGCGCGGCTGTTCGAGCGCGTCGACACCGTCTGCGACGAGCACGGCCGCGACCCGCTGAGCCTCGTCCACAGCGCGGCCCAGGTCCTCTGCGTCGGCAAGGACGAGGCGACCCTGCGTCGCCGCGCCGAGGCCATCGGTCGAGACGTCGCCGAGCTGCGGGCCAACGGCGTGGCCGGCACCCCCGAGGAGGTCCGCGAGCGCGCCGGCCGGCTCGCCGAGGCCGGCGCGAGCCGCCTGTACCTCCAGGTCCTCGACCTGCACGACCTCGACCACCTCGCGGACGCGCACGCGGCGCTCACGGCCTGAGTCGGTCGCAGGACGCGGCGTCGGGACGGATCAGGCGGGGACGGTGACCTCGCCGCGCTGCGCCTTCTCGGCGATGTCGTGGCGGTGCTGCGCGCCGTCGAGCCGCACGGTGTCGACGGCGGCGTAGACCCGCTCGCGGGCCTGCGCGAGGTCCGCTCCCCGGGCGACGACCGAGAGGACGCGCCCGCCGGCGGAGACGAGGACGCCGTCGGCGTCGCGCGCGGTGCCGGCGTGCAGGACGTAGGCGTCGGGGTCGCCGGGCACGGCGTCGAGGCCGTCCAGCGGGTCGCCGGTGCGCGGCGTGCCGGGGTAGCCGTCGGCCGCGACGACGACCGTGACGGCGTGCTCGTCCGACCAGCGCAGCGGCTCGGCCTGCGCGAGGCGGCCCTCGGCGGCGGCCAGCAGCACCTGGGCCAGCGGCGTGCGCAGGCGGTCGAGGACGACCTGCGTCTCGGGGTCGCCGAAGCGGACGTTGAACTCGATGACGCGCGGGCCGCGGCGGGTCAGGGCGAGGCCGACGTAGAGGACGCCGACGAACGGGGCGCCGCGGCGGGCCATCTCGTCGACGACCGGCTGCGCGATGCGGGCGACGACGTCGTCGACGAGGCCGTCCGGCGCCCAGTCGAGCGGGCTGTAGGCGCCCATCCCGCCGGTGTTCGGGCCGGTGTCGCCGTCGCCGATGCGCTTGAAGTCCTGCGCGGGCGTCAGCGGGACCACGGACTCGCCGTCGCAGAGGCAGAAGAGGGAGACCTCGGGGCCGTCGAGGAACTCCTCGACGACGACGCGGCCGTCGTCCTTGGCCAGGCAGGCGAGCCCGTGCGCGAGCGCCTCGGCCCGGTCGTCGGTGACGACGACGCCCTTGCCGGCCGCGAGCCCGTCGTCCTTGACGACGTGCGGGGCGCCGAGGGCGTCGAGGGCGTCGGCGAGCTCGGCCTCGGTCGTGCACACGTGGGCCATCGCCGTCGGGACGTCGGCGGCCGACATCACCTCCTTGGCGTACGCCTTGCTGCCCTCGAGGCGCGCGGCGGCCGCCGAGGGCCCGAAGCACGGGATGCCGGCGGCGCGGACCGCGTCGGCGACGCCGGCGACGAGGGGCGCCTCGGGACCGACGACGACGAGGCCGACCGCGTGGCGCCGGGCGACCTCGAGGATGCCGTCGACGTCCGTGACCCCGCCCGGCAGCGGCTCGCAGAGGGCCACCGCCTCGATGCCGGGGTTGCCCGGCGCGGCCACGACCGCGTCGAGCGCGGGGTCGAGCGACAGCGCGCGGACGATGGCGTGCTCGCGGGCACCGGAGCCGATGACGAGGACCTTCACGGGCAGCCAGCCTAGGGGCCGCGGGCACCGCCGCGCACCGGCGACCGGCGCCCGGGCGGCGTGGGGCGTCCGCGCTGGTGACGCGGCTAGACTGGTGAGTTCCGTGCCCAGCCGATCCTGCGAGGAGACCGCGGCTCCGTGACCACGCACCACCCGGGCCAGCCCGAGGCCTCCCCCGACGTCGAGCGCGAGATCGCGATCGAGCAGGCACACGTCGACCGCGTCTACGCCGAGCTCGAGAAGGCCAGCGGGCGCGCCCGCGACGTCGAGGCCGACGGGATGGCCCGCGGGCGCACCGACCGGACCGGTGACGTGCGCGACGAGGAGCTGACCGGGCTGTTCGAGCGCGACGCACTCGTCTTCGCGGCCGCGCGCCGCCGGGCGATGATCGACACGCAGTACGAGGGCCTCGTCTTCGGCCGGCTCGACCTCGGCTCCGAGGACTCGACCGCCGCCGAGCGCGAGGTCCGGCACATCGGTCGCCTCGGTGTGCGCGACGACGACTACGAGCCCCTCGTCGTCGACTGGCGTGCCCCGGCCGCCGCGGCGTTCTACCGGGCGACACCGGTCGACCCGATGGGGGTCGTGCGCCGGCGGGTGCTGCGCTGCCGCGGCGCCCAGGTCGTCGGGGTCGAGGACGACCTCATGGTCCCCGAGGCGCCCGGCGACATCGTCGTCGTCGGCGACGGCGCGCTGATGGCCGCCCTGACCCGCAGCCGCGGCCGGCAGATGCGCGACATCGTCGCGACCATCCAGCGCCACCAGGACGAGGCCATCCGCGCCCCCTCCCGCGGCGTCACCGAGATCACCGGCGGCCCCGGCACGGGCAAGACCGTCGTCGCGCTGCACCGGGCGGCCTATCTGCTCTACGCCGAGCGGCGGCGCTTCGAGCACGGCGGGATCCTCGTCATCGGGCCGTCGTCCGCGTACACGGCGTACATCGAGCGGGTGCTGCCCTCCCTCGGCGAGGAGTCGGTGGCGCTGCGCGCGCTCGGTGACGTCGTCGACGGGATGACGGCCGTGCGGCTGGACTCCCCCGAGGTCGCCGCGGTCAAGGGGTCGCTGCGCATCCGGCGGGTGCTGGGTCGGCTGGCCTCGCGGGCGCCGGTCGGAGCGCCGACCACCTTCCGCGCGTTCGTCGCCGGGCACGCCGTCCGGCTCGACGAGGAGGCCCTGCGCCGGGTGCGCTCTGAGGTGCTGCGCACCCACCAGCACAACCTCGGGGCCGCCGCCGCGCGGGCCGCGCTGGCCGAGGCCGCGTGGCGCACGGTGCGCCAGGGCGAGCGCTCGGACTTCCTCGGCGCCTTCGAGGACTCGCGCGCCGTCGACGAGTTCGTCGCCGCGTGGTGGCGCCCGCTCGACCCGCGCGAGGTGCTGCTGACGCTCACCGACACCGAGCACGCCTACCGGGTCGGGCGCGGGGTGCTGTCGCAGGGCGATGCGGCCGCGCTCGCGGCGTCGTACCGCGAGGCCGTCGCGACCGGCGAGTGGTCGGTGGCCGACGTGCCGCTCGTCGACGACCTGCTCGCGCGGCTCGGGGCGGTGCCCGAGGTGACGCGCGAGGAGCAGGGCTTCTACGACATCGAGGAGCTCGACGACCTGCAGTCCTACGGTGTGCAGGACGTGCGCGTCGGGCTCGGGCGGGCGCCGCGCACCGACACCCGGGCGGTGCTCGCGCCGGGTGACGCGCGGGCGCGGCTGATGGCCGGCCGCATCGAGCGGGCCGCGGCGTACGCGCACGTGCTCGTCGACGAGGCGCAGGACCTCTCGCCGATGCAGTGGCGGATGGTGGCGCGGCGGGGCCGTACGGCGTCGTGGACGGTGGTCGGTGACGCGGCGCAGGCGTCGTGGCCGGACCTCGCCGAGGCCGGTCGGGCGCGCGAGGAGGCCTTCGCCGGGCTCGAGCGCCGGATGTTCCACATGGACACCAACTACCGCAACGCCCGCGAGATCTTCGACCACGCGCGCGACGTCATCCTGCCGCTCGTCCCGGACGCCGACATCCCCGACGCCGTGCGTGAGACCGGGGTGCGCCCGGTTGACCGTGTGGTGACCGAGGGTCTGGTGGACGAGGCGCGCGGGGCGGTGGAGACGCTGCTCGGCGAGGTCGACGGGTCGATCGCCGTCATCACGCCGCAGCGGTGGGCGCAGCGGGCGGCGGTGCTCGACGGGGCCGGCGAGGGGCGGGTGCAGGTCATCGACCCGCTGTCGACCAAGGGCCTGGAGTGGGACGCGACCGTCGTCCTCGACCCCGACGCGATCACCGAGGAGTCGCCGGGCGGGGTGCGCGTGCTCTACGTCGTCCTGACCCGGGCGGCCCACCGGATGCACGTCCTGCGCCCCGCCTGAGGTTCGAGGCCGGGCCTGGCAGGGCGGGGCGGCACGGTGTGCTCTCCCAGCCTCCATGCGCTGCGGAAGGTTTACCTCCCACTGGGCAAGGTTTCCCTTCCACTCCGCAACCACTCCGTCCACCGCGCAAGGGAAACCTTCCGGGGCGCAAGGGATCCGCGCCGTGCCGCCCTGACCTCGCCCTGCCGCCCCGACCTCGCCCTGCCGACCCGCCACAGCACCCCGGCAGAACGATGGGACCACGGCACAGCGAGATCAGGTCGGCCCGGTGGCGCACTCCAGCCCAGGTGCTTGCTCGTGGAAGGGAAACCTTGCCGGGTGGAAGGGAAACCTTCCTCGGCGCATGGAGGTCGGGAGAGCACACCATGGCTCAGGCCCGCCCCTCCCCTCACCCGGCCCGCCGCTCCCCTCATCCCGGCCCGGCGCTCGCCTCACCCCGGGCCACCGACGACGACGCCCCCTCGGCCGCGCTCGGCGGGAGGGGGCGTCGTCGGGCAGACCCGGTGGCGCTCAGTCCAGGAGGGCGTGCCGCTGGATGATCTCGTGCCGACCGGGGCCGACGCCGATCGCCGACACCCGCGCCCCGATGAGCTCCTCGACGCGCAGCACGTAGCGCTGCGCCGCCTCGGGCAGCTCCTCGAAGGTCCGGCACCCCGAGATGTCCTCCCACCAGCCGTCGAGCATCTCGTACACCGGCTTCGCGTGGTGGAAGTCGCTCTGCGACACCGGCATCTCGTCGTGCCGCACACCGTCGACCTCGTAGGCCACGCACACCGGCACCTGCTCGAACCCGGTGAGCACGTCGAGCTTGGTGATGACGAAGTCGGTCACCCCGTTGACGCGGGTCGCGTAGCGGCCGATGACGGTGTCGACCCACCCGCAGCGCCGCGGCCGGCCGGTCGTCGTGCCGTACTCGGCGCCGGTCTTGCGCAGCGTCTCGCCGTCGTCGTCGAACAGCTCCGTCGGGAAGGGACCCTCGCCGACCCGCGTCGTGTACGCCTTGAGGATGGCGATGACCCGCGACACCCGCGTCGGCGGGATGCCGGAGCCGGTGCACGCGCCACCGGCGGTCGCCGACGACGAGGTGACGAACGGGTAGGTGCCGTGGTCGACGTCGAGCAGCGTCGCCTGGCCGGCCTCGAGCAGCACGTTCGCGCCCGCGTCGAGCGCCTTCTCGAGGACGAGCGTGGTGTCGGCGACCATCGGCCGCAGCCGCTCGGCGTACCCGAGCAGCTCCTCGACGACGAGGTCGACGTCGACGGCGCGCGTGTTGTAGATCTTCACGAGCACCTGGTTCTTGAAACCCAGGGCGGCCTCGACCTTCTGGCGCAGGATGCCCTCGTCGAACAGGTCCTGGACGCGGATGCCGATGCGGTTCATCTTGTCGGCGTACGTCGGACCGATGCCGCGCCCGGTCGTGCCGATCTTGCGCTTGCCGAGGAAGCGCTCGGTGACCTTGTCGAGCGTCCGGTTGTAGGGCGCGATGACATGGGCGTTGGACGACACGACGAGCTTGGAGGTGTCGACCCCGCGCGCCTCGAGCCCGTCGAGCTCCTGGAAGAGCACCTCGAGGTCGATGACGACGCCGTTGCCGATGACCGGGGTCACCGTCGGCGTGAGGATGCCCGACGGCAGGAGGTGCAGCGCGTACTTCTCGCGCGTCCCGTCCTCGCCCGCGATGACCACCGTGTGGCCCGCGTTGTTGCCCCCGTTGAACTTCACGACGTAGTCGACGTCGGTGCCCATGAGGTCGGTCGCCTTGCCCTTGCCCTCGTCGCCCCACTGGGCTCCGACCAGCACGATCGCCGGCATCCCGGCTCCTTCCGACACGTGGTGCGTCCGGGACGGCCGTGCCCCGGCGCGGAGAAGGCCCCTCGCGGATCGCGCCGGGGCCTCGTCCACCCCACCCTACCGCGACGCGGTGGCCGGACGGTCAGCGGCGCCGTTCGGCGAGCACCCACCCCAGCTGGAAGCGCGAGTCGACGCCGTTGACGGCCATGAGGCGCGACACCCGGCGCCGGACCGTCCGCAGGCTCACCCCGAGGTGGCGGGCGATGGCCTCGTCCTTGATGCCCAGCCCGAGCAGCTCGACGAGCCGGGGGTCGTCGTCACCCCCCGCAGCCCCGCCCCGCGGCACCGGCGACGCGTACCGCCACGCGAGGTCGAAGTAGTCCGTGTAGAGGCGCACGACGAGGGGGTCGCGCAGCAGCACGTACCCCGAGTCCGGGTCGTCCCAGCCGCCGAGCGCGACGACCGCGCTCTCGCCGAAGACGGCGAACTCGGTCGCGGTCGCGGGCAGCAGCCGCTGGTCCTCGCCGGCCTCGGCCCACACCCCCAGCCAGCGCTGGCCGGCGAGCGTCGTCAGGACGTCCGCCGGGTAGATGGCCCGCTGCGTGTCCCCCCGCTCGATGCGCTCGCGGTTGGCCCGCACCGTCGACTCGTCGAGCGCCGGCCCGCGCTCCACGGTCAGCACGAAGTTGCGGACCATCCCGCGGCTCTCGCGCAGGAGGTGGTTGACCACGGCCGGCGACACCGACCCGGCGAGCGGCTCGACCCGCATGTCCAGCGCACCGAGCGTGCGCGACGTGACCTCGGCGAGCAGCCCCGCCGCCTCGTCGAGCTCGCGCTGGCGCGACTCGGTGCGCTCGCGCTCGCGCCGCAGGTGCTCCTCGAGCAGGAGCATCATCCTGCCGTCCTCGTGGTCGACCACGGTGCCCCCCGACGATCGGCGCACACCCCTGCACGCCCCTGACGTGGCCGTTTGCTGCCACTGACCGCCTAGTGTCGCACGTCACACGAGCGACCGGGCACGATGGACGAACGCAGCCGAGGACGCAGGGGACCACCGGGCGACGAGCGTTCCGTGCGAGAGCGGAGCGCGCAGCACCCGGTGGTGCGACTCGGCGGCGGGCAGGGCCCGGGTGTCGACGACAGCCGGGCCCTCGTCCGGTTCCGCGGGTGCGGGGACGCCGCGCCGCGGGACTCGGCGCGGCGGCGGGTCAGAGCCCCAGCTCGCGCGCCCCGGTCGCGCTCGAGGCGCGGAGGAACTCGGCGCAGCGGTGCCGCTCCTCCTCCTCGCCGATGGCCCCGGCCGCCTTCGCCAGCACGGCGAGGGCGCGCAGGAAGCCGCGGTTGGGCTCGTGCTCCCACGGCACCGGGCCCTGGCCGCGCCACCCGCTGCGCCGCAGCGCGTCGAGACCGCGGTGGTAGCCGGTGCGCGCGTACGCGTAGGCCTCGACGACGCGGTCGTCGGCGAGGGCGTCCTCGGCGAGCACCGCCCACGCGAGGGACGAGGCGGGCTGGGCGGCGGCCACCTGGTCGGGGGCGACCCCGTCCTCGAGCGGCCGGGCCGCGGGGTCGTCGGGCAGGTGGGTCGGCGGGATGCCGAGGAGGTCGCTCGTGCTCATGGCCCCACGCTAGCCGCCCCCGTCCGCCGTCAGAGGGGCCCACCCACCCGTCGAGTGAACAGGACACGCCGCCCGGACATGGGTCCGGACGGCGTGTTCTGCTCACTCGACGGGGTGAACCGCGAGGAGGGAGGTGCGGGTGCTGCGGTGGGTGCGGGCTCAGCCCTGGTGCGTCCCGGCGGAGCGGAGGTTCTGGCAGGCCTCGACGACGCGCTGCGCCATCCCGGCCTCGGCCTCCTTGCCCCACGCACGGGGGTCGTACTGCTTCTTGTTGCCGACCTCGCCGTCGATCTTGAGGACGCCGTCGTAGTGGCGCAGCATCCAGTCGGCGACCGGGCGGGTGTACGCGTACTGCGTGTCGGTGTCGACGTTCATCTTGACGACGCCGTAGTCGACCGCGTCCGAGATCTCCTGCGGGAGCGAGCCCGAGCCGCCGTGGAAGACCAGGTGGAAGGGCTTGCTGCCGGCGTCGAGGCCGAGCTCGGAGGCGGCGGCGTCCTGGGCGGTCTTGAGGACCTCGGGGCGCAGCTTGACGTTGCCCGGCTTGTAGACGCCGTGCACGTTGCCGAAGGTCAGCGCGGTCATGTAGTAGCCGTTCTCGCCCGAGCCGAGCGCGCGCACGGTGGCGACCGCGTCGTCCGGGGTGGAGTACAGCTTGTCGTTGATGGCGTTCTCGACGCCGTCCTCCTCGCCGCCGACGACGCCGACCTCGATCTCGAGGATGACCTTCGCGGCCTTGCACTGCGCGAGGAGGTCCTCAGCGATGCGCAGGTTCTCGTCGAGCGGCACGGCCGAGCCGTCCCACATGTGCGACTGGAAGATCGGCAGGCCCCCGGCCTTGACGCGCTCGGCCGAGGCGGCGAGCAGCGGACGGACGAAGGTGTCGAGCTTGTCCTTCGGGCAGTGGTCGGTGTGCAGCGCGATGTTGACCGGGTAGTTCTTCGCGACCTCCTCGGCGTAGGCGGCGAGCGCCTTGGCGCCGGTGACCATGTCCTTGACGGTCGAGCCGGAGGCGTACTCGCCGCCACCGGTCGAGACCTGGATGATGCCGTCGGAGCCGGCCTCGGCGAACCCGCGGATCGCGGCCGTGATCGTCGAGCTCGACGTGATGTTGATGGCCGGGTAGGCGAACGAGCCGTTCTTGGCCCGGTCGAGCATGTCGGCGTAGACCTCGGGCGTTGCGATGGGCACGGTGTTCTCCTCGTGACGTGGTGGTGGCCCTACGCCCCCGATCCTTCCACCATCCGCACGGCGCCGCGCGAGCCTGTCCGTACCCACGGGTAGTGGGACCGGCCACCCCGCGCACGACGAATGGGGCGGCACCGATGTCGGTGCCGCCCCGTCAGCGGTCTCGCCCGGTCCCTGCACCGGAGTCGTCCGCCAGGAGGCCGAGGCCTCCGTCGTGTCGGTTGGGAAACCCCCTGCGGTTTCCGTCCCTGCGCGAGCCCAGTGTGCGCCGTCCGGAGCCGGATGTCCATGCCTTCTGACGGAAATCGTCATTCCGGCGACGGAATTCGTCGCTCGTCGTGCAGGACGGTGCCGATGTGGCCCGTGGGACGACCGGGCCGGCGGACGGACCGTGGCTTGCGCGCGCTTCTTGACCGAATCTTCGTCAACCGGCGGGCGCACCCGGTCGATGCGTCGGGTGACAGATCCCGGCACCCCGCCGGGCTCGAGCTCGTCGCGTCGCACCGGCCGGACCTCGTCCTGTCCGACTGGAACATGCCGGAGATGACGGGCATCGAGTTCCTCGTGGCGCTGCGCGCCGCGGGCGACGCGACCCCGTTCGGCTTCATCACCTCCGAGGGCTCCTCGCTCATGCGGGGTCAGGCCCTGCAGGCCGGGGCGCTCTTCCTCATCGGCAAGCCGTTCACGGCCGAGTCCTTCGCGCTCCACCTCGACCCCGTCCTCGGCCGCGGCGTGCACGCCCCGGTCGCGACGGTCACGGTCGAGGAGCGGGTCGCCGGCCACACCGGCCTCCCGGAGCGCAAGGAGGCGCGCGACCTGCTCGAGCGCCTCCTCGCGCACGACTGCGCGGTCGACTCCGCGGTCGGCCACCCCGTGCCCGGCGACCGGCGCACGACCACCGCGGAGCTCGTCGGCGACGACGGCCACCTCGCGGCGCTCTTCGTCGCCGAGCACGAGCTCGTCGTCCGGCTCGGCGCGTGCCTGTCGCTGACGCCCGCCCCGCCGCCGAGGGCCTCGTCAAGGACGGGGAGACCACCCCACCCGTCGAGTCCGGCTTCTCGGAGGCGCTCAACGTCTTCACCTCGCTGTTCAACGGCGGCGGAGGACCGCACGTCAGGCTCGGCCGCGTGTGGTTCAACGCGGCCCCGCCGCCGGAGGTGCTGCCCCCGATGGAGGGTTCACTGACCCGCGACGACATGGTCGTCACGGTCTAGGGGTACGGGGCCGGCCGGCTCTCGGTCGTGCTCCCGGCGACGGCCGTCGCGACGAGCGGCGCTGCCTGACGCTCGTCGACCCCGGCGCAGGCCCGTCGGGGCCGGGCACCCTCCCGCGACGTGGGGAGGCGGTGCCCTGCCCCGGCAGGTCCTCGCGCGTCACCCGGCGGCGACGGCCTCGCGCCGGGTAAGCAGGTGGGCGCGCTCGACGTCGTTGCCGCACAGGCGGATCGCCTCGTCGAACGCGGCGAGCGCCGCGTCGTCCCCGGCGCGGGCCAGCAGCTCGGCGCGGACCGCGGCGAGCCGGTGGCTGCCGGCGAGGGCCTCGAGGCCGTCGAGCGCGGCGAGCCCGGCCTTGGGACCGTCCCTCTCGGACAGGGCCACGGCCGCGGCGAGCCGGGCGCTGGGCGACGGGTTGACCTGCAGCAGAGCCGCGTAGGCCTCGCAGATGCGGTCCCAGCGCGTGGCGTCGGAGGTCGGCGCGAGGGCGTGCTCCGCAGCGACGAGGGCCTGGAGCCGGTAGGACTCGACGAGCGGGTCGGGGCTCGGCGCCACCCCGGCGAGCAGGTCGACCGCCTCGGCGACCTCGTCGTGGTGCCACAGCCCGCGGTCCTGGTCGGGCAGGAGGACGAGCCCGTCCTCCGCGTCGACCCGCGCGTCGCGCCGCGAGTGCTGGAGCAGGACGAGCGCGAGGAGCGCGCGCAGCACGGGCTCGTCGGGCACGAGTGCGTGGGTCACCCGCACGAGCCGGACGGCCTCGCCGGCGAGGTCGGCCCGCAGCAGGTCCGGGCCCGAGCCCGGCGCGTAGCCCGCCGTGAACGCGAGGTAGGCCACCTGCGCGACGACGCGCAGCCGCCCGGGGAGGTCGCCGCGGCCGGGCACCGCATAGGGGATGCCCGCGGCGACGATCTTCTTCTTGCCGCGCGTGATCCGCGCCGCCATCGTCGGCTCCGGCACGAGGAAGAGGCGCGCGATGTCGGCCGTCGAGACGCCGACGACGAGCCGCAGCGCGAGCGCGCTCGCGACCTCGGGCCCGAGGGACGGGTGGCAGCAGAGCAGGACCAGGCGCAGCCGGTCGTCCTCGACGAGACCTCCGGGGTCGACCATCGCCCCTCCTCCTGTCCCGCGCTCGGCCTCGACGACGAGCAACGGCTCCTTGCGGGCGGCCATCGCCTCCCCGCGCAGCCGGTCGAGCACCCGGCGCCGGGCCGCGGTGAGCAGCCAGGCGGCGGGCTTGTCGGGGGCGCCGTCGGCCGGCCACCGGCGGGCGGCCGACTCGACGGCGTCCCCGAGGGCGTCCTCGACGAGGTCGAGGCGGCGGAACTGGCCGAGGAGGAGCGCCACGAGGCGCCCCCACTCGTCCCGGACCGTCGCCGTGAGGACCTCGTCGGCCGTCACAGCGGCGGGTGGTCCGGGATCTCGACGACGGGGCGGATCTCGACGGTGTACGCGCTCGGCAGGAGCCGGGCCGCGGCGATGGCGGCGTCGAGGTCGGGGAGCTCGACGTCGTAGTAGCCGCCGACCTGCTCGGCCAGCTCGACGAACGGCCCGTCGGTGACCACGCGGTCCTCCGCAGCACCGGGCGCCAGCGTCGTGGCGGTCTCGGCGTCGGCGAGCGGCGCCCCGGAGATGCGCCGGCCGTGGGTGTCGACGTACCGCTCGAAGGCGTGGTGCGCGTCGAAGTACCCCTGCTGCACCTCGGGGGACGCCTCGGACCAGTCTCCGGGCTCGTACGCGACGAGGACGACGTAGCGGGTCACGACGCACCGCCGTGGTTGTGCTCGCCGTCCTCGACGAGGTCCCGGAACTCGAGGTGCTCGCCGCGGGTCGCGAACTCGGTGCACAGGCGCACGAGGTCGGCGCGGTCGTCGGTCTCGAGGAGGTAGAAGCCGACGACCTGCTCGGCCGACTCCGTGAACGGGCCGTCGGTGACGAGCACGCCACCGGAGCCGTCGGGCCGCATCGAGAGCGCTCGCTCGGACGGCGTGAGCGGCGAGACCGCGAGGATGCGGTGGCCGCCGGCGGCGAGGTCGCGGTGGAACCGCTCGTGCGAGCGCATCCCCTTCTCGTGCTCCTCGGGCGGCAGCTGGGCCCACTCGGCCTCGGGCGCCGGCAGGAGGACCAGGTGGCGGCTCACGCGGGCCGGTCCTCGGGCTGCACCGTGCGACGCACCTCGACGGTGTCGCCGAGGGCCGCGATGATGCGGCAGCACTCGAGCAGGTCGTCGAGGTCGTCGGACTCGACCTGGTAGAAGCCACCGACCTGCTCGGCGGTCTCGGTGAACGGCCCGTCGGTCACGGGGCCGCCACCCCCCGGGATGCGCTTGGCCTCGCTCGTGGCGTGCAGCTCGGCGCCGCCGGTGATGCGGTGGCCGCGCTCGGTCAGCTGCTGGGCGAAGCGGCCGTACTCGGCGTAGCCGGCGGTGCGCTGCTCGGCGTCCATGGTGGTCCACCAGCGGTCGGCGTCACCGACGATGAGGACGACGTACTCGGGCATCGGGGTCTCCTTCGGGACTGCGGGCCGCCCAGTGCGGCCTCACCCCCATGACGCGCGGGACGGACCGACCTCGACAGGTCTACCGGACTTTTCCCATCGCCGCTCCGGACGCCGCGCCGCGGCCCCTCAGGCGAGGGCGCCGGCGAGCAGCCGGAGCGTCTCCTCACGGGCCGGGGCCCGGTCGGCCGGCGTGCCGGCGACGGCGCCCGCCACCGGGTGGACCATCACCTCGTCGACGCCGAAGGTCTGCGCGAGGTCGTGCACCTGCGCGGCGGCCTCGTCCGGGGCGCCGACGACCCAGCGGCCCACCATCTCGGCGCCGAGGGCCTCGTGGGCCGGGGGCACCTCGAGCGCCTCGGCCTCCTCGACGAGCAGCTGGGCGGCGAGGCGCTGGCCGGTGCGCAGCGCCACCATCGAGCGGACGTTGGGCAGGGCGAGCCGCTGCGCCTCCTCGGCGGTGGGGGCGACGACGACGTTGACGGTGAGGAGGGTCCGCGGCTCGGGGTGCGCCTCGGAGGGCTGGTACTGCGACCGGTAGAGGGCCAGCGCCTCCGCCGTGCCGCGACCGGAGAAGTGGTGCGCGAAGACGTAGGGCAGGCCCCGGGAGGCGGCGAGCCGGGCCGAGAAGTCCGACGAGCCGAGGAGCCACACGGTGGGGACCGAGGTGGCCCGCGGCGTGGCCCTGAGGACGTGGTCGCCGGAGGCCAGGCGCAGGCCGACGCCGTCGGGCGACATCATCGCGAGGACGGTGTCGACGTGGTCGGGGAAGCGCTCGGCGGCGTCCGCCTCGACGCCCCCGCCGCCGCTGCGCAGCGCCCACGCCGTCACCGGGTCGGTGCCGGGGGCGCGGCCGAGACCGAGGTCGACACGGCCGGGGAAGGCGGCCTCGAGCAGGGCGAACTGCTCGGCGACGACGAGCGGGGCGTGGTTGGGCAGCATGACGCCGCCCGACCCGACCCGGATGCGCTCGGTGGCGGCGGCGACCATCGCGGCGAGCACCGGCGGGTTGGTCGCGGCGACGGCCGGCATGTTGTGGTGCTCGGCGAGCCAGTAGCGGTGGTACCCGTGCTCGTCGGCGACCCGGGCGAGGGCGCGGGTGGCGGCGAGCGCGTCGGCGGTGCTCTGGTCGGAGCGGACCGGCGCGAGGTCGAGGACGGAGAGCGTGGGGGTGGTCACCGAGGGGTCAGCGACCTCCGCCCCGGCGCTATTCCGTGGGGCCGGTCACGGGACGCTGGTCGAAGACGTGCCGGCGCACCCACGCGTGCATCGCGACGGCGGCGGCCGCGCCGGCGTTGACCGACCGGGTCGAGCCGAACTGGGCGATGTGCAGGACGACGTCGCACACCTGCTGCATCTGCGGGGTCAGCCCGGCCCCCTCCTGACCGAGGACGAGGACGCAGGCCCGCGGCAGGTCGTACGTCTCGAGCGGCACCGACCCCGGCACGTTGTCGACGCCGACGAGCGGCAGCGGTGCGCCGTCCTCCCCCGCCGTCGCGGCCCAGGCCGCGAGCGCCGCCGCGTCGGGGTGGTGCACCTCGTGCTGGTAGCGGTCGGTGACCATCGCCCCGCGCCGGTTCCAGCGGCGCTTGCCGACGACGTGGAAGGCCGCGACGTTGGTGGCGTTCGCCGTGCGCACGACCGAGCCGATGTTGAGGTCGTGGCGCCAGTTCTCGATGGCGACGTGCAGCGGGTGCCGGCGCGTGTCGAGGTCGGCGACGACGGCGTCCATCCGCCAGTACCGGTACCGGTCGACGACGTTGCGGCGGTCGCCGTCACGCAGCAGCTCGGGGTCCCAGTGGTCGCCCTCCGGCCACGGCCCCTCCCAGGGCCCGACCCCGATCTCGCGCTCGTCCTCCACGCGCAGCAGGCTAGGCGTGCATGCGGGCGAGGAAGCGGCGGGTCCGCTCCTCGCGCGGGTCGCCGAGCACCTGCTCGGGCGGCCCCTGCTCGTGGACGACCCCGCCGTGGAGGAAGCACACGGTGTCGGCGACCTGCCGCGCGAACCCCATCTCGTGGGTGTTGAGGACCATCGTCATGCCCTCGTCCTTGAGCTCGCGCAGGAGGTCGAGGACCTCGCCGACGAGCTCGGGGTCGAGGGCCGAGGTGACCTCGTCGAGCAGCATGAGCCGGGGCTGGTTGACCAGGGCCCGGGCGATGGCGACCCGCTGCTGCTGGCCGCCGGAGAGGTCGTCGGGGCGGGCGGAGGCCTTCTCGGGCAGGCCGACCCGCTCCAGCATCGCCATCGCGCGCTCCCTGGCCTCGGCCTTGGCGACCTTGTGGACCCGGATCGGCGCGAGGGTGATGTTGTCGAGCACCGACAGGTGGGGGAAGAGGTTGTAGGCCTGGAAGACGACGCCCGTCCGGGCGCGGACGGCATCGGCGTCGACCCGGGGGTCGGTCACGTCCTCGCCGTCGAGGGTGATGCGCCCGTCGTCGACGACCTCGAGGAGGTTGACGCAGCGCAGCAGCGTCGACTTGCCCGAGCCGCTCGCGCCGATGAGGACGACGACCTGCCCCTCGTGCACCGAGAGGTCGAGGCCGCGCAGGACCTCGTTCTCGCCGAACGACTTCCGGACGCCCTCGAGCCGCAGCACCTCGCTCACAGCATCCCTCCCGCGCCGTGGAAGCCCTGCCGTCGCGCGACGTGGTCGGTCAGCCGGGCCATCGGGATGGTCAGACAGACGAAGAGCGCACCGGCGACGACGTACGGCGTGAAGTTGAAGTCGAGCGCGGTCTCGATCTGCGCCGCCCGGATGGCGTCGATGACGCCGAGGACCGCGATGAGGCCGGAGTCCTTCTGGAGCGAGACGAGGTCGTTCATCAGCGGCGGCACGACCCGGCGGACGGCCTGCGGGAGGACCACGTGGCGCATCGTCTGCCCGTAGGACAGGCCCAGCGAGCGGGCGGCGGCCCGCTGCGACGGGTGCACCGACTCGATGCCGGCGCGGAAGACCTCCGCCACGTAGGCCGAGTACGACAGCACGAGCGCGCAGGCGCCCCAGAACAGCGCCGACGACGGCAGGCCGGACAGCCGCAGCGCCGGCGCCCCGAAGCCGAGGACGAAGATGACGAGGAGCAGCGGCAGGCCGCGGAAGAGGTCGACGTACGCCGTCGCGAAGAGCCTCAGCGGGAACGCGACCGGGCCGCGGACGGTGCGCATCACCGCGAGCGTCAGGCCGAGGACGGCGATGACGACGCCGCAGGCGAGCATCACGCGGATGTTGAGCCAGAGGCCGTCGACGACGGCGGGGAAGGACTCGACCGCCTTGTCCCAGTCCAGGAACGTGTCGCGGACGCGCGGCCACCCGGGCGAGGTGACGACGAGGGCGACGACGACCCCGACGAGCAGCAGCGTCGAGACCGCCGAGATGCCGGCCGACCGCACCGCCCGGCCGCGGCGGTAGCGCCGTCGCTCGAGCTCGAGGGCGGACGGCTGCGCGTCGGACCCCGTCGCCGGTGCTGCCGGGGTGGTCACTTCAGCTCGGGGGCGCCCTGCGTCGAGAGCCACTCGCCGACGAGCTTCTCGAGCGTGCCGTCGGCGCGCAGGGCGTCGACGGCGGCGGTGACGCAGGGGGTGAGGGAGCTGCCCTTGTCGAGCACGGCGCCGAACTGCTCGGGCGTGCCCTGCGCGGGCAGCTGGCCGACGATGACGCCGTCGTCGAGCTGGGCCGCCGTCATGTAGAAGCCGGTCGGCAGGTCGACGACGATGCCGTCGATCTGCTGGTTCTTCAGGGCCTGGACGGCGAGGTCGTTGGTGTCGAAGACGGCGACCTGCTCGGTGGGGGCGATCTGCTGCGTGGCGGCGGTGTAGGACGTGGTCCCCACCTGGGCGCCGAGCCTGGCGCCCTTGAGGTCGGCGACCGAGGGCTTGCCGTCGATCGGGCTGCCCTTGTACGTGATGACGGTCTGGCGCACGTCGTAGTAGCCGGAGGAGAAGTCGACGGCCTTCTTGCGGTCGTCGCTGATCGAGACCTGGTTGAGGTCGAGGTCGAAGGTCTTCGGACCGGGGGCGATGGCCGTGTTGAACGGCACGACGGCCCACTGCACCTTGTCCTCGGCGTAGCCGAGCTTGTCGGCGATCGCGTACGCGACGGCCGACTCGTAGCCCTTGCCGTTGGAGGGGTCGTCGTCGACGAACCACGGGCCGTAGGCCGGCTTGTCGGTGCCGACGGTCAGCGTGCCGGCGGTGAGGGTCTTCAGCGCGTCGGGCGTGCAGCCGGCGAGCGGGTCGGACGAGGTGCCGCTCGGCGTCGCGGAGGCGGCGGGCTGCTCGTCGACGGGGGCGCCGCAGCCGGCGAGCGCGAGGGCGGCGGCCGCGAGGGCGGGGACGACGAGGCGAGGACGTCGGGTCATGCTGTGCTCTCTTCCGGGGGCGCGCGGTGGACCTGCGCGTTCACGCGCGAGAGTAGCCGCGGGGGACGGATCGCGTCGCGGGTGTCCATCCGCGCGGGGCTTTCCGCAGGGTCGCCCGCTGCTCCGCCCGGTCCGTCCGGCGGGAAGCCACAGGTGGCACACAGCGTCGGGCGGCCGCGCGGTCATGGCGGAGCACCTACCCTTGGGGCCGTGATGCACTCCCTCGGGCCCAACTGGATGGACCCCCAGTACCTCCTCGACACCTACGGGTCGGCGTTCTTCTGGATCTCGCTGGCCATCGTGTTCGTCGAGTGCGGGCTGTTCTTCCCGATCCTGCCGGGGGACTCGCTCCTCTTCGCCGTCGGCCTGTTCGTCGCGAGCGGCCAGCTCCAGGTCAACCTCTTCGTCGCGATGGGGGCGCTGTTCGCGGCCGCCTTCCTCGGCAACGTGGTCGGCTACGAGCTGGGCCGCAGGCTCGGGGCGCCGCTGCGCAACCGGGACGGGCGGATCATCAAGCGGCAGTACTTCGACAAGACCGAGGAGTTCTTCGACCGGTACGGCGCCAAGGCGCTGGTGCTCGGGCGGTTCGTGCCGATCGTGCGCACGTACATCACGGTCGTCGCCGGCATCGGCCGGATGGAGCGGCGCCACTTCTTCACCTGGTCCGCCGTCGGCGCCGCGCTCTGGGTGGGGGTCGTGACCCTGGCGGGGCACTTCCTCGGCAACGTCGCGTTCGTCAAGGACAACCTCGAGGTCGTCATCCTCGCGATCGTGCTCGTCTCGGTCGTGCCGGTCGTCATCGAGTGGCTGCGCCACCGCCGCGCCGCCGCGATGTCGCCGGCCGAGGCGCGCGCGGAGTCCGACGAGGTCGTCGACGAGCTCGAGCAGCGCCCCTGACCAACGGGTCGAGGTGAAACCCGACCCTCTCGCGGTCTCTTGTCACCTCGACCCGCTGCTCCCCTTGCCCGGTCGAGGTATCCGGCCGCCGTCAGACGTGGGCCGGATACCTCGACCCGCGCCACGCGCGGCCGGTCGAGGTGAAACCCGACCCTCTCGCGGTCTCCTGTCACCTCGACCCGCCGCGCCCGACCACAGGGCATGTCCCTCACGACCGCTGTCGTTCGCCCCTCATCCCGGAGCAACTGGGATGAGCGGCACTCCTCGGCCGCTCGTCATGGTTGCTCCAAGCCACGACGCGAGCGGGACGAGCGGTGCGCTACGACCGCTCGTCATGGTTGCTCCGGTATCGGAAGCGAACGACAGCGGCCGGTAGGGGTCGTTCCGCTCGGGCCTCGACCCGCTCGCCCCGGCGGGCAGTCCTCAGCCGAGGTCGATGAGGCCGCGACGGTGGGCCTCGGTGACCGCCGCCGTGCGGTCCTGCACCCCGAGCTTGGCGAAGGCGCGCAGGAGGTGCGTCTTGACGGTGGCCTCGCCGATGAAGAGCTGCCGTCCCACCTGGGCGTTCGACAGCCCCCGCGCCACGAGCCCGAGCACCTCGACCTCGCGCGCGGTGAGGTCCGGGACCGCCGGCGCCCGCAGCCGGTCCGCCAGCCGCGCCGCGACCGGCGGCGCCAGCACCGTCTCGCCGCGCGCCGCCCGCCGGATGGCGTCCGTGAGCAGCGACGTCGGCGCGTCCTTGAGCAGGTACCCCCGCGCCCCGGCCTCCACGGCCCGGACGATGTCGGCGTCGGTGTCGTAGGTCGTGAGGACGAGCACCTGCGGCGCGGACGGCATCGAGCGCAGCCGGGCGGTCGCCTCGGCTCCGTCCATCACGGGCATCCGCAGGTCCATGAGGACGACGTCGGGCTCCAGGCGCGGGACGAGCGCGAGCGCCTCGGCGCCGTTGCCCGCCTCCCCGACGACGTCGAGGTCGGGCTCCTCGCCGAGCACGGCGACCATCCCGGCCCGGACGACGGGATGGTCGTCGACCACGAGCAGACGGATCACCGGGGTACCTCCAGTCGCAGGGTCGTGCCCGAACCGGGCACGCTCGTCAGGTCCACCTCGCCGCCGACCTGGGCGGCGCGGGCCCGGACCCCGTCGAGGCCGAAGCCCCTGCGGTCGGCGCCCGTGTCGAACCCGCGGCCGTCGTCGCACACCGTGAGGACGACCCGCTCGGGCTCGTAGGCCAGCGACACCGCGACGTGGCCGGCGGACGCGTGGCGCCGGACGTTCGAGAGCGCCTCCTGGGCCGTGCGCAGGAGGACGACCTCGGCGACCCCGCCGAGGGGCGCCGGCTCGCCGTCGACCGTCACCTCGGCGCGCATGCCGGTCTCGCTGCTCACGGCGTCCCCGAGCCGCTGCATCGCCTCGACGAGGGTGCGTGACTGCAGGTGCCCCGGGGTGAGCTCGGCCACGATGAGCCGCGCCTCCGCGAGGTTGTCGACGGCCGTCCGCTCGACGAGCGAGAGCCGCTCGCGGGCCGTCGCGACGTCGCCGCGGGCCAGCGCCGCGTCCGCCGCGCGGGTCAGCGTGACCACCGACGTGAACCCCTGCGCGAGGGTGTCGTGGATCTCCCGCGAGATGCGCTCGCGCTCGTCCTGCACGCCGCGGTCGCGCTCGACGGCGGCGAGCCGGGCCTGAGTGGCCTGCAGCTCGTCGATGGTCTCGGCGCGGCTCTTCGCCTCGTCGACGATGCGGTTGATGAAGATGCCGAGGGCCGTCGAGATGCCGAGCGAGATGACCGAGCTGATGAGGATGGCCCCGAGGGCATCGGAGTCGAACCCGCTCTGCCAGAACCGCACCCCACCGAAGACCGCGAGGGACAGGAGCGTCCCGACCGCCGCCCACCGGACCTCGAGCATGGCCCACATCTGCGGGTAGAGGATGAAGTAGAGCATCCACGACTCGGTGCCCGGGTCGACGAGCTGGATCAGCAGGAGGAGGGACCACGCGACGACCTGGTAGGCGACGCCGGCCCGCTGCTGCTGCCGGATGCCCCGGACCCCGAGCGTCGCGTACGCCACGGCCATCGCGACGAGCAGGAGCACCGAGGGCCACAGGCCGTGCGGGCCGCGCTCGTCGAGGACCGTGACGACGACCGCCGAGGCCCACACGATGGCGAAGGCCCCGTGCCAGAAGGGCTCCTGCCGCCGCCACATCGCCCGGAACTCGGCGGTCGACACCCCCTGCTCGGGGACGTCGGCGCTGGCCTGGCTCATGCCCTCATCCTGCCCGTCGGGCGGCGCGAGCGCCTCACACCGTGCCGCGCTTGAACCACGTGAACGTCGTCAGGCAGAGGACCAGACCGGCGACCGCCCACCCGGCGAGCACGAGCAGCACCCGACCGGGCTCCCACGAGCCGGCCATCTCGGCCGAGGCGAGGCCGTCCGGCAGGAACACCGCCCGCATCCCCTGGGCGATCCACTTGAGCGGGAAGACCGACGCCACCTGCTGCAGCCACTGCGGCACGTCGGTGAAGGCGATGTACACACCGCTGATGAACTGGAGGACCAGCTGCGGGCCGATGACCACGGCTCCGATGGAGCGCGACGACGCGAGCGACGAGTACGCGATGCCGAGCACCGTGCCCCCGAAGACGCCGAGCGAGAACACGCCCGCGAAGAGCAGCCACCGACCACCGGTGTCGGGGAGCGGCACGTCGAAGGCGAGCCGGGCCACGAGCAGGAGCAGCACGACCTGGACGAGCGAGGTGCACACGACGAGACCGACCTTGCCGAGGAAGTACGCCGCCGGCGGCATCGGCGTGGCGCGCAGCCGCTTGAGCGTGCCGTCGTCGCGCTCGGCGGCGACCGACATCGCCATCGTCTGGAAGCTCGTGAGGATGACGCCGGCGGCGACCATCCCCGGGAGGAAGTAGCGGGCCGCGGTCATCCCGGTGCGGGCCGAGTCCTCGAACTGGCTCGAGAAGATCACCGAGAACAGGAGCAGCAGGAGGATCGGGAAGAGGAAGGAGAAGAAGACGGCCTCCTTCTCGCGCGAGTACATCTTCAGCTCGACGGTCGTGCGGTCGACACCGAGGGCGAGGGTGTTCATGCGGGCACCTCCTGGCGCTCGGTCGTGACGTGGGGGGCGATGAGCCCGAGGTAGGTGTCCTCGAGCGAGGGACGGGTGACGGTCAGCTCGGGGACCTCGCCGCCGAACCGGGCTGCGAGGGAGGCGACCTCGGTGGTGGGCGTGCCCGTACGGACGGAGCGCCGGGTGCCGTCCTCCTCCCACGAGACCGTCGCCTCCTGGGACTGACGGCCGCCGAGGGCGGCCGGGGTGTCGAGCGCGAGCAGCCGCCCACCGGCGATGACGCCGACCCGGTCGGCGAGGTGCTCGGCCTCGTCGAGGTAGTGCGTCGTCAGGAGGATGGTCGTGCCGCCCTGCGCGAGGCCACGGATCAGCTCCCAGAAGTCGCGGCGGGCCTGCGGGTCGAACCCGGTCGTCGGCTCGTCGAGGAAGAGCAGCTCCGGCCGCCCGACGATCCCGAGCGCGACGTCGAGCCGGCGGCGCTGGCCCCCGGAGAGGCCGGTGATGCGGTCGTCGGCCTTGGCGCCGAGACCGGTCGCCTCGATGACCTCGTCGACGTCGCGCGGCGTCGCGTAGCACCGCGCGGTGCTGCGCAGCGCCTCGCGCGGGGTGAGCAGGTCGAGGCCGCCCGAGGTCTGCAGGACGATCCCGATGCGGTCGCGCCAGGCCCGGCCGGCGCCGTGCGGGTCGGTGCCGAGGACGGAGACCTCGCCGCCGTCGCGGTCGCGGAAGCCCTCGAGGATCTCGACGGTCGTCGTCTTGCCGGCGCCGTTGGGGCCGAGGAGGGCGAAGACCTCGCCGGTGTGGACGTCGAGGTCGAGGCCGGCGACGGCCCGGTGGCTCCCGTACGTCTTGGTCAGCTCGCGGATGCGGATGGCTGTCTCGCTCATGCCTCCAGCGTGCTCGGACCGGGCGTGCTCCGGGACGCCCGGGCGGTGGACGCGCCGTCCACCGACCGGTGGACGACCCAGGCGGCGACCCCCGCCACGAGCAGGGTGCCGGCACCGGCGACGAGGTAGGCCGCGCGCGGGCCGGCGAGCGTCCCGACCGTGCCGCCGAGGACCAGCGCGAGCGCACCGGCGGCACGCGAGAGGCCGCTGACCAGGGCGACGACGGCGCCTCGGTGGTCGGCGTCCAGCTCGTCGAGGAGGAGGCCGAAGACGAGGGCGTTGACCACGCCGAGCAGGAGGCCGAGCCCCAGCCCGAGCGCGAGGTAGGTGAGGTAGCCGGGTGACACCGACTGCCCCGCCTGGCCGAGCCCGATGAGGGCCATCGACGCGAGGACGGCCCGGACCCGGGAGGTGCGCGAGGTCGCCGCGCCGGAGAGCACGGCGCCGACCACCGCCGCCCCACCGTGGACGGCCTCGGCGAGCCCGAACTGGGCAGCCGACGCGCCGAGGACGTCCCGGAGCAGGAACACCTCGACGGCGTTGACGGACTCGAGGGTGACCACGAGCGGGAGCAGCGCCAGGACGAGGACACCCAGGACGGGGTCGGCGCGCAGCGCGACCACCCCGTCCCGCGGGAGCAGGCTCGAGGTCCACCGGCGAGGACCGGCGGACGCCTGGGCGGCACGACGCTCACGGGCGACCCGAGGGAGCGCCACCGCGGCACCCGCCAGCACGAGGAAGGTCGCGGCGTCGAGAAGGAGCGCCGCGGACGGCCCTCGCCACTGGACGAGCACGCCGCCGAGACCGGCACCCGCCGGCCCGGCCACCCCTCGCACCGCCTGCTGGAGGGCGACGACGCGGCCCGCCGCCCCACCGGGGACGAGGCGCGGCACGACGGCGGTCCAGGAGGGGTTGCCGAGCGCGAAGCCGGTCTGGAGGACGGCGACCAGGGCGAGGGTGGCCACGAGCCCGTCGACGGTCGCGAGGGCGGCGGCCGCCCCGGCCTGGACGAGCGCCGTCACGGCGAGCACGCGACGGGGGTCGGCACGGTCGGCGAGCGCGCCGGCCGGTCCCATGAGCAGGACGACCGGGACGGCGAAGGTCCCGAGGAGCAGCGCGACGGCCCACGGCCCCTCCCCCGAGGCATGGACCCGCAGGAGCAGGGCGACCATCGCCGCCGAGTCCCCGGCGACACCGACCGCGGCCGCGAGCACCGTGGTGCGGACGGCCCGCACCGACATCACGTCGCGGTAGTTCCGAAGCATCTCTTTCACAGTTGTGAAGGTAGTCCTTCACAACTGTCGAGGTCAACTACCATCGACCCATGCCCGCGCCCGATCGCTCCGAGCTGCGGATCACCGACCCCCGCGCGCTGCGGGCGCTCGCCCACCCGGCCCGGCAGCGCGTCATCACCGAGCTCTTCTCCGGCGAGGTCCTCACCGCGACCGAGGCGGGCCGGCTGTGCGGCCTCACGCCCTCGGCGATGAGCTACCACCTCCGCGCGCTGCAGAAGTGGGGCATCGTCGAGCGGGGCGAGAGCGGGGACGGCCGCGAACGCCCGTGGCGCGCGACCGCGGACGGGATCTCGATCACCCCGGAGGCCCATCGCGGAGCGGGCGCGGCGACGAGCCGGCTGTCCATCCACACGTGGTTCAGCGACCTCGAGGGCGACCTCGAGCGGCTCGCCGACGCCGTCGGCGACGGCGAGGAGCACGGGATGACGTCACGGGGCCGGGTCTGGCTGACCGACGCCGAGGAGCGCGAGATGCGCGAGCGCATCATCGACGTCGTGCGCGAGTACCGGGGCCGGACCCGCCGCGACCACCCCGAGGGCGCGCGTCCGTGGAACGTCTACGCGCTCGTCCTGCCCGCCGAGGAGCCCGGCCCCGGCACGTGACCCGTCAGGGCGTGGGGGAGCCGGCAGACGGCGGCGGGATGGGGGTGTCGCGCTGGCCGAAGTCGACCTTCGGCGCCTCGCGCTGCTCGCCCACCGCCTCGAAGTACTCGGCCCGCTCGATGTGGAACAGGTTCGCGACGATGTTCGTCGGCACCGTCTCGACCTTGGTGTTGAGGTCGCGGACGGTCGCGTTGTAGTACCGGCGGGCCGACGCGATGCGGTCCTCGGTCGAGCTCAGCTCGGCCTGCAGCGCGAGGAAGTTCTGGTTCGCCTTGAGGTCGGGGTAGGCCTCGGCGACGGCGATGAGCCGGCCGAGCGCGCGCCCGAGGAGGTCCTCGCTCTCGGCCTGCTGCGCCGGCGACTGGCCGGGCGACATCGCCTGTGCCCGAGCCGACATGACGTCCTCGAGCGTGCCCCGCTCGTGCGCCGCGTACCCCTTGACGGTCTCCACGAGGTTGCCGATGAGGTCGTGCCGGCGGGTCAGCTCGACGTCAATCTGCCGCCAGGCCTCCTGGACGAGGTTGCGCAGCTTGATGAGCCCGTTGTAGGCCGCGACCGCCCAGAGGACGAGGGCCAGCACGATGACGACGACGACGATGGTGGCGATCACGAGGGTTCCTCCGGGGACGGGGTCGGGCCGATCCTACGGGCCGCCGGGTGTGGCGCGGGTCACACCCGAGCCGCTAGGGTCGAACGGGACCGTACCGATCGCCCTGAGACCGGGAGGCCCCATGGAAACCGTCGTCGTCGGTGTCGACAACAGCGACGCGTCCACCCGAGCGGTGGAGTTCGCCGTCGAGAGAGCCCGCCACAACGACTGGAAGGTCGTGCTCGTCCACGTCGTGCCGTGGAGCCCCTACTCCTTCCA
Source organism: Phycicoccus jejuensis (assembly GCF_000720925.1). GTDB lineage: Bacteria > Actinomycetota > Actinomycetes > Actinomycetales > Dermatophilaceae > Phycicoccus > Phycicoccus jejuensis. The sequence continues at coordinate 307,210 of NZ_JOEE01000001.1, read as the reverse complement.
GACCGCGAGCGAGAACGAGCACCGGCACCGCGAGAAGGAGCGCGAGCTCGCGGCCGCGACCGAGCAGGTGCTCGTCCCGATGGCCCGCATCGCCGAGGACGGCGGCGTCCCGCACACCGAGGTCGTCCGCCACGGCAAGCCGTCCGACACCATCACCGACGTCGCCCGCGAGACCGGCGCCGTCCACGTCATCGTCGGTCGCACCGGCGACGGCGGCCTGCGCGAGGCCGTCTTCGGCTCGGTCGCGAGCCGGCTCGTCCAGCACGCCCATCTCCCCGTCACGGTGGTGCCCTGATGAATCCCGTCGACCTCTTCACCCGCTTCTCCGACTGGCTGACCGGCCTCGTCTTCTACTCCGTCGACGTCGGCGGCGCGACGCTGCCGCTCATCGTCGTCTGGCTCGTCGTCGCCGGCGCGTTCTTCACCGTCTGGCTCGGCTTCATGCAGGTCCGTGGCCCGAAGCTCTCCATCGACCTCGTCCGGGGTCGCTACTCCGACCCCGACGACGCCGGCGAGGTGACGCACTTCCAGGCCCTCGCCACCGCCGTCTCCGGCACCGTCGGGCTCGGCAACATCGCCGGTGTCGCCATCGCCATCTCCCTCGGCGGACCCGGCGCGACGTTCTGGATGATCCTCGCCGGCCTGCTCGGGATGGCGACGAAGATGGCCGAGTGCATGATGGGCGTGCGGTACCGCCGAGAGCACGCCGACGGCTCCGTCTCCGGGGGCCCGATGTACTACCTGCGCGACGGCCTCGCCGCGCGCGGGATGGGCGGCCTCGGCAAGGTCCTCGCGGTCCTGTTCGCGCTGTTCATGATCGGCGGCGCCGTCGGCGGCGGCAACATGTTCCAGTCCAACCAGGCGACCGCGCAGATCATCGCCGTCACCGGCGGCGAGGACTCCTACATCGCCGACGTGCCGTGGGTCGTCGGCCTGGTCTTCGCGGGCCTCGCCGGCGCCGTCATCATCGGCGGCATCAAGAGCATCGCCCGGGTGACCGAGAAGATCGTCCCCTTCATGGCCGGCCTCTACATCGTGGCCTGCCTCGTCGTCCTCGTCTGGAACGTCGGCGCCGTCCCCGAGGCGTTCGGCTCGATCCTCACCGGTGCCTTCTCTCCCGAGGGGGTCGCCGGCGGCGCCGTCGGCGCGCTCATCGTCGGGTTCCAGCGGGCGGCCTTCTCCAACGAGGCCGGGCTCGGCTCGGCGTCGGTGGCGCACTCGGCGGTCAAGACCAAGGAGCCCGCCACCGAGGGCTTCGTCGCGATGCTCGAGCCGTTCATCGACACGGTCGTCATCTGCACGATGACCGCGCTGACGATCGTCATCACCGGGGCCTACACCAACCCGGACGCCTCCGAGCTCGGCGGTGTCGCGCTCACCTCGGACGCCTTCGCGACCGTGCTGCCGTGGTTCCCCAACGTGCTCGCGCTCGCGGTCGTGCTCTTCGCGTTCTCGACGATGATCAGCTGGTCGTACTACGGGATGAAGGCCACGGGCTACCTCTTCGGCGACAACGTCGTCGCCGAGAACACCTTCAAGGTCGTCTTCCTCGTCTTCACCGTCGTCGGGTCGGCGGCCGCCCTCGGGCCGGTCATCAACTTCTCCGACTCGGCGATCTTCCTCATGTCCCTGCCGAACCTCGTCGGGCTCTACCTCATGGCACCGGAGATCCGCGGCGTCATCCGGAGCTACTTCGACCGGGTCCAGAAGGGCGAGGTGACGCAGGTTCCGCAGCCGACCCGCTGAGCCACGGGCCTCCGGGCCCGCCGCCCACCCTGCTCGCAGGGCGGGCGCCGGGTCGGCTGGCGGTCAGGCGAGGCCGAGGTCCTCGAGGCCGTAGACGTGGCGGTACTCCAGCCCCGCGGCGGCGAACTTCTCGGCGGCGCCGGTGGCGCGGTCGGCGATCGTCGCGACGGCGACGACCGTCCCGCCGGCCTCCTGGACGGCCTGGGCGGCATCGAGCGGGGACGCGCCGGTCGTCGAGGTGTCCTCGACGACGACGACGCGCCGGCCCTCGACCGACGGTCCCTCGATGCGCTGCTGGAGGCCGTGGGCCTTGCCGGCCTTGCGGACGACGAAGGCGTCGAGCCGGCCGCCGGCCGCGGCGCTCGCGTGGAGCATCGAGGTGGCGACCGGGTCGGCGCCGAGGGTCAGGCCGCCCACGGCGTCGAAGTCGAGGTCGGCGACGAGGTCGAGCATCACCCGCCCGACGAGCGGGCTCGCCTCGCCGTCGAGGGTGACCCGGCGCAGGTCGACGTAGTAGTCGGCCTCCTTGCCGGAGGAGAGGGTGACCCGCCCGTGCACGATGGCGCGGTCGCGGATGATCTCGAGGAGGCGGGCCCGGTCGGCGGCGATGTCGGTCACGGGCACCACGGTAGGGGGTCGGTCGAGGGCTCAGCGTCGCCGGCGCGGCAGCGGGGTCGGCAGCCAGGTCGAGCCGAGGTCGACCGGCGTCACGGCGCTGCCCCACTCGCCGGACCACCCGACGCCGCCGCGGACGAGCGGCTCGTCGGCGGGGCCGGCCGGGTCGGCGCCGTCCCAGATCTCCTCGCCGACGCGGAGCGTCCGCCCGGTCGGGCTCGTGACGACCGCGCGGGCCAGCAGACGGAGCAGGTCGGGGCGCATCCCGTCGAGCAGGACCCGGGGCCGGTGCCGCTCGCCGTGGACGAGGAGGCGGGCCAGGGTCGGGACGTCGTCCGGGCGGACGCGGGTCCCGGTGAGGCAGAGGCGCTGCACCTCGAGGAGCAGGGCCTGCCGGGCGGCCGCGCCGAGCCGGGTCAGCGCGTGACGGTGCGCCGTCTCCTGCCAGTCGGCCGGGGCGGTGCGGAGGAGGTGGCGGTACTCGCGGAGCACCGCGGGCTCGACGGCCGGGCGCACCTCGCGATGCTACGTCGCGGCCGCGGCGTCGGGAAGACCCCGGCGCCGCGGCCGCCCCCGGTACCGCACGGGCCGGTCGCGGAGGGGGTGGGCCGGCCCGTGCGGAGCTCATCCGGCGCGCTCGAGCAGCCGCTCCGCCGCCGCGCCGAGGACGTCCTGCATCTCGGGGTCGTGGTCGTACTGCTCGGCGAGGGCGGCGGCCGCGAGCGCGGCGCCGGTGAAGAGCTGCCCCTCGTCCCAGTCGTGGCGCGGCTTCGGCTTCGGCCACTTCTTCGGCCAGCCGGTGCCGCACCAGTCGTCGATCTCGTCGAGCAGCGCCCGGCCCCCGCCGTCGCGCCCGCCGACGATGATGATCGAGGTCCAGAGCAGCGACTCGAGCATCCGCGCCCCGATGGCCGCCTCGCGCGGCGGGAGCGGCTGCGGGTTGAGCTCGACCTCGTCGAACCGACCCACGACGCTCCACGCGGGACCGTGCGGGACGATGGCGTCCCAGGCCTGCGGGGGGATGCGCACGACGTGCGCGAGGGCCTTCCAGCTGACGGCCATGGTGGCCTCCTTCCGTTCCCGCCGGTGCGGGTCACCGGGGAGGAGGCACGAGGTGCCGACCCTGATACCGGGTCGGCGCGGGTGGCTCAGCGACGCCCGCGCAGCCGCTCGACGAGCCGCGTGCCGGCGCCGCGCACGAGCGGGCGCGGCGCCATCCGCACGGCGAGCGACAGCGCCTTCCACTGCGGGCCCGGCACCGAGACGACCCGACCGGCCGCGGCGTCGGCCAACCCCTGGCGGGCGACCTCGTCGGCGTCGAGCCACAGCCCGCGCGGCACCCCGGGCAGCGACATGCGGGCGCGCTCGTGGAACTCGCTGCGGGTCAGCCCCGGGCAGACCACGGTGACCGTCACCCCCGTCCCCGCGAGCTGGCCGGCGAGCGCCTCGGACAGCACCGTGACGTACGACTTCGCGGCCGAGTACGGGCCGCTCGTCGTGAAGGACGCGACCGAGCTGACGTTGACGATGCGCCCGCTCCCCCGCGCCCGCATCGCCCGTCCGGCGGCGTGGCAGGTCAGCAGGACGGCCCGGACCATCACGTCGAGCGCGGCCTCCTCGCGGCGGATCTCGTTGTCCAGGAACGGGTGCTGCTGCCCCAGGCCGGCGTTGTTGACCAGCACCTCGACCGGGCGGTCCTCGTCGGCGAGGCGGTGGCAGACCTCCTGCGTCTGCGCCCGGTCGGCGAGGTCGGCGACGAGCACCTCGGTGGCGACGCCGTACCGCTCGCGCAGCTCGGCGGCCAGGCGCTCGAGGCGGGCGCGGTCGCGGGCAACGAGGACGACGTCGAGGCCGTCGTGGGCGAGCCGCTCGGCGAAGGCGCGGCCGATGCCGGCCGAGGCACCGGTGACGAGGGCGGTGCTCATGCCGCCGTCCCCTCGCCGGCCTCGCCGAGGAAGGCGACGAGCGCGTCGAGCACCTCGGTGGGCGACTCCTCGGCGCAGAAGTGGCCGCCCGGGACGGCGTGCCCCTGCACGTCGTCGGCGTACCCCCGCCAGACGTCGAGGACGTCGTAGGTGCGCGCCACGAAACCCGCTGCGCCCCAGAGGACGAGCAGCGGGCAGGCGAGGCGCTGCCCGCGGCTCGCGCGGTCGTCGTCGAGGTCCGGTCCGAGCGCGGCGCGGTAGTCCTCGCAGCTCGCGTGGACCGCCTCCGGGGTGGCGAAGCAGCGGACGTAGTCGCGCACGGCGTCCTCGTCGAAGACGAAGTCCGGCGCCGACCAGCGGCGCAGCTTCTCGCGGAGGTAGAGCTCCGGGTCGGCACCGACGAGCCGCTCGGGAAGACCGTCCGGCTGGGCGAGGAGGAACCAGTGGTAGTAGCCGGTCGCGAAGGCGGCGTCCGCGTGCTCGACCATGTGCAGCGTCGGGGCGATGTCGAGGACGGCGAGCCGCGCGACGCGCTCCGGGTGGTCGAGCGCGAGCCGGTGGCCGACGCGCGCGCCGCGGTCGTGGCCGACGACCGCGAACCGGTCGTGGCCGAGCTCGTCCATCACCCGCACGACGTCGGCGGCCATCGTCCGCTTGGCGTACCGGCGGTGCCCGGGGTCGCCCGCCGGCTTGTCGCTGTCGCCGTAGCCGCGCAGGTCGGGGGCGACCACCTCGTGGCCGGCGGCGACGAGCCCCGGCACGACGCGATCCCACATCCGGTGGGTCTGCGGGTAGCCGTGGAGGAGGACGACGGGCGGCCCCTCCCCGCGGCGGGTGACGTGCAGCGTGGGCTCGGCGGCGTCCATCGCCCCAGCCTGCACCGCCGGGACGGCCCACGAGCGCCGTCGGTGCGCCTCGTTAGGGTGGCCGCGTGCGCATCGCCACCTGGAACGTCAACTCCATCCGCTCCCGCATCGACCGTGTCGAGGCCTGGCTGCAGCGGGCCGACGTCGACGTCCTCGCGATGCAGGAGACCAAGGCCAAGGACGAGCAGTTCCCGTACGAGCGGCTGCGCGCCCTCGGCTACGAGGTCGCGCACCACGGCCTCAACCAGTGGAACGGGGTCGCGCTGCTCTCGCGGGTCGGGCTCGACGACGTGCAGGTCGGCTTCGACGGCGACCCCGGGTGGGGCGAGCCGCTCGCGCCGGAGGCCCGGGCCATCGGCGCGACGTGCGGCGGCGTGCGCGTCTGGTCGGTCTACGTCCCCAACGGCCGCGCCCTCGACGACCCGCACATGGACTACAAGCTGACCTGGCTGCGCGGGCTGCGCGACCGCGCGGTCGAGTGGGCCGCCGACGGCACGCCCGTCGCCCTGTGCGGCGACTGGAACATCGCGCCGCAGGACGAGGACGTCTGGTCGATGGAGTACTACCTCGACAAGTCGCACGTCAGCCCGCCGGAGCGCGCCGCGTTCGCGGCCTTCCTCGACGCCGGCTTCGTCGACGTCGTCCGCCCGCACACCCCGGGGGCGTACACGTACTGGGACTACCAGCGTCTCGCCTTCCCCAAGAAGCGCGGGATGCGCATCGACTTCGTCCTCGGCTCGCCGTCGTTCGCCTCGCGCGTCGCGGGGGCCGCCATCGACCGCGAGGAGCGCAAGGGCACCGGTGCCAGCGACCACGCGCCGGTCGTCGTGCAGCTCGACGCCTGAGCGCCCGTCCCGCGGGAGGGGCGTGACGGGCGTCGGTGCCCGGGGTTACGGTGCGGTGATGACCCGCCCGCCCCACGAGAACGTCGCGACGGTCCTCGTCGACCCGGCGGTCCTCGGCGCGCTCGAGGTCGCCCTGATGCACCTCGACCTGCGCGTCTGGCCGATGGCGACCGCGCCCGTGCCGGGCGACGGCCCCCGGCGGGCGTTCCAGTACCGGCGCCGGGTCCTCATGGCGCGCCGCGGCGCCTGGGACGACGCCGAGGGCTGGGTGCCGGTGTGGGTGTCCTTCGGGGCGTCGTGGCGCTCCGGCGCCGACCCGCTGCCGTGGGCCGCGCACGCCGCGCTCTGGGACGAGCTCGCGCGCTGGGGCGACCGGGTCCGGTACCGCAAGTGGCTGACCGGCGTGGCGCCGCTGCCCGTGCCCGTCGGCGTTGACGGCGCCGGCACGAGCCCGGGCACCCGCCGCCGCGCCTGACCGGTGCGTGCCTCGCCGCGCGCCGCACCCCGCATCCCGCCGCGTCGCGCGCTACACCGCAGTACGTGTCGCTGGGGCGTCACTTACTGCGGTGTAGCCGGGACCGACGAGGGAGGTCAGTGCTGCTCGCGGGGGCAGAACCACGTCGTGCGCCCGCCGACGGTCGCCCGGGCCATCTCGCTGCCGCAGCGCGGGCAGTGCCCCGACGACCCGCGGTGCGCGACGACCTCGAGGGTGTGGACGCCGCCCTGCCGCACGGCGGTCCGGACGGCTGCGCGCAGGCTGCGTCGCAGGGCGTCGAGGTCGTCGGTCCCGAGCGTGTCGACGGTGCGGCGCGGGTCGACCCCGGCCTGCCAGAGCACCTCGTCGGCGAGGAGGTTGCCGACCCCGGCGATCACCGACTGGTCGAGCAGGCGGGCCTTGACGGGCGCCCGCCCCCGGCCGACGCGCTCGCGGAACTCCCCGCGCCCGATCTCGGCGGCGTCCGGGCCGAGGGCGTCGACGTCGGGGTCGAGCCGGACCCGGCCGAGGCGCCGAGGGTCGAGCAGCCGCAGCCGGCCGCCGCCCTCGAACGTCAGCGAGAAGCGGTACCACTCCTCCTTCGGGGTGCGGGCCGAGCGCCGCGGCGGCACGTAGTCGCCGCCGACGTCGTCGCCGTCCGGCCCGGTGACCACGATGCGCCCGCTCATCCCGAGGTGGATGCCGAGCGTCGGCGCGTCTCCGCCGAGCTCGCACCACATGGACTTGCCGCGACGGTGGGCGGCGGTCAGCCGGTGCCCGACCAGCGCGTCCCGGATCTCGCCGGGGCGGTGCGGCCGGCACTCCCACGTGTCGGAGTCGTCGACGTCGACGATGGTGCGGTGCAGCCCTCCCCGCTCGATGACGGCGCGGGCGGACTCGACCTCGGGCAGCTCGGGCATCTGCCGATCCTCGCCGCTCGGGAGCGCCCGACCGGTTCCCAGCGCCCGATCTCCCGCGGACGTGTGTCAGGCGCGGTCGAGCATCCCCGCGGCGTAGGAGGCCTGGCCGACGTGCTGCGTCGCGTCGTTGAGCGCGCTGACGAGCCGGACGGCCAGCGTCACGGGCGGGTCCCAGTCCTCGTCGACGACGCGGTCGAGCGACTCGGGGGTCACCTCGGCGAGGGCGTCGGTGACCATCGCGTGCGTCGCGTCGAAGTAGCCGCGCAGGTCATCGGCGGAGGCGCGCACCGCACGGACGTCGTCGAAGGACATCCCGTAACCGTGCGCGCTGGCGGGGAAGGGCAGCCCGAAACGCTCGAACCATCCGCCGGAGGTCCACACGACGTCGCGGTCGAAGGCGTCGGCGACGTGGGTGTCGAGGACGCGGGTCAGGTGCCACACGAGCCACGCGACGGTGTTCGCACCGTCGGCGGGCGGCTGGGCGAGCCTGTCCTCGGGAACGTCGTCGAGCAGGCCGTGGACGGTGTCGCGCACCCGGTCGAGGGCGTCGGTGAGCAGGTCGTTGACGGAGGCCATGCCCCCGACGCTACGCCCGGTGCGGGGTCCCGGAGGCTGCGCGGTCCGCGGTGTCCGGACGGCCCGCGCGGCGGCCCAGCGTCAGCGCGACGGCGGCCCCCGCGAGCGCGGCGAGGGCGGCGCCCCGGAACACCGAGGTGACCTGGACGACGGCCGCTGAGCGCAGCGCGTCGGCGTCGGTCGGGTCCGGGAGCGCGGCCACCGCTCCGTAGTAGCGGTGCAGCCCGATCGCCGTGAGGAGCGCGAGCCCGACGACCATCCCGACCATCCGGGCGACGACGACGAGCGAGGAGGCGGCTCCGTGCGTGTCCTCGGACGACTCGGCGAGCGCGGCGTCGTTGACGGGGGCCAGCGCCAGGCCGATGCCGAGCCCGGTCACCGCCAGCACCGGGGTGGCGGACCATCCCGAGAGCGAGGTCGCCCCCCACGTGGACATCACCCCGAGCCCGAGCGCGGTCAGCCCCAGCCCGGTTCCGGCGACGGGTCCCGCGCCGGCGCGGCGCAGCGCCCACCCGCCGGCGAGCGCACCGACGGGGACGGCGAGGAGGAAGCGGACGAGGACGAAGGCCGCCTCGGTCTCGTCGCCGCTCAGGACGACCCGCGCCATGAGCGGCACGTCGACGACGACGGCGACGAGGGCGACCCCGACGAGCAGCGAGACGACGAGCGCGCGGACCAGGCGCCCGCGCACCAGCCCGCGCGGGACGAGCGGCGCGACCGCCCGGCGGTGGTGGACGAGGTAGGCGAGCGCGAGGAGGGCGGCGACGGGCAGCAGCGCGTAGCCGAGCGGGCCGACGACCTCGCGCTCGGGCTGCGCGGCGGCGAAGGTGAGGACCACGCAGCCGAGCGCTCCGCCGACGAGGGCGGCGCCGAGCAGGTCGACGCGCCGGACCGCGGCCCAGCGCCCCCGCAGCCAAGCGCCCAGCGCGGCGACGAGGAGCACGAGAGCGAGCACGCCGATCGGGGTCGCGAGGCGCGAGGTCGCGTCGCCGAAGGGGACGAACGGGACGCCCAGCGACACGCTCGTCACGAGCGCGTCCGGCGCCGCGAGGGCCAACCAGCCGACACCGCCGGCGAGCACCCCGAGGACGGTGGGGAGAAGGCGGGGACGTTGCGGCACACCGCCCCCCGTGACGACGACCGCGCCGGCCAGCACCACCCCCGCCACCGCGCCGAACCAGAAGATGGCCCGCCAGTCGGCGACCGCGAGCACCGCGGCACCGAGCACCGGCCCGAGGACGGAGCCGAGCTCCTGCACGGCCCCGACGACCCCGAGCGGGACGCCGCGACGGCCGGGCGGCCAGAGGTCGGCGACGAGCGCGAGGGTCGCGGGGACGAGCCCCCCGCCCCCGGCGCCCTGGACGACCCGCCCGGTGACGAGCACCGGCAGCTCGGTGGCCAGCGCCGTGACGACCGACCCGACGACGAAGACGCCGAGGCAGGCGAGGAGGACCCGCCGGCGGTCGACGACGTCGGCGACCCGCCCGACGAGCGGCAGCACGGCGACGTAGCCGAGGAGGAACCCGGAGACGATGGGCGTCGCGCGCTGCAGCGAGTCGATGCCGACGCCGACCCCGCGCATCATGTCGGTGAGGGCGAGGACGACGACGTAGGTGTCGGCGGCGGCGAGCGCGACGGCGACGGACGCGGCGCCGAGCAGCGCCCTAGGGGCGGTCGATGGCAACGGGGGCGCCGTACCCGGTGAGCGTCAGCGTGTACGTCGAGTCCGACCCGCCGAAGAAGGGGCCGACGAGGGTCGCGGTGCGCAGCTGGTCGGCGTCGGTCAGGCCGTAGGTGACCTCGTACGTGCCGTCGCCCTCGCCGAGGTGGAAGAGGCCCTCGACCCGTTGCGCCGGAAGGGTGCCCGTGACCTGGGTGAGGATGTCGCGGCCGGCCCGCACCTGGCCGCCGGCGGTCGGCGACGTCGTCTCGGGGAGCAGGCCGGCGATGCCCTTGGACGGGTCGAAGAAGGTCGCCGGGTTGGGGGCGTTCAGCGTCGAGAGGTCGAACGGCTCGAAGTCGGGGGTGAAGAGCTTGAGCCACGTCTCGTCGCCGATCGCGATGACCTCGACGGTGGCGCCGACGCCCTTGACGGTGCCGGTGATCGTGCCCTTGAACTTCGGCTCGGTGGGGCTGACGACGCCCTGCCCGGTCGCGGCGGTCACGCCGTTCGTGCGCGCGGGGACGTCCGTGCTCTTGAGGTCGAGCGTGAGGCTGCCGGCCTGCTCGAGCGCGGCCCGGGCGGCCTCGAGGCGCTGGGTCGGGGTCTTCGCGGGCGCCTCCTCCTCGTCGGAGCACCCGGCGGGGAGCGCGACGGCCGCGGCCAGGAGGAGGGCGGGGAGCAGGCGGCGGCGCATGGCGGTCAGGGTAACCGGCGCGCGGGCGGGCCACGTCAGGTCCGACCGGTCCGCGACACGGGGGTTCGCCCACGAAGCCCCGGTTCGGAACCGGGGTCTCGTGGACATTTCGGGGTCACCCCGAAAAGGCGAGGCGGGTGGGGTCAGGCGAGGGTGAGGGCGTCGCCGGCGGCGTCGAGGTCGACCCGCACGGTGTCGCCGTCCCGGACGCGGCCGGCGAGGAGGGCGGTGGCCAGGCGGTCGCCGACCTCCTTCTGGACGAGCCGGCGCAGCGGCCGGGCCCCGAACGCCGGGTCGTACCCGGTCGCGGCGAGCCACTCCTTGGCGTCCGCCGACACCTCGAGGGTGATCCGGCGGTCGTGCAGCCGGGTCGAGAGCGCCCGCACCTGAAGGTCGACGATGTGCGCGAGCTCGTCGCGGGAGAGCGGGTCGAAGACGACGACCTCGTCGAGCCGGTTGAGGAACTCGGGCTTGAACGCGCCCCGCACCGCCGCCATCACGGCGTTGCGCCGCGCCTCGGGGTCGAGCGTCGGGTCGATGAGGTACTGCGATCCGAGATTGCTCGTCATGACGAGGATGACGTTGCGGAAGTCGACCGTCCGGCCCTGCCCGTCGGTGAGCCGGCCGTCGTCGAGCACCTGCAGGAGGATGTCGAACGTCTCCGGGTGGGCCTTCTCGACCTCGTCGAGCAGCACGACGGAGTACGGGCGCCGGCGCACGGCCTCGGTCAGCTGGCCGCCCTCCTCGTACCCGACGTAGCCGGGGGGCGCGCCGACGAGCCGGGCGACGGAGTGGCGCTCCGAGTACTCGGACATGTCGAGGCGGACCATCGCCCGCTCGTCGTCGAAGAGGAAGTCCGCCAGCGACTTCGCGAGCTCGGTCTTGCCGACACCGGTCGGCCCGAGGAAGAGGAACGAGCCGGTCGGCCGGTCGGGGTCGGCGATGCCGGCCCGGCTGCGGCGCACGGCATCCGACACCGCACGCACGGCGGAGGACTGGCCGATGAGCCGCGCGCCGATGATCGACTCCATCGAGAGCAGCTTCTCGGTCTCGCCCTGGAGCAGCCGCCCGGCGGGGATGCCGGTCCACGCCGCGATGACCTCGGCGATGTCGTCGGCGCCGACGCGCTCCTTGACCATGAGGTCCGCGCCCTCGAGCGCGGTCTCGGCGGCCTGCGCGGCGTCGAGCTCCTTCTCGAGCGCGGGGATCTGCTCGAGAAGGATGGCACCAGCCATTGCGTACTTTGCTTCTCGCGAGACAGGATCGACCTCTTCATTGGCCTCTCTTTGCAGGCGCGTGCCTTCAGTCCGCAATTGGTCGAGGTGGGCCTTGAGGTCGCCGACCCGGTTGAGGCCCTCCTTCTCGGCGGCCCAGCGGGCGTTGAGCGCGTCGAGCTGCTCGGTGGCGTCGGCGAGGTCGGCCCGCAGCCGACCGAGCCGCTCCTGCGAGGCCTCGTCGGTCTCGCGCCCGAGGTGGAGCTCCTCCATCTTCAGCCGGGCGACCTGGCGACGCAGGACGTCGATCTCGACGGGGCTGGAGTCGATCTCCATCCGCAGCCGCGACGCGGCCTCGTCGACGAGGTCGATCGCCTTGTCCGGCAGCTTGCGGCCGGTGATGTACCGGTCCGAGAGCGCCGCGGCGGCGACGAGCGCGCTGTCCTCGATCTCGACCTTGTGGTGCGCCTCGTAGCGCTCCTTGAGGCCGCGGAGGATGGCGACGGTGTCCTCGACGGACGGCTCGCCGACGAACACCTGCTGGAAGCGGCGCTCGAGGGCGGGGTCCTTCTCGATGTGCTCGCGGAACTCGTCGAGCGTCGTCGCGCCGACGAGGCGCAGCTCGCCGCGCGCGAGCATCGGCTTGAGCATGTTGCCGGCGTCCATCGCCGACTCCCCGCTCGCCCCGGCGCCGACGACGGTGTGCAGCTCGTCGATGAACGTGACGACCTGGCCGTCGCTGCCCTTGATCTCCTCGAGGACGGCCTTGAGTCGCTCCTCGAACTCGCCGCGGTACTTCGCGCCGGCGACCATCGCCGCGAGGTCGAGGCTGACGAGCCGCTTGTCGCGCAGCGACTCGGGGACGTCGCCGTCGACGATGCGCTGGGCGAGGCCCTCGACGACGGCGGTCTTGCCGACACCGGGCTCGCCGATGAGGACGGGGTTGTTCTTCGTGCGCCGCGAGAGCACCTGCACGACGCGGCGGATCTCCTCGTCACGACCGATGACCGGGTCGAGCTTGCCGTCGCGCGCGGCCTGCGTGAGGTCGGTGCCGTACTGCGCGAGCGCCTCGCCCGTCTCGCTCTGCGTCTCGGAGGTGACGGTGCGCCCGCCGCGCAGCTCGTCGATGGTGCGCTCGATGTCGGCCGCGCCGCGCTTCTCGACCGCCGCGAGGTGGCCGGTCTCGGCGAGCGCGAGGAGGACGAGGTCGAGGGCGAGGAAGGAGTCGCCCTTGGCCCGCATGAGGGTGTCGGCCTGCTGGAGCACGGCGACGGCCTCGCGGCCGAAGGTCGGCGGCTGCGCGGTGGCGCCGCTCGTCGTCGGGAGGGCGCGCAGCCGGGCGTCGGCCTGGCCGAGGACGTGCTGGGCGCCGGTGCCGGCGGCGGTGAGCAGCGCGTCGGCGAGGGGCGTGTCGAGGCGCACGGCGGCGCTCGTCAGGTGGTCGGGCGTGATCTCGGCGTGGCCGGCGGTCTGCGCGGCGCGCTGGGCGAGCGCGAGGGCCTCCGCGACCTTCGTCGTCGGCTTGAGCTCCATCCGGGTCGTGTCTCCTGGTCGTGCGGTGGGGTGGTGACGTCATCCGGAGCAACGCTCACCAAAGTTGAGTGTATTCCGCTCAATGTGCTCCCGCCAGCCGTTCGCGCCCTCCCGCTCCTCTCACCCCGCCGGGTCGGGGTCGTACCAGCCGCCGCGCTCCTCGGCGAGGGCGGCGAAGCGGTCGCGCAGCCCCTGGGCGACCGGCCGGCTCTCGTCGATCACCGTCTCCTCCTGCACGAGCACGCCCCACTCGTGGTCCTCGGCGTCGTCCTCGCCGGCCAGCGCCTCCCGGACGACACGGACGTCGTCGAACCCGTCCTCGCGCAACCCCTCCGCCACGTCCTCGGCGGTCTCGCGGTCCGGGAAGACGATGAGGTGCTCGGTCATCCGCCGAGTATGGACGCTCCGACGCCCGTCGCGCCGCTGTCGCGGCCGGGCGTCCGAGCGCCCCGCTAGCGTCGGTGCATGAGCGCCGCGACCGTCACCTCGACCGCCCCCACCTCGGCCGACCGCCTCCGGCAGGTGGGCGTCACCCTCGCGGAGGTGTTCTGCGTCGTCGGCACCCTCGTCGGGGTAGGCGTCATCGGCACCCGTGTCGAGGAGTCCTCGGGCGGGGCGCTGGCCGCCGACGCCACGCTCGTCGCCCCGGCCGGGCCGGCGTTCTCGATCTGGACGCCGATCTACATCGGTCTCCTCGGCTACACGGTCTGGCAGTGGCTGCCGCAGCAGGCGAGCGACCGCCGCCACCGCGCCATCGGCTGGCTCGCCGCCGTCTCGATGGTCCTCAACGCCGCGTGGCTGCTCGTGACCCAGCAGGGATGGCTCTGGGCCAGCGTCGTCGTCATCGTCGCGCTCGCGCTGACGCTCGGCCTGCTCGTGCGCCGGCTCCAGGAGAACCCGTCCTACGGGCACGCCGAGACGGTGCTCGTCGACGGCACCTTCGGCCTCTACCTCGGCTGGGTCACCGTCGCCACGGTCGCCAACGTCACGACGACGCTCATCGAGAGCGGTATCGACCCCTCCGGTCTCGTCGCGGAGGTCCTCGCCGTCGTCGTCCTCGCCGTGGCCGCGGGTCTCGGGGTCCTCTTCGCCCGCCGCCTCGGTGGCCGCTGGGCCGTCGCGGTCGCGATGGCGTGGGGGCTGGGCTGGATCGCGTGGGGCCGCCTGACCGACGAGCCGCGCTCGGCGATCGTCGGGCTCGCCGCGGTCGTCGCCGCGCTCGTCGTCCTCTCCGCGGCGGCGCGTGTCCGCCGCCCCGCCCTCACCACCCCCTGACCCTCCCGCGAACGCGTGTGAACCCGCCGGTCTCCTCCGGCGGTTTCACACGCGTTCGCGACGAGGACCGGCCGCCGGACGAGGTTCGACGGCTCCGCGTCCCGCCGGACTCCCCCGCGCCCTCCCCGGCACGACCGGGCCACCGTGGACCATGGACACCCTGACGCAGCCAGCCCGCCCGACGACCTCCCTCACCCGCCGCTCGGCGCTGACCGCGGGCGCGGTCGGCGTCCTCGGCGCCACCGGCCTCTCCCTCGCGCCGTCCGCGGCGGCCGACGGACGCCACCACGGCGGCCGCCTCCCTGAGACCGTCCGGCTGCCGGACGGCATCCAGCCCGAGGGCATCACCTCCGGCCCCGGCACGACCTACTACGTCGGCTCGCTCAACGACGGCCGCATCGTCACGGGCGACCTGCGCCGCGGGACGAGCCGCGTCCTCCTGCCGGGCGCCACGGGCCGGCAGCTGCGCGGCCTGCGGTGGGACGCGCGCTCCGGGCTCGTCTGGGCGGTCGGCAACGTCGGCACCGAGGCGCACGTCTGGGCGGTCGACGGCCGACGCGGCACCGTCGTCACCGACGTCGTCGTCCCGGGCGGCGGGTTCCTCAACGACCTCGACGTCACCCGGGACGCGGTGTGGGTCACCGACTCCCGCGTCGACCGGCTCACCGTGATCCGGCTCGGGCGCGACGGCCGGCCCGTCCGTGGCGCGTCCCCGCGCTTCGTGCCGCTCGGCGGTGACTGGCCGGGCTACGACGGGACGAACCTCGCGGCCAACGGCATCCGCGCCCTCGACGGGTGCAGCGCCGTGCTCGACCACAGCACGGCCGGCGGTCTCTGGGTCGTCGACACCCGCACCGGCCGCGTCCGCGAGGTCGACGTGCAGGGCGGTCCGGGCATCACCGGCGGCGACGGCATCGAGCGCTCCGGCTCGACGCTCTACGTCGTGCGCGGCTCGGGCCAGGCCGAGGTGTCGGTGCTCCGGCTCGGTCGTGACCGCCGCGGATGGGTCGCGCGCTGGCGCGGCGCCCTGACCGACGAGACGCTC
This sequence comes from Phycicoccus jejuensis, assembly GCF_000720925.1. Lineage (GTDB taxonomy): Bacteria > Actinomycetota > Actinomycetes > Actinomycetales > Dermatophilaceae > Phycicoccus > Phycicoccus jejuensis. The sequence goes on along the minus strand of NZ_JOEE01000001.1, from coordinate 291,818 downwards.
GACGTCCCGTCGACCGCCACGCTCGCGGGCGGCGCGCTCTGGGCGGTCAACGCGCGCTTCGGGGTCGCGTCACCGGCGACCGCCTCCTACTGGATCACGCGCCTGCCGGCCCGCCGCTGACGCCGGTCCCCCACCCGACTTTGTGAGGATCAGTGGCGCTGCGGGCCGCGCCAGACGACCAGCGCCTGGCTGCGCGCGGCGGAGCGGGGGCGCTCGCCGAGCCGCGCCGCGTAGACGTCGCCCGCCGGGCTGACGGAGAAGACCCGGGTCGTGCGCCCGCTGCCGGCCTCGAGCGCCTCGACCTGCGCGCTCAGCTCGGCGACCCGGGCGCGCAGGGCATCGACCTGGTTCTCGAGCTCGAGGATGCGGGCGATGCCGGCGAGCGAGACGCCCTCGTCCTGCGAGAGCCGCTGCACCTCGCGCAGCAGGGCGACGTCGCGCTGGCTGTAGCGCCGCCCGCCGCCCTTGGTGCGCGAGGGCGTGACGAGACCCATCCGGTCGTACTGCCGCAGGGTCTGCGCGTGCATCCCGGCGAGCTCGGCCGCGACCGAGATGACGAACACGGGAGTGTCGTCGTCGGGGCCGAACGCGGTGACGTCGAGACGGGCCATCGGTGCACCTCCGGTCAGGTCGCGGCCTGCTGGAACAGGGTGGCGCGGGGGTCGGCGCCGGCCTCGGCGTCGCGCAGCGTCTCGACGGCGGCGCGGGCCTCGTCGGTGAGCCGCTGCGGGACGACGACCTGGACGCGGGCCAGGAGGTCGCCGGTGCCGTGGCGCCCGGCGACGCCGCGGCCCTTGACCCGCAGCACGCGGCCGCTCGGGGTGCCCGGCGCGACCTTGACGCGCACCGGGGTGCCGTCGAGCGTCGGCACGGCGACGGTGGCCCCGAGGGCGGCCTCGGCGAAGGTGACCGGCAGGTCGACGGTCAGGTGGTCGCCGTCGCGCCCGAACACCGGGTGCTTCTCGACGCTCACCGTGAGGATGAGATCGCCCTTGGGGGCGCCGGGGTCGCCCTCGCCGCCCTTGCCGCGCAGGCGGATCTTCTGGCCGTCGCGCACGCCGGCGGGGATCTTCGTCGTGACCCGCGCGCCGTCGGCGGTCGTCAGCGTCACCGTCGAGCCCTCGACGGCGTCGCGGAACCCGAGCGTCGTGCGGGCGTTGACGTCCGCACCCGGCCGGGGACCGCGCGCGCCGCGGAAGCCGCTCGCGAACGGGTCGCCGCCACGGGCACCACCGGCCCCGCCGCCGAACATCTGCGAAAGCAGGTCGTTGATGTCCTCGCCGCCGGGCTGGCCCTGACCGGGCCCCCCGGAGGAGAAGCGGACCCGGCTGCCGCCGGCCCCGCCGCTCCCGAAGGCGCTGAAGATGTCCTCGAACCCGGTCGCCCCGCCGGGACCGCCGGCCCCGGCGCGGAAACGGGCGCCGCCGCCGGCCATCGACCGGACGGCGTCGTACTCCTGGCGCTGCTTGGGGTCGGAGAGGACGGCGTGCGCCTCCCCGACGTCCTTGAAGCGCTGCTCGGCCGCGGCGTCCCCCGCGTTGCGGTCGGGGTGGTGCTGCTTCGCGAGCTTGCGGTAGGCCTTCTTGATCGCCGCCGCGTCGGCGTCCTTCGGGACGCCGAGGATGGCGTAGAAGTCCTTCTCGAACCAGTCCTGGCTGGCCATCGGCGCCTCCTTCCGGTCGCTGTCAGTCGGGGTCGGCGACCGCGACGCGGGCAGGACGCAGGACCTGCTCACCGGCACGGTAGCCGGGCTGGAGGACGGTGACGACGGTCGTCGCGCTCGCGCCGCTCGGGAGCTCGTCGTCGCCGGCCGGCCACGGGGCGTGCATGAGCGCCTCGTGCAGCTGCGGGTCGAACTCCTCGCCCTTGGCCCCGAAACGCTCGAGGCCGTAGCGCCCGAGGGTGCCCTCGAGCTTGTCGGCGATCGCCGCGAACGGCCCGACGAGGTCGCCGTGCTCGCGCGCGGCGTGGATGTCGTCGAGGACGGCGAGCATCGACTCCAGGACGTCGTGGACCGCACGCTCCTGGACGACGGCGCGGTCCCGGTCGACGCGGCGCTTGTAGTTGACGTACTCGGCCTGGAGACGCTGGAGGTCGGCGAGGCGCTCGGCCGCGAGGACCGTGTCGGGGTGGCCCTCGCCGGCGGGCGCGGCGCCCTCGGCCGGGGCCTCCGCGGGCTCGCCCGCGGGCACCCCGCCGGGGGCGGCGGCCCCGGACTGTGCCGGGGCCGCCTCCTCACCGCGCTGCGGCTCGTCGTTGACCGCCTCGGTGTTCACCGAGTCGTCCATCGAGGAGTCGGTCACTTCTTCTCCTCGTCGTCCTCGACGACCTCGGCGTCGACGACGTCGTCGTCCGAGGCGCCGGTGGTGCTGCCGTCGGTCGCCTCGGCGCCGGGCACGTCCGCCGACTCGCCCTGCTCGGCGGCCGCGGCGTAGACGGCCGCGCCCATCTCCTGGGAGACCTTGTTCAGCTGGTCGATCTTGGCCTGGATGTCCTCGGTCGAGGCGCCACTGTCGGGCTTGATGGCGTCCTTGAGCTCGGCGAGGGCCGCGTCGACGGGGGCGCGGTGCTCGTCCGAGACCTTGTCCCCGGACTCCGAGAGGAACTTCTCGGTCGAGAACACGAGGGTCTCGCCCATGTTGCGCGTCTCGGTCTCGGCGCGGCGCTTCTTGTCCTCCTCGGCGTGCGCCTCGGCGTCCTTGACCATCCGCTCGATCTCCTCCTTCGACAGCGCGGAGCCGCCGGAGATGGTGATCTTCTGCTCCTTGCCGGTGCCCCGGTCCTTCGCGGAGACGTTGACGATGCCGTTGGCGTCGATGTCGAAGGTGACCTCGACCTGCGGCACGCCGCGCGGCGCGGGCGCGATGCCGGAGAGCTCGAAGGTGCCGAGCGGCTTGTTCTGCTGCGCGATCTCGCGCTCGCCCTGGAAGACCTGGATGAGCACCGACGGCTGGTTGTCCTCGGCCGTCGAGAAGACCTCGCTGCGCTTGGTCGGGATGGCGGTGTTGCGCTCGATGAGCTTGGTGAACAGGCCACCCTTGGTCTCGATGCCCAGCGACAGCGGCGTGACGTCGATGAGGAGGACGTCCTTGCGCTCACCCTTGAGGACACCGGCCTGGAGGGACGCGCCGAGGGCGACGACCTCGTCCGGGTTGACGCCCTTGTTGGGCTCTTTGCCGCCGGTCAGCTCCTTGACGAGGGCGCTGACGGCCGGCATGCGGGTCGAGCCACCGACGAGGACGACGTGGTCGATCTCGCCGACGGAGATGCCGGCGTCCTTGATGACGTTCTGGAACGGCTGCTTCGTGCGGTCGAGCAGGTCCTTGGTCATCTGCTCGAACTGGGCGCGGGTCAGCGTCTCGTCGAGGTGGATCGGGCCGTTCTCGGACATCGAGAGGTACTGGAGGGAGATGTTCGTCGAGCTGGCCGACGAGAGCTCCTTCTTGGCCTGCTCCGCCGCGTCGCGCAGGCGCTGCATCGCGATCTTGTCCTTGGACAGGTCGACGCCCGAGGTGTTCTTGACCGTGGTCAGCAGGTGCCCGACGACGCGCTCGTCCCAGTCGTCACCACCGAGCTGGTTGTCACCGGAGGTCGCCTTGACCTGGATGGTCGCGAAGCCGTCGTCGGGGTCCTTGCCGACCTCGAGGAGGGACACGTCGAAGGTGCCGCCACCGAGGTCGAAGACGAGGATGAGCTCGTCCTCCTTGCCCTTGTCGAGGCCGTACGCGAGCGCGGCCGCGGTCGGCTCGTTGACGATGCGCAGGACGTTGAGGCCCGCGATCTCGCCGGCCTCCTTCGTGGCCTGGCGCTCGTGGTCGTCGAAGTACGCCGGCACGGTGATCACGGCGTCGGTGACGGTCTCGCCGAGGTAGGACTCGGCGTCGCGCTTGAGCTTCTGGAGGATGCGCGCGCTGATCTCCTGCGCGTTGTACGTCTTGCCGTCGACGTCGTCGGAGGCCCAGTCGGTGCCCATGTGGCGCTTGACGGAGCGGATCGTCCGGTCGGCGTTGGTCACGGCCTGGCGCTTGGCGATCTCGCCGACGAGGACCTCACCGCCCTTGGAGAAGGCGACGACGGAGGGGGTGGTGCGACCGCCCTCGGCGTTCGCGATGATGGTGGGCTCGCCACCCTCGAGGACGGCGACGGCACTGTTGGTGGTGCCGAGGTCGATGCCGACTGCACGTGCCATGTGTGGTGCTCCTTGGTGTGGTGCTGGGCCGGGGCGGTGCGCCCACGGACTGGGTTGAGTCGTTATCACTCAAGTTAGCCCCGCCGACCATCCTGCACAAATCGTTGGGCCGAAACTTGCGTCCACCAGGCTCAACCCTCGGGTGGGCACGGATGTTCCCCCCGACCAGGACCCCAGCCGAAAAGCCCGCACGTGCGGGGTTACCGCTGTCCCGGGGCCGTCCCGACCACGAAAAGCCCGCACGTGCGGGGTTATCGCTGTCGCCTCGCCGTCCCGACCACGAAAAGCCCGCACCTGCGGGGTTATCGCTGTTGCCTCGCCGTCCCGACCACGGAAAGCCCGCACCTGCGGGGTTATCGCTGTTGCCTCGCCGTCCCGACCACGGAAAGCCCGCACCTGCGGGGTTACCGCTGGCCCGGGGCCGTCCCGACCACGAAAAGCCCGCACGTGCGGGGTTGTCGCTGTCCCGGGGCCGTCCCGACCAGTCAGCCAGACGTCAGGGCGCCGGGCGGGTGTGCCGGATGGCCACCGTGCACGGCGGGAGCGTCGAGAGGTTGTTCGTCGGGTCGGCGTCCGCGACCGTCGCCAGGTAGGGGAAGTAGGGGTTGTCCTCGTTCTCGGTCGTCACGACGTCGGCCTCGGCACCGGTCTCGCCGCGCACGAAGAACGTGTGCGTGCCGGCGCGCAGCAGGTCCATCACCCGGCTCTTCGACATCGCCCATGGGCTGCCGTCGGGCAGCACCCCGCCGAGGGTGCTGATAAAGGGCTTGCGCCCGGTCCGCTGGATGCCGGTCACCTGCCACCGCCCCGGCGGCAGGGTGTCCGCCACCGGGACCCAGAACTCCTCGATCGGCTGCCAGACGTGCCCGTGGAGGGCGTAGTTGTAGGCGGAGGCCTCCCGGTGGCCCGCCCCGTGGTCGTAGATCAGCTCGTCGACGGCGAGGCGGCGGTGGGTGTCGCTCGCCGCGATCTCGTCCTGGCTCCACGAACGGACGACGATGCCCTGGAAGTCGTCCGGGTCGGAGGCCTCGACCACCGCGGCGGGGAAGCTCAGCTCGCGCACGATGGCCGCGATCGCCACGTCCTGCGCGTAGCGGTTCAGCCGGTCGACGACGCGCTTCATCCGCTGCTGCAGGTACTCGGTGGCGACGTCCTGCGCCGTGCGGCCCTCGGCGAGGCCGCGGAGGATCTTCGCCCCGACGCCGTCGAGGTCGAGGTCGGCGACGGCCTCGGTCAGCTCGGTGCGCAGGAGGTCGACGACCTTGGCGTGCGCGGCCTCGGCCCCCTCGTCGGAGGTCATGTCGTCCTCGAGGAGGATCGCGACGAGCACGAGCCGTCCCGGCACCTCGACCCGGTGCCCGGCCGCGGTGATGACGATGGGCTCGAGCGTGGTGTCGTGGTGGCCGACCGCGGCCGGCACGGTCCGGTTCTCGCCGATGCCCACCGGCCCGCCCAGGCTGCCGTGGCTGCCCGGCGAGGACCAGATGCCGGGAGCCCCGTCGAGCGAGGGCGCGTCCGGCCGGTGCGTGATGGTGCGGCCGTCGAGGGTCACGACGACGGTCCACAGGTACGGCTCGCTGTCGCTCTCGTCGGCGCCGTGGTAGCAGAAGAGCTTCTCCAGGCGGAGGCGGACGGGGATGGTGGCCATGGCGTCTCCCGGGTGCGTGGGTGGTCACGCGGCAGGAGACGACGCCGCACCCGGGTGATACACGGACCCCGTGGGTCGGTCACGGCGGGGCGACCTGTCGGACCCGGTCCGTAGCGTGCAGGGATGAGCACCCAGGACCAGAACCCCGCCCAGACCGACCCGATCCAGGACCCCCAGGACGCCACGAAGCCGCCGGAGCAGTGGGCGACCGGTGACGAGCCCGCCACCGGCCCCCAGCTGAGCTACCTCTCGACCCTCGCCCGCGAGGCCGGGCGCGAGGTGCCGGAGAACCTGACCAAGGCGCACGCCTCCGAGCTCATCGACGAGCTGCAGGGCGCCTCCCCCCGGGTCGAGCCCGAGGCCTGACGCCTGCGGCGCCCCGCGGGCGGGTCAGCGCGACCGCACGAGGGGCGCCAGCGCCTCGGCCATCATCGAGACGACCCCCGGCTCGTGGCCGTTGGCGACCATGTTGACGATGAGCCCGTCGACCCCGTGGTCGAGCACCCGCTCCTGCAGCTGCCCGGCCACCTCCTCGGGCGTGCCGGCGAACTGCCGGTCGGTCGAGGCGCGCCGCTGGTCCTCGTCCATCGCGTCGAGGTCGACGCCACGGGCGGCGAGGAAGTCCCGGTGCAGGCGGCGCGCCGCGTCGCCGTCCTCGTCCATCATCACGAAGGCCAGGTAGCTGGTCTCGAGCGTCGAGCGCTCGCGCCCCTCCTCCTCGCACCGGGCGGCGAGGGCCTCGAGCTTGCGGGGGATCTCGGTCGCGTTGCAGATGAGGTTGAGGTGCGCCGCGTGGCGAGCCGCGTACTTGAACGTCTTCCGCTCTCCCCCACCGCCGAGGAGGATCGGCAGGTCGTCGCGCAGCCGCGGCTCGTTCATCGCCGACTCCGTGCGGTACCACTCGCCGGAGACCGTCGGCCGCTCACCGCGCAGCATCGGCTCGATGATGGACAGCGCCTCCTCGAGCCGCTGGAAGCGGTCGGTGAAGGTGCCGAACTCGAAGCCCAGCTGCCGGTGCTCGAGCTCGAACCAGCCGGCGCCGAGGCCCAGCACCGCGCGTCCGCCGCTCACGAGGTCGAGGGTCGTCACCTCCTTCGCGAGCAGCGTCGGGTTGCGGTAGGTGTTGCCGGTGACGAGCGTCGAGAGCTGCACCCGCTCGGTGGCCGTCGCGAGCGCGCCGAGCAGCGTGTAGGCCTCGAGCATGGGCTGGTCCGGCTCGCCGATGCCGGGCAGCTGGTAGAAGTGGTCCATCACGAGGACGGCGTCCACGCCCGCGGCGTCCGCCTCCTGCGCCTGCTGGACCACGGTCGGCACGATGCGCGCGGGGTCGCCCCCGGGGTAGCTGAAGTTCGGGATCTGGTAGCCGAGGCGGATGCTCATCCTCGGGACGCTACGCCCGTCGAGGCTCACCGGGCGGCTCAGAACGGGGGTGACGCGGGCGGCGTCGAGCGGCGCCGCCGGGGGTGCGGCGTGAGCTCGACGACGAGCCGGCCCGGCGGCCGACCGCGGGGGCGGTGGACCTCGACCCGGCAGCCCCGCGAGGGCTGCGGCGGCCCGCCGTGCTCGAGCAGGTGCTCGAGGACGGAGTGGGGTGCGTGGCTCGGCGCCGCACCGGCCGGGCGCGCCGGCTGGTCGGCGTCGGACCCGGTGTCGGGCAGGACGACCGGCCGGTGGTCCAGCGGATGCGTGGTCCGGCGCCGACCGGTCGGGTCCACCCAGGTCGTAGTGGCGTCCGGGTGGAGGACGACCGACCATCCCGGCCGCTGCTTGGTGCGGTGGTGCCGCCGACACAGGCACACGAGGTTGCGTGCCGTCGTGGGCCCGACGGGCCAGGGCACGACGTGGTCGAGGTCGCAGAACCGGGCGGCGACGTGGCACCCCGGGAAGCGGCAGCGCCCGTCCCGCGCCCGCACGAGCCGTGCGAGCCCGGCCGCCGGCCGGTAGCCGTCGGTCCCGGTGTCGTCGACCGGCACGAGGGCACCGCTCGAGGGGTCGACGACGACCCGCCCGAGGTGGTCGGTGCGGGAGGAGGTGGCGGCCACGGCACGCTCCAGCCAGTCACGGGCGACGAGGACGGGCTCGCCGGGCGCAGCGCCGTGCACGGTCACGAGGTCGGTCGGCCGCGTGGCAACCGCCGACCCCGCCGGCCGGACCTCGCCGTCGGGGTCGCCGTCCGGGACGACGGTCACGACGTGGACCCGGAGGTCGATGGTCGCGCTACCCGTCACGAGGTCGGTGAGCGCCCGGGCCCGTGCCCGGTCGATGCCCTCGCAGGTGCCGTCGGCGACGAGGCGCTGCGCGAGCGCGTCGATGGCGGCCCACGCCCGACAGGCCTCCTCGGAGGGGAAGGTGCCGAGCCAGGTGTCGGTGCCCGGCTCGTCGACCCAGCGGCGCAGCGACGACGCCGCCCGGGCCCGGACCGCCCTCTGCCGCAACAGGTCCGGCGAGATGCGGGCCAGAACCCGCCGCACCCGGCGGCGCAGGCGGGGCGCGTCCTCGACGCCGAGGTACGCGTCGACGGCCTCGAGCACGGTGGCGGCGACCTGCGCCGGGACCTCCTCGAGCTCGCGGGCGACGACGCCCGCGCGGTACCCGTCCAGGCGCCCCTGCGCCATGGCGAGGTGGAGCGCGCCGAGGCCGGTCGCCGTGTCGGTCCCGTCAGGGCCGTCGGCGGCGCGGCGGACGGCGTCGCGCACCCAGCGCTCGGCGTGGACGGCCGTCATCCCCAGCACCCCGGAGACGATCGACGGCGCGTCGAGCGAGACGTGGCCGGGCGCACGGTGGGTCTCGACGAGCTCGCCGGTCTCGAGGACGAGCGGCTCGATGGCCGCCAGGCGCACGGCCGCTTCGGCCTCGGCCGCCTCGACGACGTCGGCCAGGGCCCGGAGCTCCCCGAGGGCGGCGGCCCACTCCTCGCTCGAGCCGCGGGCACCGGCCGGGGAGAGGACCGCGCCCACCACCTGCCGCGCCCTGCGGGCCGCCTCGGCGACCTCGCGCGGACCCGGTCGCGCCGTGGTCTGGGACTGCATCGGCTCCCCCTCCCCTCGTGGTCCCAGCCTACCGCCGCGGGGCCGTTCGAACAAGGGTTCGAGAAGGCGAATTCGCCTGTCGGTCAGAGTTTTTGCTGGCAACAGATGGGGCGACGCGAGCGAGGGTCAGCCGCGCGCGAGCTCCCAGCCGCCGTCGGTGACGAGCACGACACGGTCGGCCGCCCCGGCCCGCTCGCGCACGAGCTCGGCGTTGCGGTCGTCCACCGCCGCCACCCAGGCCGCGGCCTCCTCCGGCGTCTTGCCGAACTCGACGTGCCGGGCCAGCAGCCGGCGGCGCCGGACGGCGTCGTCCCCGTCGACGAGCCAGACGGCGTCGAGGGCCTCGCGCGCCTCGCGCCAGTCCCCCTCCAGCAGCAGGTAGTTGCCCTCGGTGACGACGAGCCGCGTCCCGCCGCGCACGACCACGGCGCCGGCGATCGGCTGCTCCAGCACCCGCTCGAACCCCGGCGCGTAGACGTCGCGCTCGGGGTCCTCCCGCAGGCGGCGCAGCAGCGCCGCGTACCCGAGCGCGTCGAACGTGGCCGGGGCGCCCTTGCGGTCGCGCAGGCCGAGCCGCTCGAGCTGCACGTCCGCGAGGTGGTAGCCGTCCATCGGCACCTGGGCCACCCAGCCGTCCCCGTGCCGTCGGGCGAGCTCGGCGACGAGCGCCTCCGCGAGCGTCGACTTGCCCGCCCCCGGCACGCCGGCGACGCCGAGCAGCGCGCGTCCGTCACCGGCCGACCCGACCAGGGTCTCGGCGAGGTCGGCGAGCTCGCCGAGACCCTCGGGGGCGGTGTCGGACGGTCGGGGGCCGGCGCTCATCGGCCCATCATCGCGCGACGGCGGCGTGGGCCCGGTCCAGGCCCGCCGTGAGGAAGCCGTGCGCCTCCCGCGCGAGGTCGGTGCCGTCGGACCAGAGGTTGCGCCAGATGGCCAGGTCGTTGCTCAGCCCCGGGGCGAGCACGGCCGACGAGAACGACTCGAAGGTCACCGGGCCGCGGTACCCGATGTCGGCGAGGGCCCCGAAGAAGCCCTCGAAGTCGAGGTGGCCGGAGCCGAGGTAGCCGCGGTGGTTCTCGCCGACGTGGACGTAGCCGAGGCGGTCGCCGACCTCGCGCACGGGGTCGCTCATCGAGTCCTCCTCGATGTTCATGTGGTACGTGTCCAGGTGCACCACGACGTTGTCCGCGCCGATGTCGTCGGCGAGGCGTACCGCGTCGCGTGCGGTGTTGACGACGTTGGTCTCGTAGCGGTTGCACACCTCGAGCCCGAGCGTGACGCCCCGGGCGGCCGCGTCGACGGCGAGGTCCTTGAGGACGGCGACGACGTTGGCCCGGCCCTTCGCGGTGAGCGGCGCGGCCGCCTTGCCGAAGGCGCTGTACAGCGCACCGGTCAGGACGGTGCCGCCGATGTCGGCCGTCACCGCGAGCGACTCCTGGAGCAGCTCGGCGCCGCGGGAGACGACGGCCGGGTCCTCGCTCGAGACGTCGGCATCCGGCGCGAGCCCCCGCGAGCAGGCGGCCTGCAGCCCGTGGGCCTCGAGGGCCGCCCGGGTGGCGGCGCGGTCGAGGTTGACCGAGTCGTGCAGCGAGAACTCGAGGAGGTCGAAGCCGGTCGCGGCGGTGCGCTCGACGGCGGCGGCGACGGACTCCGGGGAGGTGTCACCGACCCAGACGAGGGCGTGGATGCCGAGGGGGTTCGCGGTCACGGGGTGGGTCCTTCCGTCGGGGAGGCCGCGCCGGCGGGCACGGCCTCGTGGTCGCCCGGGCGGGCGCCGGTGATGAGGCCGACGATCTCGTCGCCGTCGGTCTGCGCTGTGCGGCGGCCGGCGACGCAGCGCCCGGCCCGCATGACCCAGACGGCGTCGCTGAGCCGCAGCACCTGGGCGAAGTTGTGGCTGATGAGGACGATCGCGTGGCCCTGCCCGCGCAGGTCCTCGACGAGCCGCTCGACCTTGGCGGTCTCCTGGACGCCGAGGGCGGCCGTCGGCTCGTCCATGATGATGAGCTTCGAGGCGAACCCGGCGGCCCGGCAGATGGCCACCGCCTGCCGCTGCCCACCGCTGAGGCGCCGCACCCGCGAGCCGACCGCGGGGACGTTGACCGCGAGGCCCGAGACCTTCTCGGCCGCGCCGGCGCGCATCGCCTTCCGGTCGAGGACGCGGAACGGCCCGACGCCGCGGGTCAGCTCGCGGTTGAGGTAGAGGTTCTGCCACACCGTGAGGTCCTCGACGAGCGCGAGGTTCTGGTGGACGGTCTCGATGCCCGCCTCGCGGGCGTCCTCGGGCGAGCGGAAGCCGGTGTCCGCGCCGTCGAACCGGATGGTGCCGGCGTCGGGCCGGTGGATCCCGCTGATGCAGCGGATGAGCGTGCTCTTGCCGGCGCCGTTGTCGCCGACGATCGCGGTGACCTCGCCGCGGCGGGCGTGCATCGTCACGTCGCGCAGCGCGCGGACCTGCCCGAACGAGAGGCTGACGTCGCGGACGTCGAGGAGTGCGTCGGCGGGGACGTCGTGGGCGAGGGGCGTCCCCGCGGTCTGGGTGCTGGTCACTTCTGGAACCTCGTGAGGAAGGCCGCCGCGACGACGACGACGCCGACGGACAGGGGCTGGTAGAACTGCGAGACCCCGAGCAGGGTCAGGCCATTGACGAGCGCCGTGAGCAGGAGCGCGCCGATGACCGGCCCGAGCACCGTGGCCCGTCCGCCGAAGAGGCTGACCCCGCCGAGGACGACCGCGGCGACGCTGTTGAGCAGGAAGGCGGTGTTGGCCGCGGGCTCGGCGGCGCCGACGCGGGCCACGAGGAGCACGGCCCCGACCCCGGCGAGCAGGCCGGCGATGACGTAGACCGCCGTCTTGACCCGGGCGGTGCGCACGCCGGTGGCGTTGGCCGCCTCGGCGTTGCCCCCGGTCGCGAGCACGTGGGTGCCGAACCGCGTGTGGAAGAGGACCACGTGCGCGCCGACGGCGATCGCCGCCGCGACGACCACCGAGTAGCCGATGATCCCGACCGACCCGGTCGACAGGCGCAGCAGCGGCGCGCTGATGATCGTCGCCGGCTTGCCGTCGGAGAGGACCAGGGCCAGCCCGGAGGCCGCGGAGAGCGACCCGAGGGTGACGATGAAGTCGGTGATCTTTCCGCGGGCGACGAGCAGGCCGTTCGCGAGCCCGACGAGGCCGCCGGCGACGACGGCCGCGACGACCGCGGGCAGCAGGCCGGCGCCGGAGGTGAAGACGATCCCGAGGACGACGGCCGCGAGGGTCATCGTCGACGCGATCGAGAGGTCGATGCCGCTCGTCGCGACGACGAAGGTCTGGCCCACGGCGAGGACGACGAGGATCGCGGCCGCGACGAGCATCGACTGGATGTTGCCCGCGCTGAGGAAGGTCGGGTTGAGCGCCTGGAAGACGACGACGAGGACGACGAGCCCGACGAGCGCGGCCCAGTCGGCCCAGTTCGCGACGTCGCGCCAGCCGGTGCGGGGGCGGGGGCCCGCCTCGTCCGCCGGCGGGGCGGACGAGGGGGCGGTGGACGACGGGGCGGGGGTCACGGTCGGGGCCGTCACTTGAGGAGCTCCGCGAACGGGTCGTCGTACGCCTCGCCCGGCTTGGGGGCGGCCGAGAGCGCGGCGTCGACGGTGTCCTTGGTGACGACCTGGACCGGCGCGTCGACCTTCTCGGGCAGCGTCTTGCCCTTCATCGCGGCCTCGCAGGCCTCGAGGCCCATCTTGCCGACGACGTAGGGGAACTGGGCGACGACGGCGTCGATGCCGCCGCTCTTGATCGCCTCGAACGCGTCCTTGTTGCCGTCGACGCTGATGACCTTGATCTGCCCGGTCTTGCCGGCGTTGGCGATCGCGCGGGCGATGCCCAGGCCCATGTCGTCGTTGGCGGCGAAGAAGCCCTTGAGGTCGGGGTTGGCGCGCATGATGTCGGTCGCCTTGGTCAGCGCGGTCTGGCGGTCCCAGTCGGCGGCGACGGTCTGGACGATGCTGACGTTGGCCGGCTTGCCGGCGGTGAAGCCGTCGAGCCGCGCGCCGCTCGTGACGTCACCGGAGATCCCGCCGACGAGGGCGACCGCGCCGCCGTCCGGCAGGAGGGTGCCCATCTGCTTCCCGGCGAGCTGCCCGGCGGCGTTGTTGTCGGTGCCGATGTAGGTCGCGATCTTCGCGCCCGCGGCCTTGGCGGCGTCCGCCTCGACCGGGCTGTCGATGTTGACGATCGGGACGTCCTTGGCCGCGATCTGCGCGATGCCCTGGACGAGGTTGGTGCCGGAGATCGGGTTGACGACGAAGCACTTGTAGTCCTGGCCGGCGAGCCCGGTCAGCTTGTCGGCCTGGCCGCTGGTGTCGGTGATGGCGGCGGCGGCCTGGATCGTCACGTCGGTGCCGTCGGCGCTCGCCTGGTCCTGGATGCCCTTCTCCATCGTCTGGAAGAACGGGTTGTCCAGGCCCTTGATGACCGCGGCCACCTTGCCGGTGGTGGCGGCGGACGAGCCGTCGGAGCCGGAGCCCGAGGCGGTGGAGGAGCCGCCGCACGCGGTGAGCGCGAGACCGAGGCCTCCGACCGTGGCGACGAGGACGAGCTGGCGGGCGGCGGTGCGTGCACGGGCCATGGGGGAGCCTCTCTTCGTTGAGCGGGCCGGCGTGGGGGCGTCCGGCGACTTTTGACAGTTGATCACCTATTTATGACTTGTGTCAAGCAAAAAGATCCTGCACTCTGGTAGAAATGACCACGGCGCGACGAGGCCCCTCGTCGCCGGCCCCCCGGACCGGGCCCGTGAGCGACGGCAGGAGCAGCGATGTCCACGACGACCGAGCCCGCGGGCCCCGTGGCCCTCCTCGGTCGCCCGGTGCGCCCCGCGGCCGCCCCCGGCTCCCCCGGCCAGGTCCTCGCCCTCGTCCGGGCGCACGGCGAGCTGACCCGGGCCGAGCTCGTCGAGCTGACCGGCACCTCCCGCTCCACCGTCGCCGCGCGCCTCGACGCCCTCGTCGACGCCGGCCTGCTCGCCGAGGTGACCCCCGTCGCGACGACCAGGGGACGCCCCCCGACCCGCTTCCGCTTCCGCGAGGAGGGCGGCGTCCTCGCGCTCGCCGACGCGGGGGCCACCGGGGTCCGCGTCGCCGTCACCGACCTCGGCGGGCGCATCCTCGACCAGCAGCGGCACGACCTCCCCGTCGGGATCGGGCCCGAGCCCTGGCTCACCGAGGTCCTCGGCCACCTCGACGACGCCCTGCGCCGCGTGGGCGTCACCCGGGCCGAGGTGCACGGCGTGGGCCTGGCCCTGCCCGGGCCGGTCGACGGGGACGCCGGCACGGTCGTCAGCCCGCCGATCATGACCGGCTGGGACCGCTTCCCCATCCGCGACTGGTTCGCCGAGCACCTGCCCTGCCCGGTCGTCGTCGAGAACGACGCCAACGCGATGGCCGTCGGCGAGCACCGCTCCGCCCATGCCGACCGCTCGTCGATGCTCCTGCTCAAGCTGGCGACCGGTGTCGGCGCGGGCCTGGTCATCGGCGGCTCGGTGTACCGCGGCTTCGACGGCGCCGCGGGCGACATCGGCCACATCCAGGTCACCGCGCCGGACGAGGGTCCGGCGCCCGCCTGCCGCTGCGGCAACACCGGGTGCATCGAGGCCTACGCCGGCGGCTGGGCGCTCATCCGCGACCTGCGCGCGGCCGGCCACGACGTCTCGTCCGTGCCCGAGGTCGTCGCGCTCGTCAAGGCCGGGGACCCGAGCGCCACCGCGCTGTCGCGGCGGGCGGGCCGCTTCATCGGGATCGCCCTGTCCGACGCTGTCAGCCTCCTCAACCCCGAGGTCGTCGTCATCGGGGGCGACCTCGCGGCCGCCGCCGACCACCTCTTCGCCGGGATCCGCGAGTCCGTCTACGCGCGTTCCCTCCCGCTGGCCACCCGCCGCCTGACGATCCTGCCCTCGAGCCAGGGCGACCTCGCCGGGCTGCACGGGCTCGCCGCGGCCGTGGCCGACCGCCTCTACGCCCCCGAGCGGGTCGACGCGATCGTCGCCGCCGGCTGACGCCGCGCGGTGCGCACCGGGTCCGTCAGTACCCGGCCTCGTCGAGGGCCCGCTCGGTCAGCTCGCGGCCGAGCGCGATCATCTCGGACGCCCGGTGGAAGTCCATCGTCCGGCAGGCGTCCGAGGGCACCGAGACGAGCACGTCCGGCGGGTTGCTGGCCATCCGGTAGCGGGTGATGAGCGCCGCCATCGTGTCGAACGAGCGGTTGAAGATCTCCATCGACGCGAGGTCCTTGGGCGCCGAGGTGTAACCGGGCGCCGAGGGCATCGCGGGGGAGCCGCCCTCGGTGACCGGCGCGACGTCCTCGGCGACGGCCTCACGGGCCGGGGCGTCGGTCGTCGTGTCGTGCGACCCGCCCCCGATGAGCGCCGACACGCGGTGGGTCAGCGACCGGACCGACCCGGCCACCGTGCTCGTGACGCCCGGCGAGCGCACCGGCGCGACCGGCATCCCGGTGCTGTGCCCGGCCTGCAGGCTGACCGCGACGGTGAGGTCGGACATCACGGCGGCGGTCGGCTCGATGGGCACCGGGTTCATCAGGCCGCCGTCGACGAGCAGCCGGCCGTCGACGACGATCGGCGTCACGAGGCTCGGGATGGCCACCGACGCGCGGATCGCCGTGGCCATCGGCCCGCGCTGGAACCACACCTCGCGGCGGTGGTTGAGGTCGGTCGCGACGGCGGTGAAGGGGATGGCGCAGTCCTCGATGAGCGTGCCGTCGAGGATCTCGCCGACCTTGGCGAAGATCCGCTCGGCCCGGATCGCCCCTCCCCCACCGAGGTTCATGTCGAGCAGCCGCCACACGTCGTACTGCGTGAGGCCGGTGACCCACTCCGTGTAGGCGTCCAGGCGCCCGGCCGCGGCGAGGCCCCCGACGAGCGCGCCCATCGAGGTGCCCGCGACGGCGACCACCTCGAACCCGCGCTCCTCGATGACCTGCAGCGCGCCGATGTGCGCGTACCCGCGTGCTCCGCCGGCGCCGAGCGCCAGGGCGACCCGTCGACCCATGGCGTCAGGGTACGTCGACCTCCCCCCGCGCCGCGGTCGTCGGCGCTAGCCTCGGCAGCGGGAGGAGGACCCCCATGGACGACGCCCGCGCGGCCCGACGCACCCCACCGGCCGACCCCGCCCTCCTGCCCCCCGGCCCGCGGCTGCCCCGGCTGGTCCAGAGCGTCGGGATGATGCGCTTCCGCCACCGCTGGGTGCCCTGGCTGCACCGCCGGTACGGGGAGGTCGTGACCGTCCGGCTCTTCCCGCGCGGCCGCAACATCGTCCTCGTCAGCGAGCCCGACGCCGTCCGCGACGTCTTCGCCGGCGACCCCGCCACCTTCCGGGCCGGCGAGGCCAACGCCATCCTCGGGCCGGTCATGGGCGAGCACTCGGTCCTGCTCGTCGACGGCGAGGAGCACCGGCGCGTCCGCCGCCTCCTCACGCCGGCCTTCTCCGGGCGGGCGCTGCGCGGGTACGCCGACCTCGTGACGGGCCTGGCCAAGACCGAGGTCGGCGCGTGGGCCCCCGGCGTCCCGTTCGCCGTCCTCGACCGGATGAACGCCGTGACGCTCGAGGTCATCCTCCGGGTGGTCTTCGGGGTCACCGACGAGAGCCGGCTCGCGCGGCTGCGGCCGCTGGTCCGCGAGCTCGTCGACGTCAGCCCGCTCGTGTTCCTCGGCTGGGCGATCCCCCGGTTGCGCCGGGTCGGGATGTGGCGGAGGGCGGTCGAGCGCACCCGCGCCCTCGACGCCCTGCTCCACGAGGAGATCGCCGAGCGGCGCGCGAGCCCCGACCTCGCCCTGCGCACCGACGTGCTCTCGACGCTGCTGCGCGTCGAGGTCGACGGCGAGCGCCTGACCGACGCCGAGCTGCGCGACCAGCTCGTCACCCTGCTCCTCGCCGGCCACGAGACGACGGCCACCGCGCTGGCCTGGACCCTCCACGAGATCGGCCTGCACCCGGGGCTGCGGGCGCGCGCCCGCGAGGCGGCCCGCACCGGGGACGACGACCTGCTCGAGGCCTTCGTCAAGGAGGCGATGCGGCTGCACCCGGTCATCCCGATGGTCGTGCGCGTGCTGCGCGAGCCGGCGCGCATCGGTGATGCCGACCTGCCGGCCGGCGCGACCGTCGGCGCGTCGGTGATCCTCGCGCACCGGCGCGCGGCGAGCCATCCCGACCCGGCGGCGTTCCGGCCCGACCGGTTCGTCGGCGGCCAGCCCGCACCGCACACGTGGATCCCCTTCGGCGGCGGCGCCCGCCGGTGCATCGGGGCGTCGTTCTCGCTGATGGAGGCCGTCGCGGTGCTGCGCGAGGTGCTCGTCGCGTACGACGTCGAGTCGGTGGCCCCGGAGGGTCCGTGGGTGCGGAACATCACGAGCGTCCCGCGACACGGCGCACGGATCACGGTGCGCTGAGCCCCGACCCGGGCCAAAGGTGCGAAGGTCCCACGCGGGGACCCTGCCGTCGAGGACGATGGGAGCGTGAAGGGAGGCGCCATGACGACACGACGCCGCACACCGACCGTCCGGACCCTCGGCGTGGGGGTGAGCGTGCTCGCGCTGGCCGCCGTCGCGGGCTGCTCCTCCGGCCCGGACGACCCGTCTCCCGCGTCGTCCTCGGCCGCCCCGACGGCGAGCACCTCGTCCTCCCCCACGGACTCCGCCTCGGCGAGCAGCTCGCCGTCCGAGAGCTCCTCGCCGAGCGCATCCGCCTCGCTTCCCGCCGGGTTCTCGCTCGACGAGCAGTCGACCGCCGACTGGCCCGCCCTCGGCGGACGGGTCGGCATCGGCATCGAGTCGCGCGTCGGCGGCCACGGCTCCTACGACCGCGTCGTCTACCAGTTCGCCCGCGACGGGGCGCCGAGCTACCGCGTCCACTACGTCGACGAGCCGATCCAGGACGGCAGCGGCGAGCGCAAGGACGTGGCCGGGGACGTCTGGCTCGAGGTGCTCGTCTCGACGGTCGACATGCCCGGCGAGTCGGCCCCGACCGCCGACGACCCCCTGCCGGAGACGCTGGAGGGCACCGGGATCGCGGCCGCACCGGCCATCTGGGGCGGCTTCGAGGGTGTCGGGCAGTCGTTCATCGGCCTGACCGGCGGCCAGCGACCGTTCAAGGTCTCGGTGCTGTCGAACCCGACGCGGCTCGTCGTCGACGTCGCCCGCTGAGGGGGCGGGTCACGGTGGCGCGTCGCGGCGCGCCACCCCGACGCGTCAGAGGTCGAGGTCCTGGTGCCAGGACTGCGTCCGGTAGTCGGTGACCCAGCCCATCGAGGAGTAGAGGCCGTCGGCGCCCGTCGGGCTGTCGGCGTCGACCTCGAGCCCGACCCGGTTGCGGCCCCGGCGCGCCGCGTCGCCGATGACCTGGTGCAGGAGTGCCTTGGCCACGCCGCGGCCGCGCGCGTCGCGGTGCACCCCGATGTAGTCGACGTAGCTGCCGGGGATGCCGTCGGCGTCCGGGCGCAGCACCGACGAGACGACGGCACCGGCCGGCACCGGCCCGTCCGGACCCTCGACCGTGGCGAGCCACCAGTGGTCCCAGCGGTGCCCCGGGTCCTCGCGCAGCCGCATGACGAACTCGGGGAAGCTCTCGCGGTAGGAGCTGAAGTGGTCCTGGAAGGACTCCTCGAGCACCCGGTGCACGGCCTGCAGGTCCTGGGCGAGCGGCAGGCCGTCGTCGTGGCGGTCGACCGGACGCACGGTGACGCCCTCGCGCGGCCCGGGCAGGCTGCTCGCCTCCTCGGAGGACACGGGGCGGGTCATCTGCAGCCAGGTCCGCGTGTGCCGGTAGCCGGCCGCGGCGAGCCAGCGCTGCTGGCGGGGGTCGTCGGCGTAGGCGCCGGAGTCGAGCAGCGTCGTGCGCAGCCCGCGCATCCGGCCGATGTCGCGGGCGTAGCGCTCGCCGGCGGCGAACAGGTGGCCGGCCAGCTCGTCGGCCGCGTCGTGGTCGGGCGCGACGGTGACCTCGACGAGCGTGCGCCCCGCGGCGCGGTCGTGCACCGACAGCCAGGCGAGCAGCCGGCCGTCGCCGTCCTCGACGAGCACCTGGCGACGCGTCCACGAGCCGGTGCCGGCCAGCTGGACGACGACCGCCTCCGGGTCGGCGCCGGCGGAGCCCTTGGCCGCCTGCTGGTGCGCGGCGAGGAGGGCCGTGACGGCGGGCGCGTCGTCCGCCTCCGGCCGTCGGGTGAGGTAGTGCTCGGGCAGTCCGTCGATCGTCACCTCGGCGTGGCTCATCCCCCCACTCTCCCATCCCCCGGTCCTAGGCTGAGGGGCCGCCGAGCGAGGGAGTGGTCGATGGGGAGCGGACACGGTCGTGGCGGACGCGACGCGACGCCGTCGCGGCGCACCCTGGCGCGCAACTGGGACGAGCTGCTCCAGGAGATCCGGGTCACGCAGACCGGCGTCCAGATCCTCACCGGGTTCCTGCTCACCGTGCCGTTCTCGGCGCGCTTCGACCAGCTGACGGGTTTCCAGCGCACGACGTACCTCGCCGTCCTCGCGGGGTCGGTGCTGACGACCGGGCTGGTCGTCGCCCCGGTCGCCTTCCACCGGATGCTCTTCCGGCAGCGGCGGCGCGAGCTCCTCGTCGAGTCGGCCAACCGGTTCGCCATCGCCGGGCTCGCGATGCTCGGGCTCACGGTGAGCGGGGTCGTGCTGCTCGTCGTCGACATCACGCTCGGCACCCGGCCGGCCCTGGTCGGCGGCGGGTCGGTGCTGGCCGTCCTCGTCGTCCTCTGGTTCACCCTGCCGTTCCTCGCGGCCCGGCTCGGCGACACCCCGCGCAACCCCCCGCCCGACGGCGACGACGACCACACCGACGACCGCGAAGGCACCGACGACCGCTGACCCCCACCTCACCGCGAACGTGTGTGAAACCGCCGGGGATCACCGGCGGTTTCACACGCGTTCGCGGTGAGAGAGGGCGGGTCAGACGGGGGTGTCGAGGAGCTCGCGCAGGTGGGCGTCGACCTCGTCCAGATAGGACTGCTCGAAGCCGAACAGCCCGAAGTGGCCGGCGATGCTGTGCAGCATCCGCACCTCCGCGCCCGGCGTCATCGCGGCCTCGGGCTCGCAGTCGCGCGGCGGGAAGAACATGTCCTGCTCGATCGGCATGACGAAGACCTTGGCCGTGACGCGCGCGAGCGCCGCCGCGAGGTCGCCGTCGGCGTTGCGGGCGACGTCGCCGCGCTGCCACTTCCAGCCCATCGACAGCAGCGCGTTCGGGTCCATCATCGTGAAGAGGGTCCGCGTGAAGTTCTGCTGGAACTCCTCGTAGGTCGAGAACTCCAGGCCCTCGGCGATCGGCGGGATGCCCTTCCAGAACTCCGTCTTCCAGAAGTCGGTCGTCAGCCCCATCGTCGCCCAGATGTCGGCGTGCCGGGTCAGGCCGTCGCGCACCTCCTCGTGCGAGGCGTACTCGCCGCCGTTCCAGCCGGGGTCGGAGGTGATGGCGTCCATGAGCGTCTGGGTGAAGAGCGCGTCGTGCGGCGTGTTCTGCGCCGTTCCGGCGATCGGCGCGGCCCGCAGCACCTTGTCGGGGTAGCGAACGGCCCACTCCCACGTCTGCTGGGCGCCCATCGAGCCACCGACGACGAGCGCGAACCGCTCGACGCCGTAGTGCTCGCGCATCAGCTGCTCCTGCGCGCGGACGTCGTCGCCGATGCGGACCTGCGGGAAGCGCGACATCGCGATGGACGGGTCGTCGGTCGTGTGCGGCGAGGTCGAGAGGCCGTTGCCGATCTGATTGACGACCGCGATGAACCACTTGGTCGGGTCGAGGGCGCGGCCCTCGCCGATGTACACCTGCCACCACGTCGCGTGCGTCCCGGAGAACCACGTCGGCACGAGGATCGCGTTGTCCCTCGCCTCGTTGAGCTCGCCGAAGGTCGCGACGGCCAGCTGGAGGTCGGGGATGACGCCGCCCTCCTCGAGCTCGAAGCGGCCGATCGACCGCAGCTCGTACGGCCCCTGCATCTCGGGCGTGTAGAACGGGTTCTCCAGGGGCATGGCGGGGCCTCTCGTCGCGACGTTGCTGACCGGACCCACGCTAGGCGGCACGCGCCCCGGGCGGAACCCCCGGACGCGGCCGGTCCTGTCGCGAACGCGTGTGGAACCGCCGGGGGTCCCCGGCGGTGACACACACGTTCGCGGGGAGGTGGGGGGTCCGGGGGGGGGAGGGGGTCAAAGGGTCAGGGGGCGGGGGTGGTGAGCCGGCGGACGGCGAGGACGCAGAGCGCGCGGGTGACCTCGACGAGCTCGCCGAGGTCGACCGACTCCCGCGGCGAGTGCGCGAGCCGGACGTCGCCGGGGCCGTACTGGAGCGTCGGCACCCCGGCCGCCGCGTAGAGGCGCAGGTCCGAGCCGTAGGGGGCACCACCGGCCACGGGTCGCACCGCCCCGACGGCCTCGGCGGCGTCCGCCACCTCGTCGGCCAGCGGATGGCCCGCCGGCAGCCGCCCGGACGCGAACGCCCCGCCGGGCCAGGTGACGACGGGCGCATGCTCCCGCAGCCACGGGTCGCCGGCGGCCGCCTCGGCCACGCACCGCTCGAAGGTGTCGCGGGCGGCCTGCGGGTCCTCGCCGAGCGCCACGCCGTAGCGGCCCTCGGCGACCAGCAGGTCGGGCACGCTGCTCGCCCAGTCGCCCGCCCGCACCGTGCCGACCGACAACGCGTACGGCAGGCGCGACCCCGCGAAGAGCGCGTCGGCGTCGCGGTTGCGCTCGGCCTCGAGGCGGCGCAGGGCGTCGTGGACGACCCCGAAGGTGTCGAGGGCCGAGACCCCCTCGAGCCGCGTGCTGCCGTGGGCCGCGAGCCCGCCGACCTCGAGCCGGAAGGTCAGCGCGCCGGCGTTCGCGGTGAGCAACCGGCCGCCGGTCGGCTCGGTGATGACGACCGCATCTCCCGTGTGCCCGCGCCGCAGCGTCGCGAAGGCGCCGAGCCCGCCGTCCTCCTCACCGACGACCGAGTGCACCGCGAGCCGGCGCTCCAGGCGAACCCCGGAGCGGTGCAGCGCCGCCGCCACCGCGAGGTTCGCGACGAGCCCGGCCTTCATGTCGCACGCGCCGCGCCCGTGCAGCCGACCGTCGCGCACGACCGCCCCGAACGGGTCGTCGCGCCAGGCGCCGGGGTCGCCGACCGGCACGACGTCGACGTGCCCGTTGAGCACGAGCCCCGGCACGCCGGTCCCGGGTGTCGTCCCGACCAGGCCCCAGGCCTCGGAGCGCGGCGCCTCGAGGCCGGGGAAGCCGGGGGCGGCGAGCAGCGCGGGCAGGTCCTCCGACCAGAGGTCGACCTCGAGCCCGGCGCGCTCGAACCATCCGGCGAGCAGGTGCTGCGCCTCGGACTCGGCCCCGCTCCCGGTGACGCTCGGCACGCGCACGAGGTCGACCAGCGAGGTGACGAGGGCGTCCTCGTCGAGGGCGTCGAGGACCCGGCGCTCGACGTCGGTCGGGGTGCTCACGGCGGCACGCTAGCCCCGCCCGCGCCGTCTCCGCAGGTGGGACCACGTCCGGACCCCGGAATGTCACCGCCCGGCGACGGGTTGGCCCTGCGGTGACGTCCTCCTCCGCCACCCGCGTCCCCCGCTCGGCCGTCGGCCTGCGCTCCGAGCGGGGGCCGGTCCTCCTCGGCGTCATGCTCTCGACCGGCCTCGTGGCCATCGACTCGACGATCCTCGCGACCGCCGTGCCCGCCGTCGTCGGCGACCTCGGCGGCCTCTCGCAGTTCCCGTGGCTGTTCTCGATCTACGTCCTCGCGCAGGCCGTGTCGGTGCCGGTCTACGGCAAGGTCGCCGACCTCCTCGGGCGCAAGAACGTCATGCTCGTCGGGGTCGTGCTCTTCGTCGTCGGCTCGCTGCTGTGCGGCGTCGCCTGGTCGATGGGCTCGCTCGTCGCCTTCCGGGCCGTCCAGGGCCTCGGCGCCGGGGCCATCCAGCCGATCGGGATGACGATCATCGGCGACATCTACTCCGTCGCCGAGCGCGCGACCGTCCAGGGGTACGTCGCCTCGGTGTGGGCGGTCAGCTCGCTCGTCGGCCCGACCCTCGGCGGGTTCTTCTCCGAGGCGCTCTCGTGGCGGTGGATCTTCTTCGTCAACCTCCCGCTCGGCGCCGCCTCCGGCTGGATGCTCTGGCGCCGCTTCAGCGAGTCGCCGCGACCCGTCACCGCGCGCCCGCGCATCGACTGGGCGGGCTCCCTGCTGCTCCTCGTCGGCACCGTGGCCCTCCTCGTCGGGCTGCTCGAGGGCGGCGTCCTCTGGTCGTGGGGCTCGCCGGTGAGCATCGGGCTGTTCGTCGGCGCCGCCGTGGTCCTCGCCGCCTTCGTCGTCGTCGAGCGCAACGCGGCCGAGCCGGTGCTCCCCCTGTGGGTCTTCCGCGACCGGGTCGTCGGCGGCGCGATGCTCGTCTCGCTCGTCGTCGGCATCATGCTGCTCGGCCTCACCTCCTACGTCCCCCTCTACGCGCAGGGCGTTCTCGGCGCGGGCGCCATCGTCGCCGGGTTCGCGCTCGCCGCGATGACGCTCGGCTGGCCGGTTGCCGCGTCGACGTCCGGACGCCTCTACCTGCGCCTGGGCTTCCGCGCGACGATGCTCATCGGCTCGGTCCTCGCGGTCGCCGGGTCGGCGCTGCTGCTGACCGTCGGCCCGGACAGCTCGGTGTGGCAGCTGGCCGCCGCCTGCCTCGTCCTCGGCCTCGGCTTCGGCTACGTCGCGAGCCCGTCCCTCGTCGCCGCCCAGTCGGCCGTGCCGTGGCACCAGCGCGGGGTCGCCACGAGCGCGTCGATCTTCGCGCGCTCCGTCGGCAGCGCGGTCGGCGTCGCGGCCTTCGGCGCGGTGGCCAACACGGTCGTCCGCGACCGCCTCGGGAGCACCCCGAGCGACCTCGAGTCGCTGCCGTCGGGCGTCCTCGCCCCGGCGCTCGGGGCCGTCTTCGTCGCCGCCGCGGCGGTCTCGGTGACGATGCTCCTCGCGTCCTTCGTCATGCCGCGCACGGTCCACGAGGCCGGCCCCGAGGGGTGAGACGCACGCCACGCCGGTGACGCGCGCGGCCATTCCACGGCGGACGAGCCGCGCGGGAGTACGTTTGCGGTGCAGGGGAACCGGGCGCGGCGCTGGAGTAGGGACCGGCTCCGCGCCCGGCCCCTGTGTGGTCAGGCCCGCCGGCTCCCGGCGGAGGCGACCCCCAGCCACGAGTGGGGGTTGCCGTCCCAGCACCAGCCGAGCTTCGGCGCCCGCTCGCTGATCCACATCGCCGGCACCCGCCGGTCCCCACGGCGCGAGCCGGACAGCATGAAGCAGCGGTTCTTCTCGAGCAGCCCGGGTGCGTGGGTGACGACCGCGACGCCCTCCTCGACGGTCAGCGGCGTCCGACCGCGGCCGAGGACGACCGGCAGCGCCTCCTCGGGACGCACGCCGCAGAACTCCTCGCCCCGGTCGACGTCGAGCAGCAGGTAGGCGTCCGGGGCCGGCAGGACCACCGGCTCGATCGGCCGGTAGGGCGTGAGCCCCTCGGGTCCGTGGTTGTGGTCGACGACGCCGGGCCGGGTGCCCCGCGGAGCGAGCCGCAGCAGCGGCACCGTGCGCTCGGGGTCGACGACGGCGGCGGTGACGACGAGGACGAGCGGGGCGTGCCCCGGGGCGGCGTCGGGCAGCGGGTCGAGCCCTGCGGCGACCGTGCGCAGGGGCTCGAGGCGGGCGGTGAAGTCGGCCTCGCTCTCACCGGCGAGCGCCGGGTAGCCGAGGCGGAGCAGGGTCTCGACCTGGTGGTCGAGGAGGGCGAGCGCGGTGGACGGAGCGGTCTGGACGGCGATGGCGGACCTCCCGGGTCGGTGAGCGGCCATCGTCCAACGCGCCCCGCCGCGGCGTGGTTCCCTGCGGTCAGGCCGTCGAGGACCCCAGCCGGCGCACCGGATGGGTCTCGCGCGCCCGGACCCACGGCACGACCGCGAGCAGCGTGATGGCCCCGGTGACGCCGAAGGCCAGACCGAAGCTGCCGTGGTCGACGAGGGTGCCGGCGAGCACCGGGCCGATGATCGCGCCGGTGTCCGAGGCCATCTGGAAGGCGGCGAGGGCCGGGCCGCCGTTGCGCTCGCGGCCGACCACGTCGGCGAGCGAGGCCTGCTGCGCCGGGTTGAGCGCCCCCGCCCCGAGCCCGGCGACGACCGAGAACGCGACGAGGAGCGGCAGGTTGGTGGCGAGGCCGGTGCCGAGGGTCGCGAGGCCGGAGACGAGCAGGCCGCCGATGATGAACGGCTTGCGCCCGATGCGGTCCGAGGTGCGACCGGCCACCGTCAGCCCGACGGCGTTGCCGGCCGCGAAGACCGCGAGGGCCGTGCCCGCGACGAGCGACTGGTGCGTCTCGCGCGTGGCGGGGTCGAGGGACTGGTCGACGATGACGGCGGCGGCGAAGAGCGGGAGGATCGCGTTGCGGACGCCGAAGTTCGCCCAGCCGTTGGCGAACGCCGAGACGACCGAGGCCTTGTAGGCGCTGTCGCGCCAGCCGTCGCGCACGGTCATCATCGGCAGGACCGGCGCCCCCTCCGCCGGGCGGAGCGAGGCGTCCTTGAGGAAGACGAAGACGATGGTCGCCGCGAGCAGCAGGGCCGCCGCGTAGACGAGGAACGGCACCCGCAGCCCGAGACCGCCGAGCAGGCCGCCGACGACCGGGCCGCCGACCCCACCGATGAGGAAGGCCGAGGCGTACGCCGACGACACCCGCGCGCGGATCGAGGGCGGCGCCAGGCGGACGATGAGCGCCACGGCGGAGACGGTGAACATCACCGAGCCGATGCCGCCGAGACCCCGGAACAGCAGCAGCTGCCAGTACGAGCCGGCGAACGCCGTCGCGCCGGTCGACACGGCGACGACGAGGAGTCCGGTGAGGTAGATGGGGCGTTCGCCGAGCCGGCCGATGAGCCGGCCGCCCGCGGGGGCGAAGACGAGCCGGAAGAACGCGAAGGCGCTGACGACCACGCTGCTCGCCGTCGCGCCGACGCCGAAGCTCTGCGCGAACCCCGGCAGGACCGGGGTGATGAGGCCAAAGCCCAGGGCGATGACGAAGGCCGCCGCGATGAGGACCCAGATCTCACGGGGGATGCGGACACGCGCCTCGGGGGCGCTCACGGGCTCGGCGGACACGAGGGTCCAGTATGCCCGCGCCCACCGACGGTGGCGGGGCCGCGGTCGCTGCGACCGCGGCCCCGTCTGTCGTGGCCGCCGGGGCCCTCGTGGACCCGGGCGGCTCCTGCACCCGCGAGGTGGTCTCGACAGCACCTCGCGCCCCCGAGCATGCCCGGGCACCGGGCCGCGCGTCCAGACCCCGCCCGGCATCTTGACCGGTTCTTGCCGCGGCGACGACCGCGGCCCGGCCGGTCAGCGCGCGAGGACCGCGGCGGCCACCGGCAGGGCCGCCGCCGCGAGCAGCACGGTGTCGCGCAGCCGCCAGGGCGCCGGCGCCCACCACGTCCGGCGGCGGGCCGTCGCGAAGCCGCGGGCGTCCATCGCCACGGCGAGCTCGACGGCGGCACCGAGCGTGCGCACGAGGAGTCCGGTCGTCGAGGCCGCGAGGTGGCGCGCGACCTCGCCCGGGCGGGTCGGCCGCACCCCCAGCCCCCGGACCCGGCGGGCCCGGCCGATCTCGGTCCAGACGGCCCCGAAGGTGTGGACACGCTGCAGCGCGGCGGCCGTGGCGACGACCGGGCGGTCGGGCAGGTGGAGGCGCTGGGCGAGGTGGTCGCCGAGGCGGTCGGGGTCGACCCACGGCAGGAGCACGGCCGACGGCACGACGATGACGAGCACCCGCAGGGCGACGGTGAGGGCGGTGTCGACGTCGTGCCCGGCCAGCCACCACGTCGACCAGCCGGTCGACAGCGCGGCCAGCGCCCCCGGCACGGTGCGCAGGAGGACCCGGCGGGCCCGGCCGGCCGGTGCCCGGCCCGGACCCGGGGCCGCGAGCGCCACGACGGCGAGCAGCACCTGCACCGCGAGCACCGCGAGGGAGGTGCTCCAGTGCGGGGAGACCACGCCCGCCGGGATGCCGAGCATCGCGCCGGCGAGGAGCGCGAGCGGGCCGCAGCGCGCGGCGAGCGGCACGCGCGTCGACGGCTCCTGCGGCGGGCGCGGCGGCGCGGCGAGGTGGTGGACCCGGTCGGCCCGGGCGACGACCTCGGCGTCGTGGGTGGCCGCGACGACCGCTCCCCCGGCGGCGCGGTGGGCGGCGACGAGGCCGACGACGGCGGCCCACGTGTGCCGGTCCTGGCCCACGGTCGGCTCGTCGGCGAGGAGCACGGGCGGGCCGTGGTGGAGCGCGGCGGCGACGGCGAGGCGGCGCTGCTCGCCGCCGGAGAGGTGGCGCGGGTCGGCCGCGGCGAGCGGTGCGAGCCCGAGGGCGTCGAGGAGGGCGAGGGCGCGGGCCTCCTCGGCGGGCCCCTGACGGCCGAGGGCGCGGGAGGTCGTGAGCACCTCGTCGAGGACGGTGCGGGCGACGAGCGTGGAGCTCGCCCACTGCGGCACCCACGCGAGGCGGGCGGCGAGGGCCGGGGCGCCGAGGCGCCGGGGGTCGGCGGCGTGCTCGCCGGCACCCAGCCGGACGGCGCCGTCGGGCACGGGGTCGAGGAAGCCGGCGAGCGCGGCGAGGACCGTCGACTTGCCCGAGCCGCTCGGGCCGACGAGGACGGTGAGGTCGCCGGGGGACGCCCCCAGCGGCTCGTCGAGCGTGGCGGCCCGGAGGGTGCGGGTCGAGCCGTCGACGAGGCGCACCGTGCGGTCCACGGCGAGCGGGTCGGCGGTGAGGGCGGCGCCGGCGGTCGAGGGGACGGCGGCGAGCAGCCCGGGGTCGACCTCGAGGGGGGCGGGCGCGGGCTCGTCGGGGACCCAGAGGCCCATCGCGAGCAGCACGTCGCGCTGCGTGTCCAGCACCTCCTCGACCGGGCCGTCGGCGACGACGCGGCCGTCGGCGGAGAGCACGACGAGGCGGTCGACGAGGGGGACCCACGGGCCGAGCACGTGCTCGACGACGACGAGCGTGCGGGGGTCGTCGGCCGACAGGGCGGCGACGGCGGCCCGCACCTCGGCGGCGCAGGCGGGGTCGAGCATCGCGGTCGGCTCGTCGAGGAGGACGAGGGAGGGGTCGAGGGCGAGCGTGCCGGCGAGGGCGAGCCGCTGGGTCTGCCCGCCCGACAGCGCCGACGTGGGGGTGTCGAGGGGCAGGTCGCCGAGGCCGACGGCGGTCAGCGAGCGCTCGACGACGGCGGGCATCCCGGCCGGGTCCGCGCCGACGTTCTCGAGGCCGAACGCGACGTCGCGCCCGACGCTCGCGGCGACGACGCCGCTGCCGGGCTCCTGGAGGACGAGCCCGACGGCGCCGGGGCGGTCGCCGGGGGCGACGCCGTCGAGGGTGACGTCCCCCTCCAGGTCGCCCGGCTCGAGCGAGCCGAGCATCCCCGTGAGGGCGCGCAGCAGGGTGGACTTGCCCGCCCCGGACGCCCCGGCGAGCAGGACCCGCTCGCCGGGGCGCAGGGTGAGCGTCACGTCGCGCAGCACGGGCTCGCGCCGGCCGACGGGTCGCCAGGTGAGCCCGGCCACCTCGACGTGGCCGCGGCGCGCGGTGCGCACGGTGTCAGACAGCCCGGGCCTCCCGGACCTCCTGGCCGGCCGGGAACGCCGACAGCGCCCCCGCCCGGGCCAGCTGCCGGGTGAGCAGCCACCCGACCCCGCCGGCGATGACCGCGCCCGAGACCCCGAGCGCGCCGAGGTAGGCGATCTTGTCGCGCAGGACGAGCTCGGCGTACCAGCCGCCGCCGCCGGCGAGGGAGCCGAGGACCGGCAGGTCGGCCCACGAGGCGGGGAACTTGACGACCTCGAACACCCACTCGAGCGGCGCCGAGAGGGCGCCGGCGAGCATCGCCGCGCCGGGACCCCACGCCTTGTAGCCGAGCAGCGCGAACGCGAGCTCGGCGCCGAGGCCCTGGAGGACGCCGCTGACGAGCGTGCTCGCGCCCCACTGGGTGCCGGGGAGCATCGAGACGAGCGCGGCGACGACCTCGCAGAAGAGGGCGGCGCCGGGCCGGCGGACGACGAGCCCGCCGACGACGCCGGCGAGGAACCAGGTGCCGGCGAACAGCCCGGTCAGCGGGACGTACGCGACGGTGACGAGCTTGCTCAGGGGCTCGTAGGCGAAGGCCCAGCCCCAGAAGACGATGCCGAACGCGGCACCGAGGAACGCGACGGTGATGATGTCGACGGTGCGCCAGGACGCCAGGCGCCCGGTCGCGGTGACGGATCGACGCGCGGGCGCGTCGGTGGTGATGGCCATGTGCAGTGCTTCTCCCGTGGTCGGTGTGCGACCTCGGGGAGGGGTGACCCGCCGGCGCGCGGCCCCGGAGGGCCGGCGACGACGGAGCACACCTGAGATTTCCCGACTTCCTCCACCGGTGCTAACCGGATCAGGTTCGAGGGTCTGCGGTCGGACCGCACTCTCAGCGCCTGGGCGCTCCCCTGTCGTTGGACCCCCCGAGCATATCCCCGCGCGCACTAGAGTGGCGAGGACCGGTCGGGCAGCCGCCTGACCTGCGGATCCATCGAGAGGACCAGCATGGGAAAGCTCGCCTGGAAGATCCTCGGGACCGGCGGGCCCATCCTCGCCGGGATCGTCGCCACGAAGCTCGTCAACATCGTCTGGGCCAAGGCCGGGCAGGACGAGATCAACCCGAAGAACCCCGACGCACCGGCCGTCAAGGCGCTGGCGTACGCCGCCGCGATGGGTCTGGCCGTCGGCGCCGCCCGCACGCTCACCGAGCGCCAGGCCGCGCAGTACTACCGACGCTCGGCCGGCCACCTGCCCACCGAGATCAAGACGCAGCCGATCAGCTGACGCCGCCCCCGGGCTCCAGCGCGCGGGCCACGGGCATCCCCGGCCGGTAGGCCAGGTGCTCGTGGCCCGGTGCGTCGAGGACCGCGAGGTCGGCGGGGCCGCCCACGGCGATGCGGCCCACGTCGGTGCGGCGCAGGGCCCGCGCCCCGCCGACGGTCGCGGCGGCGAGCGCCTCGGCCGCGGTCATCCTCAGCTCCCGGACGGCGAGCGCGACGACGAACGGCATCGAGGCGGTGTTGCACGTGCCCGGGTTGCAGTCCGAGGCCAGCGCCACGTCCACCCCGGCGTCCAGCAGGCGGCGCGCGTCCGGGTAGGGCATCCGGGTCGAGAACTCGACGCCCGGCAGGAGGGTCGCGACGGTCGTGGCGGCCGCGTCGGCGAGGGCGGCGACGTCGGCGTCGTCGAGGAAGGTGCAGTGGTCGACGCTCGCGGCGCCGAGCTCGACGGCCAGGCGCGCCCCCGGGCCGGGGCCGAGCTGGTTGCCGTGGACGCGCAGCCCGAGCCCGGCCTCGCGGCCGGCCACGAGGACGGCGCGGGCCTCCTCATCGGTGAACGCGTGGGGGCTGTTCGGCTCGCAGAAGACGTCGACCCAGCGGGCGAGCGGGGCGCACGCGGCGAGCATCGGCCCGGTGACGAGGTCGAGGTACCCGGCACGGTCGGCGCGGGCCTCCGGCGGCACGACGTGCGCGCCGAGGAAGGTCGTCTCGGGCGTGACCTCGCCGGCGAGGCGCAGCGCGCGCACCTCGTCCTCGACGGTCAGGCCGTAGCCGCTCTTGACCTCGAGGGTCGTCGTACCGAGCGCGCGGGCCTCGGCCACGCGGGCGGCGAGCAGCGCCCGCAGCTCGTCGTCGGAGGCCGCCCGGGTCGCCGCGACCGAGACGCCGATGCCGCCGCCGTCGTAGGGGGTGCCGGCCATCCGGGCCGCGAACTCGGCGGAGCGGTCACCGGCGTGGACGAGGTGGTTGTGGCTGTCGACGAAGCCGGGGACGACGGCGCGGCCGCCGAGGTCGGTCACGTGGTCGGCCGCCGGGGCGTGCGCGGCGGGCCCGAGCCACGCGACGCGGCCGTCCTCGACGACGAGGGCGGCGTCGGTGAGGATGCCGAGGCGCTGCTCGGCCGGCGTGGAGAGGTCGTCGACGGGCGTGTCGCCGTCCGGCCCGGCGCACGTGACGAGCTGCGTGATGCCGGTGACGAGGCGCGAACTCGGCGGGCCGGCCTGTGTCGCAGCGGTGCTCATCGGCGGACCGTCGAGATCGCCTCGGCGAGGAGCCGACCCACGTCGCCGAGCCGGTGCACGCCTGCGCTGACGACGTGCTCGCCGCCGACGACGACGTCGGTGACGTCGGCGGAGGTCGCCGCGTAGAGGACCTGGTCGAGCGCCGCGCCGGCCGTCCGGGGGCTGTCGGTGCGGATGGCGACGAGGTCGGCCACGTGGCCGCCGGCGACGAGCCCGCCGTCGGTCCAGCCGAGCGAGCGGTAGCCGTCGAGGGTGCCCATCGCGAGCAGGTCGAGGGGTGCGAAGCGGCCGCGCTCGAGGGTCGTCAGCCGCTCGTGCATCTCGACGCCGCGCACCTCCTCGAAGGGGTCGACGACGGCGTGCTGGTCGGAGCCGACGGCGAGGTGCGCCCCCGCGTCGGCCAGCGCGCGGGCCGGGCCGATGCCGTCGGCGAGGTCGCGCTCGGTCGTCGGGCAGAAGACGGCCGTGGCCTCCACGCCCCCGATGATGCGGATGTCGTCGTCGGTCAGGTGCGTCGCGTGCACCAGGGAGGTCTCGGCGGTCAGCAGGCCCTCCTCGGCGAGGAGGCGGGTCGGCGAGCGCCCGTAGAAGGACTCGCACGCGAGGTTCTCGCCGGGCTGCTCGGACACGTGGGCGTGCAGCGGCCAGTGCTCCCGCGCCGCGACGTCACCGACGACGGCCAGGTCGTCGAGCGGCACCGCGCGCACCGAGTGCACGGCCGCCCCGACCCGCCAGTCCTCGTCGGCGTCGAGGGCGCTGACCCGCTCGAGCCATCCCTCGGCGGAGCCGTCCGAGAAGCGCTGCTGCACCTCGTCGAGCGGCACGTGGCCGGAGCCGGTCAGGCCGCCGGAGAGGTAGACGGTGTCGAGGAGGGTCAGCCGGATGCCCGCCGCCCGCGCCGCGTCGACGAGCGCGAGGCCCATCGCGTTGGGGTCGTCGTACGGGGCGCCGCCGGGGCCGTGGTGGAGGTAGTGGAACTCCCCGACGGCCGTGTAGCCGGCGAGGACCATCTCGGCGAAGACCGCCGTGGCGAGGGCTCGGTAGGAGTCGGGGTCGAGCCGGCCGGCGAGGGCGTACATGCCCTCGCGCCAGGTCCAGAAGTTGCCGCCGCCGCCGTGCGTGCGCCCGCGCAGCGCCCGGTGGAAGGCGTGGCTGTGGGCGTTGGCGAGGCCGGGCAGGACGAGCCCGCGCAGGACGGTGTCGCCGGGCTGCATCGGCTGCTCGGCGAGCACCTCGAGGATGCGTCCGCGCTCGGTCGTGACCCGGACGTGGCGACGTGCACCACCGGGGAGCACCGCGTGCTCGCACCAGAACGTGCTCATGCAGCAGGCGGCCCGGCGAGGTCGGTGACGACGGTGGCGAGGGCCGCCACGCCGCTGAGGCAGTCGTCGGCCGAGGCCCACTCGTCGGGGCTGTGACTGACGCCGGTCGGGTTGCGCACGAACAACATCGTCGTCGGCACACCGGCATTCGCCAAAATCCCCGCGTCGTGGCCGGCGCCCGTCCCGATGACGGGGACGCCGCCGAGGAGCGTGGCGAGGCGACGGGTCAGCACGGGGTCGAAGTCCGTGACCGGCGTCCACGACTCCTCGGTGACGAGGGCGTCGAAGTCCGCCACGACGTCGCGGACGTCGGCGACGACCCGGCGCACGGCGTCGGGGTCGGCGCCGCGGGCGTCGAGCCACGCGGTGGCGCAGCTGGCGATGGCGTTGACGCCGCCGGGCACGACGTCGACCTTCCCGACCGTCGCGAGGCAGGAGTGCTCCTCGGCCGAGCGGCGGGCCGAGATGATCGCGGCGGCGAGGCCGAGCATCGCGTCCTCGCGCACGTCGAGGGCTGTCGTGCCGGCGTGGTTGGCCTCGCCCGGCACGTCGATGCGCCAGCGGCCGTGCGGCCAGATGTCGCTCCCGACGCCGACCGCGTGGCCGAGGTCGTCGAGGAGACGGCCCTGCTCGACGTGCAGCTCGACGAAGGTGCCGACCCGGGCGAGCGTCTCGGGATCGGGCCCGAGCTCGTGGGGGTCGCGTCCGGAGGCCCGCAGCGCCTCGGCCATCGTCACGCCGTCGGCGTCCTTGAGGCCCCGGGCGCGGTCGGGCGACAGCACACCGGTGATGACGCGGGAGCCGGCGCAGGCCACCCCGAAGCGGGCGCCCTCCTCGTCGGCGAAGTTGACGACCCCGACCGGGCGGGACGGCGTCAGGCCGCTCGCCCGCACCTCGTCGATGGCCGCCAGCGCGCTGACGACACCGAGGGGGCCGTCGAAGGCGCCGCCGTCGGGCACGGAGTCGAGGTGCGAGCCGAGGACGAGCCCGGGGTCACCGGCCGCCACGGCGGCGTCGGGGTCGCCCCACCAGGCCCACTGGTTGCCCATCCGGTCGGTCGTGAGGGCCAGCCCGCGGGCCTGCGCCTCGCCGGCGAACCACTCGCGCAGGTCGTGGTCGGTGCGCGTCCACGCGAAGCGCCGGTACCCCCCGGTGTCGGCGTCCAGCCCCACGGTCTCGAGATCGGCCCACATCCGGCGGAAGGCGAGGGTTCCCCCCGGAGATGCCGACCTGTTGGACATGGACCCCATTGCACCAACTCGGCCCGGGGCGTGGTGGCGGAGGTGCAGGCCGATTGTCTTGGGTGCGAGACGAGCCCGCCCGGGCACCGGTCCTACGCTGGGCGGATGGATGACGGAGCCGACCGCGCACGTGCCGCCCTCGCCGAGTCGGGGCTCGCGTACGACATCACGAGCCACGGTCGCGTCGGCTCGCTCGAGGAGGCGGCCCGGCTGCGCGGGGTCGAGCCGTCGGGCATCGTCAAGACGCTCGTCGTGCGCCGCGGCGACGGCGACCACCTCTTCGTCCTCGTCCCGGGCGACCGCGAGATCTCGTGGCCCAAGCTGCGGGCGCACCTCGGCGTCAACCGGCTCTCGATGCCGCCCGCTGACGTGGCCCGCGACGTCACCGGGTACGAGCGCGGAACGATCACCCCGTTCGGGGCGCTGCGCCGCCTGCCGGTCGTCGCCGACGCGACGCTGACCGGGCGCACGGTATCCATCGGCGCCGGCGCGCACGGCGTCGCGGCCACCGTCGGGGCCGACGCCCTGGTCGCCGCCCTCGACGCCGACGTCGCGGACGTCACCGACCCCGTCACCCCCCGCTGACCCCGACCCCACCCCCCGACTTCTTGCGAGTTCCGCCGCTCGACCCGCCGTTCCGGCGGCGTGTCGGCGGCGGAACTCGCAATCAGTGGACATCTCGGGGTCAGGACTCGCGCATGGGGACGCGGACGCCTTGCGCCTCGGCGGTCCGCTCGGCCTCCTCGTAGCCGGCGTCGACGTGCCGGATGACGCCCATCGCCGGGTCGTTGGTCAGCACCCGCTCGAGCTTCTGCGCGGCGAGGTCGGTGCCGTCGGCGAGGCTCACCTGGCCGGCGTGCAGCGAGCGGCCGATGCCGACGCCGCCGCCGTGGTGGATCGAGACCCAGCTCGCGCCGGACGCGGTGTTGACGAGCGCGTTGAGCAGCGGCCAGTCGGCGATCGCGTCGGAGCCGTCGAGCATCGACTCGGTCTCGCGGTAGGGGCTCGCGACCGACCCGGTGTCGAGGTGGTCGCGGCCGATGACCAGGGGGGCGCTGACCTCGCCGGTGCGCACGAGGTCGTTGATGGCCAGGCCGGCCTTGTCGCGCTCGCCCTGCCCGAGCCAGCAGATGCGCGCCGGCAGGCCCTGGAACGCGATGCGCTCCTGCGCCCCACGCATCCAGCGGTGCAGGCGGTCGTCGTCGGGGAAGAGGTCGAGGACGGCGCGGTCGGTGGCCGCGATGTCCTTCGGGTCGCCCGAGAGCGCGGCCCAGCGGAACGGGCCCTTGCCCTGGCAGAACAGCGGCCGGATGTACGCCGGCACGAACCCGGGGAAGTCGAACGCGCGGTCGTAGCCGCCCTGGCGCGCCTCGTCGCGGATGCTGTTGCCGTAGTCGAAGACCTCGGCGCCGGCGTCGAGGAAGCCGACCATCGCCTCGACGTGGCGGGCCATCGACGCGCGGGCGCGGTCGGTGAACTCCTCGGGCTTCTTCTCGGCGTACTCGGCCCACTCGTCGAGGCCGATGCCCTCGGGCAGGTAGGAGAGGGGGTCGTGGGCGCTGGTCTGGTCGGTGACGACGTCGATCGGCACTCCGCGGCGCAGCAGCTCGGGGAAGACCTCGGCCGCGTTGCCCTCGACGCCGACCGAGAGTGCGCGCCGCTCGTCCTTGGCGCGCAGCACCCGCTCGACGGCGTCGTCGAGCGAGTCGGCGACCTCGTCGAGGTAGCGGTGCTCGACCCGGCGGTGGAGGCGGGCGGGGTCGACGTCGACGACGAGGCAGGCGCCGCCGTTCATCGTCACCGCGAGCGGCTGCGCGCCGCCCATCCCGCCGCAGCCGGCCGCGAGGGTCAGGGTGCCGGCCAGCGTGCCGCCGAAGCGCTTCTCGGCGACGGCCGCGAAGGTCTCGTAGGTGCCCTGGACGATGCCCTGGGTGCCGATGTAGATCCACGAGCCAGCCGTCATCTGGCCGTACATCGTCAGGCCGAGGTGCTCGAGGCGGCGGAACTCGGGCCAGGTCGCCCAGTCGCCGACGAGGTTGGAGTTGGCGATGAGCACGCGCGGCGCCCACTCGTGGGTCTGCATGACGCCGACCGGGCGACCGCTCTGCACGAGCATCGTCTCGTCGGCCTTGAGCGTGGTCAGCGTGCGGACCATCGCGTCGAACGAGCGCCAGTCGCGGGCGGCCCGGCCGGTGCCGCCGTAGACGACGAGGTCGTCGGGCCGCTCGGCGACCTCGGGGTCGAGGTTGTTCATGAGCATCCGCAGCGGGGCCTCGGTGCTCCACTGGCGGGCGGTCAGGGTCGTGCCGCGGGGTGCGCGGACCGGGCGGGCGCCGTCCATCTCGGGTCTCCTTCGTCGCAGTCATCCCACTGTCGCGGCGTGCCGTCGCCGGTGGGAGGGGGCGACGGCCGGTGGCGTCTGAGATGCGAGACGCGCCACCCTCCCCCGGACGTCGTCCTTTGCCGGAACGGCAACGGGATGCCCACGCGGCGGCGCCTCCCGGAGCAGACTCGGGGCATGACGACGCACGAGGCGCACCGGCACGGCGAGACCCAAGGCCACGCGGACCACGGCCCCGGCGGGCCCGACCCGGAGCACGGCCGGACGCTGCGCGACGACGAGTCCGTCTGGGACGCGCGGTACGCCGAGCTCGACCGGGTGTGGAGCGGTGAGCCCAACCACGCGCTGACCGTCGAGGCCGCCACGCTGACCCCGGCGCGGGCGCTCGACGTCGGCTGCGGCGAGGGCGCCGACGCCGTGTGGCTGGCGACCCGGGGCTGGACGGTGACCGCGCTCGACCCGTCCGGGGTGGCCCTGGCGCGTGCTCGGGCGGCCGCCGAGGCGTCGGGGGTGCTCGTCGACTGGGTGCACGCCGGGCTGACCGAGGCCGACCTGCCCGCGGGCGGGTTCGACCTCGTGTCGGTGTTCTACCCCGCGCTCGACCTCGAGACCGGGCCGGTCGAGCGCCTGGCCGCGCTCGTCGCCCCCGGCGGGACGCTCGTGTTCGTCCACCACGCCGACGTCGACCGCGAGCGCGCCATCGAGCACGGCTTCGACCCCGACCTCCTGCTCGCGCCGGCCGGCGTCGCGGCGGGCCTCGGCGACGGCTGGGACGTCGTCGGGCCGGAGCGCCGGCCGCGGAGCATCAGCGGCGGGTCCGGAGCCCACCACCACGACGACCTCGTCGTCCGCGCCACCCGCCGCCCCTGACCTTTCCACCCCCACCCCCCGCTTCCGACCCCCGCACCTCGCCCCCCTCTACCTTCCCCGAACGTGTGTGAAATCGCCGGGGACCACCGGCGATTTCACACGCGTTCGTGGTGAGAGAGGAGAGGGAACGAGGGGAAGAGTGCGGGTGGGTCAGGCGAGAGGGCCGGTGTGCTCCTCGACGACGCGCCGGACGGTGCCGTCGACGACGAGCCGGTGCGCGACCTCGATCTCGGGCGCGAGGAAGCGGTCCGGGCCGGGCTCGCCGGCCCCGGCGGCGGTGAGGGCCGCGACGACTGCCCCGGTGGCCGGCGCCGGCTCGAGCGGCGCCCGCAGCTGCAGTCCCCGGGCCGCCGTCAGCACCTCGACGGCGAGCACCCGGGCAAGGCCGTCGACCGAGCGACGCAGCTTGCGCGCCCCGGACCAGCCCATCGAGACGTGGTCCTCCTGCATCGCCGAGGACGGGATGGAGTCGACCGACGCCGGCGCGGCGAGGCGCTTCATCTCCGACACGATGGCCGCCTGCGTGTACTGCGCGATCATGTGGCCGCTGTCGACGCCCGGGTCGTCGGCGAGGAACGGCGGCAGGCCGTGGCTGCGCGCGACGTCGAGGAACCGGTCGGTGCGGCGCTCGGACATCGAGGCGACGTCGGCGGCGACGATCGCGAGGAAGTCGAGGACGTAGGCGACGGGCGCGCCGTGGAAGTTGCCGTTGGACTCGACCCGGCCGTCGGGCGTGACCACCGGGTTGTCGACGGCCGACGCGAGCTCGTACCCGGCGACGCGGGCGGCGTGGTCGACCGTGTCGCGGGCGCCGCCGGCGACCTGCGGGGCGCAGCGCAGCGAGTAGGCGTCCTGGACGCGGGTGCACGCCTCCGTGCGGTGCGACTCGCGGATCGGGCTGTGCGCCATCACCTTGCGGATGTTCGCGGCCGACACCGCCTGTCCCGGCTGGGGGCGCAGCGCGTGGAGGTCGGCGGCGAAGACGTCGTCGGTGCCGAGCAGCCCCTCGACGGACATGGCCGCGGCGACGTCGGCGACGACGAGCAGCCCGCGCAGGTCGTGCAGGGCGAGGCAGAGCATCCCGAGCATTCCGTCGGTGCCGTTGACGAGCGCGAGCCCCTCCTTCTCCTCGAGCTCGACGGGCGCGAGGCCTGCGGCCGCCAGCGCGTCCTCGGCGGGCATCCGCTCCCCCGCGGCGTCGCGGACCTCGCCCTCCCCCATCAACGCGAGGGCGCAGTGCGACAGGGGCGCGAGGTCGCCGGAGCAGCCGAGCGAGCCGTACTCGTGGACGACCGGGGTGATGCCGGCGTCGAGCATCCCGGCGTAGGTGCGCAGCGTCTCCTCGCGGACGCCGGTGCGCCCGGTGGCCAGGGTGGCGACCCGCAGGAGCATGAGCGCGCGGACGACCTCGCGCTCGACCTCGGGCCCCGACCCCGCCGCGTGGCTACGGATCAGGCTGCGCTGCAACCGGTGCCGCAGGTCCACGGGGATGTGCCGGGTCGCGAGCGCGCCGAAGCCGGTGGAGATGCCGTAGTGCGGCACGGTGTCGTCGGCCAGGTCCCGGATGATCCCCCGGGTGCGGCGGACCTCGGCCAGCGCGGCGTCGTCGAGGACGACCCGGGCGCCGTGGCGGGCGACCGCGACGACCTCCTCGACGGTCAGCGGACCGGCGCCGACGACGACGCGGTCGGGCAGCACGGCGGAGGCGGCGGGGGTCTCGGTCATGCCTCCCATTGGAGGGCCGGTGCGCCGCGTCGGCCAGCACGCGGGGCACCATCCTGTCTCGCACCCGAGACCGCTCGGGTCTCACCACACGCGTATCGGGTGACCCGACAACCCTGCGCTCCACCCGGGAACGGAACTCGGGTGGAGCGCGGCCGTATCGGGTCACCCGATACGCGTGGGGTCCGTGTGGCTGACGTCAGGCGGGGACGGGGACGGTGGCGGGGGTGCCCTCCGCGGCGGCCACGAGGTCGGCGTACCGGCCACCGAGGGCGAGCAGCTCCTCGTGCGTCCCGGACTCGACGACCCGGCCGGCGTCGAGCACGGCGATGCGGTGGGCGCGCCGCACGGTCGAGAGCCGGTGGGCGATGGTCACCGTCGTGCGCCCGCGGGCCAGCTCGTCGAGCGCCGACTGCAGCGCGCGCTCGGTGGCGGTGTCGAGGGCGGAGGTCGCCTCGTCGAGGACGAGCACCGGCGGGTCGCGCAGGATGGTCCGGGCGACGGCCAGCCGCTGCTGCTCGCCGCCGCTGAACCGGTGGCCGCGCGCCCCGACGACCGTGTCGAGTCCCTCGGGCAGCGACGCGACGAGGTCGGCGACCTGGGCCGCGCCGAGCGCCCGCCAGAGCTCGGCCTCGGTCGCCTCCGGGCGGGCGAGGAGCAGGTTCTCGCGGACGGTCGCGTGGACGAGGTAGCTCTCCTGCGAGACCGTGCCGACGACGGAGGCGAGCACGTCGGGGTCGAGGTCGCGCACGTCGACCCCGTCGACCGTCACCCGGCCCGCGTCGGGGTCGAGCAGCCGCCCGAGGAGCCCGGCGACGGTCGACTTGCCCGAGCCGGTGGGCCCGACGAGGGCGAGGGTCGACCCGGCGGGCACGTCCAGCGTCACGCCCGACACGGCGTCGCGCGCCGACCCGGGGTAGCGCACGGTCGCGCCCTCGACCCGCACGTGGCCGGCGACCCGCGCGGGGTCCATCGGCACGGGGTGCGTCGGCGCGGGCACGTCCGGCACGAGGTCGAGGTACTCGAAGACGCGCGAGAACAGAGCCATCGATGCCACCCACTGCGCGGTGACGTTGAGCAGCCCCATGAGCGGTCGGAAGATGCCGCCCTGCAGCGCGGTGAAGGCGACGAGCGTGCCGATGGTCATGCCGCCGGACGTCGCCGGCAGCCCGGCCGCGAGGTAGACGAGCGCGGGGATGACCGCGAAGACGATCTGCATCGTCGCCATCCGCCAGCGCCCGGCGAGCTGCGAGCGCAGCTCGAGCCCGACGAGGTCCTCGGAGGTGTCGGCGAAGCGCCGCGCCGAGTGCGAGGTCGTGCCGAGGGTCTTCGCGAGGCGGATGCCCGAGACCGACAGCCCCTCCTCGATCTGGGCGTTGAGGTCGGCGAGCCGGCGCTGCTGGCGGGCGGTGACCTCGCGGCGCATCAGCGCGACCTTGCGGGTCAGCCAGATCGCCGGCGGCACGACGAGGAGCGAGAGCAGCGACAGGCGCCACGAGAGGGCGACCATCGCGACCGCGGTGGCGACGGCGGTCGTGACGTTCGAGGCGATGGACGTCGCGGTCGAGGTGACGACGCCCTGCATCCCGCCGACGTCGTTGACGAGGCGCGACTGCACCTCGCCGCCGCGGGTACGGGTGAAGAAGCCGAGCGACTGGCGCTGGAGGTGGGTGAAGACGGTGGTGCGCAGGCCGTGCATGACACGCTGGCCGACCTGGGTCGAGAGCCAGGTCTGCACGACGCCGAGCAGCTGCGTGACGGCGGCGACGGTGATCATCGCGGCGACGGCCAGGACGAGGAGCCGCACGTCCTGCTGCGGGATGGCGACGTCGACGACCTCGCGGACGAGGAACGGCTGGGCGAGCCCGACGACGCTCGTGACGACGATGATGCCGACGACGACGGCGATGCGGCCACGGTGCGGCGCGAAGAGGGCGAGGACGCGGCGCAGGCTGACCGGCGCCTCCTCGAGGCGGGCGCGGTCGCGCGGGTCGACGGAGAGGACGCCGCGTCCGCCGCGGCCTCCCGCGTCGTGGCGCGCCGCGGGGCGGGCGGGGGTCTGGGTCGGGGCCGCTGTCACGGGCACCCCTCCTTCTCGGTCGGACTATTGCTGAGGCTACCTCACAATGAGCCCAACACACGACCCCGCGCTACCATTCCCGGCGTGCACGGACCCCGCGACGACCGCCCCGCCGCCGACCTCGACCTCGGCGACCTCGTGATGCGCGTCGCCCGCGACCTGCGCCGCCGCGGGATGGTGGCCTTCGAGCCGTACGACCTCGCGCCGCACCACGCCCGGGCGCTGCGCGTGCTCGCCCACCACGGCTCGATGCGCCTCGGCGAGCTCGCCCAGCACCTGCGGGTCGCGCCGCGCTCGGTCACCGACGTCGTCGACGCCCTCGAGGAGCGCGGCCTGGCCCGGCGCTCCCCCGACCCGGACGACCGGCGCGCGCAGGTCGTCACGGTCACGGACGAGGGTGGGGCGCTGCTCGGCCGGGTCGACGCCGCCCGGCGCGAGGCCGCGGAGGCGTCCTTCGCCCGGCTGCCGGCCGCCGACCGCGCGACGCTGCGCCGCATCCTCGAGCGCCTCGACGCCGACCCCGACCCCGACCCCGACCCCGACCCCGACCGAGCTTGACCCTCCGACGCCGCCCTGACCCGGTGCCTGACCCCATCGAGTGAACAGGACACGCCGCGCGCAGAGGGCTGCACACGGCGTGTTCTGTTCACTCGACGGGTGGGAGCAGGGGGTCCCGGGTCTGCGTCGGGGTCAAGGGGCGTCGAGGTCAAGGGTCGTCGAGGTCAGGGGCGGGTGACGAGGATGCCGTCCTCGTCGGCCCACAGGGTCGCGCCGGGGACGAACTCGACCCCGCCGAACGCGACCGGCACGTCGACCTCGCCGACGCCGTCCTTGGCCGACTTGCGCGGGTTCGTGCCGAGGGCGAGCACGCCGAGCGGCAGGCCGCCGATGGCCACCGAGTCGCGGACGGCGCCGTGGACGACGACACCCGCCCAGCCGTTGGAGACCGCCGAGCCGGCGATGAGGTCGCCGACGAGCGCCGACTCCAGCGAGCCGCCGCCGTCGACGACGAGCACCCGGCCCTCGCCGGGTGTCGCCAGCGTGGCCTTGACGAGCGCGTTGTCGCGGTGGCACCGGATCGTCGCGACGACGCCGGTGAACTGCCGCCGGCCGCCGACGTGCCGCAGCTGCAGGGAGCAGGACTGCAGCGCGTCGCCGTGCTCGTCGTAGAGGTCCGCGGTCGAGACCGCCACCTCCGGCACGCCGCTCACGACTGCGCCTTGACGGCGAGCACCGGGCACGGCGCCCCGAGCAGGACGCGCTGGGCGACCGACCCGAGGATGAGCTTGCCGACGGCGCTGCGGTGCCGCAGCCCGATGACGAGCACGGACGCATGGTGCGTCGTCGCCGCCTCGACGAGGGCCTCGGCGGCGTCACCGCCCTCCTCGACCTGGACGACCTCGACGTCGACGCCGAGCTCGCGCACGTCGCGGTCGACCCGCTCGAGGTCGTCGGCCGGGGCGCGCCGGGCGTCGACGAGGACGTCGTCGCGCGACATGTTGAGCACGACGAGGGGCTCGGAGCGGCGGCGCGACTCCTCGACGCCGGCGCGCAGGGTGGCCTCGCCGAGGGCGTTGGGGACGTAGCCCACGAGGACGGTCACGACCCGACTCCTTCCCACGTGGCGACCCGGTCGTACTCGACGCCCGGGGAGGGCGGTGAGTCGTCGCCGGGGGTGTCGTCGTCCGAGCCGCCTCGGCCACGGCCGATCAGCCGGGCGACGAGCGGCCAGAGGAGGACCGCGAGGACGAACGCGTAGCAGACCCACGCGACCGGTCCGCCGACGAGACCCGAGATGTCGCCACCGGTCGTCTGCAGCGAGCGCCGCATGTGCCGCTCGAACAGCGGGCCGAGGATGGTGCCGACGATGAGCGGCAGCACCGGCAGGCCGAAGCGCCGCATCGCGAACCCGAGCCCGCCGAGGGCGAGCAGCAGGAAGAGGTCGAACGGCTGCGCGTTGACCGCGTAGGCGCCCATCGACGCGAAGAAGAGGATCCCCGCGTAGAGGTAGGGCCGCGGGATGCGCAGCAGCTTCGCCCAGGTCGGTGCCAGCGGCAGGTTGAGCACGAGCAGGAAGAAGTTGCCGATGAAGAGGCTCGCGACGAGCATCCAGACGAGGTCCGGCTCCTTGGTGAGCAGCAGCGGCCCGGGCTCGATGCCGTAGGACATGAACGCCGCGATGATGATCGCCGCGGTCGCGTTGGTCGGCAGGCCGAGCGCGAGCAGCGGCACCATCGTGCCGGCGGCCGACGCGTTGTTCGCGGCCTCGGGCCCGGCGACGCCCTCGATGGCGCCCTTGCCGAACTCCTCGGGGTGCTTGGTGAGCTTCCGCTCGGTGAGGTACGAGAGGAACGTCGGGATCTCGGCGCCGCCGGCGGGGATCGCCCCGAAGGGGAAGCCCAGCGCGGTGCCGCGCAGCCACGGCTTCCACGAGCGGCCCCAGTCCTCCTTGGACATCCACGGGCGGCCGACGGGGATGACCGTGGCGGCCTTGCGCCGCAGGTGCGCCGCGACCCAGAGGGCCTCGCCGACGGCGAAGATGCCGACCGCGACGACGACGACGTCGATGTTGTCGGCGAGGAACGGGCTGCCGAAGGTCAGCCGCTGCTGGCCGGTGACGAAGTCGGTGCCGACGAGCCCGAGCGCGAGCCCGACGAGCAGCGCCGCGAACCCACGCACCCGCGAGGAGCCGAGGATGGCGGCGGTGCCGACGAAGGCGACGAGGATGATCGCGAGGAACTCGGGCGAGCCCAGCGTGATCGCGAAGTCGACGACCTGCGGCATGACGAAGACGATGGCCGCGGTGGCGATGGTGCCGGCGACGAACGAGCCGATGGCCGAGGTCGCGAGGGCCTGGGCGGCGCGCCCGGCCTTGGCCATCTTGTTGCCCTCGAGGGCGGTGACGACCGAGGCGGACTCGCCGGGGGTGTTGAGGAGGATCGAGGTCGTCGACCCGCCGTACATGCCGCCGTAGAAGATGCCGCCGAAGAGGATGAGCGACTGCTCGACCGGCAGCCCGTAGGTGACCGGCAGCAGGAGCGCGACGGTCATCGCCGGGCCGATGCCGGGCAGGACGCCGACGGCGGTGCCGACGGTGACCCCGAGCAGCGCGATGAGCAGGTTCATCGGCGTGATGACGGCGGCGAAACCGCCGAGCAGGGCGTTGACGTTGTCCATCAGAGGATCCCCTGGAGGATGCCGGCGGGCAGGTTGACCCCGAGCCCGATGGCGAAGGCGTAGAAGGTGACGAGCGACATCGCGATGCCGATCGCGAGCCCGCGGACGTGGTGGCGGTTGCCAAGCGCGAACGCGGAGAGGAAGAACAGCAGCGCACCGCTGATGACCCAGCCGAGCGGCTCGATG
This sequence comes from Phycicoccus jejuensis, assembly GCF_000720925.1. Lineage (GTDB taxonomy): Bacteria > Actinomycetota > Actinomycetes > Actinomycetales > Dermatophilaceae > Phycicoccus > Phycicoccus jejuensis. The sequence continues at coordinate 247,881 of NZ_JOEE01000001.1, read as the reverse complement.
AGCAGGGCGTTGAGCGCGAACGCCCCGGCGAGGATGCCGACGGTCTTCCAGTCGGCGCGCTGGCCGAGCTCGACGTCCTCGCCGGCCTCGGCCTCGCCGACCCCGCCGCGCAGGACGTCGAGCGCGTAGAGGACCGAGACGAGCAGCAGGAGCCCGCCGACGACGAACGGCATCGCGCGCGGGCCGATCGGGTCGTTGCTGCTCGTGACCCGGCCGAGGCTCGCGGCGTCGACGAGGACGACGACGCCGACGACGGCCAGGGCCGCACACAGGCCGAGCTGCGCGCGGTCCCTGACCCGGCCGAGGGGACCCGCCCCGGAGGGCGAGGTGCCCTCCGGGGCGGTGGTGGCCTCGGTGCTCATGTCAGGCCAGGCCGAGGGTGGTCAGGACGTCGGCGACGCGCTTGTCCTGGTCGGCGATGAAGGCTCCGAACTCGTCGCCGGTGGCGAAGGCGTCGACCCAGCCGCGCTTCTCGAGCTCGTCCTTCCAGGCCTGCGAGTCGTGCATCTTCGTGAAGGCGTCGATCCAGACCTGCTTGTCGGCGTCGGAGATGCCGGGCGGGGCGACGACGCCACGCCAGTTGGTGAACTCGAGGTCGATGCCGCTCTCCTTGAGCGTCGGGACGTCGGGCAGGGCCGCCACGCGCTCGGCGCTGGTCACCGCGAGGATCTTGACGTCACCGGCCTCGACCTGGTCGAGGAACTCGCCGAAGCCGCTGGCCCCGAAGGCGATCTTCTTGCCGAGGATGGCCGGGAGGAGCTCGCCACCGCCGTCGTAGCTGACGTAGCTGACCGTCTTCGGGTCGATGCCCGCGGCGTCCGCCAGGCGCATCGGCAGGAGGTGGTCGGGACCGCCGGGCGAGGAGCCGCCGCCGACGGCGAGGGACTTCGGGTCCTTCTTCCACGCCGCGACGAGCGAGGTGATGTCCTGGTACGGGGAGTCCGAGGGCACGACGATCGCTCCGGCCTCCTCGATGAGCTTGGCGATCGGGGTGGTCTCCGACAGCTTGGCCTGCGACTTCTGGGTGTACGCGGCGCCGACGACGCCGAGGCCCATCTGCATCGCGAGCTTGCCGTTGCCCTTCTCGTTGACGACCCGCTGGAGGCCGACCGTGCCACCGGCGCCGGGGAGGTTGAAGACCTGGACGCTGCCGGTGATCTTCTCCTTCTCCATCACCTGGGCCGCGGTGCGGGCGGTCGTGTCGTAGCCGCCGCCGGGGCTGTTCGGGACCATGTACTGGAGGCCGGTCGCCGGCGCGCCACCACCGGAGGAGGCCGCACCCCCGCTGCCCTGGTCCTTCGTGGCGCCGCAGCCGGTGAGGGCCAGCGTGGCCGCGACGAGCGCGCCGAGCGCGATGCGGTGGAGTCTCATCGTCGAGATCCCTTTCCTGTGGTGGAGTGGAACGCGATGATCGTGGGCGACCGGTGTGGAGCCTGTCGCGCTTTCGTCCGCAACGGAGGTTGAGTACATAGTGGTCACGCGCCGACGACGCCGGGCGACCCTCGCCGGGCAGCTCTTCGCGCTCCAGCTCGCGATCATCGTCGTCGTCCTCGTGGCGGTGGCGGCGGTGTCGCTGGCGCAGTCGGCAGCCACCTTCGAGCGCACCGAGGGGCGGCGGGTGTCCGCCCTCGGCGAGCAGCTGGCCGTCAACCCGCTCGTGCGCGCCAACCTCGACCAGCCCGAGTCCCGCACCGGCCTCGCGACGCTCGGGCTCGGCCTCGTCGCGCAGGCCAACGTCACGTCGGTGACCTTCGCCGAGCCCGACCTCGACGTCCGCGTGTCGACCGACCCCTCGCTCGAGGAGGAGCGGCTGCCTCTCGGCGACCCGCGCGTCGCCCGCGGCGGCAGCTGGTCGGGGACGCTCACCCTCGACGGCCGTGAGTACCTCGCCTCGCAGGTGCCGGTGCTCGCCGGCGACGACGACGACAAGGACCCGACCACCCCCACGCGCGCCGGCGAGCTGCTGGGCACCGTCATGGTCGCCGAAGAGGCGCCGACGACGTGGGAACGGTTGCAGGGCACCAGCTCCTACCTGCTGACCTACCTCGGCATCGCCCTCCTCGTCGGCCTCGGCGGCTCGTGGCTCCTCTCGCGCCGGATCAAGCGGCAGACCCGCGGGATGGAGCCGCGCGAGATCGCCGGCCTGGCCGAGCACCGCGAGGCGATGCTCCGGGGCATCGCCGAGGGGGTCATCGCGCTCGACCCCCAGCACCGCATCACCCTCGTCAACGAGGTCGCCCGACGCCTGCTCGACCTGCCCGAGCACGCGGTGGGGACGTCAGTCGCCGACCTGCGCATCGAGGGCCGGCTGCGCGAGGTCCTCGTCGGCGAGAACCCCCGCGCGGTCACGGACGCCTCTCCCGACGACCACGTCACCGCGGCGCGCGACGAGGTCGTCATCCGGCGTGGGAGGGTGCTCGTCATGAGCACGATGCGGGTGGTCAGCGGCGACCGCGTGCTGGGCACGGTGACGACGATGCGCGACCGCACCGAGATGGCCGACCTCGAGCGCGAGATCGGCTCGTTCCGGTCGACGGCGCACGTGCTGCGTTCGCAGGCACACGAGTTCGCCAACCAGCTGCACACGATCAGCGGTCTCATCCAGATCGGCGAGCTCGACGAGGTCGTCCGCTACGTGGATGCCCTCAGCGAGCAGCGCACCGCCCTCGACCTCGTCGTCACGACGCTCGTCGGCGACCCGACCATCGCGGCCCTGCTCATGGCCAAGGCGGCGACCGCCAACGAGCGGCGCATCGACCTGACGATCGCCGACGACTCACGCCTCGAGCGGCTCGAGACGCACGACGCCGCCGACGTCGCGACGGTGCTCGGCAACCTCGTCGACAACGCCTTCGAGCACGCGCCGAAGGGTTCTGCCACACCGCCGTCCGTGCGCGTACGCATCCGGCAGGACGCCAGCACCGTCGAGATCGTCGTCGACGACTCGGGTCCGGGCGTGCCGAAGGAGCTGCGCGCCACGCTGTTCGAGCACGGGGTGACGACCAAGCGCGTCGACCCGATGGAGCACGGGGTCGGGCTGGCCCTGACCCGGCTGGTCTGCCGGCGCCGCGGCGGTGAGATCGACGTCGAGCGCCTCGACGGCACGACCCGCTTCACCGCGCGCCTCGGAGTCACAACGTTCGTCGAGCCGTCGGTGGTGGACGAGCAGCCGGATGTCGTTGCACCGCAGGAGATCCGGCCGTGATCCGGGTGCTCGTCGTCGACGACGACTTCATGGTCGCGCGCATCCACGTGGGCTTCGTCGAGCGGACCGAGGGCTTCGAGGTCGTCGGGGTCGCGCACTCCGCCGCCGAGGCGGAGGAAGCCGTCGCGCGGCTGCGCCCCGACCTGCTGCTACTCGACCTCTACCTCCCGGACCGCTACGGCCTGGACCTGCTCGCCGACCTGCGCGGCGGCCCGCACCCCTGCGACGCCATCGTCATCACCGCCGCCAAGGAGAGCGACTCGGTCCGGGCGGCCGTCCGCCTCGGCGTGGCCGACTACGTGCTCAAGCCCTTCGGGTTCGCCGACCTCGAGGAGCGGCTGCGACGGTACGCCGGCCAGCGCTCGCTGCTCGCCCGGGCCGAGGTCGTCGGGCAGGAGGACGTCGACCGGGTCTTCCTCCGCGCCGCCGGCAGCGCCCAGCCCCTGCCCAAGGGCCTGAGCCCCGAGACCGCCCGCCTCGTCGAGGACGCGCTCAAGGCATCCACCGACGCCCTGTCGGCGAGCGAGGTCGCCGAGTCCGTCGGGATGTCGCGGGTCAGCGCCCGGCGCTACCTCGAGCACTTCAAGCAGGTCGGCCGGGCCGACGTCGCGCTGCGCTACGGCAGCACGGGGAGGCCCGAGCGCCGCTACCGGTGGGTCGGCTGAGCGATGGCCAACGCCCCCGCCGCCGGCCACGCCCTCGACGTCCTCGGCCTCATCGCGCGCCGCGGCGAGCCGGTGCCCGCCGCCGCCATCGCGCGCGACCTCGGTCTGCCGCGCTCGAGCGTCTACCACCTGCTCGCCGTGCTCACCGAGCGCGGCTACGTCCGCCACCTGCCCGAGGAGCGCCGCTACGGCCTGGGCCTGGCCGCCTACGAGCTCGGGTCGGCCTACCAGCGGCAGGCGCCGCTCGAGCGGATGGCCCGCGGGCCGATGGACCGGCTCGTCGACGCCTGCGGGCACAACGCGCACCTCGCGGTGCTCCACGGCGGCGACGTCCTCTACGTCGTCGAGCAGCGCGCCCCCGGCCGGCCGCTGCTCGTCACCGACGTCGGCGTCCGGCTGCCGGCCCCGCTGACCGCCACCGGCCTCGCCATGCTCGCGGCACTGCCGGCCGCCCAGGTGCGCGCCCTCTACCCCGACCGCACCGCGCTCGTGCAGCGCGACGGCCGCGGACCGGCGTCGACCACCCAGCTGCGGTCGTGGCTGCAGCAGGTGCGCCAGCGCGGCTACGCGCTCGAGGACGGCCTCGTGACACCGGGACTGGGGTCGGTGGCCGTCGCCGTCCTCGACGCCAACGACTACCCGGTGGCCGCCGTCGCCGTCACCTACCCGCAGGGCGACGTCGACGACGCCGAGCGCGACCGCCTCGCCGACGCCGTGCGCCGCACCGCGGCCTCGCTCGCGGCGCGGGTGGGACGCCCCCGGCCCGGTCCGCGGGCATAGCCTCGGGGGATGCGTGCCATCACCGTCCCCACCCCCGGAGGGCCCGAGGCCCTCGTCGTCTCCGACGTGCCGACCCCCGAGCCGCGCGAGGGTGAGGTGCTCGTCCGCGTCGTCGCGGCCGGTGTCAACCGGGCCGACTCGATGCAGCGCCAGGGCCACTACCCGCCGCCGCCCGGCGAGTCCGAGGTCCCCGGCCTCGAGGTGAGCGGCGTCGTCGAGGCGCTCGGCGAGGGCGTCGACGGCTGGTCGGTCGGCGACGAGGTCTGCGCGCTGCTCGCCGGCGGCGGGTACGCCGAGCACGTCCGGGTGCCGGCGGGTCAGCTGCTGCCCGTCCCGGCCGGTGTCTCCCTCGAGGACGCCGCGGCGCTGCCCGAGGTCGCGTGCACCGTCTGGTCGAACGTCTTCCTCACCGCGAACCTCCAGCCCGGCGAGGTCTTCCTCGTCCACGGCGGCTCCTCGGGCATCGGCACGATGGCCATCCAGCTGGCCAGGGCGGTCGGGGCGCGCGTCGCCGTCACCGCCGGCTCGGTGGCCAAGCTCGACGCCTGCCGAGAGCTCGGCGCCGACGTGCTCGTCAGCTACCGCGACGAGGACTTCGTCGAGCGCGTCCGCGAGGCCACGGACGGGCACGGGGCGGACGTCGTCCTCGACAACATGGGCGCGAAGTACCTCGGCCGCAACGTCGACGTCCTCGCCCCCAACGGCCGGCTCGTCGTCATCGGCCTCCAGGGCGGCCGGGTCGGCGAGCTCGACCTCGGCCAGCTCCTCGCCAAGCGCGGCGCCGTCATCGCGACGTCGCTGCGCGCCCGCCCCCACGCCGAGAAGGCGGCCATCGTCGCCGCGGTCCGCGAGCACGTCTGGCCGCTCGTCGAGGACGGCACGGTCCGCCCGATCGTCCACTCCCGCCACCCGCTGGAGTCGGCGGCCGACGCGCACCGCGAGCTCGAGGAGAGCGGTCACATCGGCAAGATCCTCCTCACCGTCGGCTGAGCCCGCGCGCCGGGAGGAGCGCGGCGCGGGCCTGGTGCGGTAGACATCGCGGATGCAGCTGACCGCCACGCTCCTCACGGTGCTCGTCGCCGCGATCCACGTCTACATCGTCGTCCTCGAGATGGCCCTGTGGACCCACCCCCGCGGCCGCGCGGCGTTCGGCCTGAGCCCCGAGTTCGCCGAGCAGACCAAGACGCTCGGGGCCAACCAGGGCCTCTACAACGGCTTCCTCGTCGCCGCGCTCGTGCTCGGGCTCGTCGGTCCGGCCGACCACCGGTTCGCGTTCGCGGTCTTCGGGCTGGCCTGCGTCGTCGTCGCCGGGCTCTACGGCGCGGCGACGGCGAGCCGGCGCATCCTGCTCGTCCAGGCGCTGCCCGGCGCGCTCGCCCTCGGCGCCACGCTCCTCGCCGGCTGACCCGGCGGGCAGTCTCCGGCCCCCGCGACGCTCTTCTCCCGGCGACCTGCGCGGGTCCGGGTGCGGTCGCACGCGGATCCGCGCAGGTCGCGTGGAGGAGGCGGAGGGGCCCGGGGTCAGTTGACCTGGCGGTCGCGGCCCTCCCAGTAGGGCGCGCGCAGCTTGAACTTCTGCAGCTTGCCGGTGGCCGTGCGGGCGAGCTCGTCGCGGAACTCGACCGACGTCGGCGCCTTGTACCCCGCGGCTTTCTCCTTGCACCAGGCGATGAGCTCGCCCTCGGTCACCGACTCCCCCGGCGCGAGCACGACGAGCGCCTTGATGGTCTCGCCCCACTTCTCGTCGGGCACCCCGATGACGGCGACCTCGGTGACGGCGGGGTGGCTGAAGATGACGTCCTCGACCTCGATCGAGCTGACGTTCTCGCCGCCGGTGATGATGACGTCCTTCTTGCGGTCCGAGATCGTCAGGTAGCCGTCCTCGCCGATGGTGCCGCCGTCACCGGTGTGGAACCAGCCGTCCTCGAGCGCCCGCGCGGACTCCTCCGGCTGCTCCCAGTAGCCCTCGAGGACGACGTTGGAGCGGGCGAGCACCTCGTGGTCCGGCGAGAGCGTGAGGGTCACCCCGAGCGCCGGCGCGCCGGCCCGGACGAGCCGCTCGGCGCGCTCCTCGACCGACAGGTCGTCCCACTCGGCCCGGCGCCGGTTGATGGTCAGCAGCGGCGAGGTCTCGGTCAGCCCATAGATCTGGATGAACTCCCACCCGAGCTCGCGCTCGACCCGCGCGACGGTCTTCGTGGGCGGCGGCGCGCCGGCGACGATGATGCGCACGCGGTCGCGCCCCGGCACCTCGCCCTCCCACGACTGGGCCGCCTCGAGCACCGCGTTGACGACGGCCGGGGCTGCGCACAGGTAGGTGACGCCGTGGTCGCGCACCCGGCGGAGGATCTCGGCGCCGTCGACCTTGCGCAGGACGACCTGCTTCACCCCGAGGCCGGTCGCGACGAACGGCATCCCCCAGCCGTTGGCGTGGAACATCGGCAGCGTGTGAAGGTAGACGTCGCGGTCCGACACGCCGGCGTGCAGGCCGAAGGTCAGCGCGTTGGTCCAGATGTTGCGGTGGGTGATCTGCACGCCCTTGGGCCGGGCGGTCGTCCCCGAGGTGTAGTTGATGGTCGCCGTCGCGTTCTCGTCCGGCTCCCACGGCCGCGGCTCGACGCCCTCCGGCGCGAAGAGCGCGTCGTCGTCGCCGAGGACGATGCGGTGCTCGGCCGTGACCGACGCGAGCGAGGCGTCGACCTCGGGGTCGACGAGGAGCACCCGGGCCCCGGAGTGCTCGACGATGTACCGCACCTCGTCGGGGCGCAGCCGGAAGTTGACGGGCACGAGGACGCGCCCCGAGCCGCACACCCCGAAGAACGAGACGAGCATCCGGGCGGCGTTGTGCGACACGATCGCCACGCGCTCGCCGACCGCGATGCCCAGCTGGTCGAGCCGCGCCGCCTGGCGGCGGGCGAGCGCCGCGACCTCCCCGTACGTGAGGTCCGGCAGCGGGTCCGCGACCTGGCTCGGCTCGTCGACGACACCGACCCGGTCGGCGTAGACCGTCCTCGCGCGGTCGATGAAGTCGGTCACGGTCATCGGGACGAGCATCGGGTCTCCTGACGTCATCGGCGGGTTGCCCCCGCCGCCCGGGGGTCGGACGGCCCGGCCATCCTCGGGGACGCGCGGCGCGCGCGCCACTGCCGGGTCGGGTGGTGGTCGCCCAGAGGTCGGGCCCGGCGCCGGACGGTCACCGCGGGCTCTCCGCATCCGCTTGACGCCCCCGGTGATACCCGGTATATCTATCCGCATCATCCGGGAATACCCGGTATCACCAGGACGAAGGAGGCGTCGGATGTCGGTCCGGCTCGGACTCATGGCCCTGCTCGCCGAGGGCGACTCCTACGGCGCCCGGCTGCGCAGCGACTTCGAGGAGCGCACCGGCGGCACCTGGCCGCTCAACGTCGGGCAGGTCTACACGACGATCGAGCGGCTCGTGCGCGACGGCCTCGTCGAGCAGGCCGGCGAGGCCGACGCCGAGGGCCGGATCAGCTACCGGCTGACGGCCGCCGGCCGCGCCGAGCTCGACGCCTGGTGGACCACCCCGGTCGACCGCACGAGCACCCCGCGGGACGAGCTGACCATCAAGCTCGCCCTCGCCGTCACCGCCCCCGGGGTCGACGTCGCGGCGGTCGTCCAGGGCCAGCGCACCGCGACCCTGCGGCACCTGCGCGACCTGACCCGCCTCAAGCGGGACGCCCTCGACCGGGCGGAGGGGTCGGGCGAGGGCGTCCGGGACGGCGCGGACGGCGGCGGCGGCGAGCACGGGCTCGCCTGGCTGCTCGTCCTCGAGCACCTCGTCTTCGCGGCCGAGGCAGAGGTGCGCTGGCTCGACCACGTCGAGTCCGCCCTCGCCCGGCACGCCCGCAGGACCCCGGCCGGCTCCCGCCGCGCCGGCCACGACTCCGCCGGCGAGGTGCCGGCCCACCGGGAGGGGACCCACGCATGACCGCACCGCACGTCGTCATCTCCGACGTCACCCGCGTCCACGGCGAGGCCGAGACGCGTGTCGTCGCACTCGACCACGTCTCGCTCGACATCCACGCCGGCGAGCTCGTCGCCGTCATGGGCCCGAGCGGCTCGGGCAAGTCGACGCTGCTCAACGTCGCCGGCGGCCTGGACCGCCCGACGTCGGGCACCGTGAGCATCGGCGGCGAGGAGATCGGGGGCCTCGCCCCCCGCGACCTCGCGCGGCTGCGCCGGCGCCGGATGGGCTTCGTCTTCCAGGACTACAACCTCATCCCGAGCCTCACGGCCGCCGAGAACGTCGCGCTGCCGCTCGAGCTCGACGGCGTCCGTGCCCGCCAGGCGCGCCGGCAGGCCCGCCGGACCCTCGACCTCATGGACCTCATGGCCCTTTCGGACCGCTACCCGGACCAGATGTCCGGCGGCCAGCAGCAGCGCGTCGCCATCGCCCGTGCCCTCGTCGGCAGCCGCCGCTTCGTGCTCGCCGACGAGCCGACCGGCGCCCTCGACAGCCACACCGGCGAGGACGTGCTGCGGGTCCTGCGCGAGCGCTGCGACGACGGCGTCGCCGGGCTGCTCGTCACCCACGAGGCGCGGCACGCCGCCTGGGCCGACCGCGTCGTCTTCCTCCGGGACGGCCGTGTCGTCGACTCCACGGGCGGCGCCGACGTCGCCGAGGACCTGCTGACCGGCGGCAGCGCGCGATGAGCACGCTCGCCCCCTCGCGCCCGGACACCGACGGGTCCGGCTCGGGCGCACCGGAGCCCGGCGACCCCGGCCGCCTCGCCCAGTGGCGCTCGTCGTGGGCCGTCGCCCTGCGGATGGCCCGCCGCGACGTCCGCCGGCACCGCGGTCGCAGCGCGCTCGTCGTCGTCATGGTGCTCCTGCCGACGCTGCTCCTCTCGGCCGTCGTCACGCTGGCCTACACCTCCGACGTCAACGGCGCCGAGCGCATCCCGCAGACGGTCGGCACCGGGCAGGCCCTCCTCGAGTGGCCCGACGTCAGCCGCACCGTCCAGCTGCCCGACCCCGGCGCCGGCTTCTCGTCGGTCGACCAGGACGCCCGGCCCGTCCCCGGCTTCGACCGGGAGGCCTCGACCTTCGCGAACGCCGACGCCGTGTCGCGCCTGGTCGACGCCCCCGTCACCCCGTTCGAGCGGTGGTCGGCCCGCACCACCCTCGGCGAGCGCCGCCTCTCCCTCGACGGGCTCTCGCTCGACGGCGCGGTCGGGCTCGGCGAGAAGCTCGAGCTCGTGTCCGGCCGCTGGCCGGCCGCGCCGTCGTCCGACCCGGCCACCCCGGCCGAGGTCCTCGTCACCCCGGTGGCCATCAGCCGCGGTGTGCCGCAGCAGGGCTCGTTCGAGGTGACGGTCGAGGGCACGACGCGGACGGTCACGGTCGTCGGCGTCGCCCGGGCCCAGGACCTCTACTCGCAGCCCGCCCTCGTCACCGCCGCGCCGCTCGTGCCGGCGGCCGCCGTCGGCAACGGCGGTTGGATCGTCCTCGGCACGGACCCCGTCACCTGGCCGGAGGTGCGCACCCTCGGTGAGTACGGCTTCCGCGTCACCTCCGCCGACGCGCTGCTCCACCCGCCGGCCGAGAGCGCCTACCCCGCCGAGCTGCAGGCGCAGGCCGGCGACGAGACCCAGCGGATGGGTCTCCTGGTCGGTCTCGCCGCCGTCATGCTGCTCGTCTCGACGACCCTGCTCGTCGGACCGGCGTTCGCGGTGAGCGCGACCCGCCAGCGCCGGACCCTCGCCCTCGCCGCGAGCAACGGCGCGCACACGCCGGTGCTGCGCCGGACGGTCCTCGCGCAGGCCCTCGTCCTCGGGGCGGTCAGCGCCGTGGCCGGGGTCGGTCTGGGCGTCGGCGGGGCCTGGCTCGTGCGGGCCGCGACCGCGGACCAGGCCTACCCGCCGTTCGGCGGCCCGTTCGACGTCCGCTGGGGGATGCTCGCCGGCGTCGCGGCCTGCGCGGTCGCCTCGACCTTCGTGGCCGCGCTCGTGCCGGCCCGCCGGCTCGGCCGGCTCGACATCGTCGGCGTGATGCGCGGGCAGAGCGTCTCGCCGCGCCCCAGCCTCGTCGTCCTCGGCCTCGGAGTCGTCCTCGCGCTCGTCGGCGGGGTGCTGACCCTCGGCGGCACCGGCGTCGTCGACCTCTCCGGGATCACGGGCAACCTGTTCGCCGGGTCGGGCGAGACGCTCGTCGTCGTCGGCGCGTTCGTCCTCATCGTCGGCTCGCTGCTGCTCGTGCCCGTCGTCCTCGCGGGCGTCGGCCGGCTCGGCACGCACCTGCCGACGTCGCTGCGGATGGCCGCGCGCGACCTCGCCCGGCACCGCGCCCGCAGCGCGCCGTCCGTCGCCGCCGTCCTCGCGGTCGTCGCGGGCCTGACGTTCGGGCTCATCGGACTCGAGAGCGACACCGAGCAGCGGCGGATGGAGTACCTGCCGACGACCATCCCCGGCGAGGTCGTCGTCAGCGCCTACAGCGAGACCCCCCTGACGGCAGACGCGATCCGGTCGGCCGCACCCGGCGCCGTGGTCGCGGCCAACCCCGTCTACGTCGGCGACACCCAGCAGATGCAGGAGGTCCCGCCGACCGAGCCCTACGACGCCCGCTTCGTCAGCGTCGTGCCGGCCGGGTGCGAGGTGACCGACACCCTCGGCTACCTCACCGACTCGGCGAAGGGCCCGCAGTGCTCCGTGGCCGGCTCGCTGGCCAACGGCTCGGGCACCGTCCTCACCCTCCCGGCCGACGAGCTCGTGCGCCGCACGGGGGTGACCGGCGCCGCGGCCGCCCAGGTCCGGGACGGCGCCGTCGTCCTCCTCGGCGGGTCCGGTGGCACGGTCCGGGTCGCGCAGGGCACCTACCGCGTCGACCCCCAGGCCGAGACGGTGCAGGCGCCGCGGGCCACGGTCACCTCCGACGCGCAGGTCCCGGCCGTGCGCCTGCCGCTGACCAAGGAGTCGGCGGGGCGGCTGCTCGGGGCGTCGATGGCCGTCGCCGCCGGCACCCCGCTCACGCGCGGCTGGGACATGACGACGCCGTCGTGGACCGTGCGCGAGGCCGACGGCAGCGCCGTGCCCGACGCGACCGTCGACCGGCTGGCCGAGCGCCTCGGCGACGAGGTCGGCGTCCAGCGCGAGGACGGCTTCCAGCGCGAGGACCGGATGGTCGTCGCCATCCTCCTCGCGGTCTTCGGCCTGCTCATCCTCGTCGTCGTCCTCACGTCGACGGCGCTGACGCTGGCCGAGCAGCAGACCGACCAGGCGACGCTCGCCGCCCTCGGCGCGACGCGCGGCACCCGGCGGGTCATGGCGGCGGCCGAGGCCTTCGTCCTCGCCGCGGTCGGCTGCGCCCTCGGGGTCGCGGTCGGGCTCGTGCCGGGCATCGCCATCGCCCGACCGCTGACGGCGGTCGGCTGGGACCCGCTGACCCAGGCCTCGCGCGACGGCCAGAGCGTCCTCGTCATCCCGTGGGCGGACCTCGCGACGGTCGGGCTGCTCGTCCCCGTCCTCGCGGCCCTGCTCGCCGCGGCCGGCATCCGCCGGGCTCCCCAGGTCACCCGCCGGGCGACCTGAGCCACACACCCCTGGCAGGGGGACGCCCCCGCCCGCGCCTCTCCGGCGGCGGGCGGGGGCATCGTGCGCGAGGCGGTAGAATCGTGCGTTGCACAGGGTCCTCGTGCGCCGTTGGAGGCGGGTTCGGCGCACACCCGCTCCGCCCTACCCACGCACGGGTCCGGGCGCAGGACCCCTCGAAGGCAGAACCCCCGTGTCACCCATCGCCAGCTACCGGCGCCTGTTCTCGCTCGCCGGCCCCCTCTACGTCCTCGTCGCGTTCGTCGGGCGCCTGCCCCTCGCGATGAGCCAGATGGGCACCCTCCTCCTCGTCTCCGGGACGACCGGCTCCTACGGCCTCGGCGGCGCCGCGGCCGGCGGGCTCGCCGTGGCCAACGCCGTCGGCGCCCCGGTCGCCGGCTCGCTCGCCGACCGGATCGGCCAGCGTCCCGTCGTGCTCGTCCAGTCCCTCGCCGGCGGCGCCGGGCTGCTGCTCCTCGTGGCCCTCGCCCACGGCGGCGCCGTCCCCGGGCTCGTCGTCGCGTCGGCCGCGCTCGCCGGGCTGCTCATGCCGCAGGTCGGACCGCTGGCCCGTGTCCGGTGGCGCCCCCTCACCCGGCACCAGGGCGCGCAGCAGCCGCGGCTCATGGAGACCGCCTTCTCGTACGAGGGGGCCGCCGGCGAGGCGTCCTTCGTCATGGGCCCGGCGCTCATCGGCGTCCTCGCGGTGCTCGCCAGCCCGTCGGTGGCGCTCGTCGTCGCGGCGCTGCTGCTCCTCGGCTTCGGCACGGCGTTCGCGGTGCACCCCACCGCCGCCCTGACCCACGCGCACCGGCCCGCGGCCGGCCTCGCAGGCCGCCTCGTCACCGCGACGTTCGTCGTGCTCCTGCTCGCGCAGCTGCTCATCGGGGTCGTCTTCGGGTCGGTGCAGACGGGCACGACGGTGCTGACGACGCTCGCCGGCCAGCCGGGGCTCGCCGGCCTGGTCCACGCGACGCTCGGCGTCGGGTCGGTCATCGCCGGGCTCGCGGTCGCCGGCCTCCCGACGCGCTTCACCGTCCCCTCGCGCGTGCTCGTCGCGGCGACCGGCCTCGCGGTGCTCAGCGCGCCGCTGCTCCTCACCGACTCGGTGCCGCGGCTCTTCCTCGTCGTCCTCGTCCTCGGCTTCGTCATCGCGCCGTACATGATCAGCGTCTTCATGCTCGGCGAGCGCGCCGTGCCGCCCGCCCGCATCGGGGCGGCGATGACCCTGCTCGCCTCGACGACCGGGCTCGGCTACGCGATCGGGTCCGCCGTCGCGGGGCGGGTCGCCGACGTCCACGGCCACACCGGCGCCTTCGCCGTCACGGTCACCGCGGGCGTCCTCGCAGCCCTGCTCGCGGTGTTCGGGCAGCCGCTCCTGCGCCGTGCCACCCCGCCCCCGCCGGCCGCCACCCCGCCCGCGACGCCCTCCCCCGCCGCCGCCTGACCCCACGCGTATCGGGTGACCCGATACCGCTGCGCTCCACCCGACAACCGTTCTCGGGTACAGCGCGGTCGTGTCGGGCGACCCGATACGCACGTGACTCGGGTGGCGGCCGGGGGGCTCGGTGACCGGGCGGGTTCGACGAACTCTCGACGAGGTGCATCCGTCGACGGGGTGTCGGTGGAAGAGGGGGTGTCACTACCCCTCTCCGGAAGGAACGTCATGCGTCGAGCCCTCGCCGCCACCGCCGTCGTCGCGGTCGCCGCGCTCCCCCTCGCCCTCACGACCCCGGCCCACGCCGCGGACGACGCCAGCGTCGTCGTCGTGCACGGGGTCCCCGACCTCACGGTCGACGTGTACGGCAGCGCCGACACGACGTACAGCGCCGACGAGGCCCTCCTCGAGGACTTCGAGCCGGGCACGGTCACCGACCCGGTGAAGCTCCCCGCCGGCACCTACAACCTCGCGGTCTTCCCCGCCGGCGACGACCCGAGCGGCGACCCGGCCATCGAGGCCACGGACGTCGAGGTCCCCGCCGGCGCCAACATCAGCGTCGTCGCCCACCTCGACGCCGACGGCAACCCGACCCTGACCCCCTTCGTCAACGACGTCGACCCCGTCGCCGCGGGCCAGGGCCGTCTCGTCGTGCGGCACACCGCCGCCGCCCCGGCCGTCGACGTGCTCGCCGGGGGCGAGGCCGTGTTCAGCGGCCTGACCAACCCGAACGAGGACAGCGCCGACCTCCCGGCCGGCACCGTCTCGGCGGCCGTCGCCCTCGCGGGCACGACCGACCCGGTCATCGGCCCGGCCGACGTCGACGTGGCCGAGGGCACCTCGACCATCGTCTACGCCTGGGGCTCGGCCGAGGACGACAACCTCGCCCTCGCGGTCCAGACGATCGGCGGCCTGCACTCCTCGCCGTCCGGCGTCCCGTCGGGCACCGCCGAGCTGCCGGCCGACAGCACCCCGGCGCTGCTGCTCGGCGCCGCTGGTCTCGCCACCCTCGCCGCGGTCGGGATGGGTCCGCGCGCCCGTCGCAGCCGCGTCTGACCGCACGGTCGACCCCACGGCGGGCGGCGCCGCACCCGGCGCCGCCCGCCCGTCCGTGACAACCCCCGACCCAGGAGTCGTCGATGTCCGGCTCGCCCTCCGGCCGCGGCTGGCGCCTCGGCGCCGTGCTCGCCGCACTGGTCGCGCTCGCCTGTGTCGTCACCCTCGCCGTCCGTGTCGTCACCGCGCCGGCCGACGTCGAGGGGGACGGCCTCGCCGCGCTGCGACCCGCGACGAGCCCGTCGGCCTCGCCCGCGACCTCCCCCACCACCGGCCCCGCCCCCACCCCGTCGCTCCGGGCCACCGCCCGCGCCGCCGACCCGGAGTCGGCGCGCTCCGGCGACCGCGCCGCCCCGCCGGTCCGGCTGCGCATCCCCGGCCTCGGGGTCGCGGCGGACGTCCGGCCGGTCGGGGTCCAGGACGACGGCGCCATGGTCATCCCCGCGGCCCCGACGAGCGTCGGCTGGTACCGCTACGGCGCCGCGCCCGCGACACCCGAGGGCCACACCGTCATCGCCGGCCACGTCGCTACCCGCGAGGACGGGCCGGGCGCGCTCGCCCCGCTCGCCGGGGCTCGGGAGGGGATGCGCGTCGAGGTCACCGACGCCGACGGCGTGGAGCACACCTACGAGGTCACCGGCCGGGAGTCGGTGCGCAAGAAGGCCCTTCCCGTCGACGAGATCTTCGCCCGGGACGGCGCCCCACGGCTCGTGCTCATCACCTGCGGCGGCGAGTACCTCCCCGAGCTGCGGGCCCACCGCGACAACGTCGTGGTCACGGCGGCCCCGGTGGGCTGAGGCGCGCCGTCAGGCCGGCTCGACCGAGAGCACGTCACCGGGCTGGCAGCCCAGGACGTCGCAGACGGCGGTCAGCGTGCTGAACCGGATGGCCTTGGCGCGGTCGTTCTTGAGGACCGAGAGGTTGACGACGGTCACGCCGACGGCCTCGGCGAGCGCGGCGAGGGTCATCCCCCGTTCCTCGAGCAGCCGGTCGAGGTGGCAGACGACGCGGTGCGGTTCCTCGACCGGCATCAGACGAGGCCCTCGACATCGTCACGCAGCTGCGTGCCCGCCCGGAACGCCTCTGCGACGAGGGCGAGCACCATGCCGCCGAGCATCGGCAGCCAGGGGACCTCGACGAGCGCCCCCGGTCCGCCGGTGCCGAGGTCCGCACCCGAGAGCAGCGCGAGGTCGGTGGTCACCCGGGCGAACCACACGACCGGCACCCCGAGCGCGAGCAGGAGGGCGAGGCCCCGCAGCCGGGAGACGTTCCTCGGGTCGAAGGCGTCACCGGCGGCCACCCCCCGCATCAGCCGTTGGACGAGGAGGCAGCCGACCGCGACGAGCACGGTGAGCGCGACCCCGGGCAGCAGGTCGAGCAGGCGCTGCCCGACCCCGGCACCCGTGAGCAGCACGTCGTACTCGCCGTCGCCGTACCGCGTCCCCACGGCATCGAGGGTCGGCACGACGACCGGGCCGACGGTGCCGACGGCCAGCGGCTCGCCCGCGACCCAGTCGAGCACCGGTCCGACGACGCCGGCGAGCGCAGCGGCGGCCGTCACGAGGACGAGCAGGGCGGTCAGGCCCCACCGGTCCGACCGGTCGAACCGCCAGAGGTTCGAGGAGAGGCTGGGACGACCGGCCATGGCGGGCTCCTTCACATCGACTGTCGATCTGTTATCGACAGACGATATGCATATCGAGAGTCGATGTCAACGGCCGTCGGGTCACCGTACCCTTCGCGGACGGGGAGCGAGCCGTCCGGGGCAGGATGGGGTCATGACCGACCAGCCCCGCAGCGACCAGTCCGACGACGACCGCCGCCAGGTGCCCGCGACCGTCGTCGGCGACCCCGACCGCGTCGTCGTCGTGACGCCCGACGGGATGGGTGTCGCCGACCGCACCCCGCAGGACGACGACGCCCGCACCCCCGACGACGGCCCGCGCAACCCGGCCGACCTCGTCGAGCAGCCGGCCAAGGTGATGCGCATCGGCTCGATGGTCAAGCAGCTCCTCGAGGAGGTGCGCAGCAGCCCTCTCGACGACCGCGGCCGCGCCCGCCTCGCCGAGATCCACGACCGCTCGATCGCCGAGCTCAAGGACGGACTCGCCCCCGAGCTCGTCGCCGAGCTGGAGCGGATCGCCCTGCCGTTCAAGGACGAGCAGCCCTCCGACGCCGAGCTGCGCATCGCCCAGGCCCAGCTCGTCGGCTGGCTCGAGGGCCTCTTCCACGGTATCCAGACCGCGCTCGTCGCCCAGCAGATGGCCGCCCAGGCGCAGCTGCAGCAGATGCGGGCACTGCCGCCGGGGATGCAGCCCGGTCGCGGCCACGGCCCCCAGGGCCCGGGCGGCATGCCCGGGATGCCGTCCGCCCCGGGCGAGGGCCACGCCGAGGGCACCGGCCAGTACCTCTGACGCCCGTCCCGGGCCGCTCGCTCAGGCCGCCTCCTCGCGGCGTGGCAACGAGAGCGCCAGCGCCGCCCCGGGGAGCGCCGCCAGCGCGATGACGGCGAGCGCGACCCGGGGCACCCCGACGAAGGGCTGGACCAGCAGCACGAGCAGCACCCCGCCCAGGTTTCCGGCCAGCAGCAGGACGGCGGTGGCGGTGCCCGAGCGGGCGACGCCGACGTGCGCCTCGGACCACTCGAGCGCCACGGGCAGCCCGGCGAGCAGGACGAACCCGAGCACCGCGAGCAGGACGCCGGCCACCACCGGGGCGTTGGCCACGACGAGCAGCGCGAACACCGTTGCCGTGCAAGCGGTCGCGCCGACGAGGAACGCCCGGCGACGTCGCCGGGCCGCCACCGGGCCGGGGAGCAGTGCCGCCCCGAGCACGCCGGCCACCGTCGTCACGGCGATGAGCGGCCCGCCGCTGCCCGGGTGCCCGAGACCCGCCATCACCGGGTCGAGCCAGGTCGCGAGCGCGTTGAAGACGCCGACCCCGACGAGCAGCAGGCCGGCGAGCCGCCAGAGCAGCGGCTCGTGGCGCAGCCAGGCCAGGCCGTGGCTGTCGCGCGCGCCGACCGGGGCGAGCGTGGCGACGCGCAGCATCCCGAGGACGGCGAGCGCCGCGACGACGGCGAGGCCGGCGTGCGCTCGCAGCAGCAGCGGCAGCCCGCCGGCCGCGACGAGCGGCGCCCCGCCGAGCGCGCCGACCAGCACCCCGACGAACTGCGCCGCCGACCCGACGGAGATGGCCGTCGTGCGCTGGTGCGCCCCGAAGGCCCGGGCCGCGAGCGTCGTCGTGGCCGTGAGGACGAGCGGCTGGGCCACCGACGCGAGCAGCTGCCCGGCCAGCTGCCACCCGTAGGACCCGGGGTCGACGAGCCGGACCAGCGCACCGGCCGCCGTGAGGAGCGCCCCCGCGGTGAGGGTGGGGTGGAGCGAGCGGTCGACGAACCGCCCTGCGGGGAGGGCGAGCACGACGAAGAGCAACGGGTTGACGACGGCCAGGTCGCCGACCAGTCCCTCCGAGACGCCGAGCGCCCGGGCCGACTCCACGGTGACCGGCGCGAAGGTCAGCCACAGCACCTGGGTCGTCGCGACGAGCAGCGCGAAGGCGCCGAGCAGCCCCCACCGGGTCCACCCGGCCGACGGGGCGGCCTCCGCCGCAGCGCCGCTCACGCGGGCACCGGCGTCTCACGCAGGGTGCGCAGCGGCGACAACCATCCGTAGACCGCGGCCAGGACCCCGACCGAGACGATGGCGACCATCGCCCCGCGCGTGCCGAGGACACCGGCCACCGCGCTCGCCCCCAGCGCACCGCTCGTCCAGCCGACACCGAACGAGAGCATCCGGCCGGTCGTGTTGACCCGGCCGAGGAGGTGCTCGGGGGTCGCCTGCTGGCGGTAGGTGATCGAGGTGAGGACGACCGCCTGGTAGGCGATGCCCCAGCCGACCATCGCGACGACCGCGACGACGAACGACGACGTCGTCGCGACGACGAGCCCGGCCGCCGCCGACACCGGCAGGGCGAGCAGCGTGGCGCGCGGCATCGAGAACCGCCGGTGCAGCCGTGGGGTGAGCGTCGCGGCGACGATGCCCCCGATGCCCCACGCCGCGAACACGGCCCCGAAGCGCCAGCCGCTCGTGCCCACGCCGAGCAGCCGGTCGGCGTAGGGCACCGACAGCGCCATGAAGCCGGCCCCCGACAGCGACTGGAGGAAGCCGATGACCGTCTGCGAGCGGACCCCGGGGTGGTCGAGGAGGAAGCGCAGCCCGACCCGCACCTCGTCGGCGACGGCGCGAGGGCTGATCGGCGGCAGGTCGCGGGCACCCGAGAGCCGGGCGGCGATGCCGACGACGGCCGCGGCCGAGGCGAGGAAGCTCAGCGCGTCGACACCGAGGAGCAGCGCCGGGTGCAGGGCGGCGAGGAGGACGCCGGCGAGCATCGGCATCCCGAGGTCGAGGAGCGAGCCGAACCCCCAGATCGCGGCGTTCGCCGGGCCGAGGCGCTCGCGGCCGACGATGGCCGGCAGCGCCCCGAACGCGGCGCCGTCGAAGAAGACGAAGCAGGCCTGGGTGAGGAACCCGGCGACCAGCGCGTGGCCGACGGTGAGGAGACCGAGCTCGTGGGCGAGCGGCACCGACCCGATGGCCAGCGCGCTCGCGACGTCGGCCGCGACCATGACGCGGCGGCGGTCGAGGCGGTCGGAGATGGCCCCGGAGACGAGGCCGAGGAGGAGGTAGGGCAGGCCCTCGACGAGGGTGACGAGCGCGGTGAGCGCGGGGCTGCCGCTCAGCCGGTAGACGAGCACCGGCAGGGCGACCGCCGTGACGAGCGTGCCCGCGGTCGAGACCTGCCGGGCCAGCCAGAACCGGCGGAAGTCGGGCTCGCGGTGCAGCGGCACCACCGGGGCGGCGGCGCTCACGAGGCCCTCCGCACCGTGACGACGACCGGGCGGCCGAGGAGGAACAGGCGCCCGTCGCGGCGCTCGACGGCGAGGACGAGGAGGAGCTCGAGGACGAGCTTGACAACGAGGACGACCAGGGCGAGGCCGCGCTCCTGGCCGGCGGTCAGCCGGGTGACGTCGTCGTTGCTGCCGACCCCCTGAGCGACGAGCGGCACGAAGAGCGCAGCGTAGGCGAGGGCCATCCGGGCGTAGGCCCGCACGAAGTCCCCGATGCCGAGGGGGCGGCGCTCGCGCAGCCGCCCGGCGCCGGCCCAGCCGGCCGCGACGAACCCGAGCCCGCCGAGGACGAGAACCGTCAGCCACGCGCTGCGCAGCGGCGCGACGGGCAGCACGGTGGCGAGCCCGACGAGGAAGGGCACGAGGGCGAAGCCGCCATAGTGCACCGCGAGGAACAGGGTGCCGAAGGAGCGGGCGCGGCTGCGGCCGTCCGCGTCGCGCGAGAGCAGCGCGCGGGCGAGCGTCCAGACGTAGATCGTCACGACCTCGAGCGCCAGCCAGAGCCAGACGTCGCCGTAGCCGATGGCGCCGGTCGCCACGGCGAGCATCGGTGCGCCGTTGACGACGACGACCGTCGCGGCGAGCAGCGCCCGGGCCGCGGCGCTCGGCATCCCGGCGGTGAGGCGCAGGACCAGCTGGAGGCCGAGCACCCGGCCGAGGCCGGTGAGGACGACGTTCACGCGCCCCCCGCCCGGCCGTCGGCCCGCGGTCGGGGCGGCGTCGTCGGCACCCGCGGAGTCTACGAGCCGTGGTCGGGCCCTGTCGCCGATCGCGCCGGACCGGTAGGAAGGTGGGCGTGCCCGACGCCGTGCGCCCCGACGCCTCCTCCGCCGCCCCCTCCGCCGACCCCTCCGCCGACCCCTCCACCGATCCCTCCTCCGACGGCTCGATGATGCGGGCCGTCGTCTACGACGCCCCGCGCGAGCTCGAGGTGCGCTCGGTCCCCCGGCCGGTGGCCGGCCCGGGCGAGGTCGTCGTCGACGTCGACCTCGCCGGGCTGTGCGGCACCGACCTGCACCTGCACGAGGGCGGGTTCTTCGCCGGCTTCCCGCTGACGCCGGGGCACGAGGCCACCGGCACGGTGCGCTCGGTCGGGGACGGCGTGACGCACGTGCGTCCCGGGCAGCGGGTCGCGGTCGACAACGCGTCGTCCTGCGGCCGGTGCCGGGAGTGCTCGCGCGGCAACCACCTGTTCTGCGAGCACTTCCACTCGCTCGGCGTCAACGCGCCCGGCGGGTTCGCCGAGTCGCTGCTCAGCCCGGCGCACAAGGTCTACCCGGCCGACGACCTCGACCCCGAGCTCGCCGTCCTCGCCGAGCCGCTGGCCTGCGCGGTGCACGGCATGGACGTCCTCGGGCTGCGGCCCGGGGCCGACGTGCTCGTCGTCGGGGCCGGCACGACCGGGCTGCTGCTCTCGCAGCTGCTCCTGCACGGCGGGGCTGGACGCGTGACGGTCGCCGCGCCGACGCCGTTCAAGCTCGAGCTCGCCGACGCGTACGGCGTCGACCGGGTCGTGCGGGTGACCCGGGACGCCGACGAGACCTCGCGGACGCTGGCCCGGCTGCAGCCCGACGGGTTCGACGTGACGGTCGACGTCACCGGGGCGGCGTCGGTCGTCGGGATGCTGCCCTCGCTCACCGCCGCGAACGGCACCGTGTTCGTCTACGGGATGTGCGACGAGGACGCCCGGGTGCCGCTGCGCCCGTACGACGTCTTCCGGCGGCAGCTGACGGTCAAGGGGTCGTTCGCGCAGGTCGACTGCCTCGACCGCGCGCTGGCCCTGCTGCGCTCGGGCCGGGTGCGGACCGAGGGGCTCGTGACGCACCGGTTCCCGCTCGCCGGCTACCCCGAGGCCCTCGAGACGCTCCGCTCGGACCCGACGAGCCTCAAGGTGCTGCTCGAGCCGCAGCGCTGACCCGGGCGCGGCGACGCGTTCCCGGCGCACCCGGCGGGCCCGGCGGCCCGCCGCTCGTACGGTGGGCGCATGGCACCCGACCTCGCCTCGCTGCGGCTGCTCGCCGACATCGCGCGCCTGGGCGGCATCGCGGCCGCCGGTCGCGCGCACGGCATCACGCAGCAGTCGGCGTCCGAGCGGCTGCGCGCCCTCGAGGCCGACGTCGGGCTCGACCTCGTGACGCGGGGGCGCTCCGGCTCGGCGCTGACCCCGACCGGTCGCCTCGTCGTCGAGTGGTCGGCCGACCTCCTCGCCCGCGCCGAGGACCTCGACGAGGCCCTGGCGACGCTGCGGCGCGACCGCTCCCGCGAGCTGCGCGTCCACGCGAGCCTCACCGTCGCCGAGACCGTCCTGCCCCGCGTCCTCGTCCGGGCCCGCCGCGAGTCGGTCGCCGACGTCACCCTGCACGCCACGAACTCCGCCGCGGTCGTCGATGCCGTGCGCTCCGGCGCGGCGGACCTCGGGTTCGTCGAGGGGCCCGTGCCGCTCGAGGGCCTCGGGCACCGCGGCGTGGGCGTCGACGAGCTCGTCCTCGTCGCCGCGCCCGACGACCTCTGGGCCCGCCGCCGCCGGCTCCTCGTCGCCGAGGACCTGGCGACGCGCGCGCTGAGCAGCCGGGAGGAGGGCTCGGGCACCCGGCGCGTCTGGGAGGCCGCGCTCGAGGAGGCCGGCGTCGTCCCGCCCCCGCCGGAGGCGGTGTTCGACACGACGACCGCCCTGCTCGCCTCCGTCGCCGCCGGCGGGCCGCCGGCGTTCGTCAGCCGTCGCTCGGCGGCGCACCTCGTCGACGCCGGGGACCTCGTCGTCGTCACGACGACGGGGCTCGCGCTGCGCCGCGCGCTGACCGCCGTGTGGCAGGGCGGCCGGCTCCCCGCCCGGGGACCGGCGCGCGACCTCGTGACCCTCGTGGCTGCTGCGCTGCGCCCGGACCCGTCACAGGCCACGCCTGTCACCTGACAGGGGCGCGAGGGCTGGCCGGGGCCCGTCCGGGCGGGAAGGCTCGGACCATGACCGCCCACGTGTCCACGAGCCCGGCGCCGGCGACCCCGGCCACGGCCGCGACGCCGCCCGTCACGACGCCCGTCACGACGACCCGGCCCCTCCCGCCGCCCGGACCCGTCTGGTACCCCGCGGTGATGGGTACCGGGATCCTCGCGACGCTGCTCCAGGCGCACGCCGGCGGTGCCCGTTCGCTGCACGACGCCGCGCTCGTCGTCCACGTCCTCGGCTGGACGGCCCTCGTCGGGCTGACCGCGGCGTTCGCGGTCCGGTGCGCGAGGCGGCCGGGCACGCTGCGGGCGTCGGTGACCGACCTCGCGACGCTGCCGTCGTGGGGCACGGTGTCGATGGGCCTGCTGGCCGTCGGCGCGGGGACGCTCGCGGTGCTCCCCGCTGCCGGAGTCGGCTCGCTCGTCGACCCCGTCGTGGTCGACGCGGTCCTCTGGACGGCCGGGACGCTCCTCGGGCTCGTGACCGCGCTCGGCTTCGCGGCGCTGCTCGTCCGCGGGCACCCGGGTCCGCCGTCGCCGGCGTGGGGCCTGCCGGTCGTGCCGCCGATGGTGTCGGCGACGACGGGCGCGTCCCTCGTGCCGCACCTGGGCGCCGGCGGGCCGCGGTTGCTCCTCGTGCTGCTCGCGTGGACGTGCTTCGCGCTCGCCCTCGTCCTGGGCTCGCTCGTCTTCGCGGTTGTCTACCACCACCACTGGCGGGTCAGCCCGCTCGACCCCGCGGTCGCGCCGTCGGCCTGGATCCCGCTCGGCATCGTCGGCCAGTCGACCGCGGCGGCCGTCTCGCTGTCGGCGGCCTCGGCGGGGCTGCTCACCCCCGAGGCCGCCGTGCTCGCGCACCGGGTGGCCGTCGGGTACGGGCTCGTGACCCTCACCGTCGGGGCGCCGCTGGCCTCGTGGGCGCTCGTCGTCACGGTCCGCGCCTTCGCGGCGCGCATCGCGTTCACGCCGGGGTGGTGGGCGCTCACCTTCCCCGTCGGCACGCTGTCGCTGGGCGCGCACCAGCTCGGCCGGACCACCGGGTCGCCGGCGCTGGAGGTGGTGGGCGCCGGCTTCCTCGTCGTCCTCTGCGGCACCTGGACCCTCTGCGCGACGCTGTCGCTGCGGGCGCTCGGGGCATCCGTCCGCACGGCGGGGTGACGCCGGGGCGCGCCGGCCGACCGCCGGCCGATGGGGTCAGAGCGCGGCGGCGAGGGCGCGGCCGGCCTGTCGGCCGCTGAACAGGCAGCCGCCGACGAAGGTGCCCTCGAGCGCCCGGTAGCCGTGGACACCGCCCCCGCCGAAGCCCGAGACCTCCCCGGCGGCGTAGAGGCCGGGCACCGGGACGCCGGTGGGGTCGAGCACCCGCCCGGCGAGGTCGGTGTGCAGACCGCCGAGGGTCTTGCGCGACAGCACCCGCAGCCGGACGGCGACGAGCGGCCCGTACTTGGGGTCGAGGATGCGGTGCGGCGGGAAGGCGCGCTTGGTCAGGCGGTCGCCGCGGTAGCGCCGGGCGACCCGGATGGCCGCGACCTGGGCGTCCTTCGTGAACGGGTTCTCCACCTGCCGGTCGCGCTCGACGACCTGCCGCTCGAGGTGGGCCGCGTCGATGGGGGTGTCGGGCTCGAGCTCGTTCATCCGGGCGACGAGCCCGCCGATGGTGTCGGCGGTCAGCCAGTCCTCGCCGTGGTCGAGGAACGCCCGGACCGCCGGCGGCACGGGCGTGACGGGGCGGCGCAGCACGTCGCGCCAGCGCCGCTCGGTGAGGTCGAGGTTCTGCTCGGACCCCGACAGGGCGAACTCCTTGCCGACGAGCGAGCGGTTGAGGACGAACCAGGAGTGGTCGAACCCGGTGTGCCGCAGGTGGTCCAGCGTGCCGAGGGTGTCGAACCCCGGCAGGTAGGGGCTCGGCAGCCGGTCGCCGCGGGCGTCGAACCACAGCGCGCTCGGGCCCGGCAGGATGCGGATGGCGTGCCCCGGCCAGACCGGGTCCCAGTTGCGGACGCCCTCGACGTAGTGCCACATCCGGTCGCGGTTGACGACGGCCCCACCGGCCGCCTCGGTGATGCCGATCATCCGGCCGTCGACGTACGCGGGCACGCCGGTCAGGAGCGTCCCCGGCGCGTCGCCGAGCTGCCGCGGCCAGTTGGCGCGGACGAGGTCGTGGTTGCCGCCGATGCCCCCGGACGAGACGAGCACCGCCTGCGCGCCGTACTCGAACGGCCCGACGACCTCCCGGCTGCTCGCGGCCCCGCGCGGCGCGTCGTCGTCGACGAGCACCGAGCCGCGCACGCCCGTGACGACGCCTCCGGTCGTCACGAGCTCGTCGACGCGGTGGCGCGGCCGGTACACGATGCGCCCGCCCGCGACGTGCTCGCGCACCCGCCGCTCGAACGGCGCGACGACCCCCGTGCCGGTGCCCCACGGGATGTGGAAGCGGGGGACCGAGTTGCCGTGTCCCCCACTCGTGCCGTCGCCGCGCTCGGCCCACCCGACGACGGGGAAGAACGAGACGCCCTGCTCGCGCAGCCATTCGCGCTTGCCGTCCGCCGCCCACTCGACGTAGGAGCGCGCCCACTCGCGGCCCCAGTGGTCGGGCCCGGGCGAGCCGTCGGGTGCGGTGAGCCGGTCCCAGCCGGCGCTGCCCTGCCAGTCCTGCCACGCGAGGTCGAGGGAGTCGTGGATGCCCATCCGACGCTGCTCGGGGCTGTCGACGAGGAACAGCCCGCCGAAGCTCCACCACGCCTGGCCCCCGAGGTTGACCGCCGACTCCTGGTCGAGCAGCACGACGGACCCCCCGGCGTCCGCGACCTCGCACGCGGCGACCAGGCCGGCGAGGCCGGCACCCACGACGACGACGTCGGCATCCACGGGATGCACCCTAGGCGGCGCCGCCCTCCTGCGGGGAGGGCCCGTCCACACCGGCCACCCCGAGCAGCCGGACGCGCCCGTCGGAGACCTCGACCCGCAGGTCGGCGATCGAGCCGACGACGAGGTCGGCGACCTCGTCGAGCTCCGCGCGGGTCATCGTCGTCGTCACGGCGACGAGCCCGCCGCAGCCGGCCTCGCGCGCGGCCCGCAGGCCGGCGACCGCGTCCTCGAGGACGAGGCAGTCGGCGGGGTCGACCCCGAGCCGCTCGGCGCCGAGCAGCCACGGGTCGGGGAACGGCTTGCCGCGCTCCACGTGGTCGGCGGTGACGACGACCTCAGGGTGGGGGAGGGCGGTGGCGGCCAGGCGTGCCTCGGCGAGCGGGTCGCTGGAGGAGGTGACGATGGCGGCGGGGACGCCGGCGTCCCGCAGCGTGGTCAGGAGGTCGAGCGCCCCGGGCAGGACCTCGATCGCGTCGACGTCGGCGACCTCGAGCGCGACGATGCGGTCGTGGGCGGCATCGCGCTCGTCCTCGGGCAGGAGCCCGGCGATGAGGTTGCGCGCGGTGACGCCGTGCGAGCCCGCGAGGCGGCGCGGGTCGACGCCGTGCTCCTCGCACCAGCGCAGCCAGCTGCGCTCGACGGCGGCGATGGAGTCGATGAGCGTGCCGTCCATGTCGAAGAGGACGGCGCCGAAGTCGCGCCGCAGCGCCTCGGGCAGCGGGGTGGAGGACGTCATGCGATCCACCCTAGGTCGGGTCCTGGCGCGGACCGACGCGCGTGCCCGGGGTCCCACCCCCCGGGGAGGAGGATGCTGCCCTCGGGTGGGGCGCCGGGAGTGCGGGCCCGACCTCGGGGGCGATGGTGTGCTCTCCCAGGATCCATGCACCCCGGAAGGTTTCCCTTCCACCCGCAACCACTGCGTGCCTCGCGCAAGGTTTCCCTTCCACCCGCAACCACTGCGTGCGTCGCGGGAGGTTTCCCTTCCACCGCGCACGGACATGGTTGCCACCCGCACGGGAAACATGTCGCCGCGCAAGGATCGCGCGCCGTGCCGACCCGATCTCGCCCGGCCGACCTGCCCTCGCCCCGCCGCCGTGTCATGCCGCCCCGGCTCGGCGAGATCGACCCGGCACGGCGAGATCGGCGGGGCGAGCGGCCGGCTCCTTGCGCAGCGGAAGGGAAACCTTCCACGTGGAAGCAGTGGTTGCCGGGCGCAAGGGATTCCTTCCGCGGTGACAGGAGGTGGGGAGAGCACACCATCCGCCCGGCCGGACGGACGAGGCCGCGCCGTCGGCCGCTCGGCCCGACCCCACCCCCGGGCGCGGGGCCCGTGCAGGCGGCCGTCCTAGGCTGCCACGCATGGCCCGCCCCGCCGGACACCTCAGGACCGCCGTCGTCAGCGGGGCCCTGACGCTTACCGCGCTCGTCGGCGGCTGGACGTGGGCCGCCGGGCTCGTCGGGCCGGGCTTCGACCCGCTCCGGGAGTCGATCAGCGCCCTCGCCTCGCTCGAGACCCCCCACCGCTGGGTGATGACCACCGCCCTCGTCGTCACCGGCCTCGGCCACTGCCTCACCGCGTGGTGCCTCGGCGCCGCCCGCCCCGCCGGCCGCGCCGCCCTCGCCCTCGGCGGCCTGGCCACCCTCGGCGTCGCCGCCCTCCCGCTCCCCTCGCGCACCGAGTCCTCCGCCGCGCACACCGCCGTGGCCACGGCGTCCTTCGTCCTGCTCGCGCTCTGGCCCGCGCTCGCCGCCCGCCGCGACGGCCCCGAGGTCCTGCGGCGCCGCGTCGCGTGGCCGGCCTCCGCGGTGCTCCTCGCCGCCGTCGCCTCCCTGGGCGTCGGCCTCGACGCGACCTTCTTCGGATTCCACGAGCGCCTCGTCGCCACGCTCACCGCCCTCTGGCCGCTCGTCACCGCCGTCGGGGTCTGGTGGAGTGCCGGGCACCGGGTCGGCTCCCGCCGCGTCCGGCAGGGCCTGGGCACCGTCGTGCTCGTCGGCGCGTGCACGACCGCCGGGCTCGCGACCACCGCCCTCCTCCCGGCCACCGCCGAGACCCGCAGCTATCGCGCGACCGTCAGCCTCGACGCGAGCCCGGCCGCCGTCGGCCGGCTCGTCGCCGAGACGACCTTCGGCGACGTCGAGTTCTCCTTCTCCGGCCTCGCGCCGGGCGTGCGCGCCGTGCCGCAGGTCCGCGCGTCCATCACGGAGGTCCTGGCCCGCCCGAACGTCAGCCTCGCCACCCTGCGCCCCGGCCCGGAGGAGCTCAACACCGCCATCCGCGACGTCGCGCTCGAGGTCGTCGTGCGCTTCGCCGCCGGCGCCCTCCTCCTCGTCCTCGTCCTCGTCGGCGGGTGGTCGGTGATCCGGCGCCGGCGCCCGCCGCGCCCGCTCGTCGTCGCCGCTGCGGTCGCCTGGACGGTCGCCACCCTCGGCACCGGCGCGTCGATGTACACGACCTACCAGCCCAGCCGGCAGACCGCCTGGCGCGCGACCGAGGTGCTCGGCACCTTCCAGCAGAACCAGGGCCTCTTCGACGACGTCGAGTCCCGCGCCACCCAGGCGACGCCGTACGTCCGCAACCTCCTCGCGCTCTCGACCGCCCTCCAGCAGAAGTACGCCGCGGGCTCCCTGGAGTCGGCCCCGGCCCTGCGCATCCTCTTCGTCAGCGACCTCCACGGCGGCAACCAGTACTCCCTGATGCGCTCGGTCATCGAGACGGAGAGCATCGACGTCGTGGTCGACAGCGGCGACCTCGTCAACTTCGGCACCGTCGCCGAGGGCGAGGCCGCCGGGATGTTCAGGGGCATCGGCTCGCTCGGGGTGCCGTACGTCTTCGTGCGCGGCAACCACGACGCCACGAGCGCGACCGACACCGCGCTCCTGCGGCGGATGCAGCGCATCCCCAACGTGATCCTGCTCCAGCCGCCGGGGGACGACTACCAGGAGGTCACGGTCGGCGGCGTGACGATCGCCGGGTTCAACGACCCGCGGTGGTTCGGCGACTCCGGCACCGGTTCGCGCGCCAAGCAGCTGCCCGCCCGCGACGCGTTCCGGACGGCGTTCACCGGCCGCACCACCCCCGACGTCGTCGTCAGCCACGAGCCGTGGGCGGTCGCCGGCCTCGACGCGGGCGTGCTCCTCAACGGCCACATGCACTCGACCGACCTGGAGGGCAACCGGATCCAGGCCGGCACGTTCACCGGCGGCGGCCCGCTCACCCACTTCATCGGGGCCGAGGGCGGCGAGGAGCTCGTCGGCCAGCCGTCGGCGTTCGACGTCCTGACCTTCGGCACCGACTGCCGGCTCTCGTCGCTGACGCGCTACCGTTACCGGGACGTCATCGAGGGCCGACCCGCGTACGACAACGTCTCGCTCGTCAACGGCGACCGGGTCGACACCCGCCCCGCGGACCCGGCCCGCACCTGCGAGCCGGCCGGTGTGCCGCAGGTCGTGACGGTGCCCGCCACGCCCGTCGCCGGAGCCGGTCCCGCCCCGTCGGCGACCACCTCGGCCACCACGTCCCCGAGCGCCTCGCCCACCACCTCCCCCAGCGCCTCGCCGACGCCCTGACCCCCGGCGCGTCGAGCGCACGTCCGGCGCCACCACCTTGCGGGCCGAAGGTCAGCCGAACCTCCGCGGCACACCAGCGGGTGGTCAGGGGTTCCACCGCCACGCGGAAGGATCGCGTCAACTTTCGGTCAATCGGGCTGCCCCGGTTTGCGATCCGCGTGTGCTCCTGAGGGGGTGGACACCGGCCCCGGACATCCCGGTGGCCGAGCCGCCACGTCCGACGACACGGCGACCACCCCGAAGGAGCACCCCTGATGAAGCACCGCGTCCTCGCCGTCGGGCTCGCCACGAGCGCCGCCCTGGCCGCCGCCTCCACCGCCGCCTGGGCCGCCCCGAGCGCCGCCCCCCTGCCCTTCCCCGATGACGTCGTCGCCGGGTTCGTCGCGCAGCGCGACGGCATCAGCGTGACCCAGGCCGAGCGCAAGCTCGACCGCCAGGCCACGCAGCAGCGCCGCCTCGACTCCCTCGACGTCGCGACGGACGGCGCCTACTACCGCGGCGACACGATGGTCGTCGTCGTCGACTCCACCCGCGACCAGCAGGCCGTCGAGGCCCGCGGTCTGACCGCTCGCCAGGGCAAGGGCCAGCGCGAGCTCGACGCCCTGTCGCGCACGGCCCAGCGCGCGGCGAAGGGCCACGCCGGCCTCGTCTCGCTGACGCCGGACCTCGCGAACCAGCGCGTCGTCGCGACCGTCGAGGCCGACGCCCCGGCCGCCCTCCGCGAGCGGCTGGCCGCCGTCGACGGTGTCGTCGTCGAGACCGGCGCCCCGCTGAGCACGCAGGCCGACGTCGTGCCCGGCCGGATCATGGACCTCGTCCCCGGCACCAACTGCTCGCTGGGCTTCCCCGGCACGACGTCCTCCGGCAACAACGTGCTGCTCACCGCCGGCCACTGCGTCGAGGGCCTCCCGGACATCTACGACGCCAACGGCACCCACATCGGCAAGGGCACGAACAGCCGCTTCCGCTCGGGCGCCCCGAGCGTCGACATGGGCCTCATGGACATCGACGCCGAGGACACCGGCCGTGCGTACGTCGACACCCGCGGCGCGCTGTCCGGCTACGTCCCGGTGTACGGCGTGAGCAAGAACGCCGTCGGCACCGACATCTGCAAGGCCGGCAACACGACCGGATGGACCTGCGGCCAGGTGCAGGCCTACAACGTGACGGTCAACTACTCCGGCGGGACGACGGTCACCGGCCTCGCGCGCGCCTCGGTCTGCACCGAGGGAGGCGACTCCGGCGGCGCGTACATCGGCACGAACAACTACGCGCAGGGCATGACGTCCGGCGGGCCGACGGGGGTCGACTGCGGCTTCAACGCCGGCTACGGGGCCGGGAGCTACAGCTTCTACCAGCCCGTCGTCGACGCGGCGTCGTACTACGGCGTGACGGTGGCGACCTCCTGAACCACCACCCGCCCCGCAGCGCGGCCCGTCCCCTGGTGGGGCGGGCCGCGCCGGCGGCGTCGTCAGGCGCCGATGACCTCGGTGCGGTGCACGACAGCCGGTTTCGGGCCGGCGCCGCAGCTGAGCGCGGCGTCCGTGACGGTCTCGGTCCGGACCTCGACGACGACGCGCTCGGGCACCGGCCCCGAGCCCTCGACCTCGACGCGTGTCACGTCCCCCTCGGCGTCGACCCTGCCGGGCACTGCGTCCCCGAGACCCGCGGGCCCGTGGTCGGTGACGACGCGCGCGAGCGCCGCCTGGACCGCCGGCTCCCACCGCGTGACACCCCGCAGGTGCGCGCCGTCGACACGACCGTCGAGGTGACCGCGGACGACGGCGGCCGCGCTGCGGGGGTCGAGGTAGCCGTAGCAGGCGCCCTCCGGCAGGGCGAGGAGCGTGCCGGCGAAGCGGTGCCCGCCGAGGTGCGTGCACTCCCAGACCTCGTCGGGCCACTCGCGGGCGAGGCTCGCGACGATCGGCCGGCCGCGCACCGCGCAGCATGCGTCGCGGGTGCCCTGGGTGCAGACGAGGACCATCGGGTCGGCGTCGGTGTCGCTGGCGCTCAGCTCGGTCCCGAGCGAGCGGGCCGCGGCGAGGACGTCGTCCGCCGTGCGCCACGTGCCGCGGACCCACGTGCCGCGCACCGTGTCGACGGCCCACCAGTGCCACTGGTCGACGTCCGCCGGACGCCGCCCGGGGCGGCGCACGAGCAGGGAGCGGCCGCCGAAGGACGCACAGAGCGCCTCGACCTCCTCGCCGACGCGCCCCGCGAACGGCGCGGTCTCGAGCGGCTGCTTCGCCCAGGGGCCGGGGTGCTCGACGAGCAGCCACCGGCTGGCGACGGGCGCGGACCCGGCGAGCGGCTCGCCGCGGTCGCGGGCGGCGGCCGAGCAGCGGGACAGGTCGGTGAGGGCCATTCCCGCGATGCTACGCGGCGCGTCCGGCCCGGACCGGCCCCGGTCACCGGGTCCACCGCCGCCCGAGCAACCCCCACCGACCAGCACCACCCCGCACCACCGCATCCGCACCGTCCACACCCAGGAGGAAGACCCATGTCCCGACGTCGTGCCGTGGCCACCACCGCAGCCGTGTCCGCCCTGACCACCCTCGCCGCCCTCGGCGCCACCGCGCCGGCGCACGCGGCCGGCGAGGCCTACGTCGCGCTCGGCGACAGCTACTCCTCCGGCACCGGGACGCGCGACTACATCGCCGACGGCACCTCGTGCCTGCGCTCGGTCTCCGCCTACCCCTCGCTCATCGCCTCGGCCCGGGGCTACGCCCTCACGTTCCGCGCGTGCTCCGGCGCCACGGTCGCCGACGTCACGAGCACCCAGCTGCCGGCGCTGTCGTCGACGACCCGCTACGTCTCGATCTCGATCGGGGGCAACGACGCCGGCTTCGCGGACGTCCTCACCGAGTGCGCCCAGCCCGGATGGATGAGCGACTGCAACGGCGCGATCGACGGCGCGCAGGCGTTCGTCGACGGCACCCTCCCGGGCCGGCTCGCGACCCTCTACTCGGGCATCAGGTCCAAGGCGCCGAACGCGAAGGTCACCGTCGTCGGCTACCCGCGGATCTTCGACGGCGAGGACTGCAACGCCCTCACGTGGTTCTCGCCCGACGAGGAGAGCCGCCTCAACGCGATGGCCGACCGGATCAACACGGTCACGGCCCGGCGCGCCGCGGCGGCCGGCTTCTCGTTCGCGAACCCGACGAGCCGGTTCGTCGGGCACGCGGTGTGCGACAGCCCCGAGTGGCTCAACGGGCTGTCGAACCCCATCGAGAACAGCTACCACCCGAACAAGGCCGGCCACGCGAGCGGCTACACCCCGACCGTCAGCCCCCTCCTGACCGGCGCGACGGTCCGGGCGACGAGCACGGTGCGCGCCGCGGCAGCCGCCTCGGCCGACCGGCTCGCCGCCGACCAGCGCCGCTACGCGTCGGTCGACCGCACCATCCGGCCCGAGCGGTTCGTCCTGCCCGACCTGCACAGCCCGGAGGCGCTCGTCGCCGCCCGGCGCGCGGGGGTCGACGTCGACGACCGCGCGAGCGTGGACGCCGCGGACCGTCGCGCCTCCGCCCGCCAGGCGGCCGAGCACCGCGCGGCCGTCGCGGCGCGCTGACCGCCGGCGACGACGCACGTCGGATGACGGACGCCGCCGGCGCCCGGCCCACCGGGGTCAGGCGCCGGCGGCCCGCACGAGCACGGTCGCGAGCGAGCGGTCGGTGACGAGCGACCCGACCCATCCCCCGAGGAGGAAGGCCCGGACGGCAGCGGCCTTGGCGGCACCGGTCGCGAGCGCGACGACCTCCGGGACGGCCCGCAGCCGCTCGGCGTCGATCGTCACCATCCGGTCGACGAGCTCGGGGTGCACGGCGCGCCCCTCGGCGTCGACGAAGACCCCGAGCGCCTCGCCGACCGCGCCGGTGGCCGCGACGGCGTCGCGCACGCCCGGGTCGACGGCGTCGTGGATGGTCGAGTGGCCGGGGCGCCAGGCGCCGATGCTCACGACGGCGACCGAGACGCGGTCGACCTCGGCCATCGCGGCGGCCACGGCGGCCTGTCGGCGCATCGCGGCGGCACTGTCGGCGTCGTCGAGGATGAGCGGCGCGTAGAAGACGTGGGCCTCGCCGCCGGTCAGGCCGGCCGCGACGCGCACCATGTCGACGGGGCTCGTCTCGCCCGGGATGACCATCGAGCCGCTCAGCTGGACGACGGGGACGCACGGCAGCGCCGGGCGCGCCTCGAGCATCGCGCTGACGGTGCGCGCCCACGGCAGGCCGAGGACGTCGTCGGGTCCGACGAGGTCGACGAGGAGGTCGGCCCCGGCGGCACCGACGTGGTCCCGCAGCCGGGGGGCGTCGTCACCCCGGTCGACGACGACGCAGCGGCGCAGCCCGTAGGCCTGCCGCAGCCGGGCCGAGAGGTCGCCGTCGACCCCGCCCGGCTCGACGATCTCGATGCGGACGATGCCGGTGGCGCGCGCGGCGTCGAGCAGCCGGGCCACCTTGAAGCGGCTGATGCCCATCGCCCCGGCGATCTCGACCTTGCTCTCGCCGGCGAGGTAGTGGCGGCGGGCGACCTCGGCGGCGAGGACGGCCTCGGACGCGCGCAGCGGCTCGGGCGGGCGGGCCGCGGCGGCGGGCTCGCCGAGCACGGTCTCGACCACGGGGTGCCTCCTCTCGGCTCTCACGTGAGCGCATTATCGTTCACGTGAGCACGCCCGAGAAACCGCCTCGTGGAAGGTCCGACCGAATGACCCAGCGCCCCCTCGTCGCCGGGGTCGACACCTCGACCCAGTCCTGCAAGGTCGCCGTGTGCGACGCGGAGACCGGCGAGGTCGTCCGGATCGGGCGCGGGACGCACCCGGACGCGACCGAGGTCGACCCCGCCCGCTGGTGGCAGGCGTGGGAGGAGGCGACGTCCGGCGGTCTCCTCGACGGTGTGTCGGCACTCGCGGTGGGCGGCCAGCAGCACGGGATGGTCCTCCTCGACGACGCCGACGAGGTCGTGCGGCCGGCCCTGCTCTGGAACGACACCCGCTCGGCCGGCACCGCCCGCGACCTCGTCGACGAGCTCGGCGGCGCCGCCGCGTGGGCGGAGGCGGTCGGGGTCGTCCCGCTCGCTGCGATCACCGCCGCCAAGCTGCGCTGGGTCCGCGACCACGAGCCGGACGCGATGGCCCGGGCCGCGCGCGTCGTCCTCCCCCACGACTGGCTGACCGGCCGGATCCTCTCGGCGGCAGGCGGGTTCGAGGAGTGGACGACCGACGCAGGGGACGCCTCGGGCACCGGGTACTTCTCCGCCGCCACCCGCGAGTACCGGCCCGACCTGCTCCGGCTCGCCGCCGGCCGCGACCTCGCGGTGCCGCGCGTCGCCGGCCCGGCCGAGGTCGTGGGGCGCACCCGTGACGGGATGGTCGTGGCCCCGGGCACCGGCGACAACATGGGTGCCGCGCTCGGGCTGGGGCTGCGCCGCGGCGACGTCGTCGTCTCGCTGGGGACGAGCGGCACCGCCTTCGCCCGGCACGACCGCCCGACGGCCGACGCGCGCGGGTTCGTCCAGTCCTTCGCCGACGCCGAGGACGCCTTCCTCCCCCTCGTCTGCACGCTCAACGCGGCGCGCGTCCTCACCTCGGGCGCGTCGATGCTCGGCGTCGACCTCGCCGGCCTCGACGCCCTCGCCCTCGCGGCGGAGCCGGGCGCCGGCGGGCTGACGCTCCTGCCGTTCCTCGACGGCGAGCGCACGCCCAACCTGCCCGAGGCGACCGGCTCGCTCCACGGCCTGACCCGCACGAACGCCACCCCCGAGAACCTCGCCCGCGCCGTCGTCGAGGGGATGCTCCTCGGGCTCGCCGACGCCGTCGACGCCGTGCGCGACGCCGGCTGCCCTGTCGAGCGCGTGCTGCTCATCGGCGGGGCGGCGAAGTCGGCTGCGGTGCAGCGCATCGCGCCCGACCTGTTCGGCGCCCCCGTCGCCGTCCCGGCCCCCGGCGAGTACGTCGCGGTCGGTGCGGCGCGGCAGGCGGCCTGGGCGGTGGCCGGCGGGGCCGAGGCCCCGGCCTGGGACGTCCCCGTCGAGGCCACGGCCGACCCCGTCGCACCCGAGCGCGGCGCCGAGGCGCGCGGGCGCTACGCGGACGCGCTGGCCACCACCCACCCCGGAGCCGTCTGACCCGCCCCGCCCCTCACGTGCAGAAACCGACGAATGTGTCGACTCTTGCACGCCCGGACCGCACGCGGATGACGGCGAGCGGGAGTCAGGCCGTCGCGCCGGGCTCGAGCCGCGAGCCGGGCGGCAGCGCGGCCCCACCGGCGACGACGACCTCGCGTCCGAGCAGGGTCACGTGGTCGTCCACGAGCCGCGTCCCGCGGGGTCGCGCACCGACCTGGGCGCCCCGCCCGACGACGACCCGCTCGTCGAGCACCGCCGTCGCGACGCGGGCGTCCCGGCGCACGACGACGTCCTCCAGCAGCACGGCGTCCTCGACGACCGCGCCGGCCTCGACGACGACCCCAGGCCCGAGCACGCTGCGCCGCACCGTGCCCCGCACCCGGCACCCCGGCGCGAGGAGCGAGTCCTCCACCAGCGCACCGGCATCCACTCGCGCGGGCGCCCGCTCGGGCCATCGGGTGAGCAGCGGGACCGCCGGCTCGTCGAACGCGTCGACCCGGCCGGCCAGCAGGTCACGATGGGCGGCGAGGTACGCGGCCGGGGTGCCGCAGTCGGCCCAGTACCCGGGCAGGGGCTCGGCGAGCACCGTGCCGGACGCGACGAGGAGAGGCAGCAGCCGCTCGGAGAAGTCCCCCAGCCCGTCCTCGACGTCCTCGCGGCGCAGCGTCCCGACGGCCTCGACGAGCGCCCCCGGCCGGTAGACGAACACCTCGGCGGCGATCGTCGTCGACGCGGGGTCGTCCGGCTTCTCCTCGACCCGGCGGACGCGACCTCCACGGCCGGTGTGCACGAGCGTCTTCTCGCGCGCCCGGGTCCGTGTCACCTCGGTCGTGAGGACCGTGCAGTCGGCGCCGCGCTCGAGGTGGCGCTCCACGACGGGGCGCAGGTCGAGCGAGAGCACCTGGTCGGCGCTCATGACGACCACCGCGTCGGCCCCGAAGGACTCGATCGCGTCGGCGTACTGGTGCAGGTCGTCGGCGTTGCCCGCGGCGAAGCCCTCCTGCCCCGGCGACCCTCCGCCCTCCTCGGGCACGAGCCAGCGCAGCCCGCCGCGGGTGCGGTCGAGGTCCCAGGGCCGACCGCCGGCGACGTGACCGTGCAGGCTCCCGGCGCGGTACTGCACCGACAGCCAGACGTCGGTGATGCCGCTGCCGGCCAGCGTGGACAGCGCGAAGTCGACGAGCCGGTGCGAGCCGCCGAACGGCAGCGCGGGCTTGGCCCGCTCGCGCGTCAGGACGTCCATCCGCGACCCGGCGCCGCCGGCCTGCACCACACCCAGCACCCGCGTCGTCGCCCTCATCACCCCATGCTGCCCCACCGTGGGGACCCGCTCCCCCGTACGGTGGCGCCATGACTGCGGCGCGCGAGCTCGACATCGTCCTCTTCGGCGCGACGGGCTTCGTCGGCCGGCTCACCGCCCGCCACCTCGCGGAGCACGCACCGGCCCCGGTGCGCATCGCCCTCGCCGGACGCTCCCGCGAGCGCCTCGAGGCCGTGCGGCGCGACCTGCCGGGGGCCGCCGCCGACTGGCCGCTCGTCGTCCTCGACGCCCTCGACGAGGCCGCGGTCGCCGACCTCGCCGCGCGCACCCGCGTCGTCGTGACGACCGTCGGCCCGTACGCGAAGTTCGGGATGCCGCTCGCCGCCGCCTGCGCCGAGGCCGGCACCCACTACTGCGACCTCACCGGCGAGGTGCTGTTCGTGCACCGCAGCGTCGCCCGCAACCACGAGGCCGCGATGCTCTCCGGCGCCCGCGTCGTCCACGCCTGCGGGTTCGACTCGATCCCGAGCGACCTCGGCGTCATGCTCTGCGCCGACGCCGCCCGCGCCGACGGCGCCGAGCTCGGCCGCACCCGGCTGGCCGTCCGCAGCATGAAGGGCGGCTTCAGCGGCGGGACCATCGACTCCGCCCGCACCCAGGCCCTCGAGATGCGGGCCGACCCCGAGACCCGCCGCATCGCGGCCGACCCCTGGGCGCTCGCCGAGGGCGGCCGACCCCCGCGCGGGCCGCGCCTGCCCGCCCGTGGCGGCGTCGCCGGCGTCGTCGACCGCGCCACCAAGGCCTCCCCGGTGCGCCGCGACCCCGACAACGGCCACTTCACCGGCCCGTTCGTCATGGCCGCGTTCAACACCCGCGTCGTCGCCCGCTCGGCCTCGCTGCTCGGGTACGGCGACGGCTTCCGCTACACCGAGTACTCCGACTACGGCGCCGGCCCGCGCGGCGCGGTGACGGCGTCCGTCGTCTCGGCCGGCCTGCTCGGCGCCGTCGGCGGGATGGCCTTCGCGCCGACCCGCGCCGTCCTCGACCGCGTGCTGCCCGCGCCCGGCGAGGGCCCGAGCGAGGAGGCGATGGCGGGCGGCCGCTTCCGGATGGAGGTGACCGCCGAGGCCACGAACGGTGCGCGCTACCGCTCCGTCGTCGCGGCGCCCTACGACCCGGGCTACTCCGGCACGGCCGTCATGCTCGGCCAGTCCGCGCTCGCCCTCGCCGAGGACGACGCCGGGCTGCCCGACGCCTCGGGGGTCCTCACCCCCGCGACGGGCTTGGGCACCCCGCTCGTCGAGCGGCTGCGGGCGCACCGCTTCACGCTCGAGGTCGAGCGCCTGTCCTGACGCGTCAGCCGCGCTCGCGCGTGACGGCGCGCGCGATGCGCTCGGCGTCGATGCGCAGCTCGCGCAGCATCCCGGAGATCGGGTTGGTGAAGCCGGTGAACCACAGCCCCGGCGCCACCTCGGACCGCACGTGCCCGTGCGTGGCGGGCAGCCCGCGCTCGCCGAGCACCCCCAGGTGGCCGACGAGCGGCTCGAGACCGGCGCGGTACCCGGTGGCGACGAGGACCGCGTCCGGCGTGACGCGCGTGCCGTCGGCGAGGACGACCTCGGGCCCGTCGAAGGACTCGACCGCGGCGACGGGCTCGACGCGGCCGGCCCGGATGGCCCCGACGACGCCGACGTCCTGGACGGGGATGCGCCCCTCGAGCACCCGGCTGTAGAGGTCCTTGCCGGCGCGGGGCAGCCCGTGCTCGGTGAGGTCGGGCTCCTGGACGGCGGCGAGGACGCCCGCCACGCGGTCGACGACCTTGGGCGGCAGGCGCCGGACGGCGATGCCCGTGGCCTGCGCCGGCACGCCGAACCGGGTGCGGGACAGGATGTGCGGCGGCGTCCGTACCGACAGCAGGACGCGCAGCGCCCCGTGCTCGGCGAGGTCGGTGGCGATCTCGGTGCCGGTGTTGCCGGTGCCGACGACGAGCACCTCGCGACCGGCCCAGCGGCGGCCGTTGCGGTAGTCGCGGGCCAGAACCACCTCGCCGGGGTAGCCGTCGAGCCCGGGCCAGGAGGGCTCGACCGGGGTGTGGTTGTACCCGGTGGCCACGACCACGTCACGGGCGCTCAGGGAGGTGCCGTCGGCGAGGTCGACGCGCCAGCGCGCAGGGCGGGCGGCATCCGGCCCCGGCTCCTCCGGCCGGTCGATGCGCGTGACCGCCGTCCCGAGGCGCAGCCGCAGCCGGTGGTGGGCGGCGTACTCCTCGAGGTAGCGGACGACGTCCTCGCGCGCGACCCAGCGGCCGAACCGGCGCGGGATCTGGTAGCCGGGCAGGTGCGACCAGCCGCGCGGCGTGTGCAGGTGGAGGCGGTCGTAGTGGTTGCGCCAGGAATCGCCGACCTGCGCGGCCCGGTCGACGACGAGCGGGTCGACGCCCCGCGCCCGCAGGGCAGCGGCGACGGCGAGCCCGCCCGGGCCCGCCCCCACGACGACGACGTCCTCGGTGCCGGGGTTCTCCACGTCCGGAGCGTAACCCCGGATGCGTCACACCGGCGGCGGATCGCGGACGGGATCCACTACAGTACGTAGTAGCAGGTCGCCACCCGCCCCCGAGGAGGCCCCCATGACCGAGTCGCCCGTCGCCCGCCTCAGCACCGAGGACGCCTGGACCCTGCTGCGCACCCACGAGTTCGGCCGGCTCGCGTTCCACCTCGCCGACGAGGTCCACATCACCCCGATCAACTACGCCGTGGACGCGCAGGACCGCATCGTCGTCCGGACCGCCGAGGGCAGCAAGCTGCTCGGCCTGACGATGAACGCCGACGTCGCGTTCGAGGTCGACGAGGTCGACGAGCACGAGGCGCGCAGCGTCGTCGTCCGCGGCCGCGCCCGCACCCTCGAGGGACACGAGGCCGACGAGACCGAGGAGCTGCCGCTGCGTCCGTGGGTCGACACGGTCAAGCTCAACGTCGTCGCCATCACCGTCGACGAGCTGACCGGGCGGTCGTTCTCGCTCACGCGGCCCTGGATGCACATGCGGCCCGAGCACGCCTGAGCCGTAACCTGACCGGATGATCATCCGGCCCGTCGAGGACGCCGACTGGGCGTCCTTCCTGCCCGTCTTCCACGGCATCGTCGACGACGGAGAGAGCTACGCCTACCCGTCCGGCCTCGCGGACGACGAGGTGCGCGCGCTGTGGGACGAGGGCGCGCCGTCGGTCTGTGTCGTGGCCGTCGACGCCACGACCGGCGAGCTGCTCGGCTCGGCGAAGACCGGCCCCAACCGCCCCGGCCGGGGCGCGCACGTCGCCACCGCGTCGTTCATGGTGGCGCCGGCTGCCCGGGGGCGCGGGGTCGGGCGGGCGCTCGGCGAGTGGGTGCTCGCGTGGGCGCGCGACCGGGGGTACGCCGCGATGCAGTTCAACGCGGTCGTCGAGACCAACGCCGCTGCCGTGGCGCTCTGGCAGGACCTCGGGTTCGTCGTCGTCGGCACCGTGCCCGAGGCGTTCGACTCGCGCCAGCACGGGCGCGTCGGCCTCCACGTGATGCACCGCCCCCTCTGAACGCACCCGCGCCTCGTCGGCCGCTGCCCTCCACTCCCCGGAGTCGAGTGCGCTCGTGGCAGCCCCGGCGACCACCTCCGCCCTCGACCCCGCCGGGCCGTGGGCCTTCTCGCGACGCCTTCGACCTGTCAGCATGGAGGGAGCCGACCACGGAGGACACGATGGGTGCGGAACGCAGCACGGACGACGAGGACCTCGCGCGCCGGGTGCACGTCGGCGTCCCAAGGGTGGACCCCGGGTCGATGACGACGACCCAGGCCTCCGAGCTCCCCGACCCGCAGGAGGGCCGCGACGCCTCGAGCGAGCTCTGGCACCGCAACGCCGGCGTCCTCTGGCCCTGAGCGCCTCCGCAGAGCCACTCATCCGCAGTCGAGTGCGGACGTGGTCGCCCGAGCAGCCACCCGCGCCCTCGACCCCGACAAACACGCGGCGTGACCGGAGTCGAGGGCGCTCGCGGTAGCCCTGGCCGCCGCTTCCGCACTCGACTCGAGGGGCGGCGGGCGGCGGGTCAGCGGACGGGGGTCAGCGGCTCCCGGCCGGCGAGGACGGCGAGGACGTTGTCGGCGGCGAGGCCGGCCATCGCGGTACGAGTCTCGACGGTCGCCGAGCCGATGTGCGGCAGCAGCACGACGTCCTCGCGCCCGAGCAGGTCGGGATGCACCCGCGGCTCGTCCTCGAAGACGTCGAGCCCGGCGCCGGCCAGGTGCCCCGACCCCAGCGCCGCGGCGAGGGCAGCCTCGTCCACCACCGGCCCGCGGGCGGTGTTGACGAGGTAGGAGCCGGGCTTCATCCGGGCCAGGGCCGCGGCGTCGACGAGGTGACGGGTCGCGGGTGACAACGGCACGTGGACCGACAGGACGTCGGCCCGCTCGAGCAGCTCCTCGAACCCCACGACCTCGGCGTCCAGCTCGGCCACCGCCTCGGGGTCGGGCGCCGACCGGCCGGACAGCAGGACCGACATCCCGAAGGCCCTGGCCCGACGGGCGGTCGCGAGGCCGATGGCACCCGGCCCGAGGATGCCGATCGCCTTGCCCTGCACCGACGTCCCGAGCAGGTGGAACATCCCCCATCCGCCGCCGCCCGTACCGCCGCGGACCTCGCGCTCGGCCTCGCCCAGGCGCCGGGTCGCCATGAGGACCAGCGCGAAGGCGATGTCGGCGGTGGCGTCGGTGAGGACGCCGGGGGTGTTGGTCACGACGACCCCGCGGGCCCGGCACGCGTCGACGTCGATGTTGTCGTAGCCGACCGCGACGTTGGCGACGACCTGCAGGCCCGGCCCGGCGGCGTCGAGGAAGGCGTCGTCGACCCGGTGGCCGAGCGTCACGACGACGGCCTGCGCCCCGGAGAGGAGCACGGGCAGGTCACCGACCGGCACCGGCGAGTCCTCGTCGCGGTAGCGGACCTCGTGCTCGGCGCGCAGCCGCTCGACGGCGTCACCGGGCAGGCGGCTGAGGACGACGACGCCCACGG
This sequence comes from Phycicoccus jejuensis, assembly GCF_000720925.1. Lineage (GTDB taxonomy): Bacteria > Actinomycetota > Actinomycetes > Actinomycetales > Dermatophilaceae > Phycicoccus > Phycicoccus jejuensis. The sequence goes on along the minus strand of NZ_JOEE01000001.1, from coordinate 206,477 downwards.
TCACATGATCTTTCGGACGACGGGCAGCGGCAGGTGGCGCAGCGCCTTGCCGACCGGCACCCACGGCCACGCGGGCACGAGGGCGTGCGCCTTCTCCTTCTCGATGGCCTCGACCATCGCGGTGACGCCCGGCACGGTGTCGACCATGAACGGGGTGTGCGACACCTTCTCGTTCATCTCCGAGCGGATGTAGCCGGGGTAGATGACCGACACCCGGATGTCGAGGTCCGGCTCGCCGAGCATCTCGTTGCGGATGCCCTCGGCGAGCGCCGCGACGCCCGCCTTGGTCGCGGCGTACGTCGTCACGGTCTTGCGCATCCCGCGCATCGCCGAGACCGACGAGATCATCACGAGGTGGCCGCGCTTCTGCGCGCGGAAGACCTCCATCGCGGCCTCGGTCTGCGCGAGGGCGGCGACGAAGTTGACCATCGCGGTCTGCCGGTTGGCGTCGTAGCGGCCGGTGCCGAGCGGCGCGCCCTTGCCGAGGCCGGCATTGACGACGACGCGGTCGATCGTGCCGAAGTCGTCGCGGAAGGCGCGCATCGTCTCGAAGACGGCGTCGTCGTCGGTGACGTCGAGGGCGCGGACGACGACCCGGCGCCCGGTGCGCTCGACGATCTCGTCGCGCAGCTCCTCGAGGCGCTCGGTGCGGCGGGCGCAGAGCCCGAGGTCCCAGCCGCGGGCGGCGAGCTGGCGGGCCATCTCGGCCCCGAGGCCGGAACTGGCCCCGGTGATGATCGTCGTCGGCACGGTCGGTCCTTCGTCGTCGTCGGTGGTGGGCGTGGTCGGTCGGGTGGTGCTGCGGGTCAGGCGCGCTCGGCGAGGAGCCGGGCGCACCGCTGGTCGAGGTGGGCGACGACGTCCCGGAAGGCACCGTACGCGGGGTTGGTCGTCTGCCCGTGGTGGAAGCGGTAGTAGATCTGCTGCGCGATGACGGCGAGCCGGAACAGCCCGAACACCTCGTAGAAGAGCAGGTCGCGCGGCGAGACCTCGACGCCGCGGGCGGCGCAGTAGCGGGCCACGACCTCGTCGCGGGTCAGCATCCCGGGGGTGTGCGTCGGCTGGAGCCGCAGCGCCAAGAAGGTCGGGTCGTCGTCGGTCTGCACCCAGTAGGCGAGCACCGAGCCCAGGTCCATCAGGGGGTCGCCGACGGTGGCGAGCTCCCAGTCGAGGACGCCGACCACACGGGTGGGGTCGTCGGGGTCGAGGACGAGGTTGTCGAAGCGGAAGTCGTTGTGGATCAACGTGTGCGGCCGGTCGGCCGGGCGGTGTGCCTCCAGCCACGCCATCGTCGCCTCGTGGTCCGGGACGTCCGGGGTGTGCGCGCGCCGCATCCGGCCGGCCCAGCCGCCGACCTGCCGCTCGACGTACCCGTCGCCGCGGTCGAGGCCGCGCAGCCCGGCGGCGTCGACGTCGACGTCGTGCAGCCGCACGAGGACGTCGACCGCGTTCTCGCACAACGTCTTCACGGCGTCGCGGTCGAGGCCGAGGGAGTCGGGGACGTCCTTGCGCAGGATGGTCCCGGCGACGCGCTCCATCACGTAGAACTCCGAGCCGATGACCGACTCGTCGCCGCAGTACCCGACCATCGTCGGCACGAGCGGGAACGACGCCGCGAGACCGGCCTGGAGGTCGTGCTCGCGCCGCATGTCGTGCGCGCCCTTGGCCTTGGTGCCCGACGGCGGCCGGCGCAGCACGAGGTCGCGCCCGGGCCAGCGCAGCAGGTAGGTGAGGTTGCTGGCCCCGCCGGCGAACTGCCTCACCCCGGGGTCACCGTCGAGACCCGCTGCGTCGGAAGCGTTCTCGCGCAACCAGTCGGCAGCGGCACCGACGTCGAAGGCGTCCTCGTCGCGCACGCGTGCGGCCCCGGCGACCTCGGTCACGGCAGGTACTCCTGCGGGTCGGCACCCGCCTTGCGGGCGAGCCGCTTGGCCTGGCCGACCATCATCCGGTCGTAGAGCGGCCGCAGGAAGCGCTTGCCGTAGTACGCCTGCTTGCCCATCCGGTCGGTGAGGATGATCGGCTTCCTCTTCTCGATGCCGTCCAGGACGATGCGAGCGATGTCGGAGGCGTCGACCGAGGCCTTCGTGATGAGCCGGATCCCGGCCTCCTGCATCGCGGTGTCCTTGCCGGCGAACGACTCGTGGAGGTTGGTCCGGAAGAACGCCGGGCAGACGACCGAGACGTCGACGCCCCACGGGCCGAGCTCGAACCCCAGCGTCTCCGAGAGGGCGACGACACCGGCCTTCGTCGCGTTGTAGCTCGACATCCCCGGGCCGTGGACGAGCCCGGCGAGCGAGGCGACGTTGACGATGTGGCCGGCGCGCTGCTCCTTGAACAGCGGTGTGACGGTGTGGCACCCGCGCGCGACCCCGAGGAGGTTGATGGAGACGACGCGCTCCCAGTCGGCCATCGCCTCGACGTCGATGCGCCCGCCGGTCGCGATGCCGGCGTTGTTGACGAGCAGGTCGAGACCGCTCCACTCCTCGCGGACCCACGCGAGCGCGGCGTCCCAGTCCTGCTGGCTGCGCACGTCGAGGCGCCGGTACTCCGCGCCGGCCGGCACGGACGAGGGACGCTCCTCGGCGAGGTCGACGGCGAGCACCCGGTCGCCGCGGGCGACGAGCAGCTCGACGAGGGCGCGGCCGAGGCCGGACGCCCCTCCGGTCACGAGGGCGCGGCGGGTCATCGGGTGGCCTCCTGGGCTCGGGCGGTGTAGGGCTTGAGCAGGTGTCGGGCGACGACGCCGAGGTGGACCTCGTCCGGCCCGTCGGCGAGGCGCAGGCTGCGCGCCCCGGCGTAGGCCGCGGCGAGCGGGAAGTCCTCGCTCATGCCGGCTCCGCCGTGCAGCTGGATCGCGAGGTCGATGACGTCGCACGCCATCTGCGGCACCGCGGCCTTGATCTCGCTGACCTCCGAGAGCGCGCCCTCGATGCCGACGGTGTCGAGCTTCCACGCGGCGTGCAGGACGAGCAGCCGCGCCTGGTTGATGGCGATGCGCGCCCGCGCGAGGCGTTCGCGGTTGCCGCCGAGGTTCGCCAGCGGCTTGCCGAAGGCGACCCGGGTGCTCGAGCGCTCGCACGCGAGCTCGAGGGCCCGCTCGGCGAGGCCGACGAGCCGCATGCAGTGGTGGACGCGCCCGGGGCCGAGGCGCCCCTGCGCGATCTCGAAGGCGCGGCCGGGGCCGAGGAGGACGTTGCCGGCGGGGACGCGCACGCCGTCGAGCGACACCTCGCCGTGGCCGAGCGGCTCGTCGAAGTGACCGAGGGCGCTGAGCATCCGCTCGACGCGCACGCCCGGGGCGTCCATCGGCACGAGGACCATCGAGTGCTGCCGGTGGCGGTGCGCCGAGGGGTCGGTGAGGCCCATGAAGATGCCGAGCCGGCTGTCCGGGTGGCCGGCGCCGGTCGTCCACCACTTGTTGCCGTCGACGACGACCTCGTCGCCGTCGAGCGTGGCGGTGGCGGCCATCGTCGTGGCGTCGGAGCTGGCGACCCCCGGCTCGGTCATGAGGAAGACGCTGCGGATGCGGCCCTCGAGGAGCGGGACGAGCCACTGCTCCTGCTGCTCGGAGGTGCCGTAGCGCAGGAGCACCTCCATGTTGCCGGTGTCGGGGGCGTTGCAGTTGAGGACGAGCGGCGCGAGGGTGGAGCGGCCGGTCTGCTCGGCGACGGTCGCGTAGTCGAGGTTGGTCAGCCCCGTCCCGCCGTCGGTGCCGAAGCGCTCGGCCCACGCGTCGCCCTCGCTGGCCGGCAGGAAGAGGTTCCAGAGACCCTGTTCGCGGGCCTTGCCCTTGAGGTCCTCGACCTCGGTGGTCGGGGGCCACGGGTCCTCGCCGCGCGCCCGGCGGGCCGCGACGTCGGCGAGCAGGCGCTCCTCGACCGGCGCGACCTCGGTGTCGACGAAGGTGCGGACCCGGGTGGCGAGGTCGGCGGCGCGGGCGGACGGTGCGAAGTCCATGCCCTTGACCCTAGACCCCTGTTGAGCAATGCTCAATAGCGTGGGAACGGCGGCGCGCGTGCGGATGACGCCCGACGAGCGGCGCCGCCAGCTCGTCGGGATCGGGCTGCGGATGTTCGTCGAGCGGCCGGTCGGTGACCTGTCCGTCGACGAGGTCGCGGCCGCGGCCGGCGTCTCGCGGGGGCTGCTCTTCCACTACTTCCCGACGAAGTCCGACTACCACCGGGCCGTCGTCGCCGCGGCCGGTCGACGGGTGCGGCGCAACGTCGCCCCCGACGAGGGCGTGCACGGCGAAGAGGCGGTGCGCCAGGTCGTCGGGCGCTTCCTCGACCAGGTCAAGCGCCGCCGCGAGTGGTACGTCGCCCTCGTCCGCGGCCGGACCGAGCTGTCGCGTGCCGCCCCCGACGACCCGATGGAGACCGTGACGACCTTCGTCGCCGACCTCGCCCGGCGCGAGCTCGACCTCCCGGCCGCCGCCGCGCCGGCCGCGCGGGGGTGGGTCGCCTACCTCGAGGACCGCGCCCTCCAGTGGTCGGCCCTGCCACCGGCCGAGCGAGCAGAGGGGCGCGACGCCCTCGTCGAGCACTGCGTCGCCGCCCTGCGCGCCCTCGTCACCCTCACCCCCGACGCCCCCGACTCCCCCTGACGACTCCGCGAACGTGTGTGAGATCGCCGGGCATCACCGGCGATCTCACACACGTTCGTGATGGGTCGGGGGTCGGCGGGCGGCTGTGGGTCGGTCAGCGGCGACCGCGCCCCGTGTCCCGCCGCGGGTACGCCGCAGTACGCGCTGCTGCAGCGTCACTTACTGCGGTGTAGCCGGCGTACGTGACGTTGCAGCGTCACTTACTGCGGTGTAGCCGGCGCCGGGGCGGGGGCGAGGGTGACCGGGACGCCGCTGAGGACCGCGTTGCCGCTCAGCGGGTCGACGACGCCGGGGTCGGTGAGGTCGTTGACCGACACCCCGGGCAGCGTCGTGGCGGTGCGCATCCGCACGCCCTCGCGCGCGTGCCCGTAGCCGTGCGGCAGCGAGACGACCCCCGGCATGACGTCGGCGCTGGACGCCGCCTCGACGACCACCTCGCCGACCGCCGACGTGACCCGCACCCGCTCGCCGTCGGAGAGCCCGTGCGCCGCGAGGTCGTCGGGATGGACGAGCAGCGCGTGCCGCGGACGCCCCTTCGTGAGGACCGGCGCGTTGTGCAGCCACGAGTTGTTGTCGCGCTGGTGGCGCCGGCCGACGAGCACGAGCCCACCGTCACCGCCACCCTCGAGCGCCGCGAGCACCCCGGGCAGCGCGTCGAGCACGAGCGGCGTCGCGAGGTCGACCCGCTTGTCCCGGGTCCGCAGCCGGCCGGGCAGCCGCGGCCGCAGCGGGCCGAGGTCGAGCCCACCGGGCCCGGCCGCGCGCAGCCGGCGCACCGACAGGCCCGCGCCACCGGTGCGCAGCAGGACGTCGAGCTGGCGGGTCGGTGAGGTCCGCAGCCGCGCCTCGAGCGCCACCGCGGCCCGCGACAGCCGCTGCCGCGGACCGGCGCCCCGGGCGCGGAGGTACGCGAGGCCGAGGTCGCGCGCGATCTCCCAGTCGTGGCGCCCGCCGGGGTCCTTGGGCAGGACGGCCGGCGTGAAGCGCGCGGTGTCGCGGACGGCGAGCAGGTGGAAGACGAGGTCGTAGTGGTCGCGCTCCAGCGGGCCGGTCGGCGGCAGGACGACGTCGGCGTGGCGGGTCGTCTCGTTGAGGTAGAAGTCGACGCAGACGACGGCGTCGAGCGTGCCGAGCGCGGCGTCGAGCCGGTGCCCGCCGGGGGTCGACGACACGGGGTTGCCGGCGATGGTCAGCAGCGCCCGAACCCGTCCCTCGCCGGGCGTCGCGATCTCCTCGGCGAGGGTCGACACCGGCAGCTCGCCCCCGAACCCCGGCAGCCCGCGGACGCGGGTGCGCCTGCGCGAGAACCCTCCCGGCGAGAGCACGCCACGCCCGACGAGGTCGACGGCCGGGGTCGTCAGCATCGTGCCGCCCGGCCGGTCGAGGTTGCCCGTGAGGACGTTGAGCAGCTGGACCGCCCACTGGCAGACGACCCCGTGCGCCTGCGTCGAGGCGCCCATCCGGCCGTGGACCGCGGCCGAGGGCGCGTCGAGGAGGTCGCGGGCCAGGGCGCGCACGGCCTCGGCCGGCATCCCACTCACCCGCTCGGCGAGCTCCGGCGTGAACGGCTCGACGGCCGTGCGGACGGCGTCGACGCCGTCGACCCACGGCGCGGGCCGCGCCCGGCCGGAGGCCAGCACCTCCCGGACGAGGGCCAGCAGCACCGCGGCGTCCGAGCCGGGCCGGACGAAGTGGTGCGCATCCGCGACGCGGGCGGTCTCGGTGCGCCGCGGGTCGAGGACGACGAGGCGCCCTCCGCGCGACGCGAGCTCGCGCCGGCGCCCGGGAAAGTCCGGCACCGTCCACAGCGAGCCGTTGGACGCCATCGGGTTGTGGCCGACGAGCACGAGGAGGTCGGTGCGGTCGATGTCGGGCACCGGCAGGAGGAACTGGTGGCCGTAGAGCGCGTGCGCGACGACGTGGTGCGGCAGCTGGTCGACCGAGGTCGCGGAGAAGCGGGTCCGGGTGCGCAGCAGCCGCACGAGCGTCGGGTGGTGGGTCAGCGCGCCCAGGCTGTGGACGTTCGGGTTGCCGAGGTACACGGCGAGCGCGTCGTCACCGTGCTCGCGCTGGACGCCGGCCAGCAGCTCGGCCGCACGCCGGAACGCCTCGTCCCACGTCGTCTCGTGCAGCTCGCCGTCGGCCCCGCGGACGAGGGGGCGCCGCAGCCGGTCCGGGTCGTCCTGCAGCTGCGGCAGCGCGAACGCCTTGGGGCACAGGTGCCCCCGCGACAGCGGGTCGGCGTCGTCGCCGCGGATGCCGGTGACCGCGCCGGAGGAGCCCTTCGTGACGACGAGGCCGCACATCGCCTCGCAGAGCGTGCAGGACGCCCGCTGCGTCGTGGCCGTCATCGCGCGCGCGGCCCGAACGAGGGCGCCTCGCGCCGGAACGCGGCCTCCCGGGCGACCTTCGTGTTGCCGCGCCCCAGCAGCCGCGCCTGCTCCAGCCGCTCGCGCGCGAAGGTCCGGCGCGGGCCGGCGCTCCACGTCCGCTCGAAGATGCGCTTGGTCGCGGCGACCGCGTCGGGCGAGCGCGTCGCGACCTCCTCGAGGAAGCGGGTCGCGGCGACGAACGGCTCTTCGTGCACCTCGCTCGCGAGGCCGAGCTCGACCGCGCGCGTGCCGCTGAGCACCTCGCCCGTCATCGTCAGCCGCTTGGCGACGTCGAGGCGCACCTGCTGAGACAGCGCCTGCACCCCGCTCATGTCCGGGACGAGCCCCCACCGCGCCTCGAGCACCGACCACTGCGCGTCCGGCGTCGTCATCCGCAGGTCGGCGGCGAGCGCGATCTGCAGACCCCCGCCGTAGCAGTGGCCGTGGACGGCCGCGACGACCGGCACGGGCAGCCGCCGCCAGGCCCAGCACGCCTCCTGGAAGAGGTTGGTGCCGCGCCACGGCCGGGGCACGAACGCCCGCGCGACCCGCGGTGGCTCGCGCAGCACCGTCGCGAAGTCGAGCCCCGCGCAGAAGGAGTCACCGGCGCCGCCGAGCACCACACCGCGCAGCGTGCGGTCGCGCCGCAGCGACCGGGCGGTCTCGACGAGCGCCTCGAGCGAGTCGAGGGTCAGGGCGTTGAGCTTGTCGGGGCGGTCGAGGCGGACCTGCGCGATGCCGCCGTCGACGGTGCAGGACACGGGCGCGGACATGCGGTCAGCGTACGGGCGGGCGACCGCCGGCGTCCCGGCCCGGAACACCCCGCCCGCGGACCCGGCCTTGTCGCCGGGGTCCCGCCCGTCGCACCCCGACGAGAAGCCCGTGCCGCTCGTCCACCTCCACGTCATCGAGGGCCGGCGCGACGCCGCCGAGCTCCGCCGCCTCGCCGACGTCGTCCAGGAGGTGATGCGCGAGCGCTTCGCGGCCCCGCCCCGCGACCGCTACCAGCTGATCACCGAGCACAAGCCGGGCGGCATCGTCGTCGAGGACACCGGGCTGGGCTTCGAGCGCACCGACGACGTCGTCCTCGTGCAGGTCGTGCAGCAGGGCCGCAGCACCGAGCAGAAGCAGGCGCTGTACGCCGGGCTCGCCGAGCGGCTGGGGGCCGAGTGCGGCCTCGCCGGCACCGACCTCATCGTGTCGGTCGTCGAGAACACGACGGCCGACTGGTCCTTCGGCCACGGCGTCGCACAGTTCCTCACCGGCGACCTCTGAGCCGGCCGGGCCCACTTCGAGGCTTCGACAGCGACCGGTCTCGGGGGAATGGCCGGGCCCGCAGGTCGTTGAACCCTCAACAGGATGACGGGACGGCCGCCCACGAGGCGGGCCGCTCGCGCCCCCACCCCCGAGAGACAGGACACCCCGTGCCCGACCTGTTCACCCCCCTGACCACCCCCTTCGGCGAGCTGCCGCACCGCATCGTGCTGGCGCCGCTGACCCGCAACCGCGCCGACGCGGACGGCGTCCCCACCGACCTCCAGGTCGAGTACTACCGCCAGCGCGCCTCGGCCGCCCTCGTCATCACCGAGGGCACGCAGCCGAGCGCCGTCGGCCAGGGCTACCTGACGACCCCCGGCATCCACAGCGACGCGCAGGTCGAGGGTTGGCGCAAGGTCGCCGACGCCGTGCACGGCGAGGGCGGCCGCATCGTCGTCCAGCTGATGCACGCCGGCCGGGTCGCCCACCCGGACAACAAGCACGGCCTCGAGACGGTCGCCCCGAGCCCGCTGGCCGCCCCCGGCGAGATGTTCACCGCCGACGGGATGAAGCCGCACCCGGTGCCGCGCGAGCTGGCCGAGGACGAGATCCCCTCCGTCGTCGACGAGTACGTCGACGCCTCCCGCCGCGCGGTCGAGGCCGGCCTCGACGGTGTCGAGGTCCACGGCGCCAACGGCTACCTCATCCACCAGTTCCTCGCGCCCGGCTCGAACCACCGCACCGACGGCTACGGCGGCTCCCCCGAGAACCGTGCCCGCTTCGGCGTCGAGGTCGTCCGCGCCGTCGTCGACGCGATCGGCGCCGACAAGGTCGGCCTGCGGCTCTCGCCGGCGCACAACATCCAGGGCGCCACCGAGGAGGACCCGGCCGACGTGCTCGCCACCTACACGGCGTTCATGGAGGGCATCCGCGACCTCGGAATCGCGTACGTGTCGGTGCTCGCCGACCCGCAGGCCGAGGTGACCGCCCGCATCCGCGACCTCCACGACGGCGTCTTCCTCCTCAACACCGGCTTCGCCGAGGTGACGACGAAGGAGAGCGCCGAGGAGCTCGTCTCCGGCGGGCACGCCGACGCGGTCGTCGTCGGGCGCCTCTTCCTCGCCAACCCGGACCTCCCCCGCCGTTGGAAGGAGGACGCCGAGCTCAACGAGCCCGACGCCGACACCTTCTACGGCGGTGGCGCCGAGGGCTACACCGACTACCCGTTCCTCGACGACGAGCAGGAGCAGAAGTCGGCCTGAGGCCGCCCCACCAGCAGCGAACGCGTGTGAACCCGCCGGGAGCCCCCGGCGGGTTCACACGCGTTCGGAGGATCCTGCGGGCGGTCAGGCGGAGGTCGTCGCCCCGGCCGGCACCGGGCGCTGCTCCTCGGACCGGGCGCGGACGGTGCGCCGGTGCAGGAGCACCGACACCCCGAGCACCCCGAGGCCGAGCACCGCGAGCCCCACGCCGACCCACGAGGGCGCGGTGTAGCCGTAGCCGCGGGCGATGACGACGCCGCCGAGCCAGGCGCCGAGCGCGTTCGCGAGGTTGAGCGCCGCGTGGTTGCCCGCCGCCGCGAGGGTCTGTGCCTCGCCGGCGACCTGCATCAGCCGCAGCTGGAGGTTGATGACGAGCACCGACGCGAGGACCGACGCGAGCGCGAGCACGACGAGCGCCGGCACGGCCCACTGCGCGACGAGGGCGAAGAGGCCGAGGGCGACCCCGAGCCCGACCATCCCGATGACGATCGAGCGCAGCACCGACCAGTCGCCCATCCGTCCGGCGACGAGGTTGCCGACGAACCCGGCGGCGCCGAAGACGAGCAGGAAGAGGGGCACGGCGGAGGCCGGCAGCCCGGTGACGTCGGTGACCGTCGGCGCGATGTAGGAGTACATCGCGAACATGCCGCCGAAGCCGATGGCCGCGACCGCGAGGGTCAGCAGCACCTGGACGTTGGTCAGCGCCGAGAGCTCGGACCGGACCGTCCGGCTGCGGTCGCCCGGCAGGTGCGGGACCTGGGCGAGGACGAGCGCGACGGTCAGGAGGCCGAGGACGACGACGAGCCAGTAGGCCGAGCGCCAGCCGAGCGTCTGCCCGAGCCACGTCGCCCCCGGCACGCCGAGGACGTTGGCGACCGGGATGCCGAGCATCACCGTGCCGACGGCCCGGCCGGCGCGGCCCGCGGGCGCGAGGTCGACGGCCACGAGCGCCGCGACCCCGAAGTAGGCACCGTGCGGCAGGCCCGCGAGGAAGCGCGCGCCGACGAGCGTCTCGTAGCCCGGGGCCAGCGCGCTGAGGGAGTTGCCCACGGCGAGCGCGACCATGAGCCCGACGAGCAGGCCCTTGCGGGGCAGCGTCGCCCCGAGCGCGGCGATGAGCGGCGCCCCGACGACGACGCCGGCCGCATAGGCCGAGATGGCGTGCCCCGCCGTGGGGATCGAGACCCCGACGCCGTCCGCGATCTCGGGCAGCAGGCCCATCGTCACGAACTCCGTCGTGCCGATGGCGATGCCGCCGAGGATGAGGGCGAACGTGGCGAGGGAGGCGTGTCGGGGCTGGGGCACGGGGAGTGCAAGGCCCCGCGGCGCCCCGGGCATTCCCGGCTCGGCGGATCCGGGCCGGATGTCACCCGGTGTTCACACGGCGGCCGCCCCGCGTCCCGTCGTTCCTAGGATGGCGGGATGCGCGCAGCCCAGGTGACCCGGCTCGACGGACCCGAGGCCGTGGAGGTGGTCGACCTGCCGGACCCGGCGGAGGCCGACGGCGCCGAGCGGAAGGTCGTCGTCGACGTCGCGGCCGCCGGGGTCTGCTTCCCCGACGTGCTCCTGACCCGCGGGCAGTACCAGATGCGCCCCGACCCGCCGTTCGTCCCGGGGTCGGAGGTCGCCGGGGTCGTGCGCTCGGCGCCGGCCGGCAGCGAGTACGCGCCCGGCGACCGGGTCGCGGCGTTCTGCGTCCTCGGGGGCTTCGCGCAGGCCGTGGCCGTCGACCCCGCGATGGTCTTCCCGCTCCCGGACGACACGACGTGGTCGCAGGGCGCCGCCCTGCCGATGAACTACCTGACCTGCGACTTCGCCCTGCGCGAGCGCGCCCGGCTGCAGCCCGGCGAGACGGTGCTCGTCCACGGCGCGGCCGGCGGCGTCGGCACCGCGGCGGTCCAGCTGGCCCGCGCGTGGGGCGCCCGGGTGCTCGCCGTCGTCTCGAGCGAGGCCAAGGGAGACGTGGCCCGGGCAGCCGGTGCGGACGAGGTGCTCCCGGTCGACGGCTTCCGGGAGGCCGTCGCCGACCTCACCGCCGGCCGGGGCGTCGACGTCGCCGTCGACCCCGTCGGCGGGGACCGGCTCACCGACTCGCTGCGCGCGCTGGCCCCCGGCGGCCGGCACCTCGTCATCGGGTTCACGGCCGGCTCCATCCCCGAGGTGAAGGTCAACCGGCTGCTGCTGGGCAACCTCTCGCTCGTCGGGGTCGGGTGGGGTGCGTGGTGGACGCACCCGGCCGGTCCGGGCAGCGCCTACCTGCGCACGCAGTGGGACGCCCTGCTCCCGCTCCTGCGCGACGGCTCGGTCGACCCCGTGCTCGGCGAGGTCCGCGCCCTCGACGAGGTCGTCGCGGCCCTCGAGGCCGTCGAAGGTCGCCGGGCGACCGGCAAGGTCCTGCTCACCCCCTGACCTGCGGCGATGCGACATTCGGACACTGCCCGAAAGTCTCAGGTGGGCTTGACGCTCTCTTGACGGTCCGGAGCCCCGGTGAGCGGCAGAGTGTGTCCACACCCGTGGATCAGCCACGCCCTGCCTGGGAGGTACTCCCGTGTTCGACACCATCTTCGGCATCCCCGTGCACGCCTTCGTCGTGCACGCGGTCGTCGTCCTCGCGCCGCTGACGGCGCTCCTGCTCGTCCTCTTCGCCCTCTCCGAGAAGCTCCGGGCACGGATCGGCATCGCCCTCCCCCTGCTCGCCACCGTCACCGCGATCAGCGGCTTCGTCGCCAAGGAGTCCGGCGAGGCGCTGGAGCGGCGCGTCGGCGAGGGTGAGCTCGTCGAGGCCCATGCCGAGCTCGGCGACGTCCTCCCGATCATCGTCCTCGGTGTGGCCATCCTCAGCTGGGCGATCTACCTCCTGTGGAAGCGGACGCCGCGCGAGGTCGCGGACGGCCCGCGCAAGGCCTCGGGGGCGCTGCGCATCCTCCTCGTCGTCGGGGTGCTGGCCGCCGTCGGCCTCACCGTCGACGTCGTCCTCGTCGGCCACTCGGGGGCCAAGGCCGTCTGGAGCGGCGTGGGCTCCCAGCCGGCCCAGGGCGGCGGCGACTCCGACTGACGGACCCCCTCCCCGCGACCGCGTGTGGACCCGCCGGTGACCACCGGCGGGTCCGGCCACGTCCGGGGGCGGGCAGCAGCGGCCCGGGTCAGGCGACGAGCTCGGGCTTGACCCGGGCCGCGGTCCACGTCCCGGCGCGACGCGCGGCGAGCGCCGCGAGCGCGAGCGCGGCCAGGCCCCACCCGCCGACGACGGCGACGTCGAGCGCGAGCGGCGCCATCGGCCCGCCGTACATGAGCCGCCGGACGCCGTCGACCGCGTAGCCCATCGGCAGCACGTGATGCAGGGGGTGCAGCGGCGCCGGCAGGGTCTGCCAGGGGAAGGTGCCGCCGGCGCTCACGAGCTGGAGCACCATGAGCACGAGGGCCATGAACTGGCCGACGACACCGAACCGCGCCATGAGCACGTGGATGACGGCGATGAAGGCCGCGGACACCCCGACCATGAACAGCCCCAGCAGGACCGGGTGCGCCACGTCGATGCCGACACCGAGCGCGACGACGCCGAAGGCCACGAGCGCCTGCGCCCCGCCGAGCAGCGCCGGCGCGAGCCAGCCCCCGAGGGCCACCCGCCACGCGGGCTGCCCGGCGGCCAGGGCCCGTGACGAGAGGGCGCGCATCCGGGTGAAGAGGACGAACCCGCCGATCCACAGCCCGAGGCTCATGAAGAACGGGGCGAGGCCCGCGCCGTAGCTGGCCGCGGCGGCCTCGGCGTCGCGGTCGACCGCGACGGGGCTGCCAATCGTCTGCGCCATCGCCTTGCGCTGCTCGGCCGAGGGGTCGGGGATGTCGTCGACGCCCTTCGCGAGGCCGTCGGCGAGCTTCGTCGCGCCGGAGGACAGGTCGCCGAGACCGTCGTCGAGGTCGTGCGCGCCGGTGGCCAGGCGCGAGGTGCCCGAGACCGCCTCCCGCTCACCGGCGGCCAGCTGCTGCGCGCCCGACGAGAGCGTCGCGCTGCCGCTGGCGGCGTCGGCGATGCCCTGGCTGAGGCGCGGCGCCGCGGCGGCGAGCTGCTCGGCGCCGTCGGCGACACGGTCGGCGCCGGAGGCGAGGGCGTCGAGGTCGTCGGCGGTCGACTGGACCTTCGCGTTCGCGTCGGTGACCGGCCCGGAGAGGGCGTCGACCCGCTCGAGGACGGTCTGCACCTGCTCGTCGGTGAGTCCGGCCGCGGCGAGGTCGTCGGCGAGCTGCCCCCGCGTGGCGGTGAGGTCGCCGAGGAGGGTGTCGGCGGCGTCCGCGACCTGCCGGCCGGCGGCGGCGACCTTCGCGTCGCCGTCGCTCACCTGCCGCGCACCGTCGGCGAGCTGCTTCGTCTGGCTCGGCAGGGAGGAGGTGCTCGAACGCAGCGTCTCGAGCCCGGAGCTCAGCGCGCCGGCGCCGTCGGCGAGGTCGCTCGCGCCGGCGGAGAGCTTCTTCTGCCCGGCGAGCAGCTGGTCGGCGCCGTCGGCGAGGTCGCCCGCACCGGTGGACGCCTTCTGCGCGCCGTCGGCCAGCTGCTGCGCGCCGTCGGCGGCGTCGACGACCTGGGCGTGGATGTCGGAGAAGCCCTCGAGGAAGCGGCTGGCGGCGGTACTGCTGACCTGCTCGGCCACCGAGGCGGTGACCTGGCTGACGAGCGTGTTCGCGATGGTGCGGGCCAGGTAGTTGTTCGCGTCGTTCGTGCGGATCTCGAGCCGGGCCTGCCGCGGGTCGTTCGTCGCGCTGCTCGCGAGGTCGGTGGAGAAGTCCTTCGGGAGGACGAGTACGAGGTCGTAGTCGCCGTCGCGCAGACCGGAGTCCGCGCGCTGGCGGCTGACCTTCGCCCAGTCGAAGGTCTTCTTGTCGAGGAGCTCCTGGGCGACCTGGTCGCCGACCTGGAGCCGCTCGCCGCCGGAGAGGGTCGTGCCCTCGTCCTCGACGACGAGGGCCGCCGGCACCTCGCTGAGGCGGCCGTAGGGGTCGTCGTTCGCGTAGAGGTAGAGACCGCCGTAGATCGACGGCACGAGGACCATCGCGACGAGCGCGAGGCGGCCGACCCGGCTGGCGCCGATGCGGCGCAGCTCGGTGAGGGCGAGGCGCAGCGCGGTCACGCGGCCACCTCCTCGGTCGAGCCGAGCTCGGCCCGCACGACGAGCCCGAGCTGGCGCATCGTCGCGTGGGTCATCTGGACGACGACGGTGAGGCCGGACGCGGCGTGCGCCGTGAGGATCGGCCACCACAGGCGGGGGTCACCGCCGCGGCGATCGGGGTTGGTGACGACGAGGACCCGGGTGGCCGCACGCTCGGCGGCGGCGGAGGTGAGCACCCGGACGCGCTCCTGCGCGGCGAGCCGCTCGAACGGCTCGTCCGCCGCGGCGAGCACGCCGTGCCGGTCGAGGAACTCGGCGACCGCCGCACGACCGGAGGGGCGTCCGGCGAAGGCGAGCTCCTCGGAGACGACGTGGTGCACGGCGAGCCCGTCCTCGGGGGCGGAGACCTCGGGGACGTCGACGAGGGCGACGTGCCGGCGCAGCCGCGCGGCGTCGTCCAGGCCGTCGAGGAGGACGCTCCCCGCCGCCACCGGCATCCGGCCGCCGAGGGCGAGGGCGAGGGCGACCTGGCCGTAGCCGGGGTCGCCGGCCACCGGCGTGACGTGGGAGGGCGGCGCGGTGAAGGACGTCGGCCGCACGAGGGGACTGCGCGTCCCGGCGACCGCGACGGCGTCGGCGGTGAGCTGCACGAGGATGCTCCTGGGCTGGGAACGGGTGGTACCGACTGGTACCGGCTTCGTTGGTACGATACAGTACCAGCATGAGCCGCACCTCCACCACCGCCGTCCCGGGCCTCGACCGCACCCGACCGGTGCGCGAGCGCCTCGAGGCCGGGCTCGCCGCCGCGGTCGCCGACAAGGGCCTCGCGGCGACGACGATCGCCGACGTCGCGCGCCTCGCCGGCACCTCGAAGCGCACCTTCTACGAGCACTTCGACGACAAGGAGGAGTGCTTCCTCGCGCTCTACCGCACCCGCAGCGGCGAGCTGATGGACGCCGTCGACGCCGCGCTCTCCCCCGGCGCCACCCCCGCCACGGTGCAGCTCCAGGACGCCGCGCGCGCCTTCCTCACCTACGTCACCGAGGACCGTGCGCTCGGCCGCGCGCACGTCGTCGACGTCCAGACGATCGGCGAGCGCGGGGTCGCGGCCCGGCAGGAGGTCGTCGACCGCCACGCCGACACCCTCCTGCGGATGCTCGACCAGGCCCGCGAGGCCGGCACGGCCGTCCGCCGGCTCAGCCACCTCGAGGCGGTCTGCGTCGTCGGTGGGCTCAACGAGGTCGCCCTGCGCGCCCTCGAGGCCCCCGACGACACCGCCCTCGACGAGCTCGTCGAGTCCGCCACGCGCTTCATGCAGGCGGTCGTCCTCGCCGACTGACCCGCGGCCGGCGGCGGCGCGCGCCGACTAGCCTCGGGTCATGGAGTTCCGGAACGTCTACGCCCAGGGGTTCGCCCGGGTCGCGGCGTGCACCCTGCCCGTCGCCCTCGCCGACCCCGCGGAGAACGCGCGGCGCATCGGGGAGCAGGTGCGGGCCTGCCACGACGACGGCGTGGCGGTGGCGCTCTTCCCCGAGCTCTCCCTCTCCGGGTACGCCGTCGACGACCTGTTCCTCCAGGACGTCCTCCTCGACGCGGTCGACCGCGCGGTCGTGTCGCTCGCCGAGGCGACCGTCGGCCTCACCCCCGTCGTCGTCGTGGGAGCGCCGCTGCGGCACGCGAACCGGCTCTACAACTGCGCGGTCGTCATCCACCGCGGTGAGGTGCTCGGCGTCGCCCCGAAGTCCTACCTCCCGACGTACCGCGAGTTCTACGAGAAGCGCTGGTTCGCCGCGGGCACCGGGCAGGAGGGCCAGAACCTCGTCCGGCCGCAGTGGCCCGGCTCCGACGTCGACGGCGAGGTCCCTTTCGGGCCGGACCTGCTCTTCACCGCCGACGACGTGCCGGGGCTCGTCGTCCACGCCGAGGTCTGCGAGGACCTCTGGGTGCCGGTGCCGCCGAGCCACGAGGCCGCCCTCGCCGGCGCCACGGTGCTGCTCAACCTGTCGGCCTCCCCCATCACCGTCGGCCGCGCCGAGGACCGCCACCTCCTCGCCCGCAGCGCCAGCGCCCGCTGCGACGCCGCCTACCTCTACGCGGCCGCGAGCGCGGGCGAGTCGAGCACCGACCTCTCGTGGGACGGCATGACGATGGCCTACGAGCTCGGCGAGCTGCTCGGCGCGAGCGAGCGGTTCCCCGACGGCCCGCGGCGCACCGTCGTCGACGTCGACCTCGACCGGCTGCGCCAGGAGCGGATGCGCGTCGGCTCCTTCGACGACAACGCCTCCGCGTACGCCGCTGACGAGTCCGGCTTCCGCGTCGTCCCGTTCCGGCTGCGGCCGCCCGCCGGCGACCTCGGGCTGCGCCGCGTCGTCGACCGGTTCCCGTTCGTGCCCGACGACGAGTCGCGCCTGGCCCAGGACTGCTACGAGGCGTACAACATCCAGGTCTCCGGGCTCGAGCAGCGGATGCGCTCGATCGGCGGCGGAGACCCGGCCCGGTTGCCGCGCATCGTCATCGGCGTCTCGGGCGGCCTGGACTCGACGCACGCGCTCATCGTCGCGGTCAAGGCCTGCGACCGGCTCGGCCTGCCCCGCACCCACGTCCTCGGCCTGACGATGCCCGGCTTCGCGACGAGCGCCGGGACGAAGAGCAACGCGGTCGCGCTCATGGAGGCGCTCGGCATCGAGTGGGAGGAGGTCGACATCCGGCCGCTCGCCACGCAGATGCTCAAGGCCCTCGGCCACCCCGCCGGCGACGGCGAGCCGGTGTACGACGTGACGTTCGAGAACGTCCAGGCCGGGCTGCGCACCGACGTCCTCTTCCGCGCCGCCAACCAGCGCGGCGGCATCGTCCTCGGCACCGGCGACCTCAGCGAGCTCGCGCTGGGCTGGTGCACGTACGGCGTCGGCGACCAGATGTCGCACTACGGCGTCAACGCCGGCGTTCCGAAGACGTTGATCCAGCACCTCATCCGCTGGGTCGTCTCGCACGGCGAGCTCGGGGACGCCGGGGCGGACGAGACGCTGCTGGCCATCCTCGACACCGAGATCAGCCCCGAGCTCGTGCCGGCGCGCGAGGGCGAGAAGATCCAGTCGACCCAGGACACCATCGGCCCCTACGGCCTCCACGACTTCACGCTCTTCCACGTCCTGCGCTGGGGGTACCGGCCGAGCAAGATCGCCTTCCTCGCCGAGCACGCGTGGAGCGACGCCTCCGCCGGGGCCTGGCCGGCCGGCTACCCCGAGCGAGACCGCGTCGCACACGAGCTGCCGGCGATCCGGCAGTGGATGGGCGTCTTCCTGCGCCGGTTCTTCCAGAACCAGTTCAAGCGCTCGGCGATCCCCAACGGGCCGAAGGTCGTCGCCGGCGGGTCGCTCTCGCCGCGCGGTGACTGGCGGATGCCGTCGGACGCCGTCGCCGCCGCGTGGTTGGCCGAGCTCGAGGCGAACGTCCCGTCGGCGTGAGGAAGTCCGACCGGCGCGAGCCGCGGATCGGTGCGCGCACGGCCGTCGCGCTCGTGTTCGGCTGCTCCGCAGCGGTGCTCGTCGTCGAGATCGTGTCGCTGCGGCTGCTCGCACCGCACCTCGGCCTCACCCTCGAGACGAGCACGCTCGTCATCGGCCTCGCGCTCGCCGCCATCGCGGCGGGGTCGTGGCTCGGCGGGCGGTGGGCCGACGAGCACGACGGCCGGGCGGTGCTCGGGCTGCTGCTCGTCGTGTCGGGCGCCGTCGTCGCCGCGACGCCGTTCCTCGTGCGCGGCGCCGCAGGGCTGGCCGGGGGCGCGTTCCTCCTCGTGGCCGCGGGCGGGTCGATCATCGTGCCGGGGGCGCTGCTGTCGGCGGTCCATCCGGTCGTCACCGCGCTGCGCCTGTCGACGCTCGAGGAGACGGGCTCGGTCGTCGGCCGACTGTCCGGGCTCGGCACGGCGGGGGCCATCCTCGGCACGGTCCTCACCGGCTTCGTCCTCGTCTCGCGGGTGCCGGTCACCTGGATCATGGTCGGGCTCGGCGTGCTGTTCGTCGTCGGCGGAGTCGTCGTCGAGGCGGGGTCGCGCCGCGGGCTCGCCGGCACGGCCGCCGTCGTCACGGTCGTCGGCGGGCTGGGCGCCGCGCTCGCGCCGAGCGGCTGCGACGTCGAGACGAAGTACCACTGCGCGGTCGTCACGAGCGACCCCGAGCGGCCGACCGAGCGGGTGCTCGTCCTCGACGACCTGCGCCACTCGACCGTCGACCTCGCCGACCCCACGAGGCTCGAGTTCGCCTACGTCAAGGCCCTCGCCGCCGCGACCGCGAGCCAGCTGCCCGACGGCGCCGTCCGCGCCCACCACCTCGGCGGGGGCGGCCTGACCCTGCCGCGGTTCCTCGCCGCCGAGCGCCCGGGGACGGTGAGGACGGTCTCCGAGATCGACCCCGGGGTCGTCGCCCTCGACACCGAGCGCCTCGGCCTGCGGACCGGGCCCGACCTGCGGGTGCGCGTGGAGGACGCCCGGGTCGGTCTGCGCGCCGTGGGGTCCGGCACGCTCGACCTCGTCGTCGGCGACGCGTTCGGGGGCGTCAGCGTGCCGTGGCACCTGACGACGCGCGAGGCGCTGACCGACGTCCGCCGCGTGCTGACCGACGACGGGCTCTACGCCGCCAACCTCATCGACCACGAGCCGCTGGGCTTCGCCCGGGCCGAGGTCCGCACGCTCGGCACGGTGTTCGACCACGTGGCACTCGCCGCGACGCCGGCGGCCACCCGGGGCGAGGGGGGCGGGAACCTCGTCGTGCTCGCTTCCGCCGCACCGATCGACGTCGCCGGGTGGCGGGCGGCCATCGCCGCCCGCGACCTCGACTGGGTGGTCATCGACGGCGTCGCCCTGGAGGCGTGGGTGGGCGACTCACCGGTCCTCACCGACGACCACGCACCCGTCGACCAGCTGCTCACCCCGCACCAGGACCGGCCGCCTCGCGGCCGCCGCACTGCTCGCCGTCGGCACCGCCGTCGGAGCCGCCGCCCCGGCCTTCGCCGCCATCGGCCCCGGCGATGTCAACGGCAAGCACCCGTCCGAGGCCGGCTGCCGCGCCGACCAGCAGACGATCTACCACAAGCTCCTCCACGACAACGCCGGCAACACGATCGGCTACGTCGACCTCATGTACTCCGTTCACTGCCACGCCGCCTGGGCCCACGCCCACTCCACGCGCCCGAACCAGGGGCAGACCTACGTCGCGCACGCGAAGGTCGAGCGCAACGACGGCAAGCAGTCACCCACGTGCGGCGCCGCGCTCGGGAGCCAGGACTGCTGGTCGACGATGGTGTGGGACAAGGACCCGCCGCACCAGGACCGGCCGCCTCGCGGCCGCCGCACTGCTCGCCGTCGGCACCGCCGTCGGAGCCGCCGCCCCGGCCTTCGCCGCCATCGGCCCCGGCGACGTCAACGGCAAGCACCCGCGCGACGTCGGCTGCCGCGCCGACCAGCAGGTCATCTACCACACCATCATCCGCGACGGCTCCGGCAACGCCCGGGGGTACGTCGACCTCATGTACTCCGTGCACTGCCACGCGGCGTGGGCCCACGTCCACGGGGTCAAGCCCGTCGCGAACCAGACGTACGTCCCCCAGGGCTACGTCGCGCGCAGCGACGGCAAGCACTCGCCCACCTGCTACACGCCCGAGGGCGGGCAGGACTGCTACACGACGATGCTCTGGGACAAGGACCCGCTCAAGGCGCGCGCCCGCGGGATCATCGACCCCAACGGTGCGACCAACACGGTCTACGCCGCGTGGACGCCCTGGTACTGAGCCCCTGAGTGGCCGGCCGGGGTCGGGCGGACCGACCCCGGCCGGTCAGCCGGCGGCGAGGGCGGCCAGCGCGGCACCGTCGAGCCGGTAGGTCGTCCACTCGCCCTGCGCCACGGCCCCGATGGACTCGTAGAAGCCGATGCTCGGGGTGTTCCAGTTGAGGACCCACCACTCCAAGCGGCGGTAGTCCCGTTCGACGCACACCTGCGCCAGCGCGGCGAGCAGCTCCTTGCCGAGCCCCGAGCCGCGGTGCGCCGGGTCGACCCAGAGGTCCTCGAGCCAGATGCCGTGGCGGCCGGTCCACGTCGAGTAGCTGAGGAACCAGACGGCCATCCCGACGACCTCGCCGTCGACCTCGGCGACGTGCGCGAAGGTCGAGGTGGCGCCGCCGTCGGGAAAGAGCGCCTCGAGGACGTGCCGCTCGGTGGACTCGACGGCGTCCGGCTCGCGCTCGTACTCGGCGAGGGCGTGGACCATCCGCTGGATGGCGGGGACGTCGTCACGGGTCGCGGGGCGCGTGCGCTGGCTCACCCGCCGGACCCTACGCCTCCCCGACGGGCCGACGCCGCCGACTCGTGGCACCCTGCTGCCGTGACCGACGACCTCTTCCACATCGCCCACGCCGAGCAGTGGGAGAAGGCCCGCGCGATCGGACGCTACGAGCAGTCGACGCAGGGCCTCTCCCTCGGCGAGGTGGGCTTCATCCACCTCTCGACGAGCGAGCAGTGGCCCGGTGTCCTGGAACGGTTCTACGCCGACGTCGACGACGAGCTCGTCCTGCTGACCATCGACCCCCAGCGGCTCAGCTCACCGGTGCGGTGGGAGGCGCCCGAGGGCACCGACGAGCAGTTCCCGCACCTCTACGGCCCGCTCGACGCCGGCGCCGTCACCGCCACCCGCACCCTCTGACGAGGCGGGGTCGGGCTCAGGCCCGGACGACGACGCCGTCGGGCAGGTCGAACCAGCGCAGGTGCTCGAAGTCGGCCGAGACGTGGTGGTCCGGCCGGCCGAGGTCCGGCGCGTCGGCCGCGGCCAGCACCGCGGCGGCCTCGCGCAGGTGCTCGGCGAGCATCTCCTCGCCGCCGCGCGCGTCCGAGGCCGGCATCGTCACCGAGCCGTCGTCGCCGTAGACGACGTCGGCCAGGCGCACCGGCGGCTCGACGACGCCGCGGCGGTGGCGCCACATCCCGGTCTCCGGGCAGAACGTGTAGTCGCCGAGCAGGCGCCAGCCGTCGCGGGCGACCATCCGGACCGCCTCGACGACGTAGTCGGCGACCGCGTCGGACAGGAAGTAGTTGAAGTTCACCCGGACCCAGCCGGGCTTGATGCCCTCGCAGCCGCCGGTGATCTCGCGCTCGAACTCGTGGCTGCGCTCGAGGTCGATGCCGAGCAGCCGGTGGCCGTAGGGGCCGGCGCACGAGCATCCCCCGCGGGACTGGATGCCGAAGAGGTCGTTGAGCAGCGCGACGACGTAGTTGTGGTGCAGGTGGCTGCCCGAGGGGGAGCGGACGACGAACGAGACGATAGAGAGCCGCTTCAGCTCGAGGTTGCCGAGGATCTCCAGCGCCGGCTCGTCGCGCCAGGCGGTGACGGCCCGCTCGAGGAAGCGCTCCTCCCGGGCGCGGATGGTGTCGACGCCGACGGCCTCCTTGAGCTGGAAGACGAGCCCGGCGCGGATCGACTCGATGATCGCCGGCGTGCCCCCCTCCTCGCGGTGCGCGGGGTCGGGGAGGTAGGCGTGGTCCTCGGGGTTGACGTACGCGACCGTGCCGCCGCCGGGGGTCACCGGCACGCGGTTGGCGAAGAGCTCGCGGCGGGCGACGAGGACGCCGGGGGTCGAGGGGCCGCCGATGAACTTGTGCGGCGAGAGGAAGATCGCGTCCTTGTACGCCAGCGGGTCACCGTCGCCCGGCGCGGTCATCTCGATGTCGACGTACGGGCCGGCGGCGGCGAAGTCCCAGAACGCGAGCGCGCCGTGCCGGTGCAGCAGCGCGGAGATGCCATGGGTGTCGCTGACGATGCCGGTGACGTTGCTCGCCGCGCTGAAGGACCCGATGAGCAGCGGCCGGCCGGCGTGCTCGGCGAGGCGCGCCTCGAGGTGGGTCGCGTCGATACGTCCGTCGGCGTCCTCGCGGATGGTCACGACGTCGGCGATCGTCTCGCGCCACGGGATCTCGTTGCTGTGGTGCTCGTACGGCCCGATGAACACGACCGGCCGCGCCTCGGCCGGGATCGCGTCGGTCAGGTGCCATCGGTCCTCGAGGGCGCTCGGGACGCGCAGGCCGAGGACCCCGACGAGCTTGTCGATCGCGCCGGTGCAGCCCGACCCGGCGAAGACCACGACGGTGTCGTCGTCCCCGTGGACGGCGTCGTGGATGATCCGGCGGGCATCCTCCCGCAGCCGGGTGGTCTGCAGGCCCGTGCCGCTGGACTCGGTGTGCGTGTTGGCGTACGCGGGCAGGACCTCGTCGCGCAGGAAGTCCTCGATGAACGACAGCGCGCGACCGCTCGCGGTGTAGTCGGCGTACGTCACGCGGCGCGGGCCGTACGGGGTCTGCATCACGTGGTCCTCCCCGATGACGGACTCGCGGATCCGCCGGAGGAGGGCGTCGGCGCGGCGGTCGGTGCTGGGGCTGTCGGCCATGTCCCCCAGCGTCCCACGACCGGCCCGCCCGGCTCCGGCGGTCGGTCCTCCGCGCGGGGTCGGTGCGGCTGCAGCCCGCCCGGGCACCGGCATGCGGCGATACGGTCCGGAGATGGCGCACGACGACCTGGACGCCGAGCTCGAGCACCGCCGGGCGGGCGAGGGCGAGCACCGCCTGCCGCCGGCGGTGGCGGTCCTCGTCGCCATCGTCACGTACGCGCTGCTGCCGCAGCCGCTGCTCGTCGGGCCGCGCCTGGCCATCCCCGCGGTCGAGGTGCTGCTGCTCCTGTCGCTCGTCCTCGTCAACCCGGTACGCCTCGTCCGGCGGACGCGGTGGTCGCGGTGGGTGTCGGTCGGGCTGGCGTGCGTCGTCATCCTCAGCAACCTCGTCGCGCTCGGGATGCTCGTGGCGACGCTCTCGGACTCGTCGGCCGACCCCGGAGGCCTGCTGCTCGGCGGGATGCAGGTGTGGCTCACCGGCGTCGTCGGCTACGCGCTCCTCTACTGGGAGCTCGACCGCGGCGGCCCGGTCGCCCGGCACCGGGAGCGCCGCGACCGGCTGCCGCCCGCCGACTGGCGCTTCTCGCAGGACGAGGACCACGACACCGTCGCGGAGGTCGCGGTGTCGTCGAGCCGCACGAGCGGATGGGTGCCGCTGTTCGTCGACTACCTCTACGTGTCGGTGACGAACTCGAGCGCGTTCAGCCCGACTGACACGATGCCGCTGAGCACCCGGGCCAAGCTGCTCATGGCCAGCCAGGCGACCGCGGCGCTCCTCGTGTCGCTGCTGATCGTCGCCCGGGCCGTCGGGTCGCTCGGCGGCTGAGCCGCGTGCCGGCCGGTGCTCCGGCTGCGACGATGGGCGGGTGAGCATCGAGGACGTCGCCGACGAGCTCTACGGCCTGCTGCCGGAGGAGTTCACCGCGGCCCGCAACGCGGCTGCGGCGGAGGCGAAGTCGTCCGGTGACGCGGAGCTGGCCGCGCGCCTGCGCACGCTGCGCAAGCCGACGGCCGGGGCGTGGGTGCTCAACCGGCTGGTCCGCGACGACCCGGAGCAGGTGGAGGGCGTGCTCGAGCTCGGCGCCCGGCTGCGGGCGGCGCAGGGCACGCTGGCGGCCGCCGAGCTGCGCGCCCTCGACGCCCAGCGGCGCGAGCTGACCCGGGCGGTGGCCCGGCAGGCGGTCGACGCGGTGCGTGGTGAGGGGAAGCCGGTGTCCGCCGCGGTCGTCGGGGCGGTCGAGGAGACGCTGCGCTCGGCGATGGTCGACGCCGGGGTCGGGTCGGCCCTCGCGACGGGGCGGATGGTCGACACCGTCAGCGCGAGCGGCCTCGAGCCCGTCGACCTCTCGCGGGTCGTCGCGCTGGGGGCCGACACCCCGCCGGCGCGGCGGGCGGCGACCGCCGACCGGGCGGCGCGCGACGAGGCCGCGCTCGCGGCAGCGCGCACGGCGGCCGAGCGGGCGGAGGGCGCGCTGGAGCAGGCCCGCGTGGCCGCGGAGGACGCCCGGCGACGGGCGACCTCGGCCGCGCGCCGTCGGGAGGAGGTCGCGGCGCGCCTGGCGCAGGCCCGCGCCGCCGTGGCCGACCTCGAGGACCAGCTGACGGCATCCTCCGAGGTCGAGCACGACGCCCGCCGGGCGCAGCTCGCGAGCACCCGCGACGAGCGCACCGCGCAGGACGCCGCCACCGCCGCCCGCCGGGCCGTCGACCGCCTGACCCGCACCACCTGACCCCGCCCCGCCGCTCCTCCCGTCTCTTCGCGAACGTGTGTGAACACGCCGGCCTTTCCCGGCGGTTTCACCCGCGTTCGCGGATGGGGTGACCCCGAAAAGGTGAGGCGCCGGGCGGGAAGGGTTGTCGAATGCATGGGGGTGCAGATTTGCACCGGCGTGCAACGAGTGCCTACGCTGGTCCGGTGAGCCGAGCGACCTGCGTGACGACCTCGCTGCGCGACCGCAAGCGCGAGCGGACCCGCCACGACCTCGCCCTCGCGGCGTACCAGATCGTCCGGGACGAGGGCGTCGACGCGGTGACCGCCGAGGCCGTCGCCGACCGCGCCGGGGTCTCGCGCCGCACCTTCTTCAACTACTTCCCCTCCGTGGAGTCGGTGCTCACCGCGAGCGTCGCGGAGTTCTTCGCCTCGCTGAGCCGCCGCCTCGAGGACCGCCCGGCCGGCGAGCCGGTCCGCGACTCCCTCCTCTCGGTCGTCGACGACCCCTCCGACCTCGAGCTCGTCCAGCGCATCGGCGCCCTCGCCGCCGCCGGCGAGGCCTCCCCGCACGCCAAGGGCCTCATCCTCGCCGAGCTGCACGCCTGGCTCGACTGGTTCGAGGCCTGGCTGCGCGAGCGCCTCGGGCCGGGCCCGACCGAGCTCGAGGTCGCCACCCTCGCGAGCACCGTCGTCGGCGCCGGTGAGGCCGCCCTGCGGGTCTGGGCCCGCCACGCCGTCACCGAGCCCACCGACACCGACGCCCCGGGCTTCCTCGCGATGTTCGCCGCCGCCCTGCACAGCCTCTCCCGTCCTGCCCTCCCGGACACCGCCGTCCGCCCCGCCTGACCCACCGCCGCCCGACCCTCTCCCGCCCCGGAGGCCCGCATGTCCACCGCCCTGTACCGCCTCGGCCGCTGGTGCGCCGCTCACGCCTGGCGCGTGCTCGCCGCCTGGGTCGCCGTCCTCGCCGTCGCCGGCACGCTCGCCGGCACCGTCGGCACGCCGCTCACGAGCCAGGTGTCCATCCCCGGCACCGAGTTCGAGCGCGTGGTCCAGCGCCTGGGCACCGAGATCCCCGCGGCCGCAGGCGGTTTCGGACGGGTCGTGCTCGAGAGCGACTCCGGCTCGTTCACCGACGCGCAGAAGCAGGCCGTGACGGAGGCGATGGACGCCTGGAAGACGGTCCCCCACGTCGAGCGCGTCGTCGACCCCTTCGCCTCGCAGCAGCAGCTCGACGAGTCGGCGCAGAAGCTCGCCGACAGCAAGAAGCAGCTCGACGAGGGCCGCGCGCAGCTCGAGAGCGGCACGCAGCAGCTCGCCGACGCCAAGGGCCGGCTCGCGGGCGGCGAGTCGTTCCTCGCGCAGCTCGAGAAGACCGACCCCGAGGGGCAGGCGACCGCCGACCTGCGCGCGCAGGTCGAGGCCGGTCGGCAGCAGGTCGCCGAGGGCGAGCAGAAGCTCGCCGACGCCCGCGAGCAGCTCCTCGCCGGCGAGGCGCAGTACGCCGACGGCAAGACCGTCGCCGACGCCTCCGCCGGGACCCGGCTGCTCAGCGAGGACGGCCGCTACGCCGTCATCCAGGTGCAGTTCGACGACAACGCGCAGTCGATCCCGCCGGAGGACCGTGCGCTCATCCCCGAGAAGGGCGACCCGATCCTCGAGGCCGCCGGCATCACCCCGAGCTACAGCGTCGAGATCACCCAGGCGCTGGAGTTCATCGGCCCCGGCGAGATCCTCGGCCTCGCCGTCGCGCTCCTCGTCCTCGTGCTCGTGCTCGGCAGCCTCGTCGCGGCCGGCCTGCCCCTGCTCGTCGCGCTCCTCGGCGTCGGCGTCGGCCTCGGCGGCGCGATGGCGATGACGGCCTTCGTCGAGCTCAACACGACGACCCCGGCGCTCGCGCTCATGCTCGGCCTCGCGGTGGGCATCGACTACGCCCTCTTCATCGTCAACCGGCACCGCGCGAACATCCTCCACGGCACGCCGCTGCGCGAGTCGGTGGCCCGCTCGGTCGCGACCGCCGGCTCGGCCGTCACCTTCGCCGGCGCCACCGTCGTCATCGCGCTCGCCGCCCTCGTGCTCTCGGGCATCCCGATCCTCGCCGAGATGGGCCTCGTCGCGGCCGCCACGGTCGCCGTCTCGGTGCTCGTCGCGGTCACCGTCGCGCCGGCCGTCATGAGCCTCATGGGCACCCGCGTGGTCTCCCGACGGGCCTGGCGCAAGGCCGGGTTCGCGACGCCGGGGGATGCCACGAGCCGCGCCGACGCCGCGAGCGACCGGCCCGAGGAGCACGGCGCCTGGTACGTCTCGGCGGTCACCCGTCACCCGTGGCTCACCGTCCTCGGGGTCGTCGCGCTCGTCGGCGTCATGGCCGTGCCCGCCCTCGACATGCGCCTCGGCCTCCCCGACGGCGGCAGCGAGCCGACCGGGTCCAGCGCGTACACGGCCTACACCGCGGTCGCCGACGAGCTCGGCCCGGGGATGAACGGCCCCGTCGTCGCCGTCGCCGAGCTGCCCGCCGTCGACGGCACGCGCACCGACGCGCAGGTCCTCGACGCGCAGGCCACGATCGCCTCGGCGCTGCGCGGGGTCGACGGTGTCGTCAGCGTCGTGCCCTTCGGCGTGAGCGAGGACAAGGAGACGCTCGCGTTCCAGGTCGTCCCGAGCACCGGCCCGGCCGACGAGGGAACGCCGGCCACCATCGACGGCATCCGCCGCACCGCCTCGCTCCTCGAGCGCCACGACGGCATCGAGATCGGCCTCACCGGGCAGACGGTGGCGAACATCGAGATCTCCGACCGGCTCCAGGGGGCACTGCCCTTCTACCTGACCGTCGTCGTCGGGCTCTCCCTGCTCATCCTCATGGTCGTCTTCCGCTCGGTCGTCGTGCCGCTCGTCGCCACCGGCGGGTTCCTGCTCTCCGTGGCGGCGGCCTTCGGAGCGACCGTCGCGGTTCACCAGTGGGGCTGGCTCGGGTCGTGGTTCGGTGTGACACAGCCCGGCCCGATCCTGTCGTTCATGCCGATCATCCTCATCGGCGTGCTCTTCGGGCTCGCGATGGACTACCAGATGTTCCTCGTCTCGGGCATGCACGAGGCGCACTCCCACGGCGAGGACGCCCGCACCGCGGTGCGGTCCGGCTTCGTCCACGGCGTCAAGGTCGTCACGGCAGCGGCGGTCATCATGACGTCGGTCTTCCTCGGCTTCGCCTACAGCCACCTCGTGATGGTCCGGCCGATCGGCTTCGGTCTCGCGGTCGGCGTCCTCGTCGACGCGTTCGTCGTCCGGATGACGCTGACGCCCGCCGTCATGCACCTCCTCGGCGAGCGCGCCTGGTGGATGCCGCGCTGGCTCGACCGGCTGCTGCCCGACCTCGACGTCGAGGGCGTCAGGCTGGCCGACCACCTCGCGCAGGAGGACGCCCGGCACGCGCCGACCGGCACCACCGACGCCGCGGAGCGCGAGCCGGTCGCGCCCCGCGCCTGACCCGCCGGCAGGGCACAGAGGAGCCATCGAGGTCGCACAGGTCCGCCACAGCGCCGGGGCGGACCGTCGAGGGGTCAGCACGTCCCGACCCCGGAGGCGACCACCATGCGTACCACCCCTCGTGCCCTGCAACAGGCCAAGGCCTGGACGGCCGGCGCCGTCGCCGCGGCGGCCCTGACGACCGGGGTCGCCGGCTACCACCTGGCGACCGCGACGACGACCACCACCGCGAGCGCGGCGACGACCGGCTCCTCCGACGACGGCTCGTCGGGCTCGTCCGGCTCGAGCACCTCGTCCGGCTCGAGCAGCAGCTCCTCCGGGACCTCCGGGTTCTCCTCCCCCGGCGGGGTCTCCGGCAGCAGCGGGTCGTCGCAGTCGACGACCCACGGGTCCTGAGGCGCCCGCCGTGCCCCCCGCCCCGTCGACCCTCACCTCGCCGACGGTGGCCGAGCTCGAGGCGATCGGGACGACCGTCCGCCTCCTCGTGACCGAGCCGGTCGCCCTCGCCGAGGCCGAGGCGATCGTGCGCGACCACCTCGCGGCGCTGGACCGCGCGGCCTCGCGCTTCCGCCCCGACTCGGAGGTGAGCCGGCTCGCCGCCGCCGCGGCCCACGGGCCGGCCGGCCTCGTCGCCTCCCCCGTCCTCGCGAGCAGCCTGCGGGCGGCCCTGCGCGCGGCCCGCCTCACCGACGGGCTCGTCGACCCGACCGTCGGTCGGGCGGTCGCCGCGTCCGGCTACGACGCCGACCTCGCCGTCGTTCGCGGCCGCACCGCGCCCCTGCGGCCGGCGGCGTCCGTCCCCGGCTGGCGCAGCGTCCACCTCGACCCGGCGACCGACCGCGTCGAGGTCCCCGCCGGCTGCCTGCTCGACCTCGGGGCGACCGCGAAGGCGCACGCCGCCGACGTCCTCGCCGACCGGTTGGCGACCCGGCTGCGCGGCGGCTTCCTCGTCGACCTGGGCGGCGACCTCGCGGTCGGCGGCCCGGCCCCGGAGGGGGGCTGGCGGGTCGGCGTCGAGGACGTTGACGGCCACGTCGTCCAGGTCCTGGCCCTCCGGCGCGGCCAGGCGGTCGCGACGAGCTCGACCCGGCGGCGCACCTGGGCGGTCGCCGACGGCAGCACCCGCCACCACGTCCTCGACCCCCGCACCGGGGCCACGGCCCCGGCCACGTGGGCCCAGGTCACCGTGGTCGCTGCGAGCGCCCTCGAGGCCAACGCGGCCTCCACCGCCGCCGTCGTGCTCGGCGACGACGCCCCCGCCTGGCTGGCCGGCACCGGCCTGCCCGCCCGGCTCGACACCGGCCACGCCGTCGTCACGACCCCCGGCTGGCCCGACCCGACGGAGGCGACCTCGTGAACGAGGCGCTCTGGTACCTCTCGCGCGCGACCGGCGTGGCGAGCATCGCCCTGCTGACGGCCGTCGTCGTCCTCGGCGTCGTCACGGCCGGCCGGCGCCGGCCCCACGGCGGCTCCGCGACCGTCGTCATGGCCGTCCACCGCTGGCTCTCCCTCGGGATGCTCACCTTCGTCACGGCTCACGTCGCGACGGCGGTCGCCGAGACCTACGTGAGCATCGACGCGGTGTCGGCGGTGCTGCCCTTCACGAGCGGGTACGAGCCGTTCTGGGTCGGCCTCGGCACCCTCGCGGTCGACCTCCTCGCCGTCGTCGCCGCCACGTCGTGGCTGCGGCCGCGCCTGCCCGAGCGGGTGTGGCGCTGGGTGCACCGCGCCACCTACGCCCTGTGGCCGTCGGCCCTGGTCCACGGGCTCGCCCTCGGCACCTCGGACCAGCCGGGCCTGCGGGCCGTCACCGTGGCGTGCGGCGGCATCGGCGTCGTGGCCGTCCTGTGGCGGCTGCTCGCCACGCACGCCGACCGCGCCCGCCGCGACGTCGTCCTCGGGGGTGAGTGGTCGTGAGCCTCGTCGACGACCTCCACGCCGCCGGCCTGACCGGCCGGGGCGGGGCCGCCTTCAGCACCGGCGTCAAGGTCGACGCCGCCCACGACCACGGCGCGCACCTCGTCGTCAACGCCTGCGACGGCGAGATCGGCGCCGCCAAGGACGCGTTCGTCGTCGAGCACCACCTCGAGGAGCTCCTGCGCGGCGCCCACCTCGTGGCGCCCGGCCGGCGCCGCACCATCCGCTTCGCCGCCCACCGCGGGTCGCGGACGGCCGCTCTCCTCACCGCCGCCGGGCTCGACGTCCTCGACGTCCCCGGCCGCTACGTGTCCTCGGAGGAGAGCGCCCTCGTCTCGGCCGCGCAAGGTGGCCTGGCCCGGCCGATGACCAAGCGCCGGCCGTTCGTCACCGGCGGCCGGGACGCCGACGGCCGCCGCGTGCCGCCGACCGTCGTCCTCAACGCCGAGACGGTGTGGCGCGTCGCCCAGGTCGCCGAGCACGGCCCGACCTGGTTCCGGTCGTTCGGCACCGAGGCCGAGCCGGGCCCCCGGCTGGTCACCCTGACCGGTGCGGTCTCCTGGCCGGGCGTCCTCGAGACGCAGGCCGGCACCCCCCTCGCCGAGCTCCTCGCGGCGGCCGAGCCCGCGCGCGGCGCCGAGCACGTCGTCGTCGGCGGGCTCGGGGGCGCCCTCGTGCCGCTGCACCGGCTGCGCGCCCTGCGCTGGTCCTCCGACGACCTGGCCCGGGTCGGCGCGAGCCTCGGGCCCGGCATCCTCGACCTCCTCGACCCGCAGCGCTGCCCCGTCCGCACCGTCGCCGGGTACCTGCGGTATGCGGCCGGCGAGACCGCGGGGCAGTGCGGGCCGTGCATGTTCGGCGTGCCGGCGCTGGCCGGCGCCTGGGACCGGCTCCTCGCCGACCCCGGCCCGGCCGCCACCCACGAGGTGCGCCGGCACGCAGGCCTCCTCCCCGACCGCGGCGCCTGCCGCTTCCCCGACGGCGTCTCGCGCTTCGCCGCCTCGGCGCTGCAGGTGCTCGGCCCCCACCTCGACGCGCACGCCGTCGGGACCTGTCCCACCGAAGGGAGCCTCGCCCGTGCCCACCACGCCTGACGCCGCACCGGCCCTGCGGGTAGACCGGGTCGCCTGCACCGGCCACGGGGTGTGCGCCACCCTCCTCGCCGGGCGGGTCCGCCTCGACGAGTGGGGCTACCCCGTCGTCGACGACCCGCAGGTCCCCCGCCCGGACGGCGACCGCGCCCTCACGTTCTGTCCCGCCCGCGCCCTCTACTGGTCCGACCGGCCCTGACCGCGGCCGGGCCGCCGCTCAGCGGGCCGAGCGGCGCCGCGGCGACCAGGCCGGGTGCGAGATGAGCTCCTCGAGGAGCTGCACCGCGCGCTCGGCCGGGGCGCTCGAGGCCCCCAGCTGCCGGACGACCGCCGAGAGGTGGCGCACCGGCGCCGGCGGGGCGAGGTCGACGCGCACGACCGATGGCGGCAGCCCCCGCGCGGCGAGGCCGGGCATCACCGAGACGCCGACCCCGGCCGCCACGAAGCCGATGGCCGTGTGGTGGTCCTGGGCCTGCACGGTGAACCGGGGCCGCAGGCCGACCGCCGCGCACGCGGCCACGAGCAGCCGGTGGCCGACGGCATGGGGGTAGTCGCTGCTCACCCACGTCTCGCCGCGCAGGTCGGTCAGCGCGATCTGCGCCTCGCCGGCGAGCGGGTGGTCGCGCGGGAGCACGGCGACGAACGGGTCGTCGGTGAGGTCGACCCGGCGCAGGCCGGCGGGCAGCGGGGTGTCGGGCGGGTCGATCGCCAGGTCGAGGTCCGGGCGCGGCCCGCGCTGCTCGACCTCGTTGAGCCGCAGCTCGAGGACGAGGTCGGGGAACTCGGTCGTCAGCCGCCGCACGAGGCTCGGCATCCACGCCGACCCGGCGCTCGCGAAGTAGCCGATGGACAGCCGCCCCGACCGGCCGTCGCGCAGGTCCGAGACGACGTGCTCGAGGCGGCTCCACTGGCTCATCGCCTCGTCGCTCTGGGCGTCGAGGACGAGGGCGGCCTCGGTCGGCACGATGCCCCGGCCCGAGCGCTGGAAGAGGGTCAGCCCGGTCTCGCGCTGGAGCGCCGCGAGGTGCTGGCTGACCGCCGAGGAGGTGAGCCCGAGGTTGTCGGCGGCGGCCTGGACCGAGCCGCTGGCGACGACCGAGCGGAAGACCGTGAGACGGTGCGGGTCGAGCATGCACCAATGTTAAGCGATACTGCGGGATTCTGAAGCAAAGTCGCGTTGTGCTGCACGGTCAGGAGGCGGAACATAGGACCCATGAACGCCGCATCGCTCTCCGTCCAGAAGGCCCGTCACCTCGCGCAGACCCTCCGCACCAACCGCCTCTCCGGGCGCGGCTGGGACGGGCAGGTCGACCGCGACCTCGTCCGCGAGACGCACGAGATCTACCTCCTCGCGCAGTCCGCCACCCCGCGTCACATCTGAGCACCCACCGGGGGCCCAGCAGCACGCAGACCGACCCTCACGCCACGACGTGGCGGAGGGTCGTCGTCGTCTCCGGGGCCTCCTCGTCGAGGTGCGCCCGCTGGGCGAGGTAGAGCTCGGCGCAGGCGAGGGCGTCGGTCAGCGCCTCGTGGGCCCGGTAGACCGGCAGCCCGTAGCGGGCGCGGGCGGTCCACAGCCGCAGCGCCCCGGGCTCGGACGCGGCGTCCCACCCCCCGCCCCGCGCGCGGCGCTCCAGCTCGAAGGTGTCGACGACCTCGACGGGGAGGCCGGCCCCCCACCGCCGCTCGCAGGCCGCCCCGAGGAAGGTCGTCTCGATCCGCGCGAAGTGCGCGAGCAGCACCCGCCCGGCGAGCGCCCGCAGGAGCGCGCCGAGCACGTCCTCCAGCGGCAGCCCGGCGGCCAGCGCGTCGTCGGTGATGCCGTGGACGGTGGCACTGCGGCCGACCTCGCCCGCGTCGGCGACGACGTGGCCGCCGGCCCCGCCGAGGTCGACCCGGCCGCCGTCGACCGGCACCCAGCCCACCGCCAGCACGCGGTCGCGGACCGGGTCCAGGCCGGTCGTCTCGATGTCGACCGCGAGCAGCGGCAGGCGCTCCAGCGGGGTGTCCCGCTCCGGCGACGGGGAGGCGAGCAGGTCGGCGAGCGGCCCCGGGGCGCACCGGCGCAGGGCGCGCTCGCGGCGCGCGGCGACCGGTCGGCGCAGCAGGCTCACCGGGCCCCGCTCACGAGACGAACTGCGTGAGGTGGCGGCGGCCGAGCGACTGCTGCGCGGACCGGACGATCGCGAAGGCCTCGCGCAGGTGGCGCTTCTCGAAGCTCGACAGGGTCGCGGGGTCGACGAAGTTGTCGGGCGGGCGTCCGTCCCGGACCTGCGCGGACTGGTGGCGCAGCCGCACGTAGCCGATGAACTCGAAGGCGTCGCGCAGGTCGTCGGCGAGCTCGTCGCCGATCACCCCGGCGAGCCGGGCGGCCTCGAGCCGGGCGCGGGTGTTGACGGCCGGCGACCCCGTCGCGAGGGCGTGGACCCGGGCGAGCTCGACGACGGGCAGGATGCCGCCGCGCTTGATCTCGAGCCGGTCCTTGTGCTCACCCGCCTTCTCGAGCACGAGCCCGCGGAAGAAGCCGAGCGGCGGCTCGTGCACACCGGCGTCCTTGGCGAGGTGCGCGAGGAACGTCGCCGCCCCCGGGGTCGACGCGAGGGTGTGCTGCTGGAGCCGGGCGTGGAGCGACTCGTCCCCGTGGACCGGGCGCATGTCGAAGAACACCGCCGAGTGCAGCACCGCCTCGGGCGTCGGGGAGGCGACCCACGAGGACACCTCGCGGCGCCAGGCGCGCAGGGTCCGGCGCCATTGCGGGCTCGAGGCCATGACGCCGCCGGTGCACCGGGGGTAGCCGCAGCGCACGAGCGCCTCGGTGACCCGCTCGGCGAAGGTCGCGAACCACGCGAGCCCGGCGTCGTCCACGGCGTCGTCGATGACGAGCGCGGTGTCCTGGTCGGTCGCGAGCGCCTGCTCCAGCCGCGCGCGCGACCCCAGGGCCATCCAGCAGTAGGGCACGGGCGCCGGGCCCATCTCCTCCTCGACGAGCGCGATGAGCCGGCGCTCGACCGCATCGCCGACCGCGGTGACGACCCGGCCGATGTCGTCGGCGCTGGCGTCCTGGCCGACGAGGCCCTCGACGACCTGGGGCAGCCGCGACGCCGCGCGGGCCACGCCCTCGATGTCGGCCTGCCGGGCGACGTCGCCCGCGAGGTAGACGGGGTTCGCCTCCTCGAGCCGCAGGAGGTCGGTCGTCGTCACGACTCCCGCGGGCCGGCCGGCGGCGTCGACGAGCGGCAGGTGGTGGATGCGCCGGCTCGTCATCGTCAGCAGCGCCTCGAAGGCCAGCGACTCGGCCGGCGCCGTCACCGGGTCGGGCGTCATCACCGTCGTGACGGCGGCCGCGGGGTCCGCTCCGGCCGCGAGCACCCGGCTGCGCAGGTCGCGGTCGGTGAGGATGCCGACGAGGCGGTCGCCGTCGAGGACGACGAGGGAGGAGACGCGCTGCTCGGTCATCGTCGTCGCGGCCTCGCGGATGCTCGCGCTCGCCGGCACCGAGACGACGCCGCGGGCGACGAGCTCGTGCACGGGGGTCGTGAGGATGGCGTGCCCCGACCCCGAGACGTGCAGCCCGGCGACCGCCCCGCTCATCCGGCTGCGGCGCTGCGCGTCGAAGAACGCGTCGACGTCGGGGTGCTCGCGGCAGAGGGCGTGGAAGTCGTCCTCGGGCAGCAGGAGGAGGAGGCAGTCCTCGATCGCGGTGACCGAGAAGGTCGACGGGTTGCCCTGGGTCAGGGTGATGGACCCGAAGGTGCTGCCGGCCTCGCCGCGGTCGACGAGCGTGCCCTGGGCGTCGCGGACGTCGGCGGCCCCGGCCCGCAGGACGTGCAGGTGGTGGTTGTCGTGCCCGCGGCCGATGATCTCGCGCCCACGGCGCACGTACTCGACCGACATCCGCGCCGGCAGCCGCTCGAGGACCTGCGGGGGCAGCCCGGCGAACGGCTCGTGGGCGGCGAGGAAGTCGCGCACCTCGGCCAGCTCGACGTCGAGGGTCATGCAGCCATCGTCCCAGCGTGCACGCGAGCCACACAACGGGGCGCTGACCTGCTGGGATGAGGTCACTCGGGTGCCGCACCGGCGCCCCGGCGAAAGGGTGGGCACGATGAGCGAGAACCCGACCGAAGGACCGGCCGACAGCGACGCCGGCGAGCCCGGCATCCCCGGCGAGCACGACGGCGGCGCCGACGGCGGCGCCGGCGCCGAGGGTCCCGCCGACAGCGGCGCGGGCCAGGAGACCGTCCCCGGCCAGGAGGACGGTGGCGCCGACGGCGACGCCGAGGGTCCGGCCGACAGCGGCGCCGGCGAGCCGGGCACGCCCGGCGAGCAGGACGGTGGCGCCGACGGCGGGGCCGACGGGTCCTGATGACCGACGCGCACCACCCCGGGCCCCCGGCCGCGCTCCCCACGGGGACCGGCCGGGGGCTCGGGCCGTTCGTCGCCCTGCCCCCGGAGCGCTTCGCGGCCGAGCACTGGGACCGCGCGCCGCTGCTGACCCGCGCGACCGAGCTGCCCGCCCCGACGCACGGCTTCGGCCCCGACGCCGTCGACGAGCTGCTCTCCCGCCGCGGGCTGCGCACGCCGTTCCTGCGGATGGCCAAGGAGGGCTCGACCCTCGAGGCGCGCGAGCTGACCCTCGGTGGCGGGGTGGGCGCGAGCATCACCGACCAGGTGAGCGAGGACAAGGTCCTGCGGCACTTCGCCGACGGCGCGACGATCGTCCTCCAGGGGCTGCACCGCACGTGGGCCCCGGTGTCCGACACCGCCCGCGGGCTGTCGACGGCGTTGGGCCACCCGGTGCAGGTCAACGCCTACGTCACGCCGCCGCAGAACCGCGGCTTCGACGACCACTACGACGTCCACGACGTGTTCGTCGTCCAGGTGTCCGGCGAGAAGCACTGGCGCGTGCGGCCGCCCGTCCTCGAGGCGCCGTTGCGCGGCCAGCCGTGGACCGACCGCCGCGACGAGGTGCGCGCCGCCGCCGAGCAGGAGCCGGTCGTCGACGCCGTGCTCGCCCCCGGCGACTGCCTCTACCTGCCGCGCGGCTGGCTGCACTCCGCGACCGCCCTCGGCGGCACGAGCATCCACCTGACCTTCGGCGTCCACGTGTGGACCGGCCGCACCCTCGCCGACGACCTGCTGGCCGCCGCCGGGCGCGTCCTCGACGACGACCTCGCGCTGCGCCGGGCGCTGCCGCCGGGCGTCGACGTGCTCGACCCGGCGACCGCCGCCGCCGCACGGGCCGCGGTGCGCGACAGCGTCGTCGCCGCGCTCGACGCCGTGAGCGACGAGGATCTCGCGGCTGCCCTGGCCCGGCGTGCGCGAGCCGCAGAGCGCGCCGAGCCGCTCGGCGTCCTCGCCCAGCACGCCGCCGCCGACGCCGAGGTCGGCCCGCGATGGCGGGTCCGCGCGGGGCTGGCCGCGCGGTGGGAGGGCACGACGCTCGTGACCCGGGTGGGCCGGACGTCGTTCGGGGCCGACGAGGCCGACGATGTCGCCGCGGTGCTCGACGGCCGGGTGGCCCCGGATGCGCTGGCGCCGGGGCTGCGGCGGCGGCTGGCCCTCGCAGGGCTGCTCGTCAGCGGGCCGTCGAGCCCCTGACCACCAGGCGCGTCTGCAGCACGGTGTCGGGCGGCACCTCGCGCCCGGCGATCCGCCCGAGCAGCACCTCGACCATGACCCGCCCCATCCGCGCCACGGGCTGGCGGACGCTCGTCAGCTCGGGGTCGGTGTGGCGGCAGACCGCGGCGTCGTCGAAGCCGACGAGCCCGACGTCGGTGGGCACGTCGAGACCGGCCTCGCGCAGGACCCGCAGCGCGCCGACGGCCATGAGGTCCGAGGCGGCGAACACCCCGTCCGGTGGCGGCCCGGCCGCGAGCACCTCGGCCATCGCGCGGCGGCCGCTCTCCTCGGAGTAGTCGCCGACGGCGACCGCCACCTCGGCGCGGTCGATGCCCGCGGCCTCGGCGGCGTCGAGCGCGCCCACGAGCCGGTCGCGGCCCGAGGACATGTCCTGCGGGCCGGCGAGCACGGCGAGACGTCGCCGTCCGGTCGCGACGAGGTGGTCGACGGCGCTGCGTCCGCCGGCGAGGTTGTCGATGTCGACGAGGTACGCCGGCCGGCTCGTCGCCGGGCTGCCGCCGCAGACCGTCGGCACGCCACGGGCCTCGAGCAGCGACGGCAGGGGGTCCTCGGCGTGCAGCGACAGGAGGAGCACCCCGTCGACGTGCTGCTCGGTGAGGTAGGCCGCGGCCCGCTCGTGCCCGCCGGCGGCGCCGGCCATCGTCAGGACGAGCTGGAGACCGGCCTCGGCCAGCCGCTCGCCGATGCCGCGGACGATGCCGGCGAAGTAGGGCTCCCCGAACACCCGCTCCTCGGGCTCGGAGACGACGAGGACGACGGTGTCGGTGCGCCGGGTGACGAGCGAGCGGGCCGCGCGGTTGGGGACGTAGCCGAGCTCGGCGACCGCCGCGAGCACGGCGTCCCGGGCGGCGGGGCTGACGTGCGGGGAGTCGTTGAGCACGCGCGACGCGGTGCCGCGGCCCACCCCCGCATGGGCCGCGACCTCGGCGAGGGTGGGAGGCCGTCCGGCTCCCGTGACGCGACCGGGTTCCCGGTCGGTCGCGGCACGGTCGCCGGACGGGTGCGGACGCTGACCGGGCACAGGGGGTCCCGTCAGCGTGGGAGCGCTCCCATCCGTCACCCCGCCAGTATCTCCCCGCCCGCCGGTCGCCCGTCAACGGATGCGGTCCGGTCGTGTCCGAACCGTGACCGCCCCCTGCGCCACAGCTTTTCGGGGTGACCCCGAAATGTCCGCGAGACCCCGGCTCGGAGCCGGGGTCTCGCGGACGAACCGGGGTGACGCTGCCCGCCGAGCGACACCGACGCCCGAGACCACCCCGCGGGCCGCACCACAGACCGTGGCGAAGTATGGTCTCCGCACACACCGGGTGCCGACGTCCTCGTCCCTACTGTCGAGCACCATGACCGCAGCCCGCAGCACCCCGGCCGTCGACCTCGACGGCCGCACCGCCCTCGTCACCGGCGCCGCGAGCGGCATCGGCGAGGCCGTCGCCCTCGCCCTCGCCGGGGCCGGCGCGAAGGTACACGCCGTCGACCGCGACGCCGCGGGCCTGGAGCGCCTCGGCGCCGTCGCGGGGGTGCAGCCGCACGTCGTCGACCTCAGCGACCTCGACGCCCTCGGCGGCCTGCCCACCGACGTCGACGTCCTCGTCAACAACGCCGGCACCTTCCCGACCGGAGGACCAATGATCTTCACCCAGTACTACCTCGACTGCCTCTCGCAGGCCTCCTACCTCGTCGCCGACGAGACCACCGGACAGGCGGTCGTCGTCGACCCCCGCCGCGACGTCGCGGAGTACGTCGAGGACGCCCGGGCCCGCGGGCTGACCGTCGTCGGGGTCGGCAACACCCACTTCCACGCCGACTTCGTCTCCGGCCACCCCGAGCTCGCCCGCGAGACGGGTGCCTGGATCGGCTACGGCGAGGCCGCGCAGGCCGACTTCGAGGTCCGCCACCTCGCCGACGGCGAGCGCATCCCGCTCGGAGACGTGACGCTGCAGGTCATGGCGACGCCGGGGCACACCCCCGAGTCGATCTCGGTGCTCGTGTTCGAGCACGCCGACGACGAGGTCGCGTACGGCGTCCTCACCGGCGACGCGCTCTTCATCGGCGACGTCGGCCGCCCGGACCTGCTCGCCTCCATCGGCGTCACCGCCGACGAGCTCGGCCGGATGCTCTACGACTCGATCCAGCACCGGCTCATGGGTCTCGACGACGCCGTGCGCGTCTTCCCCGCCCACGGCGCCGGCTCGGCGTGCGGCAAGAACCTCTCGACCGAGAAGCAGTCGACGATCGGCGAGCAGCGGCGCGTCAACTACGCCTGTCAGCCGATGACGGAGGTGCAGTTCCTCGCCGTCGTCACCGCCGGCCAGCCCGCCGCGCCGGAGTACTTCGTCTACAACGCGATCCTCAACCGCCGCGAGCGCGACGTGCGCGAGCTCGACGTCGCGGTGCCGGCCCTCGACGCGGACGCGGTCGACGCGGCCCTCGCCGACGGGGCCGTCGTCCACGACGCCCGCGACCCGCAGGAGTTCGCGGCCGCCCACCTCGAGGGCGCGGTCAACGTGCCGGTCGACGGCCGGATGGCCGAGACCGTCGGGATGGTCTTCCGGCCGGAGCAGCGGATCGTCGTCATGGCCCCGGAGGGCCAGGAGCAGGAGGTCGCGACCCGCTTCTCGCGCATCGGGTTCGACCACGTCGTCGGGTACGTCGCCGACGTCGAGGGCTACCTCCTCGCGCACGCCGACCGCGTACGCCGGGCGAGCCGGCTCACGGTCACCGAGGTGGCCGGGCGGCGGCGGTCGGCGACGTGCAGCTCGTCGACGTCCGCAACGCCGGCGAGCTCGAGAACGGCACCATCCCGGGCGCCCGCCACATCCCGCTCGCCGAGCTGGGCCGCCGCAGCGAGGAGCTCGACCCGGCCCGTCCGGTCGTCGCGTTCTGCGCGGGCGGGTGGCGCAGCTCGGTCGCGACGAGCCTGCTGCGCTCGCGCGGCTTCGCCGACGTGTCGGACGTGCTCGGCGGGTACGCCGCCTGGGACGCCGCGCACGCCAGCGCCTGATCACCCTCCCATGACGAAGCCCCCGGGCGTCCCGCCGCCCGGGGGCTTCGTCGTGCGGGCAGAAAGGTCGCGCACGAGACCCTGCGGTCCATCCTCGGACGGATACCGTCCCGGGTGTGCACCTCGGTGCACGGGGCCCCGGACAGACGGCGGCGGAGCGGAGACACGAGTCCTGCCCGCCGCCGTCGTCCGTCCGCCGCGGGTCGAGGTGATGACCGACCCTCTGGCGGTCCCGTTTCACCTCGAGGCCCGCAGCCACACCGGGGTCGAGGTATCCAGCCGGCCGCCGGTGGTGGCCGGACACCTCGACCGAGCGGCCCGCTGTCGTTCGCCCCACACTCCGGAGCAATCGGGATGAGCGGTCTTCTGCGTCACTCTCCGACGCAACCGGGATCAGCGGACGGATGCGTCGACGAGCGGCCCGGAGCCACCGCTCATCCCGGCTGCTCCGAGATGGGACGCAGCCAACCGCTCATCCCGGCTGCTCCGAGATGGGGAGCGACCAGCAGCGGCTCGACGTCCCCTCACCCCCTGGCCGTCGCGGGTCGAGGTGATGTCCGACCTTCAGGTGGTCGGCTTTCACCTCGATCCCCGCAGCCACACCCGGGTCGAGGTGAAGACCGAACCCCTGGTGGTCGCGTCTCACCTCGACCCGCCGGCCGCTGGCAGGCTGGCCTCGTGCGAGCCCTCGTCTACGACGCCTTCCGCGAGCCCCTGCGGGTCACCGAGCTCCCCGACCCGACCGGCCCGGCGGGCGGCGCCGTCGTCCGGGTCCTCAGCGCCGGCCTCTGCCGCAGCGACTGGCACGGCTGGATGGGCCACGACGACGACATCGCCACCTTCCCCCACGTGCCGGGGCACGAGCTCGCCGGCGTCGTCGAGTCGGTCGGC
Source organism: Phycicoccus jejuensis (assembly GCF_000720925.1). Lineage (GTDB taxonomy): Bacteria > Actinomycetota > Actinomycetes > Actinomycetales > Dermatophilaceae > Phycicoccus > Phycicoccus jejuensis. The sequence continues at coordinate 165,716 of NZ_JOEE01000001.1, read as the reverse complement.
GACGGCGTCGACCCCGCGTGGGTCGGCCGCCCCGTCACCGCCCCCTTCGTCCAGGCCTGCGGGGCGTGCCCCACGTGCGCGGCCGGCGACGGCCAGGTCTGCCCCCACCAGCGCCAGCCGGGCTTCACCGACCCCGGGTGCTTCGCCGAGCGCGTCGTCATCCACGCCGCCGGCACCAACCTCGTCGCCCTCCCCGACGACGTCCCGCCGCAGGCCGCCGCCGGCCTCGGCTGCCGCGTCGCCACCGCCCACCGGGCCGTCGTCGCGCGCGGTCGGGTCGCGCCCGGCGACACGGTCCTCGTCAGCGGGTGCGGCGGCGTCGGGCTCGCGTCCGTCGCGATCGCCGTCGCCGCCGGGGCGCGCGTCGCCGCCACCGACCCGGACCCCGCCTCCCGCACCCGCGCCGAGGCCCTCGGCGCCGAGCTCACCCTCGACGCGGCGCTGGACCCGGCCGAGCTCGTCGCGGCCGTCGCCGACTGGTCCGACGGCGGCGTGCGCGTCGGCATCGAGGCCGTCGGGTCACCCACCGCCTGCCGCACCGGGATCCTCGCCCTCGGACGCCGCGCCCGACACGTCCAGGTCGGACTGCTGCCGCCCGCCGCCGGGTCCGCGACCGTCCCGATGGAACGCGTCATCGGCTGGGAGCTCGACGTGCTCGGCAGCCACGGGATGGCCGCCGCCGACTACGCGGGCCTGCTCGACGACGTCGCCGGCGGACGCCTCGACCTCGGCGCGCTCCTGGCCCCCGGTGACCCGGTCGGGCTCGCCGAGGCCGGCACACTGCTCGCGAGGATGGGCGAGGCCGGCTCGCGCGGGATGGTCCTCGTCGACCCCACCCGCTGACCGAGCGGCGCCGGGCAGACCACCCGGCCCGACGCCGTCCGTGATCGTCCGGACGTCTCGAGGTCATACCCCGCCGCGTATGCGACACAGTGATCCCAGGCACACTCGCACCGGCCCGCCCGACGCGCCAGACTGGCCCCATGGGGCCGCGCCGGTGGTGGGACGAGCGGGTGCTGCCGCGCCTGACGCACCGCGCCTGCCAGGGAGCGGACGTCGACCGCTGGCGGGCCCCGGTGTGCGCGCGGGCGCAGGGCGTCGTGCTCGACATCGGGTTCGGCTCCGGCCCGAACCTCGAGCACTACCCGGTCGCCGTCACCCGTGTGCTCGTCGCCGACCCCTCGGACCTCGCCTGGGAGCTCGCGTCGGCGCGCGTCACCGCGTTCGGCCGGCCGGTCGAGCGGGTCTCCCTCGACGCCGCCGACCTCTCCGCGCTCGCCGACGGCTCCGTCGACACCGTCGTCACCGCGTGGGCCCTCTGCACGGTGCCCGAGGTCGAGCGCGCCCTGGCCGAGGCCCGGCGGGTGCTGCGACCCGGCGGCGCGCTGCACTTCGCCGAGCACTCGCTCGCCCCCGACCCCGGCACCGTCCGGGTGCAGCGCTTCGTCCAGCCGGTGTGGGGGCGGATGGCCGGCGGCTGCCACGTCGACCGCGACCTGCCGCGGGTCATCGAGGCGGCGGGCTTCGAGGTCACGCTCGACCGGGCCCGCTACATCGCCCCCGGCCCGATGCGCGCCTGGGGCTGGTTCCTCACCGGCTCCGCCCGCCCCACCTGAGGAACCGCACGCCCGTCACGACGAGCCACACGAGCCAGAGGACGAGGCCGAGGAGGCCGACGAAGAGCAGGGGCGAGCCGTCGGCGACCGCGACGGTCGCGAGGCCGGCCGGGAGCATCAACACCCCACCGGCGAGGCCGAGCCCGCGCTGCCACGACCCGGTCAACCCGCTCGCGTGCGCCGCGAGGGCCGTGGCGACGGAGGTGACGCCGAGCATCGGCAGGGCGAGGGCGAAGGCGGCGGCGTGCGCTCGCCAGACGAGCTCGGCGGCGGGTGACGGCCCGAGGGCGGCGTCCGCGGACAGCGCCAGCCCCACCTGGAGCACGTTGACGAGCACGAGGACGGCCACCGCCGACGCGCCTGCAGCGACGGCGAGGCGCGCCCAGACGGCGCCCGCCCAACCACGCCGCTCGACGAGGTCGCGCAGGCCCGTCACGAGCAGGAGCAGCAGGGGCAGGTAGAGGGCCACGACGCCGGTGGCCACGGCGACCGGACCGCGCTGCGCGGCGTAGTAGGCGACCACCTCGCCGATCGGCGCGTCATAGCCGGGCGCGCCGGCCGCCGCCAGCACGGCGTTCTCGGTGACGATCCCGACCGCGACGGCGACCGCTGCGCCCCCGACCAGTCGGGTCGACCCCGAGGCGCGGGCCGGCGCCGGGGCTGTTGAGAGCGCGGGGCTGGAGGTCGTGCTCATGCTGCGTCTCCTGTGTGCGGGTGCGGCGTCAGCCGCCGAGCGAGGCCACGAGAGCGGGGACGGGTCGGAGCCAGGTGCTGACGTTGGCGAGCGCGAGCAGCAGGAAGACCGCACCGGCGCCGCCGAAGAGACCCGCCCGCAGAAGCCACGTCGGCTGCCCGGTCGACCCCGAGCCACGCAGGCGCCACCGGCGCCACCCGGCGCGGACGGCCTGGACGCAGAGTGTCGTGCCGGTCACGGCGGCCAGGACCGCGAACACCGCGTGGTACCAGGTGAAGTCGCGCAGCAGCGCCCCGGCGACACCCCCGACCGACGACGGGGGGCCGGCCTCGAGCGCTCCGCCGAGGTCGCCCAGCACCCCACCGACGGCGTCGGTGCCGCCGGGTGGGAGGAAGGACGCCACGGACGCGAACGGTGCTGCCGTGCCCTGGAGGTTGGCGAGCAGGAGGGTGAGCGCCCCGAGCAGCCAGACCACCGCGCCGGCGTAGACCGCCCGCAGCACCCGACGCCGGCGGCCGGGCTCGGACGCCTCGGCTCGTCGGCGCACCGATGACACGAGACCCACGAGGACGAGCACGAGCAGGCCGGCGAGCAGCGCCTTGACGAGGTGGAACTCCCGCCAGGTGGCGACCAGCGCCGCGAGGTCCGACGACCCCGCGACGGGGGCGGACAGGTCGGCGCCGACGAAGGCCGAGACGACCGCGGACCGCAGGGCCGGCTCGCCGCCGAAGCCACGCAGGGCGACCACGCCGGCCGGGACGGCGAAGACCGCGACGGTGAGGAGCACCGCCACCCACCGGCGGCGATGACGAGGCGAGGGGTCGGCGGCGGTCGGGGTGACGGGTGCGGGCGAGGCGGTCACTCGGGGGTCCTTCCACGTCGGGATCGTGCGGCGTAGTGAAGCCTGCTCGACGGCTCGGGAGAAGTCACGGGCCGCGACGACGAGTCAGGGACGAACCAGGGTCGACCCGCAGGATGCGCACCGTGGTGGCCGCCGCGGCCGGCTCCGTGGCGCGGGAGGTGGGGTGATCACCCCACGTTCGGCGCCACCGTCGACACCATCGGCGGCGGGGCGGCCATCACCCCGCGCACGATGACGCCGCGCCACCCGACGGGGTGGCGCGGCGGTCGGAGCGGCTCAGCGGCCGAACAGCTTGCCGAGGAAGCCGGTGCTCGGCTCGCCCTCGTGGCCCTGGCAGCGGTCGGACGACGGCACGCCGCGCATCACCTGGTCGACGTGCTGGCCACAGCCGGCCCACGTCGCCTTCCCGCACTTGCGGCAGCTGACGGCTCGGCACATGGGGAGTCCTCCTCGGGGACGGGGTCTCGGGGTACGTCGACAGCATACCCCCGGGGGTACCTAGTCGGCAACCCGACGGAGGAGGACCACCGCGTCGAGCGCCGGCCGGTCGGCGCCGTCGATGACCCGCTCACGCAGGTCGGACGAGACGACCTCGACGGGCAGGTCGGCCGCCGCGGCGAGGACGTCGTCCGGGTCGTGGAGGACGCCGGGGTCCTGCGGCCCGCCGACGCCGTCGGCGAGGTTGCGGGCGGCGTGGCACACGACGAGCACCGCGCCGCCGGGCCGGACGACCTCGACCCCGCGGGCCAGCGCCCGGCGCCACTGCGCATCGGGCAGCTGCAGGTACGCGAAGAGCACGAGGTCGTAGCCGTCGCCGGAGGGCGCCGCGGGCAGGGGCTCGAGCGCGTCGGCGACGAGCGCCCGGAAGGGGCCTGCGTCGGCACCGAGCCGCCGGCCGGCGATGTCGCGGGCCCGCTCGACGGCGACCGGCGAGAAGTCGGCCGACGTGGCGTCCCATCCGCGCTCGGCGAGCCAGAGGGCGTTGCGGCCCTCGCCCGCGGCGACGTCGAGCACCGAGCCCGGCGCCATCGGCCCGACGAGCTCCTCGACGAACGTGTTCGGGCCGGCGGACCAGACGAGGTCGGAGCCCGAGTACCGGGCGTCCCAGGCGAGGGAGTCCATCACCACCTCCGGGTCAGGCGAGCGAGAGGAAGAGCTTCTCCATCGACTCGACGTCCATGGAGCCGGCCTCGGGGTTGGTGATGCACTGCCGCAGCCCGAGGGCGATGACGGCGAAGCCGGCCCGGTCGAGGGCCTTCGAGACGGCGGCGAGCTGCGTGACGATGTCCTGGCAGTCGCGGCCGTCCTCGATCATCTTGAGGATGCCGCCGATCTGGCCCTGCGCCCGCTTGAGCCGCTTGACGACGGCCTGCATCTCGGTGAGGTCGAGCTCCATGCTGGGGCCTCCGGGGGCGATCGACGACGGGGCGTCGAGCGTACCCCCCGCGGTACTCGACGTGGGTCGAGCGGGTGCGGACACGGAGGCGACGCTCAGTTCGCGTCGGACTGGGCCGCGACCTGGGCCCGGACCTCATCCATGTCGAGGCCCTTGATGCCCTCGACGACCTGCTCGAGCGCGGCGGGCGGCAGTGCACCGGCCTGACGGAAGACGAGGATGCCGTCGCGGAAGCCCATGAGCGTCGGGATCGAGGTGATCTGCGCGGCGCCGGCGAGCGCCTGCTCGGCCTCGGTGTCGACCTTGCCGAAGGTGATGTCGTCGTGCGCCTCGCTCGACTTCTCGTAGGTCGGCGCGAACTGGCGGCACGGGCCGCACCAGGACGCCCACCAGTCGACGAGCACGATGCCCTCGTCGGTGACGGTCTTCTCGAAGGTCTCGGCCGTGAGGTCCACGGTGGCCATGTCAGCTCCTCGGAGTCGGGGGAACGGGTTCGGATCGGTCAACAGGATACCCCTGTGGGTATATTCCCGGACACGCTGTCGATAACGAGAACGCCCCCAGGGCGCGAGTTCATCCCCGCGAGCGGACCGCACCGGGAGGGCGACGCGCACCCGCGGCGACGCACCGCCGCTGCGCAGACGGGAGGATGAGGCGTGCCCGCTCCGCTGAACCGCGCCCTCGAGGCCGTCCTCGACGGCGCCGACGCCGAGGCCCTGCGCCGGGCGACAACCCGGCTCATCGACGTGTACCGGTCCGGGAGGCCGCCGGCCGAGCAGGTGCTGGCCGACCGCGTGGCGGCCACCGCCTACGCCGCCTACCGGATGCCGGCGACGCACGCCGCCGTCGCGCGCGTCCTGCGGTACGCGCTCGAGGTCGCCCCCGACCTCGCCCCGCGCTCGCTCGTCGACGTCGGGGGCGGCACGGGCGCCGCGGCGTGGGCGGTGGCGGAGGCGTTCGAGGGGCTGGCGTCGGTGGTGGTCGTCGACGGCTCGGCCGACGCGCTGGCGGTGGGGCAGGCGGTGGGGCGCCACGGGCCGCCCGCAGTGATCGGCGCCCGCTGGACGCGACGGGACCTCGGGGACGGCGCCGCCCTGCCGGCGGCCGACCTCGCGACCGTCGCCTACCTGCTGGGCGAGCTCGACGCCGGGCTGCAGGAGCGGGTCGTCGACGCGGCCGCGGCCGCCGCGGACGTCGTGGCGGTCGTCGAGCCCGGGACGCCGCGGGGGTTCGCGGCCGTCGTCGCGGCGCGCGACCGGCTGCTCGCGGCCGGCTGGCACGTCGTCGCCCCGTGCCCGCACGAGCTCGCCTGCCCCCTCGCGGCGGCCGGTGACTGGTGCCACCTGGCCGTCCGGCTCGACCGCACGGCGTTGCACCGCCGGCTCAAGGGAGCGGCGCTCGGGCACGAGGACGAGAAGGTGTCGTACGTCGTCGCCCGACGTGGACCGGCTCCCGCCGACCTCCCCGCGGGACGTGTGCTGCGGCATCCGCAGACGCGCAAGGGACTGGTCCGGCTGGAGCTGTGCCGGGCCGACGGGAGCGCCTCCGCGGAGGTCGTCAGCAGGCGTCAGGGCCCGCGGTACCGGGCCGCGCGCCACGCCGGGTGGGGGGACCAGTGGCCCGATGGGGGAACGGACCCGGCAGACTGACCGTTGACGCCGCCGGACACACCCCGGCGGTAGCGTCGGAACTTCAGCACCACACGACAACGAGGAAAGGTCCCATGTCGACCAAGAAGGACATCGCCCAGGCCGTCTCGCAGCGCACGGACGTCTCCGCGTCCGCCGCCGAGGAGATCATCAACGCGGCCCTCGACGTGGTCGTCGAGCACCTCGCCAAGGGCGAGGACGTCAAGCTGGCCGGTTTCGGCAGCTTCGAGACCCGCGAGCGCGCCGCCCGCACCGGCCGCAACCCGCAGACCGGCGACGAGATCCAGATCGCCGCGTCGACGTCGGTCGGCTTCAAGGCCGCCGCGCAGCTCAAGCGCGCCGTCAACGGCTGACGCAGCAGCACACGCCCGAACGGGGCGCCGACCACCCGGTCGGCGCCCCGTTCGCGTCCCCGCCCCACGCGCCCCTCGCGCCTCCCCTTTTCGGGGTCACCCCGAAATGTCCACGAGACCCCGGCTCGGAGCCGGGGCCTCGTGGACGAACCCCTGTGTCGGGCGCGCTTGGCCGTCCACAGCGGAATATTCTGAGAACGGTTCTCATTGAGAGCGTCGGTGGGTGCACCACCCACGAGGCGGCCCGCCGAGGCCGCACCGCCACTCCGCACCGAATCGAGGATCAGATGGCGAAGAAGTCCGCCGACGTCCGACCGAAGGTCGTCCTGCGCTCGAGCGCCGGGACCGGCACCACGTACGTCACCGAGAAGAACCGGCGCAACGACCCCGACCGGCTGGTCCTGCGCAAGTACGACGCGACCGTGCGCCGGCACGTCGAGTTCCGCGAGACCCGCTGACCCCACCCTTCTTCTCGACATATTGCGAGTTCGGCTGCTCGACACGCCGTCCCCAGGCGTGTCGAGCGGCCGAGCTCGCAATAAGTGGGGGCGCCGCGGGGTTGGCCCCGAGGACCACACTCCCCCGACGTCCCAGGAGATGACCGCATGAGCCTCGAGCGCCCCACCGCCCCGAACCCGTACGAGATGCTGCCCGCCGTCCCGTCCTTCACGGTGACGAGCGAGGACGTGACCGACGGCGCGCCCCTCAAGGCCGACCAGGTCGCCGACCAGGGCAACACCTCACCGCAGGTCTCCTGGAGCGGCGCCCCCGAGGGCACGCAGAGCTACGTCGTCACCGTCTTCGACCCGGACGCCCCCACCCCGTCGGGCTTCTGGCACTGGGTGCTCGTCGACGTGCCCGCCGACGTCACGTCGCTGCCGGCCGGCGCCGCGGCGGGCGAGCTGCCCGGGAAGGCCTTCCACGTCCGCAACGACGGCGGCGAGCACGGCTTCACGGGCGCCGCCCCGCCCGAGGGCGACGTGCCGCACCGCTACTACCTCGTCGTGCACGCCGTCTCCGAGCCCACGCTCGGGGTCGACGCCGACGCCTCACCCGCCGTGGTCTCGTTCAACCTCGCCTTCAAGACCCTCGGCCGGGCCGTCATCCACGGGACCTACCAGCACTGATGCGACCAGCCGTCGCGCCCCGCCGCGACGGAATCCGTCGTCTCATCGCGCCCCCGCTGCCCTTTCCGGCAGCGGGGGCGCACCCGTATGCTCGCCGGCATGCACCAGTACATCGCCGGTGAGCGGCGGACCGGCAGCACCGGCGAGCACTTCGACGTCCTCGACCCCGGCACGGACGAGGTGGTCGAGTCCGTCGTCCTCGCCGGCACCGACGACGTCGACGCCGCGGTCGACGCCGCGACCGCCGCCTACGCCGACTGGTCGCGCGCGACCCCGGCCGAGCGCTCCGCCGTCCTGCTCAAGGCCGCGGCCCTCCTCGACGAGCGCGCGGAGGAGCTCGCGCAGCTCGAGTCGCGCCAGGCCGGCAAGCCGATCCGCCTCGCGCGCGAGTTCGACGTGCCGGGCACCGTCGACAACACCGCGTTCTTCGGCGCTGCCGCCCGCCGCCTCGACGGCATGGCCACCGGCGAGTACTCCGCCGACCACACGAGCACCATCCGTCGCGAGCCGATCGGCGTCGTCGGCTCGATCGCCCCGTGGAACTACCCCCTCCAGATGGCCGCCTGGAAGGTGCTGCCGGCGATCGCCGCGGGCAACACGATCGTCCTCAAGCCGGCCGAGATCACGCCGCTGACCTCGCTCCCCTTCGCCGAGGCCTTCACGGAGGCCGGCGCGCCCCCCGGGGTCGTCAACGTCGTCACCGGCACCGGGCCGGTCGCCGGCGAGCACCTCGTCGCCCACCCCGGCGTCGCGATGACGTCGTTCACCGGCTCGACCGCCGTCGGCCGCCGGGTCATGGCCACGGCCGCGGCCACCGGCAAGCGCGTCCACCTCGAGCTCGGCGGCAAGGCGCCGTTCGTCGTGTTCGACGACGCCGACCTCGAGGCCGCGGTCCACGGCGCCGTCGCCGGCAACCTCATCAACGCCGGGCAGGACTGCACCGCCGCGGCGCGGGCCATCGTCCACCGCTCCGTCTACGACGAGTTCGTCCGGGGCGTCGCCGACCTCTACGGCTCCGTGCGGATGGGCCCGACGGCCGACCCCGCCACCGACCTCGGCCCGCTGTCGTCGCGCGCACACCTCGACAAGGTCGCCGGGATGGTCGAGCGCGCCCGCGGGTACGCCCGCGTCGTCCGCGGCGGCGCCACCCCCGGCGGCGACCTCGCCCGGGGCTGCTACTACGAGCCGACCGTCGTCGCCGACGTGCCGCTCGACTCCGAGATCTGGCGTGACGAGGTCTTCGGCCCGGTGCTCGTCGTCGTCCCGTTCGACGACGACGACGAGGCCATGCGGCTCGCCAACGACACCGAGTTCGGGCTGGCCGCCTCGGCCTGGACCCGCGACACCTACCGCGCCGGCCGCGCGACCCGCGAGATCGCCGCCGGCTGCGTGTGGGTCAACGACCACATCCCGATCATCAGCGAAATGCCGCACGGCGGGTACAAGTCCTCCGGCTTCGGCAAGGACATGTCGGCGTACTCGTTCGACGAGTACACGAACGTCAAGCACGTCATGCACGACATCACCGGCGAGGCGCACAAGCCGTGGCACCGCACGATCTTCACGCTGCCGGGCTGACGTGGCGCCGTCCGCTCCGGGCGGGCGCGCGCCGGGCCTCCTCGCCTACCGTGAGGGGATGAGCGAGCTGCTGCCCGGCGACCCCCTGCGCACCGCCGCGAACATCGTCACCGGCGCGGTCGACCGCGTCGTCGGCCTCGTCCGCGGCGACGACCGCCCGCCGCCGCCCACGGCCGGGTCCGTCGACCTCGCCCGGTACGCCGGCCGCTGGTACGAGCTCGCCCGCCTGCCGATGACCTTCCAGGACGACGCGACGGTGAGCATCGCCGAGTACACGCTGCGTGACGACGGCTCGGTCGGCGTGCACAACGAGAGCCACCGCGGCGACGAGCTCGAGCACTCGATCGACGGCTCGGCCACCCCGGCGGAGGGCGCCGAGGAGAGCAAGGACCGGCTGCGGGTGCGCTTCGGCGGCCTCGTCCGCTTCGTGCCGGTGTCGTCCGAGGGCAACTACTGGGTGATGCGCCTCGCCGAGGACTACTCCACCGCGCTCGTCGGCACGCCCGACCGCTCCGCCCTCTGGATGCTCGCCCGCGACGAGCACGCCTGGGGCTCACCGGCGGTCGGGGCGCACCTCGCCTGGGCCGAGGAGCAGGGCTTCGACCTCGACCCGCTGCTCGTCGCCGACTGGACCACCCGCACCACACGTCCGTACCGCCCCACCGCCTGACGCACCGACCCCGACCAGTTCGCCTCCGCCCGACCCCGAAAGGCCGCCCGATGACCGAGTTCGCCTCCCCCGACGTCCAGCCCGACAGCGAGAAGGGCGCCCAGGTCGCGCGCGACGACCGCGCGCACGTCTTCCACTCGTGGTCCGCGCAGGCGCAGATCGCGCCGCTGCCGATCGCCGGCGCGTCGGGCTCGTACTTCTGGGACTTCGAGGGCAAGCGCTACCTCGACTTCTCGAGCCAGCTCGTCAACGTCAACATCGGCTACCAGCACCCGAAGCTCGTCGCCGCCATCCAGGAGGCCGCGGCCCGGCAGTGCACCATCGCGCCGAGCTTCGCCGACGAGTCCCGCTCCGAGGCTGCGCGGATGATCGCCGAGCGCGCCCCCGAGGGCCTCGACAAGGTGTTCTTCACCAACGGCGGCGCGGAGGCCACCGAGAACGCGATGCGGATGGCGCGCATCCACACCGGCCGCCACAAGATCCTCACGACCTACCGCAGCTACCACGGCGCGACGAGCGGCTCCATCCTCGCGACCGGCGAGCCGCGCCGCTGGGGCTCCGAGCCGGGTGCACCGGGGTTCGTGCACTTCTGGGGCCCGTACCCGTTCCGGTCGGCGTTCCACTCCACCTCGCCGGAGCAGGAGTGCGAGCGCGCGCTGCAGCACCTGCGCGACACGATCATGGTCGAGGGGCCGCAGACGATCGCGGCGATCATGCTCGAGACCGTCGTCGGCACCAACGGCATCCTCGTGCCGCCGGACGGCTACCTCGCCGGCGTCCGCGAGCTGTGCGACGAGTTCGGCATCCTCTGGATCGCCGACGAGGTGATGGCCGGCTTCGGGCGCTGCGGCGAGTGGTTCGCCGTCGACCACTGGGACCTCGCGCCCGACCTCATCTGCTTCGCGAAGGGCGTCAACAGCGGCTACGTGCCGCTCGGTGGCGTCGTCATGTCCAGCAAGGTCGCGGCGACGTTCGACGACCGCCCCTACCCCGGCGGCCTCACCTACTCGGGCCACCCGCTGGCCTGCGCCTCGGCCGTCGCGTCGATGCGGATCTTCGAGGAGGAGGGCATCCTCGAGCACGTCCGGAAGATGGCCGACACCGTCATCGGGCCGCGCCTGGAGGAGATCCGCGCCGCGCACCCCTCGGTCGGCGAGGTCCGCGGCCTCGGGATGTTCTGGGCGCTCGACCTCGTCAAGGACGCGACGACGAACGAGGCGCTCGTGCCCTACAACGCCTCGGGCGAGGCGGCGAAGCCGATGGGCGAGCTGATGGCCGCGTGCAAGGCCGAGGGCCTGTGGCCGATGACGCACTTCAACCGGCTGCACGTCGTGCCGCCGTGCACGACGACCGCCGAGGAGCTCACCGAGGGCCTCGACATCCTCGACCGCGCCCTCGCCGTCGCGGACGCCCACGTCACGGCCTGACCCCGAGGGCTCGCAGCGCGGGCTACACCGCAGTACGTGTCGTTGTGGCGACAGTGACTGCGGTGTAGCCCGCGCCGTGCGTCAGGAGGCCGACGGCGCCGGGGTGGGAGAGGAGGCCGGCGCACGGTTGGCCGGCTTCTGGGGCAGCTCGACGCCGCACTTCTCCGCGGCCGCGCGCAGGTCGGACCGGACGGCGCGACGCTGCTCCTTCGTCATCGGCCCCCAGGGGCGGGTGACCTTCGCGTCGTCGAGGCACTGCTTCTGGGTGTCGCTCAGGCCGTCCCAGAAGGCGCGCGCCTTCGGGAAGGGCAGCTCGACGCCGCACGTCTGCGCGGCCGCGGTCACCTGCTCGCGCAGCGCGGCCTTCTCGGCGTCGTCGAGCGGACCGACCGGTCGGCTGACCTTCGCGTCCTCGAGGCACTGGCGCTGGGTGTCGCTCAGCTTCTTCCACCACGCACGGCCCGGGTGGAGGCGGGCCTGCGGTCCGGCGTCGTCGGAGCTCGCGACGCTGACGGCATCGACGGCGGCCACCGGGGCGGGGGCGGCAGAAGCGGCGGTCGTCGCGACGACACCGGTCGTCACGGCGGCGCCGCCGACGACGAGCGCGACGAGGGAGGTGCGGAGGGCGGGCATCGGGGGCTCCTTGCGGGATGGGTCCTGTGCTGACGGTGACGACGACGATGCGTGCCGACCCTCGCGGCCACCGCAGGCCGACCTCGCGACTTCCTGAAGACCACACCGCGCGCACCGCACTGATTGCGAGTTCCGCCGCTCGACCCGCCGCGGCAGGGCGTGTCGAGCGGCGGAACTAGCAAGAAGTCGGGGAGGGGGCGAGGGACGAGCGTCTTCAGGAAGTCCCGAGGTTTCCTCCAGACGGGTGCGACCCCACCGTGGGACCGTGGGCCCCGTGGCCGACACCACCCCCGCCCCGCGCGTCCTCGTCGTCGACGACGAGGAGAACATCGCCTACCTCGTCACCTCGGCCCTGCGCCTGGCCGGGATGGACGTGACCGCCGCGGCGAGCGGCGAGGAGGCGCTGGCCGCGGCCGCCCGCACCAGCCCCGACGTCGTCGTCCTCGACGTGATGCTCCCCGACCTCGACGGCTTCGAGGTGCTGCGGCGGCTGCGCGCGACGGGCAGCACGACCCCGGTCCTCTTCCTCACCGCCCGCAGCGACACCGCCGACCGGGTGCGCGGCCTGACGAGCGGCGGCGACGACTACGTGACCAAGCCGTTCGCCCTCGAGGAGCTCGTGGCCCGCGTCCACGTCGCGCTGCGCCGCGCCGGCACGGCGGCCGCCCCGAGCGCGCGCCACCGCGTCCACGACCTCGTGCTCGACGAGGACCAGCACCGGGTGTGGCGCGGCGACACCGAGGTCCACCTCACGGCGACCAAGTTCAGCCTGCTGCGGCTCCTGCTCGTCAACGCCGGCCGGGTCGTCACCCGGGCGCAGATCCTCGACCACGTGTGGCAGTACGACTTCGCGGGCGAGAGCGCCATCATCGAGTCCTTCGTCTCGACGCTGCGCAAGAAGGTCGACACCGTCGAGCCCAAGCTCCTGCACACCGTCCGCGGGGTCGGCTACACCGTCCGGGAGCCCTGATGACGCTGCGCCGCCGGCTGCTCGTCGCCGCGGCCGTGCTGGCGGTCGTCGCGGTCGTCGCCGGGAGCGCGGTCGTCGTCGTGCAGCGCGCCTTCCTCGTCGGGCGGCTCGACGCCGAGATCGCGGCCCTCGCGCAGAACCCCCGTGCCGTCCTCCTCGCGTCGCAGCGCGCCGAGGGAGCCGTCGCGACCGCGGCCCTCAGCGACGTCTACGTCGGCCGGATGACCGCCGACGGCCGCCTCACCACCGTGCTCGCGCCCCAGGACGACCCCGACCTCGTCCCCGCGCTCGGCCCCGGCGAGCAGGTGCCCACGCCCGAGGGCCGCGCGACGGAGGCCGGCACCGCCCAGCGCGTGCGCGTGGTGACGGTGACGCTGCCCAACGGCCGCGCGCAGGCCGTCATCGCCGTGCCGACCACGCCGGCCGACGTCGCGACGCGCCGCCTCGCCGTCACGCTCGGGCTGACCGGCCTCGTCGCGGCGGTGCTCGTCGGCCTGCTGCTCTGGTGGGTCGACCGGCTCGGGCTGCGGCCCATCGCCGCGATGACCGAGGCCGCCGGCGCCATCACCGCCGGCGACACCGCCCGCCGCGTCCCGCCGGGGCCGCCCGGCACCGAGGCCGCCCGGCTCGGCGAGGCGCTCAACACGATGATCGACACGACGACGGCCACCAACGAGCGGATGCGCCGCTTCGTCGCCGACGCCTCGCACGAGCTGCGCACCCCGCTGACGACCGTCGGGGGCTACGCCGCGCTGCACGCCGCCCGCCCGGCCGGCCCGCTCGACACGGCAGGCCGCGCCGAGGTCGACGACGCGATGCGGCGCATCGGCGACGAGGCCGGCCGGATGCGCCGGCTCGTCGACGGCCTGCTCGACCTCACCGGGCTCGAGTCGCCGGACGCGCTCCGACGCGAGGCGGTCGACCTCGCGGCCGTGCTGCGCGACGTCGCCTCGGACCTGCGGGTCGTCGCGCCGGACCGCGTCGTCACCCTCGAAGCACCCGCCTCGCTCGTCATCGACGCCGACCACGACCGCGTCACCCAGGCCGTGGTCGGGCTGACGTCGAACGCCGTCCGGCACACGCCGGCGGGCACCCCCGTCGCGCTGCGGCTGCACACCGTGCCGGGGTGGGTGCGCATCGAGGTCTCGGACGCGGGGCCCGGCATCCCCGCCGAGCACCTGCCGCACCTGCTCGAGCGGTTCTACCGGGTCGACCGCTCCCGCAGCTCCGGCAGCGGGGGGTCCGGGCTCGGGCTCGCCGTCGTCGACGCCGTGGCGCGCGCGCACGGCGGCGCGGTGTCGGTCGCGTCGACGCCGGGGGTGGGCACGACGTTCGTCCTGGACCTCCCCGACCGACCGGCCTGACCCTGTGGACGGAGTCGGCGGATGTCGGTCCGCCGACGTACGGTGGGGTGTTCGGGTCCGTCGCGCCAGGGGACGGACCGTTCCCGTGGGAGGAGGGTGCCCGTGGCCCGGGTCGTCACCGCCGAACGGCTCGCCGAGCTGACCAACCGCGAGCTCGGCGACGTCTGCGGCACCGTCACCGTCGCGCGCGGGCTCGCGTACGCGCGCGAGGGCCGCGTCGTCGACGTCCACGTCTCCTCCGACGGCGCCCACGCCACCGGATGGGTCGGCGGCAGCCGGGGCGAGACGTACACGACCGAGGTCGCGCTGCGGCCCGGCGAGTCGGTCGGCACCCGCTCCGTGCGGCGCTGGCACAGCGAGTGCTCGTGCCCCGTCGCCAGCGACTGCAAGCACGCGGTCGCGGTCGCCGCCCGCGTCCGCGAGCTCGACCCCACCCCTGCCGCCCCCGGCGACGAGCCCCGGCCCGCGTGGGAGCGTGCGCTCGGCGGCGTCCTCACCGACGACGTCCCCCGGCACGTCACCCCTGTCGGCCTGCTCATCGAGGACGCGGCGCCCGCCGGTGGACGGGCCCGCGTCGCCGACGACACCGGGCGCGCCCCGCTGCGGCTGCGCCCGGTCGTCCCGGGCGTGCGCGGCGCCTGGATCCGCACGGGCGTCTCCTGGGAGAGCTTCGCCGGCGGCTACTACGGCTACGGCCGGGTCACCTACTCCGACGACCACGTCGACGCGCTCACCGCCATCGCCGACGCGCACCGCCGCTCGGTCCGGGCCTATGGCTACGGCCGGATGCCGGACGCCATCCTCCTCGACCACCTCGGCAGCGGCTGGGTGTCGCTGCTGCGCTCGGCCGACCGCGCCGGTGTCCGGCTGCTCACCGACCTCACCGGCGAGGGGCACGTCGCCTTCGCCTCCGACCCCGCCGAGCTCGTCGTCGACATCGAGCGCACCGCCGACGGCGCCACGCTGCACCCGCGTCTCGACCTGCCCGTCGAGCCCGGCACCGACACCCACCTCGTCGGCTCGCCGGCCACCGGCTTCTGGCTGCGCGACGACGGCACCCTCGTCCTCGGCGCGCTGACCGAGCCGCTCGACGGCTCCCGCCAGCGCCTGCTCGACCTCGGCGTCGTCGACGTCCCCGAGGCCGACTGGGCCCGCTTCACCGTCACGCACCTCCCGGCGCTGCGGCGCAAGGCCCGGGTCCGCAGCCTCTCCGACGAGCTCGACCTGCCGGACGCCGTGCCGCCGCGCCTGGCCCTCGACGTCACCGTCGAGCCCGGGCACCGCACCCACCTGCGCTGGGGCTACCGCTACGGCGGCCCGACCGGCGTGCACGTCCCGCTCGGCTCCGACGAGCCCGACCCGATGCGCGACCACGGCGCCGAGCGCCGGCTCGTCGACGAGCTGCGCGCCGTCCCGGAGGTCGCCGACCTCGACGTCCTCTGGCAGGTCGTCGCGCAGCACCCGCGCCTGGTCCCCGAGCTGCGCCTGCACGCGTTCACGACGATCGCGTTCAGCCGCCTGCTGCCGGTGCTCGAGGAGCTGCCGTTCCTCGACGTCGAGGTGCACGGCGAGGTCGCCGAGTACACCGAGGTCGACGAGGCGCCGCTCATCCAGGTGTCGACGAGCGACGGCCCGGGCGGCGGTGGTGGTGGCGCCTCCACCGACTGGTTCGACCTCGACATCTCGGTCACGGTCGCCGGCGAGGACGTCCCGCTCGCGCCCCTCATCGAGGCGATCGCCCGCGGCCACGAGCACCTCATCCTCGACTCCGGCACGTGGTTCTCGCTCGCCCGCCCCGAGCTCGAGACGCTGCGCCGGCTCGTCGACGAGGCCCGCTCGTTGCAGGACAGGCCGACCGACCCGCTGCGCATCTCGGCGGTGCACGTCGGCCTGTGGGAGGAGCTCGCGGCGCTCGGGGTCGTCGACGAGCAGAGCGAACGCTGGCGACGCACCGTCGGCCGCCTCGTCGACGGCGAGGGCGTCGAGCCGGCCGAGGTGCCGGCGGCCCTCCGGGCGACGCTGCGCCCGTACCAGGTCGACGGCTTCCGCTGGCTGTCGCTGCTGTGGGACTGCGGTCTCGGCGGCGTCCTCGCCGACGACATGGGCCTCGGCAAGACGATGCAGATGCTCGCGCTCGTCCTGCGGGCCCACGAGCGCGGCGAGCTCGAGCACCCCGTGCTCGTCGTCGCGCCGACGTCGGTGCTCTCGACGTGGGCCGGCGAGGCCGCGCGCTTCGCGCCGTCGTTGCGGACCGTCGTCGTCGACCGCACCCGCGGCAAGGACGGGCGCTCGCTCGCGGCGGCCGTCGGGGACGCGCAGGTCGTCATCACCTCGTACACCGTCGCGCGCATCGACGGCGAGTCATGGCGCTCGCGCGAGTGGTCGGCGGTCGTCCTCGACGAGGCGCAGTTCGTCAAGAACCACCAGGCGAAGACCTACCAGGCGGTGCGGCGGCTCAGCGCGCGGGCGAAGTTCGCCATCACCGGCACCCCGCTCGAGAACTCGCTGATGGACCTGTGGTCCCTGCTGTCGATCGTCGCGCCCGGGCTGCACCCGCGGCCGGGGGCGTTCAAGGAGCAGTGGGCCACCCCCATCGAGCGCGACGGCGACACCGAGCGCCTGGCCCTGCTGCGCCGCCGCGTGCGCCCGCTCATGCTGCGGCGCACCAAGGAGGCCGTGGCCCGCGAGCTGCCGCCCAAGCAGGAGCAGGTCCTCACCGTCGACCTCCACCCGCGCCACCGTGCCGTCTACGACCGGCACCTCCAGCGCGAGCGCCAGCGCCTGCTCGGCCTCATCGACGACCTCGACGGCAACCGGATGGCGGTGCTGCGCGCCCTCACCGCGCTGCGGCAGATGTCGCTCGACCCCTCGCTCGTCGACGAGGAGTACGCCGGCCTCGCCGAGTCCGCCAAGGTCGACACGCTCGTCGAGCACGTCACCGAGCTCGCCGGCGAGGGCCACCGGGCGCTGGTGTTCTCGCAGTTCACCGGCTTCCTCGCGATCGTCCGGCGCCGGCTGGAGGCCGAGGGCATCGCCTACGAGTACCTCGACGGCCGCACCCGCGACCGCGCCGACCGGATCGCCGCCTTCCGCGACGGCGACGCACCGGTGTTCCTCATCTCGCTCAAGGCCGGCGGGTTCGGTCTGACGCTCACCGAGGCCGACTACGTCTTCGTCCTGGACCCGTGGTGGAACCCGGCTGCCGAGGCGCAGGCCATCGACCGCGCGCACCGCATCGGCCAGACCCGGCCGGTCAACGTCTACCGGCTGGTCTCGCGCGGCACCGTCGAGGAGAAGGTCGTCGCGCTCCAGGAGCGCAAGCGCGACCTCTTCACGCGGGTCGTCGACGAGGGCGGCGCGATGAGCCGGGCCCTCACCGCCGACGACCTCCGCGGCCTCCTCTCCGGCTGACCCTTCTCTCCACGGACGTGTGTTGACTCGCCGGGCTTCTCCGGCGATCTCACACGCGTTCGCGGTGCGGGAGAGGGGAGGCGGGGGTCAGTCGGGGCGGGTCATCGCGGCGGGGACGACCCAGCGGTCGTAGTCCTCGTCGGTGACGTGCCCGGAGGCGAGCGCCGCCTCGCGCAGCGTCGAGCCGTCGCGGTGCGCCTGCTTCGCGATGGCCGCCGCCGCGTCGTAGCCGATGTGCGGCGCGAGCGCGGTGACGAGCATGAGGTCGGCGTCGAGGTGCTCGGCGATGCGCTCGCGGTCGGCCTCGAGACCCTCGACGCAGTGCTCGCGGAAGGAGCGGCAGGCGTCCGCGACGAGCCGTACCGACTCGAGCACGGCGTGCGCCATGACCGGCGTGAAGACGTTGAGCTGGAAGTTGCCCTGCGTGCCGGCGAACCCGACCGTCGCGTCGTTGCCGAACACCCGCGTGACGACCATCGTCATCGCCTCGGACTGGGTGGGGTTGACCTTGCCCGGCATGATCGAGGACCCCGGCTCGTTCTCGGGGATGCGCAGCTCGCCGATGCCGGTGCGCGGCCCCGACGCCAGCCAGCGGACGTCGTTGGCCAGCTTCATGAGCCCGCCCGCGAGCGTCCGCAGCGACGACGAGACCGCGACGAGCGCGTCGTGCGCGGCGAGCTGGACGAAGAGGTTGTCGGCCTGCCGGAAGGCGAGCCCCGTCTCGGCCTCGAGGTGACGGGCGACGGTGGGGCCGAACGCGGCCGGGGCGTTGAGCCCGGTGCCGACCGCGGTCCCGCCGATGGCGAGGGCCAGGACGCGCTCGCCGGCGTACCGGACGTCGGCCTGCGCCTCGCGCAGCTGCCCGGCCCACGCGCCGATCTCCTGGCCGAGGGTGACCGGCGTCGCGTCCTGGAGGTGCGTGCGCCCGACCTTGACGACGTCGCCGAGCTCGGCGGCCTTGGCGTCGAGGGCCGCGCAGAGGGCGTCGACCGCAGGGTGCAGCCGCTCGGCCAGCTCGAGGGCGACGGCGACGTGGACCGCCGTCGGGAAGGTGTCGTTGCTCGACTGGCTGCGGTTGACGTGGTCGTTCGGGTGGACCGGGTCCTTGGAGCCGAGCTCGCCGCCGAGGATCTCGACCGCGCGGTTGGCGACGACCTCGTTGGCGTTCATGTTCGACTGCGTGCCCGAGCCGGTCTGGAAGACGACGAGCGGGAAGTGGTCGTCGAGCTCGCCGCGCGCGACCTCGTCCGCGGCCCGCACCACGGCGTCGGCGACCTCCTGCGGCAGCAGCCCGAGCTCGGCGTTGGCGAGGGCCGCGGCCTTCTTGAGCAGCCCGAGCCCGCGGACGACGGGGCGCCCCCAGACGAAGGTGTCGCGGCCGATGTCGAAGTGCTCGAGGCTGCGCTGGGTCTGCGCCCCCCAGTAGCGGTCGGCCGGCACCTCGACCGGCCCCATCGTGTCGCGCTCGGTGCGGGTGGACCCGCCGACGGCCTCGGGCTGCGTGCTCATCCCTCCACTCTCCCTCCGAACGCGTGTGAACTCGCCGGTCGACCCCGGCGAGTTCACACGCGTTCGCGGTGGGGGCGGGGGTGGTGGAGGGGCAGGTGACGGTCCGGATACGGCTCCGCCGACAGACTCCCGTGCCGAGCCGCGCTCTGCCACAATCGTCCTCTGCCCATTCGCAGCGTCGCGAGCCCGGGTCCGGGTCCTCGTCGGTGCGCCGCACGGAAGGAGCGAGGATGCCGAGGCTCGATGCGACCAGCGGTGCTCCGTCCGCGCCGACGCTCTGGATGGCGCGCCGCGAGTGGCGCGCCGCCCTCGAGCTCGCGTCCTCCGCCGTGCGCACCCGCGACATCGCCGGCTGGCCGGTCGGCGACGGGCACCCCGTCATCGTCCTGCCCGGCTTCCTCGCCGGCCCCGAGTCGACCGTCTTCCTCCGCTCGCACCTGCGCCGCCTCGGCTACCGGGTCCACGACTGGCGCCAGGGCCGCAACCTCGGCGCGAGCCCGGAGCTCGCCGCCCGGCTCGAGGACCTCCTCCTCGAGGTCTACGACCGCTACGGCCGCAGGGTCAGCCTCGTCGGCTGGAGCGCCGGAGGCATCTACGCCCGCGAGATGGCCCGCGCCCTGCCCCACTACACCCGCTCCGTCGTCACGCTGGGCAGCCCGTTCCGCCACCACCCGGCCGCCACCCGCGCCTGGGCGATGTACCGCGTGATGAACCGCCACCACCTCGACCAGATGTTCACCGAGGAGGCCCTGGCCCTGCGCGCGGCGCCGCTCAAGGTGCCGACGACGAGCATCTGGTCGCGCACCGACGGGATCGTCGCGTGGGAGTGCTGCGTCCTCGACCCCGGCCCCCTCGCCGAGAACGTCGAGGTCGACGCGACGCACCTCGGCTACGGCCACCACCTCGACACCCTGCGCGTCCTCGCCGACCGGCTCGCCCAGGAGGAGGGCGCCTGGCGGCCGTGGGTCGCGCCCACCGCCACTGCAGCGCCCGAGCACCCCGACGACGGCGACCCGCTCCACGACGTGGCGGGCTGAGGCGGGTGCCGCGCTCGCGCTGGGCCTCACCGCTGGACGCCGTCTTCCTCATCGGGGAGACCCCCGAGACCCTCATGCACGTCGGGTCCCTCCTGCACTTCTCGATGCCTCCGGACGCCGACGACGCCTGGCTGCGCGACCTCGTCGCCGACGTGCGCGCCTCCCCCGTGCGGACGCCGTGGACCTACCGGCTGCAGACCCGGCGGCTGCTGCGCCAGCCGGTGCACCGCTGGGTCGAGGACGACGCCTTCGACATCGACTACCACGTGCGGCACTCCGCGCTGCCGAGCGGCGGCGGCGAGCGCGAGCTCGGCGTGCTCGTGTCGCGGCTGCACTCCAACCAGCTCGACTTCCGCCGCCCGCCGTGGGAGCTGACGTTCATCGAGGGCGTCGCACCCGGGCAGTTCGCCGTCTACACGAAGATCCACCACAGCCTCGTCGACGGCTACACGGGAAACCGCCTGCTGCAGCGCGGGCTCACCGAGGACCCGGACGACCGCACCCACCCGCACTTCCTCGGGCTGACCCGCCCGCCGCGCGCCGAGGGCGAGCCGCGCGAGCCCGTCGGTGACGTGACGGCCATCCTGCGCAGCATCGGGAACGCGGTGACCTCCATGCCGGAGGTCGCGCGCGCCCTCGTCGGCACCCAGCTGCGGCGCGGCGGGCCGACCACCCGGGCGGTGGCGTCGTACCAGGCGCCGGTGAGCATCCTCAACGGACGCACCGGCCGGGCCCGCCGGTTCGCGACGCAGCAGTACGAGCTCGAGCGGCTGCGCGCCGTCGCGCGCGCCCGCAACGCGACGCTCAACGACGTGCTCATGGCCGTGTGCGCCGGGGGCCTGCGGCGCTTCCTCGACGACCTCGCGAGCCTGCCGGACCGGCCGCTCGTCGCGTTCGTGCCGGTCAACGTCCGCGCCCCCGAGAGCGAGGGCGGCGGCAACTACGTCGGGGCGACGCTGGTGTCTCTGGCCACCGACATCGAGGACCCGGTCGCGCGGCTCGCCGCGATCACCTCGTCGTCGCGCGCCGCCAAGGCCCGGATGCGCGGGATGGGCGGCGACGCGGTCATCGCCTACAGCGCGATGCTCCTGGCGCCGGCCGGCCTCCAGGTGCTGCGGGCGATGAGCGGGCTGCCGCTGCCCGGCCCGCTGACGCTCAACGTGTGCATCTCGAACGTGCCGGGGCCGACGAAGCCGCTGTACTGGCGCGGGGCGCGGCTCGACGCCACCTACCCGGTGTCGATCCCCGGGCACTCGATGGCGCTGAACATCACCGCGCAGTCGTACGCGGGCACGCTCAACCTCGGGTTCATCGGCGACCGCGACGCCCTGCCGCACCTGCAGCGGCTCGCCGTGCACACCGGCGCCGCCCTCGAGGAGCTCGAGGCCGCCACCGGCACCGCCTGACGCGTCGGTCAGCCCTGCGGCGGCTCACCGGTGCCGATGTTGACCATCCACGAGATGCCGAAGCGGTCGGTGAGGGTGCCGAACTCGTCGCCCCACATCTGCGAGGTAGGCGTGCATCACGCCGTCGGCGCCCTCCCCCTCCATCCCGTACTGGCCGAAGGTCATGACGTCGAGGCTGCCGCCGAGGACCTCCTGGTAGAAGGTCATCGCCTCGCGGGCCGTGCCGGGGAAGTTGAGGTAGGGGTTGAGCTGGCTCGCCATGGTGGCCTCCTGCGCCGGGTCGTCGGTGACGCTGGACGACGCCACGCCGGGGCACCGACACGGACCAGCCCCTCCGGGAGGGGGGGAGTCGGAGGGGCCGGTCGGTCGGTGGGGGTCAGAGCTCGACGGTGTGGCTCTCACCCGCGTCGGGGCGGTCGCCGGTCAGGCGCGCCTTGACCATCTCGACGACGGTCGCGGCCTTGCCGGGGCTGTCCCAGTACTGGGCGGACTCGCCGTCGACGCGGATGACGGCGACCTCCGGGTCCTCGGGCTCCTTCTGGAACCAGGTCTTCGCGAACTCGTTCCACAGCTCGCGGGCCTTCTCGGGGTCGTGGCGGACGCTGGCCCGGCCGGCCACCGACACCCACGCGCCCTCCTTCGTGAAGGCGACGTTGACCTGCGGGTCGGCCTCGATCTCGGACGCCGCGGCGCTGTCGCGCTGGGCGAGGAACCAGAACGTGCCGTCGTCGTCGACCTCCTGCAGCGTCATCGGGCGCGAGGTCAGCGCGCCGCTCTCGCGGTGCACGGTCGTGAGCATCGCGGTGCGCTGGTCCTCGACGAGCTCCTTGACGTGGGCGGCGCCCTCGTGGTGGGTCATCATGCGGTCTCCTTCCGGTTCGGTCTTCTGTCGCTACCCAGCCGCGGCGCCGGTGACACGGCGCCGCGGGTCGGGTCTCAGGCGTCGACCTCGGTGCGGTCCTCCGCCCACAGCGTGTGGAAGGAGCCCTCGCGGTCGGTGCGCTCGTAGGTGTGCGCGCCGAAGTAGTCGCGCAGGCCCTGGACGAGGGCGGCCGGCAGTCGCTCGGCCCGCAGGGCGTCGACGTAGGCGAGCACCGACGAGAAGACCGGCGCGGGGAGCCCGGCCGCGACGGCGGCGGTGACGACCCGGCGCAGCGCGGGCAGGCGCTCGGCGACGGCCCCGGCGAAGGCCGGGGTCGCGAGGAGCGACGGCGCGTCGGCGTGCTCCTCGAGCGCCTCGGTGATGTCGGAGAGCAGGCGGGCCCGGATGATGCAGCCGTCGCGCCAGATGCGCGGGAGGTCGGCGAGCTCGACGTCCCAGCCGTGCTCGGCCGAGCCGTCGCGCACCATGTCGAGGCCCTGGGCGTAAGAGACGACCTTGGCGGCGTAGAGGGCCTGGCGCAGGTCGTCGGTCGTCACGGTGACCCCGACGCCCGGTGCGGCCTCGCCCGCGAGCGCCTCGCGGACGGCCGCGCGGCGCGCGGTGTCGCCGGACACGGCGCGGGCCATCGTCGCCTCGGCGATGCCGGTGACGGGCACCCCGAGGTCGAGGGCGGTCTGCACGGTCCAGCGGCCGGTGCCCTTCTGCTCCGCGGCGTCGCGGACGACGTCGACGAAGGGGCGGCCGGTGTCGGCGTCGGTGTGGCTCAGCACCTCGGCGGTGATCTCGACGAGGTAGGACTCGAGCTCGGTGCCGTTCCACTCGCGGAAGGTGTCGGCGACCGCGGACGGCTCGAGACCGAGGACATGGCGCATCAGGTCGTAGGTCTCGGCGATCAGCTGCATGTCCGAGTACTCGATGCCGTTGTGCACCATCTTGACGAAGTGGCCGGCGCCGTCGGGACCGATGAGGGTGCAGCAGGGCTCGTCGTCGACGTGGGCGGAGATGACCTCGAGGAACGGCCCGATCTCGGCGTAGGTGTCGCCGCCGCACCCGGGCATGATCGACGGGCCCTCGAGCGCGCCGACCTCGCCGCCGGAGACCCCGACCCCGGCGAAGCGGATGCCCTTCTCCGCCAGCGCGTCGTGGCGCCGCGCGGTGTCGCGCCAGTGCGCGTTGCCGGCGTCGGCGACGACGTCACCCTCGTCCAGCAGGGGCACGAGCTCGTCGATGACGGCGTCCGTGCCCTCGCCGGCCTTGACCATGACGATGATCCGGCGCGGGCGCTCGAGCGAGCCGACGAGGTCCTCGAGCGAGCGCGCGAGCGTGAAGTCGCCCTCGTCGCCGAACTCGTCGACGAGCGCCTCGGCCTTGGCTGTCGTCCGGTTGTGCACCGCGACCCGGAAGCCGTGGCGGGCCAGGTTGCGGGCGAGGTTGCGGCCCATCACCGCGAGGCCGGTGACGCCGATCTGCGCGTGCCCGGCGCCCCCGCCGCCGTCCGTGCTCGTGTCCGTCGTCTCCGCGTGGTCCGTGCTCACCGGGGTCTCCCGTCGTCGAGGGGGTGGGGTGCCGACCGGCGGGCGGGCGGCACGTCCTTCGGGCCAACCCGCGCGAGCGCCCCGCTCTTCCCACCCCTCGACAGGCCGAGCCCCCGGCCCCGCCGCTCCTCCACCCCACCGCATGCGCCCACCCCGTCGCCCCACGTGTCACCCGCGTATCGGGTCACCCGATACGACAGCGCTCTACCCCGGAACCGTTCTCGGGTGAGGCGCAGCGGTATCGGGTCACCCGATACGCGTGGGGTTCGCGGGCGGGCCGGGGTCAGAGGCGGCGGACGACGCGGCGGCTGCGGGCGAGCAGCTCCTCGCGGCGGTCGGGGTCCATCCCGTCCCAGGTGCGGGTGACCATCCGGGCGCGGACGTTGGACTTGAAGACGTCGCGGTGGTGGTCGACGAACCCCCAGTAGAGGGCGTCCCAGTCCTCGCGCCACTCGCCGGGCCCGAAGTCGGTCATCTTCCGCAGGTAGTTGCTGCCCGAGACGTAGGGCTTGGTCGTGATGCCGGTGCCGGCGGCGAACTGCGACATCGCGTAGACGTTGGGGACCATCACCCAGTCGTAGGCGTCGACGAAGAAGGCCATGAACCACTCGTAGACCTCGTCGGGGTCGGTGCGCAGCAGGCACATCGCGTTGCCGAGGACCATGAGCCGTTCGATGTGGTGGGCGTACCCGCGCTCGACGACGCCGCGGACGACGTGGTCGACGGGGTCGAGGCCGGTCGTCCCGTCCCACCAGCCGTCGGCGAGGGACCGGGTGTGCCGCAGGTGGTTCGAGGTCCGCATCCGCCGGCCGTAGAGGTGGTAGGTGGCGCGCATGTACTCGCGCCACCCGATGAGCTGGCGCACGAAACCCTCGAGCGAGGGCAGGTCGACGCCCTGCTCCTCGGCGCCCTCAAGCACCGTGCGCAGGACCTCGCGGGGGTCGAGCAGGCCGCAGTTGAGCGCCGGGGTGATGGCGGCGTGGAACACGAAGGGGTGCTCGGTGGCGACTGCGTCCTCGTACGGACCGAACTGCGCGAGGCGCTCGGCGACGAACTCGCGCAGGCCCTCCCGCGCCTGCTCGTGGGTGACCGGCCAGTCGAAGGTGTCGGCGTTCCCGGGCGCGTCGGGGAACTCCTCGCCGACCCACGCGATGGCCTCCTCGACCTCGGGCAACCGCTCGGGCGACGCCCGGCCGGGCACCTGGTGCTTCTTCGGCAGCTTCTTGCGGTTCTCGGTGTCGAACGACCAGCGGCCGCCGACCGGCTGGTCGTGCTCCTTCCCCTCGACGAGCACGTCGAACCGCTGCCGCTGCCACTGGTAGAAGGTCTGCATCCGGGCGCGGTGCGACCCGAACCACTCGGTCAGCTCCGGGCGCGTCGTGAGGAAGTTCGGCGTCTCCTCGACGTCCTCGGGCGCCAGCTCGACCTTGGCCTCGCGGAAGGCACGCCGCACGTCGCGCAGCAGCCAGTCGTCGACGACGTCGTGCAGCCGCACCTCGTCCGGGGCGGCGTCGGCGATCGCCTCGGCCAGCCGAATCCGGGTCTTGCGCCGTGCCGAGGTCTCGATGACGTCGACGTCGAACCCCTTCTCGCGCAGACGGTCCGCGAAGAGCCGCATCGACGCGCGGTGCAGGACGAGCTTCTGGGCGTGGAAAGGCTGCTGGCGGAAGAGCAGGTCGTCCTCGACGAGGACGAAGCGCGTACCCGTCGGCTCGTCGAGCAGCGACTCGAACAGCTGGTGCGGGAAGACGAGGCGCAGCCGCCGGCGGGCCGCCATCAGGCGGTCGCGAGCAGGTCGAGGACGGCGCCGGCCACCCGGTGGCCCGAGACGAGCGCCCCCTGGATGGAGGCGGTGTCGCGGTGGTCGCCGGCCACGAGGACGCCGTCGGCCACGCGGGCCGGCGAGGTGAGGCGCAGCGGCGCCGGCTGCGCGGGGAGGGCGTCGTGGACGTCGTCGCGGCGCACGGTGCGCCACGAGGCGGTCGAGCAGCCGAAGACCTCTGCTGCCTGGCGGCGCACGTCGTCCTCCGCGGCGTCGTGCCCGGGCCCGAGCAGCGTGGTCACCTCGACGAGGTGGGCGTCCGGGGGCGCGTACGACGGCACGGCGTTGCTCACGACGGCGGCGTTGACCATCGGGCCGCGGCGGCGGCCGTCGACGACGACCTTGTCGGAGCGGGTCGGCGCCTCGTCGGCCGCGAACCACCAGGTCCTCAGCCCACGGGTGACCGGTGCCGGCACGTCGACCAGCCCCGCGACGGCCTCGGGGCCGACGGCGACGACGACCGCCCGCGCCGAGAGCGACGTGCCGTCGGCGCACTCGACCGCGGGCTCGGCGCCGGGTCGCACCCCGATCACCGGCGTGGACAGGCGCAGGTCGACCGGGGTGCGGCGGCGCACGGCGCGGTCGGCGAGCCACTCCGGCAGGGCCCGGATGCCGCGGGCGGGCAACCCGGGCACGCCGAGGGCGAACATCCGCACGAGGAGGCGCACGAAGGCCTCGGACGTCTCGGCGCGGTCCTCGGCGACGACCCCCGCGAGGAAGGCCTCGAGCACCTCGGTCCGCAGCGGCCCGGACACACCGGCGGCGTCGAGTCCCTCGCCCAGGCTGCGGTCGGCGCCGCGCTTGACCCGGCCGGGCGCGGTGAGGGCCGGGGCGGCCCAGCGCCCGAGCGCCGCCAGCCCACGCGGGTCGAGGAGGCCGCTGCGCAGCGTGGCCGCCAGCCTCGCCGGCTCGCGCAGCGGGTGGGCGAGCTCGACGAGCCCGCGCGCGCGGCGCACCAGCAGCCCGGCGCCGAACGGACGCAGCGCGAGGTCGTCGACGTCGACCCAGCGGCGGACCGCCGGGTAGGCCGGGTTGAGGACCTGGAAGCCGCGGTCCAGGAGGAACCCGTCGACCTCGTCGGTGCGCTGACGGCCCCCGACGACCGCCTCCCGCTCGACGACGACCACCGCGCGACCCGCCTCGGCGAGCCGGTCCGCACAACGCAGCCCGGCCAGTCCTGCCCCCACGACGACGACGTCCGCATCCACTCCCGCACCGTAGTACGAGCCCGTGCAGTGGGTAGGAGGCGTCGGTGGGGCCGTCTAGGGTTCGACAGCGAGAAGCGGCCCGTCGGGGACGGATGGTTGAATCGTCGAACCCGCCGGGGCCCGAGCACGCCACGAGCGACCGACGCGACGAGGGGCGGACCACCTCACGATGACCACCCACCCGACCACCACCGGAACGTTGGACGTGCTGCGCCGCGACCCCGAGACCGAGCTGCTGCTGGCCGACGTCGACGACACCTTGGAGCAGGTCCTCGAGGAGCTCGGCAGCATCCTCCACGAGGTCGGGGGCGAGCTCGTCGACACCAGCGTCGGCTCGCTGGCCGTCGACCTCGTCGACGAGCTGGCCCAGCGGCTGCGCCATCCCGGCAAGCGCCTGCGCCCGCTCCTCACCGGCTGGGGCTGGGCCGTCGCCGGTGGCCGGTCGGACACCCGCGAGGAGCTCGTCCGGGTCGCGGCCGCCCTCGAGCTGCTCCAGCTCTTCGCGCTCGTCCAGGACGACGTGATGGACCGCAGCGACGAGCGCCGCGGGCGCCCGGCCCTCCACGTCGTGGCCACCGAGCGGCACGTCGCGGAGGAGGGCCTCGGCGACGCCCAGCTCTTCGGTGACAGCGTCGCGGTGCTCGTCGCCGACCTCGCCCTGTCCGAGGCGACGCTCCTCGCGTCCGCCGGGACGCGCCGGGTGGCGCGCGCCTGGCGGGTCATGGCGACCGAGCTCGTCGAGGGGCAGCTGCTCGACGTCACGCACACGGCCGGCCGCGGGCGCGACCTCGCGGTGTCGCGGCGGATCGGGCGCCTCAAGAGCGGCCGCTACACGATCACCCGCCCCCTCGAGCTCGGCGCGCTCGTCGCCGGGGCCGCGCCCGAGGTCGTCGCGAGCCTCGTCGTCTGGGGAGACCTCGTCGGCGACGCCTTCGCGCTGCGCGACGACCTGCTGGGGGTCTGGGGCGACCCGGGGCTCACCGGCAAGCCCGCCGGCGACGACCTGCGCTGCGGCAAGCCGACCGTCCTCCTCGTCTGGGCCGCCGAGATGCTGCCCGAGCGCCATCACCACCTCCTCGAGGCCTGCGACGCCGGCACCCTCGACGCCGACGGCGTGCTCGCGCTGCGCAAGGCGATGCGCTCGTGCGGCGTCCGTGAGCGCGCCGAGGCCGCGATCGCCGACCTCGTCGAGCGCTCGCACGAGGCCGTCGAGCGCATCGACACCGACGACGAGACGCGGGCGGCCCTGCGCGAGCTGGCCCACGCCATCGGCTGGAGGTCGGCATGAGGGTCCTCGTCGTCGGCGCCGGCCTCTCCGGCCTGGCCGCCGCCTGCCACCTGACCGCCGCCGGGCACGACGTCACCGTCCTCGAGCGCGACGAGGTCGTCGGCGGCCGCGCCGGCCTGCTGCGGATGGGCGACTTCCGCTTCGACCCCGGGCCGGTCGTCATGACGATGCCCGAGCTGCTGCACGCCCCGATCCGCGCGGTCGGCGGCGACCCGGAGGCGCTCGTCCCGATGCGCCGGCTCGACCCCGCCTACCGGGCCGTCTACGCCGACGGCTCCGAGCTGCACGTCCGGGCCGACATGACCGACCTGCGCGAGGAGGTGCGACGCCTGTCGGGCGAGCGTGACGCCGCCGGGTTCGACCGCTTCCTCACGTGGCTCGAGGAGCTCTACGACGTCGAGTTCGACACCTTCATCGACCGCAACCTCGACTCCGTCCTCGACCTCGTCCGCAACCCGGTCACGGCCGCCCGGCTCCTCGGGCTCGGCGGCCTGCGGGCGCTCGGGCCCCGCGTCGGCTCCTTCTTCGAGGACGAGCGGCTGCACCGCATCTTCGGCTTCCAGTCCCTCTACGCGGGCGTGGCCCCGGCTCAGGCCCGTGCGGTCTTCGCGGTCATCACGTACATGGACAGCGTCCGCGGCGTCTTCCACCCCGAGGGCGGCATGCACGCCGTCCCGGCCGGGATGGGCCGGGCGCTCGAGGACGCCGGCGTGCCGATCCACCTGGGCGTGGAGGTGACCTCGGTGCTGCGGCGCGGCGACGGGGCCGTGGCCGGGGTCGCGACCGCCGACGGCACCCGACTCTCGGCCGATGCGGTCGTCTGCACCGTCGACCTGCCGGTCGCCTACGCCCGCCTGCTGCCGGAGGTCACCCCGCCGCGCGTCGTCCGGCGCGGCGACTACTCGCCGTCGGCCGTCGTCTGGCACCTCGGCGTCAAGGGCACCCCCGCCCCGGGCGTGCACCACCACAACATCCACTTCGGCGACGCGTGGGACACCGCCTTCGAGGCGCTCATCGACCGTGGCGAGCTGATGCCCGACCCGTCGCGCCTGGTCACCGTGCCGTCGCTCAGCGAGCCGTCGGTGGCCCCCGACGGCCACTCGACCCTGTACGTCCTCGAGCCGGTGCCGCACACCGGCTCCGGCATCGACTGGAGCCGTGAGAGCGGGCCGATGAAGGAGCGCCTGCTCGCGTTCCTCGACGCCAACGGCTACCCGACCGACGTCGTCGTCGACCGGCTCGTCACGCCCGAGGACTGGCTGGCCCAGGGGATGCACCTCGGCACCCCGTTCGCCCTGGCGCACACGTTCCTCCAGTCCGGCCCGTTCCGGCCGGCCAACGTCGACCGGCGCGTGCCGGGCCTGGTGTTCGCCGGCTCGGGCACGACGCCCGGCGTGGGCATCCCGATGGTGCTCGTCAGCGGCAAGCTCGCGGCCGAGCGGGTGCAGCAGTACGCCGGGGGCGCCGTTCCCACCCCCCGTCCCCGTGCGGCAGGCTTGCCTGCATGAGCGGACCCCCCGCTGCCCACCTCGAGGAGGGCTACGCCCGGTGCGCGGCCATGACGCGCGAGCACGGCACGACGTACTACTGGGGCGCGCGGCTGCTCCCGCGGGCCGAGCGGCGGCACGTGTTCGCGGTCTACACCCTCGCCCGCCTCGCCGACGACATCGTCGACCTCGCCGGGCCCGAGCCGGGCCCCGCGACCGCGTCCGAGCTCGACGCCTTCGAGGCCCGCTTCCACGAGGCCGTGGCCACCGGTACCTCCGAGGACCCGGTGCTCGCCGCCGTCGCCACCACGGTCCGCGAGCGCCGCATCCCCGACGAGTGCTTCGACCGGTTCTTCGGGGCGATGCGCGCCGACCTCACCCAGCGCACCTACGAGACGTGGGAGGACCTGCTCGGCTACATGGACGGCAGCGCCGCGGTCATCGGCGAGATGATGCTGCCCGTCCTGCACCCGACGAGCGAGGCGCGCACCCCGGCCCGGGCGCTCGGGCTGGCCTTCCAGCTGACGAACTTCCTGCGCGACGTCGGCGAGGACCTCGACCGCGGCCGCGTCTACGTGCCCCAGGAGGACCTGCGGCACTTCGGCGCCGACCCGTGGACGCGCACCGTGACGCCGGAGTGGCGCGCGCTCATGGCCTTCGAGATCGAGCGCAACCGCCGCCTCTACCGCGAGGCCGACGCGGGCCTGTCCGCCCTCCCGCCGGCCTCGCGACGCTGCGTCGCGACCGCCCGGGTCCTCTACGCCCGCATCCTCGAGCGCATCGAGGATGCCGACCACGACGTGTTCTCCGGGCGCGTCCGCGTGCCCACCCCGGTCAAGGCCGGCCTCGCTGCCCGGATGGTCACGGCGCGCGACCCGCGCCGGCTCGTCGCCCGCGAGCGCTCGACCCGCCGCACCGCCGATCCGGCGTGGGTCGACGACGACGTCGTGCTCGTCGCCGACGACGGCCGCCCCCTCGGGACCGCCCGCAAGGCCGAGGTCCACCACGACGCGACCCCGCTGCACCTCGGCTTCTCCTGCTACGTCGTCGACGACGACGGACGCCTGCTCGTCACCCACCGCGCCGACGACAAGCCGAGCTTCCCCGGCGTCGAGACCAACTCCGTCTGCGGCCACCCCCGGCCGGGCGAGCCGCTCGAGGACGCCGTGCGCCGCCGGGCGCGCGACGAGCTCGGCGTCGAGCTGGCCGAGGTCCGCCTCGTGCTCCCGGCCTTCCGCTACCGCGCCCGGGCGCGCACGCTCGCCGAGAACGAGCTCTGCCCGGTGCTCGTCGCCCACGCCGCTTCCCCCGCCACCAGCCCCGACCCGGTCGAGGTCGGCCGGGTCGACTGGGTTGCGTGGCAGCGGTTCTCGCGCGAGGTGCTGGCCGGCACCCGCGAGGTGTCCAGCTGGTGCGCCGAGCAGGTGCCCCTGCTCGCCGCGCTCGGCCCCGACCCGCTGCAGTGGCCCACCGCGCCGCGCGAGCAGCTTCCCGCGGCCGCACGTGCCGGTGACACCGTCGGGGCCGGGTGACCGTGGACGACCGGTACCAGTACCTGCTGCTCATGGCCGGGTGCCTCCTCATCACGCTGCCGCTCGAGCTCGTGCTGCGCGCCCGCGTCTACCGGCGCCCCCTGCGGCTGCTCGCCGCGCTCCTGCCGGTCGTCGTGCTCTACGTCGCCTGGGACGTCCTCGGCATCCGGCGCGGCCACTGGACCTACAGCGAGCTCTACACGACCGGCGTCATCCTGCCGCTCGACGTGCCGCTCGAGGAGCTCGTCTTCTTCGTCGTCATCCCGATCTGCGGGCTGCTGACCTACGAGGCGGTCGGGACCGTCCTCTCGGTCCTGCGCGAGCGGCGTCGGGATGCCTGAGTACACGGCGCTCGCGGTGGTGTCGGTCGTGCTGACCGTCCTCGTCGAGCGGTTCTGGCTGCGCACCGGGGTGTTCCGCACCGCGAAGTACTGGCTGGCCATGGCCATCGTCTTCTTCTTCCAGGTGCTCGTCGACGGCTGGCTGACCAAGCTGTCGGCGCCGATCGTCATCTACGACGAGTCGCAGACCACCGGCCTGCGCATCCCCTGGGACGTCCCCGTCGAGGACTACCTCTTCGGGTTCAGCATGGTGACCCTGACGATTCTGCTGTGGGTCCGGCTCGGCCGGTCCCGCGAGGAGGTGGACCGATGAGCCCGCGTGACTGGGTGCTCGCCGACGCGTTCGACCGTGCCGCACCGACCTACGACGCGATGGTCGCCCTGTCGCCGGGGTACCACGACCAGCTGCGGACGGCCGCCGACGCGCTCGTCGAGCGGCTGCCCCGGCGAACCGGTGTCGCCCCCGTGGTCCTCGACCTCGGCTGCGGCTCGGGCGCCTCGACCCGCGCGCTCCTCGACGCGTGGCGCGACGGCGGCCGCGGGCCGCTGCACGTCACCGGCGTCGACGCCTCCGAGGGGATGGTCGAGCAGGCGCGGCAGAAGCAGTGGCCGGACGGGGTCGAGCTCGTCGTGTCGGACGCCGTGACCTACCTGCGCGGGCTGCCGGACGCCTCCGTCGACGGCGTCCTCGGGGCCTACCTGCTGCGCAACGTCCCCGACCGGCAGGCGCTCGTCGCCGAGGTCGCACGGGTCCTCCGGCCGGGCGGCGGGTTCGTCCTGCACGACTACTCCGTCGCGGGCAGCCGTCGCGCGCAGGCCATCTGGGCCGCGGTGTGCCACGGCATCATCATCCCGCTCGCCGCGGTCAAGCGCTCCGACGTGCCGCTGCACCGCTACCTCTACGAGAGCGTGCGCGACTTCGACTCCGTCGACCGGATGTGCGGCCGGCTCCAGGAGGCCGGGATGACCGACGTGCGCCACCGCTCCTACCCCGGCTGGCAGGACGGTCTCGTCCACACGGTCGTGGGCCGGCGCGCCGCGTGAGCCCCCGCCGTCCGACGTCGCTGCGGCCGGCTGCCTTGCGCCGCAGCCGGTCCTGGCGGCCGGGGCTCGACCGCCGGGCGGTCTTCCACGCCCCGCCGCAGCCCTCGGCCGGTGACGGCCGGGCGCCGGCGGACCGGCACGTCGTCGTCGTCGGCGGCGGCATCGGCGGGCTGACGGCGGCGCTCGGGCTGGCCGAGCGCGGCGTCCGCGTCACGCTGCTCGAGCGCGACGAGCGGCTCGGGGGTCGCGTCTCGGCGTGGCCGGTGACGCTCCCCGACGGCTCCGGGTCGGTCATGAGCCGGGGCTTCCACGCCTTCTTCCGGCAGTACTACAACCTGCGGGCGGTGCTGCGCCGCACGGACCCGACGCTGTCCGGGCTGCGGCCCCTGGCCGACTACCCGCTCGTCCGCAAGGACGGCGGCGCCGACTCGTTCGCCGGGATCCCGCGCACGCCCCCGGCCAACCTCGCGGCCTTCGTCGCCCGCTCCCCCAGCTTCGACCTCGCCGGCCTGCGCGGCGTCGACGTCGAGCAGGCGCTCGGCCTCCTCGACCTCAGCTTCCCCGGGTCCTTCACCGACCTCGATGGCGTCAGCGCGTCCGAGGTGCTCGACCGCCTCCGGTTCCCCACCGCCGCACGCCATCTGGCCCTGGAGGTCTTCGCGCGCAGCTTCTTCGCCGACCCCCGGGTGTTCTCCGGCGCGGAGCTCCTCGCGATGTTCCACCTGTACTTCGTCGGCTCGTCCGAGGGCCTGCTCTTCGACGTGCCGCGCGACGACTACGACAGCACGCTCTGGGGGCCGCTCGGTGCCCACCTGCACGACCTCGGCGTGCAGGTCCGCGTCGGTCGCGCGGTGACGGGCGTGCGCGCGGGCGACGACGGCCGCCTGGCGGTGCACCACCGCGGGGCCGACGCCGGCGCCTCCGACGAGGTCCTCGAGGCCGACGCCGTCGTCCTCGCCCTCGACCCGGTCGGGCTGCGCGAGGTCGTCGCGGCCTCGCCGGGGCTCGGCGATGACGGGTGGCGCGCGCGCGTCGGCGCCGTCCGCTCGGCCCCCCGCTTCGCCGTCTGGCGCCTCTGGCTCGACGGGCTCGTCGACCCCGAGCGCCCGCCGTTCCTCGGGACGAGCGGGTACGGGCCGCTCGACAACGTCTCGGTGCTCGAGCGCTTCGAGGACCACGCGGCGGCGTGGAGCCGCGAGCACGGCGGGTCGGTCGTCGAGCTGCACGCCTACGCCCTGCCCGACGAGGTCGGCGACGACGAGGTCCGGTCCGCCCTGCGCACGGCCCTCCACGAGGTGTGGCCCGAGACGGCCCGGCTCGGTGTCGTCCACGAGGAGTGGCTGGTCCGCGGCGACTGCGTGCTCGTCGGCCTCGAGCCGTGGGCGTCGCGCCCGGGCGTCACGACCCCCGACCCGCGGCTCGTCCTCGCCGGCGACTCGGTGCGCTGCGACCTGCCCGTGGCCCTCATGGAGCGGGCGGCGACGACGGGCTGGCAGGCCGCCGACACCCTCCTCACCGGCTGGGGCCTGCCGGGTCACGGCGTGTGGTCGGTGCCGCTGGGCTCGCGGCTCGGGCCCGTGCCCGGGCTCGCCCGGCGCGGCCTGCGGGCCGCGGCGTCCCTCACCAGGCGGTGAAGCCGCCGTCGACGAGGAGGTCGGTGCCGGTG
The DNA here is from genome assembly GCF_000720925.1 of Phycicoccus jejuensis. Taxonomy (GTDB): domain Bacteria; phylum Actinomycetota; class Actinomycetes; order Actinomycetales; family Dermatophilaceae; genus Phycicoccus; species Phycicoccus jejuensis. The sequence goes on along the minus strand of NZ_JOEE01000001.1, from coordinate 131,208 downwards.
ACGAACGAGGCCCGGCGTCCGAGGAGGAAGACGACGGGCTCGGCGACCTCCTCGACCTCGGCGAGGCGTCCCATCGGCGTCTGCGCGGCGAAGCCGGCGTTGACCTCCGGCGGGTTCGTGGCCGTCATCGCGGTCATCGTGTAGCCCGGGCTCACCGAGTTGACCCGGATGCCGAGCGGCGCCCACTCGACCGCGAGCGAGCGCCCGAGGTGGATGACCCCGGCCTTGGCCGCCGAGTACGCCGCGTGGGTGACGCCGCGGTTGACGACGTGCCCGCTCATCGAGGCGATGTTGACGATCGAGCCACCGCGGCCGGCCAGGAGGTCGTGCTCGGCCTGGCAGGCGAACATCACGCCGTCGAGGTCGACCTGGACGACCCGGCGCCACTCGTCGGCGGTCATGCCCGACGCCGGGTGCAGGCCGTCCACCCCCGCGCAGTTGACCGCGTAGGACACCGGCCCGAGGTCGGCCGCCGTGGCGACGCCGGCCCGCACGGCGTCGCGGTCTCGGACGTCGAGGGAGGCGACCGCGTGCGCGACCCCGGCCGCCTCGCAGAACGCGACGAACGCGGCCGTGTCGGCGTCCGGGTGGTCGACGCAGAGGACGCCGACCCCGCGTGCCGCGAGCGCCTCGACCACCGCCAGCCCGATGCCGCGGGCGCCCCCGGTGACGACCGCGACGTGCCCGGGCTCGAGCTCGGGCCTCACCCGGACCAGCCGCGCCGGCGCAGGGCGTAGCGCCGGGCCGCGTACTCGAGGTCGTCGGCCCACAGCTGGCGCTGGGAGGCGCGCATCCCGACCTGCACCAGCCGCGAGAGCGAGCGGGCGGCGCGGAAGCCGACGCGCTCGGACGTGGCGACGACCGCCTCGGTCATCACCGTGCGGGCCGGGTGCTCGCCGGGTGCGGTGAGCGGCGTCGCGTGGGTCTCGACGACGCTGCCGGTGCCCTCGCCGTCGGTGATCGTCATGAGGACGGTGTGCGAGTCGGGGCAGGTGAACTCGGCGCGCACGGGCACGGCGAAGGTCCGCCCGAGCCGGTAGGCGACGTCGAGGACGAGGACGTCGTCGCTCGAGGCGTCGTCGTCGACCGTGAGGTCGCTGAAGGCGTAGGGGTGCAGCCACGCCCCGTGCCACGGGTCGAGCCGGTTGGCGACGATGTCGCGCGGCTCGCAGTCGGCGACGAGGGAGACGACGGACGCGACGGCCCCGGCGGGGTCGGGACGCTCACCGAGCACCGGGCGCTCGCTCGGCCCGACGCCGTCCTCGACCGCGCCGACGCGCACCCAGACGAGGACGCCGTCGTCGTGCGCGGCGTAGGTGTTCCAGGGCGGCGAGGTGTCGCGGCCGAGCGGCATCCCGTGCCAGCGGCACAAAACGTCGCCGTCGACGACGTCGCAGTCGTGCAGCCGGGCCCCGAGGTGCGGGCAGGCGCCTGGCCCGGCGAGGAGGCCGCCGTCGGTGTCGCGCCACAGGACGACCTCGCGGCCGGCGACCGTCCGCACGAGCGAGCGGCCGCGCGCGACCTCGCTCGACGCGCCGGCGACGAGCCAGCCGTGCGTCGGACGCCGCAGCGCCGCGGCGAGCGAGGCGTCGATCCGGGCCGGACGGGCCTCGCGCCAGGTGCCGCGGAGGTGGTCCGGTGTGGTCTGCGGCAGGTAGCGCACCGGGACCCGCTCGCGGACGGCCCCGGCCACCGAGCGGTCGGGGCGGGCCGGTCGGTCCGTGCGGAACAGGCTCATCCACCCACGCTAACCGGCCTGCCGCCGTGGGGGAACGCTCGCGCGCGACCCGGACACGACGTCGTCTGGGACGATGGCGGCATGTCCCTGCTCGACGGCTCGCTCCGGCTCTCGGCCACCGGCCCGCTCGCGCCCGAGCACGCGTGGGCCCGCTACACCGAGCCGCGCCGCTGGTCGGTGTGGTCGCCGCAGATCCGCGAGGTCGACTACCCGCTCGCCGTCATCGAACCGGGGACGCACGGCCGGGTCCGCGGCGTGGGCGGGGTCGTCGCCGTCTTCACCGTCGACGAGGTCGACCACGCGACGCGGACGTGGTCGTACGCCCCGACAGCGACAACCCCGCACGTGCGGGCTTTCCGCGCGCCGGACCACGACCCGACAGCGACAACCCCGCACGTGCGGGCTTTCCGCGCGCCGGACCACGACCCGACAGCGACAACCCCGCACGTGCGGGCTTTCCGCGCTCCGGACCACGACCCGACAGCGACGACCCCGCACGTGCGGGCTTTCCGCGCCCCGGACCGGAAGCCGACAGCGACAACCCCGCACGTGCGGGCTTTCCGCGCCCCGGACCACGACCCGACAGCGACAACCCCGCACGTGCGGGCTGGTCGCGCCCCGGTCCGAAACGGCACCGACGGGCGCGGGCTGCGAGATCCAGGCCGGTTGGGGCTACGCTGGTCTCGTTGTTGAGCTTTCCGTTTGTGAAGTAGTGGCAGAACCGGTCCTCACGGGACCGAGCAGCTTTCTGAGCAGAGGTACGCACCAGGCATCACCAACGCCGGGCCCCACGGCAGTCGTGGGGTCCTCGCTCAGAGAGAAAGGCCATCCCATGGCTACTGGCACCGTGAAGTGGTTCAACGCCGAGAAGGGCTTCGGCTTCATCGCCCCCGACGACGGCTCCGCCGACGTCTTCGCCCACTACTCGGCCATCAACTCCAGCGGCTACCGCTCGCTCGACGAGAACGCCAAGGTCGAGTACGAGACCACGCAGGGCCAGAAGGGCCCGCAGGCGTCGAACATCACCGTCATCGGCTGACGTTCGTCACCTCCGCGCCGCGAGGCGCACCACGCAACGCCGTCCGGCACCGCCGGGCGGCGTTCGTGCGTCCGGGGCCGGGCAACAACCGACACATTCGACGATTCCTGCACACCCCCGGCCCGGGGTCGGGTCACCCACCGTGCACGAACCGACACATTCGACGATTCCTGAACACGCCGCGCCCCCGCGGGGGAGGTCAGGCGACCGGGGTTCGCTCGACCTCGAGGAGGATGCCGGCCCGCGGGTTGCGGCGGACGCCGACGAGCCCGGTGACCTTCTCGACGAGGTCGGACATCCGCGCCGGCAGGCCGTACTTCGCGACGACCGCGGCCCGGACCTGCGCGACCTCCTCGGGCGAGCGGACGACGACGCCCTCGCCGCGGTAGGTCGGCGCCCCGTCCTCGACGGCGCCGCGCACCGAGCACGGCCGCAGCTCGACCCGACGGGTGTGGCCGAGGCGCTTGGTCTTGCCGGTCGCGTCGACGGTGATGACGGCGAGCCGGTCGGTGCCGTCGACGGCGGGCGCGACCCACACCGGGGTCGACACCGCGCGCCCGTCGCGGCGGAAGGTCGTCAGCGAGACGTACTTCGCGGACGCGAGGGGGTGGTCGGCGGCGCTCATGCGCCCAGCGTAGGGACCGGGCGAGCGCAAGGCCCCGCCGGCGACCGAGGAGCATCCGGTCGCCGGCGGGGGGGTCGGGGGCTCAGCGGGGTGACACCGCCGCCGACCGAGCGGACACGGGCCCGTCGCCGACGCTGTTGAAGGCGACGACCTCGAAGCGGTACGAGCCCGCCGGCAGGGTGAACGACCGGGTGCGGGCGTTCGCCCCGACGACGGCGACGGTCGGCGAGCCGACCGGCGTGACGCCGTCGGCGTCCATCCGCAGCGCCGTCACCCGGTAGCCCGTGATGGCCGAGCCGCCGGTGCTCGCGGGCGGAGACCAGTTCGCGCTCGCCGTCAGGGCACCACCGGCCGCACCCTGGGTCGGGGCGAGCATGACCGCGGCCCCGGGCACCCCGGCGGGGGTGACGGCGTTCGAGGCGGTCGAGAAGGCGCTGGCCCCGAGGGCGTTGACCGCCGCGAGCCGGAACGTGTACGCCGTCCCGTTGGTCAGCCCGGTGACCGTCGTGCTCGTCGGCGCGCCCGTCAGGGTGCGGGTCTCGACGACGGTCGTCCCGGTGCGGACCTGCAGCTGGTAGCCCGTGATCGGCTGCCCGCCGGTGTCGCTCGGGGGCGTCCAGGTGAGCAGGGCCGACCCGTCGGCCCGCGCGGCCACGAGGGCCGTCGGAGGCAGCGGCGGCCCGACGGCCGTCACGGCGGTCGACTCCGTCGCGGGCCCGGCCCCGAAGAGGTTCACGGCCTGAACGGTGAAGGTGTAGGACTGCCCGGCGGTGAGCCCGGTGACCGAGCGCGCCCGGATGCCGGTGCCGATGCCGGTGACCCGGCTGACCTCCACGCCGCCCGACTTCACGACGAGCGTGTAGCTCGTGAACGTCGGGCTGCCGTTGGCCGGCGCCGCCGTCCACGACACCGTCGCGTTGCGGTTGGTCCCGGCGACCGCCGTGACGCTCGCCGGCGCCGCGGGGGTCCGGACGAGGATCCGCTGGTCGCTGAACTGCAGCGCCTCGATGTTCCGCAGCCGGTCCTTGCCGTCACCGCGGGTCGCGCCACCGACGGCCGGGGGCGTGCTCGTCGTGTCCTGGACGCTGATCGTGCCGTCCGCGTTCGTCGTGATGACGTAGGTCCCGCGGGTCCCGAGGAACGTCGCGACGTCGCAGTTGCGGGGCGCGGTCGTCCCGCAGTCGGGGGCCGGGGTGACCGGCGTCGTGATGCGACGGACCGCCACGACCTTGCCGGGGTCGACGAGCCCCTTGAAGATCGCCGACTGCAGCGTCATCCCGCTCGTGCCGGGCCCGAAGGTGCCGGTCTTCGCCACGCCCTCGATGAGGTCGGTCGTCCCGAGCTCGGTCGAGGGGTCGGCCGGGTCGGTCCGGACGCTGAGGGCCACCCGCAGCTCCTTGTCGCCGTCGATGACGTCGTCGCCGGCGCGGCCCGTGAAGGTGTCGTTGCCACCCCCGCCGAGGAGGATGTCGCCCTCGCCCCAGACGGGGCCGGTGAGCGGGCAGCTGCCGCTCGCCGACAGCGCGGCCGTCTCCTCGGCGGTGCCGACCCACGACGACACCGGCGGGAGGACGTCGGCCAGGCCGTCGATGCGCGCGAGGCCGTCCCGGTCGATGGCGTCGCAGCCGGTGAAGCCGCCACCGCCGACGAGCCGCGGGAACGCGAGGACGTTGGTCGTCCCCTTGATCTTGTCGTTGAGCGGTCCGCCGGAGACCGCCTCGGTCTCCTGCCACCGGTCGCGGTTGGTGATCACCTGGATCGGCAGGCCGCCGAGGTTGTTGTTGATCATCAGGTCGTCGTCGGCAGCGACGGTGTCGTACTGGTGGATGGCCCAGTCGAAGCCACCGGAGCCGGCGTTGCGGTCGACCGCCGCGTTCTGCGACATGATGTCGTCGCCGCCCTCGGCGTCGTAGTCGTTCTCGCCGACCTGGCCGACGAAGACGTCGTTGCCGGGGGCCGTCTCGGCCGGGTCGTCGAAGAACGGCGCGCCGTGGTCGCCCTGGAGCAGGTCCTGCCCCGTGCCGCCCTGGATCCAGTCGTCGCCACCGCCACCGAAGACGGCGTCGGCGCCCTGGCCGGCGATCACGAGGTCGTTGCCGGGACCGGCGAAGATCTCGTTGTCGTTCGCCCCGCCGTTGAGCAGGTCGTCGCCGTCGTTGCCGTGGACGATGTCGTCCCCGGGGCCGGCGTCGATCGCGTCGTTGCCCGGACCGCCCTTGGGCACGTCGGCGCCGTCGGTGTCGGTGATGATGTCGTTGCCGTTGCCGCCGAGGGCCACGTCGTCACCACCACCACCCTCGATGACGTCCGGCCCGTCGCCACCCCAGAAGGTGTCGTTGTCCACGCCACCCGCGACGCGGTCGGCGCCGGAGGTCCCGTCGTAGACGGCCTGGCCGTTGATGCCGGGCGGGTCGACGGTGTTGACCGAGCGGTACTGGATGGTGCCGTCGGGCCGCCGCAGCAGCAGCTTGGTCTCGTTGCACTCCGAGGCCGGGTCGTCGGCCACGGTGGAACCGCCCGCCGCGTAGCCCGCCGGGGTGCCCGCGAGGTTCGCGAGCTCGAACTTGCAGTCAGCCCGGGCGAAGGCGTCGGCCTTGAGCGTCCGCGTCCCGTCGGTGTTGCGCATGATGATCTCGGAGAAGGAGTTCCCCTCGAGCTGCGTGCGCAGGTTCATGCCGGGGGTCCGGGCCAGGTAGTAGAGCCGGTCGTGGTCCTGGAGGTCCTCCATCTGGTTCTGGAAGACGTAGTTGAACGTGCTGCCCAGCATGCCGCCGTTGAGGTTCGTCAGCTCGGCGAGCCCGCCGATCCACAGGTCGACGTCATCGAGCCCGGTGGTCGTCACGCCGGCGGACGTGCTGGCCCAGTCACCCGTGCCGAACATGAAGTCCGCGGCGTCGGCCGGGACCACGTCGGTCGGTGTCGGGTCGACGAGCGCCCGGGCGGCGTCACGTCGGGCCGCCGTCGTGGTGGCGGCCAGGATCGTCGGGTGCGTGCCGTAGGCCGCGACGAAGTTGACGAGCGACTCGGGGTGCTTGAGGTGCTGGCCGAGGTCGCTCCAGCTCTCGTAGGGCGTCAGCGCGGCGTCGTGCGTCCGGTCGAAGATCTGCCGTCGGACGTCGTTGAGCGGGGGGACGCCGGCGTCGCGGGCCCGCGTGATGTTGAGCGTCGCGAGGTCGAGCGGGAGACCCAGGAGGTTGTTGCGCAGGGTCTCGGTGACGAACTCGTCGATCTCGTTGCCGGTCTGGTCCGACGAGCCCATGAAGACCGCGCCCGCGCCCTGCTTCGCGGTCAGCGTGCCCACCGGACCGCCGTCGTAGAGCGTCGGCGGCGAGAGGAAGGCGTCGAGCAGGGGCAGCGAGGTGTCCGTCATCGAGCCGTCGGCGGCCACGACGTGGCGCGAGACGGTCTCGTCGAGCATCGAGTGGCCGAACCGGTAGACCGCGTGCGCGAACTCGGCGCTGATGGCGGGGTTCACGTCCGGTGAGTACACGTGGAACGGACGGATGGCCGGCTGCACCTTGCGGCCGAACTCCTCGAAGACGAGGTGCTGGTACTCCATCTCGTCGACGAAGCGGGCGGCCTGGAAGAGCCGCTGGCCGTAGGTCCACGACCCCGTGCCGTTCTCACCGGCGACACCGACCGCCTGCCACTGGGCGAGCGCGGCGCGCCCGGCGGCGGTCGTGTCGCCCTCGAGGGTGGCGCGGATGGCGTCGACGAGCCGGTTGTGCTCGGAGTGGAAGACCTGGTGCACCGCAGTGAGCGCGATGTTCTCGTTGCAGCGGCCGTCGCCGCAGGCGGCGTGCGACGCGAGGAGCTCGTCGTCGTAGGTGCCCGGCGCGGTCGGCCCGGCGGTGACGACGTCGTCGGGGTCGGGCGTCGGCCAGGAGTCCGGCGCGCCGTCGTGGTCGGTGTCGACCTGCGACGGGTCGGCGGCGTGCGCGATGTCGGTGAGGAACGGGGTGTCGAAGTGCGCGACGTCGGTGGGGACCGGCACCGGGTTCGTGGTGTCGCCCTCGACGAGCCCGCTCGCGGTCACGTACTGCGGCAGGCCGCGGGCCGGGCCCGGGAGGAAGTTGCCGTAGGGGTCGACGGCGAGCATCGGCACGTCCAGCACGTCCCGGTCGGACAGCTCGAGGCCGAGCAGCTCGCGGGCCTGGCGCTTGACCGCGGCCCAGCTCGACTCGCCGCCGGTCATGTCCGGTGAGCCCGTGTAGGTCTGACCGGCGGGGAGGCCGTCGAGCAGACGGCCGGTGGCGACGGCCGCGGGGCTGGTCGGGCCGACCGGGCCGGTGGCCGCGCGGTACTCGCGCAGGAAGACCTGGTGCGAGGCGTGCGAGGTGTAGGTCTGGCTCTGGTCGATCCACGGGGTGTCGGTGTTCGCGGCCTCCTGGACGTCGTCGGCGGTGCCGAGCACGCCGTCGTCGCCCTTCTGGTTGCGGGCCCGGGTGAGGACCATGAACCGGCGCGACGGCGGGACCTCGTCACCGGTCCCCGCGCGGCCGTCCGGGCCGACCGTGACGAGTGGGTCGTCGGCCCTGAGCGGCACGAAGACGGTGGCGCCGCCCTTGACGGTCTGGTCGATGCCGTGGTCGAAGAACTGCCCGAAGAAGGTGAACAGGCTGTTGTAGGGCGGCGAGAGGCCGACGTCGGTCGTGATGTTCGGGATGAAGAGCGTCTGGTGGCTCGGCGTGCACCCGGGCGGGTCCGCGACGACCGGCGGGTCGGTCGACTCGTCGGGGTCGGTGGTGCAGGGCACGGCCGTCGGGCTGGTGCTCTGCGAGCGCACCGGCCGCCCCGCGGCGGCGACGGCGGCCGGGTTCGTCACGGTCTGGTCCGCGACGAGGTTGCTGACGACGCGCGGCTGCGCGTCGACGACGTTGCCGGTCTTCTGCGCATAGCTCGTCGGGCCGGGCGCGCCCACCGGCAGGCTCGAAGTGATGGGGTCGGCGTCCCGGAAGACCGGGGTCGTCAGGCGCGGGAAGAGCTCGTCCGCCGCGGCGACGCGGAAGGTGCCGGCGGTCTTGAGGTTGTTGCACGAGCCGTCGACCGTCCGCAGACCGTAGGCCGTGAGGATGTCCGGCACCTGCTCGCCGTCGGGGATGCCGTCGCCGGCCCGCGCGACGAGCGTGCCGCACGGGTCCGCGGCGGTGAACGTCGTGCTGTGCCGCTCGGCGATCCTGACCTGCTTGAGGATGTACGCGAGGTCGCCCTTGGTCACGGTGAACCCGGCGCCCACCGTCGTGGCCGCGGCCGCCGGGCCGGCCAGCGCCGGCACGGCACCGCCGGCCACCGTCGCCGCCACGACGGCGACCACCACGTGTCGCCATCCCCGGCGGGGCCGGCCCGCCGCACGGAGTCCGGGCCCTCGGAGCCCCTGTCGCCTGCTGCTGTACCCGACCATGGTCGTCCCGCTTCCCCGGCGCCCCTGCGCGCCGATCCGGGCAGGGTCCCGCCGCCACCTTGGGGTTGCCTTGGGGTCGTCGCCCCGGCCGGCCGGTAGCGTCGGCGCCGTGGGAGCCGTCATCGACCTCAACGCCGACCTCGGCGAGTCCTTCGGGGCGTGGACGCTCGGCGACGACGCCGCGATGCTCCGGGTCGTGACCAGCGCGAACGTCGCCTGCGGCTTCCACGCGGGCGACCCCACGACCATCCGCCGGACCGTCGCGCAGGCCGCGGCCGCCGGCGTGGTCGTCGGCGCGCAGGTCGGCTACCGCGACCTCGCGGGGTTCGGGCGGCGCCGCATCGACGTCGCGCCGGAGGACCTGACCGCCGACGTGCTCTACCAGCTCGGCGCGCTCGAGGCGATGTGCCGGGTGGCCGGCACGCGCGTCCGGTACGTCAAGCCGCACGGCGCGCTCTACACGACGGCCGCGGTGGACGAGGGGCAGGCGCGGGCGGTCGTCGACGCCGTCGTCGCGTGGGACGCCTCGCTCCCGGTGATGGGGCTGCCCGGCTCGGTCCTGCTCGCCGTCGCGGCGGACGCCGGCCTGGCGACCGTCGCCGAGGCCTTCGCCGACCGCGGATACGACGCCGCGGGCCGGCTCGTGCCACGCCGTGACCCCGGCGCGCTCGTGACCGACCCCGCGCAGGTCGCCGCGCGGGTCGTGCGGATGGTGCGCGACGGCGTCGTCGAGGCCGTCGACGGCACGCTCGTCCCCGTCGCCCCCGACTCCGTGTGCGTCCACGGCGACACTCCCGGCGCGGTCTCCGTCACGCAGGCCGTCCGCGACGCGCTGGCGGCGGCCGGCATCGGCCTGCGGGCGGTCGTCGAGCCGTGAGCGGCGTCCCCGTGCGGATCCTGCCCGCCGGGGAGCACGCCGTCCTCGTCGAGGCGCCCGGCCTGGCCGAGGTCCTCGCGCTGGCCGTCGCGGTCCGGGCCGCGGTCGCCCGAGGCGGCGCGCCGTGGTCGGGCGTGACCGACGTCGTCCCCGCCGCCCGGACCCTCCTCCTCGTCGGCGACCGCCTCGACCCGGCCCCCGTCGCGGATGCCGTGCGCCGACTGGCCGCGGTCGTCCACGCCGACGCCTCGACCCCCACCGACGGCGACCTCGTCGAGGTGCCGGTGCGCTACGACGGGCCGGACCTCGACGACGTGGCCCGGCTGACCGGCCTGACCGCCGGGGAGGTCGTCGCCGCGCACACCGGCACGCCCTGGCGCGTCGCCTTCGGCGGGTTCGCGCCGGGGTTCGCCTACCTCGTCGGCGGCGACCCGCGGCTGCGCGTGCCGCGCCGCGACGCCCCGCGCCCCTCGGTGCCGGCGGGGTCGGTCGGGCTGGCCGGGGAGTTCTCCGGCGTCTACCCGCGCGCCTCGCCCGGCGGCTGGCGACTCGTCGGCACGACGGACGTCGTGCTGTGGGACGCCGAGCGCGAGCCGCCCGCGCTGCTGCGCCCTGGTGGGCTCGTCCGCTTCGTGGCGGTGGACGGATGACGTCCGCGCTCGAGGTCGTGCGCACGGGGGCGCAGGTGCTGCTCGAGGACGCCGGGCGGCCGGGGCTCGCCGCGGTCGGGGTGGGCCGGTCCGGGGCCGCCGACCGCGGCGCGTACCGGCTGGCCTGCCGGCTCGTCGGGCACCGGGACGACCCGGCGGCGCTCGAGGTGCTGCTCGGCGGACTCGTCGTCCGGGCGCGGGGCCGCGTGCTCGTCGCCGTCACCGGGGCGGTGGGACCGCTCGTGGTCGGCGGCCGGCCGGCGCCCCACGCCGCCGTGCTGGAGCTGCGCGACGGCGCCGAGCTGGCCCTCGGCGCGCCCACCGCCGGCCTGCGCTCCTACCTCGCGGTGCGCGGTGGCCTCGACGTGCCGGCGGCGCTCGGCTCGCGCTCGACCGACGTCCTGTCCGGGATCGGCCCGGCCCCGGTGCGGCCCGGGGACGTCCTGCCGGTCGGACCCGCGCCGGCGACCTTCCCGCACGTCGACCACGCCGTGGTGCCGCCTCCGGCCCCCGGCGAGGTCGTCCTCGACGTGCTGCCCGGGCCGCGCGCCTCGTGGGTCGGCGGTCTCGCTTCGATGACCCGGGGCGGCTGGGTCGTCGGCCCGGACAGCGACCGGGTCGGGGTGCGGCTGCGGCCGGTCGACGCCCCGGTCGAGCGCCTCCCGGAGCACGCGGGCGACGAGCTGCCGAGCGAGGGCATGGTGCGCGGCGCGGTTCAGCTGCCGCCCGGCGGCGAGGCCGTCGTGTTCCTCGCCGACCACCCGGTGACCGGCGGCTACCCGGTCGTCGCCGTGCTGACCGAGGCCTCGGCCGATCGCGCCGCCCAGCTGCGCCCCGGACAGGCCGTGCGCCTGCGCGCGGTCACGACCCCGGCCCGCTGACGCCACCGGTCCGCCACCCCGCCGGCCCGCTGACGCCACCGGCCCGCCACCCCGCCGACCGCACCCCGGCATCCGTCGGCTCCTCGGCCCCTCCCACCCGTCGAGTGAACAGGACACGCCGTGTGCGCCGGCTCGCAGGCGGCGCGTCCTGCTCACTCGACGGGGTGCACCCGGCCGAGGTGCGCGAGCAGGAGGGACGCGGGGTCGGTCGCCCGCGGCGGCACCGGCGGCGCGAAGCGCGGATGGCGCACGCCGGCCGGCACGCGGCGCAGGGCCACGGGCAGCAGGGCGGCGGCGAGCAGCGGCGGGAACGGCGCCGGCGACCCGAGCGCGGCGGCGACGTCCCACCCGTGCACCGCGACCTCCACCGACGACACCTCGAGCGCCACGTCCGGCTCCAGGCGTCGGTCGCCGACGAGCACCGGCCCCGGACCGCCGTCGCGCACCCACCCCTCGAGGAGGGCGCAGCCCAGCACGCGCAGGTGGTCGGCGAGCACGGTCGGCCGGCGGGAGGTCGGCGGCGGCCCGACGCTCGCCATCCGGCCGAGCGAGAGCTCGGTGACGACCTCGAGGGAGTCGACCAGGTGCACGAGGAGGTCGGTGAGCGTCCAGGCGGCGCAGGGGGTCGGCCGGTCGGCGTCGTCGTCGGTGACCCCCACGAGGACGCCGCGGGTCCAGGCCAGCGACCGGTCCAGCAGCTCGACGTCGACCCCCGGACGGCAGTCCGCGGGGTGCACGCTCACTCCCCCGGTCGGGCGGGGACGTCGTCCGGCCCGAGCTGCTCCGGCAGCCCGGCCAGCGCGAAGTACGCGGGGTCGAAGAACACGACGGCGTGCTTGACGAGCGGGCCCTCGAGCTCGAGCACCTGCAGCTGGAAGGGCCGGAAGACGTCGCCGCCCGGGCCCTCCTCGCGCATGTAGAGGCCGAACGCCGGCTGCCCGTTGCACGTCGTCGGCAGCATCGGCATGTCGTAGGTGCCGCCGGGGCACTGGGTGTCGACGAGCTCGGCGATGGTGCGCGGCCCCTGGTACCACCCGGCGAAGGGCGGCATCTCCCAGACGGCGTCCTGCGTGAACAGGCGCGCGATGGCGTCGGGGTCCTTGCGCCAGAACGCGTCGACGTACCGGTCGAGGAGGGCGCGCTGCTCGTCGTCGAGCTCGGCGCGCGGGGCGTCCGGTGTGGGGGCGACGTCGCCGAGGGTCGCGCGGGCCCGCTGGAGCGCGCTGTTGACCGACGCGACCGACGAGCCGGTGGCCTCCGCGACCTCGGCCGCGGACCAGCGCAGGACGTCGCGCAGGACGAGGACGGCCCGCTGGCGCGCCGGCAGGTGCTGCAGCGCCGCGACGAAGGCCAGCCGGACGGTGTCGCGCTCGGCGACGACGTCGGCCGGGTCGGCGGTGCCGAGGAGCGCGGCGTCCGGCATCGGGCCGAGCCACGGGACCTCGGTGCGCTCGTCGAGCGGGTCGGCACCCTCGGAGGAGGCCGTGCCGAGGCCGGACGGCAGCGGGCGGCGGTCCTTGCCCTCGAGCGCGGTGAGGCAGACGTTGGTCGCGATGCGGTGCAGCCACGTGCGCAGCGAGGAGCGCCCCTCGAACGAGCCGTACGCCCGCCACGCGCGCAGGTAGACCTCCTGCACGAGGTCCTCGGCGTCGCTCGGCGACCCCGTCATCCGGTAGCAGTGCGCGAGCAGCTCGCGGCGGTACCGGCCGACGGCGGCGTCGAAGTCGGTGTCGGCGTCGGCGCGGGTGCCCCCGTCGGCCGCGGCCCGGGTCGGTGAGCCCGTGGACGTCATCGCGGTCCTCCTCCCGGCACCCCCGTGGTGCCTCTCAGCCGTACCGACCGGCGCCGGCCGCCGAACTCATCGCCGCGGCGACGATGAGTTCCGGCCGGTGTCCCGGTCGATCCCACCATGACGACCACGGACTCCACCACCCTCGACGCCCCCGCGGCCCGCGCGGCGGCGGCCCCGGACGCCCCGGCGCGCACCTACCCGGTGCTGCGCTGGCTCGTCGCGGCGACCTTCACCGTCATCCTCAACGAGACCGTGATGGTCAACGCGATCCCCCGCCTCATGGCCCAGTTCGACGTGGGCGCCCGTGCGGCACAGTGGCTCTCGACGGCGTTCATGCTGACGATGGCCGTCGTCATCCCGGTCACGGGCTGGTTCCTGCAGCGGGTCACGACCCGGCAGGCCTTCACCGTGGCGATGTCGGTCTTCGGCGTGGGCACGCTCGTCTGCGCGCTCGCGCCGACCTTCCCGGTCCTCGTCGGCGGCCGGGTCGTCCAGGCGGCCGGCACCGCCGTGATGATGCCGCTGCTCATGACGACGCTCATGACGGTCGTCGACGAGCGCGACCGCGGCCGGGTCATGGGCAACGTCACGCTCGCCATCTCGGTGGCGCCCGCGCTCGGTCCGGCGCTCTCGGGCGTCGTGCTCGCCGCGGCCGGGTGGCGCTGGCTGTTCGGGCTCGTCCTGCCGGTCGTCGTGCTCGTCGGCGCCGCCGGGCTGCGCCGCCTCACCGACGTCGGCGAGGTCCGCGCCTCGCGCGTCGACTGGGCGAGCGTCGTCCTGTCGGCCCTCGGCTTCGGGGCGCTCGTCTACGGCCTGAGCCGGGTCGGCGAGGAGCACCCCGGGGCGGTGCCCGCGTGGGGCTGGGCGCTCGGCGGCGTGCTCGTCGTCGCGGGCTTCGTCCTGCGCCAGCGCGCCCTGACACGGCGGTCCGAGCCGCTCCTCGACCTGCGCGCCCTGACCCACCGCACGTACGCGGTCTCGCTCGCGATGCAGTCGCTCGCCTTCCTCACGATGCTCGGCGCGATGATCCTCCTGCCGCTCTACCTCCAGGACCTGCGCGGCCTCTCACCGCTGCAGACCGGGCTGCTCGTCGCGCCGGGCGGCGTCGCGATGGGTCTGCTCGGGCCGGTGGTCGGGCGGGTCCTCGACCGGGTGGGGGCGCGACCGCTCGTCGTGCCGGGCTCGCTCGGGGTCCTGGCCTCGCTCGCCGCGCTCTCCCGCCTCGCCGAGGGGACGCCGTACGTCCTCCTCCTCGCGGTGCAGGTGCTGCTCATGGTCTCGCTCGCGGCGCTGTTCACGCCGGCCTTCACCCTCGGCCTCGGTGCCCTGCCGGCGCACCTCTACGCCCACGGGTCCTCCCTGCTCGGCACCGCCCAGCAGGTGTCCGCGGCGGTCGGCACGGCGCTGACGGTGACCGTGCTCTCGTGGCGGTCGGCGCAGCTGGCGGCGGGCGGCGCCGGCGAGGCCGCGGCGTACGTCGGCGGGGTGCGTGCGGCCTTCAGCGTCGCGGCGATCCTCGCGGTCGGCGTCGTCGGCCTCGCCCTGCTCCTGCCGAACCGCCTGCCGCCGACGGCCGGCCTCGAGAGCGGGGCGGGAGCACCGGCCGCCCACTGACGGCTCCTCGCCCGCGCGGATGCTCCCGCGCCTCCCGCGACCTTCGCGGAGGCGCGGGAGCATCCGGGAGTCAGCACGGCGGACACCGTTCGGGTTCCGAGGTTGCCGCGTCGCCGGACGGGGTAGCCCCGGTGTGCGGTGCGCCGCTGGGGCGGGCCGGGACGAACGGAGTGACCATGGCACAGGACCAGGACGACCGGGCCACGGTGGTCGAGCTCGTGGGGCGCGCCCAGTCGGCGATGCTCACGACGATGACCCCCGACGGCGACCACGTGAGCCGACCGATGGCCGTGCAGGAGAACGAGTTCGACGGGGACCTGTGGTTCTTCGTCGACGAGGGCTCGGACAAGGTGCGCCAGATCCGCGAGAACCCGCGCGTCAACGTGTCCTTCTCCAACGACCGCAAGAGCGAGTGGACCTCCATCAGCGGCCGCGCCGAGGTGGTCCACGACCGGGCCAAGGCCGAGGAGCTGTGGGCCAAGCCGCTCGAGACGTGGTTCCCCGACGGCCTCGAGACCCCCGGCCTCGCGCTCGTCAAGGTCCACGGCGAGACCGCCGAGTACTGGGACGCGGCGACGAGCCGGGTCAAGCAGATGCTGGGGATGGCCCGGGGCATCCGCCGCGACGACCCCGACGAGTTCCCCGTCGACCACCGCACCGTCGAGCTCTGACCCCCGCGGGTGGCCGGCGTCAGCGGACGCCGGCCACCTCCTCGTCCGTGGCGTCCTGCGGGTGCTCCTCGACGCTCCGGGAGTCGGTGAGGGACGAGGCGCCCCAGGTCGCGACGACCCCGACGAGGAGCGCGAGCACGAGGTAGGTCACCCGCTCACCCCGGAAGAACGCGTCGACGAGGTCGCTCCCCCACTGGCCCGCCGGCAGCGACCGGGTGACGAGGAGCGCGACGAGCGTGCCGACGACGGCGACGCCCACGCTGGACCCGACCTCCTGCGCCGTGTCGTTGAGCGCGGTGCCGATGGACGTGCGGTTGGCCGGCATGGCGTCGACGAGGGCGACGGCGCAGGTGGTCATCACCGTGCGCAGGCCGAGGGTGAGCCCGACCATCGCCGCCGCCACGGCGGGGTAGCCGTGCGAGACGCCCCAGGCCATCCCGGCGAGCGAGGCCGTGAGCAGTCCCGCGCCGACGAGGCACGCGACCCGGTGGCCGAGGTGCCCGACCAGCCGCTCCGTGACCGGGGTCGCGAGGAGCATCGTCGCGACCATCGGCAGGTTAGCCAGCCCGGCGCGCACCGGGCTCCAGCCGTCGGCGTACTGGAAGTGCAGGATCAGCCCGAACATCACGCCGGCCATGGCGATCGACGTGCCGACCTGCGCCAGCGCCGCGCCCCGAACCGTCCCGGTGCGCACGAGCGCGAGGTCGAGCATCGGGGACGGCGTGCGGCGCTCGTGCCGCACGAAGGCGACCACCGCCAGGGCCGCCCCGGCGAGCGCGGCCACGGTCCACGCCGAGAGCCAGCCGTGCTCGACCCCGCTGGTCAGCGACCAGCAGCCGAGGCCGATGGCGGCGACGCTGAGCACCGTGCCACCGAGGTCGAGGCGGTCGTCGGTCAGGTCCTCGCGGCGGTCGGCCGGGACGCCGAGCCGGACGCCCACCCAGGCGAGGAGGGCGATCGGGGCGTTGACGAGCAGCAGCCACTCCCACCGGACGTGCGCGAGCGCGGTGCCGCCGAGCAGCGGTCCGAGGACGAAGCCGGACATGCCGACGACGATCATCACCGTCATCGCCCGCATCCGCAGGGCCTGGTCGCCGAACAGCCGGAAGACGAGCGAGTTGGTGATCGGGGCCATCGCGGCGGCGGCGACCCCGAGCGCGGCACGCACGAGGACGAGCTCGCCGGTCGTCGAGACGGCGGCCACGGTGAAGCTCACGAGGCCGAAGACCGCGAGGCCGACGAGGAGGACCCGGCGGCGGCCCAGCCGGTCGGCCATCGAGCCGGCGGTGAGCAGCAGGCCCCCGAAGGTCAACGAGTAAACGCCGGTGACCCACTGGAGGGCGGTCGTCCCGCTGCCGAGGTCGCGGCCGATGGTCGGCAGCGCCACGGTGAGCAGCGTGTTGTCGACCATCTCGACGAAGAAGGCGAGGCAGAGGGCGGCCAGCGGCACCCAGGCGGCGCGGAGGGACGGGTACGTGCGGGGCGCGGTGGCCGGGATGGAGGTCATGGCGCCCCCTCTCTGGATCGAACGTCGTTCGGTAGTCGAACGACGTTCGAAACTATAGAACGTTGTTCGGTCCGCGGCAAGACCCCGCGTCCGGGTGTGGTCTCATGGGGGCGTGCCCCCTCGTCGACGCGCCTCGCACTCGCTGGAGTCCGTCCTCACCGAGGCCGTCGCCCTGCTCGACGAGCACGGGGAGCCCGGGCTGAACTTCCGCGCGCTGGCCGGGCGGCTCGGTGGTGGCGTTGGCAGCGTGTACTGGTACGTCTCGAGCAAGGACGAGCTGCTCGACCGGGCCTCGGACCACGTCCTCGCGGGCGTCCTCGCCGACGTCCGCGACGTCGGCGGCGCCGACCCGGTCGACGACCTGCGCACCATCGCCGTCACCCTCTTCGACGCGATCGTCGAGCGCCCGTGGCTCGGTGCCTACTTCATGCGCAACACGCTCGTGCAGCCCAACGCCCTGCGCCTGTTCGAGAAGCTCGGCCAGCAGGCCCTGCGCCTGGACCTCACGCCACGCCAGCGCTTCCACGCGGTGTCCGCGGTCGTCGGCTTCGTCGTCGGCACCGCGGCCGACCTCGGGCAGGACCCCCCGGCCGAGGTGCTCTCGGGCGAGGTCGGGCGCCACGAGTACCTCGACGCCGCGGTCGACCAGTGGCGGGCCCTCGACCCGGTCGAGTTCCCGTACCTCCACGAGATCGCCGACGAGTTCGCCGGCCACGACGACACCGACCAGTTCCGGGCGGGGCTGGACCTGCTGCTCGCCGGGCTGCGCCTGCAGGCCGGCGCCTGACCCCGCCGATTGCGGATGCTCCCGCGGCACCCGGAGGCTTCCGGGGGCCGAGGGAGCATCCCGGCGAGGTGGCGAGCGGAGCCCGTGTCAGCTCAGGTGGTGCGGCTCGACGTCGCTGCGGTTCTTCTGGTCGCTGCCGGACCTGACCCGGCTCTCGGGGTCGCAGTCGACGCGCCCGCACGAGCCGAGCGGCTCGAACCGGACGACGAGGCCCTTGGACACCGGGCAGTTGCTGCCCTCGGCGACGTGGTCGAGCGGGACGAGGACGTTGCACTCGGGGTAGTAGGCCGCCGCGCAGCCGCGCGCGGTCGGGTACGACACGACCCGGTAGCCGTGCGCCACCCGCTCGGAGCCGTCGACCCACTCCGAGACGACGTCGTAGAGCTCGCCCTCGCGCAGGCCCAGCCCGCGGATGTCGTCGGGGTGCACCATGACGACGTTGCGCCCGCCGGCGAGGCCGCGGTAGCGGTCGTCGTGGCCGTAGATCGTCGTGTTGAACTGGTCGTGGCTGCGCAGCGTCTGCAGGACGAGCCGGCCCTCGCGCGCCTCGAGCAGCTCGATCGGCACGGACGAGATCTCGGCCTTCCCCGACGCGGTCTCGAAGACACGGGAGTCGCGGGGCGGGTGCGGCAGGGTGAACCCGCCGGGCCGCTGGACCTTGTCGTCGTAGGCGTCGCAGCCGGGGACGACGTGGCCGATGTGCCGACGGATGGCGGAGTAGTCCTCGGCCATCGCGGCCCAGTCGATGCTCGAGCCCTCGGGGCCGTGACCGAGGACGGCCTCGGCCATCCGACAGACGATCCACGGCTCACCGCGCAGCATCGGACCGGCCGGCTCGTTGCGCCCGACCGACAGGTGCACCTGCGACATCGAGTCCTCGACGGTCAGCCCCTGCCAGCCCTCGGTCGTGATGTCCTTCTCGGTCCGGCCGAGGCACGGCAGGATGAGCATCCGCCGCCCGGGCAGGACGTGCGTGCGGTTGAGCTTGGTCGAGATCTGCACCCCGAGGCTCACCGAGCGGATGACCTCGTGGACGAGCTCGGAGTCGGGCGTCGCGGCGGCGAGGTTGCCACCGAGGCCGACGAGCACCCTGACCCGGTTCTCCTGCAGCGCGCGGATGCTGTTGACCACGTCGTGGCCGCGCTGCTTCGGTGGCGTGAAGCCGAACTCGAGGCGCAGCTTCTCGGCGAAGTGGGCGGGCAGCTTGTCCCAGATACCCATCGTCCGGTCGCCCTGGACGTTGGAGTGGCCGCGCACCGGGCACAGGCCGGCGCCGGGCTTGCCGATGTTGCCCTGCAGCAGAGCGACGTTGGTGATCTCCTTGATGGTCGACACCGCGTGCTTCTGCTGCGTCACGCCCATCGCCCAGCAGAAGACCGTCTTCGACGAGCCGACCAGCAGGTCGGCGACCCGCTCGATCTGGCTGCGCTCCAACCCGGTCGCGCGCAGCACGAGGTCCCAGTCGAGGTCGCGCACGTGCTGCTTGTAGGACTCGAACCCGGTCGTGTACCGGTCGACGAAGTCGTGGTCGACGGCACCGCGCTCGACGAGGAGGGCGCCGAGGGCCTGGAAGAGCGCGAGGTCGCCGCCGAGGCGGATCGGCAGGTACTCGTCCGCGAGGTCGGTGCCGACACCGGTCAGGCCACGGACCGTCTGCGGGTTGTCGAACTTCATGAGCCCGGTCTCGGGCAGCGGGTTGACGGCGACGATCTTCCCGCCGCCCTTGACGCACTTCTCGAGCGCCGAGAGCATCCGCGGGTGGTTGGTGCCGGGGTTCTGCCCGGCGATGATGACGAGCTCGGCCTCGTGGACGTCCTCGAGGGTCACCGACCCCTTGCCGATGCCGATGGTCTCGGCGAGCGCGACCGAGGTCGACTCGTGGCACATGTTCGAGCAGTCCGGCAGGTTGTTGGTGCCGAAGGCCCGGGCGAACAGCTGGAAGACGAACGCGGCCTCGTTGGAGGCGCGTCCGCTCGTGTAGAGCACGGCCTCGTCGGGCGAGTCGAGCGCCTGCATCTCCTCGGCGACGATGCCGAACGCCTCGCCCCAGGTCACCGGCTCGTAGTGCGTGCCACCCTCGCGCAGGAGCATCGGCTCGGTGATGCGCCCCTGCTGCCCGAGCTGGTAGTCGCTCCACGTGGCGAGCTCGGAGACCGGGTGGCGCGCGAAGAACGCGGGGTCGGCGCGCCGCTTGGTGGCCTCCTCGGCGACCGCCTTCGCGCCGTTCTCGCAGAACTCGGCGAAGCTGCGGTGCTCCGGGTCGGGGTCGGGCCAGGCGCAGCCCATGCAGTCGAAGCCGTCGGCCTGGTTGAGGCGCCGGAGGGTGTTGAGGGTGCGTACGGGCCCCATCTGGCCGATGCCGCGGTTCATCGAGACCGCGACGGCCTCGAGCCCGGCCGCGGCCCTGCGGCGGTGGTGGACGTCGACGTCGGTGGGGGCGACGTCGGCCTCCGGCGCACCGCGCCAGGGCTCGAGCATCCGGGTCACGCGGGAGTTCTCGGCCATGTCCTCACCCTCGCACCCGCGGGCGCGCCGCAGTGGCTCAGGGTCCGTGACGAATGTCAGGACGTCGCAGGTCAGCCGCGCTCCCCGTCGCGCGCTACACCGCAGTACGGGTCGCCACAGCAGCACTTGCTGCGGTGTAGCCGGCACCTGGACGGGGGCGGTGGGGTCAGCCGGTCCACTCGTAGGTGACCTCGGGGCGCCCGGTGCCGGCGTAGCGGTTGCCGCGGGCCGCCCGCCCGGCCGTCACGAGGTGCTCGCCGTACCGGCGCGCCGTCACCCGGCTGACGCCGAGCCGCTCGCCGAGCTCGGCCGCCGAGCACGGCCCCCCGGCCTCGCGCAGGGCGACGGACGTGCGCGCGAGGAGGTCCTCGGTCATGCCCTTGGGCACCGCCGACCCCCCGGCGGGCCGCAGCCGCGAGAAGAGGGTGTCGACCTCGGCCTGCGTGTCGGCCTCGACGCCGCCCGACGCCTCCGCCCGGTAGGCGCGGTAGGCCTCGAGCCGGTCGCGGAGGGTGCCGAAGACGAAGGGCTTGAGGACGTACTGGACGACCCCGAGCGACACGGCGGCGCGCACCATCTCGAGGTCACGCGCCGAGGTGACCGCCACGACGTCGGCCCGGTGCCCGCCGGCCCGCATCGCCCGGACGACGTCGAGCCCCGGCAGGTCCGGCAGCCCCATGTCGAGGAGCACGAGGTCGACCGCGCTGCTCCCGAGGTGCTGCAGGGCGTCGCGGGCCGTGTGCACCGTCCCCGACACGACGAACCCCTCGAGGCGGCCGACGTACGTCGCGTGGGCCTGCGCCGCCACCGGCTCGTCCTCGACGACGAGCACGCGGATGGGCTGCTCGGCCGCGCTCACCCGTCCACCCCCGCGCGCACGGGCAGGCGCACCGTGACGGTCGCCCCCGGCGGCTCGTCGATGCGCAGCGTGCCCCCGAGCCGCTGCACGGTGTCGGCGACGAGCGCCAGCCCGATGCCGCGCGACCCGGCCGGCCCGTCGACCGACTTCGTCGAGAAGCCGCGCTCGAGCACCCGCTCGCGCAGCGCCGACGGGATGCCCGGGCCGGTGTCCGCGACGACGAGCTCGACCCCTTCGCCGAGGTCGTGCGCCCCGAGGGTCACCCGCCGGACGCCCTCGACCCCGGTGACGGCGTCGATCGCGTTGTCGACGAGGTTGCCGACGACGGTGACGACGTCGCGGGCCGGCGCAACGTCCGCGGGCCAGCGCAGCCCGGGGTCGACGACGAGCTCGACCCCGCGCTCGTGGGCCTCGGCGGCCTTGCCGAGCAGCAGCGCCGACAGCGTCGGGTCCTCGACGCCGGTGACGACGACGTCGGTGAGCCGCTGCGCCCGCTCGAGCTCGTCGGTCGCGAACTCGACCGCGCGGTCGGGGTGCCCGAGCTCGATGAGCGAGACCATGGTGTGCAGCCGGTTGCCCGATTCGTGCGCCTGCGAGCGCAGCGCCTCGGCCAGCCCCCGCGCCGCACCGAGCTCGCCGGTCAGCTCCTCGAGGTCCGTGCGGTCGCGGACGGTGACGACCGCGCCGAGGTCCTCGCCGTCGCGGCGCGCCCGCGCCTTGTTGAGGACGAGCACCCGCCCGCCGGTCACGTGCAGGTCGTCCTCGCGGACGTCGGGGTCCGCCATCGCCGCGACGAGCGGTGGCGCGAGCCCGAGCTCGCCGACGTCGCGCCCGGTGGGGTCCTCGCGCAGCCCGAGCAGGCGGCGCGCCTCGTCGTTGGCCAGCCGCAACCGGCCCCCGGGGTCGACGAGGACGAGCCCCTCGGTCACCGAGTGCAGGACGGCGTCGTGGTGGTCGTGCATCGCCTGGAGCTCGGCCGCCCGCAGCCCGCGGGTCTGGTGGCGCACCCGCCGGGTGATGAGCGTGGTGCCGACCGCGGCGAGCAGGCCCGCCACGACGCCGGCGACGAGCAGCGGCGGCAGCTCGCGGGCGAGCCGCTCGTCCGCGGCCTGCTTGCCGATGCCGACCGCGACGAGCCCGACGACCCGTGCCCCGTCACGCACCGGCACGACCGCTCGCCGGCTCGGCCCGAGCGTGCCCGTGTAGTCCTCGACGACCTCCCCGCCGGCGCGCGCGGCGGCGATGTGCCCGACGAACTGCTTCCCGACCTGGTCGGGGTTCGGGTGGGAGTACCGGATGCCGCTCGGGCTCATGACGACGACGAAGTCGGTGCCGGTGCTGCGCCGCACCCCTTCCGCGAGCGGCTGGAGCACGCCGTCGGGGTCGCCGTCGCGGACGGCGTCGACGACCTCGGGCTCGGCGGCGACGGACTGGGCGACGGCGAGGACCTGTGCGGTCGACTGGTCGGTGACCGCCTGGCGCGCCTGGAGGTAGGCGGCCCCCAGCCCGGCCGCGATGACCCCGAAGACGAGGGCGACGACGAGCAGCGCCGTCTGCCCCGCCACGCTCAGCCCGTGCGACCCGGGCTCGTCCGGCGGCGCGGGCCGGCCCGGGGCACCCTCGCCCGCCCGGCTCACGACCGGGGCCCGCGCTCCCGCGTGAACTTTGCGTACACAACGGTGACGATAGCCGCGTCGTCGAGCACCCTCGACGACGACAGCGCAGGCCCACTGCGTCGGACAAAGGAGTTCACGCCATGACTGCATCCGCGCCCGCAGCGCCGGGTGGCGACACCGCCGCCCCGAAGCGCCGCGACAGAACGCACTTCCTCTACATCGCGGTCATCGTCGCGATGCTCCTCGGCATCGCCGTGGGCTTCCTCTTCCCGGAGTTCGGCAAGGAGCTCAAGCCGCTCGGGACGTTCTTCGTCAACCTCATCAAGATGATGATCAGCCCGATCATCTTCGTGACGATCGTCCTCGGCATCGGGTCGGTGCGCCGCGCCGCGCAGGTCGGCAAGGTCGGCGGCCTCGCGCTCGGCTACTTCCTCACGATGTCGACCGTCGCCCTGGCCATCGGCCTCGTCGTCGGCAACATCGTCCAGCCCGGCGCCGGGCTCAACCTCACCGACGAGCTCGCGAAGTCCGGTCAGTCGCAGGTCTCGGCGGAGGCGGAGTCGACGACCGAGTTCCTCCTCGGCCTCGTCCCCGACACCCTCGTCTCGGCGCTCACCTCCGGGTCGGTGCTGCAGACCCTCCTCGTCGCGATCCTCGTCGGCTTCGCGCTGCAGAAGCTCGGCACCGCCGGCGAGCCGATCCTGCGCGGCATCAAGCACCTCGAGAAGCTCGTCTTCCGCCTCATGGCGATGATCATGTGGGTCGCCCCCGTCGGCGCGTTCGGCGCGATGGCCGCGGTCGTCGGCGCCACCGGCCTCGACGCGCTCAAGAGCCTGGGCCTGATCATGGTCGCCTTCTACGCGACGTGCTTCCTCTTCGTCTTCGGTGTGCTCGGGGCGATGCTCCGCGTCGTCGCGGGCGTCGGCATCTGGTCGCTCCTCAAGTACCTCGGCCGCGAGTTCCTCCTCATCCTCTCGACCTCGTCCTCGGAGTCGGCCCTGCCGCGACTCATCGCGAAGATGGAGCACCTCGGGGTCTCCCGTCCGGTCGTCGGCATCACCGTCCCGACCGGTTACTCCTTCAACCTCGACGGCACCGCGATCTACCTGACGATGGCCTCGCTCTTCATCGCCGAGGCGCTCGACAAGCCGTTCAGCATCGGCCAGCAGATCGGCCTGCTCGTCTTCATGATCATCGCGAGCAAGGGCGCCGCGGGTGTCACCGGCGCCGGCCTGGCGACCCTCGCCGGCGGCCTCCAGTCGCACCGCCCCGACCTCGTCGACGGCGTCGGCTTCATCGTCGGCATCGACCGCCTCATGAGCGAGGCGCGCGCGCTGACCAACTTCGCCGGCAACTCGGTCGCGACCGTCCTCATCGGCACGTGGACCAACGCCATCGACCGCGAGCAGATGAGTGCCGTGCTCGCCGGGCAGCGACCCTTCGACGAGGCCCGCATGATCGACGACCACGAGACGGCCCCGCCGGCCGCCGAGGAGCTCGAGCCCGCGGCGCGCTGAGCACCGCCGCACCCACAGCACCGCCGGAGGGCGGGTGGTCCCCACGGGGCCGCCCGCCCTCCGCCGTGCCGGCATCGGCCGGACGGCCCTTCCCGCCCGGGACGGGCAGCGGGCGGTCCCCGGGTGTCCCTACCCTGCGAGTGAACCCGTCGCGCCGACCTCCAGGACCCCTCATGCCCCCGCGCCCCCGCCTGCTCGCCCTCGGCGTGGCCCTGGCCGCGTCCGCCGCGGCCCTCGTCGGCGGTGGCGCCGCCCCGGTGCACGCCGCCCCGCCCGGCGCGCGGACCGGGCCGGCCACCGTGAGCGGCACCCTGACCGCGCTCGTCGCCGACGGCTTCCGCAGCGGCACGACGAGCACGACGCTCGCCGTCACCCCCGGCGGCACGGCCGGCAGCCCCGTCCCGCTGACCGGTGTGACGGCGACGGACGAGCACCCCCTCGTCGGGGCCCGTGTCAGCGTCCGCGGCACCCGGACCGCCTCCGGGGCGCTGCGCACCTCCGACGCCGCCCTCGCCGCCTCGGGCACGGCCTCCCGCACCGCCGAGCTCGCCCTGCCCACCGGCTCGGGGAAGCGCACCTACACGGTGCTCGCGATCTCCCTGCGCTTCGCCGACCGTCCGTCCGAGGCGCCGGCCTCGCCGAGCACCGTCGCGGCGCGGCTCTTCGGCGCGTCCTCGAGCGTCCGGGCGTTCTACGCCGAGTCCTCGGACCGGCTGTGGACCGTCGGCGGCCGCGCGGTCGGCCCCTACACGGTGACCCGGAGCAACCCGTCGAGCTGCGACTTCCGGGAGTGGGGCGAGAAGGCACAGGCCGCCGCCAGAGCCGCGAAGGTCGACACCTCCGCCTACACGAACATCATGGTCGTCGTGCCGCGGCAGGCCTCCTGCGGCTGGGACGGCCTCGCCGAGGTGCCGGGCACCTGGTCCTGGATCAACCAGGACTCCCCCTCGCTGCTCGTGACCGCCCACGAGCTCGGCCACAACTTCGGTGAGCACCACGCCTCCGGCTACCGCTGCACGACGGGGACGACGAACGTCACCCTCGGGGCCCCCTCCGGCTGCAGCGACCCCTCGGGGACGGTGCTGGAGTACGCGGACCCGTTCTCCGTCATGGGCAACACCCATGCCCGCCTGCACCCCGCGGCCGGCCGCGTCCACTTCGGCCAGGTCAAGCCGGTGTCCGTGCCCGCCGGCGAGGCGAGGACCGTGCGCATCGTCCCGTCCGAGACGCCGTCGGGGAACCGCGAGCTGCGGATCCCGCGGCGGGACGGGTCGTGGCTGACCGCCGAGCTGCGCACGACCACCGGGGCGTTCGACACGTTCGCGGCGACGGACCCGGCCGTCCGGGGCGTCACCTTCCGCATCGACCGCGGTGCGGGGCACCAGAGCTGGCTCCTCGACGGCAAGCCCGCGACCTCCTCGTTCGCCGACGCCCCGGTGCTCCCGGGCGGCTCCGTGACGGACGCGACGACGGGTGTCCGGGTCGACGTGGTGTCGGTGACCGCGGCCGGTGCCGTGCTGCGCGTCGGCTCGCGCGTCGCCCCGCGCGACCTCGCCCTCGCCGTCAGCGGCTCGACGCTGCAGGCCACGTGGACGGCGCCCTCCGGCGTCGTCGCCTCGGGTGGCTACACCGTGACGGTCGACGGGCGGACCGAGCAGGTCTCGGGGACCTCGTGGTCGGGTCCGACGTGGTCCGGGCGGCACACCGTCGCGGTCCGGGCGGTCGACGGCGGTGGGACCGCGTGGCCGGCGGCCTCCGCCACGATCAAGGTCTCGGCGAGGCTGACGGCCACCCCGGTCCGCCCCCTTCGCTGACGGCGGCCGCGGCCGACCCGGCCCGGTCCGACCGCCCGTCGACGCGGACGACGACCTTGCCCCGGGCGCGCCCGGCGGCGACGTGGTCGAGGGCCCGCGCCACCCCGTCGAGGGGCACGACGTGGTCGAGGACCGGCCGGACCGCGCCGGCGTCGACGAGGCCGACGAGCTCGGCGAGGTCGGCGGCCCGCTCGCGGGACACGTGCATCACGAGGCGCTGGCGCACGAACGGCGAGAGCAGCGCCGCCCCCACCGACCGCTCGAGGCCCCCGAGCCAGCGTCCGGGTGCCTCGCTGCCGACGACGACGAGCGTGCCCCGGGGCGCGAGCACCGCCCGCAGCGTGCGCAGCGACCGGTGGCCGCCGATGTCGAGGACCGCGTCGTAGCGGACGCCCTCGGCGTCGACGTCGGCCTCCTCGTAAGCGACGACGTGCGCTGCCCCGAGCCCCCGGACGAGCTCGGCCTTGGCCCGGCTGCACACCCCGGTCACGCGGGCGCCGGCGGCGACGGCGAGCTGGACGGCGTACGTGCCGACCCCCCCGGACGCCCCGACGACGAGGACGCGCTGCCCGGGCCCGACACCGGCGGCGCGCAGCGCCTGGAGGGCGGTGAGGCCCGAGACCGGGAGCGCGGCCGCCTCCTCGTCGGTCAGCGTGCGGGGGGCCGCGGCGAGGCGCGGGACCGGGACGACCGCGAGCTCGGCGCACGACCCGTCGGCGGTGCCGACGACGCGGTCGCCGACCTCCACGCCCGTGACGCCGGGACCGAGGGCGACGACGGTGCCGCAGAGGTCGCGGCCGGGCACGGGGAACCTCGGGCGGCGCAGGCCGAGGCCGAGGCGGGCCAGGAGCGGGCGCCCGGTCATCACGTGCACGGTGCCGCGGTCGAGGCCGGCGGCGGCGACGCGCACGAGCACCTCCCCCCGGCCGGGCTCCGGGTCGGGGCGGTCGGTGAGGTGGAGGCGGTCGGTGCCCCCGAAGCGGTCCTGGGCGACGGCGCGCACGGCTACTCCCTTACAGCGTAAGAACGGCGGATGCGTCGCACCGTAGCCTTACGACGTAAGATCGCGCAAGACCCACCCGTGGACCCCTCGGAGACGCCGTGCCGCCCCGCCCCCGCACCGACCGCCCCACGCTCAGCCGCGAGCGCATCGTGGCCGAGGCCGTCGCCCTCGCCGACGCCGACGGCCTCGGCGCGCTCTCGATGCGGGCCCTCGCCGGTCGGCTCGGGGTCGAGGCGATGTCGCTCTACCACCACGTGCCGAACAAGGACGCGCTCCTCGACGCGATGGTCGACGCGGTCTTCGCGGAGCTGCACACGCCGGTCGTGGGCGGCGCCTGGCGCCAGGAGCTGCGCGCCCGGTCGGTGTCCGGCCGGGCGGCCCTGCTGCGCCACCGCTGGGCGATCGGGCTGATGGACGCGCGCCGCTCCCCCGGGCCCGCTGCCGTCGCGCACCACGACGCCGTCATCGGATGCCTTCGCGCGCAGGGCTTCTCGCTCGCCGCGGTCGGCCACGTCTTCGCGCTCGTCGACGCGCACCTCTACGGCTTCATGGTCCAGGAGCTCTCGCTCCCCTTCGCCGGGCAGGAGGAGCTGGCGCAGCTCGAGGCCGAGATCATCGACGAGGCCGTGGCGGCGACCTACCCGCACTTCACCGAGTTCGCCCGCGACCACACGATGCGGCCCGGGTGGTCGTTCGGGGCGGAGTTCGAGGTGACCCTCGACCTCGTCCTCGGGGCGGTCGAGGGCCTCGCTCCGGCCGCGCCCGACGCACCGGCCGGGCCGGCGGTCCCGCCACCCGTCACGGTCGACGTGCCGGTCCTCGGCGTCGACGGCTGCCCGGCCGGCTGGGTCGGCGCGCTGCTCGAGCCGGGCGCGCCCCGGCCGCGCGTCGTCGTCGCCTCGACGATCGCCGAGCTCGTCGAGACCGTCCGCGAGGTCGCCGACGTCCGGGTCGTCGGCATCGACATCCCGATCGGCCTGCCCGACAGCACGACCCGGGCCGCGGACGCCCTGGCCCGCCGCGCGCTGCCGGGCAAGGCGTCGTCGGTGTTCACCACGCTGACCCGCGAGGCCTACGGCGCTCCCGACCGCGCCGCCGCGGACACCGTCAACCGCGCGCTCAGCGGGCAGGGCGTCGGGGCGCAGGCCTTCGCCCTGCGCGCGAAGATCCTCGAGGTCGACGCGTGGGTGCGCTCGCGACCCACCGTCGAGGTGCTCGAGGTCCATCCCGAGGTCTGCTTCGCCCGGATGTCCGGCGCCCCCCTGCGGCCCAACAAGAAGACCGACGAGGGGCGCCGGGCCCGCCTCGACGCGCTCGCGGCCGCCGGCATCGCCCGGCCGTCGGTGCTCGAGGGGCGGGGCTACGCCGCCGACGACGTCCTCGACGCGTGCGCCGTCGCGTGGACCACCGCCCGTCACGCGGCCGGCGGCTCCGAGCGCCTCCCGGACCCGCCAGAGGTCTTCTCGGACGGCATCCCGGCGGCCATCCACGTCTGACCTCCGTCACCCCGGCCGGCAACCCGGTTGGCCCGCCCCCGCCGCCGGTGGGAGGGTGACGGCATGACCGCGCGCGTCTCCCACACCTCCGTCGACTGCCGCAACGCCTACGAGCTCTCCGAGTGGTGGAAGGGCGTCCTCGACTACACCGACCTGCCCGACGACCCCAACGAGCCGGGCCACGAGGAGTGCATGCTCGTCAGCCGCGACCGCACCCACCGCATCCTCTTCATCGAGGTCCCCGAGGAGAAGACGGTCAAGAACCGCATCCACCTCGACCTCGAGCCGGTCGAGGGCAGCCGCGACGACGAGCTCGCGCGCCTGCTCGCGCACGGTGCCACGGAGGTCGCCGACCTGCGCGGCAAGTACGGTCCGGGCACCGGCTGGGTCGTCCTCGCCGACCCGGAGGGCAACGAGTTCTGCATCCTGCGCAACAGCGCGGAGCGCGAGGCCGCCAAGAGCCCCGCGGAATAGCCTCGCGCGCAGCGTCGCTGATCGCCTCGGACACGTGGGCGTACGCCGTCCCGACGCAGCAGGAGGTGGCCATCGTGGCCGACTGGAACCAGAGCATCATCGACGAGTTCCGCAGCAACGGCGGCACGGTGCGGACCATGGGCTTCGGCCGCGGCCTCGTCCTGCTGCACCACGTGGGGGCGCGCACCGGCACCGCGCGCGTCTCGCCCCTCGCCACCGTCCGTGACGGGGAGGACGTCTGGCTCGTCGCCGCCTCCAAGGCCGGCGCACCGGGCAACCCCGACTGGTTCCACAACCTGCGCGCCCACCCGGAGACCGAGATCGAGACGCCGGACGACGGCACGGTGCCGGTGACCGCGCGGGTGCTGCCGCCGGAGGAGCGCGACGCCGCGTGGGCCCGCTTCACTGCGATGTCCGAGGGCTTCCGGTCCTACGAGCAGAAGACGACGCGCGTCATCCCCGTCGTCGAGCTGCGCCGCCGCTGACCCCCACCGCGCCGCGCCGGCGGCGGAACCCCGCCGGCGCCCCGCGCGCTGACCCCCCGAGAGCCGACCACCGAGGAGCACGCATGAGCCGCTGGACCTTCGAGCAGATCCCCGACCTCACCGGACGCCGCGCTGTCGTCACCGGGGCGAACTCCGGCATCGGGCTGGTCGAGGCGCGCGAGCTCGCCCGGCACGGCGCCGACGTCGTCCTCGCCGTGCGCAACACGCAGGCCGGCGAGCAGGCGGCCGAGCGCATCCGGCGCACCGGCGCCCCCGGCGCGGTCTCGGTGCGGCGGCTCGACCTCGCCTCGCAGGCGTCGGTCCGCGAGTTCGCCGAGGGGTGGGACGGGCCGCTCGACCTGCTGCTCAACAACGCCGGCGTCATGACCCCGCCCCGGTACCGCGAGACCGAGGACGGCTTCGAGCTGCAGTTCGGCACCAACCACCTCGGCCACTTCGCGCTGACGGGCCTCCTCCTGCCGCACCTGCTCGAGGCGCCCGCCGCGCGGGTGACGACCGTGGCCTCGATCGCCCACCACCGGGGCGACGGCGCGGTCTGCGAGGGCAACCCGCGCGAGGGCTACGACCCGCAGACGACCTACGGCCGCTCCAAGCTGGCCAACCTCCTCTTCGCCGACGAGCTCGAGCGACGCGCCCGCGCCGCCGGCGTCGCGCTCACCTCGAACGCCGCCCACCCCGGCGTCTCCGCGACCAACCTCGTCGCGAGCAAGGACGGCATGGGGGCCATCCCCGTCGTCGGCACGATCGGCCAGCTCGGCGTCAGGCTGCTCTTCCCCGGCCCCGAGAAGGGCGCCGAGGGCCCGCTGTACGCCGCGACGGTCGCGGGCGGGGGCACCTACTCCGGCCCCACCGGCATCGGCGAGACCCGCGGGCCGGTCGGCGAGGCCCGCCGCTCGCGCTGGGCGCAGGACGCGACCCTCGGCCGCACCCTCTTCGACCGCTCCGAGGACCTGACGGGCGTCTCCTTCACCCTCTGACCCTCCCGCCTTTCGCGATCGCGTGTGAAACCGCCGGTCTTCCCCGGCGGTTGACACACGTTCGCGGCGGGAGCGGGTCAGGCTGCGCACGCGGGCCGAACCCGTCGATCGGGGTGTGAGGATGACGGGATGCGCATCCTCCTCACCGGTGGCAGCGGCAAGGCCGGCCGCCACGTCGTCCCGTACCTCGTCGAGCACGGCCACACCGTCACCAACCTCGACCGCGCCCCGCTCGGCCTCGACGGCGTCACCGACCTCGACGTCGAGCTGACCGACCTCGGGCAGCTGCTCTCCACGCTGCGGATGCCTGCCTCCTTCGACGAGCTCGACGAGCCGCAGGAGCGGGCCTACGACGCGATCGTCCACCTGGCTGCGGTCCCCGCCATCCTGCTCAAGGCCGACAACGAGACCTACGCGAACAACGTCCTCTCGACGTGGAACGTCCTCGAGGCCGCCGCGATCCTCGGCATCCGCAAGGTCGTCTTCGCCTCGTCCGAGACCACCTACGGCATCTGCTTCGCGCGCGGCGAGCGCAAGCCCGAGTACCTGCCGGTCGACGAGGAGCACCCGACCGTGCCCGAGGACGCCTACGCGACCTCGAAGGTCGTCAACGAGACGACGGCGCGCTCGCTGCAGCGCCGCACCGGGGCCGACGTCTACGGGCTGCGGATCAACAACGTCATCGAGCCGCACGAGTACGCGGAGCGGTTCCCCGGCTTCCTCGAGGACCCGGCCCAGCGGCGGCGCAACATCTTCGCCTACATCGACGTCCGCGACCTCGCGCAGGCGATCGACCGCTGCCTGGCCACCGACGGCCTCGGCTTCGAGGTCTTCAACATCGCCAACGCCGACCACTCCGTCGCCGCGACGACGGCCGAGCTCGTCGAGCAGTTCTACGACGGGGTCGAGGTCCGCCGCGAGATGGGCGAGCACGAGACCTTCTTCTGCATCGACAAGGCCAAGCGCCTCCTCGGCTACGAGCCGCAGCACTCCTGGCGCGACGTCCTCGACGACCCCCGCGCCGGCTGACCCCCGCACCTCCCCACTGATTGCCGGTTCCCCCGCTCGACACACCGCCCGACGGCGTGTCGAGCGGCGGAACTCGCAAGAAGTCGAGGATGGGGCGGGGCGGGCGCTGTCCAGCCCCGCCCCCTCCGCCCCGGTGTGCGCCGCGGGACGCCTACGCTGGGGTCATGAGCCTGCGATCGACGAACATCGAGCGGATCGACGGCGGCCTGTTCGACGTCCTCGTCGTCGGCGCCGGCATCAACGGCGCCGTCTCCGCGGCGGCGCTGGCCGGCCGTGGGGCCTCCGTCGCGCTCATCGACCGGGGCGACTTCGGCGGCTTCGTCAGCCAGGAGTCCTCCAACCTCGTGTGGGGTGGCTTCAAGTACCTCGAGAACTACGAGCTGCCGCTCGTCTTCGGCCTCTGCCGCAGCCGCAACCGGCTGATGAAGGCCTACCCCGACAACATCCGCGAGATCGGCTTCCTCGCCGCGCTCGACCACGGCTCGCCGTACGCACCGTGGTTCGCCGGCCTCGGGGCCACGGCCTACTGGGGCATCGGCCTCTTCGGCACCAAGCGCCCGCACCTCTACGACGCCGACGACGTCAAGGAGCAGGAGCCGGCCATCGACACGACCGACGTCCGCGGCGCCATCGAGTACCGCGACGCCTTCCTCGTCGACAACGACAGCCGGTTCGTCTTCTCCTTCGTCCGCTCCGCCCTCGAGGCCGGCGCCTCCGTCGCCAACTACGTCGAGCTCGTCTCGGCCGAGCGCATCGGCGACCGCTGGGTCTGCCGCCTGCGCGACACCGACACCGGCCGTGAGGTGACGACCGCCGCGCGGGTCGTCGTCAACGCCGCCGGCCCGTTCGTCGACGAGATCAACGAGTCCTGGGACCTGCGCACCGAGCACCGGATCGTCTACTCCAAGGGCATCCACCTCGTCGTCCCCCGCCTGACGACGACCAAGCACGACCGCGTGCTGGCGTTCTTCGACGACACCCAGCGCCTCTTCTACGTCATCCCGATGGGCCGCCGCTCGGTCATCGGCACGACCGACACCCGGGTCGACAGCCCGTACACCGAGGTGACCGACGAGGACCGCGAGTTCCTCCTCGAGCAGATCAACAAGCGCCTCGACCTCGCGCAGCCGCTGACCGCCGACGACGTCATCGCCGAGCGCTGCGGCGTGCGCCCCCTCGTCGTCAGCCGCGGCGCGGGCGACCAGGACCAGGCCGACTGGACCTCGCTGTCGCGCAAGCACGAGATCGAGCGCGACGACCACCAGCGCGTCGTCACGGTCCTCGGCGGCAAGCTGACGGACTGCCTCAACGTCGGCGAGGAGGTCGCGGAGGAGGTCGTGCGTCTCGGCATCCCGCTCGAGAAGGACCTCGGCAACTGGTACGGCGAGCCCGCCGCGCAGACCCGCGCCGAGTTCTACCGGCAGGCCCGGCTGATGCGCCTCGACGCGCTGCGGACCAAGCCCGACACCGAGCCGCTGACCGACCGGCTGTGGCGCCGCTACGGCCGGCGCGCCTTCGACCTGCTCGAGGCCATCCGCGCCGACCCGTCGATGGGCGAGGACGTCATGGGCTCGGCCGACTACCTGCGCGCCGAGCTCTACACCGCCGCGCAGCACGAGATGGTCGTCACGCTCGACGACTTCATGCGCCGCCGCTCCAAGATCGACCTCGTCGTGCGCGACGAGGACATCGAGGGCTCCGAGGGGCTGCGCGAGGTCGCCCGGATCCTCTTCGGCGACGACGCCGACCGGCGCCTGGCCGAGTACCTCGACGCCCGCCACCGCGAGCGGCACACCGTGGCCGACGAGGACCGCACCTCGGCCTGAGGCCTGCCCGTCGCCTCCCGGTGATGCCCGACGCGGCCCTGACAGCGACCCCACAGTCGGGGCCGAAGCCGTCCCGAGGCACCCACCCGAGGGTGGAGGCATGACGACGACGGCGCCGCTCCCGACCACCGCCCCCACGACCGCGTCGGTCCGCGACCTCATCGCGGAGCTCGCCTCGACCGAGGACGCGCTGCGCGGCCGGGCCGGCCACGGCCTCTCGGAGCGCGACCTGCGCGTCGTCCGGCGGCAGGCGGCGGTCGTCCGCGAGCTGCGTCGCCGGCGCTCCCGCCTGCACTGACGCCGGCCGGCTCCTTCGACGGCGGCCGGCGGCCGGCGCCACCGAGCCGCCCGACGGGCCTGCGCGCGACCGACACTCGGATCATGCAGGTACGCGTCGAGGCTCCTCCGCTGACGGGCCCGCGGACGATGCGCCAGCAGTGGCGCGACATCACGTTCGTCCACTGGGCGGTGGAGCCCGAGCGCGTCGCCCCGCTCCTGCCGGCCGGTGCCCGCCCCGACGTCCTCGACGGCGTGACGTACGTCGGGCTCATCCCCTTCCGGATGCACCGGGCCGGCTTCGGCCGCGGGCCGGCGGTGCCGTGGCTCGGCGACTTCCTCGAGACCAACGTCCGCTTCTACTCCGTCGACGACGAGGGTCGGCACGGCGTGGTCTTCGGGTCGCTGGAGTGCGAGCGCACCCTCGTCGCCGTCGGCGCCCGCGTCGTCTTCGGTACGCCGTACACGTGGGCCCGGATGCGGATGGAGCGCTCCGGCGACGAGGTCCGCTACACCTCGACGCGCCGGCTGCCCGGCCCGCGCGGCGCCCGCTCGACGATGCGGGTCCGCGTCGGCGAGGAGCTGCCCGAGCCGGACCCGGTGTCCGAGTTCGTCACCGCACGCTTCGGCCTGCACACGCGCGTCGCCGGGCGGACGGCGTGGGTCCCCAACGAGCACCCGCCGTGGCCGCTGCGCCGGGCCGAGCTGCTCGACCTCGACGACGAGCTGCTCGGGGCCGCCGGGTTCGCCGACCTCGCCGCGCGCCCGCCCGACAGCGTCCTGCACTCGGCCGGCACACGGACCGCGTTCGGGATGCCCCGCCGGCTGCGGACCACCGGGTGGTGACCCCGCTCGTCGCCCTCGCCGCGGTGGCCGCGTGGCACGCGGCGTTCCAGCTGGCCGTCAGCACGCTCGCCTACCCGACCCTCCTCGAGCAGCCGGCCGACCGCTTCGCCGCCGCCCACGACCGGCACTCGCGCCGAATCCTCGTCCTCGTCGTCCCGACGTACGCCGCGGTGCTCGGCGCCGTCGCATGGGTCGTCGCCGCCGGGCCGCGCACCCCCGCGGTCCTGCTGGCGGTCGCCCTCCAGGGGGTCGTGCTCCTCCTCACCGCGCTCCTCGCCGCCCCCACCCACGGGGCGCTCGGGCGCGAGGGGCGCACCCCGGCGCTCGCCCGGCGGCTGCGCGCCGTCGACGCCGCGCGCTCCGTGACGGCGCTCGCCGGGCTCGTGGCCGCCGTCGCCGCCCTCGCCTGACCGTCCCCCACGCCCCTCTCCTTCCGGGGTCGAGGGCGCACGTGGCTGCCCCGGCGACCGCTTCCGCACTCGACCCCGGATGGGCCGGACTGTCGAAGGTCCGGAACAGCGGCCCCGACGCGGGTGTTGGCCCGGACATGCGCATCCTCACGATCGGCGGCCACGGCAAGGTCGCCCGCCACCTGACCCCCCTCCTCGCCGAGCGCTCCCACGAGGTCA
This sequence comes from Phycicoccus jejuensis, assembly GCF_000720925.1. Lineage (GTDB taxonomy): Bacteria > Actinomycetota > Actinomycetes > Actinomycetales > Dermatophilaceae > Phycicoccus > Phycicoccus jejuensis. The sequence continues at coordinate 96,253 of NZ_JOEE01000001.1, read as the reverse complement.
CCGCGGTGATCCGCAACCCCGAGCACGCGGCCGACGTCGAGGCCGACGGCGCCACCGCGAAGGTCGCCGACGTGCAGTCGATGTCGACCCCCGAGCTCGCCGACCTCGTCCGCGGCTTCGACGCCGTCGTCTGGTCCGCCGGCGCCGGTGGCGGTGACCCCGAGCGCACCTACGCCGTCGACCGCGACGCCGCCATCCGCTCGATGGACGCCGCCCTCGAGGCCGGCGTCGAGCGCTACGTCATGGTGTCGTACTACGGCGCCGGGCCGGACCACGGTGTGCCGGAGGACGACGCCTTCTTCGCCTACGCGGACGCCAAGACCGCGGCCGACGAGCACCTGCAGGCCTCGGGTCTCGCGTGGACCCTCGTCCGCCCCAGCGCCCTGACCGACGACCCGTCGACCGGCCGCATCGAGACCTCGCGCACCGGTGCGGGCAAGGGGTCGGTGCCGCGCGCCGACGTCGCCCTCGTCATCGCAGAGGTCCTCGCGCGCCCGGGCACGGCGCACGCGGTCGTCGAGTTCAACACCGGCGACACCCCGGTCGCCGACGAGCTCGACGCCGTCAGCCGCTGACGAGCGCGGCGCGGACGGCGGCCCGCAGGTCGCCGTCCGCCGCGGTCACGGCCTCGCGCATCCGCGTGTAGCCCCCGCCGCCGCGCGCGAGCCGTTCGACGCCCGCGAGCTCGTCGACGCAGCCGAGCCGACGCGCCACCGGCTGCAGCCGCTCGAGGAGCTCGAGCACGTCGTCGACGACCGGCACCTCGCGGCTGTCCGCATCGACGATGACGATGGCCTCGAGCCCGTACCGCGCTGCGCGCCACTTGTTCTCCTGCACGTGCCAGGGCGGGAGCGGCGCCGGCAGCCGACCGACGTCCAGCTGGTCCTCGAGGTGCACGACGAGGCAGTGCACGAGCGCCGCGATCGCCGTGACGTCGGCGGGGCTCGACAGCCCGTCGCACGCCCGCACCTCGATGGTGCCGAGGCCGAGCGAGGGCCGGATGTCCCAGCGCAGCTCGCTGACGTGGTCGACGACCCCCGTCGTGAACACGTCGTGGAGGTAGGTCCGGTACTGCGCCCAGGACTCGAACTGGAAGGGCAGGCCGGCGGTCGGCAGCTGCTGGAAGAGCATCGTGCGGTTGCTCGCGTACCCGGTGTCGACGCCGCCGGTGAACGGTGACGACGCCGAGAGCGCCGTGAGGTGCGGGTGGTAGGTGAGCAGCGCGTTGACGAGCGGCCACACCTTGGCCGCCGACGTGATGCCGACGTGGACGTGCATGCCGTAGATGACCATCTGCCGGCCCCACCACTGGGTGCGGTCGATGAGCGTCGCGTAGCGCTCGCCGGAGGAGACCTCCTGGTCCTCCCACCTGCTGAAGGGGTGCGCGCCGCCGCCGAACAGCGCGAGGCCGCGCTCGTCGGCCGCCCGACGGACCTGGTCGAGTCCGTGCTGGAGGTCCTCCGCCGCCGCGGCCGCGTTGTCGCAGATGCCGGTGACGATCTCGAGGGTGTTGGTCAGCAGCTCGTTCGTGACGGACGAGCGTCCGGCGGAGGCCGACCCGCTGCGCGACCCGCCGTCGTCGAGGGCCGCGATGAGCTCGGGGGCGCGCGAGACGAGGTCAAGGGTGTCGGGGTCGACGAGGCCGAGCTCCCACTCGACACCGAGGGTGCGGCCCGCGGACGGGTGGAACGTGCGGTCGGGGCTCATCGGGGGGTCCCTCCGGTGGTCGAGCACTGGTGCCCGAGCCTACGGGGCGGGGCGCCGGGGTCGCCCGGTGACCTGCGCCGACGTCAGCGTCCGAGCTCCTCGAGGGTCCCCCGCAGCGAGCGCAGCTGCCACGCGGTGTCGGCGTCCTCGGCAGGCGCGGCCGCGAGGTCGACGACGTACGCGGCGACGTCGGCGAGGGCCCAGCGGCGCTCGCGCCTGCGCATCCGGGCGGGGGACGGTGTGCGGCCGGTGAGGTCGGCGTAGAGGGCGGCGACGTCGAGGTCGGTGCGGGCCGCGACGAGCCAGAGGTCGCGCTCGGGCTCGGCGCGGCGCGCGGTGTCCCAGTCGACGAGCACGGGGCCGTCGGCGGTGAGGACGACGTTGCCCGGGTGCGGTTCGCCGTGGGTCAGGACGGTGGCGCCGGGGAGGTCCGTGGCGTCCTCGCGCAGCGCCTCGCGCACGGCGGCGGTGTGCGGGCGCAACAACCCGGTGACGACCCCGGCCAGCGGCCCTCCGGCGAGCGGCTCGTCGCGCTCGCAGCGGTCGAGAGCCGCCGCGAGCCCGTCGACCCCGGGCAGGGCGGGGTCCTCGGGCCGGGCCGGGGTGCTCGGGGCGTCGAGCGCGTGGAGGTCGGCGAGCAGGCGCACGACCGCCTCGGCGCCCGCGTCGGGCCACCGGTCGGAGAAGCCCCCGGCGGCGCCGTCGAGCCAGGGCTGCACCGACACCGACCACGTCCCGTGACGGTGCAGCAGCGCCCCGTCGGCCGCCGCGACCGGGCCGTGCGCGCCCGCGACGCCGTGGGCGCGGGCCGCCGCGGGCACCGCGTACGCGGCCGCCAGCGCCTCGACGGTCCCGTCGTCGGGGGTCGCGTCTGCGGTGACGAACCAGCGCCGTCCCCCGGCCGCCGTCGCCGCCCAGTGGTGGCTGCCGTAGCCGACCGGGAGGTGGGTCAGCGACAGGGTCGTCGCGTCCCAGCCCCGCCGCACGACGTCGAGGACGTCGGCGTCCGGCAGGTCACGCGGCGGGGACTGCACGGGTCAGTACTCGACGGGGTCGCGCACGAGCGGGCAGGTCATGCAGTGGCCGCCGCCGCGGCCCCGGCCGAGCTCGGACCCGACGATCTCGACGACCTCGATGCCGGCGTCGCGCAGCAGGGCGTTGGTCGTCGTGTTCCGGTCGTAGGTGAAGACGACGCCCGGCTCGACGGCGACGGCGTTGTTGCCGCTGTCCCACTGCTGGCGCTCGGAGGCGTACACGTCGCCGCCGGTCTCGATGACGCGCAGGCCGTCGAGGTCGAGCGCCTCGGCGACGACCTTGCTGAACGTGCCCTCGCCGCGGTCCTCGACCTCCACGCCGGGGTCGGTGTCGGAGGGATGGAGGACGAAGGTGTGCGCCCCGTCCATGACGTTCGGGTAGAGGGTGACGACGTCGCGGTCGGCGAAGGTGAAGACGGTGTCGAGGTGCATGGCGGCGCGCAGCTGCGGCAGGCCGGCGACGACGACCTTCTCGGCCGCGCCCTGGGCGAAGAGGGAGGCCGCCACCTGGGTGATCGCCTGGCGCGAGGTGCGCTCGCTCATCCCGACGAGGACGACGCCGTTGCCGACCGGCATGACGTCGCCGCCCTCGAGGGTCGCCTCGCCCCAGTCGGTCTCGGGGTCGCCCCACCACACGGTCGCGCCGGCGAAGTCGGGGTGGAAGCGGTAGATCGCCTTGTAGATGATCGTCTCGTTCTGGCGCGCCGGCCAGTAGAGCGGGTTGAGCGTCAGCCCGCCGTACACCCAGCACGTCGTGTCGCGCGTGTAGAGGGTGTTGGGCAGCGGCGGCAGCAGGTACTCGCGCGCCCCGGTCTGCTCGCGCGCGAGCATGACGAACGGGGTGCGGAAGTCGTCGGGGAGGTCGGGGATCGCGAGCCCGCCGATGAGGAACTCCGCCAGCCGCGCCGGCTCGAGCGTCTCGAGGAAGGCCCGCGTGGAGTCGACGAGCCCGAGACCGACGTGGTTCGGGACGATCTTGCGGTCGAGCAGCCAGTCGCGCGCTCCGGGGATGGCCATCGTCTCGGCGAGGACGTCGTGGAGCTCGACCACCTCGACCCCGAGGCCGCGCAGCTTCTGGACGAAGTCGGCGTGGTCGCGCTCGGCCTGCCCGACCCACATGACGTCGTCGAAGAGCAGGTCGGCGCTGTTGGTCGGGGTGAGCCGCCGGTGCGCGAGGCCCGGCCGGCAGACGAGGACCTTGCGCAGGCGACCGACCTCGGAGTGCACCCCCAGCGTGCTGGCGTCGGTCATCGTGCTCCTTGCGGGTGGTGGACCGGGCGGCCCGGCCGCGTCGTCGAGCCCGCGGACCGGACCTCGATCCCACCACACCGCCCGGTCCGCCGACCAGTGCGGGACTCAGACGGGCGCGGCGACCTCGGCGTCCGCGGGGGCCGGCGCGACCCGGGGCGGCGGGGCGACGACGACGGCGACGGCGGTCGTCGCGGGGATGGCGAGCACCAGGCCGACGGCGCTGGCCAGCGTGCGGACGACCTCGGCCGTGATGTCCTCGGAGAGGAACAGCTTGTCGGCGCCCTGGCCGGAGAGCGCGATGAGCAGCAGGATCGGCAGCGCGGCTCCGGCGTAGGCGAACACGATGGTGTAGACGGTCGAGGCGAGGTGGTCGCGACCGATGCGCATCGCGGAGGCGAACAGCGCCCGGCGGCTGCGCCGGGGGTCGGCGGCGCGCAGCTCCCAGACGGCCGAGGTCTGGCTGATCGTCACGTCGTTGAGCACGCCGAACGCCGCGATGAGGACGCCGCACGCGACGAGGTCGTGCAGCCTCACGTCGGTCGCGAGCGCCTGCAGCAGACCGCTGTTCTCGTCGCCGACGCCGGTCAGCCGGGCGGCGTCGGAGCCGAGGACGCCCGCGACGGCGGTCAGCCCGAGACCGAGCACGGTCCCGAGCAGCGCGGTCGACGTGCGCAGGCTCAGGCCGTGCGTCAGGTAGAGGACGACGAGCATCGTCGCCCCGGAGGCGGTGAGCCCCACCGCGACCGGGTTCGCGCCGTCGAGCAGCGCCGGGGCCACGAAGAACAGGAGGATCGCACCACCGACCCCGAGGCTGACCAGCGCGGCGAGCCCCCGCCAGCGCGCGACGAGCAGCACGAGGACGACGAAGACGGCGGCGAGGACGAGCAGCGGCGGCTGGCGCTCGACCCCGGCGTACGAGTACGCGCTGTCGAGGATCGCCCCCTGCTCCTGCGCCGAGTCGAGCGCGGCGTCCGGCAGCTTCAGCAGCGTCACCGTGTCGCCGGCGCGCAGCCCGGAGCGGCTGACCTCCGGCTGGATGCGCACCGTCTGCTCCGAGCCGTCGTCGAGACGCACCGTCAGCTGCCCGCAGTCGGGGTCGCCGACCGGTACGTCGTCCGTCGAGTCGGGGGCGACGGCGGGGCAGGGGGCGGTCAGCGAGACGACGCTGCCCTGCGGGAAGGTCGCCCCCTGCACCGCGTAGTCGAGCTGCGGGTCGGTCGGCAGCTCGCCGCGCGGCCAGAGGGCGACGAGGCCGTACGCGGTCGCGGCGGCCGTGAGCAGGACGAGGGCGACGACGACGACCCGCGTCACGAGGGGCGTCGGCGGCAGGCGGTGGGTCGCGTCGTCGGGCAGCGCGCCGTGGGCCGCGGCGTCCGGCAGCGCGTGGTGGTGGCCCACCGACGGGTCAGCGCTCGCCGCGGGTGGCGGTGCGCAGCATCGGGGGCTGGATGTCGGTCGCGGTGCCCCGGCGGTAGAGCAGGGCCGGCCGGCCGCCCGCGGCCGAGACGCCGTGGGCCTCGGTGGGGACGACGAAGCCGTCGGTGCCGAGGACCTTGCGACGGAAGTTGCCGAGGTCCGGGGGCGCGCCCCACACCGCGGTGTAGACGCGGCGCAGCTCGGGCAGCGTGAACGGCTCGGCCACGAACTCCCGTGCGAGGGTGGTGTACTCGAGCTTGGAGCGGACGCGCTCGCGGGCGTCGTGGAGGATCTCGGCGTGGTCGAACGCGAGGGTCGGGGCGTCCGGCCCGCCGTCGAGCACGTCGTCGACCGACCACCAGCGGGCGTTCGCGGCGTCCGAGCCGGGGCTCGGCGCGGGCAGGTCGGGGGCGAAGGCCACGTGGGCGACGGACACGACGCGCATCCGCGGGTCGCGGTCGGGCGCGGAGTAGGTGCGCAGCTGCTCGAGGTGCCCCTCGAAGCGCTCGACGCCGGTCTCCTCCCGCAGCTCGCGCCATGCGGCGGTCTCGGCGTCCTCGTCGGCCTCGACGAACCCGCCGGGCAGCGCCCACGACCCCGCGAACGGCTCGGAGCCACGCTCGACGAGCAGCACCGAGAACACGCCGTCGCGGATGGTGAAGACGCCGAGGTCGACGGTGACGGCGAACGGCGGGTGCTCGCTCACGGGGCCACCTCCGCGCCGGCCGCGGCCATCTCGGCCAGGGCCCGCTCGCTCGTCGCGGGGGCGACGCCGACGTGCATCCCCGGCAGCAGCCGCACCGAGAACCCCTCCCGACGCGCGTCGAGGACGGTCGCCCGGACGCAGTGGTCGGTGGCGATGCCGGTGACGTCGAGGTGCGTGACGCCGAGGTCGCGCAGCAGCGCGGCGAGGGGACGGCCGTCCTCGGTGGTGCCCTCGAAGGCGCTGTAGGCGGCGCTCCCCCGGCCCTTGCGGACGTGGTGGGTCACGGCGGAGGTGTCGAACCCGTCGGCGTAGGCCGCCCCCGGGCCGCCCGAGACGCAGTGGGCCGGCCACGTCGTCACGAAGTCCGGCTCGGTGCCCGGCTGCGCGAAGTGCCCGCCGTTGGTGCCGTGCGGCTCGTGCCAGTCGCGGGAGGCGACGACGGCGGCGTAGTCGTCACGGTGCGCGGCGAGGTGCTCGGTGATGCGGCGGGCGACCTCGTGGCCCCCCTCGACGCCGAGGGACCCGCCCTCCACGAAGTCGGTCTGGACGTCGACGACGACGAGCGCGTCAGCCATCGGTCTCCCCTTCCTGCTCGACGGTGAGGTACGGGCGGCCGGCGGCCACCGACCGGGCCTGCGGGGGCAGCGTGGCCAGCGCCGCGGCGCAGTGCTCGCGGACGGTGTCGAGGTCGGGGACCCCCACCGGGCGCCCGCCGCGCAGGACGGGGACCTGGACGCGGGTGGCGCCGGGCTCCTCGTGGTCGTCGGTGCGGTACCACTCGCGCCGCAGCACCCCGTGCTCGTCGTGGCGGCGCCAGGCGGTCTTGCCGCCGCCGACGGAGATCTTGTCGTGGCTCTTCTTCGCGACCGGCCGCAGCGCCCCACCGGGTTCGGACGCCACGGCGACGAGCTTGTAGACCAGGCTCGCGGTCGGGTGGCCGGAGCCGGTGACCACGCGCGTGCCCACGCCATAGCCGTCGATCGGCGCGTCGGCGAGGGCGGTGAGGACGAACTCGTCGAGGTCGCTCGTCGCGATGATGCGGGTGTCGCGGGCCCCGAGGTCGTCGAGGAGCGCCCGCGCCGCCGCCGAGGTCTCGGCGAGGTCGCCGGAGTCGATGCGCACCGCCCCGAGCCCCGTCCCCGCGACCTCGACCGCGGTGCGGATGCCCTGCTCGACGTCGTAGGTGTCGACGAGCAGCGTCGTGCCGACGCCCTGGACGGCGACCTGGCTCGCGAAGGCCCCGGCCTCGGTGGCGTGCGCCAGCGTGAACGCGTGGGCCGCCGTCCCGACGGTCGGCACACCGTGCCGATGGCCGGCGGCGAGGTTGCTCGTCGAGGCGAACCCCGCGAGGTACGCGGCCCGGGCCGCGGCCACGGCGGCCTCCTCGTGGGTCCGGCGGCTGCCCATCTCGACGAGGGGCCGGCCCTGCGCCGCGAGGACCATCCGGGCGGCCGCGCTCGCGACGGCGGTGTCGTGGTTGAGGACGCTGAGCACGAGGGTCTCGAGCATCACGCACTCGCCGAGCGTGCCGCGGACGCTGAGCACCGGGCTGCCCGGGAAGTAGAGGTCGCCCTCGGGGTAGGCGTCGACGTCGCCGGTGAAGCGGAAGTCGCACAGCCAGGCGGCGGTCGCGTCGTCGACGACCCCGGCCGCCTCGAGCCAGGCGACCTCCGAGGCGTCGAAGCGGAAGTCCTCGACCAGCGCGGCCAGCCGGCCGAGGCCCGCGACGACGCCGTACCGGCGCCCCTCGGGCAGGCGTCGGGCGAACGCCTCGAACACCGCGGGATGGTCGACGCTGCCGTCGCGGACGAACGCCGTGAGCATCGTCAGCTCGTAGCGGTCGGTCAGCATGCCGGGGCCGTGGGTCACCGGAGCCTCCTCGGGAAGTCACCGTGACCATAACCGGCGGCGAGCGACCGCGACCACCGCAGCGCCGACCCGGCACGTGCGGGCTTTCCGCGACCCCCTCGCCTCCCGCACCACGGCGACCCCGCACGTGCGGGCTTTCCGCGGTCCCGTCCTCTCCCGCACCCCGACGACCCGGCACGTGCGGGCTTTCCGCGGCCCCGTCCTCTCCCGCACCCCGACAACCCCGCACGTGCCGGCTTTCCGCGACCCCGTCCCCTCCCGCACCCCGACGACCCCGCACGTGCGGGCTTCCGCTCCGGGTCGGGTCAGGGTCGCCCCCGACAGACGCCCGACGGCGCGGGGGCCACGCTCGAGCCATGACCACGACCGCAGCGCGCGACACCCTCCCCGTCGAGGGGCCCGCCGCCGCATCCCGCTCGTCCGTGGCGCGGGGCGGCGTCCTCGCCGGGACCGACCGGGCGACGCCGACGGGCCTCGCGGTGCTCGGCCCCGTCGTGGCCGCGACCGCCCTCACCGTGCCGGCCCTGGTGGCCGCCGGACGGGTCGGGACCGCGACGGTCGACGTCGCCGCGTCCTTCGTCCTCGTGGCCGGCCTGCAGGCCCTGGCCGCGCGCGCTGCGTGGCGGCGCACCCGGGCCGCCGCACGACCCGCCGCGCGCGCCGCACTGCTCGGCCGGCTCGGCTACGCCCTGGTGCTGGCCGCCACGGCCGTGGGGCTGCTCGGCCCCCAGGACCTCGCGGCAGCCCGACCGGCCTGGGCGGCGGGCGCCGGGGTGCTCGGGATCGGCCTGTTGGCGCAGGCGGTCGCGCTGTCGCGCAGCCGGATCGGTCATCCGGCCACGAGATGGGTCGCGGGATGCGCCGGCGTGGCGGCCGTCGCCCTGGCGCTCGTGCCCGGAGGCGTCCCGACCGTGCCGCTCCTGTGGTGCGTCGTCGTCGGGGACCTCGCCGCCGCGGCCGCGCACACGCTCCCTGGTCGCGGCCGGCGCCACCGGCTCTGACGAGGCGCGCCGCGCGGGCATCGCCCTGTCCCGCGGGCATACTCGCCCCGTGGTCGACGTCGCAGCCCCCGCCCCGTCCCGAGCGGCCCGCGCCGCCTTCGGCCTCAACGCCGGTGTCGCGTGGCTGGGGCTCGTGCTCACGCTCGTGATCTCCGGCGCCGGCGGGTACGCCGAGTCGGTACCGCCGCGCGGCCTCTACGGCCTGCACCCCGACGGGGCGGCGGGCGTGGTCTCGCGACTGGCCGACACCCTCAGCTACTTCACCATCTGGTCCAACGTCGTCGTCGCGGTGTCGGCGACCCTGCTCGTCCTGCGCCCCACCCGGACAGGCCTCCTGGAGAGGGTGATCCGGCTCGATGCGCTGTTGATGATCACCGTCACGGCCATCGTCTACCAGGTGCTCCTCGCCCCCACCGCCGACGTCGTCGGCTGGTCGCGGCTGACCGACCCGATCCTCCACGTCGTGACGCCGGCGCTGACCGTCCTCGTCTGGCTCGTCGCCGGCCCGCGGGGCTGGGTGACCGGCCGGCTCGTCCCCTTCGCCCTCGTCGTGCCCCTCGCGTGGGTCGCGTGGATGCTCGGGCGCGGGGCGGTCGTCGGCGCCTACCCGTACGACTTCACCAACGTCGTCGCCCTCGGCTACGGCTCGGTGGCGACGACACTCGTCCTCATCCTCGTCTTCGGGCTCGTCGTGGCGAGCGTGCTCTGGGGTGTCGACGCCCTGCTGACCCGACGCTCCCGCCGGCGCGGCTGACGGGGGCTCAGCCGGCGGGCGTCTCCGCGGCGGCGCGCAGCCGGGCGAGGCCGCGCTCCATGTCGGGGCCGACGAGCGAGTCCATCGACTTCACGAGCGAGAACACGCGCATGACCGGGGAGAGCTCGCCGCGCATCCGCCACTCGACCCCTGTCCCGCCGGTGGCCTGCGGGGTGAGCACGAACTCGACGCGCGAGCGCGACGGGAAGGGCTTCTCGAACGCGAGGTCGACGTCGACCTGCTCGGGGGTGGAGCCGACGACCTCCATCGTGCCGCGGCCCGCCTTGCGGTTGCCGCCCCACGCGTAGCGGGCGCCGGGACCGCGCGCGGCGCCGGAGTACGTGCGGCGCATCGCCGGGTCGAGCTCCTCCCACGGCGACCACCGCGGCCAGGCGTGGAAGTCCTCGAGCAGCGCGTGGACGGCCGCCGGCGGCGCGCTCGTCGTCGTCGAGCGGGTGACGACGTACGGGGTGCCCATGCGGGCCAGTGTGTCGGTCGTCGGGCGACACGTCGAGACCCGGCCGCGGGTCGGCGTGAGCGGACGGGAGTCGACGCTTTCGTCGACTCCTGCACGCCTGCCGGCCGCACCCGTGTGCACGAGTCGACACATCCGTCAGCTCGTCCACGTCCACGAGGCCGACGGTGTACAGAAACTGACACATTCGTCAGTTGGTGGACGCGCCTGCCGGCGGGGGAAATCGACGAACGGTCGGACGGCCCGCGTCGTCGCAGCCGCCCTCGCCGCCCGCGCCGAGGCCCTCGACGCGCAGGTCACCGCGCTGCGCGCCCGGGCCGACCGGCTCGCGACCCAGCGCGCGACCGGCCTGCAGGCGCTCGCCCGGGCCCGCGCGCGGGCGACGGCGCAGGCCCGTCGCCGGGCCGCGCGCGAGGCCCGCGCCGCCCGCGACCGCGCCGCGCGGGGCGGCGCCTCGACGCCGGTGGTCGGAGCGGGAGGTGGCTCCGCGGCGAGCGCCCAGCGCACGGCCCGCTCGCTGCTCGGCGCCCACGGCTGGGGCGGCGACCAGTACGGCTGCCTCGTCGACCTGTGGAACGGCGAGTCGGGCTGGAGCTGGAGCGCGACCAACCCCTCGTCGGGCGCCTACGGCATCCCCCAGGCCCTGCCGAGCTGGAAGATGGCGAGCGCCGGGTCGGACTGGCTGACCGACCCGACGACGCAGGTCCGCTGGGGGATGGACTACATCCAGCGGGCCTACGGCTCGCCGTGCGCGGCGTGGAACGCCTGGCAGGCCCGCTCCCCGCACTGGTACTGACCCGCAGGCAACCGACCACCCCGTGGACACCGCCCGACCGGGACGCGAGCACCCCCTTGCCCGCGCCTCCCGCGGGAGTGACCGTGGGGTGATGGTCCCCTACACGCACGGACACGCCGAGCCCGTCCTGCGCTCGCACCGGTGGCGCACGGCCGAGAACTCGGCCGCGCACCTCCTGCCGCGGCTGCGTCCGGGCCTGCGCCTGCTCGACGTCGGCTCGGGACCGGGCACCATCACCGCCGACCTCGCCGGGCTCGTGGCCCCCGGCCGGGTCACGGCGCTCGAGGCGGACGACGCCTCCCTCGCCCTCACCGCCGCGGAGCTGCGCCGGCGCGGTGTCGGGGCCGACCTCGTCGTGGGCGACGTGCACGACCTGCCCTTCCCGGACGGCTCGTTCGACGTCGTGCACGCCCACCAGGTGCTCCAGCACGTCGCCGACCCCGTGCGGGCCCTGCGCGAGATGCGACGCGTCTGCCGTCCTGACGGGGTGGTCGCCGCCCGGGACGCCGACTACGCCGCCTTCGCCTGGTGGCCGCGGCCGGCGGGCATCGACCGCTGGCTCGACCTCTACCGCGACGCCGCCCGGGCCAACGGCGGTGAGCCCGACGCGGGTCGGCGCCTGCTCGGCTGGGCGCTGGAGGCGGGCTTCCCCGCGCCACGCGTGACCGCCTCGACGTGGTGCTTCGCGACCCCCGAGGACCGGGCCTGGTGGGGCGGCTCCTGGGCGGACCGGATGACGGGGTCGCGGCTGGCCGACCAGCTGCTGCGCGAGGAGCGCTGCGCCGCGGCCGAGCTCGGGGCGGTCGCGGCGGACTGGCGGGCCTGGGCCGACGCGCCGGACGGCTGGTTCACCGTCCTCCACGGCGACCTGCTGGCCTCCCCCTGACGCGCCTCGCCGCGCCAGACCTCACGCGTATCGGGTCACCCGATACGGGTGCGCTTCACCCCGGAACGGTTCTCGGGTGAAGCGCGGTCGTATCGGGTCACCCGATACGCAGGTGACTCGTGGGAAGACCCGGGGGGACGCGCGAGGGCCCGGCCCCCTGGTGGAGCCGGGCCCTCGGGCGGTCAGCGAGACGTCACTCGGGGACGTAGTCGAACTCGTCGGGGTTGGGGCCGGTGCGGCCTTCCTCGCCCTGGTCGAGCGCCGAGATGCGCGAGACCTCGTCCGGGGTCAGCGAGAAGCCGAAGATCTCGAAGTTCTCGCGGATGCGCTCGGGGGTCACCGACTTCGGGAAGACGATGTCACCGCGCTCGATGTGCCAGCGCAGCGTGACCTGCGCCGGGGAGACGCCCTTGGCCTGCGCGATCTCGGTGATGACCGGGTCGCCGAGTACCTTGCCCTGCGCGATCGGCGACCACGCCTCGGTCGCGATGCCGTGCTCGGCGTCGGCCGCGCGGACGGCCTCGTTCGTGAAGTACGGGTGGACCTCGACCTGGTTGACGGCCGGCACCACACCGGTCTCGGCGACGATGCGTTCGAGGTGCGCCGGCTGGAAGTTCGAGACACCGACGGAGGCGGCGCGCCCGTCCTCGACGAAGGACGCCATCGTGCGCCACGTCGAGACGTAGTCGCCGTCGTAGAGCGTCGGGAGCGGCCAGTGGATGAGGAAGAGGTCGATCTTGTCGAGCCCGAGCTTCTCCATCGTCTCGCCGAAGGCGCGCTTCGCGTCGTCCGGGCGGTGGAAGCCGTTGTTGAGCTTGGAGGTCACGTAGATCTCGTCGCGCGGGATGCCGGAGGTGCGGATGGCCTCGCCGACCTCCGCCTCGTTGCCGTACATCTCCGCGGTGTCGATGTGGCGGTAGCCGATCTCGAGGGCGCGCGTGACGGCCTCTGCGGTGTCCGACGGCTCGATCTGGAACACCCCGAAGCCGAGCTGGGGGATGGTCGTGCCGTCGTTGAGCGTGATGCGGGGAACGGTCATGCAGGGTCCAGCGGTCAGCGGGCCGTGGGTATTCCGCTCACCGTCGCTGTGGAATCCGTGGCGCTCGGAGGCCCGGGAGGGGGTCGGACGGGTGAGGATGTCCGTCATGGACCGACGGGACGACTACGCGCTGGCCCGCGGCCGTACCTTCCTCAACCACGGCTCGTTCGGGGCCACGCCCGCGACGGTGCTCGACGCCGCCCGCGAGGTCCGGGCCGACGCCGAGGCCGACTACCCGGGCTTCTACCACCACCGGCTCTTCCCGCAGCTCGACGCCAGCCGCCGCGCCGTCTGCGCGCACCTCGGCGTGCCCGAGGACCGCGGCGTGTTCGTCCGCAACGCCACGACGGCGATGCAGACGGTGGTCGACCACCTCGCGCTGCGCCCCGGCGAGCAGGTGGTCGTCACGAGCCGCGAGTACGAGGCCACCGTCGCGCTCATGGGTGTGCTCGCTGCGCGCGGGGTCGACGTCGAGGTGGTCGACGGTCGGCACGAGGGGCTCGTCGAGCGGCTGCTCGACGCCTGCGGCCCGCGCACGAGGGCGGTGGTCGTCAGCCACGTCACCTCGCCCTGGTCGCAGGTCAACGAGGTCGACCGGCTCTCCGCCGAGCTCTCGCCGCGCGGCGTCGCGACCGTCGTCGACGGCGCCCACACCGCCGGCCAGCTGAGGATGCCGGTGCGGCGTCCGGGGGTCTTCGTCTGCCTGACCCTCCACAAGTGGCTGCACCTGCCCAAGGGCGCGGGCTTCCTCGTCGTGCCCGACGACGCCGCCGACGACCTGCGCCCGGTCGTCACCAGCTGGTACTCGCAGTCGGGGTCGCTGACGGAGCGGTTCGCCTGGGGCGGGACGGACGACGTCGTCGCCCACCTCGTCGCCCCGACCGCCCTCGCCTACCACCGCGAGCTGCTCGACGACGGGCTGGTCGACCACTGGGAGAAGCTGACCGGGCACGCCGAGACCCTCCTGCTCGCGCTGCCCGGCACGAGCGTCCTCGCCCCGGCGCCGCGCGCCCCCGCGATGGTCGCGGTCGGCCTCCCGCCGGTCGATCCCGAGGAGGCCCTGCGCCGGATGCACGCGCGCGGCGTCGACCTCTGGTGCGCCGGCACCGACGAGGGCCCGGTGCTCCGGCTGTCCGTCGCGCCCTACACGACCCCGGAGGACGTCGACCACGGCGTCGGGGTGCTCGAGGAGGTCCTCGCCGGGATGCCGTGGCGGGCCGCCTGAGCCGCGCATCGTCCGTAAACCGCTTGCCGCGCCGGCTGCCTGCGGCGTTGACTGACCGCATGACGTCCGTCCCCGGTCCCGCGTGCCGTTGAGCGACCGGTCCGTCGCGTACGAGCGCGCCGGCCGGCCCGAGGCATCGACCGTCGTGCTCCTGCACGCCGGGGTCGCCGACCGGCGGATGTGGGACCCGGTGTGGGACACCCTGACCGACGCGCTCGACGTCGTGCGGCTGGACCTGCGCGGCTTCGGCGCCTCGGACACGGCACCCGACGGCAGCGTGTGCCACCGCGATGACGTCGCGGCCCTCCTCGACGAGCTGGCCACCGGCCCGTGCCACCTCGTCGGCGCGTCGTTCGGCGCCGGGGTCGCGGCCGAGGTCGCCCTCGAGCGACGCGACCTCGTGCGCTCGCTCGTCCTCGCCCCGCCGGGCGGCAGCCTCCTCGTGACGATGACGGAGGACCTGCGGGCCTTCGTCGAGGCCGAGCGCGCGTTGGTCGCGGCCGGCGACCTGGACGGCGCCGTCGCGCTCAACGTCCGGACGTGGCTCGTCGGCCCGGGACGCACCGACGCCGACGTCGACCCGGCCTCGCGCCGGGCCGTCGCGACGATGCAGCGGCGCGCCTTCGACGTCGAGGCGCTGCTCGGCGACCTCGACGTCGACGAGCCGGAGCCGCCCGCGGTCGAGCGCCTCTCGCGGCTCGAGGTGCCGGTGCTCGTCCTCGTCGGTGGGCACGACCTCGCGACGGTGCACGACGCCGCGGACCGCGTCGTCGCGGGCGCGCCCGACGTCGGTCGCGTCGACTGGCCGGACGCCGCGCACCTGCCCTCGATGGACCACCCCGAACGCTTCGCCTGGCTGCTGCGCGAGTGGGTCGCGCGACTGACCTGACCGGCCGCCGCCGGCCGGTCAGCCCCCGGTGACGCCGGCGAGGGCTGACTCCTGCCAGTGTCGGAGCAGGTCGGCCGGGTCCGCGTACGTCTCGACGCAGCCGGCCTCCCGCAGCTCGGCCGCACTCGTGCCCCCGCACTCGACGCCGACGCACGGCATCCCGGCGCGGCGTGCGGCCTCGGCGTCCCAGACGGAGTCGCCGACGAACACCGCCTGCCCGGCGCCCAGCCCGATCCGCTCGAGGGCGACGTCGAGGATGTCGGTGTCGGGCTTGCTGCGCTCGGCGTCGGAGCTGGTGGTGCTCTCGTCGACCCAGTCGTCGGCGTCGAGCGCGCTCCGCAGGGCGTCGAGGTCGGTCCGGCCTGCCGACGTGGACAGGACGACGACCATCCCCGCCTCGTGGCAGCGCCGCACGAGGTCGCGGGCGCCGGGCAGCGGGACGAGCCGCTCGTGCCACGCCGCGAACAGCGCCGCGTGCGAGGCGACGACCTCGTCGGCGACCGCCTCGTCGTCCCCGTCGAGGAGGTGGCCGACGATGCGGTCCGACCCGAGGCCGATGGCCCGGTGGATGCGGTGCATCGGCACGACGTGCCCGTGCTCGCGCAGGGCCTGCCACCAGCACGTCGTGTGCGCGTAGGAGGTGTCGACGAGGGTGCCGTCGACGTCGAGGAGCACGGCGCGGGGGGCGGTGGGCACGGAGGGCCTCCGGTGGGGTCGGGGACGGGACACCGGAGGGCTACCCGGCCCGGCTGGCCTGCACGCACGACGGGCCCGCCGGATGTGCACAGCCGTCCGGGGACCGGCCTCGGGCAGACTCGGGCCGGTGACCCCTCCTCGCCCCGTCGGCCGCCGTCTCGTCCTCGGCGCGGGTGTGGTGGGTGCCGTCTCCGCCATCGTCGCGTGCTCCGGTGACGAGCCGCCGGATCCCGCCGACCACCACGCGGGCGGCGGCCCCGGCGCCGAGCCGGCCGTGGCCCCGACGCCGAGCGTGGAGCCCGCCGGCCGGGTCGTGCCGGTCGGCTACTCGCCCGAGGGGATCGTCCTCGACCCCGCGAGCGGCCTGCTCGCCGTGGGCGTCCGTCGCCCGGACCGCCTCGTCCTCCTCGACCCCACGACGCTCGCCGTGCGTCGCACGGTGGACGTCCCCGGCACGGTGCGCCACCTCGGCCTCACCGCGGGCGGCGGGACGGTGCTCGTGGCCAACGAGGCCGCCGACGAGCTCGTCGAGGTCGACACCGCGACCGGACTCACCCGCACGACCCCGGTCGGCCACGTGCCCCACGACGCGACGGGCGCGGAGGGCGGCGACATCCTCGTCGGCGACGAGTTCAGCGGCTCGATGAGCGTCGTCCGGGACGGCCGGGTCGTCCACACCTTCGACGACCTGCGCCAGCCGGGCGGCGTCGTCGCCGACGGGCGCACGGCCCTGGCCGTCGACGTCGCCGACTGGTCGCTCACGAGCTACGACCTCGACCGGATGACCCGGGTCGCCCGGGTGCCGGCCGGCGCGGGGCCGACCCACGGCATCCTCGCCCGGCCGGGGCTGGTCGCCGTCGCCGACACCCGGGGCGACGCTCTGCTGCTGTTCTCGGTCGACCCGCTGCGACAGGTCGGGTCGCTGGCCCTCGCCGGCAGCCCCTACGGCCTCGCCGCCGACGCGGAGGGCGGCCTCGTGTGGGTGACCCTGACCGCGCTCAACGAGGTCGTGGGCGTGGACGTCTCGGGGTCGGCACCGCGCGAGGTCGTCCGGTACCCGACCGTCCAGCAGCCGAACACCGTGGCCGTCGCGCCGGGGTCGCGCACGCTCTGGGTCGCCAGCCGCACCGACGGCACGGTCCAGCGCGTCACCCGCTGAGGCGAGCGGCCCGCGCCGCGAGGGCGTCGTGCCGGTGGGCGTTGCCGTGGAGGGCGAGGTAGCGCTCCCCGAAGCGCGCGAGGAGGTCGTCGTCGAGCCGGCGGACGGCCCCGGGCGGGTAGCGGTAGTCCATGGCGGCGGTGACGGCGGCGCTGTCGATGTCGCGCAGGACCTCGCTCAGCTCGTCGAGGGACGCGATGCCGAGCTCGAGGAGCAGCCCGGCGATCCACTCGTAGTGGTCGGTGCGCGACCACCCCGCGCTCGAGTACCGGCCGGCGAGGAAGGTCGCGAGCTCCTGGGCGCTGATCCGCGGGTCGAGCTCGTCGCCGGCGTCGACCCCGCTCGTGCCGAAGCCCGCCTGCAGCCGGTCGCGGATGGTCTGGAACTCACGGTCGGCGAGCTCGAGGAGGCCGGCCGCGAGCGTGAAGCGGCGGTCGAGGTCGGGCACCTGCTCGGGCGGGACCGTCCCCTTGTAGCGGATGTCGTGCTCGAACTCGGCCCACGCGTGCTGCAGCACGGTCCGCAGCTGGACCGACGCGCACCGCAGCGGCTCGTAGCCGGCGCCGGGCTCGGTCGAGCGCGTCACGAGGAGGTGGCGGCTCGCGTAGCCGAAGCGGCCGGCGGCGGCGGTCTCGACCCCGAGGTCGCGGTCGTCGAGGACGGTGAAGTGCTCGGCGAGCAGGTCGGCGACGGCATCGATGTCGCGCTGCACGTAGGTGATGACGCGGACGCCGACCTGGTCGGTCACGGCGACGAGCGGGTCGGCCGCACCGTCGGCCGCGAGCACCCCGCGGGCCTTGGCGGCGAAGGAGGCCACCGACTTCGTGCGGCCGGTGACGCTCAGGTAGTTGATGCCGGCCTCGTCGATCGTCGCGGCGACGTCGGCGACGAACTGCTCGGTCGCGGGGACGAGCCGCGGGCGGGAGGCTGTGTACCCGGCCACGGCCCGGTCGACGTGGCGCAGGGACATGCGGCCCACTGTCCCACGCCGGCCCGCTCCCCCGACCTCACGACGCCCCCGACCGTCACCTAGCCCACTGATTGCGAGTTCCGCCGCTGACACGCCGCACCACCGGCGCGTCGACCGGCCGAACTCGCAAGAAGTCGCGACCCGGGGACTGATTGCCCATCCGCCACCTCACCACCCCCGGAAACCGGCCCCACAGGTGGCGGATGGGCAAGAAGTCGCGGAGGGGGTCAGAAGCCGCCGTCGCGCGCCATGTTGTTGAAGCGCGAGTAGTGCCCTTGGAAGGCCAGGACGATGTCGGCGGTCGGCCCGTTGCGGTGCTTGGCGACGATGACGTCGGCCTCGCCCTCGCGCTCGGGGTCCGAGCGGTCGCGGTGCAGGAGGATGACGACGTCGGCGTCCTGCTCGATCGAGCCCGACTCACGCAGGTCCGACATCTGCGGGCGCTTGTCGGTGCGCTGCTCGGGGCCACGGTTGAGCTGCGAGACCGCGATGACCGGCACCTCGAGCTCCTTGGCGAGCAGCTTGAGCGCACGCGAGAACTCGGCGACCTCCTGCTGGCGCGACTCGACCTTCTTGCCGCTCGTCATCAGCTGGAGGTAGTCGATGACGATGAGCTTGAGGTTGTGCTGCTGCTTGAGCCGGCGCGCCTTGGCCCGGATCTCCATGAGCGACATGTTCGGGCTGTCGTCGATGAACAGCGGCGCGTCCGAGATCTTGCCCATGATCCGGGCGAGCTTGGTCCACTGCTCCTGGTTCTTCAGGCCGCGGCGCAGGTCCTGGAGCTGGATGGTCGCCTCGGCCGAGAGGATGCGCATCGTGATCTCGGTGCGGCTCATCTCGAGGGAGAAGACGGCCGCGGCCATCCCGTGCTTGATGGCGGCCGCCCGGACGATGTCGATGCCGAGCGTCGACTTTCCGACGGCCGGTCGCGCGGCGACGACGATCATCTGGCCGGGGTGCAGGCCGTGGGTCAGCTCGTCGAGCTCGATGAACCCGGTGGGGACACCGATGAGGTCGTCGGTGCGGCCGGAGGCGGCCTCGATCTCCTCCATCGTCTCGTTGAGCAGCTCGCCGAGCGCGTGGTAGTCCTCGCCGCCGCGCTTCTCGGCGACCGAGTAGACCTCGGCCTGGGCGCGGTTGACGATGTCGTCGATGTCACCCTCGCCCTGCGCGTACCCCATCTGGACGATGCGCGTCCCGGCCTCGACGAGGCGGCGCAGCACGGCCCGCTCGTGGACGATCTCGGCGTAGTAGCCGGCGTTGGCGGCGGTCGGCACCGACTGGATCAGCTGGTGGAGGTACGCCTGCCCGCCGACGCGGGTGAGGTCGCCGCGCTTGGAGAGCTCGTCGGCGACGGTGATGGCGTCGGCCGGCTCGCCGCGGCCGAAGAGGTCGAGGACGGCGTCGAAGATCGCCTCGTGGGCCGGCCGGTAGAAGTCGTGGGCCTTGACCTCCTCGAGGCAGTCGGCGATGGCGTCCTTGTCGAGGAGCATCGAGCCGAGGACCGACTGCTCGGCGTGGAGGTCCTGCGGGGGGACCCGCTCGTCCGGGCGGTCGCTGGGAACGGAGAAGGCCTCGCTCAGCTCCGCGATGCTCACCCGTGCGCCCCTTCCTGGACCGGTCCGTGCGACCCCGAGCGGACCGCCTGCGCGACGTCCGTCGGCCTGGTGCTCACCCCACCAGAAGGCACCGACACCGGGACGTCCGAGTCACCGTAGGACCTGCGGGCGGCGACCTCCAACCCCGGCGCCGAACGGCTGTGGACAGGGTGTGGACGAGGTGGGGAAAACGCCGGGCGGAGTTGTGCACCGTCGGTGGAGAACCCTGTGGACGACGCACCGACGGATCGCACCGCACGGCCCTGACCTGCGACGTCTCCGTCCACCCCCTGTGCGCGACAGAAAGTTTCGGGCGTGTCACGGTCCACAGGCGACGGGAGGCATCTGCATCACGTCGTGGCCCGCCCGACCTGCCGGACACCGGTGTCAGCCGGTGCGGCCGTAGCGCTCCGCCGCGCGGGCGCGGGCCTTGGCGGCCTCCACCTCGCGGTCCTTGGGCGGGGCCTGCGTGACGAGCGCGTCGAGCAGGTGCGCGGTGGCGTGAGCGACCTCGTCGACGGCCCGGGCGAAGGCCTCCTCGTTGGCCTGGGACGGCCGCGTCGACCCGCTCACCTTGCGCACGTACTGGAGCGCGGCGGCCCGCACCTCCTCGCTCGTCGCGGGCGGCTCGAAGTTGTGGAGCTGGCGGATGTTGCGGCACATGGCGTCCACGCTAGGCCCGCCACGGCGTGGCCGGAAGGGGTCAGGACAGCCTCACCTGCCGTGTGCGCGTGCCCGCGACGGGCCATGATGGGTGTCGTGCGGACAGTCACGCTCGACCAGCTCGGCCGCCACCTCGCCGCCCTCCCGGGGGTCCCCCGCGTCGTCGTCTCCGGCAACGTGGCCGTGCCCTGGGAGGCCGTCCGGGTCCTCGACGAGGGACGCCAGGAGTACGTTCTCCACGCCCTCAACGCGCCACCGGGGATCCCGGACCGGCCCGGGGTCACCGCCGAGACCTGCTTCGTCGGCGGCGGGATGCGCCGCCACTCGAACCTCTCGTACGTCCCGAGCCGGCTCTCGCTGGTCCCCGTGCTCTACGGCGGGCCGCTCGCCCCCGACGTCGTCGTCGTCCACTGCGCGCCACCGCGCGACGGGATGCTCTCGCTCGGCATCGAGGTCAACGTCCTCCCGGCGGCCATCGACGCCTGCCGCGCCCGCTCCGGCCTCGTCGTCGCGGTCGTCAACGACCGGATGCCGTACACCGGCGGCGACGCCCTGCTCCCGGTCGAGGCGGTCGACCTCGCCGTCGAGGTCTCGGCGCCCCTGCCGACGCACCAGCCGCTCGTCCCCGACGACGACAGCCGGCTCATCGGCGAGCGCATCGCGGCGCGCGTCCCCGACGGCGCGACCATCCAGGCGGGCATCGGCGGCATCCCGGACGCGACGATCGCGGCCCTGACCGGCCGGCGCGACCTGCGCGTGTGGACCGAGATGTTCTCCGACGGCGTCGTCGCCCTCGACCGGGCCGGCGCGCTCGACCGCGACCACCCGCTGACGACGTCGTTCCTGTTCGGCTCCCAGGACCTCTACGACTGGGTCGACGGCAACCCGCGGGTGCGGATGACCCGGACCGAGACGACCAACGACCCCGGGCTCATCGCCCACCAGCGCCGGATGACCTCAGTCAACTCCGCGCTCGAGGTCGACCTCTTCGGCCAGGCCAACGCCTCGCGCATCGACGCGCGCATCCACTCGGGCTTCGGCGGCCAGACCGACTTCGTCGTCGGGGCGCTGCACTCGCCGGGCGGGCAGTCCTTCATCGCGCTGCGCTCGTGGCACCCGAAGGCGAACTGCTCCACCGTCGTCCCGCTCCTCGACGAGCCCGTGACGAGCGTGCAGCAGACCGCGATCGTCACCGAGCAGGGCGCCGCGGAGCTCTTCGGGTACGACCAGCGCGGCCAGTGCCGGCACATCATCCGCGACGCCGCCCACCCGGACGTCCGCGACGAGCTGTGGGAGGAGGCACGCGCGCTCGGCCTCGCCTGAGCGCCCCCGCACCCCCTCCTCCGCCCCGTCCCGTCCGCGAACGCGTGTGGAACCGCCGGTCCTCCCCGGCGGGTTCACACGCGTTCGCGGAAGAGGGGGCCCGGTCAGCGGGGGGCGCCGGTCACCATCCACCGGTCGGTGCGCACCCGCAGCCAGAGCAGGGTGCCGCGCACCGCCATGAACGCCGTGAAGGCCAGCCAGAGCCAGATGAGGGCGTGCTCCTGCCCGAGGACGCTGCCCCCCTCGAGGAGCCAGTCCGCGGCCGCCCGCACGCCGAGGGCGACCGGGACGTAGGCCACGAGCGTCCCGACCATCGCCACCGCGAGCCAGCGCCCGTCGCCCGCACCGATGAGGACGCCGTCGACGACGAACACGAACCCCGACAGCGGCTGCTGGAGCGCGACGACGGTCAGGCCCGCCGCGACGGCCGCCTGCACGGCCGGGTCCGGCGTGAACCACGCCCCCACCCACGGGCGGACCGCGAGGACCAGCACCCCGAGCACGACACCGCCGAGCACGCCCCAACGCACCATGAGCCGCGTCGCCGCCCGCGTCCGCGCCACGTCGCCCGCACCGAGCGTGCGCCCGGTGATGGCCTGCGCCGCGATGGCGAGGGCGTCGAGGGCGAAGACGAGGAACGACCAGAGCGTCGCGGTGACCTGGTAGGCCGCGAGCGGCACGTCCCCGAAGCCGGCGCCGACCCACGTCGTGAGGAGCAGCACCGCGCGCAGCGCCAGCGTGCGGACGAGCAGGGGCACGCCGCCGCGCGCTGCCGCGAGCACGCGGCCGGGATGGGCCCGCAGCGGCAGGCGGGCGCGCCGGGCCTCGCGGACGAGCACCGACCCGAGCGCGAGGGCCATCCCCCACTGCGCGAGCACGGTCCCCCACGCGGACCCGGCGATGCCCCAGCCGAGCCCGTGGACGAACCAGAGGTTGAGCAGCGCGTTGGCCCCGAACCCGCCGACCGCGACGACGAGCGGGGTGCGGGTGTCCTGCAGGCCCCGCAGCACCCCGGTCGTCGCGAGGACGACGAGCATCGCGGGGAGCCCGACCGCCGAGACCGCGAGGTAGGTGGTGGCCTCGTCGACGACGGCCGCGGAGGCCCCGAAGGCGCCCGAGAGGTCCCGGGCGAGGAGGGCGACGAGCAGGGCGGTCGGGACGCCGAGCCCGACCGCGAGCCAGGTGCCGTCGAGCCCCGCCGACACCGCACCCTCGCGCGAGCCCGCCCCGAGCCGGCGCGCGACGACGCTCGTCGTGCCGTAGGCGAGGAAGACGAAGACGTTGGCGGCGGTCAGCAGCACGGCGCTCGCGACCCCGAGGCCGGCGAGCGGCTCGACGCCCAGCCGCCCGACGATGGCCGAGTCGACGAGGAGGAAGAGCGGCTCGGCGACGAGGGCGAGGAAGGCCGGCAGGGCCAGGCGCAGGACCTCGCGGTGCTGCGACGGGGAGGTGTCCTCGGGCGGCGCGCTCACCCCGGCACTCTCGCACGGGACCGGCCGTGGCCGGTGGCACGCCCACGGCACGCGGAAGGGCCCCGCGGGACGTACCCGCGGGGCCCTCCGTGCGACGCGTGCGTCAGCTCTGCGCCGGAGCCGAGACGAGCACCGAGCCCGTCCCGAGGACCGCACCCTCCGTGGAGAGCAGGTTCATCTCCCCGAACAGCTGACGACCGTTCTCGGCCGCGGCGTCGGGCGAGATGGCCCCGTTGACCGTGACCGAGGCCCCACCCGCGAGGGTGACCGAGCCCGACGGCACGTCGAGCGTGCCGAGGGCCGGGCTGAAGAACACGTCACGGTAGTCGTACTCCGTCGTGCCCGCCGGGACCGAGTAGCCGTCGATGACGACGGTGTAGGTGCCGGGCGCCGGGTTGGCGATCGAGACCGCCTCCTCCGAGTCACCGTCGGCCGACTGCGCCACCTGGTTGCCGTCGGCGTCGAAGACCGTGAGGTCCAGGTCGGCGCTGAGGTCCGAGGTGTTGCCGATCGCCGCGTCGAGGCGGGTCGCGCCCTCCGGCACGACGACCTCGTACGTGGCCTGGTTGCCGTCGGCGATGGTCGCGCGCTCGGCGTGGGCCGAGCCGAGCGAGCCGCCGCGCGGGTTGACCGTCACGGTGCCGAAGTCGTTCTTCACCGTCCAGGAGACCGGGGTCGACTCACCGACGGGGGCGTCGACGGTCTGGGTCTCCGGGTCGACCGTGAGGCCCTGGACGGCCGCGGTCAGCACGAACGGGTTGTCGAGGAACGGCGAGGTGCGCCGCGACTCGACGAGCAGCTCCCACACGCCCGGGATCGGGTTGGCGTAGGCCCGGGACTGCGGCTTGCAGGTGGCCGGGTCGCTGTAGTTCGTGTAGCAGAACGGCGTCGACGTGGTGTCGACCGGGACGCCGTACGGGTTGAACGCGACCCAGCGGACCTGGCTCTTCGTGGCGATGCCCGACAGGTTCACCTGGAGCGCCTTGGCGCCCTCGGGGACCGTGACGAAGACCCGCTTGAAGAGGTTGCGCTCGACCGTGCCGCGGGTGACCGTCGAGTACGACGGCTTCGTGACGTCGGTCGAGGCGACGACCGCGAGCATCACGCGGTGGTCGACCAGCCGGGTCGTCGGGTCGTCGATCTCGAGGATCGCCGAGTGCAGCCCACGGGTCTTGACCTTCGTGGTCACCGGGATGGAGACCTCGCCGCCGCGACCGATGCGCACCGAGGACGGCGCCGAGAAGGTCCCGTCGTTGCCGATGATGCGGACCGTGTGCTTGACCCGCTGCGAGGTGCCCGTCGTCCGCGCGACCTTGACGGTGTACCGCTTGGTCTGGCCCACCTTGAGGCCACCCTGGCCGGCGGGGCAGTCGACGTAGAGGCCGGTGCCCTGGTTCGGGGTCGTGAGGAAGCCCGAGAGGGCGGTGCAGACCGGGGCCGTGGTGGTGTACTCGCCGCGGACGTTCGACCGCTTCTTGAGCAGGTTCCACGCACCGGGGACGTCGGTCTGGCCGGTGCCCTGGCCGACCGCCTCGAGCTTCTTCTGGTAGTCGGCGCTGGTGTACATCGACTCACGCAGCTGCTTCGGGGTGATCGGCGTCTGGGTCTGGAAGCCGGCCGAGAGCAGGAGCGCGGCGGAGCCGGCGGCCTGCGGGGAGGCCATCGACGTGCCGTTGAACATCGCGTAGCCGATCGGCAGCGTGTAGCCGGCCTCGGCGAGGTCGGGCTGCTTGAGCCACTGGGGCACGGTCGAGATGGCCGAGCCCGGCGCCATGATGTTCGGCTTGAAGCCGCCGTCCTCGCGCGGGCCGCGCGAGGAGTAGTTGTGCAGCGCGAGCTTGCTCGACACCTGCGAGCCGTAGTTGGCCAGCCAGGTCTCCTTCGAGACCGAGGAGGCGACGCTCACGACGTCGGTCGCGACCGACGGGTCACCGACGGTGTTGATGCCGGCGCCGGAGTTGCCGGCCGAGATGAACAGCTGGACGCCGAAGACGTCGATGAGCCGGTTGTACAGCTCCGCCCGGGCGTTCGCGCCGTCGTTGAGGGCCGGGAGGCCACCGATCGACATGTTGACGACGTCGACGCCGCGGTTGGCGACGAGGTCGACCATGCCGTCGGTCAGCGCCGCGTTGGTGCAGCCGCCGCCCCAGGTGCAGGCGCGCGAGGAGACGATCTTGGCGCCGGGCGCCTGGCCGTCCATCCTGCCGCCGAACAGGCTGTGCCCGGCCGCGATGCCCGCGACGTGCGAGCCGTGCGCGTCCTCGACGATGCCGATGTTGACGAAGTCCGCGGTGGTCCCGACGTAGGGCCCGCCGTAGGGGCTCATGTCGACGTCCTCGCGGTACTCGACGACGAACGGCATGCTCTCGACGATGTCGGTCGACGGGTCGTCGACGCCGAAGTGGCCGATGTCGTACTTCTCGTTGTACGGCCGCATGAGCTCGTCGGCGGAGAAGACGTTGTCGAGGTTGCTGTCGACCCAGATGTCGTGGGTCGTCGCGTCGTAGAGGATGCCGAACCGGTCGGTGGTGTCACCGTCGCGGTTGACGTCGCCGCCGGGCTCGCTCGCCGCGGTGATCGACTCGGAGAAACGGCTGAAGTAGAAGGAGCCGCTCTTGGGCGCCCGATAGGTGCCGACACCCGTGAGGGTGAACGACGGGGTGGCCTCGACCTGCGTCAGCATCGGTCGCCAGGTGGCGTCACCGTCGAAGATCGGGTCGGTGGCCGTCACCCAGTCGACGATCTTGCGCTCGCCGGTGGAGGTCGTGGCCAGGGCCGGGTGGTCGAGGTCGACACCCGAGTCGAGGACACCGATGGTCACGCCGCGGCCGTCCCACGTCGGGTTGGCCTTCTTGAAGTCCACGGACCCGGTCTCGCGGGTCGGCATGTACGGGTTGGCGTTCGGCGTGGACTTCCCCGGCCCCGCGAGGGTGCGCACGGCGCCGGCCTTGCCCTCGGCCCCCGGCGTGGGGAGCTTGACCGACTCGTCGAGGTCGACGGCGCGGACCTTCGCGAGCGCCGCGACACCGGGGACGGCCTTCGTGGGGACGCTGGCCCGCACGTAGCCGACCTTGTCGTTGGTCATGCCGACGAAGCCGCCCTGGGCGCGGATGGACGCGGCGACCTGCTTCGTCGTGCCCTTGTCGACGGCCATGATGAGGGTGACCCGCTTGGTGCCGGCCGCCTCCGCCTTCTCGAGCAGCTGCACGTCGTGCTGGCCGAGCTTCTTCTCGGTCGTGGTGGCCGAGGGGGTCTCCTTGACCTCGGTCTTCTGGAGAGTGGCCTGGGGGGCCTTCTCGCGCAGGAGACCCGGGTCAGCGGGCCCCTTCGCGACGGCGCCCGAGGCGCCGAACGACCCCGTGGTGAGGGCTGCGGCGGCCAGGCCGGCGAGCGCGACGCGCCCCGACCTGTGGGAGAGGGGATGTCTCATCGGTGTCCTGTCTTCCCCGCGACGCACCTGCCTGCGTCTGAACAACGGTGGCGACAGGCAACCACGGATCCGGCGCTGTGGGAATAGGGCAGAGGGCAACCCACGCGATTCTTTGCCAACTGCTGACCCGCAGGTCACGAGCGGGTCGGCCGACGGCCCCGTTCGCCGGCTCAGCCGTGACCGAGGACGGCCACCGCGGCCTCGCGCCGCGGGTCGCCCGCCGCGCTGAGGGCGCCGTCGGCGTGCCGGTACGCGGCCCCGACCCCGCCGAAGTACATCGAGAGGGCGCCGTGATCGGTGGCCGCCAGGCCGGCCCGGTGCACCGCGGCGGTGATGGCCGGGTCGGACTCGTGCTCGACGACGGGCCGGCCGCCGGCGTCGAACCGGACGTGCAGCCTCGGCGCCTCGATGGCGGTCGTCAGGTCCGCACCGTGGAGGCACCCCTGGCCGAGCACCTGCATGAGGGCGGTCGTGATGCGGTCGGCCCCGGGGGACCCGACGGCGATGACGCGGCCGTCGGCGGTGCGACCGGTCGTCGGTGCCATGTTCGACGCGAGCCGCGTGCCGGGCGCCAGCGCGTGGAGGCCGAGCCGGTTGAGCTCCGGCTCCCCGAGCGCGTTGTTGAGGAGGATCCCCGTGCCCGGCACCGTGATGCCGGCGCCGTAGCCCGCCGACACCGTGACGGCGCAGGCGAGCCCGTCGGCGTCGACGGCCGAGACGTGCGCGGTGGAGGCCGAGGTCGGCAGGCCGGCGAGGCCCTGGCGGTCGACCGAGGACAGGAGCGCGTGCCCCGCGGCGTCGAGGTCGGGCGAGACGTCGTGGACCTCGAGCCGGTAGCGCAGCACGGCGAGCTGGACGGCCAGCACGTCGTCCCAGTCGTAGGAGCCGCGACGCGCGAGCTCGCCGAGCATCACGGCGAGCATCGGACCGCCCACCGACGGAGGCGGGTTCGCGGCGAGGTCCCAGTCGCCGACGGTGCGCCGCACCGGGTCGCGCTCGAGGACGCGGTAGGCGGCGACGTCGTCGGCGGTCACGAGCCCACCGTGCGCGGCCATGTCGGCGACCATCGCCCGACCCACCTCGCCCGTCGTGAGGACGGAGGCGCCGTCGCGCCCGACGAGGTCGAGGACGTCGGCGAGCAGCGGGTTCGTCGTGACGTCGCCGGCGCGCAGCGGCGAACCGTCGTCGCGGGTGACGACCCGGTGCGCCTCGGGGTCGGCCCCGAAGAGGCTGCCGGCGACGAAGCCGAGGTAGCGGGCGGCGGCGCCCCCCATCGGGTACCCGTCGCGGCAGGCGGCGGCCGCCGGGGCCACGACGTCGGACCATCCCGCCCGCCCGAAGCGGGTCACGACGTCCTCGCACGCCGACGCGGCGCCCGGGGTCGCCACCGACCCGTGGCCGGCGAACATCGTCACGCCGCCCCCATACTCGGTGTGGACCTCGCGCACGCCCTGCCCGAAGGCCTCGCGGGACAGGCCGCGGCCCGGCATCTCGACCGTGCCGTCGACGAGGACGGGCTCGCCGTCGGGGCCCCAGACCGACACGAAGGCACCACCGCCGAGCGAGACGATGCCCGGCTCGGTGGCCATCGCGGCGAGCGCCGCGGCGACGGCGACGTCGACGGCGTTGCCCCCGGCGTCGGCGAGGGCCCGGCCCGCCGCGAGCGACACCGGACCGGTCGCCGCCAGCGCCACCTCACCCATGGAGCGGCATCCTGCCACCGCCCCGACCGCTCGCGTGGCCGCCGTCCGTGACCGGGCGGTAGCGTTCGGGAGCATGAGCCGCCCGCCCCTCGCCGTCGTCGCCGGGACCGGCTTCTACGACCTCGAGGCCCTCGAGGACCGCACCGAGGAGACCGTCGACACCCGGTGGGGCCCGGCGCGGGTCACCCGCGGCCGCTGGCACGGGCTGCCGGTCGTCTTCCTCACCCGGCACGGCCCGGGCCACTCGGTGCCGCCGCACCTCGTCAACTACCGCGCGAACATCCGCGCGCTCGCCGACCTCGGCGTCGAGGACGTCGTGGCCGTCAACGTCACCGGCTCGATCGACCCAGACCTCGCCCCCGGCGACCTCGTCTGCCTCGACGACTTCCTCGACCTCACGAAGCAGCGGCCGCTCACCTTCTTCGACGGCTCGGGCCCCGAGGGCGTCGTCCACGTCGACGTCTCGGCGCCCTACCACCCGGCGCTGCGCCGCGAGCTGCTCGACGCCGCCGCGGCGGTCGGCCGGCCGATGCGCGACGGCGGGGTCTACGCCGCCTTCGAGGGGCCGCGCTTCGAGACCGCCGCCGAGATCCGGCTGGCCCGCCTCGCCGGCGGCGACGTCGCCGGGATGACCGGCGTCCCCGAGGTCACCCTCGCCCGCGAGGCCGGCCTGCGCTACGCGGCGGTCTCGCTCGTCGTCAACCCCGCGACCGGGGTCGGCGATGCCGACGAGCCGATCACCATGGCCGAGATCGACGCGGTGCTGGCCCGCAGCCGCGACGCGGTGCTCGCCGTCCTCGACGAGCTCGTCCACACCCGGGCCACGTTCAGCGAGGAGGACGCCGGATGAGCCGGCTGGTCATCGACGGCGCCGCGTACGTCGTCACGGTCGACGACACCGACACCGTCCTGCGGGACACGACCGTCGTCGTCGAGGACGGCACGATCACCGAGGTCCGGCCGGCGGCCGACGGCCCGGTCGACGGCGACGAGGTCCTCAACGCGCGCGGCCGGCTGCTGATGCCGGGCCTGGTCAACCTCCACACCCACCTGCCGATGACGCTGCTGCGCGGGCTCGCCGAGGACGTCGACCTCCAGGGCTTCCTCACCCGCGTGTGGGCGGCCGAGGGCGCGGTGATGGACCCGCCGACCGTCGAGCTCGGCGCGACGCTCGGGGCGCTGGAGTCGCTGCTCGGCGGCTGCACCACGCAGCTCGACATGTACTTCCACCACGAGGCCGCCCACCGGGGCGCGGTCGCGGCGGGCAGCCGGCACGTCATCGGCCCGGTCTTCATGGACGGCCCCGGCCCCGACGGCCTCGCCTGGGAGGAGCGCCTCGCCCTGATGCGCGCCTGGCCGGCGGCGATGGCGGCGCTCGGCGGCCCGGCGGTGCCCGTGTCGGCCATGCCGCACGCGACGTACACCTGCTCCCCCGAGAACCTCGCCGAGGTGCTCGCCACGCTGCGCGAGGTGCGCGACGGCGGGCCCGCCCTGCTGACGACCCACGTCTCGGAGAACGCCGCCGAGAACGACGACGTCGCGGCCCGCTACGGCGCGACCCCCACCGAGGTCCTCGCCGGGGCCGGCTGTCTCCACGGCGACCTCCCGCTCGTCGTCGGCCACGGCGTGCACCTCTCGGCGAGCGACCGCGAGCGCCTGGCCGCCGCGGGCGCCGCCGTCGCGCACTGCGCCGGCTCCAACCAGAAGCTCGCCAGCGGCGCCCTGCCGTGGGAGACGGTGCGCGAGAGCGGGATCCGCCTCGGCATCGGCACCGACGGCTGCTCGAGCTCGAACGACCTCGACATGTGGCAGGCGATGCGCCAGGCCGCGCTCCTGGCCCGCCTGACGAGCGGCCGTCCCGACGTCGCGAGCGCCCACGCCGTGCTGCGCGCGGCGACCATCGACGGGGCCCGGGCGCTCGGCCTCGGCGACGTCGTCGGGTCGGTCGAGGTCGGGAAGCGGGCCGACCTCGTCCTCCTCGACCTCGAGAAGCCGCACCTCACGCCGGTGCACGACGTGCACGCGCTCCTCGTCTTCGCGGCCGGTCGCGCCGACGTCACCGACGTCCTCGTCGACGGCGAGGTCGTCGTGCGCGACGGGCGCAGCACCCGCGTCGACACTCCTGCCCTCCTCGCGCGCGCCCGCGAGGTCGGGGCCAGCGCCCGGGCGGCCGCGGAGGCCTCGTGAGCGCGGCGGCGGGCGTCCTCCAGGTCGACCCACCGGACGAGAGCGCCGAGGAGGTCATCGACCGGCTCGGCATGGTCCCGATCCCGGAGGAGGGCGCCTGGTACGTCGCCGGCCCCCGGACCCAGGGCCTCAACGCGATCACCGTGCTGCTGACCAACCGGCCCGACGGGTTCTCGGCGATGCACCGGCTCACGATCGACGAGGGCTGGCAGTGGCTCGGTGGCGCGCCGGCCGCGCTGCTGCGGCTGCGGCCCGGTGGCTCCGGCGTCCTCAACTACGTCGGGGGCGAGCACTCGCAGGTCCTCGTCCGCAGGAACACGTGGATGGGCGCGACGACCCTCGGCTGGTGGACGCTCCTGTCCTGCTGGTGCGCCCCGGCCTTCCGTCCCGAGCACTTCGAGCTCGGCCGCCGCGACGACCTCGTCGCGCGGTACCCGCAGTTCGGCGAGGAGATCCGCACCCTGACCCGCGAGCAGCCGGTCGGGCGGATGCGGTGACCGCACTCGTCACCGGCGCGAGCGGTGGGCTCGGCGCGGCCGTGGCCCGGGCCCTCGCGAGCGCCGGGCACGACGTCGCCGTCCACTACCGCGGCGACGAGGCGGGGGCACGCGCCGTCGTCGCCGGCGTCGAGGGGCTGGGCCGGCGGGCGCTGGCCCTCCACGCCGACCTCGACCTCGAGGCCCCCGCCGACCTCGACGCCGCCTGCGCCGACCTGCTCGGGCGCTGCACCGACGCGCTCGGCGCCCCCGACGTCGTCGTGCTCAACGCCTTCCCCCAGCACCACCTCGCGTGGGACGACCTCGACGCCGCCGCGTGGGACGGCTACCACCGGGCCGGCCTGCGCCCGACCGCCGTGCTCCTGCGCCAGGCCGCGGCCGGGATGGGCGCCGGCGGCGCGGTCGTCGTCGTCGGCTCGATCGAGGGGCTGCGGGCGATGCCGACCCACGCCCCCTACGCCGTCGCGAAGGCCGCGCTGCACCACCTCGTCGGGGCGGCGGCGCACGAGGTCGGGCCGCGCGGCGTGCGCGTCGTCGGGGTCGCGCCGGGCCTGGTCGACCGTGACGGGCTCGCCGAGGCGTGGCCCGCGGGCGTCGAGCGGTGGCGGGCGGCCTCGGCGCTCGGGCGGGCCGTCGACCCCGACGAGGTCGCCGCGACCGTCGCCTTCCTCGCCTCACCGGGTGCCTCCGGCATCACGGGCACCACCGTCACCGTCGACGCCGGGTGGTCCGCCGCGCCCGGGTGGTGAGGGACGGGGACCTCTGGTAACGACCCCGCAACGAAGCCCGGCGGCGTGCGGCGAGAGGCGTTTCTGGCCGTAGCATCTGCTCGTCTGTACAGCCCTCTCGAGGAGATCCTCCATGAAGTCTTCGCGTTACCTCGTCGCGGTCCCCGCGGCGCTCGCCCTGGCCCTCGCGGGCTGTGGCGGCAGCACCGGCACCTCCGGGTCCGGCAGCTCGGCCTCCGGCTCGGCCGCGGCCGGCGCCCCGACCGACGACTCGAACTGCGCGAGCGCCGACGTGTTCTGCATCGGCCTGGTCACCGACACCGGCAAGGTCGACGACAAGTCGTTCAACCAGTCGGCGCACGAGGGCGCGAAGGCCGCTCAGGCCGAGACCAACGGCTTCTACAAGTACATCGAGACGCAGGACGCCAAGGACTACGCGGCCAACATGGCCCAGTTCACGAACAAGAAGTACGACGTCGTCGTCACGGTCGGCTTCCTCATGACCGACGCCACGGTCGCCGCGGCCAAGGCCTCCCCCGACACCAAGTTCATCGGTGTCGACCAGGGCTACCCCGAGGGCACGACCGAGAAGAACCTCACCGGTCTGATCTTCCCCGAGGACCAGGCCGGCTACGGCGCGGGCTACCTCGCGGGCCTGATGACCAAGACCAACAAGCTCGGCCAGGTCCTCGGCCTCGAGATCCCGCCGGTCCAGAAGTACGCCAAGGGCTTCGAGGCGGGCGCCAAGGCCGCCAACCCGTCGGTCTCGGTCACCACCGTCTACCACCCCGCCGGCGACAACGCGTTCAACGACCCGGTGTGGGGCGGCGGCGAGGCGCGCAAGATGCTCGCGCAGAACGCGGACATCATCTTCGGCGCCGGCGGCAACACCGGCAACGGCGCGCTCCAGGAGGTCGCGAAGGCCTCCGGTGCGGGCACCGACAAGTTCTGCATCGGTGTCGACACCGACCAGTGGGACACCGTCCCCGCCGCGCAGCCGTGCCTCATCACCTCGGCCGAGAAGCTCATCTCGAAGGGTGTCACCGACACCATCAAGACGGCCAAGGACGGCGAGTTCTCCGGCATCCAGACCCTCGGCCAGGCGGGCCTGTCGTCGTTCCACGACTTCGACGCCACGATCCCCGAGGACGTCAAGACCAAGGTCGCCGACATCGTCAAGCAGATGGAGGCCGGCACGCTGAAGACCGGCGTCACCCTCTGACCGACGCGGTCACCGGTCAGCGCCGCTGACCACCCGCCCGAGGGGGCGGGCATCCCGACCGGATGCCCGCCCCCTCGGCACGTCGGTCGCCGTCGGCGCCGCCCCGCCCTCGGCCGCCCCGCCCTCGGCAGAACCTGCCCAGAGCACGCCCGCGCGTCGGGCACCCCCGCACTTCCGCCCACCGGGCCCTCGGGCCACACTGTGGGCACCCCGAGTCATTGGAGACCCATGTCCGACACCCGCACGGCGGAGAAGACTCCGCCGCCGCCCGCCGAGGATCCGCAGCAGCGCGACCGGGGCGGGGCTCTCGCGTTCCTCGTCAGCCACCAGAGCGGCGTCGTCATCGTCGTCGCCCTCCTCATCTCGCTCCTCGTGGGCGCGGCGCTCATCCGCTACCAGGGCGTGGACCCCTGGTACGCGTACACGACGCTGTTCAAGGAGGCCTTCCAGAACGACGCGTACACGCGCACGCTCCAGAAGACGGCGCCGCTCGTCCTCACGGGGCTCGCGGTCGTCCTGCCGCTGCGGGTGGGGCTGTTCAACATCGGCGGCCAGGGACAGTTCGCCACCGGCGCCATCGCGGGCGCGTGGGTCGCCTACGCCGCGGGCGGGGCGGGCTGGCTCGGCGCGCTCCTCGGCATGCTCGCCGGGCTCGTGGCGGGCGCGCTCGTCGGGGTCCTCGTCGGCGTCCTCAAGGCCTGGCGCGGGGTGCACGAGGTCATCTCGACGATCATGCTCAACTACATCGTCGCGGGCGTCACCTTCTGGCTCGTCGTCGGCCCGCTGCAGGCGGAGTCCTCGAAGACCAGCGGCATCCCGCAGACCGAGGCGATCCCCGAGTCCAGCCAGATCGGCGCCGTGGGCGGCGTCCCGGTCGGGTTCCTCGTCGCCGTCGTCCTCGCCGTCGCGTGCTGGTGGATGCTCACGCGCACCACCCTGGGCTTCAAGCTCAACACCGTCGGCGCGAACAAGAGCGCGGCCGGCTACGCGGGCATCTCGATCCCGGCCATCACCGTCCTCTCGCTCGCGCTCGGCGCCGGCCTCGCCGGGCTCGGCGGCGCCCTCGAGGCGGAGGGCACGCTCTTCCGGTTCGAGCCGGCCATCGTCGGCACGCTCGGCTTCGACGGCATCACCATCGCGCTGCTCGCCCGGGCCAACCCGCTCGCGACGATCCCGGCCGCGTTCCTCGTCGGCATCCTGCGCACCGGCGCCGCCGGCCTGCAGTTCGCGACCCAGACGCCCGACCTCCCGAGCGGCATCACGCCCGAGATCGTCGACGTCCTCCTCGCCGTCATCCTCCTCATGGTGTCGATCCCCGTCCTCGGCAAGTGGCTCTTCCGCAGCCGCGCCGCCAAGGTGAGCGTCGCCTCGACGAGCTGGGGGAGCTGAGCATGGCCTGGGTGCAGAGGAACCGCACGACGCTGGCCATCGCGGCCGCCGTCCTCGTCGCCTCGTACGTCTTCTACTACGCGAAGAACGACATCGCGCCGTCGATGTTCGGCGCCGCGTGGGGCTACGCGATCCCGCTCGTCCTCGCCGCGCTCGTCGGCGTCATCGGCGAGCGCTCCGGCGTCGTCAACATCGGCATCGAGGGGCAGATGCTCCTCGCCGCGTTCGCCGGCTTCTTCGGGGCCGCCTACAGCGGCTCGATGATCGTCGGCGTCCTCGCGGGCATCGGCACCGGCCTCATCGCGGGCGGCTTCCTCGCGTGGACGACCGTCCGCTGGCGGATGGACCAGATCATCGCCGGTGTCGTCCTCAACATCATCGCCACCGGCATCACGTCCTTCTACCTCAAGTCGGGCCAGACCCTGCCGGGCGTCATCCCCAACGTCGACGTCCCGGTGCTCGGCAGCATCCCGCTCATCGGAGAGACGTTCTTCAGCGGCCGCAGCGCCATCGCGCTCGTCGCCATCGCCGCCGCGGTGCTCGTGCACCTCTCGCTGTTCCACACCCGCTGGGGCCTGCGCACCCGCGCGGTCGGCGAGTACCCGTCGGCCGCCGACACCGCCGGCATCAACGTCGAGCGGCTGCGGATCATCAACGTGACGCTCGCCGGCTCGCTCGCCGGC
Organism: Phycicoccus jejuensis; assembly: GCF_000720925.1. GTDB lineage: Bacteria > Actinomycetota > Actinomycetes > Actinomycetales > Dermatophilaceae > Phycicoccus > Phycicoccus jejuensis. The sequence continues at coordinate 61,485 of NZ_JOEE01000001.1, read as the reverse complement.
CTCGCCGGGGTCTACCTGTCGATGGACGCCTCGAGCTCGTTCGAGCGCGGCATCACCGCCGGGCGCGGCTTCCTCGCCCTCGCGATCATGATCATGGGCGCGTGGCGGCCGCTGCGGGCCTTCGTCATGGCCCTGTTCTTCGGCTTCGTCAACGCGATCGCCAGCCAGCTCCAGCAGTCCGGGCTCGGTCAGGGCGAGGGCACCGGGTTCTTCCACGGCATCCTCGGCGCGATCACCGCGCCGCAGATCCTCGGCACCCTCCCCTACGTCGCGACGCTCGTCGTCCTGGCGCTGGCCGCGGGCCGGGTCCGCGGGCCGGCGGCGGCCGGCCAGCCCTACGTCAAGAAGGACCAGTGATGAGCGACCCCACGCCCACCGAGGGCACCCCGCGGCCGGTCGGGCACGACACCTCGCGCGAGCACCTGGCTGCCCACGTCACGAACGAGGCGATCCTCGACCTGCCGCCGGAGCAGTCCGGCTTCGGCGAGGGCAACGTCGGCGAGGTGCTGCTCGACATCGAGGGGCTCTCGAAGTCCTTCGGGTCGGTCCGCGCGAACCGCGACATCAGCCTCAGCGTCCGGCGCGGCGAGATCGTCGCGCTCCTCGGCGAGAACGGCGCCGGCAAGTCGACCCTCGTCAACCAGATCTTCGGCCTCATCACGCCCGACACCGGCACGGTCGCGGTCAAGGGCGACACGACGCCGATCAAGGACCCGAAGGACGCCATCGCGCGCGGGATCGGGATGGTGCACCAGCACTTCCAGCTCGTGCCGGTCATGACGGTGGCCGAGAACATGGTCCTCGGACACGAGACCACCCGCGGCGGCGGCGTGCTCGACCTCGAGGCGGCGCGGCGGATGGTCCGCGAGCTCTCGCAGCGCCACGGCCTCGCCGTCGACCCCGACGCCGCGGTCGAGGACCTGCCGGTCGGCACCCAGCAGCGCGTCGAGATCCTCAAGGCGCTCTCGCGCAAGGTCGACCTGCTCATCCTCGACGAGCCGACCGCGGTGCTCACGCCGCAGGAGACCGACGAGCTGCTCGGCGTCATGAAGGAGCTCGCCGACTCCGGCACCTCCATCGTCTTCATCACGCACAAGCTGCGCGAGGTGCTCGCCGTCGCCGACCGCGTCTACGTCCTGCGCCAGGGCCAGGTCGTCGGCGAGGTCGCGACCAGGGACACCGACGCCCGCGGGCTCGCGACGATGATGGTCGGCCGCGAGGTCGTCCTGTCCATCGACAAGGCGGCGGCCACGCCCGGCGAGACCGTGCTCGAGGTCGAGGACCTCCACGTCCGCGACGACCGCGGGCTCGGGGCGGTCAACGGCTTCAGCCTGACCGTGCGCGCCGGTGAGATCGTCGGCGTCGCCGGTGTCGAGGGCAACGGCCAGCGCGAGCTCGTCGAGGCCCTCGCCGGGATGCGCAAGGTCGACTCCGGCCGGATGGCCTTGGGCTCCCTCGACCTCACGAGGGCGAACCCGCACCAGACCCACCACGCCGGCATCGGCCACGTCCCGGAGGACCGCGAGAAGCACGGCATCGTCGGGTCGTACTCGATCGCCGACAACCTCGTCCTCAACGAGTTCGACCAGACGCCGTACGCCAAGGGCGGCGTGCGCCAGTTCGACGCCGTCCGCGAGAACGCCGAGCGGCTGCGCGAGGAGTTCGACATCCGCTCCAGCGGCGTCGGGCAGAGCGCGGGGTCGCTCTCGGGCGGCAACAAGCAGAAGGTCGTCGTCGCCCGCGAGATGTCCTTCGAGCCCACGCTGCTCATGGCGGCCCAGCCCACCCGTGGCGTCGACGTCGGGTCGATCGAGTTCATCCACCGGCGGATCGTCGAGGCCCGGGACGCGGGCGCCGCGGTCCTCCTCGTCTCGGCCGAGCTCGACGAGATCCTCTCGCTCTCGGACCGGATCGCCGTCGTCCACGGCGGCGCGGTCGTCGCCGAGATGGACGCGAAGGACGCGGACCGGACGGAGATCGGCCGCCTCATGGCCGGCGACCACTGACCCGCGGCACTGCGGCAGGCACCACGACGACAGACACCACGACGACCCCCGTCGGCCCCCGGCCGGCGGGGGTCGCGCGCATCCGGTCGACGTGACACCCCACCACGAGAAGGTCCTGTTTCACCTCGACCCGATGTCGCGCCGTCCATCCCGACTTCTTGCGAGTTCCGCCGCTCGACGCGCCGCTGACGGGCGTGTCGAGCGGCGGAACTCGCAATCAGTGCGGATCGGGGCGTGGCTGATCGCTTCCTGAGAAGCGACCCTACGATGCCGTAACTTACGGATGCGTAGGTTACGCTGGCGTACGTGAGCACCACCACCGACCGAGCGACCCCCCGCGGGGCCATGCGGCCGCGCCTCGGGGCGCACACCGACGGACCCCTGGGCGGCCTCGCCCGCGGCGCCCGCCGGGTCGCCGAGGCCCTCGCCACCCCGCTCGTCCCCGCCGACTACCTCGACCTCCTCGACCCGATGCGGGCCGGCGCCGACCTGCGCGGGCGCATCGTCGAGGTCCGTCCCGAGACCGACGACGCCGCGACGGTCGTCATCCGCCCGGGCCGCGGCTGGCGCGGGCACGTGCCCGGCCAGTACATCCGGATCGGCGTCGACATCGACGGCGTCCGCCACTGGCGCGCCTACAGCCTGACCCACCGCGCCGACGGCACCGCCGCGGCCGGCATCCCCGCCGGGTGCGTCGCCATCACGACCAAGGCGATCCCGGAGGGCAGGGTCAGCACCCACCTCGTGCGCCACGCCACCCCGGGCACCCTCGTGATGCTCGACCAGGCGACCGGTGACTTCACCCTCCCGACGCCGGCGCCGGCCAAGGTCCTCTTCCTCACCGCCGGCAGCGGCATCACGCCGGTCATGGGGATGCTGCGCAACCACCTCGGCGAGCTCGCCGACGTCGCGCACGTCCACTGCGCCCCCTCCGAGCGCGACGTGATCTTCCACCGCGAGCTCGCCGGGCACCACGCCGCCGGTCGGCTCGCCCTCAGCCTCAACCTCGACGACGTCCACGGCGTCCTCGACCTCGCCCGCCTCGACACCCTCGTCCCGGACTGGCGTGAGCGCGAGACCTGGCTGTGCGGCCCGACCGCGCTGCTCGACGCCGCCGAGAAGCACTGGGCGGACGCCGGGGTCCCCGAGCGCCTCCACGTCGAGCGCTTCCGCCCGAGCGTCGTCGAGCCCGGCGAGGGCGGCACCGTCACCTTCGCCCGCAGCAGCCGCATCGTCGAGGCCGACGGCGCCACGGCCATCCTCGACGCCGGCGAGGACGCCGGCGTCCTCATGCCGAGCGGCTGCCGGATGGGCATCTGCTTCGGCTGCGTCGTGCCGATGCGCTCCGGCGCGATCCGTGACCTGCGCACCGGCGAGGTCACCGTCCACGAGTCCGACGAGCCGCTGCCGGTCCAGACGTGCGTCAACGCCGTCGCCGGCTCCTGCGAGCTCGACCTCTGACCACCCGACCGCCGTCCCGACCCCTCCACGGAAGGACCACCCCATGACCCTCGCCCCCGAGCGCACCCCCGCCCACGGCTCGAGCAAGCCGCACGGCATCAACCCGCGCCTGCGCGTCGCGTCCGACGCCCCGCGCCCCCAGCGCCCCGCCCTCAAGAAGTCCGGCCGCCCCAACCCGGCCGCGCACCTGACCCCCGAGCAGATCGAGGGCATCGGCCACGAGCTCGACGCCCTGCGCAAGGAGGTCATGGACTCCCGCGGCGAGCGCGACGCGGCCTACATCCGCAAGGTCATCAAGGTCCAGCGCTACCTCGAGATGGGCTCTCGCGCCGCGCTGCTCTTCAGCGGCGTCAAGGTCAAGGGCTTCCGCCCGGCCTGGTGGATCGGCACGGCCGGCCTCTCGGTCGCCAAGATCCTCGAGAACATGGAGATCGGCCACAACGTCATGCACGGCCAGTGGGACTGGATGCGTGACCCGAAGATCCACTCGACGGCGTGGGAGTGGGACAACGCCTCGCCGGCCAGCCAGTGGAAGCACAGCCACAACGAGATCCACCACACCTTCACCAACGTGCTCGGCCGCGACAACGACCTCGGCTACGGCATCCTGCGGGTCGACGAGGACCAGAAGTGGAGCCTCTTCTACCTCTTCCAGCCGATCTGGCACGTGGGCAACGCGCTGCTCTTCGAGTACTCCATCGCCGCCTACGACCTCGAGCTCGGCGGCTACCTCGCGAAGAAGCACCGCCTCAGCGAGGAGGACAAGGCCGAGTTCCGCAAGAACCGCGACGAGGTGCTCGCGAAGATCCGCCGCCAGGCGACGAAGGACTACCTCGTCCACCCCGCGCTCTCGGCCGTCACGGGCTCGGCCCGCACGACGCTCACCGCGAACGTCGTCGCCAACCTCGTGCGCAACGTGTGGACCAACACGGTCATCATCTGCGGCCACTTCCCGCCCGGCATCTCCACCTTCGAGAAGACCTCGATCGACGGCGAGACCCGTGGCGAGTGGTACCTGCGCCAGATGCTCGGCTCCGGCAACATCTCGGGCACCAAGGCGATGCACGTGATGACCGGCAACCTCAGCCACCAGATCGAGCACCACCTCTTCCCGGACATGCCGAGCAACCGGTACGCCGAGATCGCCCCGCAGATCCGCGACCTCATGCAGCGCCACGACCTGCCCTACGTCACCGGCAGCCTCTGGAAGCAGGCGGCGTCGGTGTACTGGAAGGTCGTCGAGCTCTCGCTGCCGAACAAGGTCGAGGGTCGCCGCCGTCGCGACATCATCCGTCTCGAGCTGAAGAAGGCGCAGCGCCGCCGGAAGACCCGCCGCTGAGCGGGGCGTCGCAGCGAGGGTGAGGGGTCGGCCGGTCGGCCGACCCCTCACCCGTCCGTCGCGCGGGCGACCGCCCGCGCATGGCATGGTGGCCGGGCGCCGTCCCCTGCCCGGCGCGGCCTGCGGGCCCGACCGCGCCACCGGCGCGACCACCCCGAGGAAGCACCATGAGCACCAGCCCCACCCGTACCCGCCTCGTGCGCGCGCTCGCCTGCACCGCGCTGCTCACCCCGGCCGCCGTCGTCGCCGCCGAGCCCGCGAGCGCCGCCACGGCCGCCCAGATGCAGACCGAGGTCATCACGCTCGTCAACGCCCAGCGCGCCAAGGTCGGCTGCGCCCCGCTGCGCACGAGCACCGCGCTGCGCAACGCCGCGGTCCTGCACAGCACCGACATGCGCACGAAGAACTACTTCAGCCACACCTCGAAGGACGGCCGCAGCCCCTGGGACCGCATCCGGGCGCAGGACTACGCGTACGGCTCCGCCGAGAACATCGCCGCCGGCCAGCGCACGCCCAAGGCCGTCGTCACCGCGTGGATGAACAGCGCCGGCCACCGCAAGAACATCCTCAACTGCGCCAACAAGGCCGTGGGCGTGGGTGTCTCGCAGGGCGGCGGCGACTACTACATCTACTGGACGCAGGACTTCGGCACGCGCTGACCCCGGCGCCGCCGCGCCCGGTAGCGTCCGGGCGGTGGACCTGCTCGGTGGTGGCGTGGTCGCGGCCGGGCTCATGGCCCTCGCCGCGGTCGTCATCGGCTACTCCAAGACCGCGCTCGGCGGCCTGGCCGTCGTCGCCGTCGCGATCTTCGCCACCGTGCTGCCGGCCCGGCAGTCGACGGGCGCCATCCTCGCGGTGCTCGTCGTCGGCGACCTCGTCGCGGTCGCGCACTACCGCCGCGACGCCGACTGGTCGCTCATCCGCCGGCTCCTGCCGGCCGTTCTGCCCGGCCTGGTGCTCGGGTCGCTGTTCCTCGGCGTCGTCGACGACACGACGCTGCGCCGCAGCATCGGCGCCATCCTCCTCGTGCTCGTGCTGCTCCAGCTGTGGGTCAAGCGGCGCAGCGACGGCGGTGGCAGCGACGTCCACGAGCGGCGCCCGGTCGCCTGGGCCGCGGGGACGGGGGTCGGCTTCGCGACGATGACGGCCAATGCGGCGGGGGCCGTCATGACGCTCTACCTGTCGGCCTCGGGCATCGACAAGCGGCGCTTCGTCGGGACCAACGCCTGGTTCTTCCTCATCGTCAACCTCGTCAAGGTGCCGTTCTCGGTCGGGCTCGGGCTGCTGCACCCGGCCGACGTCGGCCGCGCCGCGCTCCTCGCGCCGCTCGTGCTCGTCGGCGGGCTGCTCGGCTACGCGACGGTGCGGCGCATCGGCCAGCGCACCTTCGACGTGGCCGTGCTCGTGGCCTCGGCGGTGGCGGCCGCCGCGCTGCTGCTCTGACGCGGGCGGGCCGGGGCGCCGGCCGGTCGGGTCCGGTCGGGTCCGGTCGGGTCCGGTCAGAAGTGGGTGGTGACGGTCGTGCCGACGGTGGCGAAGTCGTAGACCCACTTGGCGACCGGCACCGGCAGGTTGATGCAGCCGTGCGACGCGGCGTACCCGAAGGAGTCGCGCCACGGCGCACCGTGCAGCGCGTAGCCGCGGTGGAAGAACGAGGTCCACGGGACGTCGGGCGTCTCGTAGTCGGTGCCGTCGGCGTTGGCGCCCCGCATCGTCATCAGCGGGTTCTTCAGGTACACCTGGAAGGTGCCGACGACGGTCGGCGTCGCGCTCGCGCCGTTGACCATCGACACCGGCCCGTAGACGACCTTCGCGCCGACGTAGGCGGTCATCGTGTGGCGGCTCAGGTTGACGTCGATCCACTTCTCGCCGACCGCGGCCGGGTAAGCCAGGTGCTCCGCGCCGGGAGCGACGGTGCGCTGCTCCCACGTGGCGGGGACGGTCGTGTACCCGAGCTTGCCGGCGTACTTCTCGTGGGCGCCCAGCGCCGCGAGGACCTTCTCGGCGAGCGCGCCGGTGTCCTTGGCGGTCCGGCCGTCGACCGCCTCGGTGACGACCCGGCGGACCGCGCCGTCGGCGTCGACGTACCGCAGGCCGGTCGTCGGCGAGCGCTCGGCGTCGGCGGCGACCGAGTCGACCCAGGCCCGGACCTTCGCGGCGTCGACTTCGGGTGCGCCGATGCCGTCGGAGGTGGTGGGGACGGTGACCCACGACGCCTTGCGCGCTGCGGAGGCCGCGTGCTTCTCGGACCCGTCGCTGATGCTCACCGGCGTGCGCACGACGGCGTTCGCCGCGGTCGCGGCCTTCTCGGCCTCGGCCGTCGTCACGGCCGGGGTGCGCTCGACGAGGTCGACGTGGGCGGTCGCGGGCTCCATCGCGCGGGCGGCACGCTCGAGGACGTCCTGGAAGCTGGCCGGGTCGACGGTGCGGCCGGGGACCGCGGGGACGACGGTGAAGGACTTCTTGCTCGACGCGAGGCGCACCTGCGCGTCGCGCCCCTTCTCGCCGGCCTCGCCGACGAGCCCGGCGACGGCGCGCTGCACGGCCGCGTCGTCGGTCGTCACGACGGCGGCGACGTCGTGGTGCGACACGAGCGAGCGCGCGTAGGAGGACCAGGTGCGGTGGTCGGCGGCGAGCACCGCATCGACGGTGGCGTCGACGTCGACCCGGTAGCCGACGTCGGCCGGGTCGACGGACCGGGTGGTGCCGTCGGCGTCGACGGTGACGCGCAGGGCCTCGGCCCGCTGCCGGACGGCGGCGGTCAGCTCGGCGCGGGTCATCCCGGTGACGTCGACGCCCGCGACGGTGCTGCCGGGGAGCGCGCGGTCCTGGTAGTGCGCGGCGTAGGCGGTGCCGGCGCCCCCCAGCGCCAGCGGGACCGCCACGGCGGCGGTCAGCAGCAGGGTCCTGCGCGTGCTCATGTGTCGTCCGTCCTCGTCCCCGGTGACGCGCGCAGAGGTCACGCGCCGTCCCTCATGATGGAGCAGCCGTCGCGATCGGGCCACACGGCAGCGGCCCCGAGGGCGTCACGAAGTGACAACGATGCACCCACGCCCCACGCGCCCCAGCCACCCCACACCCCCTCGCGCCTCAACATTTCGGGGTCACCCCGAAATGTCCACGAGACCCCGGCTCGGAGCCGGGGTCTCGTGGACGAACCGGGGTCTCGGCGCCCCGGCAGCCGCGCCGTCAGACGTTCTGGGGGAAGCCGAGCTCGATGCCGCCGTGGCTCGGGTCGAGCCAGCGCGAGGTGACGACCTTGCCGCGGGTGAAGAAGTGCACGCCCTCCATGCCGTGGGCGTGGGTGTCGCCGAAGAGGCTGCTCTTCCACCCGCCGAAGGAGTAGTACGCCATCGGCACGGGGATCGGCACGTTGATGCCGATCATCCCGACCTCGACCTCGTGCTGGAAGCGCCGAGCCGCGCCGCCGTCGTTGGTGAAGATCGCCGTGCCGTTGCCGTACTGGTTGGCGTTGATCAGCTCGATGGCCTCGTCGTAGCTCTTCGCGCGCACGACCGAGAGCACCGGTCCGAAGATCTCGTCGGTGTAGACCGACATCTCGGGGGTCACGTCGTCGAAGAGCGTGGGGCGCAGGAAGAACCCGTCGCCGTCGGCGTCGACGTCGCCCTCGCGCCCGTCGACGACGAGCGTCGCGCCCGCCTCGACGCCGGCGTCGAGGTAGGAGGCCACCTTGTCGCGGTGCTGCTTGGTCACGAGCGGGCCCATGTCGCAGCCGCGCGTGCCGTCGCCGGTGACGAGCTTGCCCATCCGGTCCTTGATCTTCCCGACGAGCTCGTCGGCGATCGGCTCGAGCGCGACGAGGGCCGAGATGGCCATGCAGCGCTCGCCGGCCGAGCCGAAGCCCGCGTTGACGGCGGCGTCGGCGGCGAGGTCGAGGTCGGCGTCGGGCAGGACGACCATGTGGTTCTTCGCGCCGCCGAGGGCCTGGACGCGCTTGCCGTGCGCGGTCCCGGTCTCGTAGACGTACTTCGCGATCGGGGTCGAGCCGACGAACGAGACGGCGCGCACGTCCGGGTGGGTCAGCAGCGCGTCGACGGCCTCCTTGTCGCCGTGGACGACGTTGAGCACGCCGTCGGGCAGGCCGGCCTCCTTCCAGAGGGCCGCGACGGCGTTGACCGCCGACGGGTCCTTCTCGGAGGGCTTGATGACGACCGCGTTGCCGCAGGCGATGGCGACGGGCACGAACCACAGCGGCACCATCGCCGGGAAGTTGAACGGGCTGATGACGGCGACGACGCCGAGGCTCTGCCGGATGGAGTAGACGTCGACCTTCGTCGAGGCGTTCTCGGTGAAGCCGCCCTTCATGAGGTGCGGGATGCCGCAGGCGAACTCGGCGACCTCGAGGCCGCGGGTCACCTCGCCGACCGCGTCGGAGAGGACCTTGCCGTGCTCGGCGGTGATGAGCGCGGCGATGTCCTCCTTGCGCTCGTCGAGCAGCTGGCGGAACTTGAACAGGACCTGCGTGCGCTTGGCGAGCGAGGCGTCGCGCCACTCGTCGAGCCAGGCCTGCTTCGCGCGGCCGACGACGTCACCGACGACCTGCGCCGAGGCGAGGTCGAGGACGCCGGTCTGCGCCCCGGTGGCCGGGTTGTAGACGGGGCTCGTGCGCTCGGCGGTGCCCTCCCACGGGGTGCCGGCGACGAGGTGGGTGATGCGGGTGGGGGTCGAGCTCACGGGTATCGGTCCTTGTCCGTGTCAGTGGTGGATTCAGTGTGTCAGGTGCGGCCGCGGATGTGGAGTCCGCGCCCGCGTCACGGAACGGCGACGGGATCAGCAGCCGAGGCGTAGAGCGCCGGCCGCTCGGCCAGCGTGACGGCGACCGGCGCACCGGACGCGAGCGAGGCCATCCCGGCGGTGCTGACGGCGGTCGCGGCGTAGCCGTCCCACGCCGAGGCGCCGACCGCGCCGGTGCCCGAACGGATGCCGTCGACCCAGGCCTGGACCTCGAGGTCGTAGGCGCGGGCGAACCGGGTCCGGTAGTCGGCCGGGACGACACCGCCCCACGCCCCCTCGCCCCCGGCCGCGCTCGTGCCGAGCAGCGCGGTCGAGTGCAGCCCCGCGGTGAGCGAGCCGCGCTCGGCCACCGCCTCGAAGCGCACCTCGTAGCCGACCTGGCTGTTGACGAACACCTCGTTGGTGACGAGGCCGCCGCCGGCCATCCGGAACAGGGCGACCTGCGGGTCGAGGACGCCCTGTGCGGCGTGCGACGTCGGGGCCGGCGCGAGGACCGTGACCTCGACGATCTCGTCGTCGAAGAGGAAGCGCGAGGAGTCGACCTCGTGGACGAGGCTGTCGCGCACGATCATCTCGGAGCGGAAGTCGGCGTTGGGGACCGACCGGTTGCGGTGGACGTTGTGAAGGACGAGCAGCCGCCCGCGGTCGCCGGCCGCCAGGAGCGAGCGCACCTGGGCGTACTCGGGGTCGAAGCGCCGCATGAACCCGACGGTGACGAGGCGCCGCCCGAGCGCCGCCTCGGCCTCGACGAGCCGCAGCGAGGACGCGTCGTCCATCGTCAGCGGCTTCTCGCAGAGCACCGGCTTGCCGGCCGCGAGGCAGGCGAGGACCTGCTCCTCGTGGACGAAGCCGGGCGAGGCGACGACGACGGCGTCGACGGCGTCGTCGGCCACCAGGTCGAGCGGGTCCTCGTGCGCGCGCACCCCGAGGCGGTCGGCGGACTCGCGGGCCCGCGCGTGGTCGGGGTCGGCGACGGCGGCCAGCGTGGCGCCGGCGACGCGGGCCGCGAGGCGCTCGGCGTGGTCGGTGCCCATGAGGCCGACGCCGAGCACCCCGACGCGGACGGTGGACGGGCTCATCGGGCGGTCTCCTTCGGGAGGGTCGGGGCGAGGTGGTGGCGCTGCGCGGCCTTGGCCTGGCGGTACGCGGTGGACGCGCCCTGGGTGGACGCGAGCGACGAGACCTGCGCGACGGGGACGTCCCACCACGACTCGCTCGACGGGGCGTGGACGCGCGGGTCGGTCTCGACGTGGATGACGACCGGGCCGCCGTCGCGCGGAGCCGCCTTGGCCTGTGTCAGGGCGGCGACGAGCTCGTCGCGCGAGTGCACCTCGATGACGTGGGCGCCGAGGCTGCGGGCGTTGGCGGCGAGGTCGACCGGCAGGTGGCCGCCGTCGAGCCGGCCGTCGGCGCCCCGGTACTCGTACGAGGTCCCGAAGCGCTGCGAGCCGAGACCCTCCGACAGCGACCCGATCGAGTGGAAGCCGTGGTTCTGGACGAGCACGACGACGAGCTTGACCCGCTCCTGGACGGCGACGACGAGCTCGGTCGGCATCATGAGGTAGCCGCCGTCGCCGACCATCGCGACGACGTCGCGGGTGTCGTCGGCGAGCGCGACGCCGAGGGCGCCGGGGATCTCGTAGCCCATGCAGGAGTAGCCGTACTCGACGTGGTAGCCCTTGCGGTCGCGCACCCGCCACAGCTTGTGCAGGTCGCCGGGCATCGAGCCGGCCGCGCAGAGGATGACGTCGCGCGGGTCGGTGTGCTCGTTGACGACCCCGAGCACCTGGCCCTGGGTGAGCAGGCCGGGCGCCAGGGCGTCGGTGACCTCGGCGGGCGGGTCGTAGGTCGCGTCGACCTGCGCGTCCCAGGCGCGCCAGAGCCCGGCGACCTCGTCGGCGTAGGCGTCGTCGACCCGGTGGCCGGCGACGGCCTCGGTCAGCGCCTCGAGGCCCGAGCGCGCGTCGGCGACGAGCGGGATGCCGCTGTGCTTGCCGGCGTCGAACGCGGCGACGTTGAGGCTGACGAACCGGACCCCGTTGCGCGCGAACGCGGTCCGCGACGCGGTCGTGAAGTCGGACCAGCGGGTGCCCACGCCGATGACGAGGTCGGCCTGCGCCGCGAGCGCGTTGGCCGCGGTCGTGCCGGTGGAGCCGACGGCCCCGACGAGCTGCGGGTGCCCGTGCGGCAGAGCGCCCTTCCCCGCCTGCGTCTCGGCCACCGGCACCCCGGTGGCCTCGACGAAGGCGGCGAGCGCGGCCTCGGCGCCGGAGTAGTGCACGCCGCCGCCGGCGACGACGAGCGGCCGCTGCGCCGACCGCAGCGCGTCGGCGACGTCGGCGACCCGCGAGGGCTCGGCCGGCGGCCGCGCCACGTGCCAGACGCGCTCGGCGAACAGCTCGACCGGCCAGTCGAAGGCCTCGGCCTGCACGTCCTGCGGCAGCGAGATGGTCGCCGCGCCGGTCTCGGCGGGGTCGGTGAGGACGCGGCAGGCGCCGAGGAGCGCCGCGGGCAGCTGCTCGGGCCGGTCGACCTGGTCGTAGAAGCGCGACAGCGGCCGGAAGGCGTCGTTGACGCTGACGTCGGCGGCGTACGGCAGCTCGAGCTCCTGGAGCACCGGGGCGGCGACGCGCGTGGCGAAGGTGCCCGAGGGCAGCAGGAGCACCGGGATGCGGTTGATGGTCGCGAGCGCGGCCCCGGTCAGCATGTTCGTCGAGCCGGGGCCCACCGAGGCGGTGACCGCCCACGTCGTCAGCCGGTCGCGGTGCTTGGCGTAGCCGACGGCGGTGTGGACCATCGCCTGCTCGTTGCGACCGAGGACGTAGCGCAGGCCGGGCTCCTCGCCGGCCTCGGCGGCGCGCAGCTCGTCCTCGAGGAGGGCCTGCCCGACGCCGGCGACGTTGCCGTGGCCGAAGATGCCGAGGCACCCGGCGAAGAGGCGCCGGCGCTCGCCGTCGCGCTCGGTCCACTGCTGCGCGAGGAAGCGCACCACCGCCTGCGCGACGGTGAGGCGGACGGTCTCGGGCGCGGTCATCGGCTGCCTCCCAGGGGAAGTCGGGGGTCGAAGGGCTCGTCGGGCCAGGACTCCCGCACCCAGGCGTGGGCGGGGTCATCGCAGATGCGCCAGGCCCGCTCGGGGCCGGGGCCGGCCATGACGTTGAGGTAGTAGAGGTCGGCGTCGGGGGCGGCGATGGCCGGGCCGTGCCAGCCGTGGGGCACGAGGACGACGTCGCCGGTGCGGACCTCGGCGACGACGTCGAGGGGCCGCTCGTCGCTCGAGCCGTAGACCCGGAGGTAGCCGACGGGGTCGGTCCCGCGCGGGTCGGTCGAGCGGGTCTCGACGTAGTAGACCTCCTCGAGCTCGGTCTCCTCGCCGGGCCGCTCGACGTCGTGCTTGTGCGGCGGCCAGCTCGACCAGTTGCCGGCGGGTGTGACGACCTCGCAGACGAGGAAGGAGTCGGCGTCGAGGACGTCGGGCAGGCCCATGTTGCGCACCTCGCGGCTGGCCCGGCCGGCGCCGCGCAGCTCGACGGGGACGTCGGCGGCGGCCAGGTGCCGGAAGGGCCTCGGGGCGTCGGCCTTCGTCGCCGGGGCGCCGCAGAGGGCGACGCGGGAGGGCCCGTCGGCCGTGCCGGTGACCCGCAGGCGAGAGCCGCGGCCGGCGTAGACCACGTCGGTGGGGCCGTCGAAGACCGAGGCGCGGCCCGCGAGGTCGACCGCGTGCGTCGTGCCGTCGGCCTCGGTCACCTCGACCCGGACGGACCCGACGAGGGGGACGACGAGCGTCTCCTCCTCGCCGGCGTCGTGCTCGACCGCAGCGCCGTCGAGCGTGGCGACGCGCAGCGTCGTGTGGCGCCAGCCCGGGACCGGCGAGGAGGACGTCGGCGTGACGGCCACCCCGAAGTCACCGTCGACGGCGCTGCCGAGCGGGCGGACGTAGGCCTCGTTGTCGCGACCGGTGCTCATGACGTTCCACCGTGGACGAGGTCGGCCGCCACGTCCACCGCGGCGGCGACGTCGCCCTCGCGCGGGTAGAGCAGCGCGCGCCCGACGACGAGCCCGCGGACCGACGGCAGCCCGAGGGCGTGCCCCCAGGACGCGTACGTCTCGGCCGGCGCGCCGGCGGGGTCGCCGCCGAGGAGCAGGGTCGGCAGGGTCGTGGCGTCCATGACCCGCTCGAGGTCGTCGACGACCGGCAGCTTGAGCCACGTGTGCGCGCTGCTGGCGCCGAGACCGGAGGCGACGTGCACGGCGCGCACCATCGACTCGGCGTCGAGCAGGTTGCGCACGCGGCCGTCCTCGCGCACCGACCAGAAGGGCTCGACCATCGCGAGCAGCCCGGCGTCGGCGAGGTCGGTGACCGCCTGCGCGCACGCCTCGAGGGTGCGGACCGAGCCGGTGTCCTCGAGCGCGATGCGGGTGAGCATCTTGCCGCCGTCGAGCCCGAGCCGGCGCACGGCCTCGGCGGTGTAGGCGGTGAAGCGGTCGTCGAGCTCCCACGAGGCGCCCTGCAGCCCACCGCGGTTCATCGAGCCGATGACGACCATGCCGTCGAGCGCCCCGAGCAGCAGGAGGTCCTCGAGGATGTCGGGGGTGCCGAGCACGCCGTCGACGCCGGGTCGCTCCAGCGCGGTGACGAGCCGGTCGAGCAGGTCCGTGCGGCTGGCCATCGCCATCGGGTCCGCGCCGACGCCCAGCGCACCGCGGGCGGGGTGGTCGGCGGCGACGAGGAGCAGGCGGCCGTCGGCGGGCAGCAGCGGGCGCAGCCGGCGCTCGTCCCACAGCCGGGCCACCTGCTGCGGCTCGCGGGCGCGCACCTCGGTGAGGCGGGCGAGGTCGGCGGGTCCGACGCGGCGGGTGGTCACGGCGGTCACCTCCCGGCCCCGGCGAGCGCGGCCTCGACCTCGTCGCTCGTCGGCATCGCGGTCGAGCACTCGAGCCGGCCGGCGACGATGGCGCCGGCGACGTTGGCGAAGCGGACGGTCCGCTCCAGGTCCCAGCCCTCGAGCAGCCCGTGGACGAGCGCTCCCCCGAACGCGTCGCCGGCGCCGAGCCCGTTGACGACCTCGACGGGGAAGGGGGCGGCCTCGACGCGCTCGCCGCGGGTGGCGGCGAGGACGCCGCGGGGCCCCTGCTTGACGACGGCGAGCTCGAGCCCGCGCTCGAGGAGGGCGTCGGCGGCGCGGTGGGGGTCGGTCTCGCCGACGGCGACCTCGCACTCCTCGAGGTTGCCGACCGCGACGGTCACGTGCTCGAGCGCCCGGCCGACCTCGGTGCTCGCCTCGGCCGGGTCGGCCCAGAACATCGGCCGCCAGTCGAGGTCGAGGACGGTGTGGCGGGCCCGGCCGCGCGCCGCCCACGCGGTGTGGTGCGCGCCGCGCGAGGGCTCCTGCGAGAGCCCGGTCACCGTCGCCCAGAAGACGCGGGCGTCGCGCACGGCGTCCAGCGGCAGGTCGTCGTCGGTGAGGAGCAGGTCGGGGGCGGTCGGCCAGCGGTAGAACGAGAGCGGGAAGTGGTCCGGCGGGTGCACCTCGCAGAAGGTGACCGGCGTCGGCGGCCCGTCGCCCGCGTGGACGGCGACGGCGGCCGGGTCGACGCCGAGCCGCTCGGCCTCGCGACGCACGTAGCGGCCGAACGCGTCGTCCGCGACCTTGGTGACGAGCAGGGCCGAGTGCCCGTGCCGGGCGGCGGCGACGGCGACGTTGGTCGCGCTGCCGCCGAGGAACTTCTGGAAGGTCTCGACGTCCTCGAGGCCCACCCCGTGCTGGAGCGGGTAGACGTCGACCCCGGTGCGCCCGATCGCGACGAGGTCGGGGGCGCTCACGGGCGGTCCCCGAGCCGGTCGGCGACCCCGACGACGTGCGCGACCGAGGCCCGGACGTCGGCGGCGGGGTCGACCCCGGTGGCGTCGGGGTCACCCGAGAGGACGGTGTCCTGCTCGAGGACGTACCAGCCGTCGTAGCCGGCCGCCTCGAGCGAGCCGATGATGGCGGCGACGTCGACGTCGCCCTCGCCGAGCGGCACGTACATCCCGGCGCCCACGGCGTCGGTGTACGAGAGCTCCCCCGCGCGCACGCGGTCGGCGAGGTCGAGGCGCACGTCCTTGAGGTGCACGTGCCCGATGCGGTCGGGGTGCTGCGCGGCGACCGCCACCGGGTCGCCACCCCCGATGAGGAGGTGCCCGGTGTCGAGGCAGAGGGCGATCCGGCTGCCGGCGAGGACGCGCTCGGTCTCGGTGCCGCTCTCGACCATCGTGCCGACGTGCGGGTGGAGCGCGGCGAGGAGGCCGCGCGCGGCGGCGGCGTCGCTGATCCGGTCGAGGTTGGCGAGGAGCGTCGCCCACTGGTCGTCGTCGAGGTCGGGGCGCTCGTCGTAGCCGTCGGCGCCGGTGGCCGCGGCGATGACGACGACGCCGGCCTGCGCGGCGACGAGGCCGGTCATCGCCTCCTCGACCGCGGGGAGGGGGTCGACCGCGGTGTCGTGGAGGACGACCGGCACGAACTGCCCGACCGCGCGCAGGCCGGCGGCCGCGAGCGTCTGGGCCTTCGCCTCCGGTGCGTCGGGGAGGAAGCCGTCGGGGCCGAACTCGGTGGCGGCGAGGCCGACCTCGCGCATCTGGGCGAGGACGAGGTCCGGGGTCAGCTGGTGACCCCAGCCGGGGACCTCGCAGACGCCCCAGGAGATGGGGGCGCCGGCGATGCGCTGGGCGACGGGTGCGGTGGTCATCGACGGTTCCTTCAGGTGGTGGGGATCTCCGACAGGGCGACGGTGCGGCCCTCGGCGAGGGCGAGCGTGGCGGCCTCGACGACGCGTGAGGCCTCGAGCGCGTCGCGGACGGTGCAGGGGCTCGGCGCCGCGCCGCGGGCGACGTCGAGGAAGGCGGCGAGCTCGGCGCGGTAGGCCGGCTCGAAGCGGTCCATGAAGGCCTCGTGCACCGGCCCGGCGGGGAAGCTCACGCCGTCCTCGACCGAGCGCAGCGCGAGGCTGTCGTCGAGGCCGACGGCCACCGAGCCCTCCGAGCCGACGACCTCGAGCCGGACGTCGTGGCCCTGGCCGGAGTAGCGGGTCGTCGTGAGCACGGCGATGGTGCCGTCGTCGAGCGTGAGCAGCGCGGCGGCGCTGGCGACGTCGCCGGCGGCGGCGAAGAACGGCTCGCCCTTCGTGCCGCCGACGGCCTGGACGGTGAGCACCTCGCGGCCGGTGACGAACCGGACGGCGTCGGCGTCGTGCACCGCGCAGTCGCGGAAGATGCCGCCCGAGGTCGGCACGTAGTCGGGGTGCGGCGGGCGGCGGTCGGACGTCGTCGCCCGCAGGGTGTGGACGAAGCCGAGCTCGCCGGACGCGACGGCCTCACGCGCCCGTCGGTAGCCGGTGTCGAAGCGCCGCTGGAAGCCGACGTGCACGGGGGTGTCGACGCCCTCGACGAGGCGCACGAGCTCGAGCGTGCCGTCGAGGGTGGCGGCGAGGGGCTTCTCGACGAAGACGGGGACGCCCGCCTCGACGCCGGCCCGCACGAGCGGGGCGTGCCCGGGGGTGGAGGTCGCGACGACGAGGGCGTCGAGGCCGCAGCCGACGAGCTCGTCGATGCCGACGGCCTCGGCGACGGGGAGCGTCGCGGCCACCTGCGCCGCGTGGGCCGCATCGGCGTCCGCCACGACGAGCGCCTCCACGCCCTCGAGCCCGGCCAGCGTGCGGGCGTGGAACGCCCCGATCCGTCCGGCTCCCGCGAGTCCGACCCTCATCCGACCTCCTTTGTCAGGACATACTGACACGACGCGGCGCCGGCTGTACAGTCCCCTCCATGGCGGCGCGACAGGTGACGGTGCGGATCGACCGCACCTCCCCCGTGCCGCTGTGGCACCAGCTGGCCGAGCAGCTCGGCGGGGCGGTGCGTGACGGCGTCCTCGCGCCCGGCGACGCGGTCGAGAACGAGCTCGACCTCGCGAGCCGCCTCGGCCTCTCGCGCCCCACCGTCCGCCGGGCGATGCAGGACCTCGTCGACCGCGGCCTGCTCGTGCGCCGCCGCGGCATCGGGACGACGGTGGCGCCGACGCGCGTGCACCGCCGGGCCGAGCTGTCGAGCCTCCACGACGACCTCCTGCGCACCGGCCGTACCCCGGGCACGACCGTGCTCTCGCTGGAGATGACGCGCAACGACGAGGCCGCCGCCGCGTTCGAGCTGCCCTCCGACACAACGCTGCTCGGCATCGTCCGGCTGCGGACGGTCGACGGGCGCCCGCTCGCCGTCCTCCACAACTGGCTGCCACCGGGCCTGTCGGACCTCACCGCCGAGGAGCTCGAGGCCACCGGCCTCTACGCCGCCCTGCGCACCCGCGGCGCCGTGCCCGTCGTCGCCCGGCAGTCGGTCGGCGCCCGGATGCCGACCCCCGAGGAACGGCGGCGGCTCGCGCTCAAGGGTACGAAGCCGGTCCTCACGATGGCCCGCACGGCCTTCGGGGCGCACGGGGAGCCGGTCGAGCACGCCAACCACTGCTACGACGCCGACGGCTACACGCTCGAGATGACCCTCGACGAGCGCTGACCCCCGGCGCCTCGGTCAGTCGTCGAGGTCGTCGACGACGTGCCGCAGGTACCGGCGCGGGGCGTCGAGGAAGCCGCGGTGGTGCGCCACGAGGTCGAGCTCGTCCCACGTGCTCGGCCGGATGCCGTGCTCGCCGAGCTCGAGCAGGTGCGCGCCGGGGATGGCCGCGAGCACCGGCGAGTGCGTCGCGAGGACGACCTGCGTGCGCGGCCGGCGGGCCATCTCGGTCAGCTCGGCGACGAGGTGCAGCTGCGCCGAGAACGACAGCCCGGCCTCCGGCTCGTCCATCACGAAGAGGCCCTCGCCGCGGAAGCGCCGCGTGCCGAGCAGCGCGACGAAGGACTCGCCGTGCGAGAGGCCGTGGAAGAGCGGGTCACGGCTCCACGGTGAGTCCGCGCGCGAGGTGTCGAGGTAGGTGAAGAGGCCGTGCATCGTCTCGGCCCGCACGAAGTAGCCCCACCGCGGCGCCCCGGGGTCGCGGACGACGCGCAGCCACTCGTGCAGCGGCGACTCGCTCGCGTGGGTGCGGTGCGCGGCGCCGGTCGAGCCGCCCTCGGCGTTCATCCCGACGGCCATCGCGAGCGCCTCGACGAGCGTCGACTTGCCGGAGCCGTTCTCGCCGACGAGCACCGTGCAGCGGGCGAGGTCGACGCCGTGCGCGAGGACGTGCTCGACCGCGGGCACGGTGCGCGGCCAGACGTCGGGCGGCGGGAGCTCGACGGGGTCGGCGTGCTCGAGCCGGCGCGCGGGCAGCCCCTCCTCCCAGCTCCCGTGCCTCGCCACGCGGGCGACGCTACCGACGCGCCCCGACATCCGGACCTCGCCGCGGCGGCGGTCGCTGGGCGGGCAGGGGGCGGACCGGCCCCCGCGGGTCCGTAGGCTTGTCCTCCGTGACCGAGAACCCCACCACCGCCCTTCCCGAGGCCGAGCTGCCCGAGCAGATGCGGGTCCGGCGCGAGAAGCGCGACCGGCTGATCGCCGAGGGCGGCCAGGCCTACCCCGTCGCGGTCCCGCGCACGCACTCGCTCGCCGAGGTCCGCGAGCAGTGGGCGCACCTCGAGACCGGCGAGGAGACCCAGGACGTCGTCGCCGTCGCCGGCCGCGTCGTCTTCGTCCGCACCACCGGCAAGCTCGCCTTCGCGACGCTCCAGGAGGGCGTCGGCACCCGCCTCCAGGTGATGCTCAGCCTCGCCGAGGTGGGGCAGGAGGCGCTCGACGCCTTCAAGCGCGACGCCGATCTCGGCGACCACGTGTGGGTCGAGGGCAGGGTCATCTCCAGCCGCCGCGGCGAGCTGTCGGTGATGGCGACCCGCTGGGGCGTCGCGAGCAAGGCGCTGCGCCCGCTGCCGACCCTCCACAAGGAGCTCTCGGAGGAGTCGCGGGTCCGCCAGCGCTACGCCGACCTCGTCGTGCGCCAGGAGGCCCGCGACATGGTGCGCACCAAGGCCGCCGCGCTGCGCGCCGTCCGCTCCGTGCTCGACGGCCAGGGCTACCTCGAGGTCGAGACGCCGGTGCTCCAGCTGGTCCACGGTGGGGCCGCGGCCCGGCCGTTCCGGACGCACCTCAACGCGTTCGACCAGGAGATGGTCCTGCGCATCGCCCTCGAGCTCAACCTCAAGAAGGCCGTCGTCGGCGGGGTCGACCGCGTCTACGAGATGGGCCGCATCTTCCGCAACGAGGGCGTCGACGCGACGCACTCCCCCGAGTTCACGATGCTCGAGGCCTACCAGGCATGGGGCGACCAGCGCTCCATCGCCGGCCTCATGCGCGACCTCTACCTCGGCGTCGCCGACGCGCTCGGGTCGCGGCAGGTCGAGACGCCCGCGGGCACGGTCGACCTCGACGGCGAGTGGCGCTGGCTGCCCGTCTACGAGGGCGTCAGCGAGGCCGTCGGCGAGGAGGTCACCCAGGAGACCTCGAAGGAGACGCTGCTCGCGCACGCCGAGCGGCACGGCGTCGAGGTCGACCCGGCGCTCGAGAAGGACAAGGTCTTCCTCGAGCTGCTCGGCGAGCTCGTCGAGCCCGGCCTGCTCCAGCCGACCTTCCTCTGCGACTACCCCGCCATCGCGCAGCCGCTCGCGCGGCCGCACCGCGACACCCCCGGGCTCATCGAGGCGTGGGACCTCATCATCGCCGGCGTCGAGCGCGGCACCGGGTTCTCCGAGCTCGTCGACCCCGTCGTCCAGCGCGAGGTCCTCACCGCCCAGTCGCTGCGGGCGGCCGGCGGCGACCCCGAGGCGATGCAGCTCGACGAGGACTTCCTGCGCGCGCTCGAGTACGGCGCCCCGCCGATGGGCGGCCTGGGCCTGGGCGTGGACCGGCTCATCATGCTGTTCACCGGCGCGAACATCCGCGAGACCATCCTCTTTCCGCACCTGAAGCCGGAGGCCTGATTCCGATGGGTTCGATCGTCCCTTATCTCGTCGCGATCATCCCGACGATCGTCGCGGCGGCGTTTTTCTACGTCATCGTCAAACGCATCATGGAGGCCGACCGCAACGAGCGCCTGGCCCAGAGCAAGTTCGAGGCCGAGCAGGACCGGCAGGCGGCCCGTGAGGCGTCCGCCGAGCACGGAACGACGACGGGAAACGACGAAAAGACCGACTGAGGAATGTCTCGGACTTTCCTTTCCTTTACCTGCGCTTTACCCTGTGGGAGAGACGCCGCGCAGCTTTGTGCGGCATGCTCGGACCACCCCTGACATTCCCTTCTGCATTCGGAGGCACGACACCATGGCCAAAAAGGTCCAGGTCCTTCTCGTCGACGACGTCGACAAGGAGTCCCCTGCCGACGAGACGGTCACCTTCGCCCTCGACGGCGTCAGCTACGAGATCGACCTCACCAGCGACAACGCGAGCAAGCTGCGCGACGCGATGGCGGTGTGGATCGGCCACGCCGAGCGCACCGGCGGGCGGCGCAGCGCCTCCCGCGGCGCGGCCAAGAACAGCGGCGGCAGCAAGCGCGACGTCTCGGCGATCCGCGAGTGGGCGCGCAGCAACGGCTACGACGTCAGCGAGCGCGGCCGTATCTCGAGCGAGGTCCAGGAGGCCTACGACAAGGCGAACTCCTGAGCCACGGCTCGCCCGACGCAGCGGCGGCACCCGACCCGGGTGCCGCCGCTGCGCGCATGTCCGCCCGCCACGCGTGGCTGCGGTTCGTCGTCGGGGGGCCGGCCCTGCCGCACGACCTCGCCGTCGACCCCGACCCGTGGCGCGAGGGGCTGCGGCGGATGCACGCCCGCTGGTACGACGGCGTCGCCCCACCCTCGGTCGCGGCGGTGTTCGTCCTCCAGTGGCTGCTCCAGGTGCCGGCGCACGCGGCCGCGCACGCCGCCGCGGCCGGGCCCGTGCGAGCGGTCCTCGACGGACTGACGTTCTCGCTCGCCCCCTCGCTGGTCCCCGACACCGTGCGGCTGGCGGGGCTCGTCGCCGACCCCCGGGAGCTCCCGGCGCGGCTCGACGCCGCCGAGGCCGACTTCCGCGCCGTCGCGACCCCGCTCGCGCAGGGCTACCGCAGCCCGGTGCGCCTCGGGCCGCACGTGCGCGCCGCGCTCGTCGACGACATGTGGGCCGCCGCCCGGCGTGAGGCCGAGGCAGCGGCCGGGATGCTCCGGCCCGGCGGCGTGCCTCGCGCGTCGTGCTGCCTCATCTACGCCCTGCCCGGGTGCGTCGAGTGCGCCGGCTGCCCCCGCCTGCGCCGCACCCCCTCCCCCTGATCCGACCCCTCCCCCGCCCCGACCCCCTCACCCCGCCCTCGACCCGCCTTCATCGACTTCTTGCGAGTTGAGCCGCTCGACACGCCGTCCGACGGCGCGTCGAGCGGCGGAACTCGCAAGAAGTCGGGGTCGATACCGGCTGGCGGACAGGTCGGCCGAGCGGACCGTCCTCGCACGGCTGAGTACCGGTGCTCACGCCGGCCCGCGCCGGGCGCCGCCATGCTCGCGCCATGACCACTGCTCTCGCCGCCCTGCCGCGCACCGCCGCCCTCGCCGTCCTCGCCTGGGCGGCCCTCACTCTCGTCGAGCGGCTCTCCGGTCCCACCGTCGGCGCGAACATCGGGGCAGGCCTCGCGGCGATGCTCGCCGTCGCCGTGGCCGCCCTCGTCTGGGGCACGGTCGACGGGCTGCGCGCCCGGGCCGCCGGTCCCGTGCTCGCGCGCTGGGGCGTCGTCGCCGTCCTCGCCGTGCCCGTCTTCACCGCGGCCGGCCAGCTCGGCGCCCCGACCGCGTTCGACTGGGGCCTCTGGGCGACCGAGACCGTCTTCGGCGGCTGGTTCTGGGCGGTGCTCGTCGCCGTGCCGGCCCTGACGGGCGCTGCGGCCGGGTCCGCGCTCTCGGGCCGCCGCACCCCGACCACGCCCACGACCCCCCGCCACCGCCCCGCCTGACGCGACTGGTTGCGAGTTCCGCCGCTCGACACGCGGTCGAGCGGCTCAATCGCAAGAAGTCGATGGATCAGTGCCGACGTGTTGCCCATCTGCCACCCGCCCCGGACCGGATCGGGCCCTCGGAGGTGGCGGATGGGCAAGAAGTCGGGTCAGGGGAGGCGCACCCACCGGGCGCCGTCCCACCGCCACGTGACGCCGCGCGTGCTCGTCTCCGTCGGCGGCTCGGCCGGGTCCGGCGGACGCGGCACGACGACCGGCCGGTCGTCGTGGACGCCGGCCGCCTCAGCCGCCGCGGCGGGGAGGGCGGCCGTCCCGAGGAGGGCGACGGCGGTGGCCGAGGTCAGGGCGCCGACGAGGCGCAGGCCGGTGGAGCGGAACGGTCCGGAGCGGGTCGAGGAGGTCATGGCTCCAGCCTCCGACCGGCCCGGATGACCCCGCTGTCCGTTCCCTGTGCCCCTCACCTGACCGGCACCCACCCGACTGATTGCGACTTCCGCCGCTCGACACGCGGTCCGGCGGCGTGTCGAGCGGCTCAACTCGCAAGAAGTCGATGGGGTCGGGTCAGGGGAGGTCGGCGAGGAGGTCGCCGTCGCGCTCGACCCGCTCGAGCACCTCGTCGAACATCAGCTGGGCCAGCGTGCCGTCGTCCTCGGCGCCGGCCTCGACCTCGTCCCAGGTGCGCGGCGCCGCGACGTGCGGCAGCTCGCGCCCGCGCAGCGAGTACGGGCTGATGGTCGTCTTCGCCGCGACGTTCTGGCTCCAGTCGAGGAACACCTTGCCCGGGCGCAGCGACTTGGTCATCTTCCACAGCACGAGCTCGGGGTGCTTCTTCGTCATCTCCTGCGCCAGCTGCTGCGCGAGGTCGCGCACCTGGTCGGAGGTCAGGTCGCCGCCGAGCCGCGCGTACAGCTGCATCCCCTTGCTGCCCGAGGTCACCGGGTGCAGCTCGAGGCCGAGCCGCTCCAGCCGGTCGCGCACGAGCAGCGCAACCCGGGCGCACTCGCGCAGGCCGGCCGGCTTGCCGGGGTCGAGGTCGATGACGAGCCGGTCCGGGTGCTCGCGCGCGCCGTCGTCGTCGACCGTCCACTGGGGGACGTGCAGCTCGAGGGAGTTGAGGTTGACGAGATAGGTGAGCTCGGCCATCCCGGGCACGAGGGGGTAGCGGACGTCGTCGACCTGCACGCCGGGCAGCCACGACGGCGCCCCGGAGGGCATGTTCTTCTCGAAGAACATCTGGTCCGCGACCCCGTGCGGCCAGCGCACCCGCGTCACCGGTCGGCGCGCGAGGTGCGGCAGGAGCACGCCGGCGACGCGCGCGTAGTAGTCGAGGACCTCGCCCTTGGTCGTCTCGGTGGCGGGGTACATCACCTTGTCGAGGCTGGTCAGCTTCAGCCGCCGCCCGTCGACCTCGACGCGCGTCACCTGCGGGACGTACCGCTCAGCCACCCTCCTCGACCTCCTGCAGCTCGTCGGGCGTGAGGTCGGCGCGCACCCCGAGGAACGTGGGCTGGCGCAGCCGGTGGTCGGGGGTGAGCTGGAGCGTGCGGACCTCGACGACGACCGCCGGCTCGACCCACGTCGTCCCCGAGGCGTCGATGCGGGGCACCTCGTCGGCGAACGGCGACGCGTCGCACTCGTGCCGGCGGACCCGGCGCAGCAGCGCCTCGCCGGCCGACCCCGCGAGCCCGGACCCGACCCGCCCCGCGTACCGCCAGCCACCCTCGCCGTCGGGCAGCCCGACGAGCACCGCCCCCAGCCGGTCCGCCGACGACGCCCCCGACCCCACCTCGGGCCGCCAGCCCCCGACGACGACCGAGTAGGTGCGCCGGTGCGCGACCTTGCGCCAGTCCGGCGAGCGCCGACCGGGCAGGTAACGCGCGTCCCGCCGCTTGCTGACGACCCCCTCGAGCCCCTGCTCGCCCGTGACCCGCAGCAGCACCGCGCCGTCGTCGTGCACCTCGGGCACCCGCCACGCACGCCCGTCGAGCTCGAGCTCCTCGAGCAGCCGCCGCCGCGCCGACCACGGCTGGCCGGTGAGGTCCTGCCCGAAGAGCCGCAGCAGGTCGAAGACCATGAGCGTCACCGGCCGCGAGCGCGCCAGGCGCTCGGCCTGCGCCCGTTTCGTGACGTGCATCCGCTCGGTCAGCGCGTGGAAGCTCGGCAGCCCCTCGTCGAGGGCGACGACCTCGCCGTCGAGCAGCAGGTCGTCGTAGGTGCCGGCGAGCGCGTCGAGCTCGGGGAAGGCCGCCGTCACGTCGCGCTCGGTCCGCGAGGTCACCGTCACCGACCCGCTGCGGACGTCGACGAGCACCCGCATCCCGTCCCACTTCACCTCGTGCACCCACGCGTCACCGCGCGGCGGGGCCTCCGCGGCGGTCGCGAGCATGGGACGCATGGGCCCATCCTGCCGCCCGCGGGCCCCGGAGCGCCCCGGGCACGGGTTAGCGTCGCGCCATGGAGGCCGCGGGCGCCGGACCCGTCGTGCTCGTCGAGGGCGAGAGCGACGCCGTCGTCGTGCGCACGCTGCTCGCCGGCCGCGGCGTGCCGGCCACCGTCGTCCCGATGGGCGGGGTCACCAACCTCGCCCGCCACCTCGACGGGCTCGGCGGCCCCGGTCCGGGCGTCCTCGCCCTCGTCGACGCCCCCGAGATGCGCTTCGCGGTGGGCGCGCTGCGTCGGCACGGCGTCGTCGCGCGCGACGTCGAGGAGCTCGCCTGGCACGGCGTCTTCGTCTGCGACCGCGACATCGAGGACGTCCTCATGCGCGCCCTGGGCGCCGACGCCGTCCGCGACGCGCTGGCCTCGATGGCCGAGCTCGGCGCGTTCGAGTCGATGGCCCGGATGCCGTACTGGCGCGGGCGCCCGGTGCTCGAGCAGCTGCACCGGTTCGCGGGCTCGGGGTCGGGACGCAAGGCCCGGCTGGCCGCCCGCCTCGCCGAGCGGCTCGACCCGGATGCCCTGCCGGACCCGCTCGGGGCGCTCGTCGACGCCGTGGCCGCCCGCGCCTGACCGCCGACCCGACCCGCCGCGGGCCCTCCCCCGCCGGCGCCGACCGTCCTAGGCTGGGTGGACGTGCCGGGGGCACCCGGGGCGAGCGACGAGAGGACGGGACCGACGATGCGCGCGATCTGGAAGGGCGCGGTCTCCTTCGGGCTGGTCAACGTGCCGGTGCGGCTCTACTCGGCGACCGAGAACCACGACGTGCAGTTCCGGCAGGTGCACCGCGAGGACGGCGGGCGCATCCGCTACCGGCGCTTCTGCTCGATCGACGGGGAGGAGGTGAGCTACGACGACATCGCCAAGGGCTACGAGACCGAGGACGGCGACATGGTCGTGCTCACGGACGACGACTTCGCCGACCTCCCCTCGCGCTCGAGCAAGGAGATCGGCGTGACGAAGTTCGTCCCCGCCGACCAGATCGACCCGATGTGGCTCGACAAGAGCTACTACCTCGAGCCCGACAAGTCCGCCACCAAGCCGTACGTCCTCCTGCGCGACGCCCTCGAGAGCGAGCAGCGCGTCGCCGTCGTCACCGTCTCGATCCGGACCCGCATGACGATGGCGATCCTGCGCGTCCGCGACGGCGTCATCGTCATGCAGACGATGCTCTGGCCCGACGAGGTGCGCGCTGCCGACTTCGCCGCCGTCGACGAGCAGCACGCCACCCGCCAGGAGATGGACATGGCGAAGATGCTCATCGACCAGCTCGCCGGCGACTACGACCCGGCCGAGTACGAGGACGACTACGCGCTCGCGGTCAAGGAGCTCGTCCGGGCCAAGGTCGAGGGCGGCGAGGTGCGGGTCTCCGCGCCCGAGGAGGAGGAGTCCGGCGAGGTCGTCGACCTGCTCGCCGCGCTGTCGCGCTCGGTCGAGCGGGCCAAGGCCTCCCGCGGCGAGGCGCCGTCGTCCGGCGGGGGCCAGGGCTCGACGGCGGCGAAGAGCTCGTCCGGCTCGTCCGGGAGCACGAAGAAGGCCGCGCCGAAGAAGTCCTCGACGACGAAGAAGGCGGCGTCGAAGAAGTCCACCGCCACGAAGAAGGCCACGGCGAAGACGGCGAAGAAGGCCGAGAAGAAGGCCAGCTGACCCGCACCGGACGGTCCGCCACGCCGCCGCGCGCCTACGATCGGGTGCGGCGCCGCAGCGCCGTGCCGCCCCGGGCGACGACGGAGGGACCGATGACGAGCACGCTGCGCCGCGCCGTGGCCGGCTCCGTCGTGTCCGCCCTCGTCGCGCTCGCGCTCGTCGTCGCGGCCCCGGTCGGCCCCGCCGCGGCGGCCGAGGGGCTCGCGGTGTCGGCCGTCAGCCGCTACCGGCTCGACCCGGCGGCCGACCTCGTCCGCGCCACGATGACCCTCGACCTGCGCAACACGAGCAAGGACACGAAGGCCGACGGCGGCGTCTACGCCTACTTCTTCGACGCCTACACCGTCCCCATCCCGGCCGGCGCCACCGACGTCCGCGCGTCGACCGGGGGCAGCCGGCTGTCCGTCCGGACCTCTGGCACCGACGACCCGAGCACCCAGACGGTGCGCATCGGCTTCCCGGCCCTGCGCTACGACCAGCGGCGCCGGATCGTCCTGGAGTTCGACGTCCCCGGGGCGCCGCCGCGCTCGGCCAACAGCACGCGGGTCGGCCCCGGTTACGCCACCTTCGTCGCCTACGGCCCGGGCGACGAGGGCCGCAACCGCGTCGAGGTGATCGCCCCGTCGGCGATGTCGTTCGCGAGCACCGTCGACGGCTTCGACACGGCGCGCTCCGGTGGTACGGCGACGTACACCGCGACGGAGAACACCTTCGAGGGCGGTCTCTGGGCGACCGTGTCGCTGCGCGACCCCGCCCAGGTCACGGAGCGCGCGGTCGACGTCGGCGACCTCTCGCTCACGCTGTCGGCCTTCCCCGACGACGAGCAGTGGTCGCGCTTCGTCGCCGGCCGGGTCGAGGAGGGCCTGCCCGTCCTCGAGCGCCTCGTCGACACCCCGTGGCCCGGCGGGCTCCAGCGAATCCGGGAGGATGCCTCTCCGTCGCTGCGCGGCTACGACGGCTGGTTCGACCCGACCGGTGACGAGATCGTCGTCGGGGAGCAGCTCGACGACGACCTGATCTTCCACGAGCTGACCCATGCGTGGGTCTCCGCCGACACCCTCGAGCAGCGCTGGCTCTTCGAGGGGCTCGCCCAGGCCGTCGCCGAGCGCGCCGTCGACGAGACCGGGGGCACGCCGCGCGAGCACCGCTCCGTCGGCCCCGACGACCGCGACGCCGTCCCCCTCAACGAGTGGAGCGGGGACGCCGGCAGCCGCTCCGCCGACGTCGACGCCTACGCCTACCCCGCCTCCTACCGCGTGATGCACACGCTGCTCGCGGACACGACGGACGCCGAGTTCGCCGCCGTGGTCGGCGCCGCCGTGCGCGGCGAGCGGGCGTACGACCCCCCGGGCCTCGTGACCCCGAGCGGCGGGCGCACGTCGTGGCAGGACTGGCTCGACCTCGTCGAGGACCGGGCCGGGGTCGAGGGCGCGCCCGAGCTGCTCTCGACCTGGGTGCTCACGAAGGAGCAGCGCGCGCTCCTCGCGCCCCGCGAGCGCGAGCGCACGGCCTACCGAGCGCTGGACCGCGCCGACGGCCCGTGGCTGCCGCCCGAGGGGCTGCGCGACGCGATGACCGTCTGGGACTTCGACCGGGCCCGCCAGGTGCGCGAGGCGGTCGCCCCGCTCGGCCCCGACGTGGCCGCCGTGCAGCAGGCCTCGGCCCGCACCGGGCTCGCCGTCCCGCCGAGCGTGCGCGAGGCCTACGAGCAGGCGGCCCTGGACCCCGACTACCGCGAGCTCGCGTCCACGCTGCCCGCGACGGCCGCGGCCCTGCGCGCGGTCGGGTCCGCCCGCGACACCGCCGCCCGCGAGCTCGACCCCCTCTCGGACGTCGGGACGACGCTGCTCGGCGTGCGGGAGCGGGCCGACGCGGCGCGCACCTCCCTCGCCGACGGCGAGGTCGGCCGGGCCACCACCCTCGCCCGCGAGAGCACCGAGCGGGCCGGGTGGGCCCTCCCGCTCGGGCTGGGCCTCCTCCTGCTCGGGGTCGTGCTCGTCGTGGGCACGACGACCGTGGTCGTCGTCGCGGTCCGCCGGCGACCCCAGGGGCGGCACGCCCACGCGCTCCCCGAGCGCAGCGTCGACCCCGCGCTGGACCCTTCCTCCGGTCGCTGAGCCGCCCGGCGGCCCGCGCCCCCGCAGCGGCGGGGTCAGAGGACGCGGAGCATCCGGGTGTTGCCGAGCGTGTTCGGCTTGACCCGCTCGAGGTCGAGGAACTCGGCGACGCCCTCGTCGTAGGAGCGCAGGAGCTCGGCGTAGACGGCCGGCTCGACGGCCTGGCCCTCGATGGCCTCGAAGCCGTGCCGCGCGAAGAAGGCGGTCTCGAAGGTCAGGCAGAACAGCCGCGACAGGCCGAGCTCGTGGGCCCGCTCGACGAGCCGCGTCATCAGGGCGCTGCCGACCCCGAGCCCGAGGACCGAGCGGTCGACGGCGAGGGTGCGGACCTCCCCGAGATCCTCCCACAGGACGTGCAGGGCCCCGCAGCCGACGACCCGCGGCGACGTCCCGTCGGCGCCGTCGGTCTCGGCGACGACGAAGTCCGCCACCGACTCGTAGTAGGCGACGGCCTCCTTCTGCAGCAGCACCCGGGCCTCGGCGAGCGGGGCGACGAGCGAGCGGATGGCGCGGACGTCGGCGGTGCGGGCGGGCCGGACGCGCACACCGGTGCGGGACGTGGCGACGGCGTCGGGCGCGGCGTCGGGCGCGGCGTCGGAGGAGGCCATCCCGGCAGCGTAGCCGCGGCTCGCCGGCGGGTGGCGGCGGTGTCCGGACAGGGGCACGGCCCGCCACCGCAGGGGTGGTGGCGGGCCGCTGCAAGGGCCCCGGAGGTCCTTGCTGCGCTCAAGTCTGCACAATCCGTCCATCCAGTGGGGTAAAGACCGGGTAAGGATTTCGCGGCGCGAACCCCGTTTTCGACGGAATCCGTGGGTCCAGAGGCGACGTGACCGGACGCGAGATGTCCCCCGGACACACCGAGGGCGCCCGACCGTGTAGTCGGGCGCCCTCGGGGAGCGGCTCGGTCAGCCCTCAGCGGCCTCGGCCGCGACGACCGGGAGCTCGATGCCCCGGCTGTGCGCCGTGCCCTGGAAGGTGAACGTGTCGTCCTTGGTCTCGCCGGTCGCGTCGACCGCGACGATCTCGCCGGACTTCAGCTCGTTGAAGAGGATCTTCTCCGAGAGGATGTCCTCGATCTCGCGCTGGATCGTGCGACGCAGCGGACGCGCACCGAGCACCGGGTCGTAGCCCTTGGTGGCGAGGAGGTTCTTCGCCGCCGGGGTGAGCTCGATGCCCATGTCCTTGTCCTTGAGCCGCTTGTCCAGCTTGGCGATCTCGAGGTCGACGATCTGGACGATCTCGGCCTGCGAGAGCTGCGGGAAGACGATCGTGTCGTCGACGCGGTTGAGGAACTCGGGACGGAAGTGCTGCTTGAGCTCGTCCTGGACCTTGGCCTTCATCCGCTCGTAGTCCGAGCGGGTGTCGGGCCCGGCGGAGAAGCCGAGCGTGCCCTTGGAGATGTCCCGGGTGCCGAGGTTGGTCGTCATGATGATGACCGTGTTCTTGAAGTCGACCATCCGACCCTGGGAGTCGGTGAGGCGGCCGTCCTCGAGCACCTGCAGGAGGCTGTTGAAGATCTCCGGGTGGGCCTTCTCGACCTCGTCGAAGAGGACGACGGAGAACGGCTTGCGGCGCACCTTCTCGGTGAGCTGGCCGCCCTCCTCGTACCCGACGTAGCCGGGGGGCGAGCCGAAGAGGCGCGAGACGGTGTGCTTCTCGCTGTACTCCGACATGTCGAGCTGGATGAGGCTGTCCTCGTCGCCGAAGAGGAACTCCGCGAGCGTCTTGGCCAGCTCGGTCTTCCCGACGCCGGTCGGGCCGGCGAAGATGAACGAGCCGCCGGGGCGACGCGGGTCCTTGAGGCCGGCCCGCGTGCGGCGGATGGCCTGCGAGAGCGACTTGATGGCCTCGTCCATGCCGACGACGCGCTTGTGCAGCTCGTCCTCCATGTGGAGCAGGCGGCTGGACTCCTCCTCGGTCAGCTTGAAGACCGGGATGCCCGTCGACGCGGCGAGGACCTCGGCGATGAGCTCCTCGTCGACCTCGGCGATGACGTCCATGTCGCCGGACTTCCACTCGGCCTCGCGCCGCGCCTTCTCGTTGCGCAGGTTCTTCTCGTCGTCGCGCAGGCGCGCGGCCTTCTCGAAGTCCTGGCCGTCGATGGCCGACTCCTTCTCGCGCACGACGGCGGCGATCTTCTCGTCGAACTCGCGCAGGTCCGGCGGCGCGGTCATCCGGCGGATGCGCAAGCGCGCGCCCGCCTCGTCGATGAGGTCGATCGCCTTGTCCGGGAGGAAGCGGTCGTTGACGTAGCGGTCGGCCATGTTCGCCGCCGCGACGAGCGCGCCGTCGGTGATGGACACCCGGTGGTGCGCCTCGTACCGGTCGCGCAGGCCCTTGAGGATCTCGATGGCGTGCGCGAGGGTCGGCTCGGCGACCTGGATCGGCTGGAAGCGGCGCTCGAGCGCGGCGTCCTTCTCGATGTGCTTGCGGTACTCGTCGAGCGTCGTCGCCCCGATGACCTGCAGCTCGCCGCGGGCCAGCATCGGCTTGAGGATGGAGGCCGCGTCGATGGCGCCCTCGGCCGCCCCGGCCCCGACGAGGGTGTGGATCTCGTCGATGAACAGGACGATGTCGCCGCGGGTGCGGATCTCCTTGAGGACCTTCTTCAGCCGCTCCTCGAAGTCACCGCGGTAGCGGCTGCCGGCGACGAGCGCGCCGAGGTCGAGCGTGTAGAGCTGCTTGTCCTTGAGCGTCTCGGGCACCTCGCCCTTGACGATGTCCTGCGCGAGGCCCTCGACGACCGCGGTCTTGCCGACGCCGGGCTCACCGATGAGCACCGGGTTGTTCTTGGTGCGGCGGGAGAGCACCTGCATGACCCGCTCGATCTCCTTCTCGCGCCCGATGACCGGGTCGAGCTTGCCCTCGCGCGCGGCCTGCGTGAGGTTGCGGCCGAACTGGTCGAGGACGAGGGAGCCCGCGGGGGTGCCCTCGGCGGGACCGCCCTGGGTGCCGCCGGCGCCCTGGGCCGCGCCCTCCTTGCCACCCTGGTAGCCCGAGATGAGCTGGATGACCTGCTGGCGCACGCGCGAGAGGTCGGCGCCGAGCTTGACGAGCACCTGGGCCGCGACGCCCTCGCCCTCACGGATGAGGCCGAGGAGGATGTGCTCGGTGCCGATGTAGTTGTGGCCGAGCTGGAGCGCCTCGCGCAGGCTCAGCTCGAGGACCTTCTTCGCGCGCGGCGTGAACGGGATGTGACCGGTCGGGGCCTGCTGGCCCTGGCCGATGATCTCCTGCACCTGCTCGCGCACCGCCTCGAGGCTGATGCCGAGGCTCTCCAGGGCCTTGCTCGCGACACCCTCACCCTCGTGGATGAGGCCGAGGAGGATGTGCTCGGTCCCGATGTAGTTGTGGTTGAGACCGCGCGCCTCCTCCTGGGCGAGCACGACGACGCGCCGGGCGCGGTCGGTGAACCGTTCGAACATGGTGCTTCTCCTGACGTCGAGTCCCCTCGATGCTAGTCGCGCTGCCTGTCGGTGGCGCCCCCGTTCCTCACGGAGGGGGGTGCGCGTCTACGAGGTGGTCAACGTCGTGAGCACGCAGGCCTGTTCCGCGTTCGCCCACGGCGTAGCGCCGGCCGGCCTCGGTGCCCCCGCCCCACCCGCCCCACGCGCCTCCACATTTCGGGGTCACCCCGAAATGTCCACCGGGCAGGGCTTCGGAGCCGGGGTCTCGCGGACGAACCGGGGTCTCGACCCGGCCGGGATGGTCCCGCCCTGCCGGGGTGCCAGGACGCACCGCCCGGACGAGGTGAAGGCGGAGAGGGGACAACAGTGCGGCCGGGCGAGGTCAGGGCGGCATGACGAGGTGGGGGCGACCCCGCCCCGCCGGGGTGGCCCCGCCCTGCCGGGGCGCTAGGACGCACCGCCCGGGCGAGGTCAGAGCGGCAAGGGGGCATCGGTGCGGCCGGGCGAGGTCAGGGCGGCATGACGAGGTGGGGGCGACCCCGCCCCGCCGGGGTGGCCCCGCCCTGCCGGGGCGCCAGGATGCACCGTCCGGGCGAGGTCAGAGCGGCAAGGGGGCATCGGTGCGGCCGGGCGAGGTCACGACGGCGTGACGACATCGGGGTGACGAGCCGAGACGACGTCGGTACGGCGAGCGGCAGCCGGGCACGCCGGCGTCGTCGGTCACCCCGGCCTCCTGCCGACCCCACGGTCCCCACGCGTATCGGGTGACCCGATACGGCCGCGCTGTACCCCGGAACCGTTCCTGGGTGAAGCGCAGGGTTATCGGGTCACCCGATACGCGTGTGACTCGTGAGGGGGCTGGGCGGGGTCAGCGGCGGGAGCGGGTGCGCTCGGCGTGCGCGCGGACCTTGGCCCGGTTGCCGCACCAGGCCATCGAGCACCACCGGCGCCGGCCGGAGGTGTCGAGGAAGACCCACCCGCACCCCAGCCCGGGGCAGGCACGCACCCGCGCCACCTCCGGCCGGGTCACGAGGTCGGCGGCCACCCAGGCGAACGCGTCGGAGGGGCGGTCGAGGTCGTCCGGCGAGATGCCCTGCACCCGCCAGCGCGCCGGGTGACCGGGGACGAGCTGCACCCCGGTGGCCGCCGACCGGGTCGCGACGGTCAGCGCCCCGACCGCCTCGCCGTCGCTCGGGTCGAGCGCGGCGTCGCGGATGACGGCCCGGACGGTGCAGGCCCGCTCGAGCGCCGCCGCGGCGGCCTCGGGCTGGCGGTGGGCGGCGCGCCTCAGCCGCTGGACGTCTCCCACCGGCAGCAGGTCGAGCTCCCCCGCGAGCACCGCGAGGTGGTCGTAGGTCTCGAGGTAGTCGCTCGCGTGCGTGCCGTCCCACCCGGAGAAGGTGTTGACGAGCTCGAGCGCCGGGTGGCCCGCCACCGGTCGGGGCAGCACGAGGCCGTCGACCTCCACCCAGTGCTGCTCAGCCACCCGCAGAGCGTATCCGTGGGCTACGGTCGAACCTAACCTTTCATATCGCATTACCGGTTAGGAGACCGTCATGACGACCACCGCCACCCGCAACACCACCCGCCGCACCCTGGCCGCCCTCGGCGTCGCGACCCTCCTCGGAGCCGGCGTCGCCGCGCCGGCCGCGAGCGCGCAGCCCGGCCCGGGCCACCACCACGGGTCGCCGTGGACCCCGTACCGCACCGAGGAGGTCGTCGTCCCGGCCGCACGCTCGACCTGCGGCTTCGACACCCGCATCACGCCGCTGCGCGACGAGGAGGAGTACCGGACGACCTCGACCTGGCCCGACGGGACGCCCCGCACGCAGCTGTTCCGGGGCGCGCTGGTCGAGCGCTACACGAATCTCTCGACCGGCGCCTCGGTCGTGCGCGACCTCAGCGCGACCACCGTCTTCGCCTACCGCCCCGACGGCTCCCCGGAGTCGCTGACGTCGCTCCACGGCGCGTTCGGCACGACGATGCCGCCCGGCAGCCGCCCGGACACCGGCCTCTACGTCCTCGGCGGCCGCGGAACCCGCGTCGTCTTCGAGGCCGACGGCACCCGCTCCTTCACCCTCGGCCGGCACGGCACGGCGGAGGACGTCTGCGAGGCCATCGACTGACCCCGCCCGGTCAGCGACGTCGCTGGCAGCGGCCGCACCAGAAGAGGTTGCGCCCGGCGGCGACCTGGGTGCGGATGCGCGAGCCGCACCGCGGGCACTCCTCGCCGACCCGTTTGTAGACCTGCGAGGTGCGCTCGGTCAGGTGCGGCCGCTCACCGCGCCCGAGCGCCGCCTCGACCTCGAGCACCTGCTCCTCCACCGTGACGATGCGCCCGGTCGCGACCCCGAGGGGCATGAGGCGCACGAGGTCGTCCCACACCAGCCGCCACGACGCCGGCTTCATCGCCCGCCCCTCGGTGAACGGCGAGAGGCGGTGGCGCCAGAGCACCTCCGAGCGGTACACGTTGCCGACCCCGGCGAGCACCGCCTGGTCCATGAGCAGCTCGCCGACGCTCCGGCTCGAGCGCTGGATGCGCCGCCACGCGCGGTCGGGGTCGGCGTCGGGGCGCAGCGGGTCGGGGCCGAGCCGGTCGAGCACCGCCGCGACCTCGTCCGGCGTGACGACCGCGCAGAGGTTCGGGCCGCGCAGGTCCGCCACGTGCTCGGGTGTGGCGAGGCGCATCCGCACCGCGCCGACCGGCGCGACCTCCGCCGTCCAGTCGCGCCCGTCGACCCGGAAGGTGCCGATGAGGCCGAGGTGCACGTGCACCCAGCGCTCGCCCTCGAACTCGAGGAAGAGGTGCTTGCCGCGCGAGGTCGCCGCGAGCAGCTCGCGCCCCGTCACCTGCGCGGCGCCCTCCTCGAAGCGCCCCTGCGGGCTCGTGACCTCGGGGCGGGTGCCCGCGAAGGCCGCGTGGAGGTCGCGGGCGAGCGCGAATAGCGTGTGTCCCTCGGGCATGGGCCCATCCTGCCCCGGCCCGTCGACCGGCTCAGCCCAGGCGGGCGAGCATCCCCGTCATCTGCTCGACCTGCTTGTCCTGCGTGACGTTGATGTCGGCCGCGAGCTCCTCGACGCGGGGGTCGCCCGCCGAGCGCGCGTGCTGTCCGACCATCTCGAGCGCGCCCTCGTGGTGGCGGACCATCAGCTGCAGGAACAGGCGGTCGGCCTCGGCGCCGCGGGCGGCCCCGAGCGCGGCGAGGTCGGCCTCGGACGCCATCCCCGGCATGCCGCGGTGCGCGGAGTGGTCCTGGATGCGCGGGTTCTCGGCCTGCGGGGGGACGTCCTGCCCGCGCTGGCGCAGCCACGCCGCCATCGCGTCGATCTCGGGCTCCTGCTCGTCGCGGATGCGCGAGGCGATGCTCGCGACCTGGCGGTCGGAGAGGGCCGCCGACGCGGTGTCGACCAGGACGATGGCCTGCGCGTGGTGGACGACCATGTCCTGCATAAACCGGGTGTCCGCCGGGGTCGCGCTCGTCGTGACGACCGGCGTCGCGGCCGGGCCGGTGAGCGTGGCGTTCGGCTCGCCGGGCTTCCCGGGCTGCAGGACCGGGACGTCGCCGGGGGACGCGGTGACCGCCGGCGTCGCGTCGCCCCCGCTGCAGCCGGTGAGCAGCACCGCCGCGAGGAGGACCGGGGCGGCCGCGGCGCGCAGCACCGCACGACGCGCGCTCGGGGCGTGGGGGCTCGGCATCGCGCCACTGTAGGCGCGGACCGCGGACGTCACCAGTTGGCGGAGAGAACCCCCCGACCTGTCATTTTTTGACCCGGACTTTGCCCCCTACCTCCCGGTAGCCCGCCATCGTGGGCCGTTCCACACCGCCAGGGGTGCGCACGGAGGGAACGTGTCGGGCACCCCACGACGAGGGAGACACCACATGGGAGCACGACGACGCCTCGGCGTCATCGCCGCGGGAGGGGTGCTGGCCCTCACCGGGGGCGTCGGCACGGCCGCCGCGGGCGACGGGGTCGGGCTGGGAGGCCTGGACCTGCAGCCCGAGCAGATCGGGTACTCGGAGAACATCGAGCACCTCGCCAACGTCCCGCACACCGGGCCGTTCACCGGCCAGTTCGGCACCGACATGGCCTTCCAGGGCGACCAGGCCTACGTCGGGAACTACCAGGGCTTCATCATCTACGACATCTCGAACCCGAAGAAGCCGCGGACGCTCGCGCAGGTCAACTGCCCCGGGTCGCAGAACGACGTGTCGGTCTCGGGCGACCTGCTCTACCTCTCGACCGACAGCTCGCGCAGCGACTCCTCGTGCAGCTCGGTCGCGCAGTCGGCGACCGTCAAGTCCTCGTGGGAGGGCATCAAGGTCTTCGACGTCAGCAACCCGCGCGCCCCGAAGTACGTCGCGGCCGTCGAGACCGCGTGCGGCTCGCACACCAACACCCTCGTGCCGGGCAAGGACGCCGACTACGTCTACGTCTCGAGCTACTCGCCCCGCGCGGAGTACCCGGACTGCCAGCCGCCGCACGACGCGATCTCCATCGTCAAGGTCCCGAAGAAGAAGCCGGCCTCGGCGGCCGTCATCGCCGCGCCGAACCTCTTCCCCGACGGCGGCAACCCGGGCGGCACCAACCCGGCGGGCAACTCGTACTCGGCGACGACGGGCTGCCACGACATCACGGCCTACCCCGCGAAGAAGATCGCGGCCGGGGCGTGCATGGGCGACGGCATCATCATGGACATCAAGAACCCCGAGAAGCCGAAGGTCATCGAGCGGGTCACCGACACCGAGAACTTCGCGTTCTGGCACTCGGCGACGTTCAACCAGGCCGGCACCAAGGTCGTCTTCACCGACGAGCTCGGCGGCGGCGGCGCGGCGACCTGCAACGACGAGGTCGGCCCGACCCGCGGCGCGAACGCGATCTACACGCTCTCGAAGAAGAACCGGCTGACGTTCGCCTCGTACTACAAGATCCCGCGCAACCAGTACGACACCGAGAACTGCGTCGCGCACAACGGCTCCATCGTGCCGGTCAACGGGCGCGACGTCATGGTGCAGTCCTGGTACCAGGGCGGGGTCTCGCTGTGGGACTTCACCGACGCGAAGAACCCGCGTGAGCTCGGATGGTTCGAGCGCGGCCCGCTGGAGCCGGCGAACACCGGCGGCACGTGGTCGGCGTACTACTACAACGGGTACGTCTACAGCTCCGACATCCAGAAGGGCTTCGACGTGCTCGAGCTCAAGGACAAGAACCTCAAGCAGGCCGCGAAGGTCCGCCTGAAGGAGCTCAACCCGCAGTCCCAGCCGGTGTACTCCGGCAAGGGCGGCGGGCACCACCACCACTGACGCCCACCGCAGGCACCGACGGCCCGTCCCCACCCCGGGGGCGGGCCGTCGTCGTCGTGGTCGGCCCGGCCCGGCGGCACCGAGGCCCGGCCGTCAGTCGGTGAGCGTGACGAACAGGTCGTCGATGCGCCGCAGCTGCTCCTGCCGCGTCTGGCGGATGCCGGCGAGGAGGGCCTCGAGCTCGGCGTCGTCGGAGGCCGGTCGGCCCTCCAGCAGCGCGAGGGCCTTCTCGTGGTGGGTCATGAGCAGCCCGAGGAGCAGGCGGTCGGCATCCGACCCGCGGGCGGCCGCGAGGTGGTCCAGCTGCGTGCCGGAGACGAGCGCGGCAGCGGCCCCGGCCCCCTCGTGGGCGACGCGGCGCGGGTCCTCGACCTCGGGCGGGACCTCCTCGCCGCGCGCCCGCAGCCACCGCGCGGTGTCGTCGAGCTCGCGCAGCCGCTCGGCGCGGACCCCCTCGGCGAACTCGGCCACGGCGGGGCGGTCGAACGCGCGGACGGTGTCGACGAGGACGACCGCCTGGGCCTGCTGCGCGACGAGCGAGCGAGCGAGGGCGGAGTCCTGCGGGCTCGCCGTCGTCGGCCGCCGGGCGCCGGCGCCGTCGGTCGTCCCGTCCGCCACGCCTCCGGGCACGGCCGCGGGCGCCGGGGCCGACAGGGCCCTCGACGTGCGCTCTGCGCCACCGGAGGAGCAGCCCCCGAGCAGCGCCACGGCCGCGACGAGACCCGTCAGCAGCCGACCGGGACGGGCCGTAGGGGCGGGAAGCACCCGGACACCCTACGCATCCTCCCCCGGCGCCGCCCCCGGGAGGGGTGGTCTGAGAGGGGCCTGAGCACCGCTCGCCGATGCGCCGTCACGCGGCCCCCGCCGGACAGGGGACGGGTCTAGCGTCCCGGCGTCCGGTCACCACCGAGAGGACCTCCCATGCCGAACCGATCGCTCTCCCGCCGCGGCCTCGCCGCCACCGCCGTCGTCTGCTCCGCCCTCGTCGGGGGTGGCGTCGCGTACGCCGCCACGACGCCCGAGCCCGCCATCAAGACCTTCACCCCACGCTCCGCCGACCAGGTGACGAACATCGACGTCCTGCGCCAGCAGATCCGCAACTACTACGGCGACCCGCTGGGCACGGGGACCTTCGGGCCGGACTCGAACTACGTGCGCGAGGCCACGTCGGTGGCCCGCGACGCCGGCCGCTGGCTCTCCGCGCGGGGCCACGAGCGCGGCGAGGACCGCCACCACCACCGCGGGCAGAAGGCGATCGTCCTCGACGTCGACGACACGACGCTCACGACCTGGAACTACGAGGTCGCGAGCAACTGGGCCTACAACCCGACGACGAACGGCGAGTACGTCACCGGCCAGCGCTTCCCGGCGACCCCGGGCATGGTCGACCTCGTGAAGAAGGCGAAGCGCGAGGGGTACGCCGTCTTCTTCCTCACCGGGCGCCCCTCGTCGCAGGAGGCCGCCACGCTCGGCAACCTCACGTCCGACGGTGTCGGCGTCGACGCCGGCTACCCCGCGCCGACGACCCTGCGCAACGGCGAGGACGGCCTCTTCACCAAGCCCGACGTGTCGGCCTACCCCGGCTACCTGCAGAAGGCCTGCGCCGCCGACCCCGGTGGCAAGTGCACGACGATCCACTACAAGTCGGCGACCCGTGCGCACATCGAGTCGATCGGGTACGACATCGTCGCCAACCTCGGCGACCAGTACAGCGACCTCAAGGGCGGGTACGCGGACCGCACCTTCAAGGTGCCGAACCCGAACTACTACCTGCCCTGATGCTCCGGCGGCCGGGGGTGTGAGGGCCCCCGGTCGCCGCATCCCCGGGTGCGCACTGGCCGTGTGCAGGAATCGACGAATGTGTCAGTTCTTGTCCGCCCCGCTCACTCGACCCTCGCGGAAGGCCCCTGCTCCTCGCGTGCGCCGACGTGCCGCGGCCCCGCTCAGGCGGGCAGCCGGTAGCGGCCGGCGCTGACCGGCTCGACGAGGCCGTCCTCGACGAGCGAGGCGAGGCAGCGGTCGACCTGCCCGAGCGCGCCGGGGTCGGTCCGGGCGAGGCGCTCGAGCACCGTCGCCTCGAGGACGTCGCGGCCGACGGGGTCCGCGCTCTCGCGCAGCACCTGGACGAGGGCGCCGCGCACCTGCCGGTCGGTGCCCTCCCACGCCTGCCCGCGCCGGGGCGGCCCGTCGTCGGGCGGGCTGCCGGCGGCGACCCAGGCGCAGACCTCCTCGAGCGGGCACCGGCCGCACTCCGGCCCGCGGGCGCGGCAGACGAGCGCGCCGAGCTCCATGACGGCGACGTTCCAGCGGGCCGAGGTCGCGGCGTCGTCGGGCACGAGCGAGGCGGCCAGCCGGGTCTCGGCCGCCGTGAGCGAGGGCGAGGCCATCGCCCGTCCCTCGACCGCGCGGGCGAGGACCCGCCGCACGTTGGTGTCGACGACGACCGCGCGCCGGCCGAAGCCGAAGGCCGCGACGGCCGCCGCGGTGTACGCCCCGACCCCCGGCAGCGCCCGCAGCGCCTCCTCGTCGGCGGGCAACTCCCCGCCGTGCCGCTCGACGACGGCCACCGCCGCGTCGCGCAGCCGCAGCGCACGCCGCGGGTAGCCGAGGCGCCCCCAGGCCCGGACGACGTCGCCGGGGCTCGCCGCGGCCAGCGCCGCCGGGGTGGGCCAGCGCTCCATCCACGTCCGCCACACCGGCTCGACGCGCGCGACGGGTGTCTGCTGCGCCATCACCTCCGAGACGTGCACGCCCCACGGCGTCGTCGACGGGTCGCGCCAGGCGAGCGGGCGGGCGTGCTCGTCGAACCAGGCGAGCACGCGGCGGTGGAGGACCTCGCGGTCCGGCGCCGGGGCCACGTCAGACGTAGCGCTCGAGGATGCTCGTCTCGGCGAGGCGCGAGAGGCCCTCGCGGACCAGGCGCGCCCGGCCCTCGCCGACGCCGTCGACGTCCATGAGGTCGTCGATGTTCGCCGCGAGCAGCTTCTGGAGGGAGCCGAAGTGGACGACGAGCCGGTCGACGATCGCGCCCGGCAGGCGCGGCACCTTCGAGAGGAGCCGGTGCCCGAGCGGGCTGACCGAGGAGTCGAGCGCGTCGCCGACGACGGTGAAGCCCATCGCCTTGGCCCCGCCGGAGGGGTCGAGCAGCTCGGTGGAGTCGATCGCCGTGAGGTTCGCGACGGCCTCCTCGAGCGTGAACCCGGCCTTGGCCTCGTGGAGGTAGTCGCGGATGACGAGCCCGAGGTCGTCGGACAGGCCCCCGGTCAGCTCCTCGAGCTGCAGGCTGAGCAGGCGGCCGTCGGTGCCGAGCTGGACGACGTACTCGGCGATCTCGTCCTTGATCCGCCGGACCATCTCGAGGCGCTGGAGCACGTTCGCGACGTCACGGACCGTCACGAGGTCCTCGATCTCGAGGGCCGACAGCGTGCCGGTGACCTCGTCGAGGCGCGACTTGTAGCGCTCGAGGGTCTGCAGCGCCTGGTTGGCGCGGGACAGGATGGCGCTGGAGTCCTCGAGGACGATGCGCCGGCCGGCGATGTAGAGCTGGATGATCCGCATCGACTGGCTGACCGAGACGACGGGGAAGCCGGTCTGCTTGGCGACGCGCTCGGCGGTGCGGTGCCGTGTGCCCGACTCGCTCGTCTCGATGCCGGCGTCGGGCAGCAGCTGGGTCGCCGCGTGGAGGATGCGGGTGACGTCGCGGTCGACGACGACGGCGCCGTCCATCTTCGCGAGCTCGCGCAGGCGGGTCGCGGAGAACTCGATGTCGAGGGGGAAGCCACCGGTCGCGATCTGCTCGACGACGCGGTCGTGGCCGAGGACGATGAGCGCGCCGGTGCGGCCGCGCAGGATGCGCTCGAGGCCGTCCCGGAGCTCGGTGCCGGGCGCGACGGCGCCGAGGGTGACGCGCAGCAGCTCGTCGTCGGTCGGTGACCCGGCCATCCGTGCTCCTCCTGCTGCGTCCGTGGGCGTGCGTCTCGTGGGGCCCGTCGGCGGGATCCCGCTGGATCCTATCGGCCGGGTGGTCACGGCACGGTCTCGATCTGCGGGAGCTCGCAGCGGACCGTCCCGCCGGGGCGCCGGGCTCAGCGGACGGGCACGTCGTGCAGCGCCCGCCCGACGGCCTCGGCGACCGTCCCGACCTCGAGCACCGACAGCCCCTCGGGCACCGGCCCGGCCCCGAGGACCCCTCTCGGGACGACGGCCCGGGTGAAGCCGAGCCGCGCGGCCTCGGCGAGGCGGCGGTGCGCGCCGGTGACCGGCCGCACCTCGCCCGCGAGCCCGACCTCGCCGAACGCGACGGTGCCGGGCGGGAGCGGCCGGTCGGTGATGGCGCCGGCGAGCGCGAGGGTGATCGCGAGGTCGGCGGCGGGCTCGGTGAGCCGCACCCCGCCGACCGTCGAGAGGTAGGCGTCGCTGCCGCCGATCGGGGCCTGGGCCCGCTTGTCGAGGACGGCGAGCACCATGTTGACGCGGGCGGCGTCGAGCCCGCTCGTCGCGCGGCGCGGCGTGGCGAGCGAGGACTGGGTGACGAGGGCCTGCACCTCGGTGACGAGGGGGCGGCGCCCCTCGAGGGTGACGGTGACGCAGGTGCCCGGCACGGCGGCGGTGCGCCCGGAGAGGAAGAGGCCGCTCGGGTCGGCGAGGCCGACGATGCCGACGTCGGAGAGGTCGAAGCAGCCGACCTCGTCCGTCGGGCCGTACCGGTTCTTGACCGCCCGGACCAGCCGCAGCCGCGAGTGCCGGTCGCCCTCGAACTGCACGACGACGTCGACGAGGTGCTCGAGGACGCGGGGGCCGGCGATCGAGCCGTCCTTGGTCACGTGCCCGACGAGGAGCACGGCGATGCCGCGCGCCTTCGCCGCCTGGATGAGGGAGGCCGCGACCTCGCGCACCTGCGCGACGTTGCCGGCCGACCCCTCGACCTCCCCGCTGGAGATGGTCTGCACCGAGTCGACGACGAGGAGCTCGGGCTGTACCTGCTCGACCTGGCCGAGGACCGTCGCGAGGTCGGTCTCGCTCGCGAGGTAGAGCGTGCGGGCCATCGCCTCGATGCGCTCGGCGCGGGCGCGCACCTGCGCGGCCGACTCCTCGCCGCTGACGTACAGGACCGTGCGGTCACCGTGCTCGGCGGAGCGGGCGGCGCGCCCGGCGACGTCGAGCAGCAGCGTGGACTTGCCGATGCCGGGCTCACCCGCGACGAGGACGACGGCGCCGGGCACGAGACCGCCACCGAGGACCCGGTCGAACTCGGGCACCCCGGTCGGGCGGGCGACCGCGTGGCTGACGTCGACCTCGCCGATGGGGGTCGCAGGGCGCGCGACGGTGCTCGCGGCGGTCGTGCGGACGGTGACGGCGCCGACCTCGGCGACGCTCCCCCACGCCTGGCACTCCCCGCAGCGGCCGACCCACTTGGCGGTCTGCCAACCGCACTCGGAGCAGCGGAAGGCGCCGGCGCCCTTCGCGCGTCGTGTCGTCGTCCCGGCCATGGCGCCCAACCTACGGCCCGCCCCCGACACCGCCCCGCACCCCGCCCGTCGGCACACCAGCACCCCCGGGTCCGGGCTCTTCTCCCGGCGACCTGCGCGCGTCCGCGTGCGGTCGCACGCGCAGGAGCGCATCTCGCGGGGAGAAGGGGCCGGGATGCGCCGCCGGGACCGTGGCGCGCAGCCCGTCCGTCGTGCCGTTGCCGTTGCCGTACGCCCTCTCGCGCAGGTCCGGCGTGCGGGCGATCTGGCC
The DNA here is from genome assembly GCF_000720925.1 of Phycicoccus jejuensis. Taxonomy (GTDB): domain Bacteria; phylum Actinomycetota; class Actinomycetes; order Actinomycetales; family Dermatophilaceae; genus Phycicoccus; species Phycicoccus jejuensis. The sequence continues at coordinate 18,347 of NZ_JOEE01000001.1, read as the reverse complement.
GGCGATCTCGTCGGCGAGCAGGCGACGCTCGGCACGCTCGGTGCGCCCGTGCTCGGCGAGGAACGCGCGCGTGATCGACATGACCATGCCGATCATCACGAGGCTGAACGGCAGCGCGAGGAGGATGGCGGCCGTCTGCAGCGCGGTCAGCCCGCTGTCGCCGCCGGCGACGAGCAGCGCGATCGCGACCGCGCCCTCGAGCACGGCCCAGAGCACGCGGCTCCAGGTGGGCGGCTCGGGGTCGCCACCGCTGGCGAGCATGTCGACGACGAACGAGCCCGAGTCCGAGCTCGTGACGAAGAAGACGACGACGAGGACGATGGCGACGATGCTGAGCAGCGAGGACCACGGCAGGCCGCCGAGCATCTGGAAGAGCGCCGCGTCGGTGTCGACGGCGCCGTCGGGGCCGACGAGGCCGCCCTGGCCGAAGATCTCGCGGTGGATGCCCGAGCCGCCGAAGATGGCGAACCAGGCGAAGGTGACGACCGTCGGCACGAGCAGCACGCCCGTGACGAACTCGCGCACCGTGCGGCCGCGCGAGATGCGCGCGATGAAGACACCGACGAACGGGGCCCAGCTCATCCAGGTCCGAGCTCGGTGGCTCGGGGGGCATGGCGGCTGGTGCGTCGGTAGGGGTCGTTCGGGTGCGGACACGGTCTTGCTCCTCCGGGGACGGCGGTCTGGGGCACGGTCGGCGATCGACGCCAACGGCGCCCGGGGGCGCCTGGCCAATGCCTCGCCCCGTCGCGCGGCCGGGGACGCACGCTCGCCGAGCGGGCTTCGGTGTCCCGGAGCGCGGTTGGGCCGGAGGTCACGATCCGGTCTCGGGCCCCGCCGGACCCCGTCGAGTGAGCAGGACACGCCGTCTGCACACCGGCCCGGACGGCGTGTTCTGTTCGCTCGACGGGTGGGTGGGGATGCACGAGGGCCCCGGACCGCTGGTGCGGTCCGGGGCCCTGCGTGCTCGCGAGGTGTCGGCGTCAGCCGGCGACGACCTCGAGGGAGACGGTCGCCTGGACCTCCGGGTGGAGGCGGACGAGCGCGGTGTGCGTGCCGGTCGTCTTGATCGGGGTCGGGACCTCGATGCGGCGACGGTCGAGCGACGGACCGCCAGCGGCCTGGACGGCCTCGGCGATGTCGGCGGTGGAGACGGCGCCGAAGAGGCGGCCCCCGGTGCCGGCGTGCGCGGTGACGGTGACGGCGTTGGCCTCGAGGTTGCCCTTGATGGACTTCGCCTCCTCGAGGGACTTCACCTCGCGGGTCGCGCGACCCTTGGCGATCGAGTCGACCTGCTTCTGGCCGCCCTTGGTCCACGCGGTCGCGAGACCACGCTTGAAGAGGAAGTTGCGGGCGTACCCGTCCTTGACGTCGACGACGTCACCGGCGGTACCGAGGCCGGTGACCTCGTGGGTGAGGATGACCTTCATCTGTCTGGCTCCTTCGGCGGGTCAGCGGGACGAGCTCGAGTACGGCAGGAGCGCCATCTCGCGCGCGTTCTTCACCGCGTTGGCGATGAGGCGCTGCTCCTGGACGGAGACGCCGGTCACGCGCCGGGCGCGGATCTTGCCGCGGTCGGAGATGAACTTGCGCAGGAGCGCGACGTCCTTGTAGTCGATGTTCTCGACCTTCGCCGCCTTGAGCGGGTTGGCCTTCTTCTTCGGCTTGCGAATGGCGGGCTTGGCCATCGTGGTGCTCTCCTTCTGCCGGCCGGAGCCGGCGGATGAGCCCCGGTCACCCGGGGATGGTGTCTGTCTGTGTCGTGTCGACCGTCAGCGGGCGGGGTGCCCGGCGTCGGTCAGAAGGGGGGCTCGTCGTAGCTCGGGGCCTGGCCCCAGCCGCCGCCCTGCTGGCCACCCTGCGCGGGCTGCTGCTGCTGCGGGGCCTGCTGGCCACCGCCCCAGCCGCCGCCCTGCTGGCCGCCGCCACCCTGCTGGGGGGCGGAGCCACCGGTGGCCCACGGGTCGTTCTGCTGGAAGCCACCGCCACCGCCGCCGGCGAAACCGCCGCCACCCTGGCCGCGCTCGGCCTTGGTGACCTTCGCGGAGGCGTACCGCAGCGAGGGGCCGACCTCGTCGACCTCGAGCTCCATGACGGTGCGCTTCTCGCCCTCCTTCGTCTCGTAGGAGCGCGACTTCAGCCGGCCCGAGACGATGACGCGCGTGCCGCGGTGGAGCGACTCGGCCACGTTCTCGGCCGCGTCACGCCAGATCGAGCAGCGCATGAAGAGGGTCTCGCCGTCCTTCCACTCGTTCGACTGGCGGTCGAACGCGCGGGGGGTCGACGCGACGGTGAAGTTGGCGACCGCGGCACCCGAGGGGGTGAAGCGGAGCTCGGGGTCGGCGGTGAGGTTGCCGATGATCGTGATGACGGTGTCGCCTGCCATGACGGGCGTCCCTTCGGGGGTTGGTCGTGGGCTGGTGACGGAGTGCTCAGGCGCCGGGGCGCAGGAGCTTCGTCCGCATGACCGTCTCGTTGAGGCCGAGCTGGCGGTCCAGCTCCTTGGCCGTCGCCGGCTCGGACGTGAAGTTGACGACGGCGTAGATGCCCTCGGCCTTCTTCTTGATCTCGTAGGCCAGGCGGCGCCGGCCCCAGACGTCGACGGTGTCGATCGAGCCACCATCGGTGGTCACGACCTTGAGGAGCTTCTCCAGCGACGGCTGGATGGTCCGGTCGTCGAGCTCCGGGTCGAGGATGACCATGAGTTCGTACTGACGCATGTGCTAACCCGCCTCCTTCGGTCTCAGGCGGTCACGGTCTTTCCGTGACAGGAGGGTATGCGGTGTCGCCCACAGCCCCCGTGGTTCGTCCACAGGGTGCCCGGCGGGCAACCGCTCCAGCCTACCGGCAGCGCGGCCGGGCTCCCAATCCGTGCGGGAGGAGGGGTCCGGCGCCCCCGTCCCCCAGGTGGCGCGGGCCCACACGACCCAGCCCAGACGACCGAGCGCGACGAGCCGCAGCGCGAGCGCCGTGGCGTACCAGCCGGCGGGCAGGCCGTGCGCGGGGTCGGTAGCGGCGGCCAGCCACGCGAGGAGCGCCACCGCGTGCACGACCTCCGCGCCGGCCCAGAGCAGCTGGTCGCGCCACGGCACGCCCGCGAGCGCGAGGAAGGGCACGAGCCACAGCGCGGCGCCCACCGGCAGCGCCGGCGCGGTGACGAGGGCGACGACGAGCGCGAGCACGACGACGTCGGCCACCGGGGGGCGGGCCCGGTGCCGCAGCAGCAGCCCGGCGAGGACGGCGGCGAGCAGCATCCCGAGGACGGCGAGCCCCGCGACGGCCGCCCCGGGGAGGGGCCGCTCGACGAGGGAGGGGACGAACCAGGGCGAGCCGGGCCCGGCCCCGCCGGTCCACCACGCGGCGACCGGGCGCCCGAGCAGGCCGGGGTCGAGGGCGGCGGCCGGGCCGGCGACGAGCACGACGGCCGCGCCGGCTCCGACGAGCAGCCGGCGCGCGTCGGCGCCCCGGGCGAGCAGGACGAGCGCGAGGAGCGGGGCGAGCCCGAGGGGGCCGCCGAGCACCGCGAGCCCCGCCGGCGCCCCGGCCACGGCCACGCGTCCGCGGCTTCCCGCCCAGACCGCGAGCACCGCGCACGTGACGGGCACGAGGCCGGTCGAGGTGAGGACGGCGAGCGCGAGGACCGGCGAGAGCGCGAGCGGCAGCAGGTCGGCCAACGGGTGGCGGCGCGTGGTCCCGACGAGGACGACGACCGCGGCGAGCAGCAGCGCCGCCGCGACCGTCCACAGGACCAGCACCCAGCGGTGCTCGGGCATCCCCGTCCCCGGCGCGGCGGTGCGCAGGAACCCGACGGCGAGGCGCTGCAGCAGCGGCAGGTCGGGCGTCCCGGTGCCGGCGAGCAGCGGCGAGGCGCACTGGCCCCACAGCGCGGTCCGTCCGTCCCACCCGGTGGTGGCGCAGGCCGCCTGGCGCAGCGCGGCGAGCCCGACCGGCAGCGCGAGGAGCGCGACGACCGGTGCCAGCGCGGCCACCCCCCGCGCGGCGGCGGGGGCACGAACACCGCGCCGCCCCCCGAGTGCCGTCAGGAGACGGGCGGGGAGCGGCGCGGCGGGGTGGCGGTCACGGGCCACGGTCGCGGCGGGGGTCAGCCGGTGTTCTGCGACGCGTTCGGCGACGGGCTGCTCGACGGTCGGCCGGGGACGGTCGGCAGTCCCGGCGACTGCGTCGGGGTCGGCTGGTCGGTCGGCGTCGGGGTCTCGCTCGGGGTCGGGGTCTCGGTCGGCGTCGGCGTCTCGCTCGGCGAGGGCTCTGCCGAACTCTGCGTCGGCCGCGGCGCCTGCGTCGTGCGGGTCGGCTGCGGGGGCAGGACGTCCCGGTTGATGTAGGCCGGCTGCGGGAACTGCTCGATGTCGGTCTGGTCGAGCGCGGCCTTCATGTACGCCGTCCAGATGCGGGTCGGGAAGGTGCCACCGGTGATGCTGCCGGCGTTCGGCAGGTTCTCCATGGGGAGCTCCTTGCCGGTCTCGTCGTCGGAGCGGTAGAGCGCGACCGCGGTGGCCAGCTGCGGCACGTAGCCGTCGAACCAGGCCGAGCGGAAGCTCTCGGAGGTCCCGGTCTTGCCGGCGGCCGGGCGGCCGAGGTTCTGCCCGACGTAGCGGGCGGTGCCGCCGTTGACCGGCTCCTGCATCGCCGTGATGACGTCGGCCATGAGGTCCTCGTCGAAGACCCGCTTGGTCTTGGCCTTGGCCTTGACGACCGGCTGCTCGTCCTTGGGGAAGCGGATCTCCTTGACGATGTACGGCTCGGAGCGCACACCCTGCGCGGCGATCGTCGCGTAGGCGTTGGCCATGTCGAGGACGGTCACGTAGTCGGTGCCGAGCACGTCGGCGACGTTGGGCTCGAGCGGCGAGCGCACGCCGGCGTCCTCCGCGGCCTGCATCGTGTTCTTCGCGCCGGCCTCGATGTTGAGCTTGGCGTACACGGTGTTGACCGAGTGGCCGGTCGCGGTGAGCAGGTCGATGTTGCCGAACTGCTCGTTGCCGAAGTTCTTGACCCGGCCACGGCGGGAGTTCTCGTTCGACGCGTTCGGGTCGGCGAACTCCTCGAAGTACTGCGGGCTGTAGCCGGGGAAGGTCGAGCGGATGCTCGCCTTCTTCTCCTGCAGCGCCGCGATGAGGGTGAAGATCTTGAACGTCGAGCCGGCCTGCATCTTCGCCTGCGTCGCGTTGTTGAGCGGCCGCTTCGCGAAGTCCTCGCCGCCGTAGAGCGCGACGATGGCGCCGTTGCCGGGCTTGATCGAGACCAGGCCCTCGTGGACGTCCTCGACGTCCGGGCGCTCCTCGCGCACGGCCTTGACCGCGTCGTTCTGGCGGCCGCGCTCGACGGTGGAGGTGATCTTCAGGCCGCCGCGCTGGATGTCGTTCTCGCTCAGCTTGTACTTGCTGACGAGCTCCTTCTTCACGAGGTCGACGATGTAGCCGTTGGTGCCGCCGAGCTGCTTCGGCGTGTACTTCTTGATGCCGTCGAGCGTCTTCTCGACGTCGGCCGCCTCGCGGTCCTGCGGCGAGAGCCACTTCTTGTCGACCATCGCGTCGAGGATGTAGGCCGAGCGCTTCTCGGCGTTCGCCTTCTGCTCCGCCCCGAGGGTCGGGTCGTAGAACGAGGGCCCGCGGATGACGGAGGCGAGGATCGCGGCCTCGGCCGGGGTGAGGTCCTTCGCGTTCTTCTTGAAGTAGGCCTGCGAGGCGGTCTGGATGCCGTACGCGCCGCGGCCGTAGTAGATCGTGTTGAGGTAGTTGGTGAGGATCTCGTCCTTGGACTGCTGCTTGTCGATCTTCAGGGAGATGAGGATCTCCTTGGCCTTGCGGGTCAGCGTGCGGTCCTGGGTGAGGAAGTAGTTCTTGACGTACTGCTGCGTGATCGTCGACCCGCCCTGCGTCGCCTGCCCGCCCTTGACCGCGACCCAGACGGCCCGCGCGATGCCCGTCGGGCTGATGCCGCTGTTCTGGTAGAAGTCGCGGTCCTCGGCGGCGAGGATCGCGTGCTGCATGTTGGGCGAGATGTCCGCGAGCGGCACGGACTGGCGGTTGCCGCCCTCGTCGGACAGGCGCGCGAGCACGGTCTTGCCGTCGGAGTAGTAGACGGTGCTGGCCTCGGCCGTCACCATCTCGTTCGGCTGCGGGATGTCGGTCATCGCGTAGGCGACGAAGAACCCGGCCATGCCGAGGACGAACGCCCCGAGGCCGGCCCAGACGACGCGGCGCAGCCAGCGGCGCGTGCGCGAGGTCGTCGGGGCTCCGGCGGCGCCGGAGCGGGCGGTGGCCCGTCGCGTGGCGTCGGAACGGGTGCGTGGCTGTCGTTGGCTCATGGGCTTCCGGGGCAGGGAACGGGGGGACAGTGAACGACGCGGCTCGCGCCGCGTCCACCCGCCAGTATGACCACGCAGGCTGGGAAATCCCCAAGAACGGACGCTCCGGTCGGTCCGTCGACGTGCCCTGCCGCCGCGACCGCGGCCCGCCCGCCGCTCGCGCCCGGTCCGTCGCGCCACCCCGCGCGAGATGTATCGCCCCGATATATCTGTGTTACGTTCAAGGTGACAAGGTCCGAGTTTGTCCGGTCGGCCGGCGACAGGGTGAGGAGGAGCAGCAGCCCGTGGTCTCTCGTCGCGCCCAGCTCCTCGAGCTCGCCGTCCTCGGCCTCCTCCACGAGGGGCCCACGCACGGCTACGACCTGCGCCGGCGCCTCAACACCGCCCTCGGGCCGTTCCGGGCGCTCTCCTACGGCACGCTCTACCCGGCGCTCAAGGGCCTGCTGGCCCGCGGGCTCATCGCCGAGGCCACGGACGCCCCCCGCCCGGGCAAGCGCCCGCGCGTCGTGTACGAGCTGACCGCCGCCGGCAAGGAGCACTTCGCCGAGCTCGTCGCCCGCACCGACGCCTCCTCGTGGGAGGACGACGGCTTCGACGTGCGCTTCGCCTTCTTCGCCCGCACCGAGCGCGAGGTGCGCCTGCGCATCCTCGAGGGCCGCCGCTCCCGCCTCGAGGAGGACCTCGAGCGCGTCCGCGAGCGCTCGGCCCGGCACCGCGAGCGGCTCGACTCCTACACCGCCGCCCTCCAGCGCCACGGCGAGGAGACGACCGAGCGCGAGGTCCGCTGGCTCTCGGAGCTCATCGACGCCGAACGGCGCCACCCCACCGACCCCGGCCCCCAGCCGTAGGCGGTCTCCGGTCCGCGGCTCGTCCGCGGCCCGGCGCCCGTCGCCCCACCCCCTCCACCACCGACCCACCAGGAGAAGCCATGGGTTCCATCCGCGTCGCGATCGTCGGCGTCGGCAACTGCGCGTCCTCGCTCGTGCAGGGCGTGCACTACTACCGGGACGCCGACCCCGCCACCACCGTCCCCGGCCTCATGCACGTCCGCTTCGGCGAGTACCACGTGAGCGACGTCGAGTTCGTCGCCGCGTTCGACGTGGACGACAAGAAGGTCGGCAAGGACCTCTCAGAGGCCATCAACTCCTCCGAGAACAACACCATCACCATCGCCGAGGTGCCGACGACGGGCGTCACCGTCCAGCGCGGCCACACCCTCGACGGGCTCGGCAAGTACTACCGCCAGACGATCGACGAGTCCGGCGCCGAGCCGGTCGACGTCGTCGCCACGCTGCGCGACGCGCAGGTCGACGTGCTCGTCTCCTACCTCCCGGTGGGCTCGGAGCAGGCCGACAAGTTCTACGCCCAGTGCGCCATCGACGCGGGCGTCGCCTTCGTCAACGCGCTGCCGGTCTTCATCGCCTCCGACCCGGAGTGGGCCGCGAAGTTCGAGGCCGCGGGCGTGCCGGTCATCGGCGACGACATCAAGTCGCAGGTCGGCGCCACGATCACCCACCGCGTGATGGCGAAGCTCTTCGAGGACCGCGGCGTGCAGCTGGACCGCACCTACCAGCTCAACGTCGGCGGCAACATGGACTTCAAGAACATGCTCGAGCGCGAGCGCCTGGAGTCCAAGAAGATCTCCAAGACGCAGGCCGTCACCTCGAACCTCACCGGCTCGCTCGCCGGAAAGACCGAGGACCGCAACGTCCACATCGGCCCGTCCGACTACGTCGCCTGGCTCGACGACCGCAAGTGGGCCTACGTCCGCCTCGAGGGTCGCGCGTTCGGCGACGTCCCGCTCAACCTGGAGTACAAGCTCGAGGTCTGGGACTCCCCGAACTCGGCCGGCATCATCATCGACGCCATCCGCGCGGCGAAGATCGCCAAGGACCGCGGCATCGGCGGCGCCCTGCTGTCGGCGTCGAGCTACCTCATGAAGTCCCCGCCGGAGCAGCGCCCCGACGAGGTCGGCCGGGCCCGCCTCGAGGCCTTCATCTCGGGTGACGAGGAGCGCTGAGGCACGTCCTCCCCCCGGCCCATCGCGGGCTACACCGCAGTACGTGACGCTCTGGCGGCAGTTACTGCGGTGTAGCCCGCGCCGGGCTCGCGCACGACGGGGCGGTCTCCCACACCGGGAGGCCGCCCCGTCGGCGTTCCTCCGCCGGGGTCGAGGGCGGAAGAGGTTGCCGGGGCTGCCGCTTCCGCACTCGACTGCGGGAGGCGTGCGGGTCGAGGGCGGAGGGGGTTGCCGGGGCTGCCGCTTCCGCACTCGACTCCGGGGATGGGGTGAGGGGGGTCAGGCCGGGGTGGGGTCCTCACCGCGGCGGCGGGGCAGCGAGGGCGGGCGAAGGCGCCGCCACCAGCGCACGCGCGGGCCGGTGCGCTCGCGCTGCACCCACAGGGGACGGGGGTCGGCGTCGGAGCGCAGCCGCGCCCAGCGGCTCACGCCGGCGCGCATCGTCGTCCGCGCGGCCTCGGCCTGGGCGTGCAGGGCCGCCGTGGCCTCCGGGTCACCGTCACCGGGCCCGAAGACGACGGCGTCGACGGACGCCGCGACCTCGCTCACCGCCACCGCACCCTCCGGCGCGGTGGCGTACGCGGCCGCCTCCCCCGGCTCCGCCTCGGGCACCGAGCGCAGCGCGACCGCCGCGTCGATGCCGTGCGCCTGCTCGCGGCGGGTCACCCCGCGCGGCACGGCGACCCCGAGGGACCGTGACTCGGCGACGAGGTCGCGCCACACCCACGCGGCCCGGCCGGGCACCGGCCCGAGCGAGGCGTGCCGGCGCCGGCGCCGCGCCTTGAGCAGGCGCAGCACCACGACGTAGAGGGCGACGAGGAGCAGCAGCGCCGCGACCCCGGCGAGGACCTGCAGCCACAGCGGCCAGGCGGTGACGTCGAAGGGGTTCTTCTTGCGCTTGGTGACGTCAGTGGCGTTCTGCGCCTGGTCCGGACCCTGGAGCACCGACGGCGGGCTGACCCCGGCCGGAGGCGGCACCTGGGCGCCGACCTTCTGCTCCTCGGTCTTCAGCTGCTGCTCGCTCGGCGTCTTGTCGCGGCTCGGCACGAAGGACCGGTAGTCCATCGGGAACCACGTGCCGTCGTCGAGCTGGACCTCGACCCAGGCGTGGACGTCCTTGCCACGGACCTCGCCGCCCGCCTGCGGGATGCCGCCCATGACGACGCGGCTGGGGATGCCGAGCCGCTGGCCGACGAGCGCCAGCGTCGCGGCGTACTGCTCGTCGTTGCCCGCGAGCTTGCTCGAGCCGGCGAACCGGGTGAGCCGCGAGACCGCGTGCCCGGGCAGGTAGACCTTCTCGAAGCTGTTCGGGGTGCCGCCGTCGGTGTACGTGCCCTCGGTGCGCATCGCCGTCGCGAAGGCGCGCAGCTTCGACCACGGGCCACCCTCGGCGCGGCTGGTCAGCGCGTCGATCTTCGCGTCGAGGAAGTCGGTGTCGACGACGCTCGAGGCGCCGGTGCGGACGTCGAGGTCCTCGGGCAGGGTCGTCGCGGGGGTCGGCGGCACGAGGGCCGTCATCCGGTAGGAGTCGCCGCCGAGGAGGCCGGCCGGCACGACCGCGGTGTCGGTGGCGGTGTTGAGCCAGAGGGCGTCGGCGAGGTCGGTGGCCCGCGGCCCCTCGAACTGGATGCGGGTCGGGTCGCCGACGGTCGGCAGCCAGACCGAGCGGTAGCCGCCGTCGGGCACCGTGACGTCGACGTCGACCTCGCGCCCCTCGGCCCCGGTCGGGGCGATGCGGGAGCCGACCTGCTGGAAGGGCGTGCCGTCCGCGGTGCGGTCGGCCGCACCCCAGACGAGGCCGTCGTACCGGTCGAGGGTGGCGAAGCGGACGGGCGTGCCGGCCGGCAGCCCGGTGACCCGCAGGACGACCTGGTCGTAGAGCTTCGCGTCGTTGGGCTCGGTGTACTGCCGGTACCCGGGCAGGGGGCTCGCGAACTGCGAGACGTCGAACGGCGGCACGAGCCGCTCGCGCACGACCTCGCGGGTGGCGGCGGCCGAGGTGCCGGGCAGCAGCGGGCCGGCGAAGGCCCCGGCGACGAGGGCGACCACCGCGAGGACGCCGGCGGTCGCGAAGCGCACCCCGCGTCCGGCCCCGTTCTGGACCGGCGGGCGGGTGCGGTGCGCGCGGACGACGAGCCACGCGACGAGCACCGCCGCGAAGCCGACGCCCTGGACGAGCAGGGCCGCGGGCTGCGTCGTCCCGAGGGCGATCGAGCCGGCGAGCAGGGCCAGCGGTGCCACCGCGGTGAGCGGCACGTTGGCCCAGCGGCGCGCGAACCCGAGGGTCGTCGCGCCGCCGAGGAGGCCGGCGAGCCACGGCAGCGCGAGGACCGGCCCGCGGGCGTCGACGGGCGGCAGCAGCGTCAGCCACTTCTTCCAGCCGGTGACCGCCCAGGTCGCGAGGTCGACGAAGGTCTGCCCGGTCGGGACGAACCCGGCGAGGAGGTTGTCGCGCACCGCGAGCGGCCCGCCGAGGAGGAAGTAGATCGCGACGAGGACGGCGAAGGTCGTCAGCGCCATCCAGCGCAGCGTGCCGGCGACGTGCCCGACGACGAGGCCGAGGACGAGCCCGGACCACGCGGCGACGACCCACTCGACGCCGAGGAATCCGGTGCGCATCCCGAGCAGGGCGATGCTGCCGAGGACGAGCGCGAAGGCGAGGTCGACCGACGCGTCGCGCCCGGGGACGAGGCTGCGCCACACCGACGGTGCGTCGGCGGCGCGGCGGCGGGGGCGCCGCTTCTCGCCGCCGCGCAGGGCGGTCGCCAGGCTGGGCTGCCGGCCGGTGCGGCCGGCGCCATCGGTGGACGGCTGGTCGGTCATGCGAGCGCTCCGGAGAAGAGGACACGGCGGACGTCGGTCAGCTCACGGACGTGGAGGATGACGATGGACCCGAGGCGACGGACGCCCACGGGCACGTCGGGGTCGACGACGAGCGCGACCTTGACGACCTCCGGCTCGAACTGGTCGAGGGTCCGCTGCACCTGGATGAAGGGCCGCTCGACCCCGGTGACGAGCACCGCGATGCTCGCGTCCGGTGCGAGGGCGGCGGCCTGCCCCACCGAGCCGTAGAGGTCGAGGGGGCCGACCTCGGCGCGGGCCAGCGCGTCGAGGGTCAGCGGAGCGGTCGTGCGGGACGCGGTCTCGCCGTGGCAGACGACGGTCGTGTCCTGCTCGTCGAGGATGGAGCGCAGCGCCAACGACGCGGCGCACGAGATCGCGAGCTCGACGTCGTCCTCGTCGTTCGTGTACACCTCCGGCGTCGTGTCGACGACGATCGCGAGGTGGCTGCGGCGGGTGTCGAGGAACTGCCGCACGAGGAGGCGGCCGTGCTTGGCGGAGGAGCGCCAGTGCACGTAGCGGCGGTCGTCACCGGCCTGGTACTCGCGCAGCGCGTGGAAGGCGAGGTCGGACATCGACAGGTCGGGCGTCACCTCGCCCTCGAGGTCGCGCAGCAGGCCCGCGCCGAGGTTGTCGAGCGAGATCGTCCGCGGGTGGACGTAGAGCTCGGAGCGCTCGGTCCACTGCACGGTGCGGCGCACGAGCCCGAACGGGTCGCCGTGGACGGTGGTCGCCGGGCCGACGGGCACGACGCCGCGGCGCGAGGTCGGGACGACGAAGAGCTCCTCGTGGGTGCGCCCGGCGGACAGGGCCGGCAACGTGAAGCGCGCGGCGGTGCGGCCGACCGGCAGCTCGACGAGCAGCGGGAGCATCCCCCGCTTCGAGGTGTTGGTGACGGCGATGCGACCGGTCGCGGGATCGCCGACGGTGACGCGGGCCGGCTCGACGTCGGCGCGGATGCGGACCTTCGCGCGGTCGAGCGCCAGCAGCACGCAGGCGATGACGAGGACGAGGCACGCGGCGGCGACCATCCCGAGCTCCGCCCAGGCGAACCGCGCCGTCATCCACCAGGCGAGCAGGCCGACGACGAGCACCGTCCAGCCGAGCGGCGAGACCCAGCGCAGCACCTCGACGACGGGGTGCCAGACGCGGCGGGTCTGGTCGGCGATCGGCTTGATGCGCTCCCCGGTGAGGACGAGGATGCGCGCGCCGGTGTCGGTGAGGGCGCTCGGCACCTGGACGCGGGGCAGCGTGACGGTCCGGGTGCTGCCGTCGGCCCTCGTCTGCGTGCGGGTGGCCGCGCGCGCCGCGGGGCGCGAGCGGCCGGCGTCGTCCCGGCCGGGGCCGGTGGTGCGCAGGCGGGGCAGCGCGAGGCGGCGGCCGGCGCGGGGTCGCCTGGACCTGCCGGAGGGTCGCCGGGCGGAGCGCGAGGTGGCCCCCTCCGCGGCGTCGTCCACCGGGCGTGCGGCACCGCCCCCGGCGCCGCGCGGCGCGGGGGGAGGCGTGAGGTCCGAGCGACGGACCGTCGACTCGGCGTCCTCGGGCAGCCCGGTGGGGTCGCTCATGCGGGGTCCTCGCGAAGTATCTGGAGGAGCGAAGCGGGGGAAGAACTTCGTGGGGCGCCTCTCATGCGGGGACGCGCTCCGTGGGCGGCGCCACCTCGGCGAGGATCTGGTCGATGACCTGCTCGACGGTGATGCCGGCGAACTGCGCCTCGGCGGTCACGAGGAGGCGGTGGTTGAGCACCGGCTGCGCGAGGAGCTTGACGTCGTCGGGCACGACGTGGTCGCGGCCCTGGCTGATCGCCCACGTCTTGGCGCAGCGGACGAAGGCGAGGCAGCCACGGACCGACAGGCCCAGGCGGATGCTCACGTGGCGACGGGTCTCCTCGGCCAGCCGCGACACGTAGTCGAGGATCGCGTCGTCGACGTGCACCCCGTCGGCGAGCTCGGCCATGTCGCTGACCACCTGGGCGGTGACGACCGGCTCGAGCGAGCGCGTGCGGTCACGCGTGGCGGCGTCACGCAGGACCCGGACGGTGGCGTCGTGGTCGGGGTAGCCGAGTGTCGTCTTCATGAGGAAGCGGTCGAGCTGCGCCTCGGGGAGGCGGTAGGTACCGGCCTGCTCGATGGGGTTCTGGGTCGCGATGACCATGAACGGCTCGCCGACCGAGTGGCGCGTCTTGTCGACGGTGACGTGGCCCTCCTCCATCACCTCGAGGAGCGCCGACTGGGTCTTCGGCGAGGCGCGGTTGATCTCGTCGGCGAGGACGATCGTCGCGAAGATGGGGCCCTCGTGGAACTCGAAGACCTTGCTGTTGGGGTCGTAGATCGTCACGCCGGTGACGTCGCTCGGCAGCAGGTCCGGCGTGAACTGGATGCGCGAGTTCGTCCCCTTGACCGTGCCCGCCATCGCCCGCGCGAGCTGCGTCTTGCCCGTGCCGGGGAAGTCCTCGAGCAGGAGGTGGCCCTCGGAGAGCATGCAGGTCAGCGCGAGACGGATGACGTGCTCCTTGCCGAGCACCGCCTTGTCGACGTTGGCGACCATGGCGCCGAAGGTCTGCGAGAACCAGGCGGCCTGGTCGGTGGTGACGGTCATGCGGAGGGTGTCCTTTCGACGGAACGGGGGATGGGGGGGCTCACCACGGGGTGGGCGCTGACTCGTGGCACGTGCCGCCCCGGCAGAGTCGCACGATGACGGGTCCGTTGCCGTCGTCGAGGACATAGCCCTGCGAGCTCCAGTTGGAGCGGTTCGTGCTCGAGCCGGTGCCGTCGCCACTGACGTTGAACGGCGTGCTCGAGTGGAACCCGGGCGACGGCGAGGCCCGGCTGATGAAGTACACGTCCCACCCGCCGCCACCGCCCGGGAAGTCCTTGACGTCGAACGAGACGCGGGGGCACGCCTTCGTCGTGCAGCTGCCGGTGGCGTTCGGGGGGATGTACCCCGGGGTCTTGCGGACGTTGTAGACCGACGGGTCCGGCGGCGGCGGGGCCGGGACGGTGACCTGGCGCGAGACGGGGTCGGACCATCCGGCGTCGGAGTGCGCCTCGACGGTCAGCGTGTAGGTGCCCGGGCCCTTGCTGATCGAGTGCTGCGTCTTGTTGCCGCCGAAGGTGCCGGTGTCGGCGCCGGAGAGCCGCACCTCGTCGATCGGGCGGCCGTTGGTCGGCAGGTTCCAGGTCCAGGTCGCGCCGGTCGTGCCGTCGTTGCGCCCGTCGAGACCGGAGGGCGAGAGCGTCGGGCCGTAGGGGGTCGCGTTGGTCGCCGCGGGGTTCGAGGAGGCGCCGGCCGAGTTCTCGGTGCGGACGGCCACGTTGTACGCCTGGGTCGGGCTCGTGTCGAGCGGGCCGATGTCGAAGGTCACCTGCGAGCCGGGCGCGCACCCGCACTGGTGGGTGCCCGAGGCGCCGTTGGCCGACCACCGGATGACCGAGAAGGACGCCGCCCGCGGCTGCCCGACGGTGACGGTCACGCGGATCTTCCGGTCGGCGGCGGGGGTCGACGCGGTGAGAGACGGGTCGGACGGGACGCCGTTGGAGGTGAAGGACGACGAGTTCGTCCTGGGCCCCTCGAGGTCGGCGCCGTTGGTCAGCGTCACCGTGTAGCGGTAGTCGCGACCGTCGTAGGGGACGACGACCTTCGTGGTGCGGCGGTCCGGGGCGAGGGTCTCGACGGCGGTCCAGCCGCCCCCACCGACCTGCTGGTAGAGGGTGTAGCCGGTCGTCGGCGGGCCGTTGGGGCTGCCCTGCTCCCACGAGATGGTGAGCGTCGCCGAGTCCTGGGCCGGGCCGGGGCCGCTGGCAGTGATCTTCGGGGCCGGGAGCGCGGGTGGCGTGCCGGCGGACTGCATCGTCACGGCCGGGCCGAACTGGCCCGCGCCGAGCTCGTTCCACGCCTGCACCTGCACGTCCTGCTCGGCCATGTTGTCCAGGCCGGTCACCGTGGCCTGGCGGGTCGCGGCGGCGACGTCCTGGGTCTTGGTCTGCCCGGTCGAGGAGATGAGCCGGACGACGTACTTGCGCAGGGCGCTGCCCTCGTTGACCGGCTGGTCCCAGGCGATGGTCAGGGTGCCGTCGCCACGCGAGACCATCCGGACGCCGGACACGGCCTCGGGCAGCCGGTCGGGGCGCACGGCCGCGCTGGGCGCCGACGGCTCCCCCTCGCCGATGCCGTTCACCGCGGCGACGGTGAAGGTGTAGTCCTGGCCGTTGGTCAGGCCCTGGATGGTGCACGGAGACGCCGAGCAGGTCTGCTCGCCCGACGAGCCGCCGCTCCAGCGCACGACGTAGCCGGTGACGACCGACCCGCCGTCGTACGTGGGCGGCAGCCAGCGGACGCGCGCCTGCCCACCGGCGTCGCGGTCGGCGACGGCCTGCACCTGGCGCGGCGGGTCGGGCCGGCCGAGCATCGTCACGGTGACCCGGCCGGAGGTCTCGCGGCGCGGGCCGTCGGTGACGACGAGGCCGATCGACGCGGTCGGCGAGGGCCGGTCGCCGGCGGTGAGCGTGAGGGAGCAGCCGTCGGAGGAGGCGGTGATGCCCGAGCCCGACTCGACGGTGGCGCTGACGATCGCGCAGGTCGGGGCGAAGAGCGGCGAGTCGAGGTAGCCGGAGACGTCGACGGTGCGCGACTGCCCCTCCTCGAGCCCGGAGACCGAGATGGGGCGCAGCCGGGCCGGGCCCTGGGCGTCGGCGCCGACGACCCGGACGGTGAGGGTCGACGGCTGCGTCATCCCGCGCGAGGAGATCTCGACCTTGCCGGTGGAGGTCTGGGCGTCGGCGTCGGCGTGGAGGGTGAGGCGGCGGTTGCCCTGGCCGTCGACCTCGAGGTCGGCGTCGGCCTCGGTCTGCCAGCGGGCCTCGTAGTCGATGTCGTCGAACGTCATGCCGACCGGGAGCCAGGCGTGGCAGACCGTCGGGATGTCGACCGTGCGGTCCAGGCCGCCCGCGGTCACCGTGACGGCCCCGTCGGGGCAGCGCAGCAGCGGCACCAACGGACCGACCTGCACCGGCACCGACACGTACGCCGTGCCGAAGTCCTTCTGGCCCACCGCGCTCTGGTCGGTCACCTCCAGCATCACCGCCGCCGGACCGACATACCCGTTGGAGGAGGTCAGCTGCAGGGTCCGGTTGTCGCCCAGGCTGACCGAGAGGTTCTCCGCCGGCGAGGCCGAGACCGTCGAGGCCGTCGTCACCGACACCACCCGACCGCGCGGGGAGCGCACGTGGTCGCCCAGGTTGACCGTCTTGGACGAGTCGGGGTCCATCGTGATGAGCGAGCCGGCCACGACGAACGGCTGCCCGTTGGCGCCGGTCGGCACGTGGATGAGCGCCATCGCCTCCTCGTCGTCCTCGTCGACGATGACGTACGGCACCGAGTAGGCGTGGTCGAGGATCTTGACGCTGACCCGACCGTCGGGCGTGACCTGCGCGTCCGGGGAGAGGACCTCCTTGACCCGCAGCGTGGCGGGGTCGGAGTCGACGTCGGTGTCGTTGGCCAGCGCGTCGACCACCGTCGAGGTCTCCCCCGGCTTCGGCGCCGCGACGTCGTCGTTGGCCACCGGCGGGTTGGTGTAGCCGGCCACCGGGCGCACGAGCACCGTGGCGCGGGAGGGGTCGAAGAGCCCGTCGCTGATGCCGTAGACGAGCTGGTGAAGGGACGAGGTGTCCTCGGGGACCTTCGTGCGGACGGTGTGGTCGGCGTCGACCGTCCACTTCTTCAGCTCGCCGGCGGGGTTGAGGCCCTCGGTCTGCACGTCGACCACGTCGCCGCGGGCGATGAGGTCGTTGACGAGCGGCTTGACGGTCACCGTCTTGCCGGGCGCGGCGAAGACCTCGTCCGGCACCGCCACCGGGGGCTGCGGGTCGCCGGGCTGCACGACGCCGACCCGCACGAACGCGCGGCTCGTGGCGCCGAAGCGGTCGCGCACCTCGTAGGTGATGACCTCGGTACCCGCGGCGAGCGGGAAGGCCTCGTACCGGATGGTGGTCGGACCCGTGCCGACCACGCGGCCGAGGCGCAGGTCGACCGGACCGCCGTCGCTGCCGACCACGCCGGTGACCGACACCGAGTCGCCGTCGGGGTCGACGCCGAACGTCGGGATGGTCATCGTCAGGGGGTCGCCGGCAGTGACCGTGGCCGTGAAGCTGCGCGCGACCGGGGCCTGGTTGACCTGCTGCGCGGTCGGGAGAGGGTTGACCTGCACCCGGACCCGCGCGGTCTGGGCGCGTTCCTTGCTGCCCTCGGCGTAGGCGGCGTACTCGATCGTCACGAACTTGGGGGCACGGAGGCCGCGGGCCTCGGGCACGTAGCGCACGACGTTGCCGGAGGCGAAGGCGCGCTGGGCGTCCCCCTTGCTGACCACCTTGACCGAGCCGGGGTCCAGGCGCAGCGGGATGCCGTCGGCCATCGTGTCGTTGTCCAGCACCGGGATGCTCACGCTGTCGCCCTCGCGCACGGTCGCCTTGTCGTCCTCGACGAGGGGGAGGGAGTCGGCGAGCGGACCCTGCTGGAGCACCTCGACCTGGCCGGTCGTGCGCTGCGTGCCGTCGCTGACCGTGTACCGGATGGTGCCGCGGCGCCCCTCGGTGCCGGCGGGCGCGGGGTCGCGGGCCTCGAGCCGGACCCATCGGCCCTGGTAGATCGAGGGCTGGAGCCACTGCGAGTCGTCGGTGGTCTCGACGGCCGCCGTCACGCGGCCGGACCTCGGAGCGCAGCCGCAGCGACGCGTCCGGCTCCCCCGGGTCGGCGCCGGCGATGTCGTTGCCCAGCGGCTCGACCTGCAGCGGCTTGCCCACGACGCCGCGCACGGCATCCGGCTGGGTGCGGGGGGCGACAAACGTGCTGTCGCCGGTGGTCGAGAGCACGCGGGCGTTGACGCTGCCCCGGGTCTCACCGCCGCGGCCGTCGCTGACGACGTAGCCGATGGGCTGTCGGCCCTCCTCGCCCGGGGCGGTGACGGTGACGCGGCCGCCGCCGTCGACGACCGCCCCCTCGACGTCGGCCCGCGCGGCGAGCGTGTCGTTCTCGGGGTCGCGCCAGTCGGCGAGGACCGGCACCGACAGGCGCTTGCCCGCGATGACCGGGTAGCGCCGCTGGGTGAGCTGGGCGCCACCGGGCCGCAGGGTCGGCGCGGAGTTGACCTCGTCGCCGACGACCCGCACG